>NZ_JBFAXS010000006.1:0-685561 GCF_040680955.1 Kribbella sp. NPDC051936 | reverse complement strand
CGCCCAGTCCTCCACGTTCAACACCTCACGATCGTCACGGAGGTGGGTCAAAGTTCACCCGGAACCAGAGGGTCAGTATTCAGCCGGAACCGACAGGCGCAAACGCACAGGTCGCCGGCCCACGTCGTACGCGCAGGTCGGGCGTGAAGTCGCCCGCACGAGTCGCACGTCCGCGTCGGCCGCCCGCGTCGCCCGAGCAGTCGTACGCCGACGTCGCCCGCGCAAGTCGTACGCGCACGTCGAACGCGCAGGTCGCCCGCTCACGTCGCCCGCCGGCGTCGCCCGTCCAGTCCTACGACGACGTCGCCGGTCCAGTCGTACGCCGACGTCGCCCGCGCAGGTCGGTCGCGCAGGTCGCCCCCACGAGTCGCACGTCCGCGTCGCCCGCCAGCGTCGCCCGCCAGCGTCGTACGCGCAGGTCGCACGCCCACGTCGCACGCCCACGTCGCACGCCGACCTCGCCCGCGAAGGTCGGGCGCGTAGTCGCCCGCACGAGTCGCACGCCCACGTCGCACGCCGAAGTCGCCCGTTCACGTCGCCCGTTCACGTCGTACACCGACGTCGCCCGCTCGGGTCGTACGCGCACGTCGTACGCGCAGGTCGCACGTCCGCGTCGCACGGCGACGTCGCCCGCATCGGTCGGGCGCGCAGGTCGCCCGTACGAGTCGCACGTCCGCGTCGGCCGCCCGCGTCGTGCGTGCGGGTCGCCCGCCCACGTCGTACGCCGACGTCGCGGAGGTCCCACGCCAGGTCGCCCGCGCCGCACGCCGACGTTGTACGCCGACGTCACCAGCGCAGGTCTGGCGCGCGGGTCGCCCGCGCCGCACGCCGGTGTCGCCCGTCCACGTCGTACGCCGACGTCGGTCGCGCGCAGGTCGGGGGCGCAGGTCGGGGGCGCAGGTCGGGGGCGCAGGCTCTCCCCTGGCCATCCTCGGCTCGAGTGTGGCTGACGAGGTGTCGGGCGGGGGTGCGCTTGCTGGCCAGGTTCGGGGCAGTGTGGGGCGAGTGGGCGGTGGTGGCTGATCTTCAGGGGCGTGGGCTCGCGGCCGTGGTAGGCCTCTGGTCGCGTTAGGTTTTGGCGCGTGACCACGGACGCCGTTGCGCCTCATCCGCTGGGGGCGCTAAGGGCCGGGTCGCGGCGGCCGTTTCTGACCGGTGTGGTGTTTCTGGTGACGCTGGGGTGCGGCGTTGCCCAGCTCGTTCATCGGCCGTTGTACGACCAGGTGGTTCGGGATGCGGCACGGATCGACGACGGTGAGTGGTATCGGCTGGTGACCGGGATGTTCTTCCAGGACGGCTGGACGGCCGGTCTGGTCGTCAATCTGGTTTGGATGGCGGTGGTGGGTACGGCTGCCGAGCGGGTGTTCGGGCGGGGCCGTTGGTCGGTGCTGTACTTCGGCTGCGGCTTGTTTGGTCAGTTCGTGAGTTACGTCTGGCTGAACCCGGTCGGCGCGGGCAACTCGATGTGTAGCGCTGGTCTGCTCGGTGCGCTGGCGGTGGTGGTGATGGTTGCGTCCCGCCGGTACGGCGTCGAGTTCCCGAGGAACCTACGGATGTCGGCGTTCGTGGTGCCGGTGCTGGCCGTGATCGGCACGGTGCTCCAAGACAATCACGGCCTGCCTTGCTTGCTCGGGATGGCGCTGGGGCTTCTCCTCCTGCCGCCATCGGCGCGCACCACCCAGCCATAGCAGGCTCAACCCGCCGTTCTGTGGGCACAGGCCCAGCCTGTGGCCGTGAGGCATCCTCGCGCGGGGGCTCCTCGTGTGGGCGGTGACTCGTTTTGGTCTGTGACTGATGCGAGTGCGACCGGCCTTCGTGCAGGGGCTGTGCGACGTACCAGAACCGGAAGGGTGGCCAGTGGGGAACCCGCGGTTAGCCGAGGCGCCGTAGGGCTGTTTCGATGGCGAGCTCGACCCGGGACGTCATGCCGGGCACGTCGACGGGGCGGCGCCCGGCGACCTGACCGCGGATCCACTTCGAGCCGCTCTCGTCGTAGTGCAGCAGGGCATACAGGTCCCACCACGGATCGAGAGTCGCACCGGCGATCGACTCGTACAGCGACCGAAGCTGCTCCGACCATTCGGGCGAGTAGAGCGCCGCCAGGTACCGCCGGCAGTGCCCGACGTCGATCGCGCGCGATCCCCGATGGATGGAGTTCCAGTCGGTCAGGCCGGTGATTCTTCCGCGTGACCACAGCATGTTGACCGGCAGGAGATCGCAGTGCAGAAAGACGGCGGGGTCCTTTGGCGGTGGTGCCGCCATGGCACCGAATGCCGACTTCCACACCGCCGGCTTCTGTGCGTCGACCGGCACCTGAAACCCGTCCCGAGGAGCGATCCAGGAATCTGTCCATGGTCTGAACGTCTTTGCGGGGAGATCGAGGGAATGCAGCAGTACGGCGATCTCCGCGATCCTCGTCAGCCACGACCGAGGCTCCGCTGGACTGAGGTGAACATGGCCCGGCAGCCGTGTCATCAGCAACGATGGCGCGCCGCCCGTCGAGGCACCGGCAACATCGGTGGCCAGGATGCTTGGAACCGGGAGCCCGCTTCCCGCCACCACACCTAGGTTGGCGATCTCCTTCTTCAAGGCTTCCTGCAGGTCAAGGCCGGCCGGGTACTGCCGCAGTACGACGAACGTTCGAGTTCCACGTCGCTCGACAGTCAGGCGATTCACGGCGGAGCAGACGCCACCGGTCAATCGGCGATAGCCGACGACGCGGCTGCCTCGGCCCATCGACGCCGCAACCCAGGCGAGGCTCTCCGCAGAGGGACGACGTTGTCTGAAACCACCGTCTCTCCAGTCGCCATCCATGAGCGCGACCATATTCGTCGGGGGTCTGCGGCGACAGGGGTTTTCCAACCCGCCGCAGACAGGACGCCAAGCGGCACCTGCAGTCGGCCAAGAACCGAGGGCGCGAGGCGGGCGGCCTTCGCGATGCTCCCGCCGACGACAGCTGCTTCGCCGGGGCGGTTGCGTCGCAGAACGGAGGGCCCGACGCCGAGGCCGCCCGGACACAGTCGCCACCCACGGCACGTCCGGCGGTGCGTGATGTCGGTGAAGGGCGGAGTGCGGCGTGGCGATAATTCGCAACGGTTCTGCGGACGGCAGTTGCTTCGCCGGGCGGTTGGTCGCCAGGGACAGGCTCGTGCCGCCGCAGGCGGCTGAAAGGCAGTTGCCGCCGGTAGTGCGCCCGGAGGTGCGAGTGGTCGGCGAAGGATGCGACCGCGAGGCGGCGTCCTCTCGCGGCGGTCCCACGGACAGGTGTTGCTTCGCCGGGGCGGTCGCGCGGCAGGACGGGGCGCCGGGGGCCGCCGGAAACACAGCCGCCGCCCCACGGCATGTGTTGTCGGTGAAGGACGGGACCAGTCGGCATCCTCTCGCGGAGGTCCTGCGGACGGCAATTGCTTCGTTGGGGTGGACGGGGCGTGCGCCGAGGGCGGGTGGGTGGGGGTCATGGGGTGGGTGTGGGGGTGGCTGGGTCTGGGTCTTCGTCGAGGAGGCCCAGGTTTCTCAGGCGGGTGATGATGCCGCCTTCCTGGCGGCCGAGGGCTTCGCTGAGGTCGTCGATGGGGGCGCCGTTGTTGTGCATCTCGATCAGGGTTTGCTCGTCTTCGGGGGACCACGGGCGGAAGGCGTTGGGGTGGGTTCTGCGAGCTTTTTGGATCTTGCGGGTCATCGAGTTCGGGTTGACGGGCTCCAGGGAGCGGATGCGGGCCTGGCGGTGGCGGCCGACCTCCTCGCCCTTGAGCCAGAAGATCACCGCGCCGTCGGTGAAGGTCATCAGGTCGGCGGGCACGTCGCAGTAGTCGGCGTCGTCGAACATCACGCGGATCATCGGGACATCTCTCTTTCCTCAAGCGGGCACGTCGGGGTTCGTGGTCGACAGAGAAGATGCCGTGATCGCGCCGGGTCCGGCGGGGCGATTTGCGAGTTGTGGACAACCAGACTGCAGAACTTCTTTGCAAAAACACTTTGCAAAGAGGCTTTGCAATCCTATGCTCTGAGCCATGAGCGACGAGAACCAGAGCGTGGAGCCGGCCCGCACCGTCCAGCTGGATCGGCACCTCGTGCGCGCGCTGGCGCACCCGATGCGGAACCGGATCCTCGGTCTGCTCCGCGTGTACGGGCCGCAGACCGCTACGACCCTGGCCGGGCGGCTCGGGGTGAACACGGGCGCGACCAGCTACCACCTCCGGCAGCTCGCCGACGCAGGGCTGGTGGTCGAGGACGACAGCCGCGGGAATGCCCGCGACCGCTGGTGGAAGTCGGCGCACCAGGGCACCGAGTTCAACGCGACCGAGTTGCTGGACCAGGAGCCTGAGCTGGCGCTGGGCTTCCTGCACGGCGTCGGCCAGACGTACGCCGAGAACATCTTCGGCTTCATCGACGCGATGCAGACGATGCCCGAGGACTGGCGCGACGCCAGCATGCTCTCGGACTACTTCTTCCATCTGAGGCCCGACCAGCTGGCAACGATGATGCGCGAGGTCATGGCGGTCCTCGAGAAGTACAAGACGCCGGACCTCACCGCTCCCCTGCCGGAGGGCGCCGAGCAAGTCACCGTTCAGATCCAGGCGTTCCCGCGCGAGACGCGCCAGTAAGCACACAGGGGGAGGCAATGATGGGCGACAAGGGCAATCGAGCGCCGTTGGCTGCGTTCCTGGTGGCGAACGTCGTGTCGATCTGCGGGACCCGGGTCAGCGCGATCGCGATCCCGTGGTTCGTCCTGATCACGACGGGATCGCCAGTGAAGACCGGTCTCGTGGCGATGGCCGAGATGGCGCCGCTGGTCGTGGTGAAGGCGATGGGCGGCCCGCTGATCGACAAGGTCGGCGCCCGCCGGGTCAGCGTCGTGGCAGACACCGCGAGTACAGCGGTGGTGGCGCTGGTCCCCCTGCTCCACACGCTCGGCTTCCTGCACTTCCCGACGCTGCTGGTGCTGGTCGCGATCGCCGGAGCGCTCCGCGGACCGGGCGATGCCGCCAAGGCCACGCTGATCCCCGACATCGCCAGAGCGGCCTGGGTCCCGTTGGAGCGGGTGACGGGTCTGGAGAGTACGACGGAACGCCTGGCGGGCTTCTTCGCGTACGCGCTGGCCGGCGGCCTCATTACCCTGGTCGGAGCGGTCAACGCCCTGTGGATCGACGCGGCGTCGTTCGGCGTCTGCGCCGTACTGATCACCCGCTGGGTCCCCAAGTGCGCCACGTCCCCATCGAAGGAGCAGGGCTACGGCCGCCAACTCCTGGAGGGCTGGACCTTTCTGCGCACCGACCGGCTCCTGCTGCCGCTGGTCGTCATGATCGCGGTGACCAACCTGCTCGACGCTGCGACCAGCACCGTACTGCTGCCCGTCTGGATCAAGGAGCACGGCTACGGCCCAGGTCACACCAGTCTGATCCTCACCTCGTTCGGAGTGACCGCAACGCTGTTCGCCCTGCTCGCGTCGGCCATCGGTGACCGCATCCCGCGCAAACTGGTCTTCACGGTCGCGTTCCTGATCGCCGGAGCGCCGCGCTTTGTGGCGATGGCCACCGACGTACCGATCTGGACCCTGATGGCGGTGTACGCCGTCGGCGGCATCGGCGCGGGCTTCATCAACCCCGTGCTCGGCGCGATCCAGATCGAGCGCATCCCCGGCCACCTGCTCGGACGGGTCAACTCGCTGTCCAACGCGGCCTGCTGGACCGGCGTACCGCTGGGCGGCGTGGTCGCCGGGGCTGCCGTCACGGCCATCGGTCTCGCGCCCGCGCTGCTCGCCGGGGGCCTGGTCTACCTGATCGCGACGATGTCACCGGTGCTGATCGGCCGGCACGAGAAGTGGCGGGCTACACCGGGTCCGACGGATCCTCCGGGAACGGCGGCAGATCCAGATCGGGTGGCAGTCGGAGCGTCCTAGCCTTGGTGGCGTTGTCCAGCTCGCGCCGCATCCGCTCCCGCTCCGCCCGCAGCAGCCCGAGCATCACCAGGTCCAGCAGCATCCCGCCGGCTGCCGCGAATTGCGTGGCTGCGAACTGAAAGACCTGTGTCATCAGCAACGACACCAGCACCGCCAGCTCGAACAGCCGGACCGCGCGGGCCCGGTTGCGCCTCCGCAACGCCAAGGCGCCGCGCACGGTGAACGTTGCCGACAGCAAGCTCCCGACCGCCACCCCGAGCACCGGGAGGTGGTTGAGACCGTTGCCCAGCACCGCGGCGATGACGAGCGCGGCGAAGAACTGGACCGCCAGTACGGCGACAGCGATCGGCGGCGCCTTCGGATGCGTGGCAAGCCGCTCGAACCCGCGCTGCAGCGCCCGCCAGGCAGCGTCCACCGGAGCAGCCAGCTCCACCTCGTCAGGTGGGCAGGCGGCCAGCAGCTCGGACGTCTGCCGGCGCCCTTCGATCTGCGCGGGGACCGTGCGGAGGAGCTCCGCGGCCTCGGCCCGGCGGCGCCGGGACAGACCGCCCGCGACCCCCTCGACGGCGTGGTCGACGACATTCGCCAGCTCCTCCCGCGGGTCGATCGGCCGGCGGGTGCTGAGGAAGCGGGTGCCGAGCACGATCAGCACGAAGACGACGTACACGATCGCGGCCGTCGGCTGGTAGAAGTAGTTGTTGTCCGAGGTGACGAATTTCCCCACCTCGTCGATGAACAGCCCGAACCCGATCCCGCCGATCGTCGCTGCGGCCGGCCGCACCACCGGCCCGACGTACCCGAGCAGCAGCGAGATCGCGATCAGCATCAGCAGACCGCCGGGCAGGACGTGGGCGATATGCAGGCCCTTGCCGCCGATCTGCGGGTATCCGCTGAGGCTGAGGATCAGCCGGGTCACCAGCACCGTCGCCACCCCGGACACCACGAATGTGGTCAGGTGCTCCCCGGACCGCACGTTCCGGACCAGCCCGGCCCGCATCAGGTACGACGAACGTTCACCGGCCGAGGGCGTCATGCGGCGACGTTATCGGACGAGGGCAGCCACCACGACGATGACGACCAGGGCGGCCAGTACGAGCGAGGTCACCAGTCGGCGCGTGCGGGGGTCCACGTGGTCAGGGTATGGGGAAGTTCCCGGCCGGAGTGCCGTGGGGGTCGACCCGCCGCCTGATCTCCGGCAGCGCGGCCGCCGCGGACTGCTGTAACTCCGGTTCAGCGGAGGGTGACCAGCGGCTCCGGGCGGTGTACGCCGCGTGGTCGGTAGCCGAGGGCGTCGGAGTGGCCGAGGTAGTCGGACAGCAGCCAGATGATCGCGAGCCACATCTCGGTGCCCTGCAGGCCCGGGGTCGCGCGGTCGTCGGTGCCGTCGGGGGCGAAGGCGAAGCCGGCACCGTCGACCCAGCGCGGGAGGATCGCACGCAGCTGCTCCTCGGCCCAGCGACGGCCGTCCTGCTCGCGGTACGCCGTCTGCTTACGGGCAAGCCACAGCGGGTGGATGACGTCGAGAACGTTGCAGGCGTTGTAGTTGTCGCCGGTGAACATCCGCCGGTCGTTGCTGTGCGCAAGAACCGTGGCGACGGCCTGCTCCGGGTACGGCAGCGGGAGGCCGAACTGCGCGTACGTGCCGCGGGTGAGGCGGTAGAAACCGTTCACGACCTGCAGCAGCCCGTCGTCGGGATGCGATGAGCCCCACGCGCCGGTCTCGGGATCGGCGCGGGTGTGCAGCCAGCCCATCAGGAGCTCGAGTTCGCCGGGCTTCCCGTTGAAGGCGAGCGCCGTACCGAGGCCGTCGATACCGGAGCCGGCGGACCAGGCCCTCCTTGCCCAGGGCAAGTTGTCGAGCTGGTCGAGGGTGAAGTCGGTGCTGATCGGGTGCTCGAAGCTGCTGCCGAGGACCTGGAGCGCGTACCCGACACACAGGACGTGATAGCTCGCGGGGCCTTCCAGGACAGCGAGTTCGGCATCCGACGGCTTGCCCAGACCGTCGTCGGACAGGTCCCCTGGCGATACCAGTCCGGTCGCCGGGTCCTGGCGCGCGCGGAGCCTCCGGACGAGGTTGTCGCGGGTGTGGCCGGCCGGCGTACGGCGTACCAGCAGGTCCGCGATCTCGACGGCGTCGCACCACGGGCGGATCTCGGGCTCCCGGTCGATGCCGGGCCGGTCGACGAACCGGACGCCGTCCCAGCACCGCGCGAGCACGTCGTCGACCTGCTCCCGGGCCTTGGCGGCGAACTCCTTCAGCAGCGTGGGCAGATCACCTGACATGGACGCTCCTGTCCGCGAGCGGAGGATTCGGGCGGGGTTCCCGGCCGCGACCGAGTTGGCCGGGATGTTCTTGGTGACGACCGCGCCGGCGCCGATGATCGTGTGCGGCCCGACCGTGACGCCGTCCAGGATCGTGACGTTGGAGCCGATCCAGACGTCGTCGCCGATCGTGATGCCGACGGCGGTGTGCGGCTGCTTGAAGATCGGCTCGCCGGGCGCGGTGCCGTGGTTGAACGCGAGCAGCGACGTGTGCGCGCCGATCCGGACGCCGTCGCCGATCGTCACCTTGCCGCGGACCGCGGCGAACGGGTTGATCGTGGAGTCCGCGCCGAGCGCGATGTGACCGGTGACGTAGGCGTGCGCGGCGATGTACGACCGGTCCCCCATCCGCAGCTCGTCGCAGTACACCGCGGCCGACTCCGCGACGTACACATCGGCGGAGAGCTCGACCGACCCGCCGAGCCGCGCCTGCCGTTCGGCCTGCCGCTCACGCTCCGCCTCCGAGGCCTTCCGGGCGTACTCCCACGGCAGGAAATCCAGTCGCAACGGCTCGTTCGGCAGCATGGGAAAACGCTATCCAATTCTCGGGACACAGACCAGCCCTCAAACGCCGCTGCTAACCTCCGGTCTGACATGAACACTTTTCCGTCTGTGCGAGGGGTGGCCGGGCGATGACGACGAGCGGATCCGTTGCGGACGGCGACGACGCCGACGGCGACGGCCCGGGGAGCGGCACGCGTCGCAGCCACCGGGTCACGATCAGCGACCTGGCGCGTCGCCTGCACATCTCGAAGGCCTCGGTCTCGTACGCACTGAACGGCCGCGCCGGCGTCAGCGAGGAGACCCGGCGGCGGGTGCTCGACCTGGCCGAGGAGCTGGGCTTCCACCCGAACTCCGCCGCCGTCGCGCTGTCGGCGAGCCGGACCCGGACGATCGGGATCGTGATCGCCAGGGACCCCACGCTGATCTCGACCGAAGCGTTCTACATGCGCACGCTGGTCGGCATCGAGCAGTACCTCAACGAGGTCGACTCGTCGCTGCTGCTCCGGCTCACCGGCGAGCACGGCGAGGACCTCGACGTCCTGCGGCGCTGGTCGCGGCAGGGTCGCGTGGACGGGTTCATCCTGTTCGACGAACTCGAGGACGACCAGCGGATCCAGCTGCTGAAGGACCTCGGGATGCCGTGCGTCGTGGTCAGCTCGAACGCGCCCGACGACTCGGTCGGCCGGTTGATCAGCTCGCCCGACGAGACCGTGGCGCTGCTGCTCGACCACCTGGCCGGGCTCGGGCACACCGACATCGCGCACATCAGCGGGCCGTTCACGTTCATCCACGAGCGGCTGCGGGTGCAGACGCTGCTCAAGCAGGCCGAGCGGCACGGCATCACGGTGCGGCACATCGAGGGCACCTACCGGTACGACGACGGCGCAGAACTCACCCGCCGGCTGCTGACCGGCCCGAACCCGCCGACCGCGATCGTGCTCGGCAACGACCTGATGGCGGTCGCGGCGCTCCGGGTCGCGATGGATCTCGGTACGGCGGTGCCGGGCGAGGTCTCGATCGTCGCCTGGGACGACTCGCCGCTGTGCGAACTCGCCCGGCCCGGGATCACCGCGGTCGACCAGAAGACCATGGAACGCGGCCGGGCCGCCGCCGACCTGCTGCTCCGCACCATCACCGCGGACACCGCCCTGCACGAGGAGGCGCCGCCCGGCGAACTCCGCCACCGCGAGTCCTCCGGCCCCGCCCCCTCCTGAAGCCCACCACGAAATTTGCCTGGCCTACCAGGCAAATGTGGGGTTATCCACCCAGGTTCAGGGTGCCTAACCCCGCATTTGGTGGGTCAACCAGGCAAATTGGGTCCACCCGGGGCGCTCGTCCGCACCGCCCGGGGCGCTCGTCCGCACCGCCCGGGGCGCTCGTCCGCACCGCCCGGGGCGCTCGTCCGCACCGCCCGGGGCGCTCGTCCGCGCCGCGCGGGGCGCTCGTCCGCGCCGCGCGGGGCGCTCGTCCGTGCCGCGCGGGGCGGGCCGGGTTTCGGCGTGGTTTGGCTCAGTTTGAAGACTTTGTGAAATCGGGCGCTTCCGGAGAGTGTTGGATTGCGTTTTCCGCGGGTGCGGTGAAGGTTGGGCGGGTCACGAGGTCGTAACGAAGACGCTCGAACTGAACCGGTTAGGGTTTCGGAACTTAACCGGTTAGGCCAGTATGGGGCCGATCCGCCCCCGCAGGTCCGCGGGGGCTCGAGACGGGACGAGGGAGTCCGACGTGAGACTGCGTTCGCTTGTAGCCGCGGTGGCGGCGACCGCCCTGGGAATCAGCCTGGCCGCCTGCGGGGGCGGCGATTCGGACGATGCGTCCGGCGGCGGTTCGGGTGGCGACCAGACGCTGACCTACTGGGCCAGCAACCAGGGCACCAGCCTGGACAACGACAAGGAGGTGCTGACCCCGGTCCTGCAGAAGTTCACCCAGGACACCGGCATCAAGGTCAACCTCGAGGTGATCGGCTGGAACGACCTGCAGACCCGGATCCAGACCGCGATCACCTCCGGCCAGGCGCCGGACGTGGTCAACATCGGCAACACCTGGGCGGCCTCGCTGCAGGCCACTGACGCGTTCCTGCCGTTCGACGGCGACGCGATGACCGCGATCGGCGGCAAGGACAAGTTCGTGCCGACGGCTCTGGCGACCGGCGGCAAGGAAGGCACCGACCCGACCTCGGTCCCGCTCTACGGTCTGGCCTACGGCCTGTACTACAACAAGGCGATGTTCGCCGCGGCCGGCCTGCAGCCGCCGAAGACCTGGGAAGAGATGGTCTCGGCCGCGCAGAAGCTGACCAACCCGGCGAAGAAGCAGTGGGGTATGGCGCTGGCGGCCGGCAGCTACACCGAGAACGTGCACTTCGCGTTCATCAACGCCGCGCAGAACAAGGCCGACTGGTTCAACGGCGACGGCAAGCCGACCTTCACCGGTGACGGCAACGTGCAGGGCGTGCTGCGGTACCTCGACCTGATGCAGAAGGACAAGGTCGCGAACCCGGCGAACGCGCAGTACGACAACGGCACCAAGTCGGTGAACGACTTCGCCACCAAGAAGGTCGCGATGGTCATCAACCAGAACAACGCCGACTCCTCGATCGTCGCCAACGGCATGAAGGCCGGCGAGTACGGCGTCGTACCGTTCCCGGCTCCGGCCGGCGGCGAGCAGGTGGCCAGCCACGTGGCCGGTATCAACCTGTCGGTCTTCAAGAACACCAAGCACAAGGACGCGGCGCTGAAGTTCGTGAAGTACATGACCGACGCGCAGACCCAGACCACGCTGGGCAAGCCGTTCTCGTCGCTGCCGGTGCTGAAGGACGCCAAGCCGGTGTTCACCACCGACGCGGCCGAGGCGGCGACGTTCCAGGACGTCTACAACACCAAGTCCAAGCCGCTGCCGCTGGTGCCGGCCGAGGACCAGTTCGAGAGCACTGTCGGCAAGGCGATGAACGCGATGTTCGCCAAGATCGCGACCGGCGGGACGGTGACCGCCGACGACGTCAAGGCGGCGCTGAAGACCGCCGAGGACCAGGTGGCGGCGAGTAGCTGACCTGTCCCCAGTGGCCCGGACGGCAGCGTCCGGGCCACTGCCCGCGTCAGCCCACCGATCCGACAGACAGGAGGCGACACCCCCGGATGTCCGTCGCCACAGAAACCGCCGCTCCGGCGCCGGCCAAGCCGGCCAGGAACCGCAGCCGCCTCGAGCACCGGCCGGGCCTGAACCGGTGGCTGCCGTACGCGTTGCTCGCCCCGGCCGTGCTGCTGGAACTGTTCATCCACATCATCCCGATGCTGGTCGGGATCTGGATGAGCTTCGTCAAACTGACCAAGTTCTTCATCGCGAACTGGTCCTCCGCGCCCAGCGCCGGGCTCGGCAACTACAAGGTCGCGCTCGACTTCAACAACGCCGTCGGTGCAGGGCTGCTGAAGTCCTTCGGCGTCACGGTCGTCTTCTCGCTCGTCACGGTCGCGTTCTCGTGGGTGCTCGGGATGGCCGCCGCGGTCGCCCTGCAGCCGGAGTTCCGCGGCCGGGGCCTGGTCCGGACGCTGTTCCTGGTGCCGTACGCGCTCCCGGCGTACGCCGGCATCCTGACCTGGAACTTCATGCTCCAGCGCGACACCGGCGCCGTCAACCACGTCCTCGAGCAGTTGCACCTCAGCGACGGCGGGACGTTCTGGCTGATCGGCGGCAACGCGTTGATCTCGCTGATCACGGTGGCCGGCTGGAAGCTGTGGACGTTCGCGTTCCTGACCTTGATGGCGGGTATGCAGAGCATCCCGCGGGATTTGTACGAGGCCGCATCGGTGGACGGCGCCGGCAACATCCGGCAGTGGCGCAACATCACGCTGCCGTCGCTGCGGCCGGTCAACCTGGTGCTCGTGCTGGTGCTGTTCCTGTGGACGTTCAGCGACTTCAACACGCCGTACGTGCTGTTCGGTACGGCGCAGCCGCCGGCCGGTGACCTGATCACCTTCCACATCTACAACGCGTCGTTCCTGACCTGGAACTTCGGCACCGGTGCGGCGATGTCCGTGCTGCTGCTGATCTTCCTGATGATCGTCACCGGCGCGTACCTGCTCGTCACCGGAAGGAGGTCGCGCCGTGCGTGAGACCAGGGGTTTCAAGATCTACCGCGGTGTCACGCTGACGGTGCTCGGGCTGTTCGTCCTGGTCCCGCTGTACGTGATGGCGACGTCGTCGCTGAAGCCGTTGAAGGACGTGCAGGGCGCGTTCACCTGGTGGCCGTCGAACCTGACGCTGGCGCCGTTCGTGGACATGTGGAAGACGGTGCCGCTGGCGAAGTACTTCGTGAACTCGACGATCGTGTCGGTGGCCGCGACGGTGTTCTCGGTGGCGATCGCGATCCTGGCCGCGTTCGCGGTGTCGCGGTTCAAGTTCCGGGGCCGGACCGTGTTCACCACGACGGTGCTGTCGACGCAGATGTTCCCGGGCGTGCTGTTCCTGCTGCCGTTGTTCCTGATCTTCGTGAACATCAACAACCAGTTCGGGCTGCAGCTGGTCGGGACGCGGCTCGGGCTGATCATCACGTACCTGACGTTCAGCCTGCCGTTCTCGATCTGGATGCTGGCCGGATACTTCGACAGCATCCCGCGTGAGCTGGACGAGGCCGCGCTGGTGGACGGCTGCGGTCCGATGGGCGCGCTCTGGCGGGTCGTCCTGCCCGCGGCCCGGCCCGGCGTGATCGCGGTCGCGATCTACTCGTTCATGACCGCGTGGGGCGAGGTCCTGTTCGCGTCCGTGATGACCACCGAGGCCAACCGCACTCTGTCGGTCGGCCTGCGCCAGTACTCCACGCAGACCAACATCTACTGGAACCAGATCATGGCCGCGGCCCTGGTCGTCAGCGTCCCCGTCGTCATCGGCTTCCTCCTGGCCCAACGACACTTCGTCGCCGGTGTAACCGCCGGCGCGGTCAAGTAGACGGATCTGCAGCACTCATCAATCGTCCGAGGAACGACCGCCTGAGCGTGGCGGCCCTTCCTCGGATGCGATTGATGAGTGCCGGCGGTCCGGCCTCAGTACTCGGAGACTCCGCGGATGGAGACCGAGGTCGAGTAGAAGCTGGCGTACTTGCCGTTCTTGCCGACGGTTGCGCCGCTGTAGCCCTGGGTCGACAGGCGGTAGCCGCCGATCTTGGCGTCGCGGGTCGAGCTCGGCCCGGAGGTGGGGATGCCTGCGCCCTGCATCGCGAACGCGACGATCTGCTGGCGCACGGACGCGTCTTTGACGAACAGCGCCAGCGCTCCGGGCAGGCCTTGTTTCAGGGAGGCGACGGCGCCGGTGATGCACTGCGGGCAGTTCTGCACGCGGGCGCTGCTGCTGCCGCTCACGTCGACGTACTCGGCGTAGTTCTTGTTCGAGTAGTGAGGACTGATGTAGACGTCCAGCGTGCCCTTGTTGCACTCCCAGCGGCGGTCCAGCTTGCAGACGTAGCCCTTGGACTTGAACGCCGTGACGAGTGAGGTGACCGTGGCGCCCGGGATGCACCCGTTGCAGGGCGCAGCCGGTGCGCTGGGGCTCTCACCAGCGGTAGGGCTGCCCCCGGTGCTCGGCTCCTCCGTCGGGGCCTCGCTCGCCGTGGGCTTCGCCGACGGCGCGACCGGCTTGGCCGAACCGTCGGCGGCGTCGTCCGAGCCGCCGGTGAACCGGGTGACCACGAACACACCGGCACCGATGAGCATCAGCGCACCGACGATCGCGACCACGATCGGCCCCACCTTGCGCGACGGCGGAGGTGGCGGCGGGTAACCGCCGTACTGCTGCTGCCCGTACTGTTGGGGGTACGGCGGCTGCTGCGGGGCCTGTCCCCCGTACGGCGGCTGCTGACCGGGGTAACCGCCCTGATGGTTGCTCACCGCCACAATGTAGTGACCGACCGGTTCAGGAGAACAGCTTCTCGCCCCAGTACGAGCCGGGTGTCACACCTGCTGGGCAGGCGAAGATGCCGGAGCCCACGTGGTGGATGTACTCGTTCATCGTGTCGTTCTTGGCCAGCTGGTTCTGGATCGGGATGAACTGTTTGCGCGGGTCGCGCTGGTAGGCGAGGAAGAACAGGCCCGCGTCGAGCCGGCCGAGGCCGTCCGAGCCGTCGACGAAGTTGTAGCCGCGGCGGAGCAGTTCGGCGCCCTTGTTGAACTGCGGGTGCGCGAGCCGCACGTGCGAGTCCACCGGCATCTTCGGTGCGCCGTCGGCGTTCTTCGCGGTGAAGTCGATCGCGTCGAACTCGTCCGCCTTGCCCAGCGGCGCGCCGGTGCCCTTGCCGCGGCCGATGATCGTCTCCTGCTCGCCGAGCGACGTACGGTCCCAGATCTCGATGTTCATCCGGATCCGCCGCGACACCAGGTACGCGCCGCCGACCATCCAGTCCGGGCCGTCCTCGGGCTGGACCCACAACTGCTGCTCGAGCTTGTCGGCTTCCTCGAGTTTCAGGTTGTTGGTCCCGTCCTTGAATCCGAACAGGTTCCGCGGCGTCGCCTGTGCCCGCGACGTCGACGACGTCCGGCCGAATCCGAGCTGCGAGTACCGGACGGCGACCCGCCCGAACCCGATCCGCGCGAGGTTCCGGATCGCGTGTACGGCGACCTGCGGGTCGTCCGAGCACGCCTGGACGGCGATGTCGCCACCGGACCGTGCGGGGTCCAGGTCGTCGCCGATGAAGTGCGGCAGGTCGACGAGTGCCTGGGGACGCTTCGACGCCAGCCCGAACCGCTTGTCGAACAGCGACGGCCCGAACCCGATCGTCAGCGTCAGCCGCGCCGGCGGCAGGCCGACCGCCTCGCCGGTGTCCTCCGGCGGCGCCTCGCCCGGTCCGTTCACCGCGCCGTACTGCCCGATGTCGCGACCGGCCGTGAGCAGCGCGGCCGCCGCGGTCCACTCCTTCAGCAGGGCGATCAGCTCGTCACGCTTGGTCGTGGTCACATCGAAGGCAGCGAAGTGCAGCCGGTCCTGCACAGGCGTCGTGATACCGGCCTGATGCGGTCCGTGGAACTCCACCGGCCCGTTGTCGTCCGCCGCCTGCGACTCTTCACCGGTCAGTGCCGAGTGGGCGACGTACCCCGCGACTCCGGTGGCGACAGCGGCACCCGCGGCCCCGAACAGGCCGCGTCGGGACAATCCCGTGCGTCCGCTCATTTCTTGGCCAGTACTGCGGCGACCTTGCTGACCGGCTCGGCCAAGCCGTCGACGACCGCGCCGAGGGCCTTCTTCTCGGGCTCGGTGGCCGTGTACGGCTTGAAGCCGTCGCCTTCGCGGTACTTGTCCAGCGACGCGAAGACGGCCTTGAACTGCGTGTCCAGCTGGGTGACGAGCGCGGCGTCGCGCTTCTGCAGGGCCGGGCGGAGCGCCTGGATCGCGGCCTGCGAACCCTCGACGTTCGCCTGGAAGTCCCACAGGTCGGTGTGCGAGTAGCGGTCCTCCTCGCCGGTGACCTTGCCGGTGGCGACCTCGTCGAGCAGTTCCTTGGCGCCGTTGGCCAGCTGCAGCGGCGTGAGCTTCACGGTCTTCGCCTTCGCGACCACCGTCTTCACATCGGTCAGCAGCTGGTCGGCGTACTTCTCCATGCCCTTGGTGGAGTTGGAGACCCAGAGCGCCTGCTCGATCCGGTGGAACCCGGTCCACTCGGTGCCCGGCTCGACGTCGTTCACGCGGGCGTCGATCTTCGGGTCGAGGTCACCGAACGACTCGGCGACCGGCTCGATCCGCTCCCAGTACGTGCGGGCGACCGGGTAGAGCGCCTTGGCCTTGGCGACGTCGCCGGCCTTCACCGCCTCGACGAACTCGCCGGTCTCCTCCTCGAGCTCGGCTGCCTGCGAGTTCACGTACCGCTGGTAGCTGTCGGTCGCCTGCTTCAGCGCGGTGTCGGTGTCGACCTGCGCGGCCGCGTCGCCGGTGACCGTGAGGTCACCGCGGATCCCGTCACCGACCATGCCGGGCTTGCAGACCGCCTGGTACTTCCCGGTGGGCAGCTCGACGATCAGCTCGCGCTTCAGGCCCGGTCCGATGTTCTCGACCTCGCCCATCACCCGGTCGCCATCGGCGTACACGTAGAACTCGGTGACCTTGCTGCCCGCGTTCTCCACCGAGAACGTGCTGGTGCCGGACTTCACGTCGCGGCGGCTCAGCTCACACGCCGAGTCGGACGCCTTGACCGACACCGGGCCGGTGCCGTCGTCCTTGGCCGCGGGCTCCTCCTTCGCACACGCGGTCAGCGCCGCGAGGCCGAGGACGACACCGATGACACAGGCCCGGCGGGCCACAGTGCTGCGCATGGTTCTCCTGGGGATTCAGGCCGCTTTGTGAGCGGTCGTCGCCGGTACGGCGGGCGGTGCGGAGCTCTTCACCGGGCGGAAGTAGAACACCATCACCGGGACGAGATAGACGACCCACGCGGTCGCCTCCACCACGGTCGGGGCCGGGTTGAAGTTGAAGATGCCCTTGAGCAGTACGCCGTACCAGCTGTCGGGCGGGATCACGTGGGAGATGTCGAAGGCCAGCGTGTGCAGGCCGGGCAGGATGTTCGCCTCCTGCAGGTCGTGGAAGCCATAGGCGAAGATCCCGGCCGCGACCAGGATCAGCACCGCGCCGGTCCACTTGAAGAACACGGCCAGGTTGATCTTCACCGCGCCCTTGTAGATCGCGACGCCGAGCAGCACCGCGGTCGCGAGCCCGAGCAGGACGCCGACGAACGGTACGGCGGTGGTCGCGGTGGCGGCCGACGCGTACACGATGAACGCGGTCTCGATGCTCTCCCGGAAGACCGCCAGGAACGCCAGGATCACGACCGCGCGCGACCCCACCTCGAGCGCCTGGCCCATCCGCTCCCGGAGCTCTCGGGCGATGCTCCGGGACGCCTTGCGCATCCAGAAGATCATCCAGGTGACGAAGCCGACCGCGAGGATCGACATCACGCCGCCGACGGTCTCCTGGGTCGTGAAGGACTTCGCGGTCAGCGCGGTGACGAACTGGAGCAGACCCCAGGCGGCGACCGCCACGGCAAGCGCCGTGGCGACACCGATCCAGACCAGTTTGAGTCGATCGCGGTGGCCCGACTTGACCAGGAAGGTGGCGAGGATGCTGACGACCAGCGAGGCCTCGAGCCCTTCACGGAGTCCGATCAGGTAGTTCGCGAGCATGGCGGGACTCTCTCAGTACAGAATTAGGCATTAGGTACGGCTAACCTTCCTGAGGTTAACCTAAGAAGTCCCATTCGCCTACCGTGACGTACGCCGCACTGTGGCCCGGTCCCTCGCCGAGCCTGGACTCGATCAGCTGGAGACTGCCCGCGGTCCACACCGGGCTCTCGTAGGTGTCGAAGATCCGCACCCATTTGGTGACGTCGACGGGCCGCCGCAGCCGCGCGAGCGTCAGGTGCGGGTTGAACTTGCGCCCCTCGACGGTGACGCCGGCCCGGTTGGCGGCCGCCCGGGTGGTCATCGACAGGTGTTTGAGCGACTCGGTCTCGTCGCGCACCCCGGCGTACAGCACCCGGGCGTCCGGGACCCCGGGGAACGCACCCGCTCCGGCGAGCTGCAGCGCGAACGGCTGCTGCCGCTTCGCGGCCCGCTCCAGCCGCTCCTCGAGCTCCTCGGTCCTCCAGTCCGGCACCTCGCCGAGGAACGCGAGCGTGAGATGCCAGTGGTCGTCCGCCGCCCACCGGATGTCGTCATCCGGGTGCTGCCGGCGCGGCTCGACGAACTCGCTCAGATCCTCCACTACTTCGCTGGGTGGCACGACGGCCACGAACAATCGCATCCGAAAAGCGTATCCGTGGTGGAAACTGCTTTTGTGTCCGAGCTCAAGCTGCCGTCGCCGTGTGTGGTGATCCTGGCCGGTCCGGGGGCCTCGGGGAAGTCGACCTGGGCGGCGGAGCACTTCGCCGGCGACCTGATCGTGTCCAGTGACCGGTTGCGGGCGTTGGTCGGGGCCGCCGAGGACGACATCGCGGCGAGCGCGGATGCGTTCGCGGTGCTGGACGTGGTGGTGCGGCAACGAATCGGGCGGGGCCTGACGACTGTCGTCGACACCCTGGGGCTGGACGCGGACCGGCGAAGGTCCTGGCTGGCACTGGCTCGGGATGCCGGGATGGCTTGTGTTGCGGTGGCGTTCGATACACCTGCCGAGGAGTGCCGGCGGCGGAATCGTCAACGGGACAAGCGCATCCCTGCCGACGCCCTGACGGCGCAGCTGCGGTCATGGGCCACGGTGAAGAAGGAGTTGCCGACGGAGGGGTACGACGACGTACTGGAGCCGACCGCCGCGCGGGTGGTGCCGAGCGTGTTCGTCGAGTCGACCGCGGCGCATACCCGGCAATCGGAAGCTCCGGTCGGGTTGCGCTTCGGGCTGCAGCTGAGCAGTTACACCCATCCGGCGGGACGGGCGGGGACGGCCGCGTGGGTGCGTGACGTGGCGGAACGGGCCGAGGCGGCCGGGTTCGACGCGATCTACGTGATGGACCATTTTCGGCAGATCCCGCAGGTGGGGCGGGCCTGGGAGGACTTCCTGGAGAGCTGGACGACACTCGGCTACCTCGCCGCCTGTACGACGCGTGTCCGGCTGGGCACGCTGGTCTCGGGCATCACGTACCGCAACGTCGCGCACCTCGGGAAGATCGCGGCGACGCTCGACGTACTGAGCGGTGGGCGGGCGGTCTGCGGCGTCGGGCTCGCGTGGTTCGAGGCCGAGCACAAGGCGTACGGCTGGCCGTTCCCGCCGGTCGGTGAGCGTTACGCGCTGCTCGAAGACGCGTTGCAGTTGCTGCCGGCTCTATGGGGCCCTGGCAACAAACCGTTCCGCGGCAAGGTCCTCGACGTACCGGACACCACGTGTTATCCGCGACCGCTGCAGGAACACCTGCCGGTGCTCGTCGGCGGCAGCGGCCCACGGACCCTGCGGCTGGCCGCACGGTACGCCGACGCGGTGAACGTGTTCGGCGACGCCGCCGCGGTCCGCAAGGCCGCCGGCTACCTGCAGGGCAGCCGGGCCGAGCTGACACATCTGTCCACAACGCTCGTAGGGAAAGACCACGAACAGCTCGACCAGCTGATTCGCAAGCTCCGGCCGCGGAACGTGAACCCCGCGAAGTACGCGGACCACGTGAACGCAGGCACCGTCGACGATCAGATCGGCCGCTTCCGCGAGCTCTCCGAGGCCGGGGTGACCGAGGTGATGATCAGCCTCCCCGACCTCGACACGCTCGCCACGGTGGCCGACGTGATCTCAGCGTTCCGGACGTAGGTCCAGCTTCAGCAGGGCGTTCTCGATCAGTTCGGGCATCGCCGGGTGGATCCAGTACTGGCCGCGCGCCATCGTGTATGCGTCCAGGCCGAAGCTCATCGCCTGGATCACCGGCTGGATCACGGTCGGCGCCTGCGGGCCGATGACGTGGCAGCCGATGATCTGCCCGGTCTGCGGGTCGGCGAGCACCTTCGCGAAGCCGGTGGTGTCCTCCATCGCCCAGCCGTACGCGATGTCGCCGTACCGCTGAACCGCTGCCACATAAGGGATTCCGCGGTCCCGCGCCTGCTCCTCGGTGAGTCCGACGGAGGCGATCTGCGGCGAGCTGAACACCGCGTGCGGGACGAACCGGTGGTCGGCCTCGATCCGGTCGTCGGGGTTGAGGAGGTTGTGCTTCACCACCCGGGCCTCGTGGTTCGCGACGTGCTTCAGCTGGTGCGGGTTCGTCACGTCGCCGAGCGCGTAGATGCCGTCGACGGTGGTCTGCTGGTACGCATCCACGACGACGCGTCCCTCGTGGTCCACCTCGACGCCGGTCGCGTCCAGGTTCAGCAGGTCCGAGTTCGGCTCCCTGCCGACGGCGACCAGCAGCTCGTCGACCTCCAGCTCGTCGGACCCGTCCGGGTGCAGCATCCCGAGCAGGATCGTCCCGTCGTCACGGCGCGCGACGCGGATGGTCTCGTGGTTGAGCCGGACGTCGTACTTCGCCTGCGCGATCTCCGTGTAGCGCGCGGCGATCTCCGCGTCCTCGGTCCGGAGCAGCTCCTTCGAGCGGGCGACCACGGTGACCTCGACCCCGAACGACGCGAACACGTGCGCGAACTCGGCCGCCACGAACCCGCTGCCGATGATCGCCAGCCGGCGCGGCAGCTCCTCGAGCCGCATGATCGTGTTCGACGTGTGGAACCCGGTGTCCTCCAGCCCCGGGATCGGCGGCACGATCGGCCGGCTGCCGCTGGCGATCACGAACCGGTCCGCGCTGAACACGCTCGACGCCCCGTCCTTGGTGTCGACGGTCAGCTCCTTGAAGCCGGTGAACCGCCCGGTGCCGTCGTACACGGTGACGTTCGCGTTGTCCGCGTTGTGGTGCCGGTACTCCGAGCCGCCGGCCGCGATCGGGTCGATACGGCCGAAGATCCGGTCCCGGACCTCGGGCCAGCGGACGCCGAGCAGCTGCTCGTCGACGCCGTACCGCGAGCTCACCGACGGGGTCGCGGCCACGTCGGCGGCGTGCACGAACATCTTCGTCGGGATGCAGCCGACGTTCAGACAGGTGCCGCCGAACGTGCCGCGCTCGACGATCGCCACCTTCCAGTCGGCGAACCGCCGGTTGACGATGGTGTTGCCGGAGCCGGTCCCGATGATGACAACGTCGTAATGGGTCACGCCTCATTGTGCCCCTGACCCGCAAGGACTGCGCTGGACCTGCGCACGGTGAAAGATAGGACACGTGGTGAGTGGTGAGCTGACGAGCACGCACGGCACGGTCGTCTGGGACGGCCTCGGCACCCTCCGGATCCGGTACGACGGCACGCCGGGCGGGTTCCATCCGCTCGCCGCCGCGGTCCGGGCCCGGCTGGGCGAGCGCGTGCTGCCGGTCGAGGCGTTACGGTCGGTCGAGGTGACCGGGACCGGGCTCCGGCTCGTCCTGCGCGACGGCGCCGACCCGCTGCGGTCGGTGACCCGGCTGATCGACGTCTACGACTTCCCGGACGTCGACCGGGATCTCGCCGAGGACATCGCCCGCGACGTCGCCCAGGTCCTGGTACGGCGCGACGTCCCGGAGACCGCAGCCACCGCGTGGCTGGTCGCGCCGCCGGCCGCACCGGACCAGTTCGAGGGACACGACGCGACCCTGGTGGTGGCGAACGGGCGCCTCACGTTCACCTACCACCGGTTCGCGGGCCGGAAGAAGAAGGCGCACGGCGACCTCTGGCCGGTGCCGCTCGGCGAGATCGTCGACGTCGAGTGGATGCCGGAGCAGGGCCGCTTCGGCCGCGGATTCCTCCGGATCGCCACCGCCGAGACCCCCGACGTACGCCCGAAGCCCAGGCACGACCCGGCGGCGATGGTCAGCCGGCGGCACACGGACGTCGACGCGCTCTTCTTCGCGGCTCGCCTGCTGACCCGGATCAGGCCCTAGGCGACCTGCGGGCCGACGGTCTTCTTGGGCTCCGCCTCGGGGGAACCTTCGAGGACCGCCTTCTCGCCGAGCAGCTCGGTCTGCGGCAGCACCTCGAGGTGCGGGCGCGGCAGCAGCCGCGGCCGGATCGCGAGACCGCGCCGGCGGGAGAAGTACAGCACCGAGCCGACGGTTCCGAGCACGGTCAGCCCGCCGCCGACGATCAGCGAGTAGCGGGCGCCGAACTCCTGCCCGACCCAGCCGATGAACGGCGACCCGATCGGCGTACCGCCCATCAGAACGGTCATGTACAGCGCCATCACGCGGCCGCGCATCGTCGGCTCGATACTCAGCTGCATCGTCGCGTTCGCGGACGTCAGCATGGTCAGCGAGGCGAGGCCGACCAGCGGCAGCACCAGCGCGAAGCCCAGGTAGCTCGGCATCAGCGCACTGACGACCTCGGCGATCCCGAAGGCCAGGGCCGCACCGATCACCAGGCGAGCGCGGATCCGGACCCGGCGGGCCGCCAGCAGGGCACCGGCCAGCGAGCCGATCGCGAGCACCGAACCGAGGATGCCGTACTCCCCCGCGCCCTTGTGGAAGACCTCCGTCGCCATCAGGGCCGAGGTCAGCTGGAAGTTCAGGCCGAACGTGCCGGCGAAGAACACCGCCACCAGCACCATCATCAGATCCGGCCGGCGCCACAGGTACCGCATGCCGTCGCGGATCATGCCCTTGTCCCGAGCCGCGGGTTTCGGCGTGTGCAGCTCGCCCACCCGCATCAGGTGCAGCGACAGGATCACGGCGGAGTAGGTGAACCCGTTGATCAGGATCACCGGTCCGGTGCCGATCCAGTTGATCAGCAGGCCGGCCAGCGCCGGGCCCAGCAGCCGGGCCGCGTTGAACGACGCGGAGTTGAGACCCACCGCGTTCGACAGCTCGTCGCGGCCGACCATCTCGACCACGAACGCCTGCCGGGTCGGGGCGTCGAAGGCTGTGCCGACACCGAACAGCAGCGCCAGCAGATACACGTGCCACGGCTGGACCACACCGGCGATCGTGAGACCGCCGAGCACCAGGGCGACGCTCGCCATCGCGATCTGGGTCGCGGTCAGCACCTGCCGCTTCGGGAAGCGGTCGGCGACCAGCCCGGCGTACGGGCCGAGCAGGAGGGCCGGAAGGAACTGGAGGCCGGTGACGATGCCGAGCGCCGTACCGGAGTGGGTCAGCTCCAGGACCAGCCAGTCCTGGGCGACGCGCTGCATCCAGGTGCCGACGTTCGAGACGATCGCGCCGGAGGCGTACAGACGGAAATTTCGGACTTTGAAGGCACGGAAGGTGGGGCTCATCGAGCCGCCAGTCGTTCCAGTACAGGTGCTGCCTTGCGCAGGATGTCGCGCTCCTCGGGGGTCAATTGCTTCAGCTTGGTCTGCAGCCACTCGTCGCGGCGCCGGCGGTTCGCCAGGATCAGCTCGTCGGCCCTGGCGGTGAGCTCGACCATGATCTGGCGCTTGTCGGTCGGATGGGGCCGGCGGACCACCAGGCCCGCCTCCTCCATGTTCGTCACGATCCGCGTCATCGACGGCGGCTTCACCTGCTCGTGCGCGGCCAGCTCGCCGATCGTCATCGCCTCGTGCTTGGCCAGCGCGCCGAGCACGCTCAGCTGGTTCGCGGTGAGGTCGTGACCGGGCTCGCGCTGCCGGCGGATCTGCCGGGACAGCCGCAGGGTCGACGACCGCAGAGCACTCGCCAGCCCGACGTCACTCTTCACCTGCTGCGCTACGACTTCGGGCATGTCGTTACCTTAACTCATTACCTTTGCTAACTAAAACCGGTTTCCACCGGCTGGTATTCCCCGGCCCGCCACGGCCATGGCCTAGAGTTCGCGATCATGGGGACGACGGCCGAGCTGGAGCGGTACGAGCAGCGGTTCCGCCGGGCGGGACTGCCGCTGTTCATCGAGGATTTCTCGCCCACGCACGACATCTACACGCGGGCCGCGCCGCTGCTCTGGCTGGTGTTCCTGGCCGAGATGCTCGGCGCCACCTCGCTGGACTGGCTGTGGTGGCAGAACCTGCTGGCCGCGGTCGGCGGCCTGGTCGCGCTCGTCATCGGCTTCGGCCTGCTGAACGGGTTCCGCGGCCGGCCGTTCTGGTCGTTGCCGACCCGGTTCGGGATCCCGGAGCTGGCGGTGTTCGTGCTGCTGCCCGCCCTGCTGCCGGTGGTCACCCAGGGGCAGGTCAAGCAGTTCTTCGGCGTCGCCGGCGGCAACCTGGTCCTGCTGGGAGCGGTGTACGTCGTGGTCGGCTACGGCTTCATCGCGACCGTCGTCTGGGGAATGCGCCAGCTGGCCCGCGAGCTGGCCAACTCGGTCGCCAGCTTCATCCGGGCGTTGCCGCTCCTGCTGGTCTTCTCACTGGTGCTGTTCATGACCGCGGACATGTGGCAGGTGTTCGCGGGGATGCCCGCCGCCTTCATCGTCTTCTCGGTGATCGCCTTCACCCTGCTGAGCACGGTGTTCCTGCTGATCCGGCTGCCGCTGGAGGTGGACGCGATCGAGCGCACCGCCGGGTCCGGTCCGCCGCTGCGCCGGATCCAGCGCTTCAACGTCAGCGTCAGCCTGGTGATCCGGCAGTGGATGCAGGTCCTGGTGGTGAGCGCCGGCGTCGGACTGTTTTTCGTTGCCTTCGGCATGCTCGCGATCAGCGAACACATCTACGAACAGTGGGGCGTCGACGCCGGCTCCTGGTCGTACCACCTCACGCTGCTGGACCACCCGCTCGTCCTCAGCGCCTCGCTGATCAAGGTCGCCGTCGGCATCGCGAACTTCACCGGCCTGTACTACTCGATCGCGCTGCTCACCGACTCGACGTACCGCACCGAGTTCCTCGACACCGTCAGCGCCGAACTGCGCGACCTGTTCACCGCGCGCACCGAGTACCTCGAGTTGCGTCAGGTCAGCCAGTCGGTCAACGGGCCGATCGCGAAGTAGACCACGAACAGCGCCGACACCACCCACATCAGCGGGTGCACCTCACGGGCCTTGCCGCGGACGGTCTTGAGCACGGCGTACGAGACGAAGCCCGCGCCGATACCGGCCGAGATCGAGTACGTGAACGGCATCAGCACGATCGTCAGGAACGCCGGGAACGCGACCTCGATGTCGTCGAAGTCGATGCCCTTCACCTGCGTCATCATCAGGAACCCGACCAGGATCAGCGCCGGCGTCGCCGCCTCGTACGGAACCAGCGTCACCAGCGGCGCGACCACCATCGAGATCAGGAAGCAGATCCCGGTCACCACGCTCGCCAGCCCGGTCCGCGCCCCCTCGCCGACACCCGACGCGGATTCGATGTACGACGTGTTGCTGGACACCGACGCCGCGCCGCCGGCGGCCGCCGCCAGGCTGTCCACGACCAGGATCCGCTGCGAGTTCGGCGGGATGCCGTCCTTGTCGTTCAGGCCCGCCTCGGCGCCGATCGCGGTCATCGTGCCCATCGTGTCGAAGAAGTCCGCGAGCATCAGCGTGAAGATCAGCAGCAGCGCCGACACCGCCCCGATCTTCTCGAACGAGCCGAACAGGTTGAACTCGCCGATCGTGTCCAGGTTCGGTGTGGTGAACCACTGGTCCGGCAGCTTCGGCACGCTCAGGCCCCAGCCGCCCGGGTTCTTGTCGGTGCGGGCGCCGATGCTCGCGATCGACTCGAGCACGATCGCCAGCGCGGTCGAGACCAGGATGCCGATCAGGATCGCGCCCTTCACCTTCCGGGCGTACAGCGTGACGATCAGCAGCAGGCCGACCACGAACACCAGGACGGGCCAGCCGTGGAGGTTGCCGCCGACACCGAGTTCGACCGGCGGACCGCCCGGCGCCGCGGGCCGCCGTACGAAGCCCGCGTCGACGACGCCGATGAACGTGATGAACAGGCCGATGCCGACGCTGATCGCGATCTTCAGCTGCAGCGGCACGGCCTCGAACACGGCCTTGCGGAAGCCGGTCAGCACGAGCACCAGGATGATCAGGCCCTCGAGGACCACCAGGCCCATCGCATCCGCCCAGGTCATCTTGGTCGCCACCGAGAACGCGATGAACGCGTTCAGGCCCAGGCCGGTGGCCAGCGCCAGCGGGAAGTTCGCGAACAGGCCCATCAGGATCGTCACCACGCCGGCCACCAGCGCGGTCGCCACCGCGACCTTCGCGATCGCCGCCGCCGGGTCGGTGCCGCCGCCGATGAACTGACCGGCGCCGTCCTTCACGGTGCCGATGATCAGTGGGTTCAGCACCACGATGTAGGCCATCGTGAAGAAGGTGACCAGCCCGCCGCGCACCTCGCGGCCGAGCGTGGATCCGCGTTCTGTGATCTTGAAGAACGAGTCGAGAGGACCGGAACCGGAGCGGGCCGTCGCGGCCTGGGACGAGCTCATGACCGCATCGTGCCAGGTCCTGCCGGGCAGTTGCGAGCACTAATCGGAAACGAAGCTAAGGTAGGTGGCGTGACGGAGGATCAGGGGGCATCCAAGAAGCGCACCGACCCGACGAGCCAGCTCGCCCGCGGCGAGCTGGTCCACGCCGAGGTCAAGCCGCTCGACCTGTCCGGCATCCCCAGCGTGATCACCGGCATCGTCCTGTGGGCCGTCGCCCTCGTCGTCCTGTTCATCTTCCGCGACCACCTCGAGGCCAACGGCCTCGACTGGTGGCTCTGGGTCCCCGTCGCCGGCATCGGCCTCGGCCTGATCGGCCTCTGGTACTGCAAACGCCGCTGGGCCGCCATCCAAGCCGGCCACCGCCCCGAAACCGAAGACTGACCTTCCCCGGCCGAACAGGCCCGGCCTGGTGGGGCTAGTTCTCGAGTTCGAGGGTGTCGTAGCCGGTGGTGTCGAAGGCGTGGTCGGGGGTGGGGGGTTCGGTGATGTCGATGGTGGCGTCGGAGTGGGCGCCGCAGCCGTAGTCGTAGGCGACGACGCGGGCCTCGCCGGGGGCCATCTCGTTGGCGCAGACGCCGAAGGCCTGGCCGAGGCTGTCGGCGAGGCGGATCCAGTAGCCGCAGGAGAAGCACTTGTACGGCACGGCCTGGGCGATCGCGGACGTCGGCCCGAAGTCGCCGGCGTACCACCGCTCGGCCGCCTCCTCCCGCCCGACCGGCGAGAGCACGCGCTCGCGGCCCAGGCCGAGCTCCTCGACCACCGTGAGCACCTCCTCCGGCGCGTCGGCGGTGTCGGTGAACCCGGGCTCGAGGCGCGGGTCGTCGGCGTGGGTCGGGAACAGGTCGCCCGGGCGCAGGTCGCCGGGCTGGACACGCTCCGACCACGGGATCCACTCCGGCGCGACGACGGCCTCGTCGCCGGGCAGCATCACGACCTCGTTGACCGTGACGGTCTTGGCGCGTGACGCGCGGGTCAGCGTGACGGCCCAGCGCCAGCCGCGGTACCCGGGGTGGGTGGAGGCGAAGTAGTGCGTGACGAGGCGCTCACCCTCGACCGAATGACCGAGGTGCTCCCCGACCTGCGCGGCGCCGGCCTCGGCGATCGCGGCCTCACGTGCCGGTTCGACCGCCGCGACGCAGACGGCGTCGGGCTTGGCGCGTACCGGTTCGGGGGTTCTGACGGGAGTCACAATCGCCCATTCTCGCACGCCGTCCGCAGGACTCCGAACCGCCGTCACAAAGGCCGTCGCGCACCGCTCGTACGCGCGGTGCCTGCGGTCTGTCCCCGGCACGAGGCAGGATGGTTCCATGCACTCCCCGGACCCGAAGGCGAATCCCGGCGGCAACGCCGCCGGCGGTCCGCCGCGCGGCGACGCGGGCGGGCCCAAGGCCGCCGGGAAGTCCGCCGGCGACCGGTTCAGTGACGCGCGCGAGCGGATGGGGACCGCGGGGAAGAAGGTCGGGCACGCGTCGAAGGTGGGCGCGGAAGGTGTCGCGTCGGCGTCGAAGAAGGCCGCGGAGGTCAGCGGGAAGGTCGGTCGCGCGACCGGGCGCCGGATCCGCGGGCTGACCAGCGCCCAGGGCGCGGGTGAGTCGGGGCTGTCGCGGCTGATCGAGCTCGGCGCGGTGAACGCGGCGGGTGACACGGCGTTCGCGGTGTCGCTGGCGGGGACGGTGTTCTTCACTGTGCCGAGCGGTGAGGCGCGCGACCGAGTCGCGCTGTTCCTGGTGCTGACGATGGCGCCGTTCGCGTTGATGGCGCCGCTGATCGGCCCGATCCTCGACCGGTTCCGCCACGGCCGCCGCTGGGCGATCGGGGCGACGCTCGGCGTCCGCGCGTTCCTCGTCTGGAGCCTGGCCGCGTCGATCGCCGGCGACGGCTCCGCCTGGCTGTATCCGGCCGCGCTCGGCTGCCTGGTCGCCTCCAAGGCGTACGGCGTCACGCGCGCCTCCGCCGTACCGCGGCTGCTCCCCAAACAGATCACCCTCGTCACGGCCAACTCCCGGATCTCGCTGGCCGGTGTCGCGGGCGCGACGATCGGCGCCGGGATCGCGGCCGCGTTCGCCGCGATCGGGCCGGAGTGGTCGCTGCGCTGGGCGGCGCTGGTCTACATCGTCGGCCTGATCCTCGCGATCCGGCTGCCCGCCGCGGTCGACTCCCCCGCCGACGAAGAGGTGACCGGTACGGCGGGGCGTGATGCCCGCCGCCGCGCGATCACCGCCGCCGTGGCCCGCGGGATCCGGTGCAACCTGGGACTGCGGTTCGTGTCCGGGTTCCTGACCATGTATCTGGCGTTCCTGCTCCGCGACCAGCCGGTCAGTGGGGTCAAGGGCGCCGTCGCGGCCACGGCGGTGGTGGCCGCGGCCGGGCTCGGCAACAGTCTGGGCACCATCCTCGGGTCGTTGCTCAAGGCCCGTAAACCGGAAACAGTCGTGCTCGTGGTGCTGCTCGTCGACGCTGCGGTCGCGGTCGCCGTCGCGGTGCTGTACGGCCTGCCGATCCTGATCGCCCTCGGCCTGGTGGCCGGCCTGTGCAGTTCGCTCGGCAAGCTGTCGCTGGACGCGATGATCCAGCGCGACGTGCCGGAGTCCGTGCGGACGTCGGTGTTCGCGCGGTCCGAGACGGTGCTGCAGCTCGCGTGGGTGATCGGCGGCGGCTGCGGCATCGTGCTGCCGCTGATCCCGCGCCTCGGGTTCGGCTTCCTCGCGGGCGTCCTGCTGGTGGTCATCTTCCTCGTACTACGGATGCGGCCGAGCTCCCGGACGACCCCGGGGCCGCTGCGCCCGGGCGGTCTCGGCGGCCCGCGCACCGACGCACACAACAAGCCGCACGCCGCGGCGCACCCGCACGACCGCGACCACGACCCGTCGTACGAGGGCGATCACCACGCGGACAGCACGACCCGGACGATCCTCAGCGTTGCCGAGCAGCGGGCCAACCGCCGGCGCCGCTCGAGCTCGCATGACGAACCCACCGTCGAGTGGCGCACCGGCGACCGGAAGCCGCCGCCCGAGCAGCCCATCGGCCGCTGGTGGAGCGGCCAGCCAGAGGACGACGAGAACACCGGCGAGAACCCGCAGCCCTGGTCCGAGGAACCTACCGAGGAACGCAACCGCAGCCCGTTCAAACGCCGCCCCGGCAGCAACCCCCGCCGCCCGCCGCGCTGATCCACGGGCAAACAACACGGAGCGCGGACACCAGGTGTCCGCGCTCCCCATCTACTGGCCCAGGTTCAGGCGGTGGCTACGTCCGCCTCCTCGGCCGCCGGCTCCTCGGCGGGAGCGCTGGCGTGGCTGGTGCCGCGGAGGGTGAGGGTGCTGCCGACCGCAGTGACGAGCAGCAGTACGGCGCCGACCAGGGCGACCACGCTCATGCTGTGGGTGAAGGCGTGCCGGGCAGTGGCCAGGACCGTGTCGGCCAGCTGCGCGGGCAACTGGGCGGCTGCGGCGGTCGCCGCGGGCAGCCCCTCGCGGACCGGAGCCGCGACGCCGGCGGGCAAACCGGACGGGACGTCGGCGCGGTAGACCGCCGTGCCGATCGAGCCCAGGACCGCGATCCCGAGCGCGCCACCGAACTCCGCGCAGGTCTCCATCACCGCGGACGCCGACCCGGCCCGCTCCGGCGCGACCGAGCCCACCACCGCTTCGGTCACCAGAGTCATCACCATCACCAGACCGGCCGCGAGCAGTCCGGCCCCGAGCAGCGGCACCACCAGTGACGAGTCGACCTGGATCCGGGTGAGCACGCCGTACCCCGAAGCCGCGAGCACGAACGCTCCACCGATCACATAGGCGCGGTCCATCTTCCCGGCCAGCGCGGTGGCGAGTGGAGCCGCACCGCCGACCAGCACCGACGGGGCCAGCGACCACAACGCGGCCTTCAACGGCGAGAGGCCGTGCACCAGCTGCAGGTACTGGGTCAGGAACACCGCGTTGCCGACGAGCGCCAGGGTGCCGATGGTGTTCGCTGCCAGCGACCCGCTGAACGCGCGGTTGCGGAACATCGACAGGTCGACCATCGGGTGCTCCGCGGTCCGCTGCCGCTGGACGAACAGCACCCCGAACACCAACCCGGCCACGATCGCCGCCACCGGCAGCGCGGACACACCGTGCGCCGCCAGCTCCTTGATCCCCCAGATCACCGGCAGTACGGCGGCCAGCGACAGCACCGAACCCAGCAGGTCGAACCGCCCGCGCACCGCAGCCTTGAACTCGGGCAGCAGCACCGGCGCGAGCACGACCAGCAGCACCATCGCCGGAGTGTTGATCAGGAACACCGAGCCCCACCAGAAGTGCTCCAGCAGGAACCCGCCGAGCACCGGACCGAGAGTGATCCCGCCCATCATCACCGCGCTCCAGAACGCGATCGCCTTCGACCGCTGTTTCGGGTCGTGGAACATGTTCCGGATCAGCGCCAGGGTGGACGGCATCAGGGTCGCGCCGCCGATCCCGAGCAGCGCGCGGGCCGCGATCAGCTGCTCGGGGTTCTGCGCGTACGCCGCCGCGACCGAGGCGAGGCCGAAGCCGATCGCGCCGAACAGCAGCAGCCGGCGGCGGCCGATCCGGTCGCCGAGCGACCCCATGGTGATCAGCAGGCCGGCCAGCACGAACCCGTAGATGTCGAAGATCCACAGCTGCTCGGTCGCGTCGACGCCGAGGTCCGCGCTGATGAACGGGACCGCGAAGTACAGCACCGACACGTCCATCGAGACCAGCAGCAGCGGCAGTGCGAGCACGCCGAGCGCGATCCATTCCTTGCGGCCCGCCCGTTCGGTGGTACCCATGACGCCCCTCCGGTTTATCTGTATATGCCACACACTGTGTGCGGCGTACACAGACCATACACAAGACTGTCTATGCTGTAAACAGATAGACTGCGGCGCATGGACGAGAGCGAGCTGCCGAGGGTCTTGCAGCAGTTGTGGGGTATCGAGGGGCGGAGCCGCCCGGGGCCGAAGCCGGCCTTCCAGGTGAGCGACATCGGCCGTGCGGCGATCAAGCTCGCGGACGCGGGCGGGCTCGGCGCCCTGTCGATGAGCAAGGTCGCGGCCGAGCTCGGGGTCACCACGATGGCGCTCTACCGCTACGTCGAGGCGAAGGACGACCTGTACGTCGTGATGCTCGACCAGGCGTTCGGACTACCGGCCCGGGCGAGCAGTGGGGACGACTGGCGGGACCGCATCACCGCCTGGGCGACCTCGTTCCAGGCCGCGCTGCTGAAGCACCCGTGGATCCTGCAGGTGCCGGTGGTCGAGCCGCCGCTGTCACCCAACCAGCTGGTCTGGATGGAGGAGGGCCTGCGCGCGTTCGAGAACACACCGCTGACGCCGCCCGACCGGATGTCGGCGATGCTGCTGGTGAACATCTACGTCCGCGGTACCACCGGGCTGAGCGCGAGCATGCTGAGCCTGCCGCCGGACGAGGCCGCGGTGGCCGGCGAGCGGTACGCCCGCCGGCTGCGGAGTCTGGCCGACCCGGACCGGTTCCCGACCATCGCGGCCGGGCTCGACGAGCCGCAGGACTACGTCGACAACGACCCGTCGGAGTTCTACTTCGGCCTCACCACGGTGCTGGACGGTATCGAGGCCCTGATCGACCGCCGCAGCGGCTGATCAGTAGTCGAGTTTGTCGGCGACGCCGCGCAGGACGGTGGCGACCTGGCGGGCGGACTTGTTGTCGGGCTGGCGGCCGCGGCGATAGTTCTCGCCGAGGCGGTCGAGGAGCTTGATCAGGTCCTCGATGACGACCTGCATCTCCTCCGGCTTCGGGCGCATCGCCTTGGCCACCGACGGCGGCGGGTCGATCAGCCGGACCTGCAGCGCCTGCTCGCCCTTGCGTCCCTCGACGACGCCGAACTCGACCTTCTGGCCCGGCTTCAGGTTGGTCACACCCGACGGCAAGGCCTCGGCGCGGACATAGACGTCCCCGCCCTCCTCCTTGCTGAGGAATCCGAACCCCTTCTCGGAGTCGTACCACTTCACCTTGCCAACGGGCACGGCAACCTCTTCAGTCGATCGTCGGAAGCAACAGGGCCGTGAGGCCCGATCAGGAAACCCAGCGTACGTGACACCGCGCGACGGCGCCTCCGGGAAACTACCTGATCGAGCAGCCTCCCCGCACCCCTTACAGGTTCCGGTATTTCTCCGGCTCCGCCAGCCGTTCGTTCATCGAGCCGGAGCGGAACCCGCGCGGGTCCACCTGCGCGGCCGGGAACCCTTCGGCCATGACCGCATTCACGAGCGCTTCGTGGTCCACGCGATCCAGCAACGCGGCGTCGATCTCGATCGAGGCGGTCTCCCCGAGGTCCCGGACGCGCACGTTCTGCACGCCGTACGACGCGAGGTGCGCGCGGACCGCCTGCTCGGCTCGATCGACCCGGACGAGCAGGTTCGGGGTGATCCGGATGCCGTACGCGATCCGGCTGGACAGGCAGGCTGCGGCGGGTTTGTCCGACGTCTCGAGACCCCAGCTGCGCGACGCCGTCCGGATCTGCGCCTTGGTCAGCCGGGCGTCCTTCAGCGGCGTCAGCGCTCCCCGCTCGAAGGCGGCTCGGATGCCCGGCCGGAACCCGGCGATCGCGTCGTCGGCGTTCGTCCCGGTCGCGATCGCGGCGATGCCGAAGTCGTCCGCGATCGGCTGCAGCGTCTCGACCAGCTCGGCCTTGCAGAAGTAGCACCGGGCGCCCGAGTTCGCCTGGTACCCCTCGCGCTCCATCTCGTGCGTGTGCGGCGTGACGTGCCGGACCCCGAGCGCGTCCGCGAACCGTGCCGCCGGCTCCAGCTCCGCGGCCGGCAGCGACGGCGACACCGCGGTCGCCGCGACCACGTTCGCCGGGCCGATCGCCCGGGCCGCGGCCGCGAGCAGGAACGCCGAGTCGGCGCCGCCGCTGAACGCGACCACCATCTTGTCGAACGACGAGAGCCGCCGCATGAGCGCTTCGAGCCGCTGCTCGAGCACGTACGCGTCGAGCCAGGCGGGGAACTCGGTCAGGTCGTTCAGCACGACGTCGGCGCCGTACGCCCGCAGCTCGTCCGCGGTGAACGGGCCGGTCGCGACCGACACCGCGACCGCACCGGCCGCGTGGGCGCCGTCGATGTCGGCGGTGTGGTCGCCGACGAAGATCGTGGCCCGGTGCTCGCGCAGCGCGGTCCCCTTCTCGGCGCCGTGCAGGTCGCCGACCGGCTCGTCGACGTCGAGCCCGAGGTGCTCGAGATGCAGCCGGACCGACGGGGCGTGCTTCGCGGACACGACCATCGTCCGCCCGCGGAGCGCCCGGATCGCGGCCAGCGACTCGGTCACGCCCGGCAGCGGCAGGCTGCCGGTGATCGCGTGCGACGGGTAGTGCTCGCGGTACCGCGCGACCATCGTGTCGACCTGCTCGGCCGGGAACCAGTTCGCCATCTCCCAGGTCAGCGGCGGCCCGAGCCGGCTCACCACCAGGTCGGTGTCGATCGGTACGCCGGTCTCCGCGGCCAGCAGGTCCCAGACGGCCTGGATCCCCGGGCGGGAGTCGATCAGCGTCATGTCCAGGTCGAACCCGACCACCAACTCCGGCACGTCGGCGGTATCGGGGGCGGGTTCAAGAGCGGCGGTTGACACGTCCCCAACCCTACGTGCTCCCGCCGGCGGCGTGGTCTCGCATCCCGAAACGGCCGATATGTCTAGTAATTCGGTTGGATTATTGCTGTTAACCGACCGTGAAGGAGCTGTCATGACCACGCAACTGCACGCACCGGAGATCACCGTCACCAAGGCCGGCGGGGCGCTCGGCGCCGTGATCGGCAACGTCGTCCTCGGCGGCGACCTGGCCGCGGAGACCGTGGCCGCCATCCGGCAGGCCCTGCTCGAGCACAAGGTGATCTTCTTCCGCGAGCAGCATCACCTGGACGACGCGGGTCAGCTCGCGTTCGCGAAGCTGCTCGGTACGCCGACGCTCGCGCATCCCACCTCGAAGAGCCTCGACGGCGCCGCGAACGTGCTGCCGATCGACTCCGACTACAGCAAGGCGAACAGCTGGCACACCGACGTCACGTTCGTCGACCGGATCCCCGCGATCAGCCTGCTCCGCGCGGTCACGCTCCCGGCGTACGGCGGGAACACCAGCTGGGCCAACACGGTCACGGCGTACGCGAACCTGCCGCGGTCCCTGCAGGCCCTCGTCGACCGGCTGTGGGCCGTGCACAGCAACAGGTACGACTACGCCGGGCACGCCGACGAGGGGCGGATCGGCGGCGTGGACGTGAAGGTCGAGGAGCACCGCAGGCAGTTCGAGTCGAAGGTGTTCGAGACCGAGCACCCGGTGGTCCGCGTCCATCCCGAGACCGGCGAGCGTGCGCTCGTACTCGGCCATTTCGTCCGCCGGTTCGTCGGGCTGAGCAGCGCCGAGACGACCACGCTGTTCCAGCTCCTGCAGAACCGGGTCACGAACCTCGACAACACCGTCCGCTGGCAGTGGCAGCCGGGCGACCTGGCCATCTGGGACAACCGCGCGACCCAGCACTACGGGGTCGCCGACTACGACGACCAGCCGCGCCGACTGCACCGGATCACGCTCGCCGGCGACGTCCCGGTGAGCGTGGACGGCGTCCGCAGTACGCCGCGCACGGGCGACGCGTCGCACTTCTCCGCACTTGACAACTGAAGACATGTTGTCCGAGTACTTGACATCAGGACCGATTTTGTAAACCCTCGTCCGCATGGACTCGTTTGCCGATCGGACCAGACGCCGGCTGCGGGACGAGTTGCTGGACGCTGCGCAGGACGCCATCGAGACAGGTGGGTACGACGGGCTTCGGATGGCCGAAGTGGCTCGTCGGACCGGGGTGTCCCGGCAGACCGTCTACAACGAGTTCGGCGACAAGTGGGGCGTACTGGAGGCCGTCGCGGCACGCGAGACCGAGCGGTTCCTGCTGGATGTGAACGCGGCGCTCGCCGAGCAGTCCAACCCGATCGACGGCCTCCGGGCCGCCGTGGAGCGGGCGCTCACACTGGCCGGGGAGAACCCGCTGGTGAAGGCGGCGCTGGGTCAGCCGGGATCGGACCAGGCCAGCCAACTGCTGACCACACGGGGGCAGCAGGTGCTGGAGCTGGCACACCTCCGACTGGATGCCCATGTCAGGGAGCACTGGCCGGAGGTGCCTGCGGAAGACGCGACCAGCTGCGTCGACGTCGCCTTGCGCGTCGTCATCAGCCACATCGTCACCCCCGGCCCTCCCCCGGCGGTGGTGGCGGCGCAGCTGGCTCGTGTTCTGTCACCCTTCCTCGCCGAATCCCGGAGGCAGCACGTATGAACGACCTGCACAGGCAAGGCTTCAGCTCGCTCAAGGCCGGCGGCCTCAACTGGGACGCGATGCCGTTGCGGCTGTTCGACAAGGGCAACCGCAAGTTCTGGAACCCGCGCGACATCGACTTCAGCCAGGACGCGAAGGACTGGCAGGAGCTGAGCGACAACGACAAGGACAACGCGTTGATGCTCTGCTCGCAGTTCATCGCCGGCGAGGAGGCGGTGACCGAGGACCTGCAGCCGTTCCTGCAGGCGATGGCGGCCGAGGGCCGGTTCGGCGACGAGATGTACCTGACCCAGTTCTGCTTCGAGGAGGCCAAGCACACCGCGGTCTTCCGGCTCTGGCTGGACGCGGTCGGCGTCACCGAGGACCTGCACCGCTACGTCGAGAACAACCCGGGCTACCGCGCGATCTTCTACGAGGCACTGCCGGTCGCGCTGAAGTCGCTGTCCGACGACCCGTCGCCGGCCAACCAGGTCCGCGCGTCGGTGACCTACAACCACGTGGTGGAAGGGACTCTGGCGCTGACCGGGTACCACGCGTGGAACCTGCTCTGTACGTCGCGCGGCGTGCTGCCGGGGATGCAGGAGCTGATCCGCCGGATCGGTGACGACGAACGGCGGCACATGGCGTGGGGCACGTTCACCTGCCGCCGGCACGTCGCCGCGGACGCGTCGAACTGGAAGGTCGTCACCGACACGATGGAGGAGCTGCTCCCGCACGCACTGGTACAGATCCAGTGGGCGCTCGACAACTCGCCGGAGTTGCCGCCGGAGATCAACCCGACGGCGTTGATGACGTATGCCGGTGATCGAGCCACCCGCCGGCTCGGCGCGATCGAGTCGGCGGTCGGCGCGGATGTCGCCGGGATCGATCTCGACTACTCGCCGGAGAAGCTCGAGGACGACTTCGGCGAGGAGGACTCAGCCGCGCTGGCGGCGGTTCGCTAGCAGGACGAGCAGCGCCGCGGTCGCGAGGACCGCGGGCAGCCAGGTGACCGCCGTCGTACCGAGGCGGTCGGCGACCTGGCCGCCGGTGAAGGCGCCCAGTGCGATCGCTCCGTTGTACACCCCCACCAGGACAGCGGACGACGATTCGGGGGCACTGGGCGCCGCCGCGTGTCCCCAAGCCTGAGTGCTGACGCTCGTCCCGCCGTACGCGAGACCCCAGATCACCAGCAGGACAAGGGATCCCGCGATCGTCGTACCGATGAGAGGCATGGCCAGTGCGGACAGTGCGATGCCGCCCGCGATGACGGTCAGGGCCCGGGACGGGCGGAGGGCGCCGGTCAGGAAGTTGCCGATGACACCCGCCACGCCGTACGCGAGCAGGAAGGTCCCGATCAGCGCCGGACCGGTGTGCGGTTCGAGGAGCGGGCGGATGTAGGTGTACGCCGCGAAGTGGCCCGTCACGATCAGCGTGACCAGCAGGAGGCCGACGCGGACCTGCTTGATCTGCAGGACATCGCGTACGTCCTTCCACCCCACCGCCTGCTCCGGTGCGAGCGACGGAAGGTGGAAGGTCAGTGCGAGGGCCAGCGCCAGAGACAGCACGCCGACGCCCGCGAAGGCCCAACGCCAGCCGAGGAGTTCACCGACGTACGCGCCGGCCGGGATGCCCAGCACCGAAGCGATTCCGATGCCGCTGAAGATGAGTGAGGTTGCAGGACCGGCTGCATGCTCGGGTACGACGCGGCGGGCCAGTCCGATGGTCAGCGTCCAGACACCGCCGATGGAGATGCCCATCAGGACTCGCGCTGCGATGAACATCCAGTAGACCGGTGCGATCGCGACGACGAACGACCCGAGGGCGAGCAACACCATCAACCCACCCAGCGCTGCCCGGCGGTCCAACCTGCCCAGCGCAAGCGGCAGCACAGGCGCGGCCACTGCCGAGACAAGGCCTGTTGTCGTCAGCGCGAGGCCTGCGGTGCCTTCTGTTACGTGGAGTGATTCGCCGATCGGTGTGAGCAGGCCGACCGGGAGCATCTCGGCGGTCACGACGGTGAACACCGTCACGGCCATCGTGATCGGTGCGGCCCATCCCCGGGTGACTGTCTCGTCGGCGCAGATCGTCGTCATAGCTCCAGTGAGCCGTCAGGAGGAGGTGCGGAACAACGGCGATCTGGTCATGCTTGTATTAGCTGAGCTCATCGATCGGAGGTACGCCGTGGCTGTCGAGATCCGTGAGCTGGAGTGCTTCCTCGTCCTCGCCGACGAGCTGCACTTCGGCCGTACGGCGGAACGCCTGTACCTCTCGCAGAGCCGGGTCAGTCAACTGCTGCAGGCGCTGGAGCGACGGATCGGCGGACCGCTGTTCGAGCGGACCAGTCGCCGGGTGGCGCTGACCCCGCTGGGCAAGGAGTTCCTCACCTCGCTGCGCCCGGCGTACGTCGCCCTGGAGCGCGTGGTCGAGAACGCGCGCGAGTACGCCGCCTGCGTCAAGGGGCAGCTTCGGATCGGCTTCCAGGGCACGGTGAACGACGAGATCCTGAACGCGGTGTCGGCCTTCCAGTCGCGCAACCCGAACTGCCTGATCGACGTCTGGGAGCTCCCGATGAACGATCCGTTCAGCGCCCTGCGGCGCGGCGACGTCGACGCGGCCGTCGCGCTGCTGCCGATCGCGGAGGACGACCTCGTGGTCGGACCGATCTTCTCCAAGGTGCCGCAGACCCTCGCGGTGTCGAAGCGGCACCGGCTGGCCGGCCACCCGTCGGTCGACGTCGAGGACCTGGCCGGCGAGACCCTGATCGGTTTCTCCGGCCCGGCCCCGACCTACTGGCGCCTGACCCAGGCCCCGACGCAGACCCCGGCCGGGTCACTGATCCATCGCGGCCCCGAGGTGCGCACCTTCTCCGAGGGCCTCTCACTGATCGCCGCCGACCGCGGCGCGATGCTCGTCTGCCAGGCCACTGCCAGCCGCAACCAGCGCGCCGACATCATCAGCATCCCGCTCACCGGCGTACCCGACTCGGCTCTCGCCCTGACCTGGCGCCGCGGCGAGGAAACCCCTGCCCTGCAAGCGTTCGCGGAACACCTCAAGGTCAGCTGACGAGCTTGTGCACCTCGGTATCGGCGGGAGTGACGAGACGACCGTCGGCAGCGTGCACTTCGAGTGGCCGGAGCGGTTGCTGATCGCGGCGATCCAGCAGGTGAGAATGCGGCTCGCCGGGCTCGAAGGCGAAGGCCTCGCCCCATTGGCGCAGCGCGACGATCACCGGGAACAGCGCCTCGCCCTTGGCGGTCAGCACGTACTCGTGCCGGGCGCCCGCCGGGACCGTCTCGAGGATCCCCTGGTCGACCAGGGACCGCAGCCGAGCGCTGAGGATGTTCTTGGCGACGCCGAGGCTGCGCTGGAAGTCGCCGAACCGGCGGCTGCCGTCGAACGCGTCGCGCACGATCAGCAGCGACCACCAGTCGCCGACTGCGTCCACCGACCGCGCGACCGGACAGCTCTCGTCGTCGAACCGGGTCCTCTTGACCATCCCGCACCTCCTGGTTGCAACATGCTACCAACTGATCTTACGGTAGCAAGATGCAACCAAAACTTCTCGCGGTGGCAGCCGGTGTCGCGGTCGCCACCGTGTACTTCGCCCAGCCGCTGCTCGTGACGATCGGCGCGGACCTCGGGATCGCCGCCGGGACGGTCGGGTTGTTCGTCACCGTCACGCAGGCCGGCTACGGACTCGGCCTGTTCTTCCTTGTCCCGTTGGGCGATCTGCTGGACCGGCGCCGCCTGATCCAGCTCCAGTTCCTGCTCCTCGCCGCGGCCCTGCTCGCGACCGGCCTCGCCCAGAACGCCGCGATGCTCCTGCTGGGCCTGGCCACCGTCGGCACCCTCGCCGTAGTCACCCAGTCCCTGGTCGCGTACGGCGCTGCGCTGGCTGATCCCGCCCGACGCGGCCGCACAGTAGGCACCGTCACCACCGGAATCGTCCTGGGCATCCTCCTCGCCAGAACCACGTCCGGCATCCTCACCGACCTCCTCGGCTGGCGAGCGGTGTACCTCGCCGCCTGCGCCACCTGCCTGGCAATCGCCCTGCTCTTCACCCGCCGAAGCGCGCCGGCGCCGTTGGGCGCAGGTCCGGTGCCGACCTACGGTCAGCTACTGAGGTCGACGGTGAGGCTGTGGCGGGAGCCGGTGTTCCGGGAGACCGCCGTTCGGGCGTTCTTCGTGTTCGCGTCATTCAGCACGTTGTGGACCTCGATCGCGCTGCCGTTGACGGAGCGCCGGCTGTCGCACACCGAGATCGGTGCGTTCGGACTGATCGGCGCGGCGGGGGCGCTCGCCGCCGGGCCGGCCGGGCGGCTGGCGGATCGCGGACAGGGGCGGATCGTCGTCATCGGCGCTTCGATGCTGCTGGCAACGAGTTGGCTGGTGACGGCGCATTCCCTGGCGGGGTTGGCGATCGGCGCCGTGCTGCTCGACCTCGCAGTACAGGCGATCCACGTCACCAACCAGAGCCTGATCTACCGGCCGGACGCCGGCAGCCGGCTGATCGGCGGGTACATGGTGTTCTACTCGCTGGGCAGCGCCGTCGGCGCGATCGCCCCCACGGCGCTGTACGAGCGCGCCGGCTGGACTGCCGTGTGCGTCCTGGGCGCGGCCTTCGGCGCCGGGTCGCTGCTCAGTTCAGTCCGAGGAGCTCGACGGACTTCTCGCGCATCTCGACCTTGCGGATCTTCCCGGTGACCGTCATCGGGAAGTCGTCGACGAGCAGGACGTACTTCGGGATCTTGAAGTGCGCGAGCTTGCCGGCGGCGAACGTCCGGACCGCGTCGGCGTCGAGCGGGTCCGCGCCGGGTTTGAGCTTGATCCAGGCGCAGAGCTCCTCGCCGTACTTCTCGTCGGGGACCCCGATCACCTGGACGTCGGCGATCGCCGGGTGCGTGTAGAGGAACTCCTCGATCTCGCGCGGGTACACGTTCTCGCCGCCGCGGATGACCATGTCCTTGATCCGGCCGACGATGTTCACGTAGCCGTCCTCGCGCATCGTCGCGAGGTCGCCGGTGTGCATCCAGCGGGCCTGGTCGATCGCCTCCGCGGTCTTGTCCGGCTCGTCCCAGTATCCGAGCATCACCGAGTACCCGCGGGTGCACAGCTCGCCGGTCTCGCCACGGTCGACGACCAGCCCGGTCGCCGGGTCGACGAGCTTCACCTCGACGTGCGGCATCACCCGGCCGACGGTCGACGTCCGGCGGTCCAGGTCGTCGTCGCGCCGGGTCTGCGTGGACACCGGCGAGGTCTCGGTCATGCCGTAGCAGATCGCGACCTCGGCCATGTGCATGTCCGCGACGCAGCGCTTCATCACCTCGACCGGGCACGGCGACCCGGCCATCACCCCGGTCCGCAGGCTGGTCAGGTCGTAGTCCGCGAAGCCCGGCAGGCCGAGCTCGGCGATGAACATCGTCGGTACGCCGTACAGCCCGGTGCAGCGCTCGTCCTGGACGGCCTGCAGCGTGGCCGCCGGGTCGAACGCGGGCCCCGGGATCACCATGCAGGCGCCGTGCGTGGTGCAGCCGAGGTTGCCCATGACCATGCCGAAGCAGTGGTAGAAGGGGACCGGGATACACAGGCGGTCGTCGGCGGTGAACGCGATCGTCTCGGTGACGAAGAAGCCGTTGTTCAGGATGTTGTGGTGGCTGAGCGTCGCGCCCTTCGGGAACCCCGTCGTACCGCTGGTGTACTGGATGTTGATCGGGTCGTCGAAGGACAGCTCCGCCTCGCGGGCGTGCAGCCCGTCGAGTGGGATCCGAGACGCGTCGTCGCGCAGCGCGTCCCAGTCGCCGGTGCCGAGGTAGACGATCTGTTCGAGGGCGGCGCAGTCGGGTTCCACCTCGTCGACCATCGCCCGGTAGTCGCTGGTCTTGAACTCGGTCGCGGAGACGAGCAGCCGGACCCCGGACTGGTTCAGCGCGTAGGACAGCTCGTGGGTGCGGTACGCCGGGTTGATGTTCACCAGGATCGCGCCCATCAGCGCGGTCGCGTACTGCGTGATCGTCCATTCGGCCTGGTTCGGCGCCCAGATGCCGACCCGGTCGCCCTTCGCGATGCCGCGGGCCAGCAGGCCGCGCGCGACCAGCTCGACCTCGGCGCCGAACTCGTCGTACGTCCAGCGCCGCCCGGTCTGCACCTCGACGAGCGCCTCGCGGTCGCCGTACTCGTGGATCGTGCGTCTCAGGTTCGCGCCGATCGTCTCGCCCAGCAACGGAACCTCGGACACCCCGGACGCGTACGACGGCTGGCTCATGGTTGCCATCGTCACGCTCGTCAAATGCGTCTGCAAGTGCACGCGCGGCAGGAAACAGGGGGTGGACGGCAAGCAATGTCCTTACCAACTCTGCGTCACGTCGGTCGCGGAGCGTGTTTGGGCCGTTACCTTGGAGTGGAGAGGTGTGAGGCGATGGGCCGATCCGTGGAAGGTCACGCCCGCAGCGACCGTCCGCCCGGGCGTACTGCCGAGGCGGCGCAACGTACCGCTGCGGTGCAGGAACGCGTCCAGGTCCTGGGCGGCGTCCTCGGCGGCGCGCTGGCGGTCGACGTCCACGGCACCGATCTGCAGACCCTGAAGCGAGCACCGCGGCGCGCGCCGCCGACCGTGCCGCCGGCCGATCTCGAGGCGCATCCCGGACCTGTCTGGGATGCGTTCGTGCCCCAGCCGCCCGGCCGGTTCCGGTGGTGGGGAGCCGAGCGCCGGTTCGCGCGCCGGCTCGCCGATGCGGAGGACAGGTTCGCGGAAGCGATCGAGCGGCACCGGGCTTTTGAGGAAGCCCGCAAGGAGCGGGTGGCCCGAGCGCTGCGGGAGCAGATCGAGCACCAGCGCCGGCTCGACGAGGCGACCGCGGAGCAGCATGCGCGGATCGACGCGTACGAGCACGCGGTCCGCACCCGCGACCGCGCTGCCGTGACGCGGTACTTCACCCGGGCGCTGGACCGGGTGCCCGAGCCGCTCGACTTTCCACGCCGGCGCAAGGTCGGGTACGTCCCCGAGTCGACACTGCTCGCTGTGGAATGGGATCTGCCCGACGTCAGCGCCGTACCGGCCGAGGCGTCGTACCGCTATGACCGCTCGCTGGATGCGGTACTGCCGGTCATGCGGGAGCCGCTGGAGCTGCGGCGGCTGTATCAGCAACTGGTGGCGCAGCTGGCTCTGCGCGCGCTGCATTTGGTGTTCGGGAGCGACAGGTACGGCGTGGTCGAGACCGTCGTGTTCAACGGGATGGTCGAGTCGGTCGACCTCACGACCGGGCAGACCGTGCGGCCCTGTCTGATCACGTTGCGGGCGACGCGGGAGCAGTACCAGGCGCTGGTGCTCGACCAGCTCGATGCAGTGGCGTGCGTACGGCACTACTTCGCAGCTGAGGTGTCACGGCACCCGGAGGAGCTGCAGCCGGTCGAGCCGGTGCTGGAGTTCGACCTCGCCGACCCGCGCACCGTCGAGGCGGTCGACGTGATCAGCGAGATCGACGCCCGCCCGAACCTGCTGGAGCTCACTCCCGAGGCCTTCGAGCACCTGGTGCACAACTTGCTCACGCGGATGGGGCTGGAGACCAGGCTGTTCCGGCGCGGGACGGACGGCGGGATCGACTGCGTGGCCTACGACCCCCGGCCGATCACCGGCGGGAAGTTCGTCGTCCAGGCAAAGCTCTGGACCCGCACCGTCCCACCGTCCGCCGTCCGCGACCTCTTCGGCACCGTCGTCGACGCCGGCGCCACCAAAGGCATCCTGATCACCACCTCGGGCTTCGGCCCCACCAGCTACCAGTTCGCCAACGGCAAACCCCTCCAACTCATCGACGGCACCGCCCTACTGGCCCTCTGCCACCACCACGACATCCCCGCCCGCATCATTCCGCGGGCTAGCTGACTATGTTCTGGAAAGTGGGCATATGCTTGATATAGTGGGCAATGGAGGTGGACTGCGGATGCGCTTCTCCGAACCGATGTCCAGTGTGGTGCCGGGGCTGCACGGCCGGGTTCTGGGCGTGCTCGCCCGAACCGATCGCGCGTTGACCGGCCGGGCCGTAGCCGGGCTCCTGCAGTCTCCAGCTAGCCCAAGCGGCGTCCAGAAGGTTCTGGACGACCTGGTCGACAACGGCGTCGTCATCGCCGAGCCGGCCGGTCGCGCCCGGCTCTACACGCTCAACCGTGATCATGTCGCGGCACCCGCAATCGATCAGCTCGCACGACTCCGCGACGTCCTGCTCGACCGGATCAGGGCAGAAGCCGAGGCATGGGAGATCCCTGCGAAGGCGATCTGGCTCTTCGGTTCTACCGCCCGGGGCCAAGGCGACGCCGGCAGCGACCTTGATCTGCTGATCGTCCGCCGGGACGACGTCGACGAATCGGATCCTGTCTGGCTCAGGCAGGTGGACACACTGTCGGCACACGCGAGTCTGTGGTCCGGCAACTCCTGTGAGGTTGTCGAATACAGCGGGCAAGAGGTGCGCGACCTCATCAGTCGCAAGGAGCGCATCGTCAACGAACTCCGGCGCGACGCCATGCCGATCATCGGCAGCACGCCGCAGCAAACCCTCGATCGAAAGGCCGGCTAGTGACCGCACTCGACGAAGCCCGAGCGCACTTGGCGAAGGCTCGCGAGTTTCTCGAAGCCGCAGACCTGACCAATGACCTCGAGCTCTACAACGCGGCGGCGTCCAACGCCGTGACCTCAGGTATCAACTCCAAGGATGCAATCTGTCTGGCTCTCACCGGCCGGACCAAGAAGTCCGACAACCACGCCGAGGCGATCGCTGAGCTGAAGGGTGCCGGGCCGGCAGGCCGGGACAGCAGCGCGACGCTGTCCCGGCTGCTGAGGCTCAAGTCCAAGTCGCAGTACCAGGCGACCTCGGTGTCTGCCGCAGACGCGGCCAAGAGCATCGATTGGGCCACCCGGCTGCTCGAGACCGCGAAGACCGTCACGCCTACTTGAGCGGGGACTCGTAGATCTGGAGTTCGGTGCCGCCGGGGTTTTCGCCGTCGTCGGGGGCTGTGTAGAGGCGGAGGGTGGCGGGGGTGGTTTCGAGGGCTACCGGGTTTCGGGTGGCGTTGTGGTTGGTGGTTGGGGAGAAGTACGGGAACGGGATCTCGTGCAGGATGCGGTTGGTGCGGAGGTCGAGGAGGGCCAGGCCGCCCAGGTCGTACGACGTGTTGTTGGGGCCGGGCAGGGTCGTGACGCCGCCGCAGAGCTGCTTGCCGCGGGCGGCGTAGTCGCAGTCCTGGTAGTCGAGCAGGTGGGACTCGTTGGCCAGCTTGCCGAGCTGCTTGCCGGCGGGCGTCCAGTCGTAGAGCGTGCGGGAACCCCAGCTCACGCCATGGACCTGACCGGTCGTCCGGTCGCGCACCACTCCCCCGACGTGGTCCTGCACCCGGAAACGTTCCGTGACACGGTAGGTCTTCGGGTCGACCGTGTAGACGATCGCCCGCGAGTTCGGCCGGTACTCCGCCGCCGGTACCCACACGTCCTTCCCGTCGAAGTCCAGCCCGCCCGGGTGGTACGCCGTACCCTCACCGACCCGGACGTCCTTCTTCAGATTCCCCTGCCGGTCCAGCACGAAGACATGCCCGATCCCCTTGCCGGGGGTCCGGTCGTACCCGTCCACTGGCACCGGGTACTTCACCGGCGCCTCCAGCACCTCGACACTGCTCAGAAAGATCAGGTCCCCGACCAGCGCGATCCCCTGCGGGTGGTACGTCGGGAACTTCAACGGCACACGCTGCACCAGCTTCCAGGCCGTACTGCGGTCTGTGGCCTGGAAGGCACGCGTGACGTCGGAGTCCCGCCCAGTTGCCTGAGCGGTGGTCAGACCGGTGAGCAACACACCGGTCAGGGCGGCGAATGTCAGCAGTCGTCTGCGCATTGACGGTCTCCTCGGATCGAAAGTCGATGCTGCAGTGTGAGATGCCCAGATGACATGCAGGTGATGCCAGACTGACCGTTATGGACACAGGGGTGAGTGTTGTCGGGTCAGGCCAGGTCTCCGGTAAGCCGGATGTGCTGCGGGTGACGTTCGGCGTCGAGCAGGTCGCGCCTGATGTGGCGGCGGCTGTCGCTACGGTCGGGGAGCGGACGGACGCCGTGCTGGCGGCCCTGCGCGCCCAGGGCGTCCAGGACTCGCAGCTCGGGACCAGTTCTGTGAACGTGTTCCAGGAGTACCGGGAGCCCGGCACCGACCCGGCGTACCGGGCCTCGCACACGGTACTGGTGGAGACGAAGGACCTGACTGGCTTCGGTGCGCTGCTGAATGCGGCTGTCGGTGCTATCGGCAACAGCCTCGCCCTGCACGGGCTGCAGTTCGACATCGAGGACAAGTCCGCGCTGCTGGCACAGGCCCGGGAGCTGGCCTTCCAGGAGGCCAAGGAGAAGGCGGCGCACCTGGCCGCGCTGTCCGGCTACTCACTTGGCTCGGTGACCGCGATCTCCGAAACCCAGGGTCACTTCCCAATCCGTCCTGACGCCATGCTCGGGTCCAAAGGCGCGTACGACTCCGCAATCAACGTTGTACCCGGCGACGAAACCGTCGTGGTCTCGCTCCAGGTGCACTTCGCCTGGGCGTAACCCGCGTCTCAAAACGCGCACAGGGGTTGCGCGCTGGGTACAGACAGAGAGACTTCTCTCATGTACGCACCGGCACCGCTGCGGCGGCAACTGAGTCGGTCCGGGCTGTTACTGCTCGGGCCGGCGTTCGTGGCTGCCGTCGCGTACGTCGACCCCGGTAACTTCGCCACCAACATCGCCGCTGGTGCGACCTACGGTTACCTGCTGTGCTGGGTGGTGGTCGGCGCCAACCTGATGGCCGTCCTGGTGCAGTACCTGGCGGCCAAGGCGAGCATCGCGACCGGGCGGACGCTGCCGCAGCTGTGCCGCGACGAGTTCCGGCGCTCGACGTCGACCGGGCTGTGGGCGCAGGCCGAGGTGGTGGCGGTCGCGACCGACCTGGCCGAGGTGGTCGGCGGCGCGATCGCGCTGAACCTGCTGTTCGGCGTACCGCTGCTGGTCGGCGGCGTGATCACCGGTGTGGTGTCCTTCGCGCTGCTGGTCTACCAGTCGAAACGCGGCCAGCGGCCGTTCGAGGCCGCGATCATCGGTCTGCTCGCCGTCGTCCTGGTCGGCTTCGTGGTGTCCACCGTGAAGTCGGACCCGTCGGCCGGCAGCGTCGTCGGCGGCCTGGTGCCCCGGCTGGACGGCACCGAGTCGCTGGTACTGGCGGCCGGCATGCTCGGCGCGACCGTGATGCCGCACGCGATCTGGCTGCACGGCGCACTGGTGACGGACCGGCACTGGAAGACCATCCGCTCCGAGAACGGCAAGTCCCGCGTACTGCGGGCCACCCGGCTCGACGTCGCGGTCGCGATGGCACTCGCCGGCGCGGTCAACCTGGCGATGGTCGTGGTGGCCGCGGCTGCCCTGAAGGGCACCGGCGCCGACTCGCTCGAGGCGGCCCACGTCGCGATCGGTGACCGGCTCGGTCAGCTGCCGGCCCTGCTGTTCGCGCTGGCGCTGCTCGCCAGCGGCTTCGCCTCCTCGTCGGTGGGGACGTACGCCGGCTCGGTCATCCTGGACGGCTTCTGGCAGCGTCACGTCCCGCTGCCGGTGCGCCGCCTCATCACCCTGATCCCCGCGCTGCTCGTCCTTGCGATCGGCATCGACCCCAGCCGCGCACTGGTGGTTTCGCAGGTGGTGCTGAGCTTCGGCATCCCGTGCGCGCTGTGGCCGTTGGTGAGATTGACCGCCTCCCGGCGCGTCATGGGCGACTTCGTCAACCGCCGGGCGACTACTCTCGCGGCATGCCTGGTAGCCACCGCCGTCACGGCCCTCAACGTCGTACTGATCGTGCTGACGCTGCGGGGATGACGTGACTCGGGTGTACGCCGTGAGCGACATCCACGGCCACCTGGAGAAACTGACCGCCGCGCTGCACGCCGCCGGCCTCACCGATGCCGACGGCAACTGGGCGGGCGCGAACAGCAGGCTGTGGTTCCTCGGTGACTTCTTCGACCGCGGCCCGGACGGGATCGGCGTCCTGCGCTTCGTGCGCGGCCTGATCGACCAGGCACCCGACGGCGCGGTCCGGATGCTGCTCGGCAACCACGAGATCCTGGCGCTCGGGATGTACAAGTTCGGCGACACGTTCGTCCCGCACGACGGCCTGACGCTGCGCAGCTTCGAGCGCTCCTGGGCCCTGAACGGCGGCCAGGACCGCGACCAGGAGCTGCTCACCGACGACGACGTGGCCTGGCTGCTCGACCGGCCGATGCTCGGGCTGGACGCCGACCAGCTGCTGATGCACTCCGACACCGCCGAGTACGTCGAGTGGGGTGACACGATCGACCAGATCAACGCCGCGGCCCGGGCCGAGCTGCACTCCGACGACATCGAGGTGTGGTGGGAGATCTGGCGCCGGATGACGTCGCGGTACGCGTTCCGCGGCCCGAGCGGTCCCGAGGTGGCCCGGATCATGCTGCAGCATCTCGGCGGCCGCCGGATCGTGCACGGCCACAGCATCGTCGCCGACCAGCTCGGCATCGACCCGCAGTTCCTGACCGGGCCGCACCTGTACGCCGACGGTCTGGCCCTGGGCATCGACGGCGGCGCCTTCGACGGCGGCCCCTGCCTGGTCGTCGAGCTCACCGCGGACTGACCCGACGACCGTAGACAGGGCTGGGTTTACTTGTCGGCGGTGAGCGTGCCGCCGATCGCCCAGCTCTCCGGCGGGGTCTCCTGGATCCAGACCTGGACGCTCTCGGCCGGGACGCCGAGGCTGTCGACGAACGCGTCGGTGACCTTCTGGACCAGTTCGCGCTTGAGTTCTGGGGTCCGCGGACCCTGCAGGACGGTGACGACGGGCATCGGATTTCCTTTCGTTGACGGCTTCTGCGCCCATTCCAGTCGCCAGGGCCGCCGCGAACGAGACGCAGTTGCGATGTCCTGCGATCACTCGAACTGATCGGACGCCCTCCGGCAGGCCTCCAGCAGCACGGCGAGGTCGCCGCCGACCGTCGTACCGGCCGGGACCGCGAGGCTGGTGGTCAGCGCCAGCCGTGGGCGTGGTCTGCGGAAGACGACGCGTCCCTCGCGGAGCAGGCGGGCGTGGGACTCGTAGATGACGGTCCAGCTCGGGGCGCCGGCGCCGATCGCGGCGTGGGTGTCCTGCAGGTTGTTCGAGCGCGGGCCGAGGACCGGTTCGAAGCCGGCGGCGGCGCAGGCCGACAGGACCAGGTCGACCAGCGGCGGGTTCGTGCGGCGGTCGGTGATCCTCAGGGGAAGTTCGCGAAGATCGGTCAGGTCGACGTCGTGGCCCGGCGCGGCGGTCCTGGGCAGGGCGATCAGCAGGTCGTCGTCCCAGACCGGGACGAACTCCAGGCCGGCTGCCTCAGCCGTGCCGCGGACGAAGGCCGCGTCGAGCTGGCCTGCCTTCACCCGCTCCAGCCGGGCGCGCGTCGACGTACTCACCAGCTCCACGTGCATGCCTTCGGACGAAAGCTCCGCGACGACGACCTCGAGCCGTTCGCCCAGTCCTGTGCTGGTTCCGAGCCGGAGGCGGCGGGTGGGAACCGCGGTGGCGGCGGTGCGGGCGTGTGCGACGGCGGCCAGGACGGAGCGGGCGGCGGGGAGGAAGCGCTGGCCGGCCTCGGTGAGGCGGACGGCGCGGGCCGAGCGGTCGAAGAGCTGGACGCCGAGCTCGCGTTCCAGACGGGCGATCTGCTGGCTCACGCCCGGCTGGCCGATCCCGAGCTGCTCCGCGGCGCGGCCGAAGTTCAGCACCTCCGCGACGGTGACGAAGTACTGGATCTGTCGGAACTCCACCCGCCGATCATCGCCGATTCGGGGAATGGCGCCGGGCCGGGCGGGGTTGTCAGCGGTTATGGCGGACAAGACTGTGAAGATTCCCGGGCCGGACCACCCGATCACCGTGGGCAAGAACCCGGACCGGGTGGTCGTGAAGGTCGGCGACGTGGTGATCGCGGACACCCGCGACGCGCTGTCGCTGCAGGAGGCGAACTATCCGGCGGTTCAGTACATCCCGCGCGCGGACGTCGACTTCTCGCGGCTCGAGCGCACCGAGCACCAGACCTACTGCCCGTACAAGGGCGACGCGTCCTACTACACGATCCTGCCGGACCTGGTGAACGCCGTCTGGACGTACGAGCAGCCGTACGACGCGGTCGCGGACATCCGCGAGCACGTCGCGTTCTACCCGGACAAGGTGTCCATCGAGATCATCGCCTGAATCACCGGGGCGAGCACCTGCGGCGGTACGACGTGGTGGTGGTCGGGGAGCTCGGTGAACGTCGCGTTCGGCAGGATCGAGACGATCCGGTGGGCCGCGTCGAGCATGAACGGCGCGGTCGCGGTCCCGGCGACCACGAGGGTCTGCTGCGTCACCGCACGGAGCGTCTCGACCGGCGTGTTGGCCTCGTGGGCCATCACCGCGAAGTCGTACGCGAGCGTCGGCGCGAGCTCCGCGACACCCGGTAGCGCGGCCACCTCCAGCGCGTCGGGCTGCGGCGCACCGGTCATCAGCATGAACAGCTCGACGGCCTCCCGGTTCCGGCCCTCGTGGATCAGTTCGAGCACCCGCTCGCCGTCGTCCGTCGGGTCCACGTCGTCGGGTCCGTACGGCGGCTCGTGCAGCACCACCTTCGTGAACGGCAGCTGACTCGCCGCGATCGCCGCCAGGCCGGCGCCGGACGAGTGCCCGTAGACCGCCGCGGTACCGCCGAAGACCGTCAGCAGCGCAGCGAGGTCTTCCACCTCGCGTTGGACGTCGTACGGGGTGCTGTCGCCGGAGTCCCCGCGGCCGCGGCGGTCGTACGTCACCACGTCGCAGTGGCTCGCCAGCTGGTCGGCCAGCGGCCGGAGCGCGTGCCGGTCGCACAGCGCGCCCCCGACCAGGATCAGCGGGTGCCCGCTGCCCAGGCGGTCGTAGGCGATCGTCGTGCCGTCCGCTGACGTCACTTTCTCCATCTGATGCTCCTCGCTCGTCGTGGCTGACGTCAGAGACGTCGGAGCCGGACGACGCACTTCGACATAGTCGGTGGCGCTTGGGCTGCCGGGGTGGTTCACTGCTTCGCGATGATCACGCGAGTCGATGACTACCTGCACAAGGTTCCCTTGTCCGGCGCGGTTCCCGAACAGGTCGGGCCGTTCACCTTGTTCCGCAGTACGACGATCTGGCCGTACTACGCACGCCCGGTTCCCAGTTCCGGGGCGACGATCCAGCCGGCTGACATCGAGCTCGTGCGGGAGCGGTGTGCCGAGCTGGAGATCCCGCTGAGCTTCGAGTGGGTCGTGGAGACCTGCCCGTCGTTGGGTCCGGCAGCAGCGGCAGCCGGGCTCACTGTGGTCGAGCACCCCTTGCTGGTGCTGGAGCGCGCGGACTTCCGCCCTGCCGTGGCAGATGCCCGCTGCGAGATCATCTCGGCCGACGAGGGCCCGGTACGACAGGCGCGTGCGGTCGCCGGACTCGCATTCGGCGAGCCAGGCACGGCTGTTGGCTCGGCCGGGCCGGCAGAGCGGGATGCCGCGGCTGCAGGGATGGCGGCCGACACGGTCGCGGCCCTGCAGGATCGGATGCGGCGTGGGGTCTCTGTGACTGCCGGTGCGTTCACCGACGACGGCATGGTCGCCAGCGGGACTCACCAGCCGGTCGGCTCCATGACGGAGATCGTCGGCGTCGGCACGCTGCCGTCCATGCGCCGGCGCGGCCTGGGTGCCGCGGTGACCTCGACGCTCGTCGAGCACGCGCTGGACAACGGTGTGGACGTCGTACTGCTGTCCGCCGAGTCGGACGCGGTCGCAGCCGTCTACGAACGCGTCGGCTTCCACCGGATCGGACACGCCGGAGCAGCTGAGTGACAGGGAGCCCGGACACCCGTCTGGTCGTACTGCGCGGCAACTCGGGCTCCGGCAAGTCGACCACGGCCCGGACGCTGCGCGAACGCCTCGGCCGCGGTACGGCGTGGGTCGAGCAGGACCACATCCGCCGCATCCTGCTCCGCGAGCACGACCTCGCGGGCGGCGTGAACATCGGCCTCATCGACACCACCGTCCGCTACGCCCTCGACCACGGGTACGACGTGGTGCTCGAGGGCATCCTGGACGCCGGCCGGTACGGCGACATGCTGCGTCGGCTCACCACGGACCACCGCGGCACGACCCTGCACTACTACTTCGACATCCCGTTCGCGGAAACCGTCGCCCGGCACGCGACCCGGGACCTGCACGAGGTCAGCCCTGACATGATGCAGGACTGGTACCGCGACCACGACGTCCTGGACGGCATCGACCAGACCGTGATCGGCCCGGACAGCGCCCTGGACGAGACCGTGGCGAAGATCCTGACCGACCTCGGGGCCGATCCCGTACCGTTGGAGGGATGAGCACGACCGAGCCCACCCGCCCCCGTACCCTCGCCGAGGCGTTGCGGGGCTGGGGTGACGCCGCGCTCGGCGAGCTGCTGCGGCGGCGGCCGGATCTGGCGTTGCCGATCCCCGCGGACACCGGGCAGCTCGCGGCCCGGGCGACGAGCAACGCGTCCGCGGCGCGGGCGATCAACCGGCTCGACGAGTTCGGTGTGGACCTGCTGGAGTCGTTGTCCGCGCTGCCGGAGCCGGTGGACCTGGAGGCGCTGGCGCAGGGCGTCGGCCAGCCGGTGGAGGTCGTCCAGCCGCGGGTCGCCGAGCTGCTGGACCTCGCGCTCGTCTGGGGCGCCGAGGACGACCTGCGTCCGATCCGTGCGGTGCACGAGCTGCTCGGACCGACGCCGGCGGGACTCGGCCCGACCACGACCCGGCACTTCGGTGATCTGGACAAGCTGATCGAGGACGCCGGCCCGGACGCGCGCGCCGTCCTCGACAAGCTGACCTGGGGTCCGCCCACCGGCTCGGTCGAGAAGGCCGACCGGCCGGTGACGATCGCGTCGGCGCGCACCCCAGTGGAGCGGTTGCTGGCGCGCGGTCTCGTCGTACCCAAGGACGCGAACACGGTGGTGCTGCCGCGGCAGATCGGTCTGCACCTCCGCGGCGGGCGGGTGCTGGCGTCGACGCGTCCGGTACCGCCGCCGCTGGACGGCAAGAAGGTGTCTGCCACGATCGCGGACCGGGCCGCCGCCGGCGCGGCTCTGGACCTGGTGCGGTTGGTGGACCGGGCACTGGAGCAGCTGGGCACGGAGCCGCCGCCCGTCCTGCGTACGGGTGGTGTCGGTGTCCGTGAGCTGCGCAGCCTGGCCGGGAAGATCGGTGCCGAGGAGCGCACCGCTGCAGCTGTGCTGGAGATGGCGTACGCCGCTGGGCTGGTAGCAGCGGTAGAAGTCGGGACGAGCGAGCTGTGGCTGCCGACCAGTTCGTACGACGACTGGCTGGAGCTGGACCTGGCGCATCGGTGGGCCCAGCTTGTCATGGCCTGGTTCTCAGGTCTCCGCGCGATCGGGCTGATCGGACGGCGCGACAGCACAGGTAGTACTGCGGCTGCACGCGAGAGACTGATCAACGCGCTGGCACCGGACCTGGAGCGGTTGCTGGCGCCGGAGATCCGGCTGCTGGCACTGCACGCGCTGGCCGAGGCCGGTCCGGGGACTGCGCCGGCTCCTGAGACCGTGGTGACCTGGGTGGCTTGGCATCGCCCTCGACGCGGCGGGCAGTTCCGGGACGACCTGGTGGAGTGGAGCGTGTCCGAAGCCGCCCTGCTTGGGCTGACCGGGTTGGGCGCGCTGGCGTCGCACGCTCAGCCTTTGCTGGGATCCGAGCCGACTGCCGACGAGTTGGCCGAGGCGATCAGTCCGCTGATGCCCGAGCCGGTCTCCGAGGTGCTGTTGCAGGCCGACCTCACGGCAGTGGCCCCCGGACCGCTGGTGCGTACAGTGCAGGACGAGCTGTCGGCGATGGCGGACGTGGAGTCGGACGGCGGTGCCGGTGTCTACCGGTTCAGCGAGAGCTCAGTACGGCGTGCGTTCGACCTGGGACGTACTGCGGAGCAGCTGCACACGTGGCTCGCTGAGCATTCCCGGACCCCGGTGCCGCAACCCTTGGCGTACCTGATCGACGACGTTGCGCGGCGCCACGGCGTACTGCGGCTCGGGACCGCGTCGACGTACCTGCGCTGTGACGACGAGACTGTGCTGACCCAGCTGCTCAACTCGAATCTGCCCGGTGTGCGCTTCCGTCGGCTGGCACCGACCGTGGTCGTGTCGCCGTCACCGCCGGACATGGTGCTGAGCAGGTTGCGCGACGCCGGGCTGGCGCCGCTGGCGGAGACGTTCGACGGATCGGTGCATGTGACCGGTGCGCCGCGCCGTGGCGAGGCACCGCGTCGTCGTACCAGCAGGGACTTCAACGAGAGCGCGTTCGACCTGACGGACGACCAAGTGAAGGCAGTCATCGAGAAGGTTCGCGCCGGCGACCGGATCGCCGCCGAACGCCCCGGCGACGACGGCCTGATCGAGCCCGCGGCCCCGGCGGAGACCATCGCCGTGCTCACCAACGCCGCCGAGGCGCACACCCGCACCTGGATCGCGTACGTCGACCACAACGGCCACTCCTCCGAGCGCATCGTCGAGCCGGTCCGCGTCGCCGACGGCTGGCTCACCGCGTACGACGACACCACCGACAACCCCCGCACCTACGCGCTGCACCGCATCTCTGCAGCCCGGGCTGTCGACTGATGGACGACGACGACAACCGAGCGTTCTGGGCGATGTTTCGCTGGTCGCCGAACGGCGGCTACCTGCCCCTGATCGTCCGAGCGTGGGTCTGGCCACGGCCGCGACAGTGGTGGTACCAGTTCCGCCTTCGGTGGGGCGGCCGGCTGGCGCCCGCGAAAGACCTGGCTCTGATGCTGGAATCCGGCGGCTGGCGGACCAACATGGCCGCAATCTGGCTGATCGCGTCCGCGAAGCGGGCCGACCTCCGCCCGGTGATCGAAGAACACATGCTCGCGGGTCGGCCACGCGGCTTCGGCTGGACCTACAGCTACTGCACTGTGCTGGCCTGCCTCGGTACCGAGGCCGACGCCCGGATCCTCGCCGGCTACCTCGACCACGTGCTCGCCTTGCCCGTCGAGCCGGAGGGCCACAACACCCAGTGCCAGGGGCAGGCACTCGCCACGCTGATCTACCTCGCCGAGCAGCTGGGCACTGCCTACGCCCAGCGCTTCCTGGGCGAAGGCGGCCCGTGGGAGCGCTGGCCCGGCTCGGCCGACGAAGACCTGTCGGCCTACGCGAAGCACATCCGCGCGGAGGTCGTCTTCGCCGCCGGAGGCAACCCGGGAACGCGCCAGGAGATGCAGGAGGAGCGCCGAGCCACCGAGTCCTTTTGAGGTAGGAGGCACAATGGAGGGTCGGGGCGACGATAGGAGTTGCGGGTGACAGACGGTCCACTGATCGTGCAGTCGGACAAGACGCTGTTGTTGGAAACGGCGCACGCGGACGCTGACGAGTGCCGGAAGGCCATCGCGCCGTTCGCCGAGTTGGAACGGGCGCCGGAGCACGTACACACCTACCGCCTCACCCCGCTCGGCCTGTGGAACGCGCGGGCCGCAGGGCACGACGCCGAGCAGGTCATCGACGTGCTGCTGCGCTACAGCCGCTATCCGGTCCCCCACTCGTTGCTGGTCGACATCGCCGAGACCCTGGATCGGTACGGGCGGCTGCGGCTCGAGAAGCACCCGCAGCACGGACTGGTCCTGGTGACGACCGACCGGCCGGTGCTGGAAGAGGTCCTGCGCAGCAACAAGGTCAAGCCGATGCTGGGCGCCCGGATCGACGACGACACGGTTCTGGTGCACCCGTCCGAGCGCGGTCACCTCAAGCAGACCCTGCTGAAGCTCGGCTGGCCCGCGGAGGACCTCGCCGGGTACGTCGACGGTGAGGCGCACCAGATCGACCTGGTGAAGGACGGCTGGGAGCTGCGCCCGTACCAGGAGCAGGCCACCGACTCGTTCTGGCACGGCGGCTCCGGCGTCGTCGTACTGCCCTGTGGCGCCGGTAAGACGATCGTCGGCGCGGCCGCGATGGCACAGGCGTCCGCGACCACCCTGATCCTGGTCACGAACACGGTGTCCGCGCGGCAGTGGAAGGACGAGCTGCTCCGCCGCACCAGCCTGACCGAGGACGAGATCGGCGAGTACTCCGGCGCGCGCAAGGAGATCCGCCCGGTGACGATCGCGACGTACCAGGTGATGACGACGCGCCGGAAGGGCGTCTACACGCACCTGGAGCTGTTCGACGCGCGCGACTGGGGCCTGATCGTGTACGACGAGGTGCACCTGCTGCCCGCGCCGATCTTCCGGATGACCGCGGACCTGCAGACCCGGCGCCGGCTCGGGCTGACCGCGACGCTGGTCCGCGAGGACGGCCGCGAGGGCGACGTGTTCTCGCTGATCGGCCCCAAGCGGTACGACGCGCCGTGGAAGGACATCGAGGCGCAGGGCTGGATCGCGCCGGCGGACTGCATCGAGGTGCGGGTGGATCTCGAGCAGACCGAGCGGTTCGTGTACGCCACCGCCGAGCCCGAGGACCGCTACCGCCTGGCCGCGTCCACACCGGCCAAGTCGAAGCTGGTCCGCCGGATCGCCGAACACCACGCCGGTGAGCCGCTGCTCGTGATCGGTCAGTACATCGACCAACTGGACGAGCTCGGCGAGCGACTGGAATGCCCGGTGATCAAGGGCGAGACCACGGTCCGCGAACGCCAGCGGCTGTTCGACGCGTTCCGCAACGGCGAGATCACCCGGCTGGTGGTCAGCAAGGTCGCCAACTTCTCCATCGACCTGCCCGAGGCGTCCGTGGCCATCCAGGTCTCCGGCACCTTCGGCTCCCGCCAGGAGGAGGCCCAGCGCCTCGGCCGAGTCCTCCGCCCCAAGGGCGACGGCCGCACCGCCCGCTTCTACTCGATCGTCGCCCGGGACACCATCGACGCCGAGTTCGCCGCCCACCGCCAACGCTTCCTCGCCGAACAGGGCTACGCCTACACCATCGTCGACGCCGAAAACCTCTTCGCCTGAGAAACGTGCAAGGTCGACAGGACGTGTCGAGGTGCGGACGTCAGCGGCACGCTCAGCACTCGCAGTACCGGCCGTGATCCGAAGGACATGTCCTGTCGAGCTGGCACACGGTCACCCTGCGAGCCGCTGAGCCAGCGCGGCCCTGACGGTCGCGACGACCCAGGCCGGATCACCGATGACCTGCTCGTAGGTGAATCGGAGGACCAGCCACCCCGCGGCCACCAACTCGTCGTACCGATGGCAGTCGGCGGCGAAGTCGCGCCGGGAGCCGTGGAACTCGAACCCTTCCGCCTCGAGCGCCAACCGAGCCGCCCGGTGCCCGAGATCGACCCGAGCCCGAAACCACCCATGGGTCACCAGCATCTGCGGTTCGAAGCCCTCGATACCCGCACTGATGAGAAGCGCCCGGAGGACGGACTCGAGGAAACTGTCGGACAGGCCGCTCGCCGCCGCGGCCGTCCGGCGAGCGTTCGGACAGCCGTGACCACGTATCGCGGCCGTGGCGGCGAGCAACTCGTCCTGCCTGAGCCGTTCGGTCGCGAGAGCCGCGTCCGCGACCGCCAAGGCTTCGCCGAACGGAAGCGTGCGAGAGCAATCCACGACGGTCCGCAGGAGTGACGTGATCCGCTTGCGGCGTTCGCCGGAGGTGGTGTCGGCCCAATGCAGAACAGCCGGCGGCCCCGGACGAGGACGGCGCTTGGGAGGGAGGATGACGTGGGGTTTCTCCGGCGCTGTGAGCAGCGGGAGCCCGAGCGCCTGCGCTGCACTCATATGCGAGAGCACTCCGTCGTACGCGACCACAGCGAGCTCAGCGGCCGGAAGACCCGGCAACGCATAGATCCCCAGCGCGATCCGCTCTGCCTCACCGCACTCGAGCGCGGTCTCGACGGCGCGGCGGGATGTCGCCTTGACCAGTTCGGACCGGGTCGCCCAACCGCCGTTGCGCTCGAGGACCGCGCCGACCGATTCCATCCGAGGATGGTGCCCCAGACCGGCCGAACAGCGCTGTGGTTCGTCCACAGGCGTGCAAGCTCGACAGGACGTGTCCGCATCTGAGCGTGCAAGGCACGCTCAGCCGACCGATAAATCGCTGTCAGTGGACGTATACGTCCTGTCGAGCTTGCACGACCGCTACGAGTCGAGGCGGGTGTGGATCCCGTTGAAGTGGGACTTCATGGAGTGGGCGTAGGTTGCGGGGTCGCCGGACTCCAGGGCTACCAGGAGGTCTCGGTGCCAGGCGGCGGCGTCGGCGGGGGTGTAGCGGGCGCCGGGGAGGCGGGCGTCGACCTGGGCGAAGGTGCGCCAGAAGACCGAGAGCAGGTCGATGACGAGGGCGTTGCCGAGCGGCTCGTAGAGGGCCTGGTGGAAGGCCCAGTCCTCGTCGGGGAAGTACTTGCCCTCGGCGGCCGTGGCCTCCATGCGCTCGACGATCGGTTCCAGGGTCTCGTAGCCGTGCTGCTTGAAGTGGTCGACCACGTCGTCGGCGAGGCCGACCTCGATGGCCTGGCGGACCTCCAGGACGTTCTGTACGTCGCGGAGGTCACCCGCCATCGACTGCGACATCCGGAAGGCGAGCCCGTCCTCCAGGGACTGCAGGTTCACCTCGCCGACGTACGTGCCGTACCCGTGCCGGATCTCGATGATGCCGACCGCCTGCAGCGCCTTCATCGCCTCGCGCAAGGGATGCCGGCCGACACCGAGCTGCGCCATCAGCTCCTGCTCGTTGGGCAGCGGGTCACCCGCCTTCAGCCCGCGCTCCAGGATGTACGACTTCATCGCGTCCCGGATGAAGGACTGGTTGCCTGCCGCACCACGTGCCCGGCTGAGCCCACCCGTTGTCACTGCCGGCCTCCCATTGTCTGAGATCGCTCAGTGTAATCCGGCGCGTTCCAGCAGCGGCCGGACAGCAGCGATCTCCGTGTCGTCCAAGGGGATGCTCGGGTACGCCGTGAGCGGGCAGGAGATCACGCCCAACAGGTAGAGACCGGCCTTGAACGCACCCAGCGCCGCCGAGCTGGCCCCCATCCGCGAGCGGTCCGCGACGTGGATGATCTCGAACAGCCGGAACAACCGGTCCTGCTCGTCGCGTGCCGCCGCCGCGTCACCGGCCACCGCGGCCTTGAACAGACGCACGTAGCCGGCCGGGTCCACGTTGCCCAGCCCGGGGACGACGCCGTCGACGCCGAACGCCAGTGCGGAGTCGACCGTCACCTCCGAGCCGGTCATGATCACGAAGTCGTCCAGGTTCTTCTCGCGGCGGGAGATGACCAGCTCGCGCAACGAGGTTTCCTGGCCGGACGAGTCTTTCACTCCCGCGATCACGCCCCGCTCGCCGAGGGATGTCACCAGCGACGCAGGCAGCTTGGTGCCGGCACGAGGTGGGATGTCGTACGCGTACAACGGGGTGTCGCCGGCCAGCTCCGCCAGGCGCGTGAAGTGGCGCTCGATCTCGGAGGGATGGGTGGCGGCGTAGAACGGCGCGGTGGCGACGATGCCGGACACACCGGCCTTCAGGGCCGCGGAGACGTGGGACGCAACCCGGTTGGTCGACGTGTCGATGACGCCGGCCAGGACCGGGACCTGTCCGGCCACCTCGCCGACAGCCGTCTCCAGCACGACCTGGCGCTGCTCGTCGGTCAGGAAGGTGCCTTCGCCGGAGGTGCCGAGCACGAACACCCCGTCCACACCCCCGGAGAGCTGGTACTGGATGAGCCGGGCCAGCGATGCGGTGTCGACGTCGTACTCGGGGGTCAGCGGAGTGACCAGCGGCGGTACGACGCCGGCCAGACGGGCGGATGCGGTCAAGGGGTCTCCCAACCTCAAAGGGCGAATGGTGTGAAGCGCAAGGTCGCGAACGACGAGGTCTCACCGGCCTCGTAGAAGATTCCGGCCGAACCGTCGGGGAGCAGCACCAGGTCGGAATAGCCGGCCATGCCTTCGTGCACGACCAGCGTCGGCTTCCAGGACGCGCCGTCGTCCGAACTCACGAAGACGGTCAGCTCACGACGGCTGTCCGGGTTCACCGGCGTGGACAGCAGCAACCGCCCGTCGGGCAGGCAGAGCACGCTGCCCTGGATCCCGGGTGCGGTGATCTCGGGAATCCCGGCGTACGGCGCATCGAGCGTCTGACCGCCGTCCGACGACCACGCGTGCACCCGGGCCGGTCCGGTGCCCTGGTGATTGCGGGCGTTGAAGTACAACCGGCCGTCCGGCAACTCGGCGACGGTGGTCTCGTTGGCGTTGATCTCGGCGCCGTCGTTGCGGTCGACGAATCCGACCGACCACGTGACACCGCCGTCGTCGCTGTAGATGCAGTGCCCGCCGTTCAGCCGGATCAGGTCGTCCACCGGCCGGTCCGGGACGAACGAGTGGTTCGCCGGTACGACGAGACGCCCGGAGCGCAGCGTGATGCCGTGACACGGACCGGTCGCGTACCAGCCCCAGTCGCGCGGCTTCACCTGGGACGTGATCTCCACGGCCGGACTCCAGGTCGCGCCGTCGTCCGCGGACCGCTGCACGAAGACCCGCCGGCCGTCGACCGGATCGGTGCCCCGGGCAAGCGACATCTCGACCGCGTCGGCGCCGTTCTGCACCGTGACCAGCACGATGTCGCCCGACGCGGGATCGACCAGCGGCACCGGGTTGCCGCACGTCTTGCCGGGCTCCGCCGAAACCACCTGCAACGGCAACCAGGAGAGCCCGCCGTCGAGCGACCGGCGCAGCACGACCTCGATCTCACCGGCGTCACCCGAGCCGTGCAGACGGCCCTCGCAGAACGCGAGCAGCACCGAGCCGTGCGCGAGCACCGCCGGGATGCGGAACGTGTGATACCCGCTGCCCGCCGGATCGAAGATTTCCGAAGCGCCGACTCTTGATGACATAGGACGTACTATGTCATGGTGTGGGCCTCCGATGGAAGTGAGGCCTCATGCCGGTCAGCAGAAGAACATTCCTCGGCGGCGGTCTGGCCGCCGCCGCTGTCGCGGTCACGGGTACGCCGCTGCTGGCGGGGTGCGCGTCCGACAAGAAGAACACCGCCGCGGCGAACGCGGCCGTGAAGCTGCCGACGTACACGAAGTACGGCGAGATCGCGCCGGACCTGCCCGGCACCGACGTGGTGCTGGACGGCTTCGTGAAGTACCCGGCGAACCCGGTCAAGGCGATCGCCGAGGCTCCTGGCGACGGCTCGCCGATCACGTTCATGACGAACATCCCCGGCGCGATCCCGCCGGCCGCCGACAAGAACCAGTTCTGGCAGGAGCTGAACAAGCGGCTCGGCTCCGAGCTGCAGATCAGCATGGCGTCCAACGACGAGTACAAGGACAAGTTCGCGACCCGGATCGCGGGCGGCGACCTGCCGGACATCCTGAACATCCCGACCGACACGCCGCAGATCCCCGGCCTGGTGAAGTCCAAGTGCATGGACCTGACCGAGCACCTGTCGGGTGACGCGATCAAGAAGTACCCGTTCCTGGCGAACATCCCGGCCGAGTACTGGAAGGGCTGCGTGTTCAACGGCGCCATCTACGGCGTACCGGTGCCGCGCGGCATGTCCCGGACGTCGCTCGCGCTGTACCGCGAGGACCTGCTCGCCGCCAAGGGCATCAAGGACCCGGCGCCGAAGAACTTCCAGGAGTTCTTCGACCTGGCCAAGGAGATGACCGCGGCCAAGCAGAACAAGTGGGCCTGGACCCGGGTGCCGCTGTCGACCATCCGGCAGATGCTGGGGATCGCCAACGTCTGGAAGGAGGAGGGCGGCAAGTTCACCTCGACGTTCGAGGACGAGGCCCAGCTCGAGGCGCTCGAGGCCGGCCGCAAGATGGTCGCCGCCGGGGTGATCAACCCGGACGCCTTCAACGACAAGGCCAGCGCCCGCAAGCAGTGGTTCAACGGCGGCATCGCCGCGTTCGACTACGACAGCTTCGTCGCCTGGAACCAGTACTACAACGACAACACCGCCGGCGACTCGTTCGCGGTGAACATGCTCGACGTACCGGGCTTCGACGGCGGCGAGGGCAAGCCGTGGATGGGCTCGGCGCTGAACAACGTGACGTCGTTCAGCAAGGCCAGCAAGCACTCGGCCGAGACGCTGCTGAAGGTGGCCAACTGGATGGCGGCCCCGTTCGGCACCGAGGAGTACATGTTCCGCAAGTACGGCGTCGCGGGCCGGCACTACACGCTGCAGGGCACCGACCCGGTCCCGACGAAGGTCGGCGTGGTGGAGACGGGCATCGGCCTGCAGTACATCAGCGACTCGACGCTCGCGCTGTACTGGGCCGGCAAGCCCGACGTTCCGCGCAAGCAGCACGCGATCCAGGAGAAGGTCGCGAAGCGGCTCGTGTACGACGCGTCGTACGGGCTGTACTCCGACACCCAGTCGAAGAAGCAGACGCAGCTGTCCAAGACGATGACCGACCTGGAGGGCCAGATCGTGCAGGGCAAGAAGCCGGTGTCGGACTGGACCGCCGCGGTGCAGACCTGGAAGTCCTCGGGCGGCGACAAGATCCGCACCGAGCTCGAGCAGGCGCACGCCGACACGGCAGGGAAGTAATGCTGCAGAGATCCGCCAAGCACCCGCAGCAGCGCCTGAGCCTCGGCCGGCGGCTGCTGCGGGACCGCGTGCTGCTGCTGTTCGCGCTGCCCGGGGTCGCGCTGATCGTCGCGTTCCACTACGTGCCGCTGCTGGGCAACGTGATCGCGTTCAAGGACTACCAGCCGTTCCTGGGGATCGGCGGCAGCGACTGGTCGGGCTGGGCGAACTTCAGTGTGATCTTCAACGGCGACCCGGCGTTCCTGCGGGCGCTGAAGAACACGCTGATCCTCACCAGCCTGCAGTCGATCTTCGTGTTCCCGGCGCCGATCCTGCTCGCCCTGCTGCTGAACTCGCTGTTCTCGGAGCGGATCAAGCGGATCGCACAGAGCATTCTGTACCTGCCGCACTTCATGTCCTGGGTGATCGTGGTCGCGCTGTTCCAGCAGATGCTCGGCGGCAGCGGCCTGCTGAACAACTACCTGCGGTCCCACGACCTGTCCACGATCGACATCATCGGGAACTCCGAGCTGTTCCACGTGCTGCTGACGTCGCAGATCATCTGGAAGGACACCGGATGGGCGACCATCCTGTTCCTGGCCGCGCTGTCCCAGATCGACTCGCAGCTGTACGAGGCCGCCAGCGTGGACGGCGCGAGCCGGATGAAACAGCTCTGGCACGTCACGCTGCCGGGACTGCGCGGGATCATCATCCTGCTGTTCATCCTGCGCCTCGGTGACTCGCTCACCGTCGGTTTCGAGCAGATCATCCTCCAGCAGCAGGCGGTCGGACGTGACGTCAGCGAAGTGCTGGACACCTACGTCTACAACAACGGCGTGCTGGGCGGCGCCTGGGGCGTGGCCGCGGCGGTCGGGCTCGTGAAGGGCATTGTCGGCGTGGTGCTGGTGCTGACCGCGAACAAGGTCGCCCACATCTTCGGCGAGCAAGGGGTGTACCAGAAATGAGCCGTAAGATCGTTCAGGGCGTGCCCATGCCGGGCTGGCCGATGCGGGCCTTCAAAGGCCTGGTGCTGCTCGTCTTCTGCGCGGTCGTGATCATTCCGTTCGTCGGCGTGGTCTCGACCAGCGTGGCGCCGAACAAGCAGATCAACGAGTCCGGCGGTCTGGTGCTGCTGCCGAAGTCGATCAACTTCGCGGCGTACGAGTCGTTGTTCGCCGGCGGTGTGGTGACGCGAGCACTGTTCGTCAGCATCTTCGTCACGATCGTCGGCACACTGCTCAGCCTGACCGTGTCGTGCCTGCTGGCCTACGCGCTGGCCCGCCCCGGCTTCGTGGCGGGCCGGCCGATCCTGCTGGTCGTGCTGTTCAGCATGCTGTTCTCCCCCGGCATCATCCCGCTGTACCTCACGGTGAAGGGCGTCGGGCTGCTGGACAGCATCTGGGCGCTGATCGTGCCGACGATGATCAGCGCGTTCAACGTGGTGGTCCTGCGGGCGTTCTTCATGAACCTGCCGAACGAGATCACCGAGAGCGCACGGATCGACGGCGCGGGTGAGCTGAAGACGTTCTCGTACATCGTGCTGCCGCTGTCCAAGGCCGTGCTGTCGGTGATCGGCCTGTTCTACGCGGTGGCGTACTGGAACGCGTTCTTCTCCGCGCTGCTGTACCTGAACGACTCCAGGCTGTGGCCGTTGCAGCTGGTCCTGCGGACGTACGTCATCAACGACACGCAACTCGGCAGCGCCGAGCTCGGCACCGAACTGCTGCCGCCGCAGGCCTCGATCCAGATGGCGATCCTGGTCGTCTCGATCGTGCCGATCCTGGTGATCTACCCGTTCCTGCAGCGGCACTTCGCGAAGGGGGTGCTGACCGGCGCCGTGAAGGGCTGACCGCTCAGGGGTTGCCCAGGGCAACGTCAGGGACCGGCCTGGGCCCATCCTGAGGGTCCGGCGAGTACCGTCGATCGGTATGGGGATACAGGCGCTGGAGCGGGTGGGGCAGGGCAGGGAACAACAGCAGAAGGTCTTTTGGAGAGTGGCCCGGGAAGCAGTCCTGCTGGCCACCCTCTTTCTCGTCTACAGCGCCGGCCGGCAACTCGCTGCCCGGCACTCCGGGTCGGCCTTCGACCACGCCCACGAAGTGTTGTCGTTCCAGAACTGGCTGCATCTGCCGAACGAGGCCGCGGTCCAGCACTGGGCCTTCCAGTTCCCCCACCTGATCCAGGGCGCCAACCTGTACTACGCCAGCGTGCACGCGCCGCTGACGGCGGCCGTACTGCTCTGGCTGAGCATCTGGCGGCCGCAGGCGTACTCGCATGTCCGCTGGACGATGGTGTCGTTGACCGGACTGGCACTGATCGGTCACATCGCGTTCCCGCTGGCGCCGCCGCGGATGATGCCGGGCTTCGTCGACACCGGGCTGCGGTTCGGTCAGTCCGTCTACGGTCCGGACCACACCGGCGGAGCGGTGAACCAGTTCGCCGCCATGCCGAGCCTGCACGTCGGCTGGGCCGCCCTGATCGCGCTGTCGATGATCCTGATCACCCGGTCGCGCTGGCGCTGGCTCTGGCTGCTGCACCCGATCATCACGTTCGGCGTCGTCGTCGTGACCGCCAATCACTACTGGCTGGACGGCCTGGTCGCGCTGGTCCTGCTGGCGGCCAGCCTGCCGTTGCTCTTGCGGCGCGGCCTGCACGCAGACAGGCCATGGACTCGTAATTCAGTTCCGCCGCGCAGAGTGCTCAAGTAACGTAGCTGGGCTCCCCACACTCGCCGGAGGTTTCAGCATGCCCTCAGACACGTCCGACACTCTCCAGGCCGAGAAGGACTACCTGAAGACCTCCCGGGCGGCCCTGGCGCAGATGCGAGAGAAGACCGGCGCGCTGGAGATCCACAGCGCGGACCGGGTGAACCAGGAGTTCCTGCAGGCCGCCATCTTCCGGCGGATGAAGGAGCTGGAGGACGACCCCGACGTACCCCTGTTCTTCGGCCGGCTGGACTACCTCGAGCCGACCGACGAGACGTTCCACATCGGCCGCCGGCACGTGAACGACGCGCTGGGCGAGCCGCTGGTGGTGGACTGGCGGGCCGACATCTCGGTGCCGTTCTACCGGGCCAGCAAGACCGAGCCGATGGGTGTGGGGGTCCGTCGGCGGTTCGGCTTCACGCACGGCGAGATGACCGCCTTCGAGGACGAGGACCTCACCGCGAGTGGTGAGGACGACCAGCACAGCGACATCCTCGACGCGGAGATCGAGCGCCCACGGTCCGGCCCGATGCGCGACATCGTGGCCACCATCCAGCCCGAGCAGGACGTGATCGTCCGGGCCGGCGTCGAGGACACCATCTGCGTCCAGGGCGCTCCCGGTACCGGTAAGACCGCGGTCGGGCTGCACAGGGCGGCGTACCTGCTCTATGCGTACCGGGACCAGCTCAGCCGGGCCGGTGTCCTCGTGGTGGGTCCGAACGCGAGCTTCCTGCGGTACATCGGCGACGTCCTCCCCGCCCTGGGCGAGATCGAGGCGAAGCAGACGACCGTCGAGGAGATGGTCGCCCGCGTGAAGGTGGCGGGGCCCGGGCCGGCGTTGGTCGACGTACTCAAGGGCGATGCGCGGATGGCCGAGGTGCTGCACCGGGCCGTCTGGTCCCACGTGAAGCTGCCCGAGGAGTCGCTCGTGGTGCCCCGTGGGGCGCACCGCTGGCGAGTGGCGGCGTACCAGGCCGAGGAGCTCGTCACCGAGCTGCGCAGCCGCGGCATCCGGTACGGCGCCGGCCGCGCGATGCTGCCGCAGCGCCTGGCGCACGCTGTCCTGCTGCGGATGGAGGCGGCCGGCGACTCCCCCGACGACCGCGTGCAGGACTCGGTCGCCCGCAGCCGCCCGGTCAAGCAGTACGCCGACGCGCTCTGGCCGGCTGTGGACCCGGCGAAGCTGCTCTTCCGCCTGTTCACCGACCCTGATCTGCTGGCCCGGCACGCCGACGGCATTCTCACCGCGGAAGAGCAGGCGCTGCTGATCTGGGACAAGGTGCCGCGGTCCGCGGGCGCGGCCAAGTGGTCCGTCGCGGATGCCACCTTGATCGACGAGATCGCCGACCTGGTCGACCGTACGCCGTCCCTCGGGCACGTGGTGCTGGACGAGGCGCAGGACCTGTCCGCGATGCAACTGCGGGCCGTCGGGCGGCGTTGCTCGACCGGCTCGATGACGGTGCTCGGCGACATCGCACAGGGCACCACGCCGTGGGCCACGCCGTCGTGGGACGAGGCGCTGAAGCACCTGGGCAAGACCAGCGCCCACACCGAGGAGCTGACCGCCGGCTTCCGCGTCCCCGGTCAGGTGATCGAGTACGCCGCCCGCCTGCTCCCGTCGATCGCCCCGCACCTGAAACCGCCGACGGCCGTACGGCGGGCACGCGGTGAGCTGACCATCACTCGCGTGCCCGACAGCCTGGCCGCCGCGGTCACCACCGTCCGCGAGGTGTCGGAGCGTCTCGGCTCGATCGGGCTGATCGTCCCGGACGCGCTGGTCCCCGCGGCCCGCAAGGCTCTACAGGGCATCCCGTTCTCGGTGCTGGGCGACGAGGACGACGTCGAGGCCCACCTGGACGTCGTACCGGCCTCACTCGCCAAGGGTCTCGAGTTCGATCACGTGGTGCTGGTGGAGCCGGCCGGCATCGTGGCTGGTGAAGCCGACGAGCGGACCGGGCTCCGCCGCCTCTACGTCTGTCTGACTCGTGCGGTCACCTCACTGGTCGTCCTGCACAGCGAGGACCTGCCTGCAGTTCTCAGTCAGCCGTAGCCGTGACGTAGATGTCCTCGTCACGCTCGAGCTCCTCGACGCGCCGCAGAGACGGGTCACGCCACAGCACGTAGACCAGGCCGAGCACCACGAGCGACAGCGCGGCGGCCAGCACGGGGAGATAGCCGACCCCGACGGTCTGGATGACCAGTCCGCCGACCACGGCCGACAGTCCGGCGCCCAGGTAGATCGCGGACGCGTTGAGGGAGATCAGGAGTCCACCGCCGAGCTCCATCAGCAGGTTCTGGATCGGCGGGTTGAACGCCCAGGTCAGCATGCCCCACACCACGAGGGCCACCCCGGCGCCGGCCTCGGTCGTGAGCGTCAGGTCCAGCGTGGCGAGGACGGCCGTGATGCCGGCCATCAGGACGACCAGCGTCCGGAGGCTGCCGAACCGGTCCGTGATCCGTCCGCCGAGGAAGTTCCCGATCACCGCGCCCACGCCGTACAGCAGCAGGAGGAGGCCGGTGACGTTGCCGGTCAGTCCGGCGGTGTGCTTGAGCAGCGGCACGATGTAGATGTACACGCTGAACGCTGCAAGGACGGCGAGCACCGTGATGGCCAGGACGACCTGCACACGCCGGTCGGTCACGCCCGCGAAGCGCTCGCGCAGGCTGACCACGGGCGGAGCGTCGACCTTCGGGAGCGCGCCACGCTCGGCGATGGCGACCAGTACGGCGACCGCGGTGATGAGTGCGAAAACGCCCTTGTAACCGAGTGTCGGGCCCAGCAGTGTCCCGGCGGGTACGCCGAGGACCAGCGCGAAGGTGAGACCGCCGAAGACGATCGCCACTGCCCTGCCGCGTTCCTCAGGTGGCATCAGGCTGGTGGCGAACAGTGTGGCCGCCGGTGTGTACAGGGCGGCGCCGAGCGCGGCCACGACCCGGCCGGCGATCAGGACCGGGTAGTTGGCGGCCACCGCGGCGATCAGGTTGCCGAGCGCGGCCAGGACCAGTGCGGCGATCAGGAGGGTACGACGCTCCCACCGGCCGGTCAGTGTGGACAGGATCGGGGCGCCGATCGCGTACGACAGCGAGAACGCGGTGGCGAGCTGACCCGCGGCGGTGAGCGAGACGTGCAGCTCCGAGCTGACGTCGGGCAGGACACCGGAGACGACGTACGCGCTGGTGCCGACCGCGAACGCACCGGCGCCGAGCAGGTAGATCCGTGCGGACATCGAAGACCTTCCGGGGACGAGGTTCACTAGTTCGACGATCATCGTACTACGAAGTTCATCGAACTTCGACAGGCGTCGTACTATGGAGCCATGGCCACGAAAGTTCTCCCGCAGCCGGGGCGGGACGAGATCCGCGTCGAGGCGGTTCTCCAGGCGTTGGGCGAGCCGGTCCGGCTGACCATCGTCCGCGCGCTCGCCGACAACCCGGCCGGCGTCTGCTGCGGTGAGATCGAGCTGCCGGTGACCGCGTCCACGCGGGCCCACCACCTCAAGATCCTGCGCGAGGCAGGCGTCCTGTCCACCCACACCGACGGCACCCGGCGGATCAGCATCCTGCGCCGCGAAGACCTCGAGGCGCTCTACCCCGGTCTGCTCACGGGCATCCTGTCGGCGAAGCAGTAAGCAACCGCAAGCTCGCGGTGGGGTGATCGTGGGACGGTTGTAGAAGTGCGGCTGGCAGACTGAAGCAGTGGTGGAGCTCCGGGCGCGGTGGGACGACTTGGTGCCCGGGTCTGCCTCGCTGGCCGACGACCTGGTCGCCCGGTACGTCGAGCGCACCCGTCGCGCCTACCGCGACCACTACCTCGGCATCGTCCTCACCGCGCTGGACTCGCTGATCCAGCTGTCCACGGACCCCACCAGCGTCCGCCTCGCGGCCTGGTTCCACCGAGCGGTTCATGAGCCGGGCGGCGCCCCGGACGAGGACGCCGAAGCATCGGCCCGGCTCGCCGAGCAGCTGCTGCCGCAGTACGGCGTACCTCCTGTCCGGATCGCCGAGGTCGCCCGGCTGATCCGGCTGACCGGCGACCTCGCCGCACCGCCGCCGGACTCCTACGCGCCGCCCCGCCGCGACGCGAACGGCGACGTACTGCTGGATGCCGTCAACGCCGTCCTCGCGTCCGACCCCAGCCGGTACGCCGTCCACACAGCCGAGGTACGACGCGACGCCGGCGACCGGAAGGCCGCACTGGAGCACAGGTACGACGAGGTCCGCGAACTGCTCGGCGGGCACCTTTACCGGACCCAGCTGGCGCGCCAACGCCTCAGTCCGGTCGCCCGTGTCAACCTCGAGGCAGAGCTCGCCGAGCTGGACAGCGAGCTCCCGGCCCCGTGGCGTGGCTGGCAACAGGCAGCCCTGACCGCAATCGCCACCTTCACCGCGATTGCGGCCGCGGTTGTCGCCATTGCGGCGTCGGGCGCGTCCTGGCAGACCCCGGCCGCACAAGACGAGGCCGGCTGGCCGACGGTCGCACTGGCCGTCCTCTCGTTCTTCAGCGCACCAGTCCTCTTCCGCTGCGCCCGCAGTGCCAGCCAGCGCGCCCGTCTCATCGCGGGCGCCGTACTGGCGGTTGCTGTCACCGGACTGCTCATCGCCTGGGCTCAAGCGCCCAGAACCAACCCAGCCGTCGGCGTGGGCCTGCGCGTCCCGTTGCTGATCTCCGCACTGATCCTGCTGCTCGGCGCCGGTGCGGCCGCCCTCGTGGCCTCGCTGCTCCGTACGCGGACCGCTCGCTTCCTGCCGGCCCGCAACCTCGGTCAGCAGCTCGCCTGGCTCGCCGTACCCGCAACAGTCGCCCTCGTCCTGTTGCTGATCGTCCAGCCGCTGTCCCGCGGGTACGTCCTCCGGTCCAACGAGCGGATCGAGGGAGCCGCGCGTGCGGCCGGTAAGGCCAGCCCGTCGGTGCTCGACGGCGGCGTCGCGTGGGTCAGCGACTCCGTCGCGGGCACCGGAGCGGAGGAGGCGATCGGCACCCGGTACGGCGTCGCGATCCCGCGCCCGAACGGCGTGGTCGAGATGCTCGACGCGGCCACCGGCGCGCTGCGCTGGCGCTACAGCCGCTCCGACTCCGACGAGAAGCCCGTGATCGCGGCCACCGGCAACGGCGAGTACGTGCTCGCCCAGTTCGCCGACGTCGGCTACCTGCTGCTCGACGCGAACACCGGTCACCGCAAGGCGGCGTGGCCCGGCCGGACCCGGGACCGCTTCGTGCTGCAGGCTCAACCGCTCCTGGTCGGCGAACGCTCCGGCAAGCTGCACGGTGTCGACCCCAGCGGTCACGAGCGCTGGACGTACGACTCCGGCGACTGCACAGACATGGGCGCCATCGCCACGGCCGAGACCGTGCTCACCTTCGTCAGCCACACCTGCGACGACCGGCCGGACGAGATGACCGCCCTGGACGTCCAGTCGGGCAAGAAGCTGTGGACCAAGACCTCGGCGGACACCTACCGCCGCCCGGTCGTGGTCGCGGGTCTCGTCGTCGTGGCCGAGCCCGGCGGCGACTCCGACGTACCGGCAGCGCTGACCGCGATCGAGCCACGCACCGGCGACATCCGGTGGCGCTGGGAGGTGCCGAAGACCTGGGCCTGCCGCACGCTGCTCAATGCGGCCGGGAAGTACCTGATCGTCATCGACTGCCCCGGCCCGAGCACCACAGTGAGCCGCCGGACGATCGTCACCGCCATCGATGCGAACACCGGCCTCACCGCCTGGCAGACCCTGGCACCGGTGAACCCGCGAAACAAGGTCACGGTCACCGCGGACGGCCGAGTCGTCTCACTGGCCCGCGGCACCACCGCCTGCGTCGCCAACGTGATCAGCCGCGCCGGTTTCCGCCAGACCCGCCTGCCCACCGGCATCACCTGCAGCCGCGACCCCCGCGCCGTCGGCAACCTCGTCCTCACCTCCGGCCGGAACACAGTCATCGCCCTGCGCTAGTGACTGCGCGTAGCCGGGGTCGTCCGCGAGGCCCGGAGGCCGCGCCGGAGTGTGATCTGCGCCGCAATTCCACGGGTGCAATTCGTTGCGGAGCGCAGTTGCCGGAGCGGTCAGGTGACGAGCCGATATCGCTTTGGCCACGGACCGATCCGGGAACGCCGGATCGGTCGGCGACGGCTCCCTACCGGTGCCAGACTCCTTGGCCATGGACCTGCGCGACCAGTGGAATCGCCTGCTGCCGCACGCGCAGCCGTTGGGCGACGACCTGCTGGCTCGTTACGCAGAGCAACATCGCCACTATCACGACCAGCAGCACCTCGCCGAGGTCCTCCAGACCATCGACGAGCTGGCCGAGTACGCCGACGACGCGGACACGGTGCGGCTGGCGGCCTGGTTCCACGACGCCATCTACGACCCGCAGGCCGACCCCGGCGAGAACGAAGAAGTCTCGGCGCAGCTGGCCGAGCTCGAGCTGGCGGCGTACGGCGTCGAGGCCGCGCGGGTCGAGGAGATCGGCCGCCTGGTCCGCCTGACCGCGAAGCACGACTGTGCGGCGGACGACCGCAACGGCGCCGTGCTCTGCGACGCCGACCTGCGGGTCCTGAGCCTGCCGGCCGTGCGGTACGACGAGTACGCCGCCGGGATCCGGCAGGAGTACGGGCACATCGCCGACCGGGACTTCGCCCGCGGCCGGATGTCGTTCCTGCAGAGTCTCAGCGAGACCCGGCTGTACGCGACCGCCAAGGGCCATGAGGAGTGGGAACGGCCCGCCAGGGAGAATCTGACCCGGGAGGTCGCCTCCCTGGGCCCTAAGGCGGCCCGGCCGATCGGCGGGCTGATCCCGGTCGTCTACTTCGGTGCGGCCCTCGGAGCGGTCGTCGCGTCCTCGGTCCTGCTGGGCCGCGGCCTCGGCGCAGCCGCCAAGTGGCCCGCCGACCCGGCCGATATCAGCGGCTTCCCGGTGTGGGCCCCGATCGCCGGTACGGCGGTTGCGGCCGCGCTGGCCTGCGCGTGGTTCCGCAGGTCGCAGCAGCGGCTGGTGACCGTTCCGGCGATCGTCTTCGCGGCTGTCGGCCTCATCGCCGTCGGCGTGTGCTGGTGGCGCTGGCCGGTCGCCCAGCCCGGTGCAGCCATGTCCGAGCGCTGGCCGTACCTCCTGATCGCCTCGGTCGCGCTGGTGCTCGCCGGCGCCTTGCTGGCGCTGGCACGACGGCTGCGGCTCGCCCCGCCATACGCCCAGGCTCCCCCGCGTTGGCTGGGCGTCGGCGCGACCGTCGTGTGCGGCGCGCTGCTGGCGTGGGTCGTCGTCTCGGCGGGCGAACCGTTCGTCCAGGCCCGGCTGGAGACGGCCAACACGGTCAGCACGACCACGACCGCGCAGCCGACCCAGCTGCCGGTCCAGCTCGACGGGACGCTGGCGTGGAGCCGTGAGGTCCCGGCGACCGGCGCCATCACCGGTACGGCGGGCGGCGTCGCGGAGCTGCGGCCGGACGGCGTCGTCATGTCCGACGCGGCCACCGGCCAGATCAGGTGGCGGTACTCCCGGGCCGACGTCCAGGACGCCGCGTCCAGCGGCGCCAAGGGCTTGGTGGTGTCCGCCGACGGACGCACTGTCGTGGCGCACCTCCCGCGCTCGGACAACCGCGCACCCGCGGGCATCAAACTGCCGACGTACGCCGTGCTGAATGCGGTCAGCGGACAGGTGCTGACGGAGGTCGACACCGACGGGACCGCGCTGGCCGTCGACGGCGACCGGCTGCTCGTGGCTGAAGACAACTACGTGGTCGCGCACGGCGTCAGCAGCCCGACACACTGGCGGGCGCAGGTGCGCTGCACTGTCACCCAGGGCGCGCTGGTCGGCGACCAGGCAGTCGTCGTAGACGCGTGTGCGGGCAACGGCGCCGTCGTCCGCGGCCTGGACATCAAGACCGGCGCACAGCGCTGGGAGGTCGACCTGGGCGCACGGATCGACCTGAGCTCGGAGCTGGACCCGTCGACGTGGGTCGGCGACCTGGTCGCCGTACCGGATACCCGTGAGGTCTCCGGCCTGATCTGGACCGGCGCCGCCGGCGGCACCCTGTACCAGTGGTCGGTCGACATCAGCGAAGGCCACCTGATCTGGACCACGCCTGTCCCGGGCACCCCGCGCCCGCGGCTCGGCTCCTCGTCCTGCGATGCGCAGCTGGCCGCGACGCACGCCGCACTGGTGCTGATCACCTGCCGGACCGGGAACGACCCCGGACAACCGCAGACGTACGACGTGTCGTCGTCGAGCCCTGCCGACGGGACACCGCAGTGGCACCACCTGCTGCAGGTACCGCCGCGGCTGCAGCAGCCGGAGTACCCGCGGAACGGGTTCGCACTGCTGCCCGACGGGCGCGTGGTGACGCTGATGCCGCAGCCGAACGGCAGCTGCTCCCCCGTGATGATCGGCACCACCGGCGTCCAGCCGCGACCGATCCTGCCCAGCCCGAACACGCAGCCGGTGGCCAAGTCCGAAGAAGTCACCTGCAACAGGCCGGCCGTCACGGTGGCCGCCGCCCGCCCGATCTTCTCCGACGGAACCCGGCTGTTCGCGCTCAACTGAGGGCCCGGGAATTCTGTTGCTCCCGGCACTGTTGAGACCTACCGTGATCCGCATGTTCCGCGTGGTTTTCGAGTCCGACCTGTCAGGCACCGGCCTGACGGGCGCTCCCACGTGGGCTCTGTCAGTCGATTGCACCGGCGCGCGAAGCTGACCCTCCTCCTGCCCAGCAGGACCCGCGGAGGAGGGTGGCCCGAACCGGCCCCCTCCACGCGGTGACAGCGCTGTGAGGGCTTGCCGGAGGGTCCTGGCTCACACCGAACCTTCTGACAGACAAAGGATTTCTCATGGCCAAGAGCCAGTTCGTGCGAACCAAGCCGCACCTCAACATCGGGACGATGGGGCACGTCGACCACGGCAAGACCACGCTGACCGCCGCGATCACCAAGGTGCTCGCGGAGCGCGACCCGAGTGTCAACCGCTTCGTCGCCTTCGACGGCATCGACCGTGCGCCGGAGGAGATGCAGCGCGGGATCACGATCAACATCTCGCACGTCGAGTACGAGACCGCGACCCGGCACTACGCGCACGTGGACATGCCCGGGCACGCCGACTACGTCAAGAACATGATCACCGGCGCCGCCCAGGTGGACGCCGCGATCCTGGTCGTGTCCGCGCAGGACGGCGCCATGCCGCAGACGCGGGAGCACGTGCTGCTCGCGCGCCGGGTCGGCGTACCGTACCTGGTCGTCGCCCTGAACAAGGCCGACACCGTCGACGACCCGGAGCTGCTCGACCTGGTCGAGCTGGAGGTCCGTGAGCTCCTCTCGGAGTACGGCTTCCCCGGCGACGACGTACCGGTCGTTCGCGTGTCCGGACTGAAGGCGCTGGAGGGCGACCCGCAGTGGACCGCCGCGATCGGCGAGCTGCTGGACGCGGTCGACAACTACGTGCCGGTCCCGGACCGTGAGCTCGGCGAGCCGTTCCTGATGCCGATCGAGAACGTGCTCACCATCAGCGGCCGCGGCACCGTGGTCACCGGTGCCGTCGAGCGCGGTTCACTGAAGCTCGGCGACGCGGTCGAGGTGGTCGGGCTCGGTCCGACGATCACCAGCACGGCGATCGGGATGGAGACGTTCGGCAAGTCGCTGGAGTCCGCGGACGCGGGCGACAACGCGGCGGTGCTGCTGCGCGGCGTGAAGCGCGACGAGGTCCGTCGCGGCCAAGTGGTGGCACTGCCGGGCAGTGTCCGGCCGCACCGCAGGTTCCGGGCGAACCTGCACGCGCTGTCCACCGCCGAAGGCGGCCGGCACACCCCGTTCGCCGCGGACTACCGGCCGCAGTTCTACTTCCGGACCACGGACGTGTCCGGCGGGATCGACCTGGGTGAGATCGCCCTGGTGATGCCCGGCGACACGATCGAGCTCGGCGTGGAACTGGAGAAGCCGGTCGCGATGAACGTCGGCCTCGGCTTCGCGGTCCGCGAGGGCGGCCACACGGTCGCCGCCGGCACCGTCACCGAGCTGCTCGACTGAACGACGGCCCCCGACCTACCCGGTCGGGGGCCGTTTTCTGTGCCGTAGCCCCGACGCGATCAACCGGCTGACCAGCTCGCGGCTGGACACCGGTACGGCGCCGGCGGCGACCAGGTCGTCGTACCGGTCGCTGGGTACGTCGTAGTGGTCGCGGTCGAAGCCGCGTTCCGGGATGCCGTTGGCCTTCGCGAACGCGTGCAGCTCCTCGTGGGACTCGTCGCTCACCAGGTGCGACCAGATCCGGTTCCAGGCCGGCCAGGCGGGCGGGTCGATGAGGATCATTCGCGCGCGTCCTGGGCGTCGAGCAGGGTGCGCCACGAGCGCACGAACCGGGAGTTCACGTACGCCTTCGTCCACGAACCGTCCTGGCGGACCGACGTACCGACGTGGAACCGGCGGACGCCGCTCTGGTAGAGCCAGGGCACGTGTTCGGGCTGCAGACCGCCGCCCGCCATCATCACGCCTGCCACCGCGGCGTCCTCCTTCGCCAGCTTGCACAGGTCGTCCAGACCGTGGCTGACACCGATCGACGAGCCCGCCGTCAGCACGCAGTCCAGACCGGGCAGCGTGCGCAATGCGCGCCAGGCCTGCTGCTGATCCAGGACCGCGTCGATCGCGCGGTGGAACGTCCACGGCGTCCCGGCGAACGTGCTGACCAGCGCGGACACCGACTCGACGTCCACCTGGTTGTCCGGCGTCAGGAACCCGAGCACGAAGCCGTCCGCACCCGCGGCCAGGAAGGACTGCGCCATCGCGGTCAGCCGGTTCAGGTCGGCGCCGCTGGCGGTGAACGAGTTCTCCAGCCGCAGCATCACCCGTAGCGGCAGATCGGTGACCCGACGGATCGCGCTGACCGTCGACACCGACGGGCACAACCCGTCCGCCTCCATCGAGGCGCACAGCTCCAGCCGGTCCGCCCCGCCCTCCTGCGCCGCCTCCGCGTCCGCCGGATGCAACGCGATGATCTCCAGCAACGAACCCATGCGCGCCATCATCTCCCATATTGCGGTTGCACTCGCGCACGACCATCTGTATCGTTTTTCTAGAACGATTTAGAAGAACGATACAGATGAGGTGATCGAGGTGGCGGGAGTGACGCTGAAGACCGTGGCGAAGGCCGTGGGCGTCTCGCCGTCGACCGTCTCGAACGCCTACAACAAGCCCGACCAGCTCTCCACGGCGCTGCGCGAGCGGATCCTGGCCACCGCCCAGGAGCTCGGGTACGCCGGACCGGACGCGTCGGCCCGCGCGCTGCGCAGCGGGAAGGCGGGCGCCGTCGGGGTGCTGTTCACGGACAAGCTGGCCTACGCCTTCTCGGACCCGTACGCGGTCGGCTTCCTGGCCGGGCTCGCGGAGGTCGCGGAGGAGTTCGCCACCAGCCTGCTGCTGATGCCGCTCAGCTCGACCGACATCGCCGGCGGCAGCAACGCCGTCCAGCAGGCCGCGATCGACGCGGCGGCGATCTTCTGCGTGCCGGGCGGGCACCCGGCGCTCGAGATCCTCGCCAACCGCGGGATCCCGGCGGTGTCGACCGACCGGGGCGACCACCCGGACCTGTCCTGGGTCGCGATCGACGAGGTCGAGGCGGCCGCGCAACTGGGCGAGCACCTGGCCCGGCTCGGCCACCGGGAGGTCGTCGTCCTGGTCGACAACGCGCAGGCGGCCGGCGGCCGGCCGGTGGAGCTGACGCTCGACGAGGTCGGGTACACCGACTGCGAGCTGCGGATCCAGGGCCTGCAGAAGGCGATGCCGGACGCCCGGCTGCGGATCGTCTCCGGTGGGCACAACGCGTTCGCGTCCGGGCTGAAGGGCGCGGAGTTCGTGCTCGACTCGCAGGACCGGCCGACGGCGATCGTCGGGCTGAGTGACGTGCAGGCGCTCGGCGCACTGGAAGCGATGAAGGTCCGGGGGCTGACCCCGGGTCGCGATCTGACCCTGGCGGGATTCGACGACATTCCGGCCGCCGCGGCCGCCGGGCTGACGACGGTCCGCCAGCCGATCAAGGACAAGGGGCGCGCGGTCGGCCGCATCCTGCTCGACCCGGCCTCGACCGAGCGCCAGTTGCTGATGCCGACGCAGCTGATCGTCCGCTCCAGCAGCGGACCCGCGCCCAAGCCCTAAGAAGCACTGACAACCACACACACCTCCCCAGGAACCGTCCGGTTCCCGGGTCGATCAACCACGCTCTCGGGAGGGAGCAGAACCATGACGTACTTCATTGCCGGCAACACCGCCGTCGAGAACGCGCGCAGTCTCACCCAGTCCGCGCTCCCGAACGCTCCCCAGCAGCCGCACGACGAGCCGACGCCGCGCCGCACCATCGCGGTCCGCGCGCGCTTGAGCGCCGTACTGCGGTCCGCCGCCGAACGCGAGCTCCGCCTCGCCAACCGAATCGACCCCGCCCCCACCTGCCCCACCCCCGCCCGCTGACCCCCGCCCACTGACCCCCGCCCACTGACCCCCGCCCGCTGACCCCGAACCGTTTGAGTGGTTAACCACCCGAATGCACCCTTCCTCCCCCCGCATGCGCGCCGTGAAGGGGCGTGCTGAGGGGTTAACCACTCAAACGTGACGGGCGAAGGGCGTGGATTTGTCGGAGGGGTCTGGCACTCTGAAGGGCGATGAACGAGCCAGGGGTGTTGCTGACCGCGCGGGCGATGGTGCTCCACGACCTCGCCGCGCGCGGCTTCGACGACGCGGTGATGGTGTCCTTGCTCGAGGACGCCGTCGCCGGTCGTCAGTGGTGGCTGGACCAGTGGCCCGACGGCGCCGAGCACATCGCGGGCCTGGTGGCGCAGGACGTCCAGGACCGCCTGGTCGACTCAGGCGTCCGCTGGCCGCGCTGCACGGCCTGCGACGACCTGCATGACCACGAGCTCCGCATCGAGCCCGAGCTCGGCCCCGACCCGCACTGGGTCTGCGAGCGGGCCGGCATCACCGTCGCACCCCTGGGGCACCTCACCTGACCCCTCGGGGTAATACCTGATTGCTCTACATGTAGCCAGGCTACTATTGTCTGTCTACATGAAGGTGTTGAACGCGCTCCGCGTGACGGCCGCGGTGCATGCGCTGGCGATCTGCCTGCAACCGGTGTTCGCGGGTGTGTACCTGAACGGCTCGCCGTCCGGCCTGCGCCTGCACGAACCGATCGGCCTGGCGCTGGTCTTCCTCGGGCTCGCGCAGTTGCTGCTGGCAACGATCTGGTGGCGGGCCGGCGGCGACCGGACCGCGCCGGCGGTGAGTCTGCTGATCGTGGCCGGCGAGGTCGTCCAGGTCGCGATGGGGTACGGCCGCCAGCTGGCGATCCACGTCCCGCTGGGCATCGCGCTGGTCGTGGTCTCGGTCGCCTTCGCGCTCCGGGTCGGCAGGCGTCAGGCGGTCGCCGCGTGATCACCCTCGAGCCCCAGCCGGCTGCCAAGGTACGACGGCCGCGCGTCAGCCTGCAGGTGCTGCGCGCCAGCCTGCTGCTGCACACCGCGTTCGTGATCGCGCAGCCGATCGCGGCCGGGTACTTCCTGGCCGGCAACGTCGATGCGATGACGAACGTGCACAGCGTGCTCGGCGGCACCATCTGGATGATCGCGCTGCTCCAGACGGTCGCGGCCGTCTGCTACGCGATCGGCAGCCGCGGCCGGATCTGGCCGGCCCTGATCTCCGTGGTCCTGGTCGTCGCCGAGATCGTCCAGCTCACCTTCGGCTATCTGCAGAACTTCGCCGTCCACGTCCCGCTCGGCACCGCGATCGTCGGCACCGTCTGCTGGATGACCGTCTGGTCGTTCCGCCGCACCGCACGTCTGAGCCGCCAGGAGGCGAAACGATGAGGCTCTCCCGCCGAGGACTTCTGGCCGCCACGGGCGGCGCCGTGGTTCTCACCGCCTGCGGCCAGGAGGCCAAGCCCGCGCAGGCCGGAGAACTCCTGCGCAGCAAGGCGAAACTCCCTGCTCCGTTCCAGGTATCGCTGCCGGTCCCACCGGTCAAGAAGCCGACCCGGTCGGACGCGAAGGCCGACTACTACCGGGTCGTCCAGCGCAAGGCGAGCCTGGAGATCCTGCCCGGTCTCAAGACCGAGGTGATGGGGTACGACGGCCTGCTCCCCGGCCCCACCTTCGACGTGCGGAGCGGGCGGACCACCGTGGTCGAGCAGGTCAACGAGCTGGACGTGTCGACCGTGGTGCATCTGCACGGCGGCCACACACCCGCGCCGAGCGACGGCTGGCCGCTCGACCTGATCATGCCCGCGAACGGTCAGCACGGCGGACACCACATGTCCGGCGGCGACATGGCGATGGGCAAGCGCACCTACACGTACCCGAACACGCAGCGCGCCGCGACGCTCTGGTACCACGACCACACGATGGACTACACCGCACCGCAGGTGTACCGCGGCCTGTTCGGCCTGCACATCATCCGCGACGACGAGGAGGAGAATCTTCCGCTGCCGAAGGGCGATCGGGAGATCCCGCTGGTGATCGCGGACCGCGCGTTCGACGCGGACGGGTCGTTCCTGTACCCGGCCGCGAAGGACGGCCCCGGCGTCGAGTCGGCGTACATGGAAGGTGTCGTCGCCGACGTCACGCTGGTGAACGGCGCGCCGTGGCCGGTGCACGAGGTGGACGCGGCCCGGTACCGCTTCCGCATCCTGAACGCGAGCAACGCCCGCCGGTACGAGCTCGCTCTCGACAAGGGCCCGGCGACGTTCGTGCAGATCGGCAGCGACGGCGGACTGCTCGACAGGCCGGTCGAGCACAAGACGCTGGTGATCGCGCCCGCCGAGCGGTTCGACGTGATCGTGGACTTCTCCCAGTACCAGCCGGGCGACGAGGTCACGGTCGTCAACAAGCTCGACGGCAACGCGAACGTGTTGCGCTTCAAGATCGCTCGCAAGGCGCCGGACGACACGAGGATCCCGGCGACGCTCTCGTCGTACGCTGCGGCTCCGCGGCCGAAGGGCGTCGTACGGCGCGAGTGGCGGTTCCGGCGCGGGAGCGCCGGCGATCACCGCGGCTGGACGATCAACGGGAAGGGTTTCGATCCGGCGGTGATGCAGGCGCAGGTGAAGCTGGACCAGGACGAGATCTGGTCGTTCGTCACCGATGTCCATCATCCGGTGCACGTCCACCTCGCGCCGTTCCAGGTCCTGAGCCGCGGCGGCGGCAAGATCTCGGCGTACGACCGCGGCTGGAAGGACACCGTCGACATCCGCCCGGCCGAGGTCGTCGAGGTGCTCGTCAGGTTCACGGCCCACAAGGGCAAGTACCTGATCCACTGCCACAACCTCGAACACGAGGACATGGCCATGATGGCGGCCTTCGAGACGATCTAGGCACGCCGGATCAGCGAGTGCCGGCGGCCAAGGCCGTGACAGCTCGGGCACGGAGGGCGGCGCGGTCGACGCCGGCCGCGGTGAAGGCGCGGGCCACGCGGCCGCGCTCGGTGTCGAGGATGCCGACCAGCATCCGCATCGGTCCCATGCCGCCGCCACCGATCTTCGGCGGTGCGTCCATCGCGCGCTTGAGCAGCAGCTTCGTGGACTCGCCGATCTGCGGGTGCCGATCCGGGTCCGGCGCTGCCTCGGGCAACAAACCGATCCGGACGGCGATCCCGGCGACCGCCAGGCTCTGCTCCCACTCACGGTTCAGCGCGTCGCGGATCGCGCCTTCGGTCAGCCCGGCCTCGGCGAGCATCTGCGCGGCCGTGGTCTCGTCGCGGCGTGCGAGCGCGAGCAGCACATGCTCGGCCTCGATGCTGCGGGAGCCGTCGCGGCGCGCCTCGTCGCGCGCGGACCGCACCAGGATCGAACGAACATCGGACGGCATCAGCGCCTCCTCAGGGCGACGCCGGCGGCGACCAGCCGCCGGGCGTGTTTCTTGTGCACGGCCTGCCGGGTGACCCCCAGCACCTCGGCCACGTCGGACCAGCTCCAGCCGGCCCGCATCGCGCGCTCCACCTGGCTGTCCTCCAGCCGGTCGGCCAGCCGGCGCAGCGCCACCACCGCGGCCAGGCCGGCCGCGGGGTCCTCGGGATCCACCAACTCGGTCATCTAAGCAACCTAGGTTGACATCTTCAGGTTGTCAACCAAAGTTGCTCGAATCGACGGGTTGACGACGCCTCAGCGCCTGACTATATTCAACGCATCAGTTGATCAAGGGAATGGTTGATAAAGATGATGGTTGACGACGATCAGCTCGACCGGGCGTTCGCGGCACTGGCCGACCCGGTCCGACGGGCGATGATCGCGCGGCTGTCGCGCGGACCGGCCACGGTGAACGAGCTGGCCGACCCGTTCCCGATCACCAAGCAGGCGGTGTCGCGGCACATCCAGGTGCTCGAGGCCGCCGGGCTGATCACCCGGACCCGGGACGGCCAGCGCCGCCCGTGCCACCTGGTGCCGGCCGCCCTCGAAGCACTGACGAGCTGGATCGACGAGTACCGGCTCGAGACCGAACGCCGCTTCCGCCGGATGGAAGCATTACTGGACAAGGAGCAGTAACCATGAACGGCACCACGATCAACACCCCGGCCGGCACCCCGTTCGTCGAGGTCACCCGCGAGTTCGCCGCGACGCCGGCGCAGCTGTTCCGGGTGATGTCCGACCGCGACCTGGTCGCCCAGTGGCTCGGCCCGCGCAACCTCGACGCGACCATCGAGGAGTACGACGTCCGCACCGGCGGCAAGTACCGCTACATCCACAAGGACCAGTCCGGCGAGTACGCGTTCCGCGGCGTCTTCCACACCGTCGAGCCGGACAAGCTGGTCATCCAGACGTTCGAGTGGGAGGGCGCGCCGGGCGAGGTGTGCATCGAGAAGATGACGCTGGAGCCCACCGAGAAGGGCGTCCGGCTGCACCAGCGGTCGGTGTTCCCGTCGGTCGAGGCCCGCGACCAGTCGATCGAGTACGGCATGGCCAACGGCATCGAGGACTCGATGGACCGCCTGGCCGAGCTGGTTGCGAAGGAGGGCTGACATGAGCCAGGTCGTCGTCGACATCTCGGTGTCGCTGGACGGCTACGTCACCGGGCCCAACGCCGGCGTCGGCAACGGGCTCGGCGACGGCGGCGAGGCCCTGCACGACTGGGTCTTTCACGGCACCGACGCGGACCGCGCCGTCCTCGACGCCGCCTTCGACGCGAGCGGAGCGGTCGTCCAGGGCCGGAACCTCTTCGACGTCATCGACGCCCCGGACGGGTGGAGCGACGAGATGGGGTACGGCGCGAAGCCGACCGGCGAGGTCAACCCGCCGGTCTTCGTGGTCACCCACACGCCGCCGGCCAATCCCCGGCTGGGCGACCGGTTCCGTTTCGTCGGCAGTCCGGCCGCGGCGGTCGCCCAGGGCAAGGAGGTTGCCGGCGGCAAGGATGTGTACGTGATGGGCGGCGGGCAGATCTGCCACGAGGTGCTCGCGGAAGGGCTGGCCGACGTACTGCGGTTGCACCTGGCGCCTGTCGTGCTCGGTGGCGGGACCCGGCTGTTCCCTGTCGAGAACGCACCGGCGTACGCGCTGGAGTTGATCGAGGCCGTGTCGACGCCGGCCGCGCAGCACCTCACGTACCGGGTGGTGAGGTAATGGGCAGCGTCATCGCTACGGCGGTCGTCTCGCTGGACGGTTTCGTCGCGGACACCGAGGACGCGGTCGGGCCGCTGTTCGACTGGTACAACAACGGGCCTGTCGAGGTGTACGGGACGGACCCCGGACGACCCTTCCACCTCAGCCAGGCGAGTGCCGACTACATCAACTCCACCTGGCCGAACGTACGGTCCTGCGTGATCGGGCGGCGGCTGTTCGACATCACCAACGGCTGGGACGGCGTGCCCTCGGTGGGTGACCACGTCTTCGTCGTCACCCACCAGCCGCCGGCCGAATGGCCGTTCCCCGACGCCCCGTTCACGTTCGTCAACGGCATCGAGGAGGCGATAGCCCGCGCCAAGGAACACGCCGGCGACCACGACGTAGCAGTCACTGGCGGAAACCTCACCGGCCAGGCCCTGGCGGCCGGGCTCGTCGACGAGATCGCCTACAACGTCGTCCCGGTCGTCTTCGGCACCGGCATCAAGTTCTTCGGCGACTACGTGGGCCCGCAAATCCTGCTGGACAACCCTCGCGTGGTCCAAGGCGACCGCGTCACCCACCTCCACTACCGCGTCGCCCGGTAGAAGGGTTACCGCCGGAGTTGAGGGTGGTCGGCGATGACGGTGCGGGAGCCAGGGGCGATCTCGGTGAAGCCGGCGTCCTGCACCACCGGGAGGTTGCTGGTGAGCAGCGTTCGCCAGTGCTCCGGGGTCGCCGTACGAACGGCGAGCTCGAAGTCGGTTGCCACCCACTCCTTCCGCGCCTGCGCCGGCAACGCCCACCAAGCGAGCTGAGCAGCATGGCCGACCTGCGCCATCGCCTTCCCACTCGACATCTCCAACGCCGGATTCACCCACAGCACGGGCACGCCGGCCGCGACCGGCGGCAGCTCACCGGAGTCCTCGAAGTCGGTACCAGTCACCTGAAGCTTGAACAGGTCAACCGGCACCTCGTCCACCCCGGTCGGCGGAAACACCCGAACCTCGGCCGCCGCGGACTCGGGCTCGGCGCCGGTGCCGTACCCATGGACGGTGATCCCCGGCAGCGCCTCGGCCCGGCGCCACTCGATCCCGCGGGCACGCTTGGTGATCTTGCGGATGCGGTTGTCCTGCCAGGCCGCCATCGCCTCCGCCCACTCCCCCTCGCCGTACGACCGCTCGTCGGCCAGCATCGCGAGCACCGCCCGCGCCGCCGTCTCCAGCGCATCGGTCTGCGCCGGCCGGGCCTTCTTCTCGACGCGCACCACGAGCGTCAGCACCTGTTCCACGCCGCGAGTCTGCCAGGGCTGTAGGTTGGCCCCATGCAGCAGTACCTGGATCTGTTGAGGCACGTGCTGGAGAACGGGACCGCGAAGGGGGACCGGACCGGGACGGGCACGTTGAGTGTGTTCGGGTACCAGTCGCGGTACGACCTCCGCCAGGGCTTCCCCGCGGTGACCACGAAGAAGCTGCATCTGCGGTCCGTCATCGGAGAGCTGATCTGGTTCCTGAGCGGCTCGACCAACATCAAGTGGCTGCACGAGAACAACATCTCGATCTGGGACGAGTGGGCCGACGAGAACGGTGAGCTCGGCCCGGTGTACGGCTACCAGTGGCGTTCCTGGCCGACGCCGGACGGGCGGCACGTCGACCAGATCGCGAAGCTGATCGAGTCGATCAAGAAGAACCCGGACTCCCGCCGGCACATCGTCAGCGCGTGGAACGTGGCCGACGTGGACGACATGGCGTTGCCGCCGTGTCACACCATGTTCCAGTTCTACGTCGCGGACGGCCGGCTGTCCTGCCAGCTGTACCAGCGGTCGGCCGACATCTTCCTGGGCGTGCCGTTCAACATCGCGTCGTACGCGCTGCTCACCCACATGGTCGCGCAGCAGACCGGTCTCGAGGCCGGCGACTTCGTGCACACGCTGGGCGACGCCCACCTGTACCTGAACCACCTCGACCAGGCCCGCCTGCAGCTCACCCGCGAGCCGCGGCCGCTGCCGACCCTGAAGCTCAACCGCCGGGACTCGATCGACGGCTACGAGATCGCCGACGTCGAACTGGTCGGCTACGACCCGCATCCTGGCATCAAGGCCCCGATCGCCGTATGACGATCATCCTGATCGCGGCCGTCGGACGGAACGGTGTGATCGGCCGGGACAACGACCTGCCCTGGCGGATCCGCGAAGACCTGCAGCGGTTCAAGCAGCTCACTCTCGGTCACACCCTCGTCATGGGCCGCAAGACCTACGATTCGATCGGCCGCCCGCTTCCGGGCCGCCGTACCGTCGTCGTCACCCGGCAACACGACTGGTCCGCCAACGGCGTCGACGTCGTCCATTCCCTCGACGACGCCCTGAAGTACGACGGCACCCTGTACGTCGCCGGCGGCGGCGAGATCTACCGCCAGGCCCTCCCGCACGCCGACGCCCTCGAACTCACCGAGGTCGACCAGTCACCCGACGGCGACGTCACGTTCCCGGAGATCGCTCAGGCCGACTGGAGCGAGACCGCCCGCGCGACGCACGACGGCTTCTCCTTCGTTGGTTACCGCCGCAGCTAACAACGAGTAGGCAACGGGCCGCCCGCGGGGACCCGGAACCGACTAGATTGGGCGCGCGTCACGGAGGAGAAAGCGCGCGGCGAGGGGACGCCTCGCGGAGGCCACCGGAGGGGAACGACGATGACCGAAGCAGACAACGCAGCAGGTGGAGGCGCCACGGGTGCGCAGCCCGCAGCGCAGGCGGCGATGCCGCTGCAGCCGCCGACCGCGACCGCGCCGGGGTTGATACTGACCGCCCCGCCGCCGTCACAGCCTGTTGCGGCCACTGCGGCGCCGAGCATGGCGCCGGCTGTCGACCCGGCCGCGTTGCCGGGGCTGGACAGCAAGGTGGACACGTTCCTGACCGCGTTGATGGCGGCCGAGCCGCGGTCGCCGGAGTTCGCGGCGAAGGCCGGCGACGTGCGCAGCATGGGTGACGTCGACATCCGCGCCGCGGCCGAGAGCTCGAACCGGCTGCTGCAGTCGCCGGTCCGGGCGCTGCAGGAGGGCGGCCTGTCGGAGGGGTCGACGGTCGGCAAGACCCTGCTCGAGCTGCGCCGTACGGTCGAGGAGCTGGACCCGAAGGAAGCCACCGGGGTGAAGAAGTTCCTCGGGATGATCCCGTTCGGGGACAAGATCGAGGACTACTTCCGCAAGTACCAGACCGCGCAGAGTCACCTCGAGGGCATCCTGCACAGCCTGCGCAACGGCCAGGACGAGCTCGGCAAGGACAACGCCGCGCTGAACCTGGAGAAGCAGCAGCTCTGGGACGCGATGACCCGGCTGAACCAGTACGTGTACGTCGCCGAGCGCCTCGACGCGCGGCTGTCCGCGGCGATCGCGGAGCTGGAGGCGACCAACCCGGACAAGGCGAAGGCGTTCCGCGAGGACGTGCTGTTCTACGTCCGGCAGAAACACCAGGACCTGCTCACTCAGCTCGCCGTGTCGATCCAGAACTACCTGGCGATCGACATCGTGATCAAGAACAACATCGAGCTGATCAAGGGCGTCGACCGGGCGTCCACGACCACCGTGTCGGCGCTGCGTACGGCGGTCATCGTCGCGCAGGCGCTCGGCAACCAGAAACTCGTGCTCGACCAGATCACCGCGCTGAACACCACCACCAGCGGCATGATCGAGCGCACCTCGCAGATGCTGAAGGACAACTCGGTGGCGATCCAGCAGCAGGCCGCGTCGGCGACCATCGGGCTGCCGCAGCTGCAGGCCGCGTTCGCGAACATCTACGCGACCATGGACGCGATCGACACCTTCAAGGTGGAGGCCCTGGACAACATGGCCGCGACGATCGGCACGCTGGAGACCGAGGTGACCAAGTCCCGTTCGTACCTGGACCGGGTCGCCCAGCAGAACCAGCAGGTCGTGCACGGCAGCCTCGACCTCAACCTCGGTCGCTGAGTCACTGGAAAGCAACAGGAAGTAAGGGGGTACGGCGTTGGCTCTGGGTGACTTCTTCGCGCGGCTGACCGGTCGCAAGGAGGAGCCCGAGCCTGCGCCGGTTCCCGGGCCGCCGACGAACGACGACCTGCTGGCGGCGCTGGTCCGGGTCGAGCAGCTGGTCGCGGGCGGCGCCGTACCGGCTGTGGTGGCGTCCCGCGTCGCACGGGTGGTGCGCGTCGTCCGGGAGACGATCCCGCGGCTCGGCAACCTGGGCGGCAGCGTGCAGGCGTACTCGGTGATGGCGACCGCGACGGACTACCTGCCGGAGGCGATCGGCGGGTACCTGCGGCTGCCGCGGCAGTGGGCCGACACCCGCCCGGTGGACCGCGGCAAGACGTCGCTGATGATCCTGATCGACCAGTTGGACCTCTTGGCCGCGACGATGGACAAGGTCTTCGACGCGGTGAACCGCGCCGACGCGGCGGCCCTGATCGCCCACGGCAGGTTCCTGCAGGAGAAGTTCGGCACCGGCTCCACCGGCGGCGGACTGGCCCTCGGACCGACCGCGTCGACCCCGCCACCCGATCCCGGGGCGGGACCGTTGGCACCACCACCTGGACGAGGAGGGTCATGAGCGGCGCGGGGGGACTTCAGGAGGCGCTGTCCGCGCTCCTCACCGTGGCGGGCCGGGCCGGCGTCGCCGAAGACACCGCCCGCAGCGAGGCGCTGACGCTCGCCGCGGCCCTGGCCGAGTCGGCGCCGGGCGCTTCTGCGGATTGGGCCAAGGCGGTCCCGGGCGGAACGACGCAGGACTTCTTCGACGCCGCCGTTCGCGGCCGTCGCTGGCGGGGCGCTCCCACCGCCGTACTCACCGAGCTGATCGCTAGCGGTTCGTCCGAGAAGTCGGCGTACGCCGAGGCGCTCGCGGAGGTGGCCTCCGCTGCCTGCACGTTGGGTGAACCGACGATGCGGGTCGTGGGCAATGCGTCGGTCGCGGCTGCTGCACAACTGCAGGCGGCGGGCGCGCGGCCGCTACAGGTCGGACATGGACCTGTGCAGGTGCCGCCGACCGCGGACGCACCAGCTGCCGCAGCCGGCACGACCGAGGCGGCCGCGGCGGCTCCGAAGGCGGCGGAGGACGTTGCTCCGGTGAAGACGGTCGAGGAGCTGCTGGCGGAGCTCGACGAGCTGACCGGGCTGGCCCGGGTCAAGCAGGAGGTGCACCGGCAGGTCGCCGTACTGCGGGTCGAGAAGCTGCGAACCGAGGCGGGGCTGAAGAGTCCGACGATCACGCGGCACCTGGTCTTCGTGGGGAATCCAGGGACCGGGAAGACGACCGTCGCGCGGCTGGTGAGCGGGATCTACAAGGCACTCGGCCTGCTGTCGAAGGGGCAGCTGGTCGAGGTCGACCGGTCCGAGCTCGTCGCCGGGTACCTCGGGCAGACCGCGACGAAGACGGCCGAGGTGGTCGCCTCGGCCGCCGGCGGCGTGCTGTTCATCGACGAGGCGTACAGCCTGACCGCCGGTGACCTGGGCGCCGACCAGTACGGGCGGGAAGCTGTCGACACGCTCGTGAAGGAGATGGAGGACCGGCGCGACGACCTGGTCGTGATCGTTGCCGGGTACCCCGAACCGATGGAAGTGTTCATCGCCGCGAACCCCGGGCTGGCGAGCCGGTTCCGGACCACCATCGAGTTCGAGAACTACAGCGACGACGAGCTCACCGACATCCTCACCGGGCTCGCCGAGGCCGCCGACTACGAGCTGGTGCCGGAGGCGGTCGACGAGTTCCACGAGATCCTCGCGGTCACCCCACGAGACAGCTCCTTCGGCAACGGGCGCTTCGCCCGCAACATCCTGGAAGCCGCCATCGGCCGCCAGGCCTGGCGCCTCCGGGACGTCAAGGCACCGACCAGGGACGAGCTGCGTCAGATCATTGCCGCCGACCTGACCGACGAGGCAGAGCAGCCAGAACAGCCGGCACCGGCGGACGAGCCGCAGCAGGGCAAGCCGGCACAGGGTAAGGCTGCGCAGGGTGAGGCCGGGCAGGCTGAGGCTGCGGAGGCCGGGCCGGGTACGCCGGCCGAGGGTTTGCAGACGGAGCAGAGCGAACGAGGAGAACAGGCGTGACCCAGACGCAGAGTGCGCCGCCCCCGAGTGTGGCGGCGGCCCCGCCGCAGGGTGCGGCCGGGCAGGCGCCGAACGCCCAGAGCGCCGGTCCACGCGGCGCGGTCGCGCAGTGGTTCGAAGGTACGCCGGGCCGGATGCGCGCGTTCCTGATCCTCGCCGCCGCGATGAGCGTGGTGTTCGGGCTCGCAGCAGCGCAGGGATTCAGCCAGTCCGACGGCTCCCTCGAGCGCGCGCAGGCGAACACCGCCCAGCTCGTCCGCATCCAGGCGATCCACACCAACCTGGTCAGCGCGAACGCCGACGCGACCAACGCGTTCCTGGTCGGTGGACTCGAGCCGCCCGAACAGCGGGCGCACTTCGTCAACTCGATGGCCGCGGCCGCCGGGCTGATCGCCGACGCCGCGAGCGCACAGCCCGCGGACCGCGAGGTACTCGGCGCGCTGAACAAGACGCTGATCACCTACGAGGGCCTGATCGAACAGGCCCGCGCCAACAACCGCCAGGGCCTCCCGATCGGCTCGCAGTACCTGAAGGACGCGAACTCGGTACTCCAGGACGACTCGCTCCCGCTGGTCAAGGCGCTGGTCGAGGCGAACGAGAAGCGCGTCGACACCGAGTTCGACGGCATCAGCAAGGGCACCATCTGGATCCTCGTCGGCGGCCTCCTCAGCCTGGTGGTCTTCGTGATCACCCTGCGCTGGCTGGCGCGCCGTACGCACCGCTACCTCAACCTCCCGATCGCGGCCGGCGCCGCCCTCGTCCTGCTGACCACGGTCATCGGCGGCGTCTCCCTCGCGAGCGCCTCCGGTGCCGCGAAGGACACCCGCAACTCCGAGTACGAACGCACACTCGCGCTCTCCCGAGCCCGCATCGCCGCGTACGACGCCCGCTCCAACGAAAGCCTCACCCTCATCGCCCGCGGCTCCGGCGACGCCTTCGACAAGGCGTACAACACCGCCGCCGCGGAGGTCGACAACCAGCTGGGCAAGTCGTCCGGCACCACCGACGGCCTCCAGCAGGCCTGGGCCGAGTACAAGCAGGTGCACAGCAAGGTCCGCGAGGCCGACTCCAGCGGCAACTGGGACGGCGCAGTCGTGATGGCCGTCGGCGGCGAGAAGGCCGGCACCAACGACTCGGCGCAGACGTTCGCCGCCTTCGACGCTTCCTCGTCGCAACAACTGACCGCGAGCAGCGACGCCGTCGCCGGCGACCTGACCGACGCCCGCGACGGCCTGCCTCCCATCGGGTGGCTCGGGATACCGATCGGTATCGTCGCCGCGCTGCTGGTCGCCTGGGGCATGTCGCAGCGCCTGGAGGACTACCGATGAAGAAACTGATCCCGATCGCCGCCACCACCGCCCTACTCCTCACCGCCTGCGGCACCGGCAACTACGCCGCCACCCAGCTTCCGGTGAAAGAGACACCGCCGGCCACCTCGACGACACCCAAGCCCCCCAGGCCGTGCGCGGACGGCCTGAACGCGCTGGCGTCGTACGCACCGAACGCCGAGACCCCGGCACCGGGTGGCGTGATGCCTGCCGGCTCCTGGATGGCGGAGATCAAGAAGCGGGGCCGGTTGATCGCCGGGGTCTCCGCGGACAGCTTCAACCTGGGCTATCGCGACCCGATCAGCGGCAAGATCCAGGGTTTCGACATCGACATGATCCAGGCTGTTGCCGAAGGCATCTTCCCCGATGCCACGACGAACCCGAGCCGGGTCGAGCTGCGCGTGATCTCCAGCCCGGCGCGGATCCCGTCGCTGCGCGACACCAAGAACCCGGTCGACATCGTCGCCCGCAACATGACCATCAACTGCGATCGCTGGAACGACATCGCGTTCTCCGCGGAGTACTACCGCTCCGGTCAGAAGACGCTGGTACAGAGTGACTCGACGGCGAAGACGACCGACGACCTGTCCGGCCAGACGATCTGTGCACCGGCCGGTTCGACCAGCCTGGAGAATCTCAAGAAGAAGAATCCGGCCGTCAAGCCGATCACCGCCAATACCGACACCGGTTGTCTGGTCCTTTTCCAGCAGGGCAAGGCGCAGGGCATCAGCGGGGACGACACCGTCCTGGCCGGCGACGTCGCCCAGGATCCGTACGCCAAGGTCCTTCCGGAGCGGTTCAGCGATGAGCCGTACGGGCTGGGCATCGCGCTGACGCACCCGGAGTTCGTCAGGTTCGTGAACGTCGTCTTGCAGCAGATGAAGGACGACGGTCGGTGGAAGACGTCATACGACAGGTGGTTCAAAGCAGCGCTTGGTGAGGCACCTAAGCCGCCGGTCGCTCTGTACGGCCGTGTTCCGGTGCACCAATGACCGTTCGTACGCCGATCGTGTCGGCGCCTGTGCCGCCGGGGAAGATGGGGAGCGGTGTTCCGGCGGCGGAGTTGCTTGTCTTCTTGGGGGCGCTCGGGGAGTGGCGGGATCGGCGGAAGGCTGAGCTGGACGAGCTGGATCAGGCTGCCTTGCACTCCGCCGAGGCCGATGCGCTGAGTGCGGATGTGGTGCTCAGCATGACGGTCTGGAAGGCGGTCTCGGATCGATACGAGTTGATTCTGGTGACCTGGGACTCGGGGCGGGTCGGGGTCAAGGAGACCGAGCAGATCTCGGCGCTGATCTGGGGCGGGCTGGATGCCGGCGGTGCGGGCGGGTCGCTGGCGGTTTCGTTGCCTGAGGCCTGCAAGCTGTCGGACGCGCTGGCGGCGACGCTGCGCGCCAAGCTCGCGCTCGAGCCGGGCGACGCCGACCTGGCGGCCCGGCTGCGGCAGTTGCGCGCGCAGGTCGAGCGGATCAGCGACCTGGTCAAGCTGGAGCCGGCCAACACCCGCAACGACGCGCTCGCGAAGCACCACGACCTGGACCGGCGGCTCACGGATCTTGCCGACCGCAACAAGCGCGGCGCGGACATCGGCGGGCTGATCGGCCCGTTCGAGATGGACGCCGCGAAGGTCGAACGCGACCTGATCGTCGGCGCCGCCACCCGCAAGGAGCGCGCCGCCGACGTCGCGCGGGCCCGCACGCTCCGCGGTGAGCTCGAGGCGCAGGGTACGGCGGTCCGCGCGCTCGCGGACAAGGCGGTCGCGACGGTCAGTCCCGCCCCGCGCCTCGCCGTACCCGACGTGACCGCACTCGGACCGGTGCCGAACACCCCGGCCGAGCTGGAGAAGTACCTGACCCGGCTGGACGCCGTCCGGCGGGCGCTCGGCCAGGCACAGGCGGCGTACGGCGGCGCGCTGCAACGCCGCGACGAGCTGGCCCAACTGCTGGACGCGTATCAGGTGAAGGCGGCAAGTGTTGCTCCGGGCAACGAAGATCTCGGCGAGCTGTACCGGCGCGGCCGAGCGGCGATCGAGAACGAGCCGGTCGACCTGCCTCGCCTCGCTGCACTGGTAGCGGCCTACCAGGCCTACCTGGAAGGAACGAAATGACGACCTGCACCCAGCCGGGCTGCACCGGCTCCATCGTGGACGGGTACTGCGACGTCTGCGGCTCCCCCGCCGCGCCGAGCAAGGCAGCGAGCGCACCCGCCGCGGCCCCCGCGACCGGCAAGTGCACCGAGCCCGGCTGCACCGGCACCTACGTCGACGGCTACTGCGACGTGTGCGGCTCGCCCGCGCCGGACGGCGGTACGGCGGCCGACCCGGATCCGATCAGCACGGTGTCGACCGTCTCGCGCGCTTCCAACCGCCTGGCCTCGACGCCGCTCGGCTCGGCGCGGGCGGCGCAGGCCGGTTCCAAGCTGACCCGCAAGCTCGGCACGTCGTCCACCCGGCTGCGCGGGGCGCGGCTCGGCGCCGGACTGACGCACGTCCCGTCGATCCCGGCGATCGACGCGAGCAAGGCGATCCTGGCCAACCCGATGGTCCCGGAGGACCGCCGGAACTGCCCGAACTGCGGCAACCCGGTCGGCCGCTCCCGCAACGGGCAGCCGGGCCGCACCGAGGGCTTCTGCCCGAAGTGCCGCAACCGGTTCTCGTTCTCGCCGAAGCTGCAGCCGGGCGAGCTGGTCAACGACCAGTACGAGGTGGCCGGCTGTCTGGCGCACGGCGGTTTCGGCTGGATCTACCTCGCCCGGGACAAGAACGTCTCGGACCGCTGGGTCGTGCTCAAGGGCCTGCTGAACTCCGAGGACCCGGACGCGGTGGCGGCGGCGATCGCCGAGCAGACGTTCCTGGCCCGGGTCGAGCACCCGCTGATCGTCGAGATCTACAACTTCGTCACCCACGACGGAGCCGGCTACATCGTGATGGAGTACGTCGGCGGCACCTCGCTGAAGACCCTGCTCAAGCAGCGGATGGCCGCCAACAACGGCCAGTACGACGCGCTGCCGATCGACCAGGCGATCGCGTACCTGCTGGAGATCCTGCCGGCGTTCTCGTACCTGCACGACCTCGGCCTGGTGTACTGCGACTTCAAGCCGGACAACATCATCCAGGTCGGTGACGCGGTCAAGCTGATCGACCTCGGCGGTGTCCGGCGGATCGACGACCTGGACTCGGCGATCTACGGCACGGTCGGCTTCCAGGCACCCGAGGTGGCCGAGGTCGGCCCGTCGATCGCCTCCGACATCTACACGCTCGGCCGGACGCTGTGCGTGCTGGCGATGGAGTTCCGCGGCTACCAGAGCCGGTACGTCGACACGCTGCCGCCGGTCAGCGACGTACCGCTGTTCCAGAAGTACGACTCGGTGTATCGCCTGCTGGCCAAGGCGTGTGCGAAGGACCCGGCGGACCGCTTCCAGTCCGCGGACGAATTCCGCGTGCAGCTGCTCGGCGTACTGCGTGAGGTGGTGGCCGACAAGCAGGGCGTCAAGGCCGCGCAGCACTCGGCCTCGTCGCTCCTGTTCGGTACGCCGGGCGACAAGTCGGTCGGACTGGGCGACGCAGCACAGCCCTGGCAGCAGCTGCCGTCGCTGGCGCCGGACGACAGCGACAAGATGGCGGGCTGGCTGAAGACGGTCAGTGTGCCGGACTCGGCCAAGCGGCTCGAGCTGCTCATCGACGCGCCGGAGCAGTCGCCGCAGACGCTGCTGGAGATCGCAGAAGCGGCGCTGGAGGTCGGGCCGGACCGCTACGACATGGTCGACACCGCGGTGGCCGACCTGCTCAACGCCGACCCGTGGGAGTGGCGAGCGGTCTGGATGGCCGGACTGGTCGCACTGGCCCGTGGTGACTCCGCCGGCGCTCAGTCCGCGTTCAACGCCGTGTACGGCCAGGTGCCGGGTGAGCTGGCGCCGAAGCTGGCCCTGGCAATCGCCTGTGAGCACAGCGGCGAGTTCGACGTTGCCGAGGGCCTCTACCTGACCTGTGCACGCACCGACGCCAACTACATCGCCCCGTCCGCGTTCGGTCTGACCGACATCCGGACCTCGCGCGGTGACGTGGACGGCGCGCTCGCCGCGCTCGATCTGGTGCCCCGCACCAGCGGCGCGTACGTGCGGGCTCGTCGCCAGCGAGCCGGTCTGCTGGCAGGATCGGGGCGTGGCCTTCCCGCGCTCGCCCAGGCGATGGACAGCATCGCGACGCTGACCATCGACCCGGTCGACCGGGCCAACCTGGCCGCGGACGTGTTCCGGACGGCGCTGACCGAGGTCCAGCAGTCCGGTCCACAGGAAGCGCTCCGGATCGACGGCCGCGCGGCGACCGAGTCTTCCCTGCGGGACGGCCTCGAGGCGACGTACCGGTTTCTGGCCGACCAGGCCCCGACCCGGACGGAACGAATCGTCCTGGTCGACTGGGCGAACGAGGTTCGAGGATGGACGTTGCGATGACGAGTTCGACCGACACGGTCTGCCCCAACTGCGGCGGGCCGGTGGCCGAGGCCGACCTGTTCTGCGAAGCCTGCGGCACCGAGCTGAAGCCGGGGGCCGCTGCTCCGACCTCCCCGGCGCTGGACACCGACACCGAGCCGACAGTGGAGATCACCGCCGCCGTCGTGGAGGCGGTGGGTCCTTGCAGGTCGTGCGGCGGCACCATCGGCGCGGACGGCTACTGCGAGACGTGCGGCACCAAGGCCGCCAAGCCGCGGGACCACTTCGAGGAGCAGCCCGCTCCGTGGGTGGCCGGGGTGTGCGACCGCGGTATCCGGCACAGCCGCAACGAGGACGCGATGGCCATCGCAGCGGACGCGGAGCCGGGCAGCCGGGCGCTGCTGGTGGTCTGCGACGGCGTCAGCTCGTCGCTCGACTCCGATGTCGCCTCGCTCGCGGCCGCTCGGGCGGCGCGTGACGTGCTGGAGGCCGGCCACGCGCAGGGCCTCGGCACCGAGACCTCCCGGGCCGGCGCGGTCGCGGCCCGGCTGAAGGCGGCGGCCGACGTGGCGAGTGACGCCGTACTCGACAACACCAGTCCGGACAGCCCGAACCCGGCGTCCTGCACGTTCGTGGCCGCCGTCCTGGAGAACGGGCTGCTCGTGGCGGGCAACGTCGGCGACAGCCGGGCGTACTGGTTCCCGGACACGGCCGAGCCGATCGCGCTGACCGTTGACGACTCGTGGGCGGCCGAGCTGATCGCCACCGGGGTGTCGCGCGAGGAGGCCGAGTCCGGCCCGCACGCGCACGCGATCACCCGCTGGCTCGGCAAGGACGCGCCGGACCACACGCCGCGGACCACGACGCTGCACGTGACCGGGCCGGGCTGGCTGCTGGTGTGCTCGGACGGCCTGTGGAACTACTGTTCCGAGGCGGCACCGCTGGCCGACCTCGTACGTCAGACAGCTGCGGACCACGGAGGCGAGCCGAAGGCCACCGCGTCCGCCCTGGTTGACTGGGCCAACGCCCAGGGCGGCCAGGACAACATCACCGTCGCGCTCGCGCGTCTCTGACCGGCGCGGACCTAAGGAGAGGACCGAGATGGCCGACTTCACCGCCACCGTTTACCAGAACGAGTTCCTGCCCGACGGCGGGACCGACGTGCACGCCATCGTCACGGTGAACTGCACCGGTGCCGGCGCCGCGGGACAGTCCGGCAGCGGCGACGCGGGTGAGATCATCATCGTCGACACCTCCGGCTCGATGGGCCGCGACGGTGTCCAGGCCGCCGCGTACGCCGCGCAGACCGCGCTCGACCAGATCCTCGACGGCGTCTGGTTCGCGGTGATCTCCGGCAACGACCGCGCGCAGCTGGCGTTCCCGCCGTCCGCGGAGCCGGTGATGGTCAAGATGGACCCGTACACCCGGCAGGCCGCCAAGGACGCCGTGTCCCGGTTCTACGCCGACGGCGGGACCGCGATGGGCACCTGGCTGCGGCTGGCCTCGCGGGTGTTCGCCACCGTGCCGTCGCTGTCGCAGAAGCACGCGCTCCTGCTGACCGACGGCGAGAACCAGCACGAGACCCCGGAGGCGCTGACCCAGGCGATCACGTCGGTCACCGGCCAGTTCCAGTGCGACGCCCGCGGCGTCGGGGTGGCCTGGCAGGTCGACGAGGTACGGCGGATCGCGCAGGCGCTGCTCGGCACCGTCGACATCATCCCGGCGCCGGACCAGCTGGCCGCCGAGTTCGCCAAGATCATCCAGAACGCGATGAGCCGCGGTGTCGCGCAGGCCGATCTGCGGGTCTGGGCGCCGCAGGGCGCCGAGGTGCTGTTCGTCCGGCAGGTCGCGCCGACGGTCGAGGACCTGACGTCGCGCCGTACGGCGGTGAACCCGCTGACCGGGTCGTACCCGACCGGCTCGTGGGGCGACGAGTCCCGCGACTACCACGTGGCGATCCGGCTGGCCGCGAAGGCGGTCGGGCAGGAGCAGCTCGCCGCGCGCGTGCAACTGGTGCTCGGCGACGACACGGTCGCCCAGGGCCTGGTGAAGGCGCTGTGGTCCGCGGACGAGGCGCTCACCACCCGGATCAGCCCGGAGGTCGCGCACTACACCGGACAGACCGAGCTGGCGCAGGCGATCCAGGACGGCCTGGCCGCCAAGGCCGCGGGTGACACCGCGACCGCGACCACCAAGCTCGGCCGGGCCGTGCAGCTCGCCGCGGCGACCGGCAATGAGGAAGCGACCACTCGGTTGCGCAAGGTTGTGGATATCGATGACCAGGAAACGGGTACGGTGCGGCTCAAGCGCACGGTCGAGAAGGCCGACGAGATGGCGCTCGACACAGCCTCCACCAAGACCACCCGGGTGCGGAAATGACCGTGAACTGTCCGAGCGGACACCCTTCCACGTCGACCGACTACTGCGACGTCTGCGGCCTGCCGATCGGCGCCGCCGCGACTCCGGCAGCGGCCGGCACCCCGGCTCCGGCCGTCGCGGCGCCCGGCCCGGCTGCTACGCCGGCTCCGGCACCGGCGGGCCAGACCTGCCCGAACTGCTCCGAGCCGGCCGCAGCCGACGCGCTGTTCTGTGAGAGCTGCGGTTACGACTTCACCACCGGGACGATGCCGCGGCCGGCGTCCTCGCTCGACCTGGGCCCGGACCCGGCGAGTCCGCCGCCCCCGCCGGCGCCCGCCGCGGTGGCCGAGTGGGTCGTCGAGCGTTGGGTCGACCCCGACTGGTACGCCGTACAGCAGAGCGACGACCCGTGTCCGTCACCAGGTCTGCCGGCCGTGATCCCGCTGACCGACAAGAGCCTGCTGATCGGCCGGCCGTCCAAGAGCCGCGGCATCTCACCTGAGATCGACTGCGGCGACGACACCGGCGTCAGCCGCCGACAGGCGCAGCTGACCACGGACGGCCAGCGCTGGTGGGTCGAGGACCTGCAGTCCTCCAACGGCACGTACGTCGCTTCCGCGGCCGGGCCGCTCCCGGAGACGCCGATCATCCCGGGCCAGCGCCAGGAGCTGAACCCGGACGACCGCATCTACGTCGGCGCCTGGACCCGCCTCGTGGTCCGCAAGGCGACGCCGGAGGAGCAGGCCGGCCAGGCCTAGCTGGTGTGGCCGGGCTGGGCCTGCTGGGTCCAGCTCGGCGCCGGGTTGAAGCACAGCCACTCGATCACCGGCGAGCCGATCACGATCGGGATCAGCCACGCCCACCACTGGTGCGGCAGCGAGACCACCGCGATCGCCGTCCACAGTGCAACCCAGCCGCCGCCGTACCCGCGCAGCACGCCGCGGTACCAGAGTCCGCCGGGCGCCTCGGCCGCGCGCTGGCCGACGTACACGAACAGGTACGACGCGATCGTGATCGGCCAGAAGTACCAGAGCCGCGCCCAGTCGTACGGCACCATCACCAGCGCGGTCAGGCAGACCAGTGCGATCGCCCAGTGGTACACCTCGCCGGCCCAGTTCAGCCCGCGGCGGCGCAGTGTGAACACGATCGCCAACGGGCCGAACAGGACGGCAACAACCCCCGCCAGGACATGCAGGATCAACGCGATGTCACGCATCGGCTCCCCCGGAGCTCTCTGACATGTCAGGGAGCATAGGGATCCGGGCGTGGCGCGTCAGTACCTCAAGCCGGACAGGGCCTAGTTCTCCGGGAACGACAGCACGCGGCGGACCGCGAAGTTCCGGTATCCCTGGCGATCGAAGCTCTTCGCCATCGGGATGTTGCCGAAGTCCGTGTCGGCCCGGATCTGCTCGGCGCCGGTCTCCGCGAGAAGGTGCGTGATCTCGGCCAGCAGGTCGTCGCTCAGTCCCTTGCCGCGATGCTCGGGGACGACGCCGAGGTACCCGACGACCGGCCCGCCCGCGTTCGCCGTCGGCAGCGCGAAGCCGACCAGGTCACCGTCGCCGTCGAACGCCAGCCGCCACAGGTCCCGGTCGCCCGGCATCGACTTGTACATCGCGACCTCTTCCCGGGCCGCGCCCTCGGCGCCCAGCCGCGCGATCTCCCGCGCGGTCGCGGCGTCCAGGCTGCCCTGGCTGACGCGCACGAACACGTCGACGAACGCCTCGTCGTCGGCCGGCCCGAACGTGAGCCGGGTGGAGCGCTCCGGCAGGCCGTACGCCGGCTTCCACTCGTACCGCAGCCGGTCGGTGACGTTGCTCATGCCGACCGCCGCGGCCGCACGGGCCCGCGTCTCCAGCGCCGCGACGACGTCCGGCTGGTCCTGCCAGTCGCTGTCCAGGAAGAAGTGGTACTCCGGCGGCTCGGCGTCGGCCGGGCGGGACGCGACGGCGTTCTTCAGCAGTTCGGTCCACACCGGGACCGGGTCGCCGTCGCCGGCGTAGTAGAGGCCGTCGATGCTGTACGGGTGGGTCTCGCCCGGGAGGCCCCACCAGATCGCCAGGGCCTGGATCGTGCCGTCCTCCTCGACGACCCAGTTCCAGTCGTGCTGGTAGTAGCCCGCGGCAACGTATTCGCGGTAGCGGTCGAGGGTGACGGTGTTGACGGACTGCTGCTCGATCAGAGCAAGGATGGTGTCGAGGTCGGCCTCGACGGTGGTGCGGATGGTCACAGATCCTCCAGCAGGAGGCGCGCTGTTCCGCTCAGTGCGAGCTGTGCGAGTGGATCGGGCGCGCCGGGAAACAAGTCAGTGTGTTCATCGGTCGCTCCTTCCACTCCGGAATCTCTCTCGCCGCGCCAGACTCTAGAGGTACGACGGGGTCATAGTCCACCTGTTATTCACAGCTGGGATGTACCGAGGCCGCTGCCCACGGGAAGCCTCCGGACATGAGAACCCTCATCGCCGCCGTGACCCTGGCAACCACCGTTGTCTTCGGCTCCACGGCCTACGCCGCCTCAGCCCCCGCTACCGCTGCCGTGTCCGTCGTCAGCTCGCCGGCCGCGATCGACACCTGTGCCTTGAGTTCGCTGCCGCCCGAGGCCTCGGACACCCTCGACCTGATCCACTCCGGCGGACCGTTCCCGTACGACCAGGACGGCACCGTCTTCTCGAACCGGGAGGGCATCCTGCCGTCGGAGTCGAGCGGCTACTACCACGAGTACACCGTGATCACGCCGGGCTCCCCCGACCGCGGTGCCCGCCGGCTGGTCGGCGGCGGCGCCAAGACCACGCCCGATTACGTCTACTACACCGCCGACCACTACTCCTCGTTCTGCGAGGTCGACGAGAACAGTTGAGCTGTCTGCGAGTAATGTCGTCGGCACTTTGAGTGATCAGGAGGGTCCTTCACCGATGCCGACTCTGCGTTTCACGACCGCCCTGTTGCTGACCGCCGCGCTGCTCGCCTTCGGTCCGCCCGAGTCCGGGCGGGCCGAAGCGACCGGTGATCCGCTGCGGCTGACCACCGGGTTCTACGTCGACCCGGCCTCGTCCGCGGCGGCCTACGTACGACGGCACCCGGAGGACACCGAGCTCGCGTCGAAGATCGCCGCGCAGGCGTCGGCGCGATGGGTCGGCGCGTGGAGCGGCGACGTGAAGGCGGGCGTCACGGCGTACACGACGGCCGCGGACAAGGCCGGAAAACTACCGGTGCTGGTGACGGACAACCTGCCGGGGCGCCAGTGCGGGATCGGCGGCGGGGCCGCGTCGGACGCGGCGTACCGGACGTGGATCGCGGCCGTGTCGGCCGGTGTCGGGGCACGGCCCGCGGTGGTGGTGCTCGAACCGGACGCGCTGGCGCGACTCGACTGCTACCCGCCGGCGGAGTGGGACGGGCGGATCGCCCTGCTGAAGTACGCCGTCGGGGTCTTCGCGGCGAAGAACCCGAACACCTGGACGTACCTCGACGCCGGGAACGGGACGTCCGGCGAGGCGAAGGAGATGGCCCGCCGGCTGCGGCTCGCGGATGTCGGCAAGATCCGCGGGTTCGCCCTGAACACCGCGAACTACTTCACCACCGACCAGTCGGTAGCCCGCGGCAACGAGATCCTGCAGGCGCTCGGCGGCGGCACGCACTACGTCGTCGACACCAGCCGCAACCTCAACGGCTCCGACGGCAGCTCCTGCAACCCGCCGTCCCGCAAACTCGGCACACCCCCGGCCCGCACCGCCGCCCCCGTAGACCTCCACCTCTGGCTCCGCACCCCCGGCGAATCCGACGGCCCCTGCGGCCTCACCCCGGACCTCCCCACCCGCACCTTCTCCCCCCAACTGGCCCACCACCTGATCACCGGCACCTGAAGGCTGAGACCAGAAATGGTGTCCTGGGACCTGAAATACCAGGTCCCAGGGCGCCGGTTCTGGTCTCAGGTCGCCGGGAACAGCAGGAGGTCCCGAGCGTGAGCCCGGGACCTCCTGGGGTACTGCGTGTGCAGTGCGGACTTCAGGGGATCAGAAGTCCATGCCGCCCATGTCGGGCGCGCCGCCCGGAGCGGCCGCGGCCTTCTCCGGCTTGTCGGCGATGACGGCCTCGGTGGTGAGGAACAGGGCCGCGATCGACGCCGCGTTCTGCAGCGCGGACCGGGTCACCTTGGCCGGGTCGATGATGCCGGTGGCGATCAGGTCGACGTACTCACCGGTCGCGGCGTTCAGACCGTGACCCGGCTCGAGGTTGCGGACCTTCTCCACCACGACGCCGCCCTCGAGGCCGGCGTTCACGGCGATCTGCTTCAGCGGCGCCTCGACGGCCTTGCGCACGATCTCCGCACCGGTCGCCTCGTCACCCTCGAGCTCCAGCTTCTCGAACGCGACCACGGACGCCTGCAGCAGCGCCACGCCGCCACCGGCGACGATGCCCTCCTCGACGGCCGCCTTCGCGTTGCGAACGGCGTCCTCGATGCGGTGCTTGCGCTCCTTCAGCTCGACCTCGGTGGCCGCGCCGACCTTGATCACCGCAACGCCGCCGGCCAGCTTGGCCAGCCGCTCCTGCAGCTTCTCGCGGTCGTAGTCGGAGTCCGACTTCTCGATCTCGGCGCGGATCTGGTTGACCCGGCCGGTGATCTGGTCGGCGTCGCCCGAGCCCTCGACGATGGTCGTCTCGTCCTTGGTGACGACGATCTTGCGGGCCTGGCCGAGCAGCTCCAGGTCGACGGTGTCGAGCTTGAGGCCGACCTCCTCGGAGATCACCTCGCCGCCGGTGAGGACGGCGATGTCGACGAGCATGGCCTTGCGGCGGTCACCGAAGCCCGGCGCCTTGACGGCGACGGCCTTGAAGGTGCCCTTGATCTTGTTGACGACCAGGGTGGCCAGGGCCTCGCCCTCGACGTCCTCGGCGATGATCGCCAGCGGCTTGCCGGTCTGCATGACCTTCTCCAGCACCGGGACCAGGTCCTTGATGCTGCCGATCTTGCTGTTCACGACCAGGATGTACGGGTCGTCGAGGACGGCCTCCATCCGGTCGGTGTCGGTCACGAAGTACGGCGAGATGTAGCCCTTGTCGAAGCGCATGCCCTCGGTGAGCTCGAGCTCGAGGCCGAAGGTGTTGCTCTCCTCGACGGTGATGACGCCTTCCTTGCCGACCTTGTCCATCGCCTCGGCGATGATCTGGCCGACCTGGGTGTCCGCGGCGGAGATCGACGCGGTCGAGGCGATCTGCTCCCGGGTCTCGACGTCCTTGGCCAGCGACAGCAGCTGCTCGCTGACGGCCTCGGTCGCCTTCTCGATGCCCTTCTTCAGGCCCATCGGGTTGGCGCCGGCGGCGACGTTGCGCAGCCCCTCGCGGACGAGAGCCTGGGCCAGCACGGTGGCGGTCGTCGTGCCGTCACCCGCGACGTCGTCGGTCTTCTTGGCAACTTCCTTGACGAGCTCGGCCCCGATCTTCTCGTACGGGTCCTCGAGCTCGATCTCCTTGGCGATGGAGACGCCGTCGTTGGTGATCGTGGGTGCGCCCCACTTCTTCTCCAGCACGACGTTGCGGCCCTTCGGGCCTAGCGTCACCTTGACCGCGTCGGCGAGGGTGTTCATTCCCCGCTCGAGGCCGCGGCGCGCCTCTTCATCGAACGAAATCAGCTTGGGCATTCTCCGCGAGTCCTCCCGCGTCGAGTTCTGTGGTCCAGCCGGCTCGATGCCCGCGACGGACGGCACCGGCACCGCGACGCTCATGTCCCGCCGCACTCCGGCACCTCATCGAGGCCGTCTTCTTGCACACTCCACCGAGCGCGAGTTCTTATCACTCTCACCCATGGAGTGCTAACCAAGTATTAGCACTCGCCCCAAGCGAGTGCAAGCCGGCCCCCGGCTACGGTGAGCCCATGGTGAACGTACGCCCGGCCGGCCCGGACTCCTGGCCCGACGTCGCGACGGTGATGGGCGAGCGCGGCGACCCTTCCCGCTGCTTCTGCCAGTACTTCCGCCTCCGCGGCAAAGCGTGGTCCGGTAGCAGCCCCGCGGACAACCGGGAGGGCCTCCACGCGCAGGTCCGTGACGGTGAGTTACCACCCGGTGTCGTTGCGTACGACGGGGACGCTCCGGTCGGCTGGTGCGCCGTCGGGCCGCGTACGTCGTACCCGCGGGTGGTCGCCTCGCCCAACTGGCGCACCGACCACCTGGACGCCTGGGTGATCACCTGCTTCGTCGTACCGGTCGGCCACCGCCGCAAGGGGATCGCGGGCGAACTGGTCCGCGGTGCCCTCGACCTGGCCCGCTCGTACGGCGCCCCCAGCGTCGAGGCGTGTGCCGTCGACACCACGGCTGCCGGCCGCATACCGTCCGCCGACCTGTACCGCGGCCCGCTGTCCGTCTACCTCGACGCCGGCTTCACCGAGGTCAGCCGCACCAGCCCGCAGTGGGTCCTGGTCAGGCGTCCAGCTGGGTGACCAGGTACTTCGGGGCGGTGAGGCGGTAGGCCTCCGTGATGAGCTCGGCCAGCTCTTCCTCGTCGGCGAGGTCCAGCTGGATCAGGATCCAGGCGAACCGGCCGCCCTCCCAGGAAGCCTCGTAGACCTCCGGGTTCTCGGCGACCAGTGCCTCCTGCTCCTCGCGGAGCGCCTTCAGGTGCATCCGGGTCTGGTCCTCGGACAGGTACGCGAAGCTCTTGTTGCGCACCTTGAAGACCGGCTGCCCGGCCCACCCCTCCTGCTCCTCGGCACCCGGCAGCCCCGCCATCACCTTCACCACCGCCTGCGCGTCCATACCCCCTGACGCTAGACGCCGGCACCGACAGTTCTGCTCATCTTGCGATCGTCACCGTCACCGTAGATCCGACCGGCAGCAGCGTCCCGACCGCCGGCGAGACGCCGAGGATCGTGCCGGACGGGTAGCCAGGCGCCGTCACCCACTTGTACAGGGCCTTGAGTTCCGCGGCCAGCAACAGCGGCCCGTAGTTCTTCGCGATGGGGTTGAGAGGCGGGCCACCGAGTGACGAGTAGCTCGGGACACCGGACCGGTCCCGCAGGATCTGGATCCGGTCCAGGATCCGGTCGACCTCGGCGGCGCTCGTGGACGACTCGGCGTAGAACCAGACCTTGAGCGACGGGATACCCACCGCGCCGGTACACACCCTGGTGCCTTGCCAGCCGTCGCGGCAGCTCGTGCGCTGACGCTGGGCCTGTACGCCGTCGATGACGATCGCCTCGTCGGCGTGGTAGTCGAGAGACGGCGGCGCGCCGGTCAGCTGCACGCTCTCCACACCCTTCGGGCGGTGGCTCTGGCAGAACTGTGCCGCGGTGGGGTCGTCGATCTGGACGGTGTCCTGTTGCGGGGTGCCGCACCTGCTCTTGTTGGTCGGCCAGGCGGCCGGTACGGCGATGGCCGCGTGACCGAACGCAACCAGCCGCGTCGCAGGCGGCACCGGAACTGCCGTCGTCGGAGCTGGGGTCGGCGAGGTCACAGGCGCGTTCGGTGTGGCTGAGGTCAGCAGGTTCGAGCCGGCGATCACAGCGCCGACAGCGACCGCAGTGAGCGCTGTGAGTCCCACCGTGCGGCGGCGTCGACGGCGGGTTGCTCCGGCGTACAGGGCATCCAGTGGGGGTTCGCCTACCGGTGTCTGCGCGGCGGTCCGTTCCAGGAGGTCGGTCAGGTCAGTCATCGGGGTTCTCGCAGTTCTGCCAGGTGTGGGTCCTGCGCCAGGGCCTTCACCGCGCGGGACAGTCGGCTCTTGACGGTGCCGGCGGCGACGCCCAGCACGGACGCCATCTGTTGCTCGCTCAGGTGCGCGTAATACCGCAGTACGACGGCTGTGCGCTGGTCGCCGGGCAGGCGGTCGAGTGCGCGCATCACGGCGTCCGTGTCGTCGACACCGGCCGTCTGATCGCTCCCTGGCGACTCCGGGAGGGACGCCCAGGGCAGCTCCCCGTGCCAGCGGCGCCGGCGGGAGGAGCGCAAGCAGTTGACCAGTACGCGGTGCACGTACGCGTCCCGGTCCTCCGCGACCCGCACCCGGTTCCACTTGAGCAGACAGCGCTCCAGCGCGGACTGGACCAGGTCCTCGGCCTCAGGCGGCGTACAGCCGAGCAGAACCGCGGACCGCACCAGTGTGGGCCAGCGGGCAGTGACGTACTCGGTGAACTCGTCCATGTCCCTCCTCACCCTTAGAGACAGGCTGGGCTGGCATGAGGGTTCCACGAAAGTCGTCGGGGTCGGATCAGGGGCCAGTCGGTACCGATCCGGATGTGGAGCGGGCCGCCGAAACGGGACAGTAGAGCCATGACGAACTCCAACGCACCGTTCCAGAACCTCTCCGGCAAGGTCCTCCGTCGTTCCGCGAACCAGCGGATGCTCTCCGGCGTGTCCGGCGGCATCGCCGAGTACCTGAACGTCGACGTGACCCTGGTCCGCCTCGGCTGGGTCGGCCTCACCCTGATCACCGGCGGCGCCGCAATGATCGGCTACGCGGTCGCCTGGATCGTGATGCCCGAGTCCGACGGCAAGGCGGTCTGGCAGAACGTCCAGCACTCGGTCAACCAGAACCAGGACACCACCGAGCAGGACATCGCCTCCCGCATCTACGACGACACCAACAACAAGCCCCCGGCGGCGTGATCTGCACTGCGCCTCAGCACGGCGCAGCACCCCCGGTCCGAGCGGCGGGGTGACGACAACTCGCCACCCCGCCGCCGCGCTGCCACACTTCGGTGGTGCAGCGCGCCGAAGAGATCGCCGTCTGCCCCGACTGCGGGCACCGGATCCGGGTCGACCGCCGGTACGTCACCTGGTGTGACAAGTGCAACTGGAACGTCGACCCGAGTCCTCGCGAGGACCACACTCCGCCGTGGCGTCTCCGGCTGGAGCACCGCCTCGCCGAATCGCTCTACCGCGAACTGGAGACCGGGAGCATCCACCGCCCCGGCTGGGACGCGGCCCGGATCGGCGCGCACGTACTGTCCGCACTGATCCTGCTGCTGCCGCTGATCGCTCTGCTGGCCGGCATCGCTCTGCTCGCCTTCTACCGACCGCTCTGGCTCAGCGGGATTCTCGCGCTCGTCGCGTTCGCGGCAGCCTTCCTCTTCCGGCCACGCGCGACACAACTGCAGCCGGACGTGCAACTGGTCCCACGCGACCATGCCCCCACGCTGTACGCCGTACTCGACGAACTAGCTGACACCATCGGCACCAGGCGGGTGGCGACCGTCGTCGTCAACACCGAGCCGAACGTCTGGTACCAGCAGATCGGCTGGCGCTTCCGGCCGGTCGTCGGTATCGGACTGCCACTCTGGGCGGGTCTACGACCGCAGGAGCGGATCGCCGTCCTGGCCCACGAGCTCGGCCACGGCAGGCACGGCGACGCCCGGAGCGGTTGGCTGGTCGGCGGCGCCTGGTCGGTGCTGCAGGAACTGCAGGAGACCTTCACCGAGCAGCATGGCGACCAGATCCGGCGCGAGTTCGGCACCGAGGACGGGACCGGCGCCGGCCTGATCAGCCAACTGGTCAACGCGACGGTCGGAGCGCTGGTGCGCGGGGTCGCGTGGCTCCTGGAGCGTCTTGCGCTCCGGAGCAGCCAGCGAGCGGAGTACCTCGCCGATCGCAAGTCCGGCGAGATCGCCGGCTCCGAGGCTGCCGCCCACGCACTGGAACGGTCGCTCCTCGCCGACGTCTCGTACCGTGCCATGGAGCGAGCCCTCCGCTTCCCGGCCGGGATCGATCCGGTGGAGGCGGTCCGGCGCGAGGTGACCGAGGTCCCGGCGCGGGAGATCGAGCGGCAGCTGCGAGTCAGCCGCCTCCGCGAAGTCCGGACCGACGCGACGCACCCGCCGACGTACCTCCGCACCAGGCTCATGCGCAGCCGCCCGGCCACCACCGCACGCCTCGTCCTGGGAATCGATCGCAGTCGCGCCATCGACCGTGAACTCCTGCCGGCGGGCGCGAAGGCACTGGCCGAACTGCGGGCCGGTCTCTAGAGGTTCAGGGCCGGTTTGCGGAGGGCGGCGGCGGTTTGGTCGGGGTGGTCGGTGAAGATGGCCTGTAGGCCTAGGGCTGCGAAGCGGGTCAGTTCGGTGGGGAAGTCGGTGGCGGTGGGGAGGAAGCGGCGTTCGGCGCGGAACGTCCAGACCTGGACGGCCAGGCCGGCGCGGTGCGCGTGGTCGACCAGGCGGGTGGGTTCGCCGAGGCAGCCGTCGGCGGTGCGGGGCAGGACGAGGTCCTTGTACGGCGCGAGCACCTGGGCGTACGTCGCGATCTCCCGGAGTCCGCGCGGCTCGATCAGGTCGGCGTACGTGCGGCCGTCGCCGATCCGCAGGAAGTCGTTCGGTGCGCTCTCGGAGTCGATCAGCTGCACCAGCGGGACGCGTGTCATCACCGACAGCCGGCGCAGGCTCGTCGGTTCGAAGGACTGGATCATGACCTCGTCGGGCCGCAGCCCGAGCGCCAGGATCCGCTCGGTGAGCAGCTCCTCCAGCGGGAGGCCGAGCCGCCGGAAGTACGCCGGGTGCTTGATCTCCGGGATCACCCCGATCGGCCGGCCGAGCCGCGCCGACTCCCGGCGCGCCAGCGCGACCACGTCGTCGAAGGTGGGGATCTCCTCGAGCCCGTCGTAGGCCGTGTTGTTCCTCCGAAGCGCGGGCATTCGCTCCCGGGCCCGTAGCGTCCGCAGCTCGGCGTACGTGAAGTCCTCGACGAACCAGCCGGTGACCGCGGTCCCGTCGACGATCTTGGTGATCTTCCGGTCCGCGAACACCGGGTGCTCCGCGACGTCCGTCGTACCGGAGATCTCGTTCTCGTGCCGGCAGACCAGGACGCCGTCGAGCGTGGCGACCAGATCCGGCTCCAGGTAGTCGGCTCCCTGGACCGCCGCCAGCCGATAGGCCCCCGACGTGTGTTCCGGGCGGTAGCCGCTGGCTCCCCGATGCGCGATCACCAACATGGATCCAGGACAGGGGCCCGACATGGCCCGACGGGAACCCGTTGCCCAACGCAAGGTGAAGGTCTACCGACCGTCACCACGCAGCCTGCCGGCCGGCGGCAGGCGGGGTCCACAGGTGCGAGTAATTCGCATGCGGAGTGTCCGTGGCGACACCTAGCCTGAGTGGGCCATGAGACAACTTCCACTCGCCGATCCCGGCGTCCCGAACCATCGCTCGCCGGCCCGCTATCTGTGGTGGGTGGCGGGCGGTCAGGCCCGCACGCTCGCCGGCGGGATGGCGTTCGGCATCCTGTGGATGGCGGCGCAGGCATTCATCCCGGCGATCCTCGGGCGGGCGATCGACGAGGGCATCGCGGCGCAGGACGGCGAGCGGCTGCTGCGCTGGACCGCGCTGCTGTTCGCGGTCGGCGTGGTGCAGGCGACGGCGGGCATCATGCGGCACCGGTTCGCGGTCACCAACTGGCTGACCGCGGCGTACCGGACGGTCCAGGTGGTGACGCGGAAGTCGGCGGACCTCGGCGCCACGCTGCCCAAGCAGCTGGCCACCGGCGAGGTGGTCAGCATCGGCGCGGGCGACCTGTCCTACATCGGCAACCTGATGGAGATCTCGGCCCGGTTCGCGGGCGCGATCGTCGCGTTCGTCGTGGTCGCGGCGATCCTGCTGTCGTCGTCGACGGTGCTCGGCCTGGTGGTGCTGATCGGCGTGCCGATCATGCTGTTCTGCCTCGGCCCGATGCTGCGGCCGCTGCACAAGCGGCAGTCCGCTCAGCGCGAGGCGGTCGGCGAGCTGAACTCGCTCGGCTCCGACATCGTGGCGGGCCTGCGGGTGCTGCGCGGCATCGGCGGTGAGGAGTCCTTCTCCCGGCGGTACCGCAGCGAGTCGCAGCAGGTCCGGCAGGCAGGCGTGCGCGTAGCCGGCATCCAGTCCGTGCTGGACGCGGCGCAGGTGCTGCTGCCGGGCGTCTTCGTCGTTCTGGTGGTCGGCCTGGGCGCGCACTTCGCGCTGCGCGGAGAGCTCAGCGCGGGCTCACTGGTCGCGTTCTACGGCTACGCGACGTTCCTCGTGCTGCCGTTGCGGACGGCGACCGAGTTCGCCAACCAGCTGATGCGCGGGCTGGTCGCCGCGGGCCGGGTGATCCGCGTGCTGGAGCTCGAGACCGAGATCAGCGAGCCGGAGACGTCGGTGCGGCTGCCGGACCACGGCGACCTGGTCGATCCGGTCTCGGGCATCCGCGCCCGCGACGGTCTGCTGACCGCGGTCGTCAGCGCCGAGCCCGACAGCTACGGCGAGCTCGCCGACCGCCTGGGTCGGTATGACGACGCCAGCGAGGTCAGGTACGGCGGGGTGACGCTGGCCAGCGCCACGCGTGCCGACATCCGCGAGCGGATCCTGGTCAGCGACACAGGCTCCCAACTGTTCACCGGACAGCTGCGCACGGAGCTGGACCCGTCCGGCCGGTGCACCGACGACGAGCTGATGGCCGCGATGCGTACGGCGTCTGCGGAGGACGTGCTGGTCGCGCTGCCGGACGGCTTCGACTCCGAGGTGGAGGAGAAGGGCCGCTCGTTCTCGGGCGGACAGCGTCAGCGGCTGGTGCTGGTGCGCGCCCTGCTCGCCGACCCGTCCGTGCTGGTGCTGGTCGAGCCGACCTCGGCCGTGGACGCGCACACGGAGGCGCGGATCGCGGACCGGCTGCACGAGCACCGGTCCGGTCGCAGCACCGTGGTGCTGACCGCGAGCCCGCTGCTGCTGGACCGCGTCGACGAGGTGATCTTCGTCGCCGCCGGCCGGGTGGTTGCTACCGGCAAGCATCGCGAGTTGCTCGAGACCACCCCGCAGTATCGCCGTACCGTCACCCGTCAGACCGAAGAGGAGGCCGTCCGATGAGGCAGATCCTGCCCGTGGCCGGGTCGGCCGAGATCCGCCGGCACGCCCGGCGGCTCGCCCGGCGGCATCCGCGCGCCCTGCTGGTCGCGCTCGGGCTGCACGGGTTGGCGGCGGTCACCGGGCTCGCCGCGCCGCGGCTGATCGGCGACCTGGTCGAGGACGTGCAGAACGGAACGACCGCCGCCAGGGTGAATCTGGTGATCGCGGTGATCGCCGGTTTCATCGTCGCGCAGTCGCTGCTCACCCGCTGGGCGCGGTACCGGTCGTTCGCGCTGGGCGAGCAGGTGCTGGCCGAGCTGCGGGAGGAGTTCGTCGACAACGCGCTGGCGCTCCCGATCGGCACCGTCGAGCGGGCCGGCACCGGCGACTTGTTGTCGCGGACGTCGCGGGACGTCGACACGCTGTCGCGCACCGTGCGCTTCGCCGTACCGGAGACGATCATCGCGTTCGTGACCGTGGTGTTCACCGTGGTCGCGACGGCGCTGGTCGGCGTCTGGGTGCTGGTGCCACTGGTCGCGATGGTCCCGCTGCTCTGGCTGAGCACGAAGTGGTACCTGCGCCGCGCCAAGGACGGCTACCTGCGGGAGAACGCGGCGTACGCGCAGATGACCAGCTCGCTCTCCGAGACGGTCGAAGGCGCGCGGACCGTCGAGGCCCTCCGGCGGTACGACGACCGCGTGCGGCGCGGCGACGCGGACATCCGCGGCAGCTATCTGGCGGAGCGCTACACATTGTTCCTGCGCACCGTGTACTTCCCGGCCGCCGAGCTCGGGTACCTCGTGCCGGTCGTCGGCACACTGCTGTTCGGCGGCTGGATGCACCTCAACGGCCACGCGTCACTCGGCGCCGTGACGGCCGCCGTGCTGTACGTGAACCAGCTGATCGACCCGGTCGACCGGCTGCTGTCCTGGCTGGACGAGCTCCAGTCCGGCGGCGCGGCGTTCGCCCGGCTGCTCGGCATCAGCGACGTGCCGGACGACCGGACGCCGTCGGGGCAGGCACCGGCCGGTGAGCTGGTCGAGGCCCGCGACGTGCGGTTCTCGTACGTCGACGGTCGCGACGTGCTGCACGGCGTCGACCTGACGATCCAGCCGGGTGAGCGGATCGCCATGGTCGGACCGTCCGGCGCGGGCAAGTCGACGCTGGGCCGGCTGGTCGCGGGCATCCATCCGCCCCGGACCGGTTCGGTGACGGTCGGCGGTGTGGGGATGACCGAGCTGCCGCTGGACGCGCTGCGCAAGCAGGTCGCACTGGTCACGCAGGAGCATCACGTCTTCGTCGGCACGCTGCGGGACAACCTGTCGATGGCGCGTCCCTCGGCGACCGACGTAGAGCTGCTCGACGCGCTCGGCGCAGTGGACGCGCGGGAGTGGGCCGAGGCGCTGCCGGACGGTCTCGACACCCGGGTCGGATCGGGTCAGCTGGCGTTGACCCCGGCGCAGGCGCAGCAATTGGCGCTGGCGCGACTGGTGCTGGCAGACCCGCACACCCTGGTCCTCGACGAGGCGACCTCGCTGATCGACCCGCGGGCCGCGCGGCACATGGAGCGCTCGCTGGCCGCCGTACTGGAAGGCCGGACGGTCATCGCGATCGCCCATCGGCTCTACACCGCGCACGACGCCGACCGCGTCGCCGTGGTGGAGGACGGCCGCATCTCGGAGCTGGGCAGCCACGACGAGCTGGTCGCCCGCCAGGGCTCGTACGCCGCCCTCTGGAACTCCTGGCACGGCTGAGACCTGAACGGGTGGGCTGGGACCTGAAATAGCAGGTCCCAGCCCACGATTGCTGGTCTCAGGTTCTAGCGTTTGCGCAGTATCAACACTGCTGAATCGACATGCGGCGGTGGGGTGAAAGCCTTGCGGGGAAGGCGAAGCCCGATCGACGGGTCGTAGTGGCGGAACCAGCGGTTCGCCCCGGGCGCGTCACCGCGAACCCACCGATTCGCCACCTGCCGCTGCAGCACCAGATCGGCCGACACCAGGCGGGAGCCCGGCGACAGCAAGCGCTTCAGCAACACCGTGGAGATGTTGTACGGCGGACTCGACACCACCCGGAACGGCCGCGACGGCAACCGCAGGTCACCGGCATCGGCGCGGACGACCGTCACCGGCGCGTCGGCGAACCGCCGGCGCAACCGATCGGCCCGGCCGGGATGGAGTTCGACGGCGACCACCCGGGCGCCGGCCCGGACCAACGGCGCGGTCAGCGCACCGAGGCCGGCCCCGACGTCGAGGACGAGCTCGCCGGGAACGATCCCGGCCGCGTCCACGACCCGTTGGGCCCAACGACTATCGAGCGGATGCCATCCCCAGGCACCCCGCGCCTGCCCGGAGGCGGGCACGACGGACCATCACGAAGTAGGTAATCATGCGACCGACCCTAGACTGCCGCAACGCCGTGACTCAAAGCATTTTCGGCGTCGCGCCCAGTGCCGTGACGGTGTCCGTCGTCCGCCGCTGCGCCAGCTCCAGACGGCTGCGCCGGGCGGTGTCCTTCGCGAGCTCCCGGCGTACGTCGAGGACCCGGACCGGCAGGTCGTCCGTCATCAGCAGCGGCGCATACTCGGCCTCGGTCGTCCAGCGGTCGCCGCTGCGGGTGAACGTGAAGCGGGCCAGCAGCCCTTCGGCCTTGGTGCTGCTGGGTTCGCGATGCGCGGCAACCAGGTTGCCTAGCCCGTACGCGACCCACTTGCCGTCGATCTCCTCCATCGGCTGCACGACGTGCGCGTGGTGGCCGATCACCAGATCGATGTTGCTGTCGGCAAGCAGTTGCGGGGCGATCTCGCGCTGCTGGTCGTTGAGCTTGCTGGAGTACTCCGTACCCCAGTGGCAGCTGACCAGCACGAGGTCGGCGCCGCGGTCCCGGGCTTCTTGCGCCTTCAGCGTGATCGTCTTCGCGCTGATCGTGCCGGCCCGCCAGGTCTGGCCGTTCGGGTACGGCAGGCCGTTGAAACCGAAGGTGAAACTCAGTGAAGCGACCTTCACTCCGTGGACGTCGACGATCGTGATCTGCTCGGCCTCTGCCCGCGAGCGTGCCGTGCCGGCGTGCCTGAGGCCCGCCCTGTCCAACGTGTCGAGCGTCCGGTCGACACCGTCCGCGCCGCCGTCGAAGCTGTGGTTGCTCGCGGTAGTACACAGGTCGTACCCGGTCTGCTTGAGCGCCGCGGCGATCTGCGGCGGGCCCTGGAAGAGCGGGTACCCGTGGTACGGACCGCCCGCGCGGGCGAGCGGTGTCTCCAGGTGCGCGATGGCGAGATCCGCCTTCTGCACCAGGGGTTTCACGCTGCTCATCAACGGCGCGAAGTCCCAGCGGCCGTCCTTGCCGTCACGTTTCGCGGTGGTCCACAGCCGCTCGTGCAGCAGGACGTCGCCGGTCGCGACCACGGTCAGCCGCTCCGGCTGCTTGCCCGGCTTCGGCTTCGGTGCCGGCGTGGGTCCACCGGCGGGCGTGCTCGCGAACGTGTCCGCGATACATCCGCTCGTCGCCACCGCCGCGGCGCCGGCGAGTACTCCCCCGAGCACCGCGCGTCGTCGTACCGCCATCCCCGCCCCCCCCGAACTCTGCTGTTGTTGTCTAAGACGCTGTGCGGGGCGGATTGGTTGAGAGCGCGTTGTGGTAGGACTGCCGGTATAACTATCCCGGAGGAACCATGGTCGAGTTGAAGACACCGGCGCAGATCGAGCAGATGCGCCTCGCCGGGCGGGTCGTCGGCACCGCGCTCGCGACGGTGAAGAAGGAGGCCGCGGTCGGGGTGTCCTTGCGCGAGCTCGACGAGGTGGCGCGCGACGTACTGCGGGCCGCCGGCGCGGTGTCGCTGTTCGACGGGTACCAGCCCGGTTTCGCGGCGTCGCCGTTCAGCGGCGTGATCTGTACGTCGGTGAACGACGCTGTCCTGCACGGGCTGCCGTCCGACCTGCGGCTCGCCGACGGCGACCTGCTGAACGTGGACTGCGGCGCCTCGGTCGACGGGTGGTGCGCGGACTCGGCGATCAGCTTCTGCGTCGGCACCCCGCGCTCCGAGGACCTGGAGCTGATCGCGACGACCGAGGAGGCGCTGGCGGCCGGGATCGCCGCCGCCGTCGCGGGCCACCGGATCGGCGACATCGGCGCCGCGATCGGGCGGGTCGGGAAGGACGCCGGCGTCGGCACCAACCTGGACTTCGGCGGCCACGGCGTCGGCCGGCGCATGCACGAGGACCCGCACATCCCCAACGGCGGGCGTCCCGGCCGCGGCCTCAAACTCCACGCCGGCCACGTCTTCGCGATCGAGCCCTGGTTCTGGGCGGGCCCCGGGTCCGCCTACACCATCGACGACGACGGCTGGACCCTCCGCTCCAGCGACGGCACCCGGGGCGCGCACGCCGAGCACACCGTGGCCATCACGCCCGAAGGCCCTCAGATCCTCACCCTCCCGTAGCCGGCTGCGCGGTCAGAACAGGCGTTGCTGCGCGGGCGCGCCGGCGGCTCGGGTGGCGTGCATGCCTCGGATCGGTTCGGAACGGTGCGCCGACGGGCCCGCGAAGCCGTGTTTGGCGAGCAGGGGGCGGGCCTTCTCCTCGAAGGCTTTGCGGTAGCTCGGTGAGGCGTAGGAGCCGTGGGAGTACAAGGATTCGTAGCGGCTGACCAGCTTGGGATGGTCGTGCGCCAGCCATTGCATGAACCAGTCCTTGACGCCGGGGCGTAGGTGCAGGACGAGCGGGGTGACACCGGTGGCGCCGGCGGCGGACAGCTCCTCCAGGAGGTGATCCAGTTGGTCGGTCGAGTCGGTCAGCCAGGGGAGGACGGGCGCGACCATGACTCCGCACGGGAGGCCGGCGGCGCGCAGGGCGCGGATGAGGTCGAGGCGGCCGCGGACCGACGGCACGCCGGGCTCCAGACGCTGGCGCAGCTCCTCGTCGCCGAGCGCGAGCGAGATGCCGATACCGACGGAGACGTCGGCCGAGGCCGTCGACAGGAGACCGAGATCGCGGCGGAGCAGCGTGCCCTTCGTGAGGATCGAAAACGGCGTACCGGAGGACGCGAGCGCGTCGATGATGCCGGGCATCAGGCGGTAGCGGCCCTCGGCGCGCTGGTACGGGTCCGTGTTGGTGCCCAGGGCAACCCGCTCGTGCCGCCAGGACGGGCGGGCGAGCTCGCGGCGCAGGACGTCGGCCACGTTCGTCTTCACGACGATCTGCTGGTCGAAGTCGCGGCCGGTGTCGAGCTCGAGGTAGGTGTGCGTCGGCCGGGCGAAGCAGTACCGGCAGGCGTGGGTGCACCCGCGGTACGGATTGACGGTCCAGTTGAACGGCAGCGCCGATCCGGGCACCGAGTTCAGCGCCGAGCGGGCGAGCACCTCATGGAACGTGACACCCTGGAACTCGGGCGTCGTCACCGACCGGACCAGCCCGGCGATCGACCCGAGCCCGGGCAACGTTCCCGGGGTCTCGGCGTCGATCTGCTGTCCCGCCCACCTCATGCCTCATAGTCGAACACATGTTCCCATGGGCGTCAAACGGCGGCCCGCGCGGCCTCCTCGACCTTCGCGCGGTAGGCCTCCCACCACGCGGCGTCCTGCTCGGGGAGGTTCGAGTTGTCCGAGCGCAGGCCGGCGGCGCCGTCCACCTGTTCGCGGATGATGTCGGCGTGGCCCGCGTGCCGGCAGGTCTCGGCGAGGACGTGGACGAGCATCCCGTGCAGCGTGACCGAGGACTTGCGCCACCACGGGACCTGCCCGACCGCCGACAGGTCGAGCGCTTCGATCGTCGCGTCGGCGTGCGCGCACACGCGCCGGTAGCGGTCGACGATCTCGGCGCGCGTCTCGTCGGCCGTGGCCCACATCTCGACGTTCGGCTCGGCGTCGTCGTCCCACCAGGTCAGCTCTTCGGGGAACGGCCGGTCGAAGCTCTTGCCGAAGTACCAGGCCTCGACGATCGTCAGGTGCTTGACCAGGCCGAGGAGGTTCGTGCCGGTCGGTGTCAGCGGCCGGCGGATGTCGTACTCGCCGAGACCGTCGAGCTTCCAGACGATCGCCTCGCGGGCATTACGGAGGTAGTCATGCAGAGTTTCCTTCACGCCCGCGATCATGCCGGAAGGCGCCGACGTTCGAGAACGCCCACTCGCGGTACGTCGTCCCCGGCCGCCCGGTCACCTCGACCACGGCCGGCTCCGGCTTCATCGGATGCTCGGCCATCATCCGGAATCCGTCCAGCAGCCACTGCGCCGTCTCGAGCCCGATCACCGGCGCCAGGCCGTCCAGGTACTCCTGCGGCGTGAGCTCCTCGAACCGCACCTCCCGCCCGATCGCCTCCGCGACAGCGGCGACCTGCTCCGGCGGTGTGAGCCCCTCAGGCCCGCTCATCGTGATCTTCTGCCCGTCGTACGCCGAGGACAGCAGCACCACCCGCGCCACCGCCGCGATGTCGGCGAGGTCGATCGGCGTCTGCACGGCGCCGGCGTACGGCGCGCGGACGACGGAGTCGGCCTTGATCGACGGAGCCCAGTCGAGCGTGTTGTTCATGAACTGCCCGGGCCGCAGGAACGTCCAGTCGAAGCCGGCTGCCTCGATCGCCCGCTCGATCCGGTAGTAGTGCCACGTCGACGGATCTCCCTGCGCCTCGTAGTCCGCGGGCTCCCCCGACAGCACGACGACCCGCCGCACGCCGGCGTCGCGCGCGCAACGGACGAAGTCGTCGACGTACGCCGGAAGCGGCGCCAGGTACACGGTGTCGATGCCTGCGAGCGCCGCGGGCAGCGTCTCGGGCTTGCCGAGATACCCGCGCGCGACCTCCACCTCCGGCGGCAGCGCGGCCCGGGCCGGCTGGTTGGTCAGCGCCCGCACCGGCGCACCGGCCGCGACCAGCTCGTCGACCAGCAGGCGCCCCACACTCGCGGTCGCACCCGTCACCAGGATGGTCATCCGGATCTCCCCTCACTCGAATTCTCGTATGGTATACGAGAATTGATCGGAGCGCCTATCGTAAGGCCGTGAGCGAGCGGCGGAGTGGCGAGGGGCAGCCGGACAAGACGCTGGCGTTGCTGTGGCGCAACCACCGCCAGCCGGCCGCCGGTGAGCTCCCCGACGGAGCGGCGCGCAAGCGGGGCGCGGGCCGGCGGCCGTCGCTGAACGTGGACGACGTCGTGCGCGCGGGCATCCAGCTCGCGGACGACCAAGGCCTGGCGGCCGCGTCGATGGGCGGGCTGGCCAAGGAGCTCGGCGTCGGCACGATGACGCTCTACACGTACGTGCCGTCGAAGGACGAGCTGCTCGACCTGATGGTCGACCAGGTGCTCGGCGAACGCGAATTGCCGGGCCCGGGTGCGGCGCGACCGGAGGACTGGCGGGAGCAGGTCGAGATCTACTCGGAGCAGACCCGTGCGATGTTCCAGCGGCACCTGTGGCTGTCACAGGTGTCGACGATCCGCCCGCCGGTCGGCCCGGGCATGCTGGCCGGCCGCGAGTACCTGCTGTCCGCGTTGCTCGGCCTCGGGCTCGGCGCGCTCGAGACCAACACGGCCGCGCTCGCCGTCACGACGTACGTCGACTCCGCGGCGAGTCTCGAGGCGGAGAGCCGGCTCGTCGAGCGCGCGACCGGCCAGACCAACGACGCCTGGTGGTACGAGCGGAACGACCTGTGGGAGACGTACTTCGACGTCGACCGGCATCCCGCGATGACCGCGATCTGGCACGCGGACGGCTACCAGTCGTCCACCCGGGAGGCCGCCGCCGACTCGTACCGGTACGGCCTGGACCGCCTCCTCGACGGCATCCAGTCCATGAAACCCCAATAGATCAAGGACTCCGGCTCAGCCGCGGACACCGGTGAGGATGTCCGCACCGACCGGGTTCAGCATGTGCCGCACGGAGCTGCCGATGCGGCGCGTCGTCACCAGGCCGGTGTCGTGCAGGACGCGCGCGTGCTCACTGGCCGAGGCGAGCGAGATGCCGGCACGGGCCGCGAGTTCGCTGGTCGAGCAGGCGCCACTCGAGATGCTCCGCAGCACGCGCGCCCTGGTCTTCCCGAGCAGATCGGCGACGGCGCCGTCACGGTCCACGCGACGCGTCACCACCGGGAAGGCCTCGTGCCGGACCGGGTACACCAGGACCGGCGGCAGCGCGGGATCGAGCAGCATCATCGGGTACTTCCAGCAGAAGAACGACGGCACCAGCCGCAGTCCGCGGCCGTTCAGGTGCAGGTCGCGGTCGATGTGCGGCAGGTCGACCGACAGCACCGGCGCGTCCCAGTGCAGCGTCGGGTGCAGCTGCGGGATCAGCGACTCGAGCCCGCCGTTCGCGACCGTGTCGTTGTGCTTGGCAACGGCCGGCTCGATCGCGGTCGTGATCATCGGCATCTGCGGCGCGATCTTGGTCCGGTGGAACGACTTCAGGCCCTGCACGAGCCGGTGCATCACGGCGGTCTCACCGGCCGCGAGCCGCCGGGTCCAGGCGGGCAGCCGGACGGTGTCGGACAACCGGCCAAGCTCGGACCGCAGCTGACCGGCCGGCGTGGCGGCGACGGCCGCCAGTCCCGCCTCGAGTCCCTCGCCCGCGGCCCGCGGTGTCAGGAAGTCCGGCGAGTACCCCACTGGCGGGGTCACTGCGAGCAACTCCTGCTCCAGGGCGCTCAGCCGGGCTCTCGCCCGCTCGCGCCAACTGCCGAATGTCTCCGGCTCGTCATCGGTCTGCAGGACGTGGAGACCCAGCAGGACCTCCCACAACGGATCGGGCTGCTGCGCGATCGTCGTCCTCGCCAGATCCGCACACTCGAAATGAACGCGGAACACCACGGTCTCCTCCCCCGAGGAATATCACCCGCCGTGGTCAACGGGCGACACTACGACACTAACAGTCGTGGGGGTCACCCGCTGTGACAGCCTGGCCCGGAATCCGAGCCCCAGCCGACAAGCTGCCGAAGCGCTCACCGGCCCCGCCGCGCGCGGCAACATCGGGGGTTCACCACTGCCGTTGCCCCTTCGCCCCTGGTGTGCCAGGAGCGAAGGGACAACCCGAGGGGTGAACCCCTCAAACTCGGTGGGCGGCGCGGCCGGGGCGACCGTGCCGCCACGGCAGGTGGGGGGCGCCTCCACGGCGTTCTCTTACTCCCACTCGATGGTGCCCGGGGGCTTGCTGGTGACGTCGAGGGTGACGCGGTTGACCTCGTCGACCTCGTTGGTGATCCGGGTCGAGATCCGCTCGATCACGTCGTACGGCAGGCGGGCCCAGTCGGCGGTCATCGCGTCCTCGCTGGTGACCGGGCGCAGGACGACCGGGTGACCGTACGTCCGGCCGTCGCCCTGGACGCCGACCGACCGGACGTCGGCGAGCAGAACCACCGGGAACTGCCAGATGTCGCGGTCCAGCCCGGCCGCGGTGAGCTCGGTGCGGGCGATCAGGTCCGCGGCGCGGAGGATGTCCAGCCGCTCGCGGGTCACCTCGCCGATGATCCGGATGCTCAGGCCGGGCCCCGGGAACGGGTGCCGGTAGACCATCGTCTCCGGCAGGCCGAGCGCCAGGCCGAGCTCGCGGACCTCGTCCTTGAACAGCGTTCGCAGCGGCTCGATCAGGCTGAACTGCAGGTCGTCCGGCAGGCCGCCGACGTTGTGGTGGGACTTGATGTTCGCCGCGCCCGCGCCGCCGCCGGACTCGACCACGTCCGGATACAGCGTGCCCTGGACGAGGAACTCGATGTGCCGCTCGGCGTCCACCTTGCGCGCGGTCGCCTCGAAGGTCCGGATGAACTCCCGGCCGACGATCTTCCGCTTCTGCTCCGGGTCCGTCACGCCGGCCAGCGCGGTCAGGAACTGCTCCTCGGCGTCGACCGCCTCCAGCCGGATCCCGGTCGCGGCGACGAAGTCCTTCTCGATCTGCTCCGACTCCCCGGCCCGCTGCAGGCCGTGGTCGACGTACACACACGTCAGCTGGTCGCCGATCGCCCGGTGCACCAGGGCCGCCGCGACCGCGGAGTCGACACCGCCGGACAGCGCGCACAGCACCTGCTTGTCGCCGACCTGCTGCCGGATCAGCTCGACCTGCTCCTCGACGACGTTGGTCGTCGTCCAGTCGCCCTTGCAGCCGGCGATCTCGTACAGGAAGTGCTCGAGCACGGCCTGCCCGGCCTGCGAGTGCAGGACCTCCGGGTGCCACTGGACACCGGCGAGCCGCCGGTCCAGGTCCTCGAACGCGGCCACCGGCGCACCCTCGGAGGCGGCGAGCACCGCGAACCCGGCGGGCGGCGCGTGCACCGCGTCACCGTGCGACATCCACACGTTCAGGTCCTCGGGGATGCCGGCCAGCAGCGTGCCGGCCGCGCTCACCGTGACCGGCGTCCGGCCGAACTCGCGCAGCCCGGTCCGCCGGACGTCGCCGCCGAGCGTCTGCGCCATCGCCTGGAACCCGTAGCAGATCCCGAACGCCGGGACGCCGGCCTCGAACAGCCCGGACTCGACCCGCGGCGCGCCCTCGGCGTACACCGACTGCGGGCCGCCGGACAGGATGATCGCCTTCGGCTGCTTGGCCAGCATCTCCTCGACCGGCATCGAGTGCGGCACGATCTCGGAGTACACCTTCGCCTCGCGCACCCGGCGGGCGATCAGCTGCGCATACTGCGCGCCGAAGTCGACGACCAGGACCAACTCGTGCTGCGGGATTTCGTGGGCCACGCGCAAAGCCTATCGGTGCAGGTCAGCAGGGCTGTAATCCGCCGAACGCCGAGGCGCCGGCAGCGGGTCGTTGGTGACGTCCAGGCCCGGGAACCGGCGCCGCATCGCGGCCTCGTGACGGGCGGCCGCGGCCGGTTCGCCGATATAGTCCGCGATCTGGTGCGGTCCGAACCAGAGCCGCACCCGGCGGCGCGATGGGAAGCTCACGAGAGGTGACGCTAGGGCCGCGAGTTGTCCTCGGTGTTACCGCGCGTTACAACCCGGAGACGCTTCGGCGCCCGGAACGAGAGCAGGTCGATCAGCGGCGGCTCCTCCACCGGCCGGACGCCGGCCAGCAGCTCGCCGGCGCTCTCCAGGGCGACCCGCGTCTCCATCCGCGCCAGGCCCGCGCCCAGGCAGCGGTGGATCCCGATCCCGAACGCGAGATCCGCCGGGCCGCCGTGGCCGCTCAGCCCGAGCAGCACCGGCGCTCCCGCCGGCAGGTCCACGTCGCCGAGGGTCGTCGGCTCAGCAGTGATCCGCCGCCAGGTCGGGACCGAGGACGAATCCCGCAGCACACACTCGACCAGCTCCGCCGGCTCGGCAGCGCGGTCGGCCTCTCCCAGCACGCGGTGGAAAGCAGCGGAGATGAGTTGGGTGGTGGTCTCCTGACCGGCGATCAGCAGGAAGTAGCCGACCGCACAGACCTCCTCGTCGGTCAGCCCCAGCCCGACCAGCGCACCGAACAGATCGTCGGCCGGCGCCTGCCGCGCGGCTGTCGTCCGCGAGCGCAGCCACGCATAGAACTCGGCCGCGCTGTGAGCCAGCTCCAGCTGCCGGTCCTCGTCGGGCCATCCCCAGAACAGTTCCAGCGAGTCCAGGCTCCACGCCTTCAACGCTGGTACGTCGACATCCGTCAGGCCGAGCAACCGCAGTACGACGAGGGCGGGCGGCTCGGCAGCGATCGCCTGGACCAGATCCACCTCCCGCCCGCTCGCGAGCTCCGCAGCTGCCGCCGCGACCCGCACGGCGTTGAGCTCCCGGGTGAACGGCTCGGCCGCCGCCACCCGCGCCGGGCTGAAGAACCGGGCGACAGCGGCACGGATCGGCCGGTGCGACTCCCCCGCGTTGTTCGCCAGCGTCGGCGGCAGCGCGAACCCCACCGCGGACAGCACCCGCAACGCCTTCACCGCCAGCGGAGTGTGTGCGAGGACGGCGTTGTCCGGGCGGAACGTCCGCGGATCGAGCAGGACGTCGCGCGCCTGCGCCGGATCGTCGACGACCCAGTACCCGAGCTGCTCGTCGTACCGCGCCGGACAGCCGGTCACTCGAACCATCCCGGCGCGGCGGCGACGAACTCCTCCTGGCTCAGTGATCCCGCCCCGGCGGGGATCCGCCCGAGCACCGGGACCCCGGTCGTCGCCGGCAGGTCCTCCAGGTTGCACTCCTCGGCGAGATCGGGCTGCTCCGGCAACGACCCGATCACCAGCCCGTCGATCGGCAGGCCCCGGGACCGCAAGGCCTCGACGGTCAGCCCCGCATGGTTCAGCGTGCCCAGACCCGCCCTCGCCACCACCACGAATCCGAACGGCGACGTCAGGTGCCCGGCCAGGTCCGCAAGGTTGTTGCCTTCGGCATCCAAACCGACGAGGATGCCGCCCGCGCCCTCCACCAGCACCGTGTCGTTCGTCCGGGCCAGCTCGTCGATCGCCCGTGCGTGCGCCACCACCGGTGGCAGCCTGACGCCCTCCCGCCGGGCCGCGGTCGTCGGCGCCAACGGATCCCGCAACCGGACGCCCTCGTGCAGCTTGGTCAGCCCGCTCAGCCGGTGCACGTCGTCCAGGTCCCCCGGCTCGTCCGGCCCGACGCCGGTCTGCGCGGGCTTGACGACGGCAACCGAACCGGTCGCCCGGACAGCGAGGGCCGCGGTGGTGATGGTCTTCCCGACGCCGGTATCGGTGCCGGTGACAAGCAGGATCCGGGTCACCCGCCCGAGTCTAGGCGCGGCGCCCGGCGGCCCGGCTAGGTCCCTCGGGAGACCCTGGAGCGCCGCGGCCGCCTGTCACGCATGGTGGCGGCGTCGCTACGTCCTGCGGAGACACGATGGGGCCGTCGATCAAGACCATGGCGAGGCAGGAATCATCGCCGCGTTGGTGGTGCCCGCCCCGCATACCTCAGCCGACGCCGGGGTCAGGACGCTTCGGCGATTGCGGCGGTGACCACCGTGGAGGCTCTGTCCAGGTCGGCGGTGGTCAGGCCGGCGTGGGCGGTGAGGCGGAGGCGGGAGATGCCGTCGGGGACGGATGGGGGGCGGAAGCTGCCGACTCGTACCCCGGCGGCCAGGCAGGCCTCCGCCGCGTGGACGGTTTCGCGTGGGCCTGGCATGGGAACGGAGACGACCGCGCCTCGGGGTTGCGGGACTGCGCAGGCGGTGGCCAGTTGGGCTGCGGCTGCGTGGATTGCGGCGGGGCGGTCAGGCTCGGCTTGCAGGATCTGCAGGGCTGCCAGCGCGGCGGCGCAGGCGGCCGGGTTGAGCCCGGTGTCGTAGATGAACGGGCGGGCCCGGTTGACGAGGTGCTCGCGGAGGAGGGACGGCCCGAGGACCACTCCGCCCTGCGAGGCCAGGGACTTGGACAGCGTCATCGTGACGACGACATGCTCGAGACCGGCGAGGCCGGCCGCGTGGACGGATCCGTGACCGTTGCCGGTGACACCCAAACCGTGGGCCTCGTCGACCAGCAGTACGGCGTCGTGGGACTTGGTGATCGCGGCGAGTTCGGGCAGCGGTGCCTCGTCGCTGAGGACGCTGAAGACCGACTCGGTCATCACCAGCGCGCGCGGTTCGTTGCGCTCGGCAAGCACCTTCTCGACGGCGTCCACGTCGTTGTGCGGGACGATCTCGACGCGGGATCGGGCCAGGCGGCAGGCGTCGACGAGGGACGCGTGGACGTGTTCGTCGGAGACCAGGAGCGTGCCCGGGCCGCCGAGCGCGGTGACCACGCCGAGGTTGGCCAGATACCCGGACGAGAACACGAGCGCCGACTCCTGCCCGGCGTACACCGCCAGCGCGGACTCGAGCTGCTCGTGGAGTTCCGTCGTACCGGTGACGAGGCGGGACGCCGTCGCGCCCGTGCCCCACGTCCGTACGGCGTCCGCGGCGGCCGCCACCACCCGCGGATCGCGAGCCAGGCCGAGGTAGTCGTTGCCTGCGAGGTCGATCAGGTCGGCGTCCGCGGCGCGGGCGTGCAGACGCCGGGTCAGGCCGCGGGCCTCCAGCGCGGCTGCCTTCGGGGCGAGCCAGTCCTCCAGCATCAGCCGGCCTCCCCGACGGCACCCGTGATCGCCGCGCCGATGGCGGCGATGTCGTCGTCGGTGCAGACGTACGGCGGCATCGTGTAGACGAGATCGCGGAACGGGCGCACCCACACGCCCCGCCGCAACGCCGCCTCGGTCATCCGCGGCAGATCCACCGGCCCGCCGAGCTGCACCACGCCGACAGCCCCGAGCACCCGCACGTCCTTCACGGCAGGCAGCTCCCGCGCCGGGGCCAGCCCCGCAGACAAACCGGCCGAGATCCGGTCCACTCGTGCGGCCCAGTCCTGGGAGAGCAGCAAGTCGATCGACGCCAGGGCAACCGCGCAGGCGAGCGGGTTGGCCATGAACGTCGGACCGTGCATCAACGCACCACCTGGCCCGTTCGACACCGTGCGCGCGACGTCCGTCGTACACAGCATCGCCGCCAGCGTCAGATACCCGCCGGTCAGTGCCTTGCCGACGCACAGGATGTCGGGGTCGACGCCCGCGTGCTCCGACGCGAACATCGTGCCGGTGCGGCCGAACCCGGTGGCGATCTCGTCGAAGATCAGCAGGAAACCGTGGCGGTCGGCGATCTCGCGGAGAACGCGCAGGCAGGCCGGGCTGTACGGGTACATGCCGCCGGCGCCCTGCAGAACCGGCTCGACGACGATGCCCGCGACCTCACCGGAATGCTGCTCGGCCAGCGCCGCCAGCGCGTCGGCCCAGGACCGCAGCTCCGGGTCGTCGTCCGGGCGGTCGAAGCCGGCGGGTGGTTGCGGGCCGAAGACTTGCTCCTTGAGGGCGCCGGTGAACAGCGAGTGCATGCCGTTGACCGGGTCGCAGACGCTCATCGGCGCGAACGTGTCGCCGTGGTACCCGCCGCGCACCGTCAGCATCCGGGTCCGGCCGTGGTTGCCGCGCGCAACCTGGTACTGCAGGGCGAGCTTGATCGCCACCTCGACCGAGACCGATCCCGAGTCGCAGAAGAACACGTGCCGCAGCGGCTCCGGCGTGATCTCGATCAGCCGGTCCGCCAGCCGGATCGCCGGTTCGTGGGTCAGCCCACCGAACATCACGTGGCTGAACTCGTCGACCTGGCGCTTCAGCGCCGCGTCCAGCACCGGGTTCCGGTAGCCGTGGATCATGCACCACCACGACGCCATCGCGTCGATCGCCTCGACAGTCCCGCCCACGCCGTCGTCCAGCTGCAACCGCACGCCGGACGCGCCCCGCACCATCCGCACCGGCGACGGCTCGGTCAGCGAGGAGTACGGATGCCAGAGCACCTCCGCGTCCCGCTGTCGCCACGCATTGACCGACTGTGACACCGTCCTCCTCCGTCCAAGGGATTCCCAACGGTAATCGCTTCTCCTACGCGCGCGACCCGCAGGTGGGCCCGATGTGATCAGTACCTCGCGCGCCGCTAGAAGGCGGTCCCCGCCTTGGCGATGTGCAAGGTGACGGCCACTGGGTCGAGGCGGGGCTTCGCCAGCGTCATCAAGGCCCTGGCGCCGTCGACGGACTCGTCGCGGATCCATTGGACCGGGGCGGACAGGCCGAAGCGTTCGACGGAGCTGGTGGCCTCGAGGAAGTCGCGGGATTCGGTGACCGACCAGATGCGTTCGCGCTCCCAGGTGATCGCGTCGGCGGCGCGGGGTGGTTGCTGCCAGTCGGGGTCGCGCTCGTTGCCGTAGATCAGCCGGCCGTCGGGTCGCAGTACGCCGACGCGGTCCGCCCAGTCGCTCTCATCGATCAGCTCGGCCGCGCGCAGTACACCCGCGTACCCGGCGTCGTGGCGGGCCTGCGTGACGAGGCGGCCGAAGCCGAAGTCCTCCAGGGCGCGGATGTGGCGCTGCAGTACGCCGAGGCGGCTGACGGCCTCGTGGACGGCGACGAGGGCGACCTCGACCTGGTAGCCGGCCGCCTTGAACGCGCGGGCCGATGCCGCGAACGCCTCCGGGTCGGCCAGTTCGGTCTCGACGACGACGTCGTACCGCTGCTCGGCGACCAGTTCCTCGGCGCGGGCCAGCCAGCGGAGGCCGTCGGTCTCGACGTACCGGTCGGCGGTGGAGGGCTCGTCGCTGATGGGTTCGGACAGCCGCGGGTGGTACGCCTCGAGGGCGAAGCTGCTCAGCACGACCGGCCGGCCGCGGCGCCCCAGCACGGCCTTCACGAGCGCGGTGATCGAGGCCTTGCCGTCGCCGGGCTGACCGGCGACGAAGACCACCACCGGATCGTCCTGCGGGATGCCGGTGAGCCGGTCGGGGACGATCCGCTCGCGGAAGACGCGCTCGCTGTCCGCCTCGCTCAGCACGAACTCGCGCGGCCGGAAGCCGCTCGGCGAGAAGCCGCTCGGTACGAACCGGTCCTGCTCAGTCACCTCGGCCATCCTGCCCGCCCGGCTCCTCCTCGGCCTCGTCGTCCCGCTCGCCGGCGCCCTCATCGTCGTCTTCGTCCTCGTCGTCGACGCTGAGCAGGTTGTCGGCGTCGACGCGAACCCGGCTGACGGCGCGGGTGTCGAGCGGGTCGAGCTGCTCGCCGCGGGCCGCCCAGGCGGCCTGCTCGGCGCGCAACGCCGCGATCACGTCCTGATCGGGTTCGTCGGCGGCCTCGGCCTCGGCGATCCGCTGGGCGCAGGCCCCGATCGCCTGCCGGACCGCTTCGAGCGCGATCTCGTACCCGAAGATCTGCGCGGTCGTCCACTTCGCCCTACCCAGCGCCGGAAGCACAGTCAGGTTGGCGAGATTACCCACAGATAAACGATATCCGACGCCTCGGGTCAGCCCGACGGCGGCCGCCGGGACTCAGACGCCGTTCTGGTTCTGCCCCCTCTTCCTGCGGTTCCGGAAGTCGCCGGTGACCTGGCCCCGCGGGTTCCGGACCAGTCCGTCGTCACCGAGACCGCCGACCTGCGTGGCCCGCCTCGCCTGACCGCCCGACACAGTGCCGCCGTTCGTCACCGCTCGCCGAGTCTCGGCCCGCTTCTGTCCCCACTTGCCCATTACGATCACATCCCCAGGATCGATGGAATGCGCGACTCTACGAGCGTGCAGGAGCAAACGGGCGTTCGAATCAGCCCGCGGTCAGCACACCGTGGACGGAGCATCGCGCCGACCAGCCCATCGGGTGGACCTGGACGACCATCCGGCGGCGGCAGGTCCCGCAGTACCTCGGAGGTTCCAGGGCCAGCGCCTGGCGGCAGTCCTCGTGACTGCCGTCGGCGAGCTCGCGGCCGCAGCGGCCGCAGTACGTCTCGGTCACAGCGTCTTCTGGAGTTCCTTGACCGGCATCTTCAGCTCGGCGAGCAGGTCCAGGTCGGCGGTCGCCGGGCGCCCGAGGGTGGTCAGGTAGTTCCCGACGATGACCGCGTTGATGCCGCCGAGCAGGCCCTCGCGGGTGCCGAGATCGCCGAGGGTCAGCTCCCGGCCGCCGGCGTACCGCAGGACCGTCCGCGGCATCGCCAGCCGGAACGCGGCGATGGTGCGCAGCGCGTCCTTGCCGTCCATCACGTCCAGGTCGCCGAACGGCGTCCCCGGCCGCGGGTTGAGGAAGTTCAGCGGCACCTCGTGCGGGTCGAGCTCGGCGAGCTGGGCCGCGAGCTCGGCGCGCTGCTCCAGCGACTCGCCCATGCCGACCAGGCCGCCGCAGCACAGCTCCATGCCGGAGTCGCGCACCATCAGGCAGGTCTCCCAGCGCTCTTCGAAGGAGTGCGTGGTGACGACGTCGCCGAAGTACGAGCGGGCCGACTCGAGGTTGTGGTTGTAGCGGTGCACGCCCCACGACTTCAGCTCGTCGACCTGAGCCTGGGTCAGCATCCCGAGCGAGCAGGCGATGTTGATGTCGACCTCGGCGTTGATCGCGTCGATCCCGGCCTTCACCTGCGACATCAGCCGCTCGTCCGGCCCCCGGACCGCGGCCACGATGCAGAACTCGGTGGCGCCGGTCTTCGCGGTCTCCTTGGCGGCCTCGACGAGCTCGGGGATGTTCAGCCAGACCGCCCGCACCGGCGAGGTGAACTGGCCGGACTGCGAGCAGAAGTGGCAGTCCTCGGGGCAGCCGCCGGTCTTCAGCGAGATGATCCCCTCGACCTCGACCTCCTCGCCGCACCACTTCACCCGGACGTCGTGGGCGAGCGCGAGCAGCTCGGGCAGCCGGTCGTCGGGGGTCCGGAGAACCTCGACCAGCTGTTCCTGGCTCAGCCCGATGCCCTGCTCCAGAACCTGCCCACGTGCCACGTCCAGGATGTCGCTCATCATTCTCCTGCCTCAACTCAACGGTCCGGGCTCACAGTAGGTCAGAGGGGTACGCCGGGGCTGCGGCGGGCGTCACGTGGAACAGATGCCCCCGGAGTGCCTCATCGCCACTCTCCGCACTCTCCCGGAAAAGTTTCTGGATTTTTCTGGGAAACCTCGTAACCCCCTGTAGAAGGGCTCGTTGATGTGTACGAAGGCGGTTACCGCAAGGAAGACCGCCACCTGATTACCAAGAGCGACAAGGCCGATCATTACGATCAGCACGCAGAGTGGTCACAAGGCCTGAAGCTCGCGGAAATCGGATGTAAGGTAGTGACCAAGAGCTCGGGTCGCCAGCTGTGGTTGGTGACCCGATCCCAAAGCGCCGGGCGCCTCACCCCGGCTTGAGTGGGTCCCTCGGGAAACGATTTGGGCGGAAACGTTCCCGAGGGACCTGCTCCCTTTTCCGGACCTTTTCACAAAGCCTCAGCAACCTACTGCTGAGGCTTTTTCATTTGCTTCTTTTCGCACCGCTTTGTTACGGCTCCGTCACAGCCTGCTTCGGGAAGATCGGCAACCGCAGCGCCCCCGGAGCCTCGGCCGGTACGACGGGGTGCGCCGGCTTCACCGGTTGGACGCGTTCGTACGCCGATCCGGCCGCCGGACGCGGATCCGCCTCGCCCTTGTTCGGCCAGAACGACAGGGCCCGCTCGGCCTGGGCGGTGATCGTCAGGGACGGGTTGACGCCGAGGTTCGCGGAGATCGTCGAGCCGTCGACGATGTGCAGGCCGTCGTACCCGTAGACGCGGTGGTACGGATCCACGACGCCCGACGCCGGTGAGTCGCCGATCGCGCAGCCGCCGATGAAGTGCGCCGTCATCGGCACGTTGAACGGCTCGCCGATCGTGCCGCCCGGCGTACCGTTCATCAGCCGCGCCATCCGCCGGACCACCTGGTTCGCGACCGGGATCCAGGACGGGTTCGGCGCGCCGTGGCCCTGCTTCGACGTCAGCCGCCAGCGGCCCAGCCGGTCGCGCTTGCCGAACGTCGTGATCGAGTTGTCCGCGGTCTGCATCACCAGCGCGATCACGGTGCGCTCGGACCAGTGCTTCAGGTCGTACAGCCAGCGGATGTTCTTCCGCTGCACGCCGAGCTCGCGCAACCAGGTCCGCCAGCGCGGCTTGTCCCCGTCGCCGTCGGTCAGCACGGTCTGCAGCAGCGACATCGCGTTGCTGCCCTTCCCGTACCGCACGGGCTCGATGTGGGTGATCTCGTCGGGGTGGAACGACGACGTGATCGCGACGCCGTAGCTGTAGTCGACGTCGCGGTCGCGGGAGATCGCGCCGAGCAGCGACTCCGAGTTCGTCCGGGTGAGGACGCCGAGCCGGTCCGACAGCCGGGGCAGCTTGCCCTCGTCACGGAGCCGGTGCAGCAGCTTCGCGGTCCCGAGGGCCGAGGCCGCGAACACGACCTGCTGCGCGGTGAACCGGCGGGTGGCCTTCTTGTTCGACGTCCGCCGGGTGTCGATCGCGTATCCGCCGCCGGTTTCTTCGGGGAGCGGCTCGACCGACGTGACCGTGGTCAGCGAGTACACCTCCGCGCCGGCCTTCTCCGCCAGGTACAGGTAGTTCTTGGTCAGCGTGTTCTTCGCGTTGTGCCGGCAGCCCGTCATGCACTCGCCGCAGTTGATGCAGCCGGTACGGCGGGGGCCCGCGCCGCCGAAGTACGGGTCGTCGACCTCCACGCCGGGCTCACCGAAGAAGACACCGACCGGTGTCGCGCGGAACGTCTCGCCGACCCCCATGTCCTCGGCGACCTGCTTCATCACCTTGTCGGCCGGTGTGAACCCCGGGTACGTCGTCACGCCCAGCATCCGCTTCGCCTGGTCGTAGTACGGCGCCAGCTCGGACCGCCAGTCGGTGATGTGCGCCCACTGCCGGTCGGCGTAGAACGCGGGCAGGGGCTCGTACAGCGTGTTCGCGTAGTTGAGGCTGCCGCCGCCGACCCCGGCGCCGGACAGGATGATCACGTCGCGCAAAGCGCTGATCCGCTGGATGCCGTACATGCCGAGCTTCGGGGCGAACAGGAACCGCTTGCCGTCCCACGAGTTCTTCGCGAAGGCGGCGTCCTCGAACCGCGCCCCGGCCTCCAGGACGGCGACCCGGTACCCCTTCTCGGTCAGCCGCAGCGCCGACACCGACCCACCGAAGCCGGACCCGATGATCACGACGTCGTAATCGAAGGTCATGGGGCCTCCCGGTCTGGACTGAGGAGCGGAGGGAGCGAAGCGACCGGAGCGACGAGGGAAGACCGGGAGTCACAGCCCCATGACCCGCCGAGCGGTAGCGAGGCATTCAATACGGTCACGGGCGGCCGATCTTCTTCAGCACCCGCAGCGCGCCGGTCATCAGCTCGGCGAACTTCTCGTCGGACAGACCGTGCGAGGCGGCGATCGGGAGCAGCCGCTGGGTGGCGATCGCCTGTGGCTCGACGTACCGCCGGATGCCCTCGACGCCCTGCCGCCGGCCGAGACCGGACTGGCGCATGCCGCCCATCGGGGTGTCGATCGAGCCGAACGTCGCGCCGTACCCCTCGTTGACGTTGACCGTACCGGCCATCAGCTGCGCCGCAACCGCGCGGCCGCGGCGGCCGTCCCGGGTCCAGACGCTCGCGTTCAGGCCGTACTCGCCCTCGTTCGCGCGCTGGATCGCCTCGGACTCGTCGGAGAACCGGTAGATCGACACGACCGGGCCGAAGGTCTCGTTGTCGAAGCACTCCATCGCCGGAGTGACGCCGGACAGCACGGTCGGCTCGTAGAAGAGCGGCCCGATGTCCGGTCGCGGCTTGCCGCCGGCCAGAACGGTCGCGCCCTTCGACCGGGCGTCCTCGACATGCCGCGTCGTGGATTCCAGCTGTGCCTTCGAGATCAGCGAGCCCATGTCGACGTCCCAGCCGGTGCCGGCGCTGAGGCGGAGTTTCTTCACCCGGTCGACGAAGGCCGTGACGAACGCGTCGTACACCTGGTCCGCGACGTACAGCCGCTCCATCGAGACGCACAGCTGGCCCGCGTTCGCGAAGCAGGCGCGGACGGCGCCCTCGGCGGCGCGGTGGATGTCGGCGTCGCGCAGGACGAGCATCGGGTTCTTGCCGCCGAGCTCGAGACTGCAGCCGATCAACCGCTCACCCGCCTGCTTGGCGACCAGGCGGCCGGTCTTCGTCGAGCCGGTGAAGCAGATGTAGTCGGCGTTCTGGATCAGCGCGCCGCCGACCGTCGGGCCGTCGCCGTTGACCGGGATCCACGCCTCCCGCGGCAGGCCCGCCTCGTACAGCAGCTCGATACCGCGCAGCGCGGTCAGCGGGGTCTGGCTGTCGGGTTTGTGGACGACGGTGTTGCCGGCCAGGATCGCCGGCAGCCCGTCGGAGATCGCCATCGTCAGCGGGTAGTTCCACGGCGAGATGATGCCGACGACGCCCTTCGGGACGAACCGCGTCTCGGCGCGGGTCAGCAGCGGGAAGATCCCGAGCTTGCGCTGCGGCTCGAGCAGCTCGAACGCCTTGCGGCCGTAGTACCGCGCGGTGAGCGCGACGTGGGCGAGCTCCTCGAACGCCTGCTTCCGCGCCTTGCCGGACTCGCGGATGATCAGGTCGACCAGCTCGTGCCGGTGGTCGAGCACCAGGTCGTGGTACCGCAGCAGGATCGCGGCACGCTCGGCGAGCGGGACCCGCCGCCAGGTCTGCTGGGTCCTCCGGGCGGTCCGGACCGCCGCGACCACGTCGTCCGCGCTCGACACCGGCAGGTCCGCGATCGGCTGCCCGGTGGCCGGCGCGTACGACGTCCGAGTCCCGGCCGTGGCCCGCAGCAGACCAGACAACCGGCGGATCACCGACTGGTCGGTCGCGTACGAGGCGGTGGGGTCGAGCTCCGGATCCGCGGGTATCGACGTCTGGTCGCTCATAGAGGAAGGCTACCTGCCGGTAATGCAGGGTGTCAGTATCAGAGAATGGTTAAGCTGATCCGCTGATACCTGCGAAGGGGTGGAACGTACAGATGGTGGACAGCGGGGGGCTCTGGACGCCTCCTGAGGACGAGCTCGGCGAGGCGCTGCAGACAGCCCAGGTGCTGATCGAGGAAGGCCGGGCCGACGAGGCGGGGCCGTACCAGCAGCGGGTCATCGAGCTGGCCAGGGAGCGGGCCGAAGGGCACCCGAACCACTACGAGGCCAAGCACCTGATGGCCGCGACCCAGTACGAGCTGGCCGGGTCGCTGAACGCCTCCGGCCGGCACGAGGAGGCGCTCGCCGCGCTCCACGAGGCGCAACTCGGCTACACCGAACTCCAGGACGCCGGCGTACTGGACGCCACCTGCTTCCTCGCCGACGTCCGCGCCCGGCGCGCGATGACGCAGGCGCACCGCGGCCACGGCGCCACCGCCGTCCTGGAGATGGACGGCGCGGTGATCGCGTACGGCCAGCTCGTCGGCGGCGAGGACGGGCTCAAGCACCAGCCCGACTTCGCCCGCGTGCTCGCGATGAACGCGCTCATCCTGCGCCGGTACGGCGACCCCGCGCTCGCCGTCGCGTCCGCGGACGCAGCGACCCAGCTGTTCCTGCAGCTCGCCGACCAGATCAACGAGAGCCCGCAGTCGCTGTCCTACGCCCGCTACCTGTGTACGGCGACCGCGGTGTCGGCCGACGTCCACGCCGCCGAGGGACGGCTGGACCTCGCCCTCGAGGCGGACGAGATCGGACTCACCACGGCCGACACGCTCGCCGACTCCGACTCGACGACCGACATGCGTACGCTCGTCGCCGCGCTGGTCCGCAAGGGCAAGCACCTCGGCACCGTCGGCCGCCTGGAGGGCGAGTCCTGCCTGCGGACGGCGTACGACACCGATGCCGAGACGGCAGCCCGCGTGGTCGAGGAGCTGGACCGGGGCCTGCCGCTGACGCTGGTCGCCGCACTGGAGAACGCGGAGCTCAAGCTCGGCCCGTTCGAGCAGTACCACCGCCTGGTCGCGCTCAGCGAGCCCGCGCCGGGGATGACGCTGGCGACCGTGTCCGGCCGGACGGACCCGGAGTCGGCGGCACAACGCGCGGCCGAGCTCGCCGAGCTGGTGCGGCCGCTGCTGCGCGAGGACGCGGACACCGCGCTGACGCTGGGCCTCGAGGCGCACTACCTGTTCGCGATCTCGTCCGAGCGGGAGTCGCACCGGATGCGGTTCCAGACCGCGACGTACGTGCCGATCTGGGCGCAGCTGCTGCTCGACATCTCCGAGGGCTACTTCCAGGCCGGGCGGACCGAGATCGCGCTCGACCTCGGCGGCTGGTGCGCGGAGGTGGCCACCGCGCTGATCCCGTTCGCCGACGCCGACGAGGCGATGAAGGAGCTGGCCGGGGCCTGCTACCGGCACCACGGCAACCTGCTCGCCGCCACCGGCGACCTGGCGGCGTCGTACCAGGCCCACGAGGCGGCGGAGCAACTCCAGCTCGGCCGTTGAGAGGCGGTAAGACCCCCGCTGCTTGACGCGCTTTCCGCCCGGACGGACGCTGGCGCTGAAAGGGGGAGGCTCATGGATGTCGTAGAGCTGCACAACCGTACGGTCGCGAACTTCGCGGAACTGGCCTCCGGGGTGACTGCCGGCCAATGGTCGGCGCCGACCCCGTGCTCGGACTGGGACGTCCGCGCGCTGGTGAACCACGTCGTCGGCGAGGAGCGCTGGACCCGGCCGCTGATGGAGGGCCGGACGATCGCCGAGGTCGGGAACACCCTCGACGGCGACCTGCTCGGGGACGACCCGGCCGGAGCGGCGTCGGCCGCGGCCGAGGAGGCCCGGACCGCCGCGACCCGGTCGATCGACAAGGTGCACCTGTCGTACGGCGACGAGGATCCGGACGAGTACCTGCGCCAACTCGCGGCCGACCATCTCGTGCACGGGTGGGACCTGGCCGTGGCCACCGGCGCAGCGCCGCGGATGGACGCCGACCTGGTCGACGACGTCGCGACCTGGTTCGCGAAGCGCGAGGAGCTGTATCGCTCGGCGGGCATGATCGGCGAGCACCTCGACGGCTTCACCGAACCGGCCGACGCGCTGCTGGCCGCCTTCGGAAGGAACCCGCGGTGGAGTCCGGCGCCGTAGTCGAGCGGTTCGGCGACGCCTTCGACCAGTGCGATCTGGAGACGGTGATGTCGCTGGTCACCGACGACATCGTGTTCGAGTCCACCTCGCCGTCGCCGGACGGCGGGCGCTTCGAGGGCGCGGACGCCGTCCGGGCGGAGTGGGCGAAGCTGTTCGAGAACACCGTCGACCCGCACTTCGAGACCGAGGAGCTGGTGGTGGCCGGCGATCGCGCCGTGGTGCGCTGGCGGTACTCGTGGCGCATCGACTCCGGCGACCGCGGCCACGTCCGCGGCGTGGACGTCCTGCGCCTGCGGGACGGGAGGATCGCGGAGAAGCTCTCCTATGTGAAGGGTTAGTCCTGGAGTTCGGTCTTCAGGGCGCCGACGAACAGGCCGGCTTCGGCCTCGGTCATGCCGGTCTCGGACACCACCAGCGCGGTCGCCTGGTGGAGCTCGCCCGCGGCCTTGAGCGCGCGGGTGCGCTCGGCCAGGTTGGTGCCGGGCCGGCGCACCAACGGCGTCCCGGTGGTCGGCGGCACGTACCGCCCGAGGCGGATGTCGTCGACCAGCTCCTTGGAGTGCTTGAGGTCGAGGCCGGTGCGGTCACGGATCAGCTTGACCGCGTGCACCGCCTTCTTCGTGGTGATCAGGAACCGCACCTGATCGACATCGTCCGCGGACAGTCGGCCTCGCGCCGCGGCGAGGGCAACATTGTCCGTCTCCTGGCTGCTCCGTCGGCTGAACAATCCCATGCCGCAATCCTTCCAGAACCCATCAAGCCCGGTGAACTCGAAGCCCGTCGGCGAGCAACCGGAGGATCTCGGGCCAGGCCAGACCGCCCAGCTCGCGGTCGGCGGCCGCCGTACCGCCGCGGGCCATCCGTTGCCCCGCGGTCTTCGGCTCCTCACCGGGCAGCACCGCGCGATGCCCGGCCTCGGGGACCGTCACGATCCGCGTCGGCCGGTCGCCGCGCCGTCGCGCGATCTCCTCGGCGAACTCGACCGCCGGCCACACCCGGTCGTCCCCTCCCGCCACGAGCAGCACGTCGCGGATGCGCTCCACCGGGATCCGGGCGCGCTCGGCATCGGCGTACGTCGCCACGCTCTGCCGGTACAGCCCGACGTAGCTCGGCGGGTCGTCGGCGGCTGCCCAGCGCGGGTCGAACGGTACGAACGGCAGCGGCTCGCCCTGCCAGGTCCACGCCGACCGCTGGCTGCCGTCCTCCAGGACCCGGCCCCACACGTAGGCGCTCGGCGCGAACGCGACCACCGCGTCCACGCGCTCGTCCAGCGCACCCAGCAGCAACGCCGCCTCGGCGCCCCACGAGCTGCCCATCACGACCAGCCGATCGTGGTCAGCCAGCTCGTCCAGCGGGAACGACTCCAGCGCCACCTCGTGCGTGACGGTCCAGCGCGGCGCAAGGACGTCGTACCCCTCCGCCTCGAGGAGGCGCGCACGGTCCGAGTCCGGCGCACCGCTCGAACCGTGCAGGAGCAAGACGCCGGTGCTCAACCGACGACGACCTCGACCCGCTGGAACTCCTTGAGCTCCGTGTAGCCGGTGGTGGCCATCGCGCGCTTGAGCGCACCGACCAGGTTCATGGTGCCGTCCGGGACCCAGGAGGGGCCGAACAGGATCTGCTCCATGGTGCCGGTGACGCCGACCTCGACCCGCTCGCCGCGGGGCAGGTCCTGGTGCCAGGCCTCGGCGCCCCAGTGGTACCCGCCGCCGGGGGCGTCGCTCGCGCGAGCCAGCGGCGAACCGACCATCACCGCGTCCGCGCCGCAGGCGATCGCCTTCGCCACGTCACCGGACCGCCCGACCGAGCCGTCCGCGATGACGTGCACGTAGCGCCCGCCGGACTCGTCCATGTAGTCTCGCCGGGCCGCCGCGACGTCGGCCACCGCCGACGCCATCGGCACCGCGACGCCGAGCACCTTCCGGGTGGTGTGCGCGGCGCCGCCGCCGAAGCCGACCAGGACGCCGGCCGCGCCGGTCCGCATCAGGTGCAGCGCCGCCTGGTGCGTCGCGCAGCCGCCGACGATCACCGGGACGTCGAGGTCGTAGATGAACTGCTTCAGGTTCAGCGGCTCCGCCTGCCCGGACACGTGTTCGGCGGACACCGTCGTGCCGCGGATGACGAACAGGTCGACCCCGGCGTCCACGACGTGCTTGGCGAACTGCTTGGTGCGCTGCGGCGACAGCGCGCCGGCCACCGTGACACCGGAGTCGCGGATCTCCTGCACCCGCTGGGAGATCAGCTCGGGCTTGATCGGCGCCGCGTAGATCTCCTGCAGCCGGTGCGTCGCCTGCTGCGCGTCGAGGGTGGTGATCTCCTCGAGCAGGTTCGCCGGGTTCTCGTACCGCGTCCAGAGGCCTTCGAGGTTCAGGACGCCGAGACCGCCGGCCTTGCCGATCGCGATCGCGGTGGCCGGCGACATCACCGAGTCCATCGGCGCGGCCAGGATCGGCAGCTCGAACCGGTACGCGTCGATCTGCCAGGCGACCGAGACCTCCTCCGGGTCCCGCGTCCGGCGCGACGGCACGATCGCGATGTCGTCGAACGCGTACGCCTGCCGGCCGCGCTTGGCCCGGCCGATCTCGATCTCGGTCATCTGGTGTCCTAACGGGTGTGTGCAGGCGGGGTCAGCGGCCGGAGTAGTTCGGCGCCTCGACCGTCATCTGGATGTCGTGCGGGTGGGACTCCTGCAGGCCGGCGGAGGTGATCCGGACGAACCGGCCCTTCTCCTGCAGCTCTGCCACCGTGCGGGCGCCCGTGTACCACATCGACTGCCGCAGGCCGCCGACCAGCTGGTGCGCGACGGCCGACAGCGGGCCGCGGTACGGCACCTGGCCCTCGACGCCCTCGGCGATCAGCTTCTCGTCGCCGCTGCCGTCGTGCTGGAAGTAGCGATCCTTGGAGTACGACTTGCGCAGGCCGCCGGCCGACGACATCGCACCGAGCGAGCCCATCCCGCGGTACGCCTTGAACTGCTTGCCGTTGATGAACACCAGGTCGCCCGGCGACTCCTCGCAGCCGGCGAGCAGCGAGCCCAGCATGACGGTGTCCGCGCCCGCGACGAGCGCCTTGGCGATGTCACCGGAATACTGCAGGCCGCCGTCGCCGATGACCGGGACACCGGCCGGCTTGCAGGCCAGCGACGCCTCGTAGATCGCGGTCACCTGCGGCACGCCGACACCGGACACGACCCGCGTCGTGCAGATCGAGCCCGGGCCGACGCCGACCTTCACGCCGTCCGCGCCCGCGTCGACCAGCGCCTGCGCGCCCGCGCGGGTGCCGACGTTGCCGCCGACGACGTCCACGCCGCGGGTCGCCGGGTCGGCCTTGAGCTTGCGGATGATCTCGATCTGGGCCTGGGAATGACCGTGCGCGGTGTCCACCACGAGCACGTCGACGCCGGCCTCGACCAGCGTCATGGCCCGCTTGTAGGCCTCGCCGAAGAAGCCGATCGCGGCGCCCACCATCAGCCGGCCGGTGGCGTCCTTGGTGGACAGCGGGAACTTGTCGCGCTTGACGAAGTCCTTCAGCGTGATCAGGCCGGTGAGCTTGCCGGCCTCGTCGACCAGCGGCAGCTTCTCCACCTTGTGCTTGCTGAGCAGCGCCATCGCGTCGTCGGCGGCGATCCCCTGCCGGCCGGTGATCAGCGGCTGCTTGGTCATCACCTCGCGGACCGGCCGGGACAGGTCGGTCTCGAAGCGCATGTCGCGGTTGGTGACGATGCCGACCAGGACGCCGGCGTCGTCCACCACCGGGACGCCGGAGATCCGGTACTGCCCGCAGAGCGCGTCGGCCTCGCCGATGGTGGCGTCCGGGCCGATGGTGATCGGCTGCGCGATCATGCCGGACTCGGAGCGCTTGACCAGGTCGACCTGCTGGGCCTGGTCCTCGATCGAGAGGTTGCGGTGCAGGACGCCGAGGCCGCCCTGGCGCGCCATGGCGATCGCCATCCGGGCCTCGGTGACGGTGTCCATCGCGCTGGACACCAGCGGGATGTTGACCTCGACGTTACGACTCAGGCGAGACCGGGTGACGGCCTCGGACGGGATGACGTCGGACTCGTTCGGCTGCAGCAGCACGTCGTCGAAGGTGAGACCGAGGACGGCGAACTTGTCGGGAACTCCAGCGGGGGTGATGTCCATGGGGAAAACGAGCACCTTTTGTACGGCGGCAACGGGACCCCATCCTATCCGCGCCGCCGCCAGGCCCCGAATCCGCCGTCCACAGGCAACCGCCCGCCGCTGGGCGACGGGCGGTGCGTGGCCGGACGGTTACCGGATCGGCTTGTTGACGACCTCGAGGATCTGCAGCAGGCTCGCGTCGGTCGTGGAGCCGTGGGTCCGCTCGATGGCGGCGTGCTTGCCCTCCGGGTACTGGCCGGTGGAGTGCTTGCCGGTCGGGTAGGTCTTGCGGACCGAGCCGGTGCTGACCTTCCCGCTCGAGTGCTTCCCGCTCTTGGCCGACTTCGTGCTCTTGGCCGAGCTGCGGGTGTCGATCGACTTCGCGGTCGCGTCGGGAACGCCGAAGAACTGCTCGGCGCTCTCGTTGGTGACCTGCAGGCCGGTCGGCGTCGGCAGGACCTCCTGGATCTTCTCGACCAGTTGCTCCACCTGCTGCTGGACCTGCTCGGTCTGCTCCGGGACCTGCGTGACCGGGCTGCTCGGCTTCGTGTCGTCGCCGGAGGTGTCACTGGTACCGGTGCTGTCGGTGCCGGCGGGCGTGGTGCTGTCCGAACCCGGCGGCGTGGTCTCCTCGCCACCGGTCTGACCGTCGCCGGACCCCGCGCTTGGCGTACCGGTCGGGTCGCTCACCGTGTTGTCGCCGGTCCCGGTCCCGCCGTCGCCCGTGTTCGTCTCGCCGTTCGTCGGCGGTGGAGTCGCGGTGGTCGTGTCCGTCGGCGTCGGGGTCGGGGTCGCCGGCTCGGTCGGCTCCTCGGTCGGCGTCGACGGCGGCGTGTCCGGTGGGTTCTCGGTCTTGGTGTCGGTCGGCTCGTCGGTCTTGGTACCGGTCGGCTCGTCCGTCTTGTCGTCGGTCGGCTTCGGCGTCGCCGTCACCTCGGTCGTCGGCTTGACCGGCTCCTGCGTCTTCTGCTCGACGGTCGGCCAGGCAAACGGCAACTCGCGGGTCGCGATCGGCCTGCCCTCCGGAGGCACCACGACCTCCGGCGTGCCCTTGAGGTCCTGCGCCTGCGGGTCGTCGTCGGTTGCCGCGCCGTCCTTGCCGGACTGGGCGGCGTGCTCGGCCTTGGCCTTCTCCTTGAAGTCCTTGCCGACCTTGACGATCTTGCTCCGGTCCACGACCGGCGAGCCGTCGACGTCCTCCTTCGGGAAGCTGGTCTGCGGGCGGACCGCGTCGACCATCTTCTCGATGACCTTCTCGTACGGCGACAACGGATCGCCGGTGACCGCCGCCGCGACCCCGGAGACCGACAGCGCGGCCACCGCGGCGACACCGAAGGCCAGACCGCGGGTCGCCATCTTGCGGGCGAACGGGTCGGTCATCGGGTTGAGCGCGGCGCAGCGCGCCAGGAAGCTCTCCGGATCGTCGATGGTCTCCACCGGGAGCTCGTCCTCGACCTCCACCGCGAGCCGTAGATCGGCCAGCAGTGCGACGGCCGGGTCGTGCTCGCCCGCCGAGCGGGCGGACTCCCCACCGGCGGCAAGCAGATCGAGCAGTGCGTCATCGGCCTCGATCGCGTCCAGGTCGAATCGGTCAGCCATGATGCCCCTCCCCTGCTCTTCCTCGTTCCAGCTGTGTTTCATGCCCCACGAACCCCCTGAGCGTGTTCAACGCCCGATGCTGTGCGACCCTCACCGCCCCCGGTGTCATCCCCAGTGCCCGGCCGGTCTCCTCGGCTGACATCCCCGCAACGACGCGAAGGCGCAGGATCTCGCGCAGTTTCTCCGGCAGCTTGTCCAGCAGCCCCATGATGTGCTGGACCTCTGAGTGCCGAACCGCGTGCTCCTCCGGCGTCGGTGACTCGTCCGCGCCGTCCGGCAGGTCCGGCGTCGAGACGTCGGCGACCGCGAACGCACGCTGGGCATCGGCGACCTTGCGGGCCGCGATGCCGTAGACGAAAGCCTCGAAAGGCCTCCCCTCGTCGCGGTAGCGGCCGAGCGCGCCGAAGACCGCGACACAAACTTCTTGCGCGACGTCGTCGACCATGTCGGCGCCGCCGGGATAGGTCCACAGACGGGACCGTACGTAGCGGTGCGCCACAGCGCGCACCCTGGTGAGCAGGTCGTTGAGAGCTGTGCGGTCCCCGTCGCCGGCCAGCGCGGCAAGATCCCTGAGCTCGACCCGGTCGTGGGTGTCAGGTACTCGGACCTCTGTCACCCCTCGCCCCCTCGTGTTCGGACCGGTCAGCTCGAAAGATGCTACGGCGCTCAACTCTCCTTGCATAGTGGCAATTCGTGGTCAACCCCGGGTTTTGGTCACGATCTGTCACTACTGGCCGGTTCGGTTCACCGCGGCGCGCTGAACCGGATGAGTTCGGTGGCGTGATCGCCGCCCCAGTCGATCGGCGTGCGGCCGGTCTCCAGCCAGCCCGCCCGGCGGTACAGGCGCTCCGCCGCGCCGCGGTTGCCGACCACCTCGAGCGACAGCGGCCGCCCGAGCTCCGCCGCTGTCTGCACGCAATGGTCGAGCAACTGGCGGCCAACCCCCTGACGCGTCGCCGTCGGATCCACGAACAACCGCTCCACCTCGGCGCCGTCGCCCACTCCCGTCAGCACCGCGTGCCCGACAACCCGCTCACCGGCTCCGGTCACGGCCACCCAGCAGCCGAGCGCCGCCTCCGGCGTCAGCCACCGCTCCGGGTCGGCGGGCCAGTTGATCGGATAGCCGGCCTGCTCGTGCACCACCCGCAACAACTCGACGCAGACCTGCAGGTCCTCGGAACGACGCTCGCGAATCGACACAGCTCCTATGAGAACAGAGCACCGCCCGGCAGTTACCTGCCGGGCGGTGCTCTGTGTGCTGTGCTGTCGAACTACTGCCTGACTACCGGCTTACTACTGCCTGAGGTCAGTGACCGTGCCCGTGGCCGTGACCGGCCGCGGCGGGCTCCTCTTCCTCGGGCTTGTCGACGACCAGCGTCTCGGTCGTCAGCAGCAGCGCGGCGATCGAGCCGGCGTTGGCGAGCGCGGACCGGGTCACCTTGACCGGGTCCAGCACGCCCTGGGCCAGCAGGTCGCCGTACTCACCGGTGGCGGCGTTGAAGCCGCTGCCGGACTCGAGCTCGGCCACCTTCGACGTCACGACGTAGCCCTCGTAGCCGCCGTTCTCGGCGATCCAGCGCAGCGGCTCGACGATCGACTTGCGGACGATCCGGACACCGGTCGCCTCGTCACCTTCGAGGTCGAGGCCGCCGTCCAGGACGGTCGCCGCGTGCACGAGAGCGGAGCCGCCGCCGGCGACGATGCCCTCCTCGATCGCGGCCCGGGTCGCGGACACCGCGTCCTCGATCCGGTGCTTCTTCTCCTTCAGCTCGACCTCGGTGGCCGCGCCGACCTTGATCACGCAGACGCCGCCGGCCAGCTTGGCCAGCCGCTCCTGCAGCTTCTCGCGGTCCCAGTCGGAGTCGGTGCGCTCGATCTCGGACTTGATCTGGCTGACCCGGCCCTCGATGTCCTCGGCCTTGCCGGAACCCTCGACGACGGTCGTGTTGTCCTTCGAGACCACGATCCGGCGGGCCGAACCGAGCACCTCGAGGCCGACCTGGTCGAGCTTCAGCCCGACCTCGGGGGCGACGACCTGCGCGCCGGTGAGCGCGGCCAGGTCCTCCAGCATCGCCTTGCGGCGGTCGCCGAAGCCCGGCGCCTTGACGGCGACCGAGGTGAAGTTGCCGCGGATCTTGTTCACCACGAGGGTGGACAGCGCCTCGGCCTCGACGTCCTCGGCGATGATCAGCAGCGTCTTGCCGGACTGCACGACCTTCTCCAGCAGCGGCAGCAGGTCCGCGATCGCGGAGATCTTGCCCTGGTGGATCAGGATGTACGGGTCCTCCAGCACCGCTTCGCCGGCCTCGGCGTCGGTGATGAAGTACGGCGAGATGTAGCCCTTGTCGAACTGCATACCCTCGGTGAACTCGAGCTCGGTCCCGAAGGTGTTCGACTCCTCGACGGTGATCACACCGTCCTTGCCGACCTTGTCGAACGCGTCCGCGATCAGCGCGCCGATCTCGGCGTCGCGGGCGGAGATGGTCGCGACGTGGGCCATGTCGCCCTTGTCGTCGACCGGCTTCGCGGTGTCCACCAGCTTGGCCGACACGGCCTCGACGGCCGCCTCGATACCGCGCTTGAGACCCATCGGGTTGGCGCCGGCGGCGACCGCCCGGAGGCCCTCGTGCACCAGCGCCTGCGCCAGCACCGTCGCGGTGGTGGTGCCGTCACCGGCGATGTCGTTGGTCTTGGTGGCGACCTCCTTGGTCAGCTGCGCACCAAGGTTCTCGAACGGGTCGTCCAGCTCGACCTCACGGGCGACGGTGACACCGTCGTTGGTGATGGTCGGGGCGCCCCACTTCTTGTCCAGGACGACGTAACGGCCCTTCGGGCCGAGCGTCACCTTCACCGTGTTCGCGAGCTTGTCGACGCCGCGCTCCAGCGCGCGCCGCGCGTTCTCGTCGAACTCGAGGATCTTCGGCATGAAAAATCCAGTCCCTCTCTGAAATTCGCTCTTCGTCAACAGCACGGACGACCTCGCTGCGCCCAGACCGACTCCGCCCCGGCGCCGGTGTGCGGCCCCAGGGCGGTGTCAGTCAGGAACAGCGAGCGATCGTCACTTGCTGACGACTGCGAGGATGTCGCGGGCGCCCAGGATCAGGTAGTCCTGGCCGTCGTACTTGACCTCGGTGCCGCCGTACTTGGAGTAGATGACCTTGTCGCCGACGGCGACGTCCAGCGGGACGCGGTTGCCGTTGTCGTCGATCCGGCCCGGGCCGACGGCGAGGATCTCGCCCTCCTGCGGCTTCTCCTTGGCGGTGTCCGGGATCACCAGGCCGGACTTCGTGGTCTGCTCGGCTTCGAGCGGCGCGACGAGGACGCGGTCCTCGAGCGGCTTGATCGTGACCGACACTTGCTGACCTCCACGGTCGAATTCGCTTGTCTGTGGCATGTGGTCGCGCTCCCCTGCCGTCGCGGGGGTCAGAGGCCGGACCGCTGGCACCCTCGTGTGGAGAGTGCCAACACCGAATCTAGGCCGCGATTAGCACTCGGTCAACTCGAGTGCCAGACGAATTCTCAGCGGCCGGGTAATCGTCCGGGTACGGAATGTGGCCGAACGCTGGGCCGGACCCGGGTCCGCATGCGACCGTTCTCCCAGAGCGATCACAGGAGGGGCCCATGGCGTTCAAGCTGCCCGCGTTGCCGAAGCTGTCCGGCCGGACGATCGCGCTCCTGACCGCCGTCGCCGCGGTCGCCGTCGGCGCCGGCGCGGCCAACACGTCGAAAGAGTCGCCACCGGCCGCCGGCCCGCCCACCGCGGCCCCGGCAGCAGACCCACCCAAGGTCGACGAAGCGGTGTCGAACGACGCGACGGCGGCCGAGCTGAAGGCAGCGGCCGCGCTGCCGCAGTGCAGGTCTGCCCGGCTCGTGCCGGTGAACCGCAGCTGGGGCATCCCGATGCCGTCGATCCTGGGCAGCACGAGCACGACCTGCAACCTCATGTACGGCGACGACCCGTTCCGGGGCTCCAGCCGGACAGGTGATCCGGAGACCGCGATCCAGGTCCTCCAGCGCAACCTGAACTTCTGTTACGGCACCAAGCTCGCCGTCGACGGCATCTACGGCACCAACACCCGCACTGTCATCAAGATGGTGCAGCGCAAGCACCACCTGGTGGTGGACGGCATCTACGGCCCGAAGACCCGCTCCGCGATGAACTGGCGCCTGTACTCGATGGCTACCCGCAGCTGGAGCAGGAGCTGTTCCAGCCCGCTCTAGGCTTACCGGGTGACTGTCACGGCGTTGCTCGATGGACCAGGCGCTGAGGTGCTGGCGGCTGCTTGTGCCGAGTACCGCCCCGGCAGAGAGCTCCAGCTCGTCGAGAAGCTCAGACGCTCGTACGACGCGACGCTGGTCACGACTGCGGTGACCCAGGCCGCACTGCGCCACCGTGCGACCGCCAAGTTCGGTCCGGACGCGGAGCGCATGTACTTCACCCCGGACGGCCTGGAGCAGTCCACCCGCACCACAGTGAGCACCCACCGCGCCGTACGGATCGCAGCCACCCAGCTCGACACCGTGGTCGACCTGGGGTGCGGCATCGGCGGCGACCTGATCACGATGGCGCGCGCCGGCCTGCGGGTCACCGGCGTGGAGCGGGACCCCGAGACAGCAGCGGTCGCCCGGGCGAACCTGGCCACGTTCGACCTGCCCGGCGACGTCCTGGTAGGCGATGCACAGACAACGGACCTCACGCCGTACGACATGGTGTTCGCCGATCCTGCGCGGCGGGCCGACGGGCGGCGCGTGTTCGATCACAACGCCTACTCGCCGCCGTGGTCGTTCGTCACTTCGCTCCTGGAGCGGACGGCGTGCGTGAAGGTGGCGCCCGGCATTCCGCACGACGCGATTCCCGACGGCGTGGAGGCCGAGTGGATCAGCGATGCCGGTGAGGTGAAGGAAGCCGCACTGTGGTCCGGAAAGCTGTACGGCGGTATGCCCCGCCGGGCGACGCTGCTGCCGAGCCAGGCGAGTGTCGCCGAAGCGCCGGACGCCGAGGTCGGGCCGGTCGGGCGGTACATCTACGAACCGGACGGCGCGGTCGTCCGGGCCGGTCTGGTGACGGCGGTCGCGGCAGCCGTGGGTGGATGGCTTCTCGATCCGCGCATCGCTTACGTCACGGCGGCGCAGCACGTGCCGACGCCGCTCGCCTCGGCGTACGAGGTGCTGCAAGAGCTGCCCTACAAGGAGAAGGCGTTGCGCGCGTGGGTTCGCAGCAACGGCATCGGCACACTGGAGATCAAGAAGCGCGGGGTGGATCTCGATCCGGCGCAACTGCGCAAGAAGCTCGCTCCGAAGGGTGCGGCGTCGGCAACGCTGATCATTACGCGGATCGACCGGGACGCCGTCGCCTACTCGTGCCGCAGAGTGGCTGATGGCCGATAGCACCAGGCCCGACGGCCGGCCTCTCGAGTCGGAGCTGTTCCCGTCCGCGGGCGCACACCGATGGGTTTCCGGAGGCACCAGTGCGGTGCACACCCACGACGAGGGGCACTTGGTGTACGCCGCCCGCGGCGTCATCTCCGTCCACACCGATCACGGCACCTCGATCGTGCCCGCCAACCGCGTCGCCTGGACGCCGGCGCACGCGACGCACCACCACCGCGCGCACGGCGAGACCGACATGCGGATCGTGTTCCTGACCGCCGGACTGGCACGGCGCATCCCGGACCGCCCGGCCGTCTTCCTTGCCTCCGGTCTCGCCCGCGAGGTACTCCTCGCCCTGACCAGCCGCCAACTCGACACCGGAGCCCGGCGCCGCCTGGAACACGTCCTCGTCGGCGAACTCCACGAAGCCGCCGAGCAACCGCTGCAACTCCCCGAGCCGCGCGACGACCGCCTGCGCACCATCGCGAAACTGCTGCACGAGAACCCGGCCGACAACACCCCGCTGGCCGAGCTCGGCCGTGCGGCCGGCGCCGGCGCCCGGACGCTCAGCCGGCTGCTCCGCGACGAGCTCGGCATGACCTTCTACGAATGGCGCACGCAGCTCCGGATCTACCATGCCCTCGTGCTGCTCGCCGCCGGCCACGACACCACGTACGTCGCGCACGCGTGCGGCTGGGCGAACCCGAGCGGCTTCATCGCGGCCTTCGCGGCGATCGTCGGCACCACACCCGGCCGGCACCGGGCCGAACAGTCCTGACTTGCGCTCGACCTGTATTCGAACATATGATCGATCTCGCGAGCGGGTCTCCGGGGACCTGCCGGCGGGCGAGGTGCTGCGTCCGCTGCTGCTCTCCCCGGAGGCCCGCCACCAAGGTCGGTTCCCCTACGATGCCGGGCCGTCGCACGGCACCCGCAGCCGGTGTTTCACCGGCATCCGGAGCCGCGCCACCGCGATGTTCGCGATCGCCGCGGGGATCGAGGACGGCGCGCCGTCCGGAAGCTCCTCGCTGCCGCCGCCGGCGCCTGTCCCGGCGCGGGCGGATCGGACGAAGTCCGCGACCAGACGGTCCCACTCCTTCGGACGCCGCAGCATCGCGTGCGCCTCGCCGCGGACCGAGTACGTCGTCACCGCCACTCCGGCCGCCCGCAGCCGCGCCGCGTACGCCGTCGTACCCGCCGGATCGGTCATCCTGTCGTCGGTGCCGTGCACGAAGGTGACCGGCGGACGCAGTGCGGCGAGCGGTTCGCGGGCCGGCAACCACGGGGCCAGCCCGAGTACGCCCGCCACCCGTGGATGATCGCCCGCGGCGACAACCGCCCGCCCGCCCATCGAGTGCCCGATCAGGAACACCCGCGAGAGCACCGGCGGCAGCTCGTCCAGGACGGTCCGCAGATCGACGGCCGCGTCGCCGGCGTCGTTCCAGCCGCGGAAGCGATACCGCAGGAACCCGATCGCAGCCTCCGGCGCCGCCGCGCGCGCGGCCACCGCGAACGGCCACATCCGCAACAGCGCGGGCCGCCACAGATGCGGGACGGCGTGCGAGTGCTCCGACCCGCCGTGGGCGAGCAGCACCAGATCCGTCGCTCCGGCCGGGCGCCGGACGAAGTCGACACCCGGGCAGCTCACAGCTGGTTGTACAGCTCGGTCGGCTCCTTGCGGATGGCCATCATCCGGCCGGGCGGCGTCTCGGTGAAGCCGTACGAGCGGTAGAGCTCGTGCGCGTCGGCCGTCGCCAGCAGGATCTGCCGCAGGCCCTTCAGGTCCGGGTGCTCCAGCAGCGTCGACACGACGAACCGCCCGAGGCCGTGACCCCGGTGCGACTCCAGCACGAACACGTCGGCCAGCCACGCGAACGTGGCCCGGTCCGTCACCATCCGCGCGTACGCCACCATCGCGCCGGCCGCGTCGTACACCCCGAGGTTGAGCGATCCCGCGATCGCGCGGTCCACCACCTCGCGCGGGATCCCCTGCGCCCAGTACGACGAACTCAGGAAGCTCTGGACGACAGCGGCGTCGACGCGTTCGGCGGTGTCGTCGGCCTCGAAACCGTCCGGCCCGGTCCACTTCATTTGTTCAGTACCTCCGTGATCGGCATCGAAGAATCGGCGGGGAGATCGAGTGGCGACGGCTGCTTCCCGGCCCGGACCAGTTCGGAGCCGAGCGCGGCGACCATCGCGCCGTTGTCGGTGCACAGCCCCGGCCGCGGCACCCGGACGGCGATACCGGCCGCGGCGGCCCGCTCCTCGGCCATCGCCCGCAGCCGCGAGTTCGCCGCGACACCGCCGCCGATCAGCAGGTGCTCGAACCCGCGGTCCTTGCAGGCGTCGATCGCCTTGCGGGTCAGCACGTCGCAGACCGCCTCCTGGAAGGCTGCGGCCACGTGGTTCACCGGCACGTCCTCACCGTCGCGGCGGCGCGCCTCGACCCAGCGCGCGACCGCGGTCTTCAACCCCGAGAACGAGAAGTCGAACCGGTGCCGCTCGAGGTCGCGCTGCGACGTCAGCCCGCGCGGGAACGTCACGTACAGCCGGTCGCCGCCGTCGCGCGCCGCCTTGTCGATGTACGGCCCGCCCGGGAACGGCAGCCCGAGCACCCGCGCGACCTTGTCGAACGCCTCCCCGGCCGCGTCGTCGATGGTGCTGCCCATCGGTACGACGCCGTCGGTGATGTCAGTGATGTCATGGACCGCGAGCAGCGACGAGTGCCCGCCGGACACCAGCATCGCGACACAGCCCTTCGGCAGGTCACCGTGCTCCAAGGTGTCGACCGCGACGTGCGCCGCGAGATGGTTCACGCCGTAGATCGGTTTGCCCAGCGACAACGCCAGGCCCTTGGCCGCCGCGACACCGACAAGCAGTGCACCAGCCAGCCCGGGGCCGCTGGTCACCGCGACCGCGTCCACATCGGTCGGCTTGATCCCGGCGGTCTCGCAGGCCCGCCGGATCGTCGGCACCATCGCTTCGAGGTGCGCGCGACTGGCCACCTCGGGGACGACACCGCCGAACCGGGCGTGCTCCTCGACACTGGACGCGACCGCGTCGGCGAGCAGCGTCTGCCCGCGCACGATCCCGACGCCGGTCTCGTCGCACGACGTCTCGATCCCCAGGATCAAAGGCTCGTTCACAGTTCCTCCCGCCACCGCATGATCAGCGCGTCCTCGCCGCCGCCGTAGTACCCCTGCCGCCGGCTGATCTCCTCGAACCCGAACCCGGCGTACAGGGCCTGCGCCGACTGATTGCCTGAGGCAACTTCAAGCAGAACCGTCCGGCCCGCACAACGGTCCAGGGCGATCGTCATCAGCTGCCCACCGATACCGGTCCGCCGCTCGGCCGGCGTCACCGCGATCCGCAGTACCTCGACCACGTCCTCCACAACCGGAGGCACCAGCAGTACGGCGTACCCGACGACCGCGCCCTCGTCCGCGACCAGGATCGTCCGGTCCTCGGACATCCGCCCGAACTCGTCCGCCCACGCACCCGCACTCCAGGCGTCCGACCCGAAGCACACCTCGTCGAGCGCGACCAACGCCGGCAGATCGTCCGCGCGCGCAGGCCGGATGGCAGGTCTCACAGCACGCTCTTCGGCCCGGCGGACATGGTCACGTCGGGGCGACGAAGGTACATCGGCTCCGGCTCGACGACCACCAGGGTCCCGGTCGCGACACCGGTCGCGAGCACCTCGGCCGACGGATACTCGGCAACCGCGTCATCGGCGGCCGGCGGCAGACCCAGCACGTCGCCGTACAGAACAGCACCTCGGCCGATGACGGGCAGCCCGGACAGCACGTGGGCGACGTCGGCCGGCTTGTCGACCGCGGGCCCCTCCAGGCGCCGGCGACTCCCGTCCGCGGCCGGCCCGTCGTACAGCGCCCAGTAGATCTCCTTGCGGCGCGCGTCCGTGGCGACCGCGACCGGCAGGGTCAGCGACGACTGGCGCGCGAGGATATCGAGGCTGCAGACACCGGAGACCTCGATGCCCAGCACGTCGCCCATCGTCCGGGCCGTCACCAACCCGACCCGCAGCCCGGTGAACGGGCCGGGGCCGACGCCGACCGCGATCCCGGTCAGGTCGCGCGGGCCGGCTCCCGCTGATTCCAGCGCCGACGCGATCGCAGGGGCGAGCAGCTCGCCGTGCCGGAGCGCGTCGACGGTCGTCGACGAGGCGACGATCTCACCGGCCGGCGTCGCCAGCGCGACCGTGACCGCGGCACTCGAGGTGTCGAAGGCGAGCAGCATGTCAGTTCTTCCCCAAAGCCGACACGCGGACGCCGGAGGTGGCCCAGCGCGGGCCGACCGGGGTGATCCGCAGCGCGCGCGTCTCGTCGGTGTCGTCGTCGCCACGCGTCACCACGATGTCGAGCCGGTCGGGCGCGAGCGCCTCGGCCAGGCCGTGCCCCCATTCGACGACGGTGACCGCGTCCTCCAGGCCGGCGTCCAGGTCGAGATCGTCCAGCTCCGCGAAGCCCCCGACCCGGTACGCGTCGACGTGCACCAGCGCGGGCCCGTCGACCAGCGACGGATGTACCCGCGAGATCACGAACGTCGGCGATGTGATCGCGCCGCGCACCTTCAGCCCGGCGCCCAGCCCTTGCGTGAACGTCGTCTTCCCCGCCCCGAGGTCCCCAGACAGTACGAGCACGTCGCCAGCCCGCAGCTGCCCGGCCAGCTCCTCGCCGATCGCCCGCATGTCGTCGGCGGTCGGCACCTCCAGCTCGAGAGGCATCGCCTTGGCGAAGATCAGGTTGTGCGCCTGCTGGTCGACGACGGAATATCCCCGCCGGCGCCAGAACTCCACGGTGTCCGGCAGCTCGATCCGCGCGATCAGGTTCACCCGGTTCAGCCCCCGCCGTACGGCGACCTCCTCGGCGCAGCCGACCATCGCCGAGGCGACGCCGCGGGCCTGGGACCGCGGGTCGACCGACACGCGGCGCAGGTTGAGGATGTCACCGGCCTGCTCGAACAGCATCGCGCCGAGCGGCACCCCGTCGCTGAGCACGAGCAGCCCGCCGTGCTCCGCGAGTGCGGCCGCCACGGTCGTGACGTTCTCGGACAGCTGCGTCGACGGCGGATCGAGCACCCGCCGCGCGGCGAACGCGTGGTGGATCACCGACACGATCTCCGCGGCATGCTCGGGTGTCGCGTCGACGACGTGCAGGTCGGTCATGACCCCCCTAACGATTGTTCAGCTCTCTCGATCATCCCAAGGAGGGCGGCGGTGAACTCGCGGTGGTGCTCGATCAGGCCGAGATGGCCGCAGTTCTTCACCTCGACCAGCTCGGCGCCGGGCACCCGCCGGACGATCTCCTCGGCGTGGGCGAACGGCGTCAGGTGGTCCTTGTCGCCGCCGATCACGACGCACTCCACCTTCTGCAGCGGCTCCAGCGCCTCGAACTTGTCGTGCAGCGCGAAGATCGGGTAGAAGTCCGCGATCACCTCGATCGGCGTCGCCGCGATCATCTCGTTGACGAACTCGGTGAACGCCGGCGGCACCTCGGAACCGAACGAGTACTTCCGGGTGAGCAGGTAGCTGAGGTCCGTCCCGGCCTTCCGGCTGCGCTCCACCACGTCCGGGATCCGGGCCAGCGCGGCGACCGTCGGCGTCGCGAGCGCCCGCGCCAGCATGCCGACCTTGCCGGGGAACATGATCGGGACCTGGTCCAGCCCGCCGGCGCTCGTCGAACACAGGCCGACGCCGATCACCCGGTCGCCGAACAGCTCGGGATGCTGCTCGGCGAGCGCCATGATCGTCATACCGCCCATCGAATGACCGATCAGGATCACCGGCCCGGTCGGCGCGAACCGCTCGACGATCCCGTACAGGTCCTGGCCGAGGTGGTCGATACTGACGCCGTCCTTGGGCGACCGGCCGGAGCGGCCGTGCGAGCGCTGGTCGTAGAAGACCATCGTGCCGATGCCGGCCAGGTCACGGCGCTCGAAGTGCCAGGCGTCCAGGTTCAGGCCGTACCCGTGGACGAAGATCACGGTCAGGTCCTCGGGCGGCAACGGCAACTTGCGGCTCAGCCGTCGCTTCGGCGGTGGCGCGGGTCGCCGGGAACGCTTGAGTTCGTCCACCTCGACGTACAACTCGACGCCGTCGTCGGCGGTGAAGATGTACGGCGTCCCGCGCTGCGAACCGAAGGGCTCCGCCTCCAGCTGCTTGCGCTGGCCCGAGCGCCGCCCGATCACCTGACGCTCGACCGCGACACCGGCCGCGGCACCCGCCGCCAGCACGCCGACCGCGGCCCCGATCAGACCAGCAGTCCGACTTGCTTTGGACATGCCGGCCTACCTTTCGGCCGGGGTGGCGGGGTGGGGCAGGTCCTGAGCGCTGTCGACGTACCTGCGCGGGATGCGCACACCCAGCCGGGTCACGATCTCGTAGTTGATGGTCCCGGCCGCGTCGGCCCAGTCGTCCGCGGTCGGCTCGCCCGCCGTCCCCGAGCCGAACAACACGACCTCGTCGCCCGCCGCGGCCTCGTCGTCCTCGAGATCGACGACGCACTGGTCCATGCAGATCCGGCCGACGATCGCCCGGCGCCGGCCGTGCACCTGGACCGGGCCGCCGTTCGACGCGTGCCGGGGCAGGCCGTCGCCGTACCCGAGCGGGACCAGGCCGAGCGTTGACGGGCGCGGCGCGGTCCAGGTCAGACCGTACGAGACGCCGGCGCCGGCCGGCACCCGCTTCACCATCGCCAGCCGCGCCTTCAGCGTCATCGCCGGCTTCAGCCCGAGCTCGGCCGACGGCAACGCATGCCCGAACGGCGACAGCCCGTACGTCGCGACGCCCGGCCGGACCAGGTCGAAATGGGTCTCCGGCAGCGCGAGCGTGGCGCCGGAGTTCGCCAGGTGCTTGAACTCGGCGTCGACGCCGAACGACTCGGCCACCTCGATCGCCTCGGTGAAGGTCGCCAGCTGCGACTCGTTCACCGGGCTCTTCGGCTCGTCCGAGGACGCCAGGTGCGACCAGATGCCCTTGATCTCGATCCGCCCGGCGGCCTGCTCGCGGACGGCGGCGCGGATCAGCGCCGGCCACTCCTCCGGTACGGCGCCGCCGCGGGACATGCCGGTGTCGATCTTCAGGTGCACCCGCGCCGGACGGTCCTGCACGCCCGCGGCCAGCTCGTCGATCTCCCACGGCGCCCCGGCCGACAGGTCGATCCCGGCCTCGATGGCGTCGGCGAGCGGCTCGCCGGGCGTGGTCAGCCAGCAGAAGATCCGCCCGGTGTCACCGGCCTCGCGGAGCGCCAGCGCCTCCTCGAGCACCGCGGCGCCGATCCAGTCGGCGCCGGCCTCGCGAGCGGCCCGGGCGACCGGGACCATCCCGTGCCCGTACCCGTCGGCCTTGACCACGGCCATCAGCTGCGCACCCGCGGCGCGGGCGCGCAGCGTGGTCACGTTGTGACGGATCGCGGCCAGATCGACCACCGCCTCGGCGCGGACCGGGCGGGACTGAGGAGTAGGCATGGTCGGTCCAGGGTATGTCTCCCAGCCCCACGCCGTCGCGAGCAGGTGCTCGGCGCGGCGCATCGGCGTGCTGGAGCGAAGGCCTCGATGTGGTTTCATCGTGGCCTTTGCTCCAGTGCGGCGAGGTGGCGTGCCGAGTGCCGCGCAGTAGGCGTGGGGCTGGGAGACATGCCCTCGTCTCAGGCGCCGTCGATGAGGGGCGCGAGGGCGGTCATGGTGTGGAAAACCGTGTCCGCATCGGAAAGTTTCGCGGGGTCGGTCATGCCGGCGTACCCGAAGACCTTCATCCCGGCGGCGACCGCGGCGGCGACGCCGAGCGGGCTGTCCTCGATCACCAGGCAGTCGACCGGCTTCACGCTCATCGAGGCGGCCGCGTGCAGGAACAGGTCGGGGGCGGGCTTGCCGTGTGCGACGTCCTCGGCGCTGAAGATCCGGCCTTCGAACCGCTGCAGGAAGCCGACCGCGGTCAACGCCGTACGGATCCGCCGATGGGTGCCGGAGGAGGCCAGGCAGTAGGTCAGGCCGCGGTCGTCCAGGTGGTCGAGGACCGCCTCGACGCCCTCGATCGCCCGCAGGTTCGCGAACCCGTCGAACAGCCGCTGGTGGTAGCGGTCCTCGAGATCGGCTGGCAGCGGCCGCCCGAGCCGCGCCTCCGCCGTCCGGCGCATCGACGCCATCGACCCGCCCATGAAGTCCCGCACCGCTTCCTCGAACGTGTACGGCAGCCCCGCCTCGGTGAGCAGCTCGGCCAGAATCGTGTTGGCCAGCCGCTCGGAGTCCACCAGCACACCGTCGTTGTCGAAGATCACCAGTTCCGTCACATCCAGAACCCTAAGCCTCAATCCGTGGACGAGTCGGCGGTACGGACGACCCGGCACGCCAGCCCGCCGGGGAGCTTTCAGGGGTTCACCTCTGAGAGTGTCCCTTCACCCCCTGCACACCGTGGGCGAAGGGCCCAGTTGGCAGGTGAACCTCCCAAATGCGGGCCTGCCGACGGGTGCTGTGCGTTGGATCCACGGTAGGTCGCGCACGTTCAGCGGCCACCGCGAGAACGCGGTGGCCGCCGGGGGTCGCGAGAGCGCGAGGGTCAGCTCTCCTGGATGGAGAAATCGGTGAAGGCGAAGCGCTGCTTGGTGTTGTTGGTGGAGACGACCTCCACGCCGTAGTCGACCTGCCAGGTGGTGGAGTTCGCCGGGATCCACTTCCGGGCTTCCAGGTCCTGGAAGAACGACTGCAGCGGCATGGTGCCGGCGGTCTGGGTGTTCACCGACTTGTAGGTGAAGATGCCGCCCGGAGTGTTGGCGCCGTCGGTCTTCCAGACCTCGTACTGCTGGCCGCCGATCGTCGTGGTGCCGATCTTCGAGCCGGCCGGGGTCTGGCCGGAGTTCTGGGTCCAGATCATCAGCTCGTTCTCGAAGCCGTTGTTGATCCAGATGTCGAACGCCACGTTGTAGATGCAGCCCGAGCAGCTCGGCGCGGTGGCGGCGAACTTCGCCGACTGGATCCGCGCGAGCGGGAAGTCGGCGTAGTCCTTGTGCACGTTCGGGTACGCCTGGACGCCGAGGTCACCGGGCTTCGGCTGAGTGACGTCCTCGAACCAGTTGTCGTAGTTGCAGACCGACATCGTGTACGTGCCGTTGTGGTTGTTCCACATGTTGTTGTGCACGTAGTACTGGCCGTAGGTCCGGCCCTCGCCGGCGTTACCGGTTGCTGTGGTTACCCAGCCCGGGTTGGTGCAGCTCTTGGTCCCGGTCGGTGTGCTCGTCGGGGTGCTGCTCGACGGGCTCGTCGGCGTGCTGGTCGGCGGGCTCGACGTGGGCGGCGTGGTCGGTGTGGTGGTGGTCTGCGTCGGCGTCGCGGTGGGCGTGCTGGACGTCGGCGGCTTGGTCGGCGTCGTGGTGGTGGACGGTGCCGGGGTCGTGGGCTGACCCGCTACCGCGGCGAAGTCGTAGTGCGCCGTGTACGTCAGCTTGGTGCCGGCCGCGTACTTGCTGCCGTCGTACCGGAGCGCACGCAGGCGGTAGCTCTGGTCCGTCGTGCGGCTCGGGTCGATCGACAGCATCGCGGGACCGGAGGGGGTCGCGGTGATCGCGACCGGCTTCTGGCCGAAGCCGTGCAGGACCGTGCATCCGGAGTACGCGTCCAGGACGCAGGTCTCCACACGTCCGGCACTGGGCAGGGCGGTCACCGTGCTGTCCGCGGCGTTCGCGGTCGCGACCGGCGAGTCCTTGCTCGCGTGCACGACGATCGGCGCCGCGACCAGCACGCCGACCGCGAGGACGGCCGCCGGGAGGAGGGTGCGACTCCGGAATGATCGGGGGGAGGGGGGCATGCGAAACGTTCCTGTCTGTCTCTGACGGTCTGCCCGGTGTTGCCCCAGTGCTACCGGGCGACCAGCTCTTCGGTTGGGTCCCCAGGAAGGTTGCTCTCGCGTACGGCGCCTGACGTTATCCAACCGTGACCAAGAGATGTCAACCCCGGGTCCTGAATTAACGGAGCCTTCACCTGCAACGCGAGCGCTGCCGGCAGCGTCCTCAGAGTGTGAACACACGGATGATCTCACTCTCCGCGACGGCTCTGCTCCTCCTGACCGCGTGCGGGACCGAGGCCGGAACCGGCTCCGGGGACGACGCGCGGAACGGCGCCGCGCTGACCGGGCGGACGTTCCTGTCCACCTCGGTGAGCGAGAACGGGAAACCGCGAGAACTTGCTCCGCGGACCCGGATCCGGCTGGAGTTCACCGAGGACGGCCGGTTGTCCTTCGATGCCGGCTGCAACTCGTCACAGGCGAAGGTGTCGACGAGCGACGGCCGGCTGGTCCTTGACAAGGAGATCACGTCGACGCTGATCGGCTGCATGGAGCCGCTCCAGAGCCAGGACGCCTGGATGGCCGGCGTGATCGCGGCCGAGCCGGCCTGGAAGCTCGACGGCGACAAGCTCGAACTGTCCACGGACAGCGCGACAATCTCGCTGCTGGACCGGCAGACCGCAGTGCCGGACCTCGCGCTCGACGGGACGAAGTGGGCGCTGTCCACCGTCGTCACCGGCGAGTCCGCGTCGCACCAGGTCGGTTCCGAGAAGGCCTGGATGACGCTGAACGGCGAGCGGGTCACCGGTTCGACCGGTTGCAACGAGTTCCAGGGCACGGTCGCGCGCGGGACCGGCACGCTGACCTTCGGCGAGCTCGCAACCACCCGGAGGGCCTGCGCGGAGGCCGCGGCCACGCTGGAATCCGTTGTCCTGAAGGGATTGAAGGGCGAGCTGACCTACACGATCGACGGCTCGACGCTGCAGCTGCGCTCCTCCTCCGGCGGCCTGGACTTCACCGCGCTACGCTGACGCGAGTAGGCTCGGTCGCACCGACAGCGGCACCGTCTTCGCGGCCGGCGACGAGCAGATCGTCGAGGTGGAGTGCGCCGGGGCCAAGGCGCTCTTCCTCCGGCTGCGCTCGGCCGAACGCACCGCCGCGGTCACCGAAGCCGTCAACCGGCACACCCTGACCTGGACCGAACCGGTCCTGCGATCACAGCTGTCCCTGGAGACGGACCCGTACGGCCTCGTTCCGTTGCTGATGGCAACAGGCGGCGGGGCGGCCGAGCCCGCCACCGCGGACCTGCTGGAACGGGCTCTCGTCCACCCGAGCGAGCAGGTCCGCCAGGCGGCCGGCTACGCGATGCGGATGTCGAAGGCCTGGACCTCGTTCTTCGTCGTCTCGTAGGAAACCAGGAGGTGCCCGCGGTCCTTCAGCTGCTGACGTTGGGCCGCGGTCAACGGGATCGTCCACTGCTGGATGCCGCGCGTGACCTGCTGTGTGGCCTGCTGCACCAGGTGACCGCTCATGTCCGGCGACCACGGCGGCGTCGCCCCGTCGGTGATCGCACACGGCGTGAACCCGTAGTCCGGCGGCGGGTCCGCCGTACACGACGTCGTCCACACCGGGATCGCTCCGAGCTCCCCACTGGTCAGGAACGCCCGCGCGGTGCCGGTGCCCTTCGACGACGTGACCAGGTGGACGGCGTTCCCGCGCGCCGTCGCCGACAGGATCCGGAGGTCGTCGGCCGGCACCCGGCCGGAGATCGGTACGCCGTTGCGCGCGGACTGCGCAATCGTTTGCGGCGACAGCGCGCCGTTGAGGTTCGGGTTCGACACATCGGGCGGCGCCGGTGTCGTCGGACGGTCCGCGGGCGGCGTGTAGCCGGGGAGCGTGGCGAGGCCCCAGCGGTACGGGTCGGACTGCACGGATCCGAGCGCCGACCAGCCGAGCCGGGTGCTCATGTCGATGTGCCGCAGCGTCGTCGTACCGGGCGCCGACGTGTCGTCGTTGTCGTACGGCGTGATGTTCAGCCCGAGCCGCGACGGGTCGACGGCGGACGGCAGGTCCGCGAGCGGGATCTTCACCTCGAGGTCGTACCCGCCGCCGGTGTAGGCGTGCGGCACGGTCGTCTCGTTGCTCCCGACCCACTGCGCCGTCGACGCGACCTGGACGCCGGGCGCGTTGCCGGTGTCGAGAGCGCCGCTCGAATAGCCCTGGTGGTTGTCGGCGTCCCGTTCCCAGCACGGCGCACCGGTCTGGGTGAAGGGGAAGATGCCGAGCTTGAACGTGTTCGCCGTGTCCTTGAGGTCCTGCGACGCGGTGCCGCGCGGGTCGAGCAGGATCTCGACGGAGTCGGCCTGCCAGTGCCCGACACATTCGGCCGGCGTCACGGCGTACGACTGGAAGTCGTCGCGGACGTGGATGAAGAAGTACAGCGCGTCGTCGGACCGGCTCACCTTCGCGGTGCTGCCGGCGCCGGTCGCGGACACGCCGCAGTCGTCGACACCGGTGCAACCGCTCGCGCCCTGCCAGATCCGGCCGAGGTCGAGCGTCGGGCCGGGGTACTCACCCGGATCGGCCTTCCCGTCGACGACCGGAGCCTGTGCTGTCTGCGGGATCGCCGTGGTCGGCACGAGGGTCAGGGTGAGGGTCTCGCTGCCGGTGGCGGTGCGGATCGGGATGCTGACGTTCTGCTGGGCCGGCAGGGTCGCGTCGGTGTTGGTGAGCTTGAACGTGACGGTCGTGTCCGCTCCGGGTGCCAGATCGTACGGCTTGGCGTTCGCGTCGACGGTGAAGTTCGCCGGGAGATCGAGCGACACCGCGCCGGTCTGTTGCTTGGCCGACCAGTTGTGGACGACGACTGGTACGTCGATGGTCTGTCCGACGCCCATCGACTGGATCGCCTGGGAGCGGCCGAGCCGGTTGGCCTGCGGTGCGGTGTTCCGCAGCCACTCGTCGTACTCCTGCCAGTTCCCCCAGCGCTGGAAACGTCCCTCGGCGGCGGAAACGATTCGTACCACGTTTTCCGTGTAGCCCGTCGCGTGGCCGGTCGTCGTGTAGAGCGCGGAAACCTTGGCGTTCTGGTCGACCGTCGCGCCGGCGGCGGGCGTGACGGTGAAGGTCAGGTCGGCCGACTGCTTCGGTTGCACCTGCCGCGGACCGTCCACCGACCAGCCCGCCGGAACGCCGAGCTGAACGTTGCCAGCAGCAAGCTTTCCGCCGGGTGCCCGCAGGTGCACGGTCGCCTGGAACGGCTCACCGGCGACGTTGTAGAACCGCGAGAACGTGATGTACTCCAGCGTTCCCAGCGGCAACCCGCCCGGATCAGGCTTCTTCGCACCGAACAGAATCGCGTCGTCGCGGCCGGCGAGCGGGCTGCTGTTCGGCTGGAACGGCACGAACGACTCGGTCATCCCGAAGCGCGGACAGGCCGGCGCCGACGTGCCCTTGTACATCACGCGGCTCTGTGTCGGGTACGCCGCGCGTCCCTCGTCGGCGACCTGCTGCCAGATCTTCGGCGTCCCGGCCTGCTGCCCCTGCGAGTTGCCGGCCGGCCAGGTGTACGGCGAGTTGTAGCCGGTCCACACGCCCGCGACCGTGTCGAGGCCGGTCGGTGTGAATCCGGTGGTGCAGTTCGCCGAGGCCGTCGTACCGCCGGCGCCCGCGGTGCTCCCGCCGGAGAAGACCTTCTTCACCTGCCAGGTGCTGAGGGCGTGCGGGCCCTTCAGTTGCTCGGGGAACCTGGCCGGATCCGCGGCCGCGAGCACACCTTCCCAGATCAGCCGGCCGGCCTGCTGGTGGTTTCCGTGGCCGGCGGCGAGGGTCGGCGTGAAGCCGATGTAGATCTCCGGCTGCGTCTCGCGGATCACCCGCGTGACCCGGCGGAGCGTTTCCTGCTCGTCCCAGAAGTACTGCGTCAGCGGTGCGCTCTGGTTGTAGAAGAAGTCGATCCGGTCGAGGTTGAAAATATCGACGGTCCCGGAGCGGTAGTGCGCGACCCGGTCCTCGTTCTCGCGCCGCAGACCGAGGTCGGGGCCGAGTTCCGGGCCGGTCGCGTTCCCGCCGCCTTCGCCGCGGGTCACCATGATCACGCCGCACTTGACGCCGTACAGCTGATGCCAGACACCGCACGGGCCGATGATGCTGGTGTCGTCGTCGGGATGGGCCCACTCTCCCATCACGTCGATCTTCGTCCGTGCGTCGGCGACGTACGCCCGCGCCTGCTGCGCGTGCGCCGGCAGCGGCAGCACAGCCAGGACGACCAGGACCACGAACCCCACGAATCGCTTCACGAGCACACTCCAAGGGCGGCGGAGGCAACGCTCCAGTCCTACGTCCGGCCCGCCGCGCCCGCAACACCAATCGCGCGCCTCAGCTCAGGATGCGGCGAGTCACCTCGGGGAGGGCCTGCGCGACGGTCATGGCCGTAACCGGTCCGCCGCCGGACGCGAGGTTGGCCGCGGCGGCGTGCAGGTACGCACCTGCGGCGGCCGCGTCCAGCGTGGACAGACCAGCGGCCAGGAGCGAACCGCACAGGCCGGCGAGGACGTCGCCGGCGCCGGCGGTGGCGAGCCACGGGGTGGCGTTCGTGTTCACCCGCACTTCGCCGTCGGGGCTCGCGATCACCGTGGTCGAGCCCTTGAGCAGGACGGTCACGTCGAACCGCTCGGCGGCCAGGCGGGCGTGCTTCAGCCGCTCGGCCTCGACGGTCGCGCGGTCGACGCCGAGGAGGCGGGACAGCTCGCCTGCGTGCGGGGTGGCGAGGACGTTGACGTGGTCGCCGGAGTCGTCGAGGGCCTTCAGGCCGTCGGCGTCCAGGACTACCGGCTCGTCGGCGTCCAGCAGGTCGCGGATCCGTGGGATGTCCAGGTCGTCGCCGAGTCCGGAGCCGATCGTCCAGGCCTGCACGCGGCCGTCGCCGACGACCTCCGGATGGGCCTCGCGCACGGCGCTCGCGACGGCGTCCGGGCCGATGTAGCGCACCATGCCGACCGGGCCGGCGAGCGCGCCGGAGGTGGCGATGACCGCCGCGCCCGGGTATTGCGTGGAGCCGACCATCAGGCCGAGTACGCCGCGGGAGTACTTGTCGGACTCGCCGTGCGGGACGGGGTACAGCGCTCGTACGTCGGATGCCTGGAAGGCCTGCACCTCGGCGGGCGAGGGATCCAGGCCGATGTCGACGAGGTGCACCGGGCCGCAGGCGGTCGCCGCCGGATCGACGAAGTGGCAGATCTTGTGCGTGCCGAACGTGACGGTGAGGGCGGCGTCGACGTGCGGCTCCGGAGTCTCACCCGTGTCGACATCGACGCCCGACGGCGTGTCGACGGCCACGATCGGTACGCCGTTGTCGTTGGCCAGCCGCACGGCCGCGAGCGCGTCGGGGCGCAGGCCCGGCCGCCCGCCGATGCCCACGATCGCGTCGACCACGACGTCGGCGGCGGCGATCTCCTCCTCGACGGCCCCGGAGATCTCGGCGGAGACTTCACCGGTCGTCGAGACGCCGCGCCCGCCGGCCTCCGTCAACGCCGCAAGGCCCCGCGCGTGCACCTTGGGCGAAAGGAGTACGGCCGTGACTTTCGCGCCGCGACGAGCCAGCCGCGCGCCGGCGTACAGCGCGTCGCCGCCGTTGTCGCCGGAGCCGATCAGCAGCACCACGCGGGCGCCGTACGTGCCGCCGAGGAAGTTGCTGATGGCAACCGCGAGACCGCCGGCCGCGCGCTGCATGAGCGTGCCCTCGGGCAGCTTCGCCATCAGCTCGGCCTCGGCCGCCCGGACCTGCTCGACGGTGTGCGCGTGCCGCATGGTCAACCCTCCAGGACGACGACGGCGGAGGCGATCCCGGCGTCGTGGCTGAGCGAGAGGTGCAGGCTCTGGACGCCGAGTTTGGCCGCCTGCGCCGCGACCGTGCCGGTGATCTCCAGCCACGGCCGCCCGGTCTCGTCGGTCTGTACCTCGGCGTCGTGCCAGTGCATCCCGCCCGGGGCCCCGAGCGCCTTCGCCAGCGCCTCCTTGGCCGCGAACCGGGCCGCCAGCGACGCCGGCGGCTTCACCGCCTCGACGGCCGTGAACACCCGATCCCGCAACCCCGGCGTCCGCTCCAGCGTCCGCATGAACCGATCCACGTCGACCACATCGATACCCACGCCGACGATCATGCAGCCACCCTAGCCGCCGTCGGTGAGGGGCGAGGTGGTGGATTGGCGCACGCGCATGTCGACGGCCAGGTCCAGGCGCAGGGCGGTCGGGGTCTTGCCGCGGGACAGGTCGAGGACGACCCGGGTGGCGAGCTGGGCCATCTGCTGGAGCGGCTGATGGACGGTCGTGAGCGGCGGCGTGACCCAGTCCGCCATCGGCAGGTCGTCGTACCCGACGACGGACAGGTCGCGCGGAATCTCGAGGCCCAGCTCACGGGCGGCCTGGTAGACGCCCAGCGCCTGCATGTCGCTGCCGGCGAAGATCGCGGTGGGCGGGTCGGCGAGCCGCAGCAGCGCGAGTGCCTCGCGGTGGCCGCCGCCGACCTCGAAGTCGGCCCACCGGATCAGCGCGGGATCGACCTCCACTCCGGTCGAGCGCAACGCGTCGGTGTACCCGTCGACGCGTTGCCGTGAGCACAGCGTCGTGACCGGACCGCCGATCATCCCGATCCGGGTGTGGCCGAGCGTCCGCAGATGCGTCGTCGCCAGCCGCCCGCCGTTCCAGTTCGCCGAGCCGATCGAGGGTACGTCGTCGCCCACGTCGCCGACCGGATCGACCACGACGAACGGGATCCGGCGCGCCTCCAGCTGGGCGCGCTGGTCGGCGTCCAGGTCCGAGAACACCATGATCACGCCGAGCGGTCGCCGGTTCAGCACCGACTCGATCCACTCCTGCCGCGGCCGCAGCGCGCCGCCGCACTCGGACAGCACCAGCTCGACGCCCTCGGCGCGGACGACCTCCTCGACGCCGCGGATCAGCTCCATCGCCCACTCGCCGCCGAGCTGGTTGAACACCAGGTCGATCATCGGGCCGGCCGTCGTGCTCGCGCTGCGCCGCCGGTACCCGTGCTCCTGGATCAGGCTCTCGATCCGCGCCCGGGTCGCCGCGGCCACGTCCGAGCGCCCGTTCAGCACCTTGGAGACGGTCGGCACCGACACCCCGGCCTGCTCGGCGATCTTGGCAATGGTCGGCCGTTCGCCCACGACGCCTCCCGATCCGAAACTTTCGGACCAGGCTACCTGTGGATCGCGCGTCCCCGGGCGTCCGCTACGCCGCTCAGCCGGTAGAAGTACGTGTTGACCTGGTCCCGCCACTCACGCGCGTTCGACAGTTGCGTCCCGAAGCGGGCGGTGATGTCGGCCCGGACGGCCGGCTCGAAGCGTTCGGCGATCACCTGCCAGCGCGCGACCATCGCCTCCACCTCGGCGTACCCCTGGAAGTGTGTGTCGTAGATGTGCTGCAGCACGCTGCTGCCGCTCTGCAGCACGTGGTCGTACGGCACGTGGTGGAAGAACAGCAGCAGCTCGTCGGGACACGTGTACGGGTCCTCGTACCGACTCGCCAGCGGCTCCGGGTACTGCCCGGTGAAACCAGAGCCCGTCTTCACCGTGCGGTCCACGCCGACGCCGTACCGGTCCGCGAAGTGGTACCTCCCCGTTCCCGAGTACTCGTAGCCGTTGACGCTCGGCCCGTAGTGGGTGCCCGGCGTCACCATGAACCCGACGCCGAGCGGCGCGGTGTACCGCTCGTACGTCTGCCACGAGCCGGCCATGATCGTCACCAGCTCGCTGCGGGTCCGGTCGTCCATCGCGAAGGTCGCGGCGGCCCACTCGTGCAACAGGCTGACCGGGTCCGCGGCGGGATCCCACGCGAGCCGCCCGAACGCGTAGAGGTTGCTCTGCGCAAGCTTGCTGCCGGTCCAGTTGGCGTCGTCGCCGACGTTGGACACGGCAACGATCGCGCCGATCCGGTCGGCGACCGTCGCGCCACCGCCGCCGCTGGTGTCGAACTGCAGGATCTCCCGCCACCAGGGCCCCAGGTAACACAGGTCCTGCTGCTGGCCCGAGTACTCCTGCGTGACCTGGAGCTCGACACCGAACACGGTTTCCTGGATTTCCCCGAGCAGCGGCGAGACCGGCTCCCGGACCTGGAAGTCCAGCGGCCCGTGCTGGATCTGCAAGACAACGTTTTCCTCGAACCGTCCGTCCAGCGGGACGACCGCGTCGTACGCCGCGCGCGCCCGATCCGTCCGGCGATCGCGCCAGTCCTGCTCGGATTCCGCGGCGGAAACCCGCCAGAAAACCGTTCCGCCGTACGGCGCCACCGCCCGGGCCAGCAAGTTCGCACCCTCGGGGTCGCGGGCGGTCCGCACCACCAGGCCGCCCAGGTCGGGGACCACGTCGTACACCCGGGCGATCGCGGCGGCCCACCAGCGCGCGACGCGTTCGTCGCGCGGGTCGTCGACGAAGTCGATCGCGAGACTCACCGCGATCCCGTAGTCCCGGAAGACGCCGGCGAGCCGCGCCACGTCCGGCAGCTCGGCGTTCGCGAGGGCGACCGTGTTGATCCCGATCGAGGCCAGCAACCGCGCGTACGCCCGGACCCGGGTCAGGTCGGGCACCACCTCGCCGTCGCGGAAGAAGATCGAGCCGCCCGAGTACCCGCGCCGGACCGCGCCGGACAGCTCGTCCCAGTGGTCCAGCATCCGGATCGGTACGGCGGGCTGCTCGACGACGGTGAAGTCGCCGCTCATCCACTCGAAGTACCTGAGCAGGTAGAAGTATCCGTACAGCAGGCCGTGCCCACCCTCGGCCGCGACGACCAGGTCGTTGCCTCGTCGCACCACCACGAACCCCTCGACGCCCAGCCCGTGCTCGGGGACGGCGGCCTCGACCTCGCGCCACAGGGCGGTCTCGCGGACGCGGCTCAGCGCGCAGACGGCGACCTGGACGTCGGTGCGGAAACGGCGGACCTGCCGGAGCTCGGCCCGGATCGTCTGGGCGAGCACCCCGGACGCGTGGACAGTCACCTCGGGCAGGCGTTGCGTACCCAGCCAGGCGGAATCGGCGGTCATCGAGCGCTGATCCTGACATACCGGACGGTCACCGAGCGGTGACCGAAAGTTTCGAAACCGTACTGTAGCTGACGCGACCGTGTCGGAGCTGAGACCAAGGCCACTCCGGTCCGATGTGGGTGCATCCGTCGCCGATGGGAAGAATGGGCCACATGCTGCAGCCGTCGCGGGAGGTGACTCCCTACACCGAGCTCGACCGGGCCACCTGGGCGCAACTGGCCGAGACCACCATCTCCCCGCTGACGGCGGACGAGGTCGAGCGACTGCGCGGTCTCGGCGACGAGATCGACATGGACGAGGTCCGCGAGGTGTACCTGCCGCTGTCGCGGATCCTCTCGCTGTACGTCCGGCACGCCCGCGCACTGCACGCGGACACCGAGGGGTTCCTCGGCAAGCAGGTCGAGACCCGCACGCCGTTCGTGATCGGGATCGGCGGATCGGTTGCCGTCGGCAAGTCGACGACCGCCCGCCTGCTGCGCGAACTGCTCGCCCGCTGGCCCGAGCACCCGCGGGTCGCGCTCGTCACCACCGACGGTTTCCTCTGGCCGAACGCCGAGCTCGAGCGCCGGAACCTGATGCAGCGCAAGGGCTTCCCGGAGTCGTACGACCGCAAGGCCCTGCTCCGCTTCGTGGTCGAGGTGAAGTCCGGGATGGACACGGTCGAGGCGCCGGTCTACTCGCACCTGCACTACGACCGGATGCCCGGCGTACGGACGACCGTCGAGCAGCCCGACATCCTGCTGCTCGAAGGCTTGAACGTGCTGCAGCCGGCGCCCCGGCACGCGGACGGCAAGAGCGGTCTCGCGGTCAGCGACTTCTTCGACTTCTCGGTGTACGTCGACGCCGCCGCCGACGACATCCGCTCCTGGTACGTGGCCCGCTTCCTCAAACTCTGGGAAACGGCGTTCCGCAACCCCGAGTCGTACTTCGTCCGCTACGGCGAACTCAGCCGCGAGGAAGCCATCAAGAAAGCCGAATCCCTCTGGGACGGCATCAACGGCCCGAACCTCCGCGAGAACATCCTCCCCACCCGCTCCCGAGCCACCCTCGTCCTCCGCAAAGGCCAGGACCACGCCGTCCGCTGGGTCCGCCTCCGCAAACTCTGACCTGGCGGCCGACCGTCAGGCGCGGGCGCGGAGCGCCGGTACGACGGCCAGCGCGACGACTGCTGCCGTCAGGGCGAAGGCGACCGGGTAGCCGGTGCCGCTGACGATCGCCCCGAAGACCAGTGCGCCGAGGCCCCAGCCGCCGTCGTACGCGAGGTTCCAGAGCGCGCTGACCTGGCCGTAGCGGGACCGGTCGACGCGGTTGTACATGAGCGCCAGCGTCAGGTTCTGCGCGGCGCCGAACCCGATGCCGAAGCAGGTCGAGCCGATCAGGATCGCGGCCGCGCTCGGCAGGAAAACCAGCGCACCGGCGCCGGTCACCGCGAAGATCAGCGCGGGGGCGAGCAGCTTCGCGGGACCGATGCGATCGGCATACCGCCCGGCCAGCCACCGCGCGGCCGGCGCCGCGATCGCCTGCAGCAAGAGCGCCGTCGCCACCATCGACTGCTTGCCCGAAGCAACGGCCAGCGGCAGAAAGGTCACACTGATCCCGGCCGCCACAGTCACCGCCGCGAACACCAGCGTCGGCATCAACAGCCCACTCCCCCGTACGCCGCCCAGCACCTTCACGTGCTGCTCCTCGACGTCGACCCGCGCTGGCAGCCCGACCAACGCCACGAGCCCCACCAGCGAGGCCACCGCGGCCAGCACGAACAGCGCGCCAAAACCAACCACGTGAGTCAGGTAAACCCCGAGCGGCAGCCCGATCACCGCAGGCACCCCAACCGCAACGCCGTACACCCCCAGCGCCTCACCACGACGGCTCGCCGGCGCCAGATCCGCGACCAATGCCACCGCCCCGACAACCAGAATCGCCAGCCCCGCACCCCGCACCACGCAGACGGCCAGCACAACCGGCAGCGACGCCGACACCAGCAACACCAACGAAGGCACCCCGAGCAGCACCAGCCCAGCCCCGAGCACCACCTGGTACCCCCACCGAGCCAGCATCCGCGGCACAACCAACTCGACCCCCACCGCGGAAAACATCATCGCCGCAGTCGACAGCCCCGCCCCGACCCCACCGGACCCGTTGGCCGCGAGGTACATCGGCACCGCGGAGGTGAGCAGATACATGCTCAACCCGGACCCGAATACCATCACCAACAACCGAACGAACTGGCTGCTCAAAAGCCGCTCAACAGCAACTGCGGGAACCTCGCACACGCTGGTCATATCTAGAAGGTAGAGAACAACTGGTATGCCCCACAGATCCAGTTTCAGACCCGCATAGAGGACCAGTTCAATGATCAGCGGTCTGTCACTTTGTCGACAAGAGACTCAGACGACCAGCCTCAGAGCGAAGCGATCAGAGGCGGAAGGTGTCCGCCTCCCCGGCCGGCGTCGCAGTACCGCGCGAACATCTCGGTCGCCTCCGCCGCGGCGAGAGCCTCGGACGAGTACAACTGGGTCTCACAACGGTTCCAGGTCATGGCCACCCCGACCGGCAGCGACGCCTTGCGGCAACAAATCGACGAACCCGACCACTTTCAGACTGAACCCTCACCGCCCGCTACCGCGGTCGACCCGCCGAACCCCGCGTCACCGGCCACTCGTCTACTGACTCGGCTAGTGGCTTCCGACACGCCTCAATCAAGCTCGGCGAAATTTGACTCTGCCAGACTATTCAACGCATCAATAACGTGCTGGCGGGTAACCTTGGAAACTACGAGAGTATCTGACAACACGCATGCACCTGAGGTTCGGACTTCATCAGATACCTCTTGATTGAGCCGCACAACATCGTAGACAGTGAGGCGCCATTGGCGGACGCCGCTGCGGACAACAACGTCAGTGAGGTACCCTTTCGCTTCGGTTTCGAATTCATAACCCTCAAGGTAATCCGGGAAATGCACCTCAAACGGAACTTCTGGCATACGTCTACCGAACCTTAATCTTGGCGAGTTCGTCAGCGAATTGTTGAGGAGTTAGATTCGCCCCAGGCCTTGGAACTATTTCATAATGCTCCAGATCCTGACGGCCCCTTTGAATTATTCGCAACGTATTTGGGATCGTGGTCTGATCGATCTCGTACGGCACGAACCAGAACGTAACACCACGTAACCCGCCGTAGCCACAAACCTGCAGCTACCTGCAAATTCCCGAAAATCTGTAACGCCCGTCGCGCGGCCGCGGCTGGGGGCGAGTACACGAAGTCTGGGCCTTCCACCGGTTACCTTCACTTGGTGGGAAGTGTCGTGCACGTTTGGTCGGCGCGCGCCGGGCTCGAGAGCAGGTTGACAGCACGCAAGCTCCTGCTCGATCTCGCCGGGACGCTGGTCGATCGGCCGTCGCTGCGGCACGACGAGGCGGGGCGCCCGCACGTCCCCGGGCTGGCCGTGAGTGTCACCTACTCCCAGCACCGAGTCGCCGTGGCCGCGTCGTACGACGGTCCGGTCGGTGTCGACCTGGAAGAGATCACGCCACGGGATTTCCAGTCGCTGGCGAACCGTTGGTTTACCCAACGCGAGTTGGACTGGATGGCTGGGCAGCAGGATCGACTGGAGGCGTTTCTGCAACTCTGGACGGCCAAGGAAGCTGTCGGTAAGGCGCTGGGCGCCGGACTGCGGGGGTCAGGGCTGCGGCGGGAGATGCCGCTCGGCGGCGGGCGGATTGAGTCCGCGCCCGGTCTCTCGGTGACATACCTGCCCTGCGCAGGCGGCGTACTCACCCTGGCGGCGCCGACAGGTGTCGGTGTCCACCTGGCGTCACCGGGTCTTGACCCGGTGTGTGCGCGTGGGTAACTTTCGCGTCGCGGGGGAGTATCTGTAATTCAATTACTTTGGCGTTCGCCCCTGCCCGCCCGGACTGAGTTGGTGACACCGATGGAACTGACCCGACGCCAGACCCTCGGACTCGCGGCGGCTGCCGTCGCTGGGTCCACGGTCGCCGGCACCATGACCGCTTCCGCCCACACCGACCGGTGGGTCCGCGACACCCTGCTCCGGATGACGCTGGAGCAGAAGGTCGGCCAGCTGTTCGTTCTCTACGCCTACGGCCCGACCGCCGCCACCGCGGACGCGCGCAACACCAGCTTGTACGGCGTGGCGACGCCGGCCGAGGTGGTCGCGAAGTTCAACCTCGGCGGCGTCATCTACTTCACCTGGACCGACTCGGTGAAGGACCCGCAGCAGATCGCGAACCTGTCGAACGGCCTGCAACAAGCCTCACTGGCCAACACCGGCATCCCGCTGCAGATCAGCACCGACCAGGAGTACGGCTCGGTCGTCCGCGTCGGCCCGCCGGCGACCCAGTTCCCCGGCGGGATGGCGCTCGGCGCGACCCGCTCGGCAAACTTCGCGCGCGAGGCGGGGGCGATCGCCGGCCGCGAGCTGAAGGCGCTCGGCATCACCACCGACTTCGCCCCGGACGCGGACGTCAACGTGAACCCGCTGAACCCGGTGATCGGCGTCCGCTCGGCGTCGTCGGACCCGGCGCTGGCCGCCGAGATCGTCGCCGCGCAGGTGAAGGGGTACCAGCGCGACGGCCGGATCGTCTCGACCGCGAAGCACTTCCCCGGGCACGGCGACACCGAGACCGACAGCCACGTCGGGATACCGGAGATCCACCACACCCGCGAGCAGTGGACCGAGATCGACCTGCCGCCGTTCCGGGCCGCGATCCGGGCCGGCATCCAGTCGATCATGACCGCGCACATCGTGGTGAAGGCGCTCGACCCGTCCGGCGACCCGGCGACGCTGAGCCGTCCGATCCTGACCGGGATCCTGCGCGAGCAGCTCCGGTTCGACGGCGTGGTGATCACCGACTCGCTGGGGATGAAGGGCGTCCGCGACAAGTACGGCGACGCCGAGATCCCGCTCCGGGCGATCGAGGCGGGCGTCGACCAGCTGCTGATGCCGGTCGATCCCGGCCTGGCGTACAACTCGGTGCTCGACGCCGTCCGCGGCGGCCGCATCTCCGAGGCGCGCATCGACGAGAGCGTCACGCGCATCCTCAAGCTCAAGTACAGCGGCGGCCTCGTCGACCAGCCGTACGTAGACCTGTCCCGGATCGCCACGGTCGTCGGTACGCCGGCCAACTACGCCGCGGCCCAGCGGATCGCTGACCGCAGTACGACGCTCCTGCGCAACGACGCCGATCTGCTGCCGCTCTCCCCCGCGCCGCGCACGATCGTCGTGACCGGCTACAGCCCGGCGACGCTGGCCGCGGCGCTGCAGCGCCGTGGTGCGACGACCGTCGTGAAGGACACCGGCACGGCGCCGAGCGACGCGAAGATCACCGACGCGCTGGCCGCCTCCGCCGCCGCCGACCTCACCGTCGTACTGACCAACAAGGCGTGGGACACCGAGGTCACCGACAAGCTGGCCAAGCAGCAGAAGCTGGTCAACGGCCTGCTCGCCACGGGCCGCCCGGTGATCGTCGTCCCGGTCCGCGATCCGTACGACGTCGCGTACTTCGACGACCCGGCGACCACGCTGGTCACGTACGGGAGCACCGCCGTCTCGATGGAGGCCCTCGCCAAGGTGCTGTACGGCGAACTCGCGCCGACCGGCAAGCTCCCGGTGGAGATTCCTGCGAAGCCGGACGCGAACGGCGAGGCGGCCGTGCTGCACCCCTTCGGCCACGGGCTCACGTTCGACCCGCGGGACACCCGGCTGACTGTTGCCTCGTACAACATTCACGCCGGGGCCGGCGAGGACAACGTTTTCGACCTCGAGCGGACCGCGCGGGCGATCAAGGCGCTGGACGCGGACATCGTCGGACTACAGGAGGTCGACGTCCACTGGGGCGACCGCAGCCAGTGGCTGGACACGATCGCGGAACTCGCCGGAAAGCTCGGGATGTACCCGGCGTTCGCGCCGATCTACGACCTCGACCCGGCGGCCGTCGGTCAGCCCCGTCGGCAGTACGGCGTCGGGGTGCTCTCGCGGTTCCCGGTGGTGCGGGTCGAGAACCATTCGATCACCCGGCTGTCCACCCAGGACCCGAACCCGGTGCCCGCACCGGCACCCGGTTTCCTCGAGGTGGAGGTCGACGTCCGCGGGCGGCTGCTGCACGCGTACTGCACGCATCTCGACTACCGCGGGGATCCGACCGTGCGGCGGATGCAGGTGGCGGACACGGTCCGGATCCTGTCCCAGGATCGGCGTCAGGATCTGCAGATTCTCGTCGGTGACTTCAACGCGGAGGCTTCCGCACCGGAGCTCTCCGGGTTGTGGACTCGGTTGACGGACTCGTGGACCGCGGCCGCGGAAACCGTTGGCGGGCCGAGCACCTACCCGGCGGTCGCCGCCGTCAAGCGGATCGACTTCGTCACCGTCGGCAAGGGGCTGTCCGTGCGGAGCGCGGAAGTGCCCGCCGAGGTGCCGGTCGCCGAGGCCGCGAGTGATCACCGCGCGATCGTCGCCCACCTGTCCTTCCGTCGCTGACCCGCTCTGGTTCGAGGAGAGATCATGAAACGACGCAATCTGCTGGCCGGCGCCGGCGCGCTCGCCGCCGCCCCGCTGATCGACGTACCCGCCGCGCAGGCTGTCTCCAGCCGGAAGGTGATGACGGGCGCCGAGGTGCTCGCGAACGACGGCTGGCGGGCGTTGTCCGGCCAGAAGGTCGGCGTGATCAGCAACCCGACCGGCATCCTCCCGGACTTCAGCCACGTCGTGGACACCATGCACGCGTCCGGCGCGGTCGACATCGTCGCCGTGTTCGGTCCAGAACACGGTTTCCGCGGCAGCGCACAGGCCGGCGGCTCGGAGGGCGACCACGTCGACCCGCGCACCGGGATCATGGTCTACGACGCGTACGGCGCGAACGCGGACAAGCTCGCCGGGCTGTACACGAAGGCCGGCGTGGAAACCGTGGTCTTCGACATCCAGGACGTCGGCGCCCGGTTCTACACCTATATCTGGACGATGTTCGAGGCGATGCTCGCCGCGGTCCGCACCGGCGCCCGGTTCGTCGTCCTCGACCGGCCGAACCCGGTCGGCGGCTACGCCCGCGGCCCGATGCTGAAACCCGGCTACACCTCCGGCGTCGGCAAGAAGGAGATCATCCAGCAGCACGGCATGACGGTCGGCGAGCTGGCCCGGATGTTCGACGCCGAATACCTGCCACTGGAGCCGAACGGCGGCCGGCTGAAGCAACTGACCGTGATCGAGGCGAAGAACTGGAAGCGGGACCAGCTGTTCGACGACACCGGCCTGACCTGGGTGATGCCGAGCCCGAACATGCCCACGCCGGACACCGCGCTGCTGTACCCCGGCCTGTGCCTGTTCGAGGCGACCAACATGTCCGAGGGCCGCGGGACGACACGCCCGTTCGAACTGATCGGCGCGCCGTACGTCGACTACAAGTGGGCGCAGGCGCTGCAGACCAAGGACATCCCGGGCGTCGCGTTCCGGGAGGCGTACTTCACGCCGACGATCAGCAAGAACGCGAACGTGCTGTGCGGCGGCGTCCAGGTCCAGATCACCGACCCGCACCGGGTCGAGGCGATCACCGCGGCGACGCACATGATCGTCGAGGCCCGTAAGCTCTACCCCGAATTCACCTGGCGGGCGGAGACCCCACCTGGCCGGTGGATCGATCTGCTGACCGGATCGGACCGATTCCGGACCATGCTTTTGGCGGATGCGACCGCCGAGGAGATCGTGGCAGCCTGGAAGTCCGAGACCGACGCCTGGACGGCCCGGCGCGCGCAGTACCTGCTGTACAAGGGAGCTCACCGATGAAGCGGTGGGCCGCACTCACGACTGTCTCTGCGGTGATACTGACGATGGCTTCCCCTGCTGTTGCTGCCGGCCACAGTTCCGGGCGGTTCGACCGCCCGTACTCCGGCTACGCGCCGAAGACCACGCTGCTGCGTGACGCGACCCCGGCGAAGGCCGGCCTGGACCCGGCGCCGATCGACGCCGCGCTGGCCCAGGTCGCCGGCTGGACGCAGCCGATCGGTTCGGCGAAACCGTTGTACGCCGGCGCCGTCACGCTGCTCGGCCACGACGGGAAGATCGTCACCCGGACCGCCACCGGTCTGGCCCTGAAGTACGCCGACGGCCAGGGCACCGAGCTGCCGGCGGACCAGCAGATCCCGATGCGCACCGACACGATCTTCGACCTGGCCTCGGTGTCCAAGCTGTTCACCTCGATCGTCACGCTGCAACTGGTCGAGAAGGGCAAGGTCGACCTGGACGCGCCGATCGCGACCTACGTCCCGGAGTTCGCGGAAAACGGCAAGGAAACCGTCACGGTCCGGCAAGCACTCACGCACACCAGCGGATTTCCGTCCTGGCTCCCGCTGTGGAGCGCGCAGCCGGACCCGGCGTCCCGGCTGCAGATGGCCCTGACCGCGAAGCTGCAGAACGCGCCCGGTACGACGTACCTGTACAGCGACCTGAACCTGATCGCCCTCGGCGAGCTCGCCCACCGGGTGACCGGGAAGACGCTGGACAAACTGGTCGCCGACGGCATCACGAAACCGCTGCAGATGCGCGACACCGGCTACAACCCGGACCCGAAGAAGAAGCCGCGGATCGCCGCCACCGAGTACCAGTCCGCGCCGCCGCGCGGGATGGTGTGGGGCTCGGTGCACGACGAGAACGCCTGGTCCCTCGACGGCGTCGCGGGTCACGCGGGCGTGTTCAGCACCGCCGACGACCTCGCCGTCCTGGCGCAGACGTTCCTCAACGGCGGCAGCTACCGTGGCGCCCGGATCCTCAAGGAATCCTCGGTGACCGCGATGATCACGAACTTCAACCAGGGCTTCCCCGGCAACGACCACGGCCTCGGCTTCGAGCTCAACCAACGCTGGTACATGGGCGGCCTGTCCGGGCCGCGCACGGCCGGCCACACGGGCTACACCGGCACATCGCTGGTGATCGACTTCGACTCCCGCTCGTTCGCGATCCTGCTCACCAACCGCGTGCACCCGAGCCGCAACTGGGGCAGCAACAACCCGGCCCGCCGCGCGGTCGCCCAGGGCCTCGCGCTCGCCCTCGGCGTCGGCCCGCGGCACGGCAAGGACGCCTGGTTCTCCGGGACGACGGACAACGCGACCAGCACCCTCGACACGAAGGTCGTCGTACCGGCCGGCGGCGCGAAGCTCGCGTTCGACCTGTTCGTCGACACCGAGGACACCGACCTGCTCTACCTGGAGACGTCCGCGGACGGAACGACGTGGACGAAGGTTCCGTTCACGGTCCGGGACCGGGGCTCGGTGATCGACACCGACGGCTCGATCAGCGGCTCCGGGGACCGGCACTGGCACCAGGTGACGGCGGAGCTGGGTGCGGGCGCACAGACCGTCCGCTGGCGCTACACGACCGACCCGCTGTACCAGGGCCGCGGCGTCTACGTCGACGGTGTGAAGATCACGAGCGCGTCTGGTCTTCTTCTCGACGGCGAACGGACACCGGAATCATTTACCGCAACAGGTTGGAGACTTTCGCGTCGGTGACCCCATCTCGTGCATAGTCGCCGTACCGTGGCTGTCATGAATTCAACATCCTCTCCAGAACCCACGGGGCCGCTGCTGGTCCGGGTCCGCGCGGTGATGCCCGCGCTGGCGCCGGCCGAGCAGCGGGTGGCGAACGCGGTCCTCGCGGACCCGGGCGGAGTGGCGGCGATGACGATCTCCGAACTGGCCGAGGTGGCGTCCACCTCGGAGACCACGGTCATCCGGTTCTGCAAGCAGATCGGCGTCCCCGGCTATCCGCAGCTCCGCCTGCAGCTGGCGGCCCAGTCGGCGCAGGAGAGCGTGCGCCCGGAGGTCGGCGGGGACATCGAGCCCGGCGACTCGCTGGCCGACGTGGTCAGCAAGGTGGCCTTCGCCGACGAGCGGGCGGTCCGGGAGACCGCGCAGCAGGTCGACGTGGACGCGCTGGCCAAGGTCGTGGACGCGGTAGTGAAGGCCAAGCGGGTCGATCTCTACGGTTTCGCGGCGAGCGCCTTCGTGGCCCTGGACCTGCAGCAGAAGCTGCACCGCATCCGGCGCGTGGCGTTCGCCTGGTCGGATGTCCACATCGCGCTGACCAGCGCGGCGCTGCTCGGGGAGGGCGACGTCGCGATCGGCATCTCGCACACCGGCACCACGGTCGAGGTCGTCGAGGCGCTCGAGGAGGCCGCCAAGCACGGCGCGACGACCGTTGCGGTGACCAACTTTCCGCGGTCCCCGCTGGCCCGGACCGCGGATCTCGTCCTGACCACGGCCGCCCGCGAGACGACGTACCGCTCGGGCGCGATGGCCAGCCGGATCGCGCAACTGACGGTGATCGACTGCCTGTTCATCGGGGTCGCGCAGCAGGTGCTGCCGGACGCCCGGAAAGCGCTGGAGGAGACGGCCAGCGCGGTCCGCGGTCACCGCCTCAAGGGGTCCGAGTAGCAGCCTGTCAAGATTCAACGGAATTGAAAATCCTTCAGTAGAAAACTAACATCGATCCCGTGACCTCACCGACCGAGCAGCGCAACCCGAGGACGCTCGCCATCGATGCGGTGGGCACGTCCGAGATCCTCCACCTCGTGAACAACGAGGACGCCCTGGTCGCCGGGGCGGTCAGCGCGGTGATCCCGGAGCTGACCAAGGCCGTCGACGCCGCCGTCGAGGCGGTCCGCGGCGGCGGCCGGGTGCACTACTTCGGCGCCGGCACTTCGGGACGCCTGGCCGTCCTGGACGCCGCCGAGCTGCTGCCGACGTTCCACGTGCCCGACGGTCTGGTGGTCGCCCACCACGCCGGCGGGATGGAGGCGCTGCTCCGCGCGGTCGAGAACGTCGAGGACTCCGAGGAGGGCGGCGCCGCCGACGCGGCCGCCGTCACCGGTCAGGACCTCGTCGTCGGGCTCGCTGCTTCCGGGAGCACGCCGTACGTCGCCGGCGCGCTGAAGGCGGCGCGTGCCGCCGGGGCGAGCACCGTCCTCGTCACGTCCAACCCGGATGCGCCGCTGGCGCCGCTCGCGGACGTCGTGATCGCCGCGGACACCGGCCCCGAGGTGATCGCCGGCTCGACCCGGCTGAAGGCCGGCACCGCGCAGAAGATGATCCTGAACGCGTTCTCGACGACGCTCATGATCAAGCTCGGCCGCACCTGGTCCAACCTGATGGTCGACCTGGTCGCCACCAACAAGAAGCTCCGCGGCCGGATGCTCCGGATCCTCGCCGAGGCCACCGGCGCCGACGAGGACGCCTGCGAGACCGCACTCGCGGCCGCCGACGGCGAACTCAAGCCGGCCCTGGTCCACCTCCTCACCGGCACACCGATCCCCGAGGCCCGCGCAGCCCTCGAAGCCGCCCACGGCCGCGTCGCCACCGCCCTGGCCGAACTCGCCTGACACGGGCGGGCTATATCACCGCCCGCCGGCAGGTCAGACGGAGATGTCAACGGACGGGCGGAGTTCGGCGGCTGCGGCGAGGGCCTCGTGGGCCGGGTTGTCGAGGAAGGTCTTGAGGAGCTCGGCGTCGGCGGGGCGGTCTAGGTATGGGAGGGCGATCTGCTCGTACGCCGCCTGGAAGCGCGGGCCCCAGCGGCGGGTGCCGAGGCGGGCGGTGCGGGAGCAGTTGTCGACCATGTAGGCGACGTCGCGGGAGTGCATGTACGGGAGCAGCGAGTCGACGGCCTCGATCACCGACTCGTTGACGATCTCGGACCATGCGTGGCCGCGCGCCGCGAACTCGTCCACCTGCGCCATCATCGTCGCCACGAACAGCCCCGCGGTCAGCGGGTCGACGACGGCGGGCGCGGTGTCGCGCCGGGCGTGCACCTCGGCGCTGTGGGCCCACATCGGGCTGCCGCCGATCTCGGTCATCGGCCGGCTCGCCAGCCGCTGCTCGGCGAGGATCACGCTGCGCAGCTCGGTGCCGTCGGCGACCTCGTCGTAGATCTCGGCGACCAGGTCGCGGGCCGGCCCGTACGTCGCGGAGTACGCGCGGTCGAACAGGTCCTCGTCGCCGCACACCGCACGCACCGCCGCGAGCCCCGACTCCGAGATGGTCCGCGCGATCGGCCCGGTGATCGCCTCGGTGGAGCGCTCGTACGCCGTCACCGGATCTGCCCCGTCGATCCGGAAGTAGCGGTACAGCGCCTCCACCAGCCCGTGCACCGCGCCGAGCAGGATCGCCCGCTCCCCCACGATGTCCGAGCGGTACTCGTCGCGCAGCGTGGTCGCGAACGTGTACGGCGACCCGAGCCCGACCGACCAGGCGAGCGCCCGGTCCCACGCGTGCCCGTCCGGATCCGCGTGCACGGCGATGCTCGCGTTGATCCCGGCCCCGTTGACGGTCGCGCCTTGCTGGTACAGGCGACGGACCGAGTCCCCCATGCCCTTCGGGCACACCGCGATCACCGGATGTCCCTCGGGGAACGCGCTCCCGGTCGAGGTCAGGTGCCCGAGCAGGAATCCGTGGGACAGGCCAATGGTCGCGCCGGGCTTCAGCACCGCAAAGATCTCCTCGTGGTGCGCGGCCAGCGCCGCGTCCGCGATCAGCAGGATCACCAGGTCGCTCGCGGCCGCGACCTCGAGCCAGTCCCCCAGCGTCCCGTCGGCCTCGGTGAACCCGTGGGCGTGGGCGTCCTGCGCGGACCGCGATCCCGGCCGCAGGCCGACCGTCACGCTGATGCCGGTCCCGTCGAGCGAGTCCCGCAGGTTCAGCGCCTGCGCCCGCCCCTGCGGACCCCACCCGAGCACGCCGATCCGCTCGACCCCGTGCAACGCCTTGGGCAGCAAGGGAAACAGGTCCCGCCCACCCCGCACGATGTCCTCGGACCCGCCGGGAACGTCCATCACCTCAACCCGAAACACCGAACTCTTCATGCCCACCAGTCAACGGGCGGCGCAGCCATTGCAGCAAGCGCAATATGTGCAGCGGACCGGTGCACGAACTGAAACGGACGTGCGTCACTCACCAACCGGCCCGGAGCTCGCGGGTTCACGCCTGGGGCCGGGCGGCGCGGCCGGCGCCGGCGGGCTTGGTGAGTGACGGAGGTCCGCCCCTTCGACAGCCCGCCGGAGCCGTCAGGACTCGAGGCCGACTGCCTTCAACGGGTTCGGCCACGCCTTCAGAGCGGCGAGCAGGTCCGGGTCCTGGGTGGTCGCCAGAGCCTGTTCGTAGGCGTCCGTGATGACGTCGGCGATGCGGACCGCCGACCCGGTGTCGGCGGACCGTACGGCGGCCTCCACCATCGCGAGGCTGATGACGTTGGAATGCACCTCCGACTGCGGGATCGTCGACGTCCGGACGGCGTCGACGAACTCGGCCAGCGACCCGGCGATCTCCTCCGGCTCGTCGGCCATTGCCGCGGGCAACGCTTCACCGGAGGCCAGCTCGGCGACCGGTGCGTTGTCGCCGTCCCAGGTCGCCGTACCGCCGGGGGCGCTCGCCCGCCACAGGCCGTTCCACGACGTCTCCAGGCCCGGGGCGCACCAGCTGCCGGTGAAGGCGAAGCGGGTGCCGTCGGAGTAGGTGAAGATCGCGGAAGCGGCCGCGTTGCCGTCGAACCAGCTCCAGGACGGGTTGTACGAATCGCAGTACACCGACACCGGCTCCGACCCGATCAGCTTGCGGGACAGGTCGAACTGGTGGATCGCCATGTCGACCAGGAGCGGCTCGGCCATCCGCTCCCGGAAACCGCTGAAGTGCGGCGCCTTGAAGAACTCGCACGACAGCGTCCCGATCGACCCGAGCTCGGCCAGCTGACGCTGGAAGGCGTTCACCGCGCGGAAGTAGCGGCGGGACTGCGAGACCATCAGCAGCCGGCCGCTCACCTCACTCGCGGCGACCATCGTCAGACATTCGCGGACTGTCTCCGCGAGCGGCTTCTCGCACAGCACCGGGACGCCGCGCAGCAACGCCTCGACGCTGACCTTCGGATGCGCCACCGGCACCGTGACGTCGATGACCGCGTCGAACTCGACGGACAGGTCGCCCATCGCGGCGGCGACCGGTACGTCGCCGAATCCGTGCTCGTCGGCTGCCGCGCGCGCGACGTCCAGGTCGAGGTCGACGAGGCCGGCCAGGACGACGTCGGGGTTGGCGGCGATGGTGCGCAGCCAGGCGCGCCCCATCCCGCCGGCTCCGACCTGCAGCAGTCGCAAGGGTTCAGGCATCGGCAGGCTCCTCGATGGGTCCGGTGTACCCGTGGCCGTTGAAGAAGTCGTCGGTCTCGTAGCGCAGCAGCGTCGGGATCTTCCGCTCGGGCAGGTCGGTGTTCACCCACGCGACGCCGTTCGCGATCACCCTACGCACGTCCTTGTGGTGATAGACCGGGTAGTCCTGGTCGCCCGGCGAGAAGTAAAAGATCTTCCCGTGCCCGCGGCGGTACGTAATGCCGGAGCGGAACACCTCGCCGCCGGAGAACGAGGAGACGAAGATCAGCTCGTCCGGGACGGGGATGTCGAAGAACTCGCCGTACATCTCCTGCTGCTCGATCACGATGGGGTGCGGGACACCCTGCGCGATCGGGTGCGTCGGGTTGACCGTCCAGACCAGCTCGCGGTCGCGCTCACTGCGCCAGCGCAGCGTGCAGGTGGTGCCCATCAGCTTGCCGAAGATCTTCGACCAGTGCCCGGAGTGCAGCACGACCAGGCCCATCCCGGACAGCACGTGCTGGTACACGCGGTCGACCACCTTGTCGTCGACCTCGCCGTGGGCGGCGTGGCCCCACCACACGAGGACGTCGGTCTCCGCCAGCACGTCCTCGGTCAGGCCGTGCTCGGGCTCGTCGAGGGTCGTGGTGGCGACCTTGGCGTCCGGGAGGTTCTCGGCGATGCCGGCCGCGATGGCGGCGTGCATGCCGTCGGGGTAGATCTCGCGGACGTGCGGCTCCACCTGCTCGTGCCGGTTCTCGCCCCAGACGAGTACGCGAATCGTCATATCTCTTGTCCTTAAGGGTTATTTGACGGCTCCGCCGATGGCGCCGGCGGCGATGTACTTCTGCGCGGCGACCAGCAGCACGATGGCCGGGATCGCCGAGAGCACCGCGGTCGCCATCACCGCGTTCCAGTTCTGCACCTGGGTGCCGAGGTACTGGTAGATCCCGAGCGTCACCGGCCGGACGCCGCCCTTGGTGGTCAGCGTCAGCGCGAACAGGAAATCGCTCCAGGAAAACAGGAAACTGAACAGCCCGGCGGTGATCAGCGAGTTCTTGCTGATCGGCAGCACGATCGCGACGAACGCCCGGAACAGCCCGGCGCCGTCCACCCGCGCGGCCTCCACCAGCGACGGCGGCAGCGAGAGCATGAACGAGCGCAGGATCAGGATCGCGAACGGGATCCCGCTGCTGCAGTTCGCGACGATCAGGCCCGGGATCGAGTTCAGCAGCCCGATCCGCTCGTACGCCGTGTACAGCGCGTTCGCGATCACGATTCCCGGAATCATCTGCGAGATCAGGATCGCCAGCAGCCCGATCGACACCCAGCGGGACCGGAACTGCGAGAGCGCGTACGCACACGGCGTCGCGATCGCCAGACTCAGCACGACCGTTCCGGCCGCGATGATCATGCTCGTGACGAGGTTTCCGCCCTGCTCGTCGAGAGCGCGTTTGTACCCGGAAAACGTCGGATGCAACGGCAGGAAACCGGCGGTGAGCGTGTTTCCGGACGGCTGCAGCGAGGCGTTCACCATCCAGTAGACCGGGAACAGCATCACGCACAGGACCAGCACGCCGATCACGGTGTAGGTGGTACGTCGCATCAGGTCCCCCTACTCGTCGACGGCACGACGGGTGCCGCGCAGGTAGAAGATCGCGAACACGAACGAGATCGCGATCAGGATGTTGGACAGTGCCGCGCCCTGGCCGAATTTGAAGTCGATGAAGGACTTCTCGTACGACTGGGTCGCCAGTGTCTGTGTCGCATTCGCCGGCCCGCCGCCGGTGAGGCCGAGGATGATGTCCAGGACCTTGATGGTGTAGACGACACCGAGCATCAGCAGCACACTCGCGACCGCCCGCAGGTTCGGCCAGGTGATGTACCAGAAGGATCGCCACCCGGTCGCACCGTCGAGCTGGCCGGCCTCGTACAGCTCGTCGGGGATCTCCGCGAGACCGGAGTACAGCAGCGTCACGTTGAACGGGATGCCGATCCAGATGTTCACGCCGATCACCGCGATCAGCGCCACCGACGGCGAGTTCAGCCACGGCACCGGGTCGCCGATCAGGTGCAACTTCAGCAGCGTGCGGTTCAGGATGCCGCTGTCCTGCTCGAGGATCGATCGCCAGGTCGCGCTGGACACGATCAGCGGCAGCAGCCACGGCAGCAGGAGCAGCGACCGCAGCAGCCCGCTCAACGGGAACTTCTTGTGGAAGAACAGGGCCAGCCCGAGGCCGATCGCGAACTGGAAGGCGATCGACCCGATGGTGAACAACGCCGTGTTCAGCATCGCGTCCGAGAACAGCTTGTCCGTGACGACCGTGCTGTAGTTCTTCAGCCCGACCCACGGCGCGGCACCGGTGAAGAACGTCTTCAGCCCGTAGTCCTGCAGGCTCATCAGCAGGTTCTTCACCACCGGGTAGCCGAACAGCGCCACCATCGCCACCGCGGCGGGCAGGACGAACAGCACCTTGGTGAGGGACTCGCCGCGGTGGCGCCGGCCGCGAACCTTCTCGCGGCCGGCCACCGTCGTGCGTGTGAGCGTCACCATTGCATCAGCCGCCGGAGGCCTGCTTGAAGGCGTCCTGGGCCGAGGCCTTACCGGTGAGCGCCAGCTGAATCGCCTGGTAGATCACCTTCGCGGCGTCCGGCCACTTGTCACCCAGTTTGCCGGTCCGCGACCGGGCGGTCTTGACCTGCTCGGCGAAGGCCTTCATCGACGGCACTTCCTTGGCGTACTGGTCGAGCAGCGACAGCTTGGTCGGGAGCGTGAACCGGGCCTTCGCCCAGGCCAGTTCGTTCTCGTCCGAGTTCAGGCACTTCACGAAGTCGGCGGCCTTCTGCTGCTTGGCCTGGTCCTTGTTCAGCGGGACCGTCCACGCCTCGCCGCCGAGCGGCGCGACCGGCGTCTGGTCCGGCTTGTTCAGCGGGAACGTGACGACGTCCCACTTCACGTTCGGCGACTTCTGCAGCGCCGGGATCTGCCATGGGCCGTTGAGCATCATCGCGGCCTTCCCGGCCACGAACTGGTCCTTCACATCACCCTGCGTCCAGTTGATGACGCTCTTCGACGCCGAACCCGCCTTGACGAGATCCACCCACAGCTGCAGGGCTTCCGCCACCTGCGGGCTGGTCAGGTCGGTCTCGTCGCCACCGTTGGTCCACATCGCCGGCAGGAACTGCCACGAGCCTTCGTACGTCGCGTTGGCGTTGAACGCCATCCCGTAGCGACCGGGCTTGGTGAGCTTCTTGGCGGCCGCCTTCAGCTCCTCCCAGGTCTTCGGCGGCTGCACGCCGGCCTCGGCCAGCATGTCCTTGTTGTAGAACAGCGCGATCGTGTTGGTCACCGGCGCCAGCCCGTAGAGCTTGCCGTCGTACGACGTCGCGTCGACCATCCCCTTGATCACGCCGTCGCCGTTCAGGCCCATGTCGTTCAAGGGCGCCAGCGCGCCGGTCGCGGCGATCTGCTGGACGTCGGGGTTGTCGAGCATCAGCACGTCGGGCAGCGTCTTCGACGAGGCCTGCTGCAGCACCTTCTGGATCAAGGTGTCACCAGGCACCGTCTCCCGTTGAATGGTGATGCCGAGCTGGGACGCGCAGGAGTCAAGTCCCTTCTGCACAAGGGATTTGTCCGGGTCGTTGTTGTAGTAGTCCAGGACCGTGAGGCTCTTGACGCTGTCGCCGGATGCGGACGACTGGCCGCCGCCGTTGTCACCGCAGGCGACCAGCAGGAGCGACACCGTCGTCGCACCCGCCAGCGCGGCGGCGATCCGCTTGCTGATCATGACATCGGACTCCTTCAAAGCGTTTAACCGATGGACGAGGGGACTGGGGCGGATGTTGTGGATTTGGCGGTAAACCGCTTAACTGAGGTGTTGAAGGACTATGTTCCGTACGTCACACCGCTGTCAAGGGCTCAGAGGGGGTCGATCGATGGTCACGATGCGCGACGTCGCTCAACGGGCGGGAGTCTCGATCGCGACCGTCTCGTTCCTGCTCAACGACACCAAGCCGGTGACGGCCGCGACCCGCGCGCGGATCGAGCAGGCGATGCTGGAGCTCGGCTACCGGCGCAACGTGGTCGCTCGCGCGCTGGCCAGCAAACGCACGCACATCGTCGCGATGGCGTACCCGGCGCTCGAGCACCGGTTCGGGATGTCGACCGCGGAGTTCTTCACCAGCGCGGCCGAGGCGGCCCGCAAGCAGGACTACCACCTGGTGCTGTGGCCGGTCGGCAACGACGGCGTCGAGCTCCGGGAGCTGCTCGGGCAGGGCTTGGTGGACGGCGTCGTCCTGATGGAGGTGCAGCTCGACGACCCGCGCATCGAGGTACTGCGCCAGTCCGGGACGCCATTCTCGCTGATCGGGCGGACGACCGAGCTCGACGGCCTGTCGCATGTGGACATCGACTTCGACACGACCGTCGAGGACGCGGTCGAGCACCTGTACGAGCTGGGGCATCGCGAGCTCGTGCTGATCTCCGGTGACCTGGACGACCCGCGGTTCCACGCCTACGGCCCGTGGGTGCGGACCGAGGAGGCGTACCGGCGCATCGCTGCGTCGTACGGCCTGCCGGTCGTGGTCGTCCCCTGCTCCGACACCACCCAGGCCGGGAAAGGAGCCGCCGAACGCGTGCTCGCCGAGTATCCCGAGACGACCGCGGTCCTGGTCCTCAACGAGTACGCCGCGCTCGGCGTCGTCTCCGGACTGAAGCGCGCCGGCCACGACATCCCGGGCGACATCTCGGTCCTGTCCCTGCTGACGGTGCCGGAAACAGCCGTGATGAGCGACCCCGAACTCACCATGATGCGCACCCCGGGCCCCGAGCTCGGCCAGCTCGGCACCGAGGCCCTGCTCCGTCAGCTCGAGGGCGACGCACCGCTGCCACCGCAGCTGGTGCCGGCGAAGCTGTTCGCGGGCGCTACGGTCGCAGGTCCCAGAGCGCCGCGACCAAAGGCCGGCGCAGGTCGGCGCGGCGCGCGCAAAGCCCGATCGTGAGCGGTTCCAGGTCGGCCGGGAGCTCGGTCAGCTGATCACGCACGGCCGACGACTCGAGGACGAGGCGCGGCACGACGCCGACGCCACATCCCAGCGCCACCAGGGCGAGCAGCGCCTCGTGCCCGTCCGGCTCGGCGGCGATCACCGGCTTCACACCGTTCCTGCGGAACCAGCGGAACGCGTTGTCGCGGACCAGACCCCGGGCGGGTACGACGTACGGGCCGTCGGCGGCGCTGTCGCGGGCCTTGACGAGGACCAGGTCGGTGACGGCAACCGTTCGGGTGACCAACGATTGCGGGAGGCGCCGGGGAATACCGGCCACCGCGGCGTCCACCTCGCCCTCGTCCAGACGGGCGAGCGCGGCGGCCGCGTCGCCGGTGCGGATGGCGAGGCGGATCTGCGGGTGTTCCGCGCGCAGCGGCGCCAGCAGGTCCGGCAGCAGGGTCTGGCAGGCGGTGACGGTGGCGAAGATGCGCAGCTCACCGGTGAGACCGGCCGGCTCGGCGGAGCCGGACCGGTAGTCCGCCCACAGTTCCAGCGCCTGCTCGGCGTACGTCGTGAAGCGTCGCCCCTCGGCGGTCAGCACGACGCCCCGTGGCCCGCGATCGAGCAACTGGGCGCCGGCCCGCGTCTCCAGGCGCTGGATCGTGCGGGTCAGCGTGGCCGCGCTGACGTGGCACTCCAGGCTCGTCCGGCCGTAGTTGAGGGTGCGCGCGAGGTGCAGGAAGAGCTCCAGTTCCCGGTGCTCCACGGTCACCTCCGGCGGGCGTACGCCTCGATCTCGATCTTCATCCGCGGGTCGGACAGCCCGCACACCAGCATCGTGGCGGCCGGGCGGATCTCGCCGAACGCGCGCCGCAGCGTCGGCCAGCACGGCTCGAAGTCGTCCCGGTCCGGCAGCATGTACCGCACCCGGACGACGTCGTCCAGCGAGCATCCCGCCGCCTTCAGGGCGTCCGCGATGTTCACGATGCAGCGCTCGGCCTGCGCCACCACGTCGTCCGCGATCGTCATCGCCGAGTAGTCGAAGCCCGTCGTCCCCGAGACGTGCACCCAGTCGCCGTCGACCACGGCGCGCGCGTACCCGATCTGCTCCTCGAACGTCGAACCGCTCAGAATCGCCCGTCGCTCAGTCATACCCCGAACGCTAGGCAACCGCGGGCCGCGCGGTCGAGCCGGCCAGCCGGATCGTCGGCTTCGGGACCTGGTACGTCGTGACGTCGCCGCCGTCCATCACCGCGAGGATGGCCTCGCCGACGATCGTGCCGAGACCGTGCACGTCGACCGTCACCACGCTCAGCGGCGGAGTGGCCAGCCGGGCGACCGCGGTGTCGTCCCACGCGATCACCGACAGCCGGCCGGGGACGGCGACGCCCAGCTCCTTCGCCACGGCGAGACCGCCGATCGCCATCAGGTCGTTGTCGTACACAACGGCCGTCGGGACCCGACTGCCGGTCAGCAACCGCCGCGTCGCGTCGCGGCCGGCGTCCTCGGAGTAGTCGCCCTCGATGACGCGGCCGTCGACGTCCTGCTCGGCGCAGGTCGCCATGAACGCGTCGTCGCGCGCCTGGCAGTGCAGCATGTCGCGCGGACCGCTGACCCGCGCGATGTCGCGGTGGCCGAGGTCCGCGAGCGCCCGTACGGCGGCCCTGGCGCCTTCGGCGTTGTCGACCAGCACGTTGGTGATCGGGGCCTCGAGCTCGGGCCCGCCGAGCAGCACCGCCGGCACCGCGAGCCGCTCGAGCTCGGCGAGCCGGGGGTCCTTGGTCCGCAGGTCGACCATGACGATGCCGTCGACGTGCCGGCTCGGCACCCAGCGCCGCCAGATCTCGATCTCCTCGGCGGTGTCGGCCGCGAACTCGATCAGCAGGCTCACCCGCCGGCCGTCGAAGACCTCCTCGATCCCCTGCACGACATCGGCCATGAACGGCTCCATACCGAGCAACCGCCCGGGACGCGCCAGCACCAGCCCCGCGATCCGCTCGCGCGACGTCACGTCCCCCATACACTGCCCTCCAAGGCCATCGAAGCCACTATATTCACAGACCTAACTAACTCGACAGATTGCGGATGTTCCGATGCAGCAGGTCAGCGACGCGTCGCGATCACCGGGCTACGACCCGGCACCGACGAACAGCCGTGCCCTCATTGTGGACAGCATCCGCTCCGCGGGCACGGTCAGCCGGGTGGAACTCACCCAGATCACCGGCCTCACCGCCCCGTCGGTCACCACCGTGGTCCGGCGGCTGATCGACGACGGGCTGGTCGACGAGGCCGGCCGCGGCTCGTCCACCGGCGGCAAACCGCGCACGCTGCTCCGGATCAGGGCAGCGGCCCGGTACGTCGTCGGCGTCCACCTGAGCGCCGACAGCCTGACGTACGTGCTGGTCGACTACGCCGGCGGGGTGGTGGCGCGCTGGCGGCGCGCCGGGCCGGGCGAGGCGAGCGACCCGGAGCAGGTCGTGGCGCGGATCGCGACCGAGACCACCGAGCTGATCGAGCGGTCGGGGATCGACTCCTCGCTGGTTCTCGGGCTCGGCTTCGTGTGTCCCGGCCCGCTGATCCGCAACCGCGGCGTCACGTCGGCCCCGCCGTCGATGGCGCGCTGGGTCGACTTCCCGATCCACCAGCGCCTGGAAGAACGTCTACAGTTGCCGGCGCTGCTCGAGAACGACGCCACCGCGGCCGCCGCGGGCACGCGGCTGACCACCAGCCACGACGTCTCGGTGATGGCCGCGCTGTTCATGAGCGAGGGCATCGGGTCGGGCCTGCGGCTGAACGGCAACGTCTACCAGGGCGCGCACGGCAACGCCGGCGAAGTCGGGCACGTCTGCGTCCAGATCGGCGGCCCGCAGTGCTGGTGCGGGAGCACCGGCTGCCTCGAGGCGATCGCCGGGCCCGCGACGGTCGTCGCCAAGGCCCGCGCGGCAGGGCTCGACCTCGGCTCACAGCGCCGTACCGGCGTGGCGGCGTTCGCGGCGATCGCCCGGCTGGCGCTGACCGGCGACTCCCGGGCCGAGGCGATCCTGCGCGACTCCGCGTCCTGGCTCGCGCTCGGCGCGCAGACGATCACGAACATGTACGACGTCCAGCTGCTCGTGCTGACCGGGCCGGCCTTCGCCGTCGCCGGGACGATCTACCTGCCGATCATCCAGGAGCGGATCCAGAGCTCGGCGTTCGGCCGGGCCGTGAACACCGAGGTGGTCCTCGACGAGCGCGGCCACGACGCCGCCGCGATCGGCGCGGCCCTGATGATGCTCCGCTCCGGGACCGTTTCGGCCTAGCCTTCGCCGTTTGCTCCACTCTGCGCGGTCAAACCGTTACTGATCAACGTCTTGTCTTATGTTTATTAGGCGAACTAAGTTACCGCCAGCTTCCCTGGCGGGTGCCGGGGTGACGTGCGGAAAGGACGATCAATGCTCCGGAACCCGAAGGACCGTACGAGGACGCGGCGCCTGGTGAGCGTCGCGGCCGTCGCGACAGCCACCGCCCTCCTGATCAGCGCCTGCGACGGCGCCGCCGCCGGCGGTGGGCAGGCAGCCGCGAAGGACGCCTCCGTCACCGTCGCGGCCGGCGACATCACCGCGGAGAACTTCAACCCGTTCAGCACTACCGCGCTGCAGCCGACGCTGGGCGTCATCTACGAGCCGCTCTACTGGTACAACTTCGCGAAGCAGTCGGACCCGACGCCGGTGCTCGCCACGGGCTACTCCTGGAACGCCGCCGGGACCGAGCTCACCATCAAGACCCGCCACGACGTGAAGTGGAACGACGGTCAGCCGTTCACCGCCAAGGACGTCGCGTTCACCTTCAACCTGGTCGCGAAGACCCCGGCGCTGAACCCGTCGGGCCTCGCCGCCACCGCGAAGGCGACGGCCGACGACACCGCCGTACTGACCTTCAAGTCGAAGTCCCTGATGCAGGAGCCGGCCGTGCTCGCCAACCAGGCGATCGTGCCCGAGCACATCTGGAAGGACATCAAGGACCCGACGACCGACCTGAACAAGAACCCGGTCGGCACCGGGCCGTTCAAGGTCAAGTCGTACACGCCGCAGAGCTTCGTGCTGACCAAGAACGACCAGTACTGGGAGCAGGGCAAGCCCGAGATCAAGGAGGTGCGTTACCTCCCGGTGAGCTCCGCGGACGCTGCCAGCGCCGCACTCGTGGCGGGCAAGGTCGACTGGGCGAGCGCCTACCTGCCCGGCATCGACAACATCATCAAGTCCGGCAAGAACCTGACCTACGTCAACTCGCCCGTGATGACGACCGTCATCGTGACGTGCTCCAACGCCCAGCTCGGGTGCGCCGGACCGCAGACCGATCCCGCCGTCCGCAAGGCGATCTATCTCGCGATGAACCGCGAGCAGCTGGCCAAGCTGGCCGGCGGCGGCGTCGCGGGTGTCGGCTCGCCGACCCTGCTGCTGCCCGGTCGCGACGACGAATGGATCGCGGACTCGGGCAAGGCGAAGCTGCCGCAGGCGCCCGACACCGCCGAGGCGAACAAACTCCTCGACGCGGCCGGCTGGACGAAGGGCAGCGACGGCGTCCGGTCCAAGGGCGGCAAGCGGCTGTCGCTGACGGTCCAGACCGTGACCGGCTGGAGCGACTACATCTCGATCAACGACACCCTCAAGCAGCAGCTCGCGGCCGTCGGCATCGAGCTCAAGCCCAGCCAGGTCTCCTGGAACGAGTGGAACGCCGCCCAGACCAACGGGAAGTTCCAGCTCTCGCTCGACTCCGTCGGCCTCGGCGCCTCCACGAACCCCTACTTCACCTACGACGGCAAGCTCGCCACCGTGAACACCGCGCCGGTAGGCAAGACCGCCACCGCCGGCAACCAGTCGCGGTTCTCGAACCCGGCCGTCGACGCCGCGCTCAAGGTCGCCGCCGGGACGACGGACAAGGCCGCGCAGAAGGCGGAGTACGCGAAGATCCAGACCGTCATCGCGGACCAGCTGCCCTACATCCCGGTCTACGTGAACTCGATGCTGACCGAGTTCAACACCTCCCGCGCCACCGGCTGGCCGACCAAGGACAACATGTACGTCCTGCCCGCGGCCTGGAAGGCCTGGGACGCCGGAATCGTCCTCAAGACCATCAAGCCCGCCAGCTGAGCGCGGGTCCGCCGTGCGCTATCTGCTGCGAAAGCTGGCCTTCTACGTCGCTGCACTCTGGGCGGCCCTGACCCTGAACTTCCTGATTCCCCGGCTGATGCCGGGGAACCCGGTCGACCTGATGTTGTCGAAGCTGGCGACCAAAGGCCCGGTCACCCCGACGACGCGGAACGCGATCCAGGCACTGCTCGGCACCGACACCAGCTCGTCGCTGTGGGACCAGTACTGGACGTACCTGCACCAACTGGTCAAGGGCGACCTCGGTACGTCGATCGCGTACTTCCCCGCGCCGGTCTCCCAGGTCATCGGCCAGACACTCCCCTGGACCGTCGGGCTGATCGGTCTCGCGACGGTGATCTCGTTCGCCGTCGGGATCCTGCTGGGACGCGCCGCCGGCTGGCGGCGCGGTTCCTGGGTCGACAGCCTGATCCCGGTCACCACGATGCTGCAGTCGGTGCCGTACTTCTGGCTCGCGCTGCTGCTGCTCTTCCTGCTCGGCAGCACCTGGCCCGTCTTCCCGCTGACCGGCGGGTACGACGTGTACTCCGTGACGCCCGGCTGGAGCCTCCCGTTCGTGCAGTCGGTGCTGTACCACGGGGCGTTGCCGGCGTTGACGATCGTGATCTCGTCGATCGGCGGCTGGATGCTCGGGATGCGCAACATGATGGTGTCGACGCTGTCCGAGGACTTCGTCGTCACCGCCGAGGCGAAGGGGCTGACCCCGCGCCGGATCCGGTCCCGGTACGTCGCCCGCAACGCGATCCTGCCGTCGGTGTCGGGATTCGCGATCTCGCTCGGGTTCGTGGTCGCCGGATCGATCGTCACCGAGGCGGTCTTCACCTACCCCGGCATCGGCTCGGCGCTGTTGCTTGCCGTCAACAACAACGACTACGCGCTGATGCAGGCGGTGTTCCTGATCATCACGCTCGCCGTCCTCGGCGCGAACCTGCTCGTCGACCTCCTGTACGGCGTCATCGACCCCCGCACCCGTGCGCGGTCCTGAGAAGGGGCTCCTGAATGGCAATCACCACCGAAGGGGCGGCCGCCGTCGAGAAGTCGGCGCCGGTGCGCCGCCGGGCCTGGCCGCCGCTGACCCTGAAGCTCGCGGTCGGTCTGGCCGTCGCCGGGCTGATCGTCTTGTTCGGCGTCCTCGGTCCGCTGCTCGTCGGCAACCCGTCGACGGTCCGGGACATCGGGCTGACCGCGCCCGGAAACGGCTTCCTGCTCGGCACCACCCAGAGCGGCCAGGACGTCTTCGCCCAGCTCGCGTACGCCACTCGCGGCTCGCTGATCATCGGCGTCGTGGTCGGGGCGATCACGCTGCTGCTGTCGGCGTTCTTCGGCGTCGTCGGCGCGTTCGTCGGCGGCGCGACCGACGAGGCGTTCTCGCTGTTCACGAACATCATGCTGGTGATCCCCGGCCTGCCGCTGGTGATCGTGATCTCCAGCTACGTACCGAACAAGTCGATCTGGCTGGTGGCCGCCGTGCTCGCGATCACCAGCTGGGCCGGATCCGCCCGCGTGCTGCGCGGCTTCACGCTCAGCGTCCGCAGCCGCGACTACGTGCTCGCGGCCCGGATCGGCGGCGAGAAACGCTGGCGGATCCTGCTCGTCGAGATCCTGCCGAACCTGATCCCGCTGCTCGCCTCGCAGGTCGTGTTCGCGGTGATCTTCGCGATCCTCGGTGAGGCGGGTCTGTCGTTCCTCGGGCTCGGCGCGTCCGGATCCTTCACCTGGGGAACCATGCTGTTCTACGCGCAGAACGGCCTGGCGCTGCGCCTCGGCGCCTGGTGGTGGTTCGCGCCGCCGGGCCTGGCGATCGCCCTGTTCGGGGCGGCGCTGTCGCTGATCAACTTCTCCATCGACGAGATCATCAACCCGAAGCTGCGCGCGCAGACGCGTGCCGAACGCAACAAATGGAGCGTGAAGGCATGAGGGTCCTGAGCATCGAGAACCTCAGCATCGACTACCTGGCCGAGACCACCGTGCACGCCGTCCGCGACGTGTCCCTGACGTTGGAACGCGGGGAGATCCTCGGCCTGGCGGGTGAGAGCGGCTGCGGGAAGTCGACGCTGGCGTACGCGATCACCCGGTTGCTGAAACCGCCGGCGCAGATCACCGGCGGACGCGTGGTGTTCTCGTCCCGCGAGGGCTACGACATCGACCTGTCGTCGCTGGCCGGGGACGACCTGCGGGCGTTCCGCTGGGACAAGATCGCAATGGTCTTCCAGGGCGCGATGAACTCGCTCAATCCGGTCCTGCGGATCTCCGAGCAGCTCGAAGACGTCTTCCTGACGCACCGGCCCGAGCTGAGCAAGACGGAGCGCCGCGCACGCTGCGGCCAGTTGCTCGAACGCGTCGGCGTGGACCGGGACCGGCTGCGTGCCTATCCGCACGAGCTGTCCGGCGGTATGCGGCAACGCGTGATGATCGCGATGGCGCTGGCGCTCGAGCCGCAGGTGCTGATCATGGACGAGCCGACCACCGCGCTCGACGTCGTCGTCCAGCGGGAGATCCTGCGCGAGATCACCCGGCTGCGCGCCGAGCTCGGGTTCGCGGTCGTCTTCATCACCCACGACCTGCCGCTGCTGCTCGAGATCAGCGACCGGATCGCGGTGATGCGGGACGGGCTGATCGTCGAGCTCGACGACGCCTTGACGCTCTATACGAGGCCGCAACACCCGTACACGAAGCGACTGCTGTCGTCGTTCCCGAGCCTGACCGGGGACCGCGGCGGCTTCGTCAGGACCGGCGCGATCGACGAGGAGGCAGGATGAGTGCGCTCGAGATGCGCGAGGTGGTGAAGGAGTACCGGCTGCGGAACGGGCTGCAGAGCAAGCGCCTGCGGGCGGTGGACCAGGTCAGCTTCGAGTTGCAGCCCGGCCGGACGATCGCATTGGTCGGCCAGTCCGGCTCCGGCAAGTCGACGATCGCCAAGCTCCTGCTCCAGCTCGAGCGGCCGACGTCCGGCCAGATCCTGGTGGACGGCAAGCCGATGCAGTACCGCGGCGCGGCGGCGGCGACGTACCGCAAGGCCGTCCAGATGGTGTTCCAGGATCCCTTCGCGTCGCTGAACCCGTACCACTCGATCGCGCACCATCTGGCCCGCCCGGTCAAGCTCCACCACCCCGCCTTCACCCGGGACGAGGTCGACGAGCGGGTCTTCGAGCTCCTCCGCCGGGTCCGCCTCGACGAGGACTTCGCGCACCGCAAGCCGCACGAGCTGTCAGGCGGTCAACGCCAACGGGTCGCGATCGCCCGCGCGCTGGCACCCGAGCCGGCGATCCTCGTCGCCGACGAGCCGGTGTCGATGCTCGACGTCTCGATCCGCCTCGGCGTGCTCAACCTGCTGGCCGCGCTGCAGCGCGAGGAGAACCTGGGCGTCCTCTACATCACCCACGATCTCGCCACCGCCCGGCACTTCAGCGACGAGATCATGGTTCTGTACCACGGCAAGGTCGTCGAACAGGGCCCTGCCGACGACGTGATCCTCAACCCCCAGCACGAGTACACCCAGCTATTGGCGGAGGCAGCCCCAGCGCCCGAGCGACGGCTCGCCGAGCTGAGGCCGTCAGGCAGCTGAGACGGGAAACGGCAACCTGGGACCAGCTCTGCCAGGTCTCAGGTTGCCGTTTCAGGTCCCAGGTGTTTCAGAGTTTCAGTGCGGAGGCGACCACGTCCGCGAGGGAGTGGGCGATCTCGTGGGCGGTGTCGGAGGACTCCGCCTCGACCATGACCCGGACGAGAGGCTCGGTGCCCGACGGCCGGAGCAGGACCCGGCCGGTGTCGCCGAGGCGGGCGGTGGCCTCGGTGACGGCGGACTGGACCGTGGAGTCGGTGCCCGCGCGGGACTTGTCCACGTTCTTCACGTTGACCAGGACCTGCGGCAGGCGGGTCATCGCGCCGGCCAGATCGGCCAGGCTTTTGCCCGTCTGGGCCACGCGCGCGAGCAGCATCACCGCGGTCAGCGTGCCGTCGCCGGTGGTGGCGTGGTCGGACAGGATCACGTGCCCGGACTGCTCACCGCCGAGCTTGTGGCCGCCGGCCTTCATCGCCTCGAGCACGTACCGGTCGCCGACCTTGGTCTGCTCGACCGCGATCTGCTCCCGCACCATCGCCTGCACGAACCCCAGGTTGCTCATCACGGTCGCGACGACGGTGTCGTTCGAGAGCCGGCCGCTGTCCCGCATCGCCAGCGCCAGCACCGCGAGGATCTGGTCGCCGTCGACGAGCTCGCCGTTCGCGTCCACCGCCAGGCAGCGGTCGGCGTCACCGTCGAGCGCGATGCCGACGTCGGCGCGGTGTCCGACGACCTCGCGCTGCAGACCCTCGATGTGCGTGGATCCGCAGTTCAGGTTGATGTTCAGCCCGTCCGGGGCCGCGGCGACCGTGATCACCTCGGCGCCGAGCCGGCGCAGTGCCTCCGGCGCGGTCTGCGAGGCGGCGCCGTTCGCGCAGTCGATCACGACCTTCAGGCCGTCGAACCGGTTCGGGGCCGAGCGGACCAGGTGCGAGACGTAGGTCTCGAACCCCTGCCCGTCGTCGGTCATCCGGCCGACATCGGCACCCGTCGGACGCTGCCACTCCTCGCCCATCCGGGCCTCGATGGCGTCCTCGATCACGTCGTCGAGCTTGATCCCGCCGCGGGCCAGGAACTTGATGCCGTTGTCCGGCATCGGGTTGTGACTGGCGGACAGCATGACGCCGAGGTCGGAGCCGGTCGAACCGGTCAGGTACGCGACGGCCGGGGTCGGCAGCACGCCGAGCCGGACGACATCGACGCCGGCGCTGGCCAGACCGGCCACCACGGCGGCTTCCAGGAACTCACCACTGGCACGCGGATCCCGCCCCACAACGGCGCGCGGCCGGTGCCCTTCGAAGGCACCGGCCTCGCCGAGTACGTGAGCTGCCGCGACCGAGAGGTCGAGCGCCAGCTCCGCGGTCAGGTCCACGTTCGCCAGGCCACGGACTCCGTCCGTGCCGAACAAACGCCCCATCAGGTGATCAGCGCTTGCTGTACTGAGGCGCCTTACGGGCCTTCTTGAGACCGGCCTTCTTGCGCTCCTTGATCCGCGCGTCGCGGGTGAGCAGGCCGGCCTTCTTCAGACCCGGGCGGTTGGCCTCGAGGTCCGCGGCGTTCAGGCAGCGGGCCACACCGAGCTGCAGCGCACCGGCCTGGCCGGTGATGCCGCCGCCGTTGATCCGGGCGATCACGTCGTACGAACCCTCGAGGCCCGCGACGACGAACGGCTCGTTCACGTGCTGCTGGTGCACCTTGTTCGGGAAGTAGACGTCGAGGTCCTTCCCGTTGATCTTCCACTTGCCGGTGCCCGGGACGATCCGAACGCGAGCGACGGCCTCCTTGCGACGGCCGGTGGCGCCGGCCGGGTTGATGACCGCGACCCGACCCGTCTCGGCGCGCTGCTCCGGAGCCGGGTTGGTCTCGGAGGTGTAGGCGACCGGGCCCTCGGTGTCGATGGGGACCTCGGTGTCGAACTCTTCGGTCTCGGTGGTGATGTCGCTCACGCTGTGAATCCTCGTTTACCTGGTTCGTCGATCGCTTACTGGGCGATCTGGGTGATCTCGAACGGCTTCGGCTGCTGCGCCGTGTGCGGGTGCTCCGGACCGGCGTACACCTTCAGCTTGGTCAGCAGCTTCCGGCTCAGGCGGTTCTTCGGGAGCATGCCCCAGACGGCCTTCTCGACGGCCTTGCGCGGGTCCTTGTCGAGGATCTCGCCGATCGGCGTCGCGGTCAGACCACCCGGGTGACCCGAGTGGCGGTACGCCAGCTTGTCGGTCCGCTTGGTGCCGGACAGGGCCACCTTGGAGGCGTTGACGACGACGACGAAGTCGCCACCGTCGACGTGCGGAGCGAACGTCGGCTTGTGCTTGCCGCGCAGCAGGGTGGCGATCTGGACGGCGAGCCGACCGAGCGTGACGTCGGTGGCGTCGATCACGTGCCACTCACGAGTGACGTCAGCAGGCTTCGGGCTGTACGTGCGCACGGTCGTTGACCTTCGTTTCTCAGAGTTGAACAGAACTGGACGTCGGCGAGCGGTCAGCAGACGTGTCTGTCCTGGACCTGGAACGCACAACAGCAGCCCAGAATACCGGCGCCGCCGTGTTCGGGTCAAAGTGAGCCCACACGCCGAGGGGACCCCGGCTTGGAAGCAGCTGAGGACCGCACTAGTTTAGCGGTGAAGATTGCAGTCCAGACCCGCGTCCCGCCGGCTGATCTACCCTCATTCATCCAGGCGATGACGCCAGCTTCCGAAGAGGGCATTGTGACCGAACAGTCGCTCACCGTCCGGGACAACCGGACCGGCAAGGACTTCGACCTTGCCATCACCGATGGCACCATCCGTGCCGCAGACCTCAAGCAGATCAGCGCATCCGACGGCGACGGTGGCCTGGCCACCTACGACCCCGGCTTCGTCAACACCGCGTCCTGCCGTTCCTCCGTCACCTTCATCGACGGCGACAAGGGCATCCTGGAGTACCGCGGGTACCCGATCGAGCAGCTCGCCGAGCAGTCGAACTACCTCGAGGTGGCTTACCTGCTGGTGAACGGCAAGCTGCCGAACAAGGCGGAGTACGAGGCCTGGGCGCACGACGTGACGTATCACACGTTCGTGCACGAGAACCTGAAGACCTTCATGCAGGGCTTCCGGTACGACGCGCACCCGATGGGCATGCTGCTGGCCTCGGTCGGCGCGCTGTCCACGTTCTACCCCGAGTCGCGCAACATCTTCGACGAGGAGTCCCGGGCGCTGCAGATCCGGCGGCTGATCGCCAAGATGCCGACCCTCGGCGCGTTCGCCTTCCGGCACGCCCAGGGCAAGCCGTACGTGTACCCGGACAACGAGCTCAGCTACACGGCGAACTTCTTGTCGATGCTGTTCAAGATGAGCGAGCCGAAGTACGCCGCCGACGACCGGCTGGTGCGCGCGCTGGAGATCCTGTTCATCCTGCACGCCGACCACGAGCAGAACGCGTCCACCAACGCGGTCCGCGCGATCGGCTCGACCCAGGTCGACCCGTACACCGCGGTGGCCGGCGGGATCGGCGCCCTCTACGGCCCGCTGCACGGCGGCGCCAACGAGGCGGTGCTGAAGATGCTGCGCCGGATCGGTGGAGTCGAGAACGTGCCGTCGTTCATCGAGGGCGTGAAGAACGGCGAAGAGCGGCTGATGGGCTTCGGCCACCGGGTCTACAAGAACTACGACCCGCGGGCGAAGATCATCAAGAAGGCCGCCGACGACGTCTTCGAGGTGACCGGCATCAACCCGTTGCTGAAGATCGCCGTCGAGCTGGAGAAGATCGCGCTGGAGGACGACTACTTCGTCTCCCGCAAGCTCTACCCGAACGTCGACTTCTACTCCGGACTGATCTACGAGGCCCTGCAGTTCCCGCCGGAGATGTTCACCGTGCTGTTCGCCATCCCGCGCACCTCGGGCTGGCTGGCCCAGTGGCTGGAGATGCTCGGCGACGGCGACCAGAAGATCGCCCGCCCGAAGCAGATCTACACCGGCGGCCGCGGCGTCCAGTACGTGCCCATGGGCGACCGCTGACCTGACCCCCGAACGGCCCCCGACCACCCGGTCGGGGGCCGTTCCGCTGTTCAGGGAGAAACTGTCCGGCGCGGTGCACGACGAGTACCTGCGGAACTTCTGGCACGTCCGGGACAGGGCGGCGTCGTCACCTGCGGGTTGGAAACGGCCCCGGGCGGGCTTGATGCCTCGGTCCGGGGCCGTTCGGCGCCTCTGCCGACTACGACGCGGCCGGGGTGCTTGCCGGTTCCGTCAGGTGCGCGACGAGATCGCCGACCTGGCCGCGGGCGCGGATCATCGCGAGGTGGTCGATGTAGTCGCGGGACTCCACGATCAGGCCGTCGCGGACCCGCAGGACGAAGATCGCCGGCACGCGGAACGGCGCGCCGGTGGCCAGGATCGTGCCGGCGTACTCGAACTCCGCCACGATCACCTCGGGGTCCGTCGTCTCGTGGACGCGGATGTCGTCGGGCTGGAAACGCACCACCTCGGTGACCCGCGGGCCGACGCCGCCGAAGTGCTCGCGGAGCGCGTCCCGGCTGAGCAGCGGGTGGTCGCCGTACGGGTTCATCGGGTGTCGCACGTCGGTCTGCTCGGCGTACAGCTCCGGCAGCACGGCGAAGTCGCGGTCGGCGACGCCGTGCACCAGCTTCAGGAAGACCTGTTCAGGAGTCATCGGATACCTCACGGGGTTAAACGGAGTGATGACTTCGAATATATGGAGTCACGACTTCGTTTACAACCCGGCCGCGGTTCGCCGCGTCTTCTAGGCTGAGGGCGACGGAGGGGAGCTGGGGTGCGAGCAGACGCACGGGACAACCGGGCCAGGATCATGACGGCCGCGGACGACGTCTTCGGGCGGTCGCCGGGCGCGTCGACCGACGACGTGGCCAAGCTGGCCGGGGTCGGGATCGCCACCGTCTTCCGGCACTTCGCGACCAAGACCGAACTGCTCGAGGCGGTCCTGACGCTGCGCCTGGAGCGGATCCGGGACCGCGCACTGGAGCTGACCGGCAGCGACGACCCGGGGACGGCGTTCTTCGAGTTCTTCACCCAGGTCGTGGCAGAGTCCGCGTCGAAGCTGGCGATCGGCGAAGCACTGACCGCTGCGGGCGCGGCCGCCGGCGAAGAGACCCAGGAGGCCGGGCGCGGGATGCGAGCGGCATTCAGCGGGTTGCTGACCGCGGCGCAGAAGGCCGGCGCGGTGCGCGCGGATGCCGAGCTGCCCGAGGTCTATGCGCTGCTCATCGGAGCGTCCCGCGGCGCGACCGCGGCCAAGCTCGACCCGGAGACCCGCGACCGCATGCTCGCCATCGTGTACGACGGCCTGCGGCCGCGTTCGTGAGGCGCCGCCGGCGGTCCTGGTCCCGTCTGCGTCGAGTCCTGGTGTCGGCGACGGTCGCGGCCGTTCTGCTGATCGTCGTACCGCTCGGAACGTACGCCGTCTCGCTGCGCATGCACTACTCCGGCGAGCCGTCCGGCCGGACCCGCAACCAGGATGCGTTGTGGCTCGGCCATGCCTGGGTCGACGGCCGGAAGACCGCCGCCGACGTGACCGCGCTGGCGCAGCGCCTGCAGGGCACCGGCATCCGCGACCTGTACGTGCACACGGGTCCACTGGAGCACGACGGCTCGTTGCCGTTGGCAAAGGTCTCGCCGAAGGCGCGCTGGTTCGTCGACGCGGTCCGTGCCGCGGCCCCCGGCGTCCGCGTCCAGGCCTGGCTCGGCGACGTCGTCCAACCGGGCAAGGACCCGGGCATGAACCTCGACGACGCGGCCGTCCGCCGGCGGGTCGTGGAGTCGGCGTCCGCCGTTCTGCAGCAGGGTTTCCAGGGCATCCACTACGACTTCGAGCCGGTACGGTCCGGCTCCGCGGGGTACCTCGCCGTACTGGACGAGACGCGCGCGCTCGGTACGACGCTGTCGGTCGCGGCGGCGCAGATCGACCCGCTCTGGTACCTGCATGCGATCCCGGTCGACAAGTGGTGGTCGCAGGACTACTTCCGTCAGGTCGCCGAACGCGTCAACCAGATCGCTGTCATGTCTTACGACACCGCACTGCCTCTGGAGTCCCTGTACGGCGGCTATGTCGCCAAGCAGACCAAGTTGGCGCTGGAGGTCACTCCACCCGGCACAGACCTTCTCATGGGCCTCCCGGCGTACTGGGAGAACAACGCCGCGCACTGGGGCAATGCGGAGACAGTCAGCGCGGCGGTCCGCGGCGCACGCCTCGGCCTGGGCGACACACCTCACCAGAACTTCGGCCTCGCCCTGTACGTCGACTTCGCGGCCACCGACCAGCACTGGGCGGCGTACCGCGACGGCTGGTGCGTGGCGCCCTAGAACGGGTTCCAGCGGGTCAGAGCGAGGATGAGTCCGCAGACCGCGACGTAGACCGCGTTGATGAGCAGCACCGGCGACGGTCGACTGGTGACGGGCTCCTCCGGCAGGCCGGTGTGGGAGCGCAGCCGGAGCGTCTCGAACACCGCGGCGACCTGGGGCAGGTCCTTGTCCGCGATGCCGCCGACGACGTGCCAGTCGTCCCCCGCTTCCAGGCTGAGGGCCTCGTCCTCGACCTCGACCGACTCCACGGTCCGCCAGGACAGGCGCCGGTCGGTCCACCCGGTGCGGATCCACAGGTCGGTCGCTGTTGCAGTCACCCGGAACAGTGCCCGAGAGCCGAGCGAATGCGCCAACTGCGCGCCGACCAGGGTCGCCATGAACGCGGCGTACCAGTCACCCCAGTTCGCGAAAGCCCCGACGGCAAGCGGCCCCACGAGCAGTACGGCGATGAGCGCCGGCAGACTCCACCAGGACCTGGCCTGCAGCGGGACCTCCCAGGGCAGGGTCGGCACATCCCGCGCCGGCTCGACAGGCGGCGCGGTGGGCAGGTCCTCGGCCGGCTCGAAGTCCGTCGGCAGGCTGCTGGCGGTCTCGTCGTGCCAGGGCAGCTTTCTGGGCGCCCGGAACGGGCTGACCGGCCTGAGCGTTTGGCCGCCGAAGACCAGCGTCGGCCAACTGCCCTCGGCAAGGTCTCCGACCAGCAGCGCGTCACCGCGGTACCGCTTCAGCGTCTGCGCCCACTCGCGCTTGAGCTTGGCCGGCGCGTCGCCCTGCTCTTCGTCGTCGAGCGCGCTGAAGGCCTCGAGCAGCCGCAGATCGCCTTCCTCGTCGTCCAGGCCGGCCTCGAGGAAGCCCAGCAGGACCGTACCGTCGGCGGACCGGACCGTGAAGGCACCGGAAACGTGCGGATCGATCCGGACCGGCGTGGCCGGCCCGCTCCAGGATCTCTGTGGACGCGCTCGGCGGAGCCGGAGGTCGCGCAGCGCGAACAGGAGGGACAGCAACCACGCACCACCGGCCACCGTGTACCAGAAGGTGTAGTCGGCCAGCTCAGCTCGCAGCCGGAGCCAGTCGCGGTCGGCAGGGTCGACGAGGATCGGGATCTGCTCGCCGGTGTCGTAGTCGCCCGCCACGGACACCGTGCGGCTGCTGCCGTCGGGCAACTGGAGAGCGAGTTCCCCTTCGTCGTTCAGGCTCTTCGCAACAGCAGTCTGCTCGACGGCACGTCGGAGATGGATTTCCTCGCGCTGGTCCTGCCAGCTCATCACGCCGAACGCGGCAGCACCCACCAGAGCCAGGGCGACCGCCACGAGCAGTCTGCTGGTCACACCGATCCTTGCGGCCTCAGGTATCTGGACCCGCTCCGGATGCATCCGCCCGGCCAGTGACCGTTGGCGAAGGCGGCTCGTGAAGACCCAGACCAGCAGTACGGCACACAAGGCCCCGTAGACGGTCCACGCGACGCGCGCAGAGGCCACATCGTCGTACCGGAGGTCGAGCGCCATGAACACCAGGCCGGCCAGCGCTGCGACGATCGGCTGCCACCACAGCAGGGCGAGCGACGCGAGGCAGGCAATCATCGCCAGTGAGAACGTCCGGTCCGGTCCGCAGACCGTCGGGTGCTCGACCGAGCAGTTGCTGGTGTCGCCGATCACCGACGCCAGGATCGCCCCGAGCCAGACCGCCGGTAACAGCCACCGGTAGGTCCAGCTCGGGACGACGGTGCGGGCCCACCGGGCTGCGAGAGCGCCTGTCACGCGAGAACTGTAAGGGTCAGCGTGCCCGTTCCACGCGACCCTCGTCCCAGACCGGCTCGTCGGGCTCGTAGACCGAGCCGTCGGCGCCGAACACCAGGTAACGATCGAAGCCACGGGCGAACCAGCGGTCGTGGGTCACTGCGAGGACCGTGCCGTCGAAGGAGTCCAGCCCCTCCTCCAGCGCCTCGGCCGACTCGACGTCCAGGTTGTCGGTGGGCTCGTCGAGCAGCAGCAGAGTCGCACCGGACAGCTCCAGCAGCAGGATCTGGAAACGGGCCTGCTGACCGCCGGACAGGCTGTCGAAGGTCTGCTCGGCCGCATGCGCCAGCTCGTACCGGTCCAGCTTGCGCGAGGCCAGCTCACGTCCCATGCCGTCCCGGTGGTCGTCACCCCGGTGCAGGATCTCCAGCAGCGTCCGGCCGACCAGCTCCGGATGCTCGTGCGTCTGCGCGAACCAGCCGGGCCGCACCCGTGCACCGAGCTTGGCCTTGCCAGTGTGCGCCACGGACGCGATCTGGATGTCGCCGACGGGCTGGTGCTCCACGTCCGGATCCGAACCGCCGTTCGCGAGCAGCCGCAGGAAGTGGGACTTGCCGGAGCCGTTCGACCCCAGGACCGCGACGCGTTCGCCGTACCAGACCTCCAGGTCGAAGGGCTTCATCAGCCCGGTCAGCTCGAGCTGTGTGCACACCACGGCCCGCTTGCCGGTGCGGCCGCCGGTCAGACGCATGCTGACCTTCTGCTCACGTGGCAGGGCCTGCGGCGGGCCGGCCTCCTCGAACTTACGCAGCCGGGTCTGTGCGGCGCGGTAGCGCGACGCCATGTCGGAGTTGTACGCGGCCTTCTGCTTGTACATCAGCATCTGTGCGCGGAGCTTCGCGTGCTCCTCGTCCCAGCGCTTGCGCAGCTCCTCGAAACGCTCGAACCGGTGCCGCCGGGCCTCGTGGTACGTCGCGAACCCGCCGCCGTGCGTCCACGCGGTGTTACCCGCGGCGCCGAGCTCCACGGTGACGATCCGGGTGGCGGTGTTGGCCAGCAGCTCCCGGTCGTGGCTGATGTACAGCACGGTCTTGTCGGAGCCACGCAGCTGCTCCTCCAGCCACCGCTTCCCCGGTACGTCGAGGTAGTTGTCCGGCTCGTCCAGCATCAGCACCTCGTCCGGACCGCGCAGCAACGCCTCCAGCACCAGCCGCTTCTGCTCACCGCCGGACAGCGTCTTCACCGCACGCCAGCGACAGCGGTCGAACGGCACGCCGAGCGCGGCCGTCGTACAGACGTCCCAGAGGACCTCGGCGTCGTACCCACCGACCTCGCCCCAGTCCGCGACCGCCTGCGCGTACCGCAGCTGGGTCTTCTCGTCGTCGGCCTCCATCATCGCCAGCTCGGCCTTGTCCAGCTTGGCCGCAGCCTGCTGGATCGCCTCCGGCGCGACGCCGAGGAGCAGGTCCCGCACGGTCGACTCGTCGCGCACCGAGCCGACGAACTGGCGCATCACGCCCAGCCCGCCGGACCGGGAGATGCTGCCGCTGTGCGGTTTCAGGTCACCGGCGATGATCCTGGTCAGCGTGGTCTTCCCGGAGCCGTTGGCACCGACCAGCGCCACCTTCGCACCGTCACCGACCCGGAACGTGACGTCGTCCAGCAACACCCGCCCGTCCGGCAGCTCGTACCCGATCCCGGCGACATCCACGTGACCCATTCCCCCAGTCTGACGGGACCGGCAAGCCCCACGCGAGCGGTTATCGTGACGCCCGTGCTGTCCGTCCCCGGCCCGGAGATCCTGCCCGGCACCCGCGAGTACGCGTGGGTCGCGAGCGTCGTCGCCGCGACCGAGCGTCGTACCGGCAGGCCGTCGCGGTGGGACCGGCGGCTGTTCGAGGAGACCAGCGGAGTGTTCGCCGCGGCGACCCCGAACGGACCGATGACAGTCAGCCGGGAGCACGTTCTCGACCCGGTGCTGCGCGGGTACGACGCCCCGGAAGAGCTGAGCTACCACGATCACCAGCTGATCCGGCTCGCCACGGCCGTCGTCATCCACGAGACCGACCATCACCAGGCCGAGCTCGGCGATCCGGCCGCGCCCGATGCGATTCGGGAACTCGGTCCCGCGGACATGGCGCTCAGCGAAGGCTTCGCGGAGCTGAAGGCGAAGCGCCTCACGACGGCGGTCATGGAGGGCACCGGCATGGATCGGGCGATCCCCGGGAGCACCCAGGCGCGGATCGGCTCGGTGTACCCGGGCTATCGGGGCAGCGTCGAGGGCGTCGTGCTCGGCCTGCAGGAACTCACCGGCCGGCCGCGCCACGAGATCGTCTCGGCGATCCAGGACGCACCGCGGCTGCAGCGCTACAACGCCATGGCGGACCTGCTCATCGACGCCCGCCTGGACGGCCTGATGCCTCCGGAGCACCGGTCCCAGGTCCGGCTGGCGCTCACCCGCCCGCTGCTCGACGAACTCGCCGCGATGACCGATCACGAGTCACCGACCGGCGACCAGCGGGCGCTCGACAACCTGGGACACGAACACGCGGAGCGTGCCTTGCGTACCGTGGAACAGCAGTTGGCGGGGATCGAGCAGCACTACCGCGCGCACGGTGACCATCCGCCGCGGATGCCGATGTCGGCGCAGGAGCGGGCGCAGGTCCAGCGCATCGAGGCGTACTACGGCCGGCCGTCCATCGACCTGGAAACCACCCATCTGCGGCAGTTCCTCGACTCCGGCGCCCACTCCGGCCTGGCGGGTGGCGGAACCGCGGCCGGCGGCGGGGCAGCAGGAGCAGCAGCGTCGGGTGCCGCAGCCGCGGCCCGCTCCGTCTGGCGGCTGCCGCCCTCCAACGGCGGGCAGGCCCGCTAGGCGACCCTCTGACGAGGAATGATCGACGGCGTCCTGAGGTGAGGGAAAGGTACGGATGGACGCGTATCGCGAGGCGCAGCGGCTGTACGGCGAAGCGACGATGTCGGCGGCCCAGGGGCAGGACCGGATCGCCCAGTTGGAGCAGGCACTGCAGCGGATCGGGCAGTTGGTCCCGCAGGCAGCGGCTGACCAGCGGGCCGCCCTTCTGCTGATGAACAGCTCGCTCGCGGAGCAGATCGCCGGCCTCGCGGAGGGCAGCCGGTGAACGAGCTCCTCCGGCGCGGTCCGGAGATCCTGCCCGGCACCTGGGAGTACGAGTGGGTCGCGTCGGTCGTCGCCAAGGCCGCCGAGTACGCCGGCCGCGACTCGCACTGGAACGGGAAGCTGTACGAGCAGGACGGTGACATCAGCGGGATCTACCACACCGACGGCAGCATGACGATCAGTCGCAAGCACGTGCTCGACCCGGCACGGGCCGTCTACGCGGCGGCGCAGACCCCGACCCGCGACGAGCGGTGGGCGGCCTCGAGCGCGACCGAGATGGCGGTCTTCCAGGCGCGGCTCTCACTGTCGCAGTTCGGTGACGAGTCGGCGCCGGGCGCGACGCCGAACGGATCGTGGGAGGACCTCGCACTCGAGCGCGGCCTGGCCGACGAGTTCACCCAGCGGTACGTCGGCCGGATCTCCGAGGATCTGACCGAGCACTCGTTGCCGCACGGCCACATGTCCGCGTTCCCGGCGTACACGGCGGCCACCAGCCGGCTGATGTACCCGCTGGCAGGCGCCACCGGCCTGGGCGTGAACCAGCTTCGCGACCTGGTCGAGAGCACCGAGCGAACGCAGCGGTTCGCCGTGATCGCCGACCGGGCAATCGATCACCAGGTCGGCGACCTGGTCCCCGACGCGCACCGGGCCCAGCTGCGCGAGCACCTGACCGGGCCACTGCGGCGCGGGCTCGGCGGACTGGCGATGACGGAGCACAGCCGGCTCACGGATCCGGGTGTGAAGTACAGATGGGGCGACAGCTCGGCGGAGTGGACGGCGCTGGAGTTCGAGACGAACCTCGACACCATCAAGGACCACTACGAGTCCTGGAACGCCGAGCACCCGGGCGTGGAGCCGCCGGAACTGCCGGACTCGGCATTGGAGACGTTCCGGGACCGTGAGGACGAGGTCCGGCAGATCTGGGCTGAGGCCGGATGGCCGGCGCAGCGTCCGGTCGCGGGGCGCGAGCAGGCCTATTACCAGCAGCTGCCGGAGCAGCTCTACCCGAACGAACGCGAGCAGGAGATCGCCAGGCTGCAGCAGTTCCTGTGGTCACACACGGCACCGAGCCGGCACGCCGCCGCCCAGACAGCGAGCGGCGACCGCCCCGACAACGTGCGGTCCATCAAGTCCGCCAAGAGGCCGGACCGCGGCGTCGAGTGAGCTACCAGTCCTTCAGCGCGCTCAGGTAGGTACCACCGGACGGGCGGACCGAGTCCTTCATGAACAGCTTCAGCGGTGCGGAGAACAGACCGTAGGTGTGCGTGCCGGTGAAGAAGCCGGCGTCCGTGCAGCCGTCGTACACCACCCAGATCTCCTTGACGCCACTTGCCGTGGCGAAGCGCAGTGCGATCGCCTCGGACGGCTTAGTAACCTGTGGCGCGCACTTGAAGACCGGTAGCTCCGGATTCCGCTCCGGGAGCACCTTGATCGCGTCGACGACCTGTTGCGCCACCGCGCCGTCGAACTGCATCTGTCCGAGCAGACCGCCCTGCCCTGTGCTGTAGCGGCACGCGGTCAGACCCGTCACCGGAGTGTTCAGGTCGAGCCCGGTCCCGGTCGGAACGTCGCTCGGCCCGGCGACCTGCTGGATCGGATGCTGCGCCGGACAGGCGGTGTTCTCCGCCGCATTCGGCCGGACGCCCTGCGACGTCCGCTCCGGGGCCACAGCCTTGCCTTCGCCGGCCGAGTCGCTGTGGCTCGTGGCGACCGGCGAATCACTGCCCATCACGCTCCAGACGCCGCCCACTGCTGCCGCCACCAGGACCGCGGCGGCCACCACCGACATCCCCTGGCGGCGCCGGTGCACGCGCCGACGGGCCTCCCGCGCCAGAGCGGTCGTCTGCATCCCCTGCGTGTCCGCGTGGCCCTGGAGCGCCGAGGTGATCTTGGGGCCGAGCTCCCGCTCAGGATCGTGCTCAGGCATTCTCGGCTCCTTCCGTCCCTCGTTCGCTGCTCAGTGTGGTCTTCAGTGCTGCCAGTGCGCGGTGCACATGCGAGCGGGCGGTCGCTTCCGCGCAGTGCAGCAGCTGGGCGATCTCGGCGTACGACAGCTCCTCGTAGAACCGCAGTACGACGGCTGCCCGCTGCTTGTCCGGGAGCGTCGCGCACAAGGCCCAGATGGCATCCGACTCGGCGCGCGCCGCCGTACCGTCCCCGACGGCTCGTGCGGTGCGAACCGGGTCGTCCACCGGCGCCTCACGCCGGCGGAACCTCCGCCACCAGGAGATGTGTGCGTTCACCACCATGCGCTTCACGTACGCCTCGGGGTCGTCGGCACGGCTCACCCGCCCCCAGCGCGCACAGGCTGTGGTCAGAGCGTCCTGTACGGCGTCCTCGGCCAGATTCGCGTCGCCGGTGAGGACGTAGGCGAACCGCAACAGGGCATCGGCCTTCTCGGTGACCCATGCCTCGAAGTCGAGCGGCTCCGTCCGCACCTCCGCTGCCGCCAAGACTGCCTCCATACCCCTCAGGACGCCGGTGTGCCGCTCTTCGTTGCAGTACCGGCACGGTCGGGTCAGCGCGCCAGCTGACCGCTGCCTCCGCCGCCTCGTTCGTCCCGAGCCGCGCCTTGTCCCCGCTGAGGCCGCTGCTCACCCTGCTGGTGTGCGTCGGTCCCAGGCACAGAGATACCAGACGCGGGGCTCTGCTCTGCCTGTAACCGAACCGCAAACGCTTGCCAGTCATGCCCCCGCTGCTGTTGCCACGGCTGCGCCACGAACTGCCCATGCGGAGCCTGCACCGGCCGCGGAGGCGCCTGCTGCTCTTGGGCTCGCGCGGCGTCGGCCTGCGCTTTCAGAGTGGCCAGGTGTCGGTGTTCGGCCAGCTTGGGGGCGGCTGTGTGGTGCAGTTTGGCCAGGAGGCGCCGGCCTTCGTTGGACGCCATCAGGGGGATCGCCTTGAAGTGGTCCTTGAGCGGGCGCTGGGCCAGAGCGGCCAGCCTGTTGTAGCCGCGAACGAAGTGGTTGACCTCGCGGTCCGTCCACGGGCGGTTCCGCTCGCTCTCGATCGCCCAGCGGGTCGAGCCGATCTGGTGCTGCCAGACGCCCTTCTTCCGCTCGTTCGTGAACACCGGCTCGGCCTCGCCCCGGCGGTACACGTGCAAGGCGTCGGCGAGCCCCTGCATCTCGATCGCGTCGGCCGTGCCGAGCATGTCCCGGTAGATCTGATCGTGCTGATCAGCACCGATCCAGCGCCCGTACCCGGCTTCCTGCCGCCCGTCGAGGAACCGCTCCATGATCCCGAGCTGGCTCTGCGACTCGTGCACCGCCGCGAGCGCGACCTCGACCCGATACCCCTTGTCCTGGAACTGCCTCATCAGGTCGAGGTCGTACTGTCCGGCGATCGGGAACGGTACGACGACGTCCATCCGCCGGGCCTGCACGTCCTGCAACGCCCAGCCGCGCCACGCGCTCGCGTCCTGCCCGTACACCCCGGAGGCACTGTAGTCGTCCTCCAGCGCCCCCCGCGCATAGTTCGGGTGCTTCTCGAGCAGCTCGTCGTGGTCCACGACGTACGCGTTCTTCATGCCGAGGCGGTCGATCGCCGCCGCCTGCATCGTGGTCTTGCCCGCGCCGGGCTGCCCCGCGATGAACAGCACGGTCGGCTGCCGCCACGGCGGGCGCCCACGGCCGTGCCCGGCGAGTCCCGGCCGGATCCGCCGCAGGTAGAACTCCCCCAGCTTCTCCTTCGACAGCCGGCTCATTGCCGCCCGGCGCGAACCCGGGCCAGCAACTCCGGGAACTCCGCGTTGATCCGCGCGATCTCGCCCCCGTCGTCCGGGGACAGCCGGCGCCGCAGCTCCTCGTACTCCGCGGACGCCGCGGCCAGCCGATCCGCCTCGGCGTCGTCGCCGGCGTCCTCGGCATCCCCGATCCGGGCGCTGTACGCCGCGATCACCGCGCCGATCCGGTTCCGCGCGGACTCGTAGGCGCGCTCGTCGTCGAACGACCAGCGCGGATCCGGCTCCGGGTGCGGCGTTTGCGTCATCAGCGCGACCCTACCCCGGGCATAGATGCCTGCGGCAAGTTATTCCCGGCGGGTCCGCAGCACCCGGAATCCCTTGGCGCTGCCGACCCGCTCGGACGGGTATCCCTGGTCGGTCAGCCATCGCTGCAGCGAGTCACCGCCCAGATTCTTTCCGATCACGAACCAGGCGGTCCCGTCCGGCGCGAGACGGCTCAGCCAGCGCAGCAGCATCTTGTGGAGTTCGGGTTTGCCGATGTGGATCGCCGGGTTCGACCAGATCTGGTCGAATCGCACGTCGTCGGGTACGTCGTCCGGCAGCGCCGCGCGTACGCGGTCCGCGACGCCGGCCGCCTCCGCGTTCACCTGGGTGAGCTCCAGCGCGCGGTTGTTCACATCGACCGCCCACACCGTCGCTTCCGGAGCCTCCACCGCCAGCGCGCAGGCGATGGGTCCGTAGCCGGCCCCCAGGTCGAGGAAGGTCCCCGGCCCGGTCGGCGGTTCCACCGAGCGCAGCAGCACCGACGTACCGATGTCCAAGCGGTCCCGGGAGAACACTCCGGTCGCCGTGGTGAAGACGTACGGCCGTCCCCAGATCCGGGCCTCGACGGTACGCCGTACGTCCGTCGACTGCGGATCCGCCGAGAAGAAGTGGTCACCCACGCTGATGCACCTCTCCCCTGACCTGACGTGCCTGCAAAGCCCGCGCGGCCAGCTCGTCGTCTGCCGGGTAGCGCACTTCCTCCAGTGTCAGCCCGTGCGCCGGCAGGACGGACACGGCGGAGTCCCGCACCTTCCCGGCCAGCACCGCTGCGGGCCAGGAAACGTCCCGGCGTCCGTCGCCCACAGGGATCATCGAGCCCACCAGAGCCCGCACCATCGAGTGACAGAACGCATCTGCGATCACAGTGCCCTCCAGCTGCCCGACACCCGTCCGCTGCCAGGAGAACTCCAGCAAAGCCCGCACTGTGCTGGCACCCTCCCGCTTCTTGCAGAACGCCGCGAAGTCGTGTTCCCCGAGCAGACCGGTCGCGGCCGCGTTCATACGGTCCACATCCATCGGACGGCCCACCCGCAGCACGTGTCCCCGGGTGAGCGGGTCCCAGCCGGCCGGGTCGTCGCACAGCCGGTACACGTAGCGGCGCGCCAGAGCCGAGAACCGGGCGTCAAAGCCCTCTGGGGCCGCCGTAACGGCCGTGACAGCTACATCGGCGGGCAGGACGCCGTTCAGCCCTCTGAGAAGCCTCAGCGGGTCCACAGCGCCTTCTACGTCCACATGGGTGACCTGCCCGCGGGCGTGCACCCCGGTGTCCGTCCGGCCGGCACAGGTCACAGTCACCGGCTCCGGCAGCCGCAGTACGACGCGGACCGCTTCCTCGAGCTCGCCCTGCACGGTACGGAGACCTTCCTGACGGGCCCACCCGTGGAAGGCTGCTCCGTCATACCTGAGGTCGATCCGCCAGCGCACACGGCAATCTAACGCAACAGAGCCCCCTCACCGTGCGGCGAGGGGCTCTGCGCTGACTACCAGCGAATGACTTACTTGTCGTCCGTCTTCGCGTCCTCGGTCGTGGTGTCCTCGGCGACGACGTCCTGGACCTTCTCGTCCTGGACGTCCTCGACCTTGGCCTCGTCCTGCGGCTCGTCGGCCTTCTCCTCGGCCTTCGGAGCGGCCGCCTTCTTGGCCGGAGCCTTCTTCGCGGCGGTCTTCTTGGCCTTCGGGCTGTCGGCCAGGGCCTCGACCAGCTCGATCTTCACCATCGGGGCGTTGTCGCCCTTGCGCGGGCCGAGCTTGGTGATCCGGGTGTAGCCACCCGGACGGTCGGCGTACCGCTCGCCGATCTCGGTGAAGAGCACGTGCACGACGCTCTTGTCCTTGATCCGCTTCATCACCTGGCGGCGCGAGTTCAGGTCACCACGCTTCGCCTTGGTGATCATCTGCTCCGCCAGCGGCTGCAGGCGCTTGGCCTTGGCCGCGGTGGTGGTGATGGCGCCGTGCTCGAACAGCGACGTCGCGAGGTTGCTGAGGATCAGCTTCTCGTGCGCCGGGCTGCCGCCCAGCCGGGCACCCTTGGTGGGGGTAGGCATCTCATAACTCCAGGAATCTCAGGCTCGTCGAGCCGTGGGGATACGGCCCGACGGGCCTTTGGTCAGCTCAGTACTGCTCGGTCTCGGCGAAGCTCTCGTCCTCGTCGTCCGCCTCGTTGCCGTAGGCACCGGACGCGGCGCGGAGGTCGAACCCGGGCGGGGAGTCCTTCAGCGACAGGCCCATCTCGGCCAGCTTCAGCTTGACCTCGTCGATCGACTTGGAGCCGAAGTTCCGGATGTCCAGCAGGTCCTGCTCGCTGCGCGAGATCAGCTCACCCACGGTGTGGATGCCCTCGCGCTTGAGGCAGTTGTACGACCGGACGGTCAGCTGCAGGTCCTCGACGGGCAGCGCCAGGTCGGCGGCCATCTGCTCGTCGACCGGCGACGGGCCGATGTCGATGCCCTCGGCCTCGACGTTCAGCTCGCGGGCCAGGCCGAACAGCTCGACCAGCGTCTTACCGGCCGACGCGACGGCGTCGCGGGGCAGCATCGACGGCTTGGTCTCGACGTCGACCACCAGGCGGTCGAAGTCGGTGCGCTGCTCGACACGGGTGGCCTCGACCTTGTAGGTGACCTTGAGCACCGGCGAGTAGATCGAGTCGACCGGCATCCGGCCGATCTCCGCGTCGGCGGACTTGTTCTGGACGGCGGACACGTAGCCGCGGCCCCGCTCGACGACCAGCTCCATCTCGAGCCGGCCCTTCTCGTTCAGGGTGGCGATCTTCAGGTCCGGGTTGTGCACCTCGACACCGGCCGGCGGCGCGATGTCGGCGGCGGTGACGTCACCGGGGCCCTGCTTGCGCAGGTACATGGTGACCGGCTCGTCGTGCTCGGAGGAGACGACCAGGTCCTTGAGGTTCAGGATCAGCTGGGTGGCGTCTTCCTTGACCCCGGCAACGGTGGAGAACTCGTGCAGGACACCGTCGATCTTGATGCTGGTGACGGCCGCCCCCGGGATGGAGGACAGCAAGGTCCGGCGGATCGAGTTGCCGAGGGTGTAGCCGAAGCCCGGCTCCAGCGGCTCGATCACGAACCGCGAGCGGTACTCGTCGACGACCTCTTCGGTCAGGGTGGGGCGCTGTGCGATAAGCAACTTCTTGTTCCTTCTGTGTCGCGACGACCACTATTTGAGGTCGCGAGTGAAGAACGCACCGATCCGGCCGGCGGCCAGGAGGCCGCCGGCCGGAACCGGGTCAGTTCTTCGAGTAGAGCTCGACGATCAGGTGCTCGGCGACCTGGGTGTCGATCTGCTGCCGGGTCGGCAACTGGTGGACGAGGATCCGCAGACGCTCCGGCATCACCTCGAGCCAGGCCGGGACGACGCGCTCGGAGTGCGTCTCCCGGGCAATGATGAACGGCGTCGTCTCCACCGACTTCGGCTTGACATCGATGATGTCGTGCGCCGAGACGCGGTACGACGGGATGTTCACCTTGATGCCGTTCACGGTGAAGTGACCGTGCACGACGAGCTGACGCGCCTGCCGGCGGGTCCGGGCCAGGCCGGCGCGGTACACCACGTTGTCCAGCCGGGACTCCAGGATCTGCAGCAGGTTGTCACCGGTCTTGCCGGAGCGCCGCGAGGCCTCCTCGTAGTACCGGCGGAACTGCTTCTCGAGAACGCCGTACGAGTAGCGCGCCTTCTGCTTCTCGCGCAGCTGCAGCAGGTACTCGCTCTCCTTCGGGCGGCCGCGGCCGTGCATACCCGGCGGGTACGGACGACGCTCGAACGCCTTGTCGCCACCGACGAGGTCGACCCCGAGACGGCGCGACTTCTTGGTCATGGGTCCGGTGTAACGGGCCATTTTCGTGCTCCTCTCTGGGTCAGACCCGGCGCCGCTTGGGCGGGCGGCAGCCGTTGTGGGCAACAGGGGTGACGTCCTGGATGGTGCCGACCTCGAGGCCGACCGCACCCAGCGAACGGATCGCGGTCTCACGGCCGGAGCCGGGACCCTTCACGAACACGTCGATCTTGCGCATGCCGTGCTCCATCGCGCGGCGCCCGGCGGCCTCGGCGGCCATCTGCGCGGCGAACGGGGTGGACTTGCGCGAACCCTTGAAGCCGACGGTGCCCGCGGAGGCCCACGAGATGACCGCGCCGGTCGGGTCGGTGATCGTCACGATCGTGTTGTTGAACGTGCTCTTGATGTGCGCGTGGCCGGCGGCCACGTTCTTCTTCTCCTTGCGGCGCACCTTCTTCGCGCCGGCCGCGGTGCGGCTCTTGGGAGGCATAGGTCAGTTGCTCCTGGGGTGGTCGACAGTCATCCGGGTCACTTCTTCTTCTTGCCGGCGATCGCCTTACGGCGACCCTTGCGGCTACGGGCGTTGGTCCGCGTGCGCTGACCGCGCACCGGAAGCCCGCTGCGGTGCCGGCGACCCTGGTACGACCCGATCTCGATCTTGCGGCGGATGTCCGCGGTCACCTCGCGACGGAGGTCACCTTCGATCTTGTAGTTGCCTTCGATCCAGTCCCGGAGCTTGACCAGCTCGTCGTCGCCCAGCTCGTGGACGCGCTTGTCCGGGGAGACCCCGGTGTTCTTCAGCGTTTCCTGGGCGCGCGTGCGGCCCACACCGAAGATGTACGTGAGGGCGACCTCGATGCGCTTGTCGCGCGGCAGGTCGACTCCTACGAGGCGTGCCATGTGGCGGTGTTCCTTTCGTCGGCAGAGGTGTGGTGGCGCGCTGCGTCCTTGCCCGCCTCGGTGAGTTGTGTGTTCACCGGCAAGGCCCCGGCCTCTGTTCCGGGGGCGACGCCCGGGACGGATCCCGGACGAGCATGCGCGCTGTGGTGCGAAAGTGCCGTGTTCCTGCGTGGGCTGGTCAGCCCTGCCGCTGCTTGTGCCGCGGGTTCTCGCAGATCACCATGACCCGACCGTGCCGGCGGATCACCTTGCACTTGTCGCAGATCTTCTTGACGCTCGGATTGACCTTCATCGAGCTACTTTCTTCGACAGGTGTTGGTGGGTCTTACTTGTACCGATAGACGATGCGACCCCGGGTGAGGTCGTACGGCGACAGCTCCACGACGACCCGGTCCTCGGGGAGGATCCGGATGTAGTGCTGCCTCATCTTGCCGCTGATGTGCGCGAGCACTTTGTGCCCGTTGGACAGCTCAACACGGAACATCGCGTTCGGCAGGGCCTCGACGATGGTGCCCTCGAGTTCGATTACTCCCTCTTTTTTGGGCATGTCCTCGCACTTCTGTAGACGTGACTGGCTATGGCTACAAAGAGCCAAGGAAAAAGTGTACGCCACGCGCGGCATTGAGCCCAATTGGGGCCTCAGCGGGTACTCTCCAGCTGCGCCATGTGCTCGGCGCCCCAGTCGTCCAAGGGCATCAGCGCGACGTTGAGTGACACTCCGAGTTCAGTGAGTGAGTATTCGACCTTCGGTGGCACCTGGTGGAAGACCTCCCGGTGCACGATGCCCCGCGACTCCAGCTCGCGCAGTTGCTGGATCAGCATCTTCTCCGTGACGCCGGAGATCTCCCGGCGCAGCTCGCCGAACCGCAGCGGGCCGTGATGCAGCGCCCAAAGGATGCGCGGCTTCCACTTCCCGCCGATCACATCCGCCGCGGCGTCCAGGCCACACGTGTACGGGCGCATACTTACCCTTCCGTCAGTACCTGACTATTTAGTGGGTACTTGTCCATCCTAAAGCGTGGGATCCAGGGTGGACCGCATGAAGACACCTGTCACCGTCCTGGGGCTCGGCGCGATGGGAACCGCCCTCGCCAGGGCCTTCCTGACCGCCGGCCACCCGACCACCGTCTGGAACCGCACCCCCGGCCGCTCGCCCGAACTCGACGTCGTACGCGCCACCACAGCGGCCGAGGCGATCGCGGCCAGTCCGCTGGTCGTCGTGTGCCTGCTCGTCGACGACACCGTCCGCAGCACACTCGACGGCATCGACCTCACCGGCAAGACGGTCGTCAACCTCACCAACAGCACACCCGACCAGGCCCGCGGCACCGCAGAGCAGCTCACGAGCGCGGGAGCGCAGTACCTCGACGGCGGCATCATGGCTGTGCCCGCGATGATCGGCGGTCCAGCGGCATTCATCTTCTACAGCGGCGAGCCGGAGGCTTTCGAGAAGCACAGCACCGACCTGTCTGTGCCGGCACGCCCGGCGTACGTCGGCGCCGACCCCGGGCTGGCCGCCCTGTACGACATCGCCTTGCTGAGCGCCATGTACGGCATGTTCGGTGGCGCCCAGCATGCGCTGGCCCTCATCACCGGTCAGAGCCTCGCGGCGGAGCCGTTCACCACCCAGTTCCTGGGCCCATGGCTGACGGCAATGCTCACGAGCCTGCCCCGCATCGCCGAGGATCTCGACAACGGCCCTGCGGAGACGGCCGGTTCGAATCTCTCCATGCAGGCAGCTGCCTACGAGAACCTCATCAGCACTTCAGAAGCACACGACGTCGACCCGATGCTGCTCGCGCCGATGGGCGAACTGCTGCAGCGGGCCGTGGCAGCCGGCCACGGCAAAGCTGATCTGTCGGCGCTCGTCAGTCTGCTGAGGACTGCGTAGCCGCCCACTGTTCGCCCGCGCGCCAGACCTGCTCCGGCATGAGGTCCAGCAGGTCGCAGGCCGCGTCGAGCTGCGCGAGGGCGGTGGTCGCGTCGCGGTACGCCGGGAGGATCGCGACGAACCGCCGGCCCTCGCAGCTGAAGCCGAACGCCGGTACCTCGGCCAGCGCCTCGACCGCCCGCGGATGCAGGACGGCCAGCGCGTGATCCTCACGCCCGTTGAACAAGCGGTACTGCCCCGGCAGGCCCTCGACCGTCAACGGCAACGGCAGGAAGCTCGCCGCCGCGACCGGCGCGAGCCCCGCGGGCAGCACCTGCAGCGGCGGCAGCGGACGCTCCACCTGTAGATCGAGGAAGTCGAAGCCGAGTTCACGGCGCCCGACCTTGTGCCGGAACCGCCCGGTCCAGAACTCCCGGCCGCGATGCCGGCCCGATGTCACGTCGGCGACCTCGGCCTCCGGGTCCGCGTCGAACGGTGGGAACGGCCAACGATCCAGCAGCTCCGCCGCGGACGCGCTGACGCGCCAGCCGAGCTGCCCGGCGGCCTCCGCCCACTCCCGCCGGCGGCGGCCGTCGGCGATCCGCAGCGCCAGCGTGAACCCGAGCAGCACCAGGAACCAGGCCAGCACCATCCACCCCACCCACCGGGGCTCCAGCAGCAGCCCGGCGACCGCCAGCGGGACGGCGACGGCGAACCAGACCACATAGACGATCGCGGCCCCCTGATGCACCTGCCACGCCAGATCCGGCCGCAGACGCGGACCGGCCAGGCGGCGACTCATCGGGGCCGCTGTCAACGGCGCCTGCCGAGGCCGCCGAGGGCGATGATCGCCCACGGGATCAGCAGCCAGACCGGCCAGAAGTGCGGCCAGTGGCCGCCGTTGCCCAGCCCGATCACGAACCAGATCACCACGTTGATCAGCACGACGCCGGTGAAGCCGCCGATCGCCCCGCCGCGGTGCTGCGGGTGGTTGTCCTTCTTCCGCTCCGGGAAGCTGCCCGGCTCCGGTGCGGGCTTGGAGTCCTTGACCACCTCAGGCGTCTGGTACGTCCGCACCGGCGGCAGGTCACGCACCAGCGGCTCGAGCTCGCCGTACGTCTGCACGGTGTAGAGCTGGTCGAGGCGCGACGAGAACTCGGGCTGGTCCAGCCGGCCGTCCGCGAACGCGTCCCGCAACCGGCCGGCGATCTTGTCCCGGTCGGCTTCGGTGAAACGCTGGTGCGGCTGGTACTGAGGCATGTCTCAAGTGTGCCTCAGCTCCGGTCCGCTCCGCGTCCCCCGACGGGTGGACCCCCGTGGTCCGTCAGTCGGCGAGGGCGCCGAACTTCACGCCGAGCTCGGCGAGCTCGGACTCGCCGCCGTCGATGGCGGTCAGCACCCAGGGGCCTTGCGGAGTGAGAGTGAACGTGTGCTCTGTGTGTGCGGCCGACCGCCCGTCGTTGGTGACGACGGTCCAGTCGTCCTCGAGCGTGTGATTCTCCTGCTTGCCGAGCGTGAGCATCGGCTCCACGGCCAGCGCCATCCCCTCGACCAGCTTCGGCCCGCGGCCGGCGCGGCCGAAGTTCGGCACGTTCGGCGGCTGGTGCATGGCCGAGCCGATACCGTGCCCGACGAAGTCCTCGACGATCCCGTACGACGAGTTCGCCCGGACGTGGGCCTCGATCGCGGCCGAGATGTCGGACAGCCGGCCGCCGAGCCGGGCCGCGGCGAAACCGCGCCACATCGACTCCCCGCAGATCCGCGCGAGCTCCAGCAGCTCGGCGTCGACCTCGCCGACCGGCACCGTGATCGCGGCGTCGCCGTGCCAGCCGTCCACGATCGCGCCGCAGTCGATCGAGATCAGGTCGCCGTCGGCGAGCACCCGGTCGCCCGGGATGCCGTGCACGATCTCGTCGTTCACCGACGCGCAGATCGAGCCGGTGAACCCGTGGTACCCCTTGAACGACGGCGTCGCGCCGGAGGACCGGATGTTGTCCTCCGCGATCGCGTCCAGCTCGCCGGTGGTGATGCCGGCCCGGACCTCACCGCGGAGCAGCTCCAGCGTGCGGCCGACCACCAGGCCGGCCTTACGCATGGCGAGGATCTGCTCACGGGTCTTGATCTCGATCCCGCGGTCCCTAAACATCAGTGCACATCACTTACTCGGTGACGGTTTTGAGGGCCGCGAGCACGCGCTCGCTGACCTCGTCGATCTCGCCCACGCCGTCCACCTCGACGAGCAGGCCGCGCTGGGCGTACACCCGCAGCAGCGGCTTGGTCTCGGCGGTGTAGACGTCCTGCCGGTGCCGGATGACCTCTTCGGAGTCGTCCGTTCGGCCCTCGGTCTGGGCGCGCTTGAGCATCCGGCCGACCAGCACATCGGTGTCGGCGACCAGCGCCACGACCGCGTCCAGCTTGTGCCCGTGCTCGGCGAGGATGTCGTCCAGCGTGCCGACCTGGGCCAGCGTCCGCGGGTACCCGTCGAGCAGGAAGCCGTCGCCGGCGTCGGCCTCGGACAGCCGGTCCCGCACCATCGCGTTGGTGACCTCGTCCGGGACGTAGTCGCCCGCGTCCATGTAACGCTTCGCCTCGACACCCAGCGGCGTCTCGTCCTTCACGTTCGCACGGAAGATGTCGCCGGTGGACACGGCCGGGATATTCAGGCGTTCCGCAAGCACCTTTGCCTGCGTGCCCTTGCCCGCCCCGGGCGGACCCATCAGCAACATTCTCATCAGCGCAGGAACCCTTCGTAGTTTCGCTGCTGCAGCTGACTCTCGATCTGCTTCACGGTGTCGAGTCCGACACCGACCATGATCAGGATCGACGTACCGCCGAACGGGAAGTTCTGGCTCGCGTTCAGCAGGACGAGAGCGACCAGCGGGATCATCGAGATCACCGCGAGGTAGATCGCGCCGGGCAGCGTGATGCGGTCCAACACGTACTTCAGGTATTCCTCGGTCGGCCGACCCGCCCGGATCCCGGGGATGAAGCCGCCGTACTTCTTCATGTTGTCGGCGACCTCCTTCGGGTTGAAGGTGATCGAGACGTAGAAGTACGTGAAGAAGATGATCAGAGCGACGTAGGTCGCCATGTAGATCGGGTGGTCGCCCTTGACCAAGTTGCCCTGGATCCAGTTGGACCAGCTCTTGCCCTGCTGGAACTGACTGACCAGAACGGGGAGATACAGCAGGCTGGAGGCGAAGATGACCGGGATGACACCGGCCTGGTTCACCTTCAGCGGGATGTACGTCGACGTGCCGCCGAACATCTTCCGGCCGACCATCCGCTTCGCGTACTGGACCGGGATCCGGCGCTGGGCCTGCTCGATGAAGATGACCGCCGCCATGATGACGAGGCCGATCGCGATCACCACGACGAAGGTGGTGATGCCCTTCTGCTTGCGGATGCTCCACAGCTGGGTCGGGAAGGTCGCGACGATCTGGGTGAAGATCAGGATCGACATACCGTTACCGACGCCACGGTCGGTGATCAGCTCACCGAGCCACATGATCACGCCGGTACCGGCGGTCATGGTCAGCACGATGACGGTGATCGTGAACCAGTCGTCCTTGTACAGCAGCGGCTCGCTGCAGCCCTGGAACAGCCGGCCCGGCGTCCGGGCGAGCGCCACGAACGCGGTCGACTGCAGGATCGCCAGACCGACGGTCAGGAACCGGGTGTACTGCGTGATCTTGGCCTGACCCGCCTGGCCTTCCTTCTTCAGCGACTCCAGCCGCGGGATCACCACGGTGAGCAGCTGCAGGATGATGCTGGCGGTGATGTACGGCATGATGCCGAGCGCGAAGATCGCGAGCTGCAGCAGCGCGCCGCCGGAGAACAGGTTGATCAAGTTGTACAGGTTGGCGTTCTGGCCGCCCTGCGAGATCTTGATACACGTGTGCAGCGACTGGACGTTCACACCGGGCGCCGGAACGACCGAGCCGATCCGGAAGATCACGACGATGAAGAGCACGAACAAGATCTTCCGGCGCAGGTCCGGAGTCTTGAACGCGTTGGCAAAGGCGCCTAACACCCTGTCCTCCCACAAGTTTCCCTGGCCGCGGGCACGGCAGGGGCCTAGCTAAGCCTCTGGGCAAGAGACGAACCAGGGCTCGTCCGACCGGCGCAGGATATCAAGCACCGATCGTTACGAGCCCTGGACCTCGTGTCACACCTCGGTCGTGGTTCCCCCGGCCGCCTGGATCTTGTCCGTGGCGGACTTGGAGAACTTGTGCGCCGAGACCTGCAGTGCCACGGTCAGTTCGCCGTCACCCAGCACCTTGACCGGCTGACCACGACGGACCGCGCCCTTGGCGACCAGGTCGGCCACGCCGACCTCGCCACCTTCGGGGAACAGTTGTCCGAGCTTGTCCAGGTTAACGACCTGGAACTCCACCCGGTTCCTGCTCTTGAAGCCCTTCAGCTTCGGAAGCCGCATGTGCAGCGGCATCTGGCCACCCTCGAAGTACTCGGGGATGTTGTTACGCGCCTTGCTGCCCTTGGTACCGCGGCCGGCGGTCTTGCCCTTGCTGCCCTCACCACGACCCACACGGGTCTTGGCGGTCTTGGCGCCGGGCGCCGGACGCAGGTGGTGAACCTTGAGCGCCATGTCAGTCGACCTCCTCGACGGTGATGAGGTGGCGAACCGTGCGGACCATGCCGCGAACCTCGGGGCGGTCCTCGTGGACGGCGGTGTCGCCGATCCGCTTGACCCCCAGGGTGCGCAGCGTGTCGCGCTGGTTCTGCTTACCACCGATGCCCGAACGGATCTGGGTCACCTTCAGGCGTGCCATCAGGAAGCCACCTCCGCCCGCGCCTTCAGCAGGGCCGCCGGGGCGACGTCCTCGACCGGCAGGCCACGGCGCGCGGCCACGGCCTCCGGGGTCTCCAGGTTCCGCAGCGCCTCGACCGTGGCGTGCACCACGTTGATCGAGTTCGAGGAACCCAGCGACTTGCTGAGGATGTCGTGGATCCCGGCGCACTCCAGGACGGCGCGCGCCGAGCCACCCGCGATCACACCGGTACCGGGCGCGGCCGGGCGCAGCAGCACCACGCCGGCAGCCTTCTCACCCTGGACCGGGTGCGGGATGGTGCCCTGGATCCGCGGCACCTTGAAGAACGCCTTCTTGGCCTCCTCGACGCCCTTGGCGATCGCCGCGGGCACCTCCTTGGCCTTTCCGTAACCCACACCGACGGTGCCTTCACCGTCGCCGACGACCACGAGGGCGGTGAAGCTGAAGCGACGACCACCCTTCACGACCTTGGCGACCCGGTTGATGGCTACCACGCGCTCGATGTAGGCGGTCTTGTCCGCCTGCTGACCACGACCCCCGTCGCGGCCACGGCGCTCACCACCGGCGCCGCCTCCGCGACGCTGCTGGCCTCCGCTCATGTCGAACTACCTTCTTCCTTGATCGCCTGTCAGAAGCCGAGCCCGCCCTCGCGGGCGGCGTCGGCCAGGGCCGCGATGCGGCCGTGGTACTTGTTCCCGGCCCGGTCGAACACGACCGAGTCGATGCCGGCTGCCTTGGCCCGGTCGGCGATCAGGCCGCCGACGGTCTTGGCCTTGTCGGTCTTGTTCGCCTCCGCGCCACGCAGGTCGGCCTCCATGGTGGAAGCCGAAACCAGCGTCTTGCCGGCCACGTCGTCGATGACCTGCGCGAACAGGTGCTTCGAGGACTTCGAGACCACCAGCCGCGGCCGCTCGGCCGTGCCGTTGATCTTCTTCCGGACCCGGATCTGCCGACGCAGCCGGGAGGACGTCTTCTTGGCGGAGTGCTTGTGCGGACGCAGTCCGATCGCCATGGTTACTTACCAGCCTTTCCGACCTTGCGGCGCACCTGCTCGCCCGCGTACCGCACACCCTTGCCCTTGTACGGCTCGGGCTTGCGCAGCTTGCGGATGTTGGCGGCGACCTCACCGACCGACTGCTTGTCGATGCCGATGACCGAGAACCGGGTCGGGGCCTCCACGTTGAAGGTGATGCCCTCGGGGGCGTCGACCGTGATCGTGTGGCTGTACCCGAGCGAGAACTCCAGCTGGGTCGGTCCCTTGGACAGGACGCGGTACCCGACGCCGACGATCTCGAGCTTCTTCTCGTAGCCGTCCGTCACGCCGGTCACCAGGTTGGCGATCAGGGTGCGGGAGAGGCCGTGCAGTTCCTTGCTCTTGCGCTGGTCGTCGGGGCGGGTCACGGCGATGGCGCCGTCCTCGTCCCGGTTGACCGCGATGGGCTCAGCGACGACGTGCGACAGCTGACCCTTCGGACCCTTCACAGTGACCGTCTGGCCGTCGATCGTGACGTCGACGCCGGACGGGACCGTGACCGGGAGCTTACCGATGCGAGACATTCAGTGGTCCTCCTTCCGGTTTCTTCGTCACCAGACGTAGGCGAGGACTTCCCCGCCAACGCCCTTGTTCTTGGCCTGACGGTCGGTCAGCAGACCCTGGGACGTCGAGATGATCGCGACGCCCAGGCCACCGAGGACCTTGGGCAGGCTGGTCGACTTCGCGTAGACCCGCAGGCCCGGCTTGCTGATCCGCCGAACACCCGCGATGGAGCGCTCCCGGCTCGGGCCGAACTTGAGGTCGACGATCAGGGTCTTGCCGACGGTGCCCTCCTTGGGCTCCTCCACCTTGTAGGAGGAGATGTAGCCCTCCTGCTGGAGGATGTCGGCGATGCCCTGCTTGATCTTGCTGTACGGCATCGAGGTCGACTCGTGGTACGCCTGGTTGGCGTTGCGCAGACGCGTCAGCATGTCTGCGATCGGGTCGGTCATCGTCATGGCCTGGGGCCTCTTTCCCGCCGTGGTTTCGCCGTTCGGCGACCTACGGTGACTAGATGGTGGTGAATGGGGAGAAGTTCTGGGGTGGAGACGGTCACCAGCTGGACTTGGTCACGCCGGGCAGCTCGCCCCGGTGCGCCATCTCCCGCAGGCAGATCCGGCACAGGCCGAACTTGCGGAAGACCGCCTTCGGCCGGCCGCAGCGCTGGCAGCGCGTGTAGCCACGCACCGCGAACTTCGGCTTCCGGGCCTGCTTGACCTTGAGTGCTGTCTTCGCCACGTCAGTTCTCCTTGAACGGGAAGCCGAGCGCCCGCAGCAGGGCCCGACCCTCGTCGTCGTTCTTCGCGGTGGTCACCACGGTGATGTCCATGCCCCGGACACGGTCGATCCGGTCCTGGTTGATCTCGTGGAACATCACCTGCTCGGTCAGACCGAAGGTGTAGTTCCCGGTGCCGTCGAACTGCTTCGGGGACAGACCGCGGAAGTCGCGGATCCGGGGCAGCGCGAGCGCCAGCAGCCGGTCCAGGAACTCCCACATCCGGTCGCCGCGCAGCGTCACGTGCGCGCCGATCGGCATCCCCTCACGCAGCTTGAACTGCGCGATCGACTTACGGGCCTTGGTGACCTGCGGCTTCTGGCCGGTGATCGCGGCCAGATCCTTCACCGCGCCCTCGATCAGCTTCGAGTCGCGAGCCGCCTCGCCGACGCCCATGTTCACCACGATCTTGGTGAGCCCGGGCACCTGCATGACGTTCTCGAACTGGAACTGCTCGTGCAGCTTGCCGACGATCTCCTCGCGGTACTTCGTCTTCAGCCGCGGCTGGACCTTGTTCTCGGTTACTGCGGTGGTCATCAGATCTCCTCGCCGGTACGCCGGGCGATCCGGACGCTCCGGTAACCGGTGTACGTCGAACCGTCGGGACGGCGCTTCTGCACCTCGACGCGGTTGTAGCCGACGCGGGTGGTCACCTTCTGCTTCTTCCCGTCCTTCTCGACCTCGACCAGAAGGGCGACGTTCGAGACGTGGATCGGGGCTTCCTGGGTGACGATGCCACCGGTGGTGCCGCCGCGCTGGGCCTGCTGCACCTTGGTGTGCTTCTTCACCCGGTTGACGCCCTCGACGATGACCTTCTCGTCGTTCGGGAAGACCTGGATGATCCTGCCCTCGAGGCCCTTCGAGCGACCCGAGATCACACGGACCTGGTCACCCTTCTTCACGTGCAGCTTCTTCTGGGCAGCCATCTCAGAGCACCTCCGGCGCGAGCGAGATGATCTTCATGAAGCGCTTCTCGCGCAGCTCCCGGCCGACCGGCCCGAAGATACGGGTGCCGCGCGGCTCGCCGTCGGCCTTCAGGATCACCGCGGCGTTCTCGTCGAAGCGGATGTAGGAGCCGTCCGGACGCCGGCGCTCCTTCACGGTCCGCACGACGACCGCCTTGACGACGTCACCCTTCTTCACACCACCGCCGGGGATCGCGTCCTTGACGGTGGCGACGATCGTGTCACCGACACCGGCGTAGCGCCGACCGGAGCCACCGAGAACGCGGATGCAAAGGATCTCCTTCGCGCCCGTGTTGTCGGCGACCTTCAGTCGCGACTCCTGCTGGATCATCTGTTGATCTCCTGGTTGTCTCGCTGGTTCTCAGCTGGGCCGAGCCTTGCGGAACGAATAATTTCGAATGGTTGCCGGCAGCAGCCGGGAACTACTTGGCCTTCTCGAGGATCTCGACGACGCGCCAGCGCTTGGTCGCCGACAGCGGCCGGGTCTCCATCAGGAGGACGCGGTCGCCGATCCCGGCGGCGTTCTGCTCGTCGTGCGCCTTGAGCTTGCTGGTGTGCCGGATGACCTTGCCGTACAGCTTGTGCTTCACCCGGTCCTCGACCTCGACCACGACGGTCTTGTCCATCTTGTCGCTCAGCACCAGGCCCTCACGGGTCTTCCGGCGGCCTCGCGCCTCGGTGGTCGTGCTCACGGTCTCGTCCTTCGCGTTCTCGGTCATGCGTTGGCCTTCTCACTGTCGTCCGCAGTCTCTTCGGCGGCAGCCTCGGCCTCGACCGGGGCGTCGACCTCCTCGGTGATACCGAGCGCACGCTCGGACAGCACCGTGTAGATGCGGGCGATGTCCTTGCGGACGGCGCGCAGCCGGCCGTGGGACTCCAGCTGGCCCGTGGCAGCCTGGAACCGGAGGTTGAACAGCTCCTCCTTGGCTTCACCGAGCTTCGTCAGCAACTCGTCCCGGCCCAGGTTCCGCAGCTCGGCGGCGGTCAGGGTAGCCATCAGTTCTCACCTGCCTCTCGGGTGATGAAGCGGCACTTCATCGGCAACTTGTGGATCGCGCGGCGCATCGCCTCGCGAGCGATGTCCTCCGGAACACCGGAGAGCTCGAACAGCACGCGGCCGGCCTTCACGTTGGCGATCCACCACTCCGGCGAACCCTTACCGGAACCCATCCGGGTTTCGGCCGGCTTCTTGGTCAGCGGACGGTCCGGGTAGATGTTGATCCACACCTTGCCGCCACGCTTGATGTGCCGGGTCATCGCGATACGCGCGGCCTCGATCTGCCGGTTGGTGATGTAGTGGCTCTCCAGCGCCTGGATGCCGAAGTCACCGAAGGCCAGCGTCGTACCGCCCTTGGCCGCGCCGGAGCGCTTGGGGTGGTGCTGCTTGCGGTGCTTGACCTTGCGGGGGATGAGCATCGGTCAGCTCTCCGTTCCGGTCGTCTCGGCGGGCTTGTCGGCCGCCGGCGCCTCCGCTGCCGGAGCAGCGGCGTTGTCGTTGCGGCGGTTGTCCCGGCGGTCGTCGCGACGGCCACCGCGGTCACCACGCTCGCCGCCACGGCCACCGCGGTCGTCCCGGCGAGCCGGCCGACGCTGCTGGGTGGCGGCCCGGGCCGCGGCCTGCGCCTCGCGCTCGGCGCGGGAGCCGGCGACGTCGCCCTTGTAGATCCAGACCTTCACGCCGATCCGGCCGAAGGTCGTCCGGGCCTCGTAGAAGCCGTAGTCGATGTCGGCCCGCAGCGTGTGCAGCGGGACGCGGCCCTCGCGGTAGAACTCCGACCGCGACATCTCCGCGCCACCGAGCCGGCCGGAGCACTGGATCCGGATGCCCAGGGCGCCGCCACGCATGGTGGTCTGCATCGCCTTGCGCATCGCGCGGCGGAATGCCACGCGGCCGGACAGCTGCTCGGCCACGCCCTGCGCGACCAACTGGGCGTCGACCTCGGAGTTCTTCACCTCGAGGATGTTCAGCTGCACCTGCTTGCCGGTGAGCTCCTCCAGGCCGCCCCGGATCCGGTCCGCCTCGGCGCCGCGGCGACCGATGACGATGCCCGGACGAGCGGTGTGGATGTCGACCCGGACCCGGTCACGGGTGCGCTCGATCTCCACGCGGGAGATGCCGGCGCGCTCCATGCCCTTGCTCAGCAGACGACGGATCTTGACGTCCTCGCCCACGTAGTCCTTGTACAGCTTGTCGGCGTACCAACGGCTCTTGTGGTCGGTGCTGATGCCGAGACGGAACCCGTGCGGGTTTACCTTCTGTCCCACGTCAGGACTCCTTCTTCTCAGCGGTGGCCTTCTTGGCGGCCGTCTTCTTCGCGGTCGCCTTCTTGGCCGGCTTGTCGGCGGCGGCCTCGGCCGGCTTGTCGGCGGACTTCTTGGCCGCCTTCTTCGCCGGGGCCTTCTTGGCCGTGTCCGCCGTGTCAGCGGTCTTCTTGGCAGCGGCCTTCTTGGCCGGCGCCTTCGGAGCCGCCTCCTCGGTGACCCGCGGCTCGACCACGACGGTGATGTGGCTGGTCCGCTTGTCGATCCGGGTGGCCCGGCCCTGGGCGCGCGGGCGGTGACGCTTCAGCGTCGGTCCCTCGTCGACCAGGATCTTGGACACGATCAGATCGGCCCGGCTCAGGTGCTCGGTGCCCTCGGCGTTCGCCGCGGCGCTGTCGACGACCTTGTACACGGTCGCGGCAGCGGCCTGCGGGGCGAACTTCAGAGTGGCGAGTGCGTCGTCGACGCCGGCACCGCGCACCAGATCGGCCACGCGGCGCGCCTTCATCGGCGTCACGCGGACGAAGCGCGCGACCGCGAAGGCCCCGGGCTGCTCGCCCAGCAGGCTCTCGCGACGGGCGCTGATCGCCCTACGCTCTTGAACGCTCATGATGTTCGAATCTCTCCGTAGGTTGCTTTCGCTTCGTCACTGATCCCCAGGGGGTCAGCGACGCCGTGACTTCCGGTCGTCCTTCTCGTGACCCTTGAACGTCCGGGTCGGGGCGAACTCGCCGAGCTTGTGCCCGACCATCGAGTCCGTCACGAACACCGGCACGTGCTTGCGGCCGTCGTGCACCGCAATCGTGTGGCCGATCATGTCCGGCACGATCATCGATCGGCGGGACCAGGTCTTGATGACGTTCTTGGTGCCCTTCTCGTTCTGCACCTCCACCTTCTTGGCCAGGTGGTGGTCGACGAACGGGCCCTTCTTCAGGCTGCGTGGCATTTGGCCGGCTCCCTATCAGCGCTTCTTGCCGGCCTTGCGGCGCCGGACGATCATGCGGTCGCTTTCCTTGCGGGTGCGGGTCCGGCCTTCCGGCTGACCCCACGGGGACACCGGGTGGCGACCACCCGAGGTCTTACCCTCACCACCACCGTGCGGGTGGTCGACCGGGTTCATCGCGACACCGCGGACGGTCGGGCGCTTGCCCTTCCAGCGCATCCGGCCCGCCTTGCCCCAGTTGATGTTCGACTGCTCGCCGTTGCCGACCTCACCGAGGGTGGCGCGGCAGCGCACGTCGACCATCCGAACCTCGCCGGACGGCATCCGCAGGGTGGCCATCCGGCCTTCCTTCGCGACCAGCTGAATGCTGGCACCGGCCGAGCGGCCCATCTTCGCGCCACCGCCGGGACGCAGCTCGACGGCGTGCACCGTGGAGCCGACCGGGATGTTGCGCAGCGGCAGGTTGTTGCCGATCTTGATGTCCGCGGCCGCGCCGTTCTCGACGATCGTGCCCTGACGCAGGTTGGACGGGGCGAGGATGTAGCGCTTCTCGCCGTCCACGTAGTGCAGCAGCGCGATCCGGGCGGTCCGGTTCGGGTCGTACTCGATGTGCGCGACCTTGGCCGGCACGCCGTCCTTGTCGTACCGCTTGAAGTCGATCAGCCGGTACGCCCGCTTGTGGCCGCCACCGTGGTGCCGGGTGGTGATCTTGCCGGAGTTGTTCCGGCCGCCCTTCTTCGGCAGCGGACGCAGCAGCGACTTCTCGGGGGTCGAACGGGTGAGCTCGACGAAGTCGGCCACGCTCGAGCCACGGCGGCCCGGCGTCGTCGGCTTGTACTTGCGGATTCCCATTACGACTGGCCTCCGAAGATATCGATGCGGTCGTCACCCTTGAGGGTCACGATCGCCCGCTTGGTGTCGGGGCGCTTACCGAAACCGGACCGGGTCCGGCGGCGCTTGCCCTTGCGGTTCAGGGTGTTGACGTCGCTGACCTTGACCTTGAACACCTTCTCGACCGCGAGCTTGATCTCGGTCTTGTTGGCGTCCGGGGCGACCTCGAACGTGTACTTCTGCTCGTCCAGCAGGCCGTAGCTCTTCTCGCTCACGACCGGCCGGAGCAGCACGTCGCGGGGGTCCTTGTTGACTCCGTGGCTCATGCTTCTACCTCCTCGGCCTCAGTCGACGTGGCGACGGCCTTGACGGACTTGCCCTTGGGCGCGCCGGCGACGAAGGAGTCGAGGGCGCTCTTGGTGAACACCACCGCGTCGCTGCACAGCACGTCGTATGCGTTCAGCTGGTCGGCCGCGATCAGGTGCACGTGCTGCACGTTGCGCAGGCTCAGCCAGGTGAGCTCGTCGGCGCGGTCGACGACGACCAGCGCCTTACCCGGCTCGGTCACCTCGCCGAGCACCTTCAGCGCCGACTTGGTGGAAGGCTTGTCGCCGTCCACGAAGCTCTCGACCACGAACACCTTGCCGTCGCGGGCCCGGTCCGACAGCGAGCCGCGGAGAGCGGCGGCGATCATCTTCTTCGGGGTCCGCTGGCTGTAGTCACGCGGCACCGGGCCGTGGACGACGCCACCGCCGGTGAACTGCGGCGCGCGGGTCGAACCCTGCCGGGCGCGACCGGTGCCCTTCTGGCGGTACGGCTTGGCGCCACCGCCGGACACCTCGCCCCGGGTCTTCGCCTTGTGCGTGCCCTGACGGGCCGCGGCCAGCTGGGCCACCACGACCTGGTGGATCAGCGGCACGTTGACCTGGACGTCGAACAGCTCGGCCGGAAGCTCGGCGGAGCCCTTCTTGCTGACCTTGTCGCCCTTCACGACGACGACGTCGACGGTGCTCACTTCGCAGCTCCCTTCGCGGCGTTGCGGATCAGCACGAGGCCGCCCTTGGGGCCGGGAACGGCACCCTTGAGCAGGATCAGGCCGCGCTCGACGTCGACCGCGTGGACCGACACGTTCTGCGTGGTGACCTGCTCGGCGCCCATCCGGCCCGCCATCCGCAGGCCCTTGAAGACCCGGCCCGGGGTGGCGCAGCCGCCGATGGAACCCGGCGAGCGGTGCTTCTTGTGCACACCGTGGGTGGCGCGCAGACCGTGGAAGCCGTGCCGCTTCATCACACCGGCGAAGCCCTTGCCCTTGCTGGTCGCGGAAACGTCGACGCGCTCGCCGGCCTCGAAGGCCTCGGCCTTGATCTCCTGGCCCAGCGTGTACTCGCTGGCGTCGGCGGTGCGCAGCTCCAGCAGGTGGCGCCGCGGCGTCACGCCGGCCTTGTCGAAGTGACCGCGCATCGGCTTGGTGACCTTGCGCGGGTCGATGTCGCCGAAGGCGATCTGGACGCCGTCGTACCCGTGGCTGGCCGAGGTACGCACCTCGGTCACGACGCAGGGGCCGGCCTGGACCACGGTGACGGGGACGACGCGGTTGTTCTCGTCCCAGGTCTGGGTCATGCCGAGCTTGGTGCCCAGCAGACCGCGCGTGTTCTTTAGCTTGCTCATTGGTTGTTCGTGTCCCTCAGAGCTTGATCTCGATGTCGACACCGGCCGGCAGGTCGAGACGCATCAGCGAGTCGACGGTCTTCGGCGTGGGGTCGATGATGTCGATGAGCCGCTTGTGGGTGCGCATCTCGAAGTGCTCGCGGCTGTCCTTGTACTTGTGCGGCGAGCGGATGACGCAGAACACGTTCTTTTCCGTCGGCAACGGCACCGGGCCAGCAACCTTCGCACCAGTACGCGTCACCGTGTCGACAATCTTGCGTGCCGAGCTGTCGATGACCTCGTGGTCGTAGGCCTTCAGCCGGATGCGGATCTTCTGTCCCGCCATCGCTTCGCTTCGTCCTTCTCTATCGTCTTCGCCTTCGTCGCTCCGACCCCCGCGGTCGGGTGTGTCGCGCTCGCAGCACGCGCGTGACTCACCGCTTCTTCGACCCTGGGAGGAGATCGGGGCCCGGTCTCGGACCGGAACCTCGGCATGGTCTCCGGTCCGGCGCACCAGCCCGATCAAGAAGATCTGGGGCGCGCCCCGGCGGCCTCGCCTGAGCAACCTGAATATTGTGCCAGAGATCGGCGCCGGAACGCCAATCGGGTGGCTTTGCGCCTGATCCGGTACCACCTGAGCGCCGGATCAGGCACAAAGCAGAGGTCCGCGGGGGCTCAGGTTCGAGCCCTCGCGGACCTCATGAGATCACTTGACGATCTTGGTGACCCGGCCGGCGCCGACGGTGCGGCCACCTTCACGGATCGCGAACTTCAGACCGTCCTCCATGGCGATCGGCTGGATCAGCTCGACCGTCATGTCGGTGTTGTCGCCCGGCATGACCATCTCGGTGCCCTCGGGCAGCGTGACGACACCGGTGACGTCGGTGGTACGGAAGTAGAACTGCGGGCGGTAGTTCTGGAAGAACGGCGTGTGACGGCCGCCCTCCTCCTTCGACAGGATGTAGACCGACGCCTCGAAGTTCGTGTGCGGGGTCGTGGTGCCCGGCTTGATGACGACCATGCCGCGCTCGACGTCCTCGCGCTTGGTGCCACGAAGCAGCAGACCGACGTTCTCACCGGCCTGGCCCTCGTCGAGCAGCTTGCGGAACATCTCGATACCGGTGACCGTGGTGGTCTGCTTCTCCGGACGGATGCCGACGATGTCGACGGTCTCGTTGACCTTGATGACACCGCGCTCGATCCGGCCGGTGATGACCGTACCGCGACCCGTGATGGTGAAGACGTCCTCCACCGGCATCAGGAACGGCTTGTCGATCTCGCGCTCCGGCTGCGGGATGTACTCGTCGACGGCGTTCATCAGCTCGATGATCGACTCGCCCCACTTGGCGTCGCCCTGCAGCGCCGGGTGCGCGGCAACCCGCACGATCGGCGCGTTGTCGCCGTCGAACTCCTGCTCCGAGAGCAGCTCGCGGACCTCGAGCTCGACGAGCTCCAGGATCTCCTCGTCGTCGACCATGTCGCACTTGTTCAGGGCGACGACCATCGCCGGCACGCCGACCTGACGGGCGAGCAGCACGTGCTCACGCGTCTGCGGCATCGGGCCGTCGGTGGCGGCGACGACCAGGATCGCGCCGTCCATCTGAGCCGCACCGGTGATCATGTTCTTGATGTAGTCCGCGTGCCCCGGGCAGTCGACGTGGGCGTAGTGCCGGGCCTCGGTCTGGTACTCGACGTGCGCGATCGAGATGGTGATACCGCGCTGGCGCTCTTCCGGCGCCTTGTCGATCTGATCGAACGCCGACGCCTCGTTCAGGTCCGGGTACTTGTCGTGCAGCACCTTGGTGATCGCCGCGGTAAGAGTGGTCTTACCGTGGTCGATGTGACCGATGGTGCCGATGTTGACGTGCGGCTTAGTCCGCTCGAACTTCGCCTTCGCCACTGGGGCCCTCCTAGATAAATTGACTACGCCGTACGCCGACGCGCTTGGGGTGTGGTGGTCAGGAGCGAGAGACTACTCGCCCCGGGCCTTCTTGATGATCTCTTCCGCCACGTTCTTCGGAACCTCGGCGTAGGAATCGAACTGCATCGAGTAGGACGCGCGGCCCTGGGTCTTCGACCGCAGGTCACCGACATACCCGAACATCTCCGACAGCGGCACCAGGGCCTTGACGACCCGGCTGCCACCGGGGCCCTCGTCCATCGACTGGATCTGGCCACGGCGGGAGTTGAGGTCGCCGATCACTTCACCCATGTAGTCCTCGGGGGTGGTGACCTCGACCGCGAACATCGGCTCCAGGATGACCGGATTCGCCCGGCGGGCGGCATCCTTGAAGGCCATCGAACCAGCGATCTTGAACGCGAGCTCGGAGGAGTCGACGTCGTGGTACGCGCCGTCCTGCAGCGTCACCTTGACGTCCACCATCGGGTAGCCGGCCAGTACGCCGAACTCCATCGCCTCCTGGGCGCCCTCGTCCACCGACGGGATGTACTCCCGGGGGATGCGGCCACCGGTGACGGCGTTGACGAACTCGTAGCCACCCTCGCCGCCGGCCTCGACCGACGTCGGCTCGATGTCGATGATCACGCGCGCGAACTGACCCGAACCACCGGTCTGCTTCTTGTGCGTGTAGTCGACCTTCTCGACCTTCTTCTTGATGGTCTCGCGGTAGGCGACCTGCGGCTTGCCGACGTTGGCCTCGACGCGGAACTCGCGCTTCATCCGGTCGACCAGCACCTCGAGGTGCAGCTCGCCCATACCGGCGATGATCGTCTGGCCGGTGTCCTCGTCGGTGCGGACCTGGAAGGTCGGGTCCTCCTCGGCGAGCCGCTGGATCGCGACGCCCAGCTTCTCCTGGTCGGCCTTCGACTTCGGCTCGATGGCGACCGAGATGACCGGGGCCGGGAACTGCATCGACTCCAGCACGACCGGGTTCGACGGGTCGGCCAGCGTCTCACCGGTGGTGGTGTCCTTCAGACCCATCACGGCGACGATGTGGCCGGCGCCGATCGACGCGATCTCCTCACGCTTGTTCGCGTGCATCCGGTAGATCTTGCCGATCCGCTCCTTGCGGCCCTTGGTCGGGTTCAGCACCTGGGTGCCGGTCTCGAGCTTGCCCGAGTACACCCGGATGAAGGTCAGCTTGCCCAGGTGCGGGTCCGCGGCGATCTTGAACGCCAGGGCCGAGAACGGCTCGCTGTCGTCCGGCTTGCGCAGCACGACCTGGTCGGAGTCCTTGACGTCGTGGCCCTCGATGGCCGGGACGTCGATCGGGCTCGGCAGGTAGGCGTTGACCGCGTCGAGCAGCGGCTGGACGCCCTTGTTCTTGAACGCGGTACCGGTCAGCACCGGGGTGAGCTTGCTCGCCAGGGTCGCGCGACGGATGGCCGCCACGAGCTGCTCCTGGGTCGGCTCCTCGCCCTCGAGGTACTGCTCCATGACCTCGTCGTCGGCCTCGGCCAGCGTCTCGATCAGCTTGTCGCGCCACTCGGCGGCCAGCTCGGTGTGGCTGGCCGGGATCTCCTCGACCGTGTAGTCCTCACCGATCTTGGTCTCGCCACGCCAGGTCAGCGCGCGCATACCCACCAGGTCGACGACGCCGATGAAGTCGGCCTCGGCCCCGATCGGCAGCTGCATGACCAGCGGTACCGCGGCCAGGCGGTCCTTGATCATGTCGACGCAGCGCATGAACTCGGCGCCGGTGCGGTCCAGCTTGTTCACGAAGCAGATGCGGGGTACGCCGTACCGGTCCGCCTGACGCCAGACGGTCTCGGACTGCGGCTCCACACCGGCCACACCGTCGAACACCGCGACCGCGCCGTCGAGCACGCGCAGCGAACGCTCCACCTCGACGGTGAAGTCGACGTGGCCCGGGGTGTCGATGATGTTGATGGTGTGGTCTTTCCAGGTGCAGGTCGTCGCGGCGGACGTGATCGTGATGCCGCGCTCCTGCTCCTGCTCCATCCAGTCCATCGTGGCGGCGCCCTCGTGGACCTCACCGATCTTGTAGGTGATACCGGTGTAGAAGAGGATCCGCTCGGTCGTCGTCGTCTTGCCGGCGTCGATGTGGGCCATGATCCCGATGTTGCGGACCTTGGCCAGGTCGGTGGTGATTTGTACGGCCACCTCGGTGGTCTACCTCTCGATTCTGTACTGCGTCAAAGGGGTGAACGCTGGGGTCCGGATCGGACCCCGGATCACCAGCGGTAGTGGGCGAAAGCCTTGTTGGCTTCGGCCATCTTGTGCGTGTCCTCGCGGCGCTTCACCGACGCACCGAGACCGTTGGAGGCGTCCAGGATCTCGTTCATCAGCCGCTCGGACATGGTCTTCTCGCGACGGGCGCGGGAGTACGTCGTCAGCCAGCGCAGCGCCAGCGTGGTGGACCGACCGGGCTTGACCTCGATCGGCACCTGGTAGGTGGCACCACCGACGCGGCGGCTCTTCACCTCGATGCTCGGCTTCACGTTGTCCAGCGCACGCTTGAGCGTGATCACCGGGTCGGTGCCGGTCTTGGTGCGAGTGCCCTCGAGCGCGCTGTACACGATGCTCTGCGCGATCTGCTTCTTGCCGTCGACCAGGATCTTGGAGATCAACTGGGTGACGAGCGGCGAACTGTAGACCGGGTCGATGATGACCGGGCGCTTCGGGGCGGGGCCCTTGCGCGGCATTAGCTCTTCTCCTTCTTCGCGCCGTACAGGCTGCGAGCCTGCTTCCGGTTCTTCACACCCTGGGTGTCGAGCGAACCGCGGATGATCTTGTACCGGACACCCGGGAGGTCCTTCACACGACCGCCACGGACGAGCACGATCGAGTGCTCCTGCAGGTTGTGGCCGACGCCGGGGATGTAGGCGGTGACCTCGATGCCGCTGGTCAGGCGGACACGCGCAACCTTGCGAAGCGCCGAGTTCGGCTTCTTCGGCGTGGTCGTGTAGACGCGCGTGCACACACCACGACGCTGAGGGGAACCCTTCAGGGCCGGCGTCTTGTTCTTGGACACCTTGTCCTGGCGGCCCTTGCGGACCAGCTGCTGAATGGTGGGCACCGCGTAGCTCTTTCTGTCGTCCGGCTGGGTTTGTTGCTTTTACCTGACCCCCGCGGTCGGGTGTGTCGCGTGCGCACGAGCAGACCGAAGCCGTAATCTTCCAGACTGTCGGCAGGAGTCCCGTGCCACGCGGCCCGACCCGTTGGACGAGGGGCACGCATGACGGCCCAGGAAAGACCCCGGGCACGATCGTTAAGACTAGCGGGTGCCCCTAGCACGGTCAAAATGAGTAATCGACCACGGTAGAGAGCCTTCCGCCCTTCCAGTGTACAAGGCTTACGGAGTGGCTCTCCCGGCCAGGAAATCAGTGGCCGCCGTCGGGTCTCCGGTGACCGTCAGGACGGTCGGCGGCAAGCGCTTCCACAGGCACAGGCCGAGGTCCGCGGCGGTGCCTGAGAGGACTGCCTCGCCGACCGCCTTCGCATGCTCCACCCGCGGCGCAATCCCTTGTGACACAGGCGTCAGCGTCCATTCGTCACCCGTGTCGACGGCCCGGACGCCGATCTGCCGGGTGACCGCCGGCGCGAATCCGCGGGCCAGCATCCGGGGCAGGAACACCTCGAACACCTCGTCCACTCCGTCGGCCGCGATGGCCGGCCGGACGACGTCCGGCCGCGCCCCGGGCTGCTCGCCCGTCGCCGCCTCGGCCTGGAGCAGGTCCACGAGGTGGACAGCCGTCTCATGCAGGCGCCGGCGGGCCCAGAAGCCGGCCCGCTGGTCGACCGGGGCGAAGTTCCAGCAGGGCTCGTCCGGATCGACCGCCCGGAGCGCTGCCGCCAGGGCCGCGCTCGTCCCGGCGTACCAGTCGGCCCAGGAGATCGTCGTACGGAGCACCTCCGGCACCTTCTGGGCGGTGCCGGACAGCAGGATCGACGCGGCCCAGCGCTGCCCCGACCCCAGATGCAGGGCCAGGTCGGCGACCGTCCAGCCGGGGCAGGCCGGGACCGCCGCCTCCGGGTCGACCCGTTCGAGGGCGGCCGCGAACTCCGCGGCCACCCGCTCGAACTCGGTCAGATGGTCGATCGGCTGGTCAGACACGGAACTCGACGTCGGTGATCAACCCGTCGACGACCCGGTACAGGGCCAGCTGCGGGGTGGATCCGCCGTCCTCGTAGCTGACGACGTGCTCCACCACCCACTCCCCCAGCGACAGCCGCTGGACGACCTCGGTCTTGCACTCGCCGGCGTCGAAGCGCGGCCGGTAGAACTCGCGCAGGAACCGGCGGCCCTTCAGTTCGGAGCCGTCCGCGCGCAGGATCCGGGCGGTCGGCGAGTACATGGCCAGGAAGGCCTCGAGATCGTGGGCGGCGTACGCGGCGTGCTCACGGGCGATCACCCGCGCGGCCGGGGTGTCGGCCGTGATGGCCGCGACCGTCGCGAAGCCCAGATCGGCCAACGGGGCCTGGGCTGCCACCGGCGCGGGCGTGACAGGTGCAGGTGTGACAGGGGCAGGCGAGACAGGCGTAGTGACGACGGGGGCCGGCTGAGTAGCGGGTTCAGCCGGGGCCGACGGCGTCTTCACCGCGACGGCTGCCTTGGCGGCGGACGTCGTACGGCGGGTGGAGGTGGTCTTCTTCTTGGTCGGAGGCGGGACGAGGAGCTTGGTGTCGTCGCCGGGTTCCTCGCCGAGGTGGGCGATCGCCCAGTCCAGGGCCTTGGTGACGGCGGCGCGTGATTCTTCGGTGTGGTCGAGCATGTCGAACCCGTGGTGCCCTTTCGGTACGTCGATGATGTCCAGCGCGGCGCCGCCCGCGGAGACGAACTCCGCAACCGGACCGGCGAGCTCCTCACGCTCGAGTCCGGCTCTTGTCAGCAGCACCGGCAGATCCTTGTGTTTTCCGATCACTTCAGCGGCGGTTACCAGGTCGTCGACACCGGGCGGGGTGGCGAGCAAGGGGTACGTCAGGGCGACGAAACGCAGCCAGTCGGGGCGGCTGTCCAGCCACTCCCCGGCGAGCAGGCCGGCGCCCGAGAAGAACCACAGGCCGACCCGATCGGGATCGACGCGTGGATCGGAACGCAGTACGCCGACCGCAGCCTCCACCTCGTCCGCGGCCGTGACCAGTCGGTCCAGGCCGTGAATCAGGCTGTGGTCGACCACCGCCGACACCAGGCCACGCCTGGCGGCAGCGGTTGCATAACCCTTGTAGACCGGCCAGTCCCGAGGCATCACCTCGAGGTTCGCCGGTCCGGGTCCCCCGTGCACGAAGAGAATTGCGCCGCCTCGGGCGGTACCGGGCGGGCGGTACAGGTCGATCTCCCCCAGGCGATCGACACGTACGTCAGAACCTTCCAGAACCCCCAAGACGAAAGGCCGCAGGTAGGCCGGCAGATCCGTCATGGACCAATCTTGGCGCATCCCGCCCACACTTTCAGCCGCCACCCCGAGTGTCTTTCCCACCCCGCCCCGTACTGGCCCCGTACTGGCCCTGTACTGGCCCTGTACTGGGCCGTAAACGCCGCGAGGGCGGCACCTCCCGGCAGGGGAAGTGCCGCCCTCGGCGGTGTGACTGCGCTCAGTTCTGGTAGGAACCGAGGTCGAAGTCGTCGAGCGGGACCGACTGACCGCTGGACGGGCCGAAGTCGTAGTCGTACGACTCGTAGCCGACCATCGAGTACATCGCGGCCTTCGCCTCCTCGGTGGGCTCCACCCGGATGTTGCGGTAACGGTCCATGCCGGTACCCGCCGGGATCAGCTTTCCGATGATGACGTTCTCCTTCAGACCGACCAGCGAGTCGGACTTGCCGTGGATCGCGGCCTCGGTCAGGACGCGGGTCGTCTCCTGGAAGGAGGCGGCCGACAGCCACGACTCGGTGGCCAGCGAGGCCTTGGTGATACCCATCAGCACCGGACGGCCCGAGGCCGGCGTACCGCCCTCGGCCACCACGCGGCGGTTCTCCGCCTCGAAGGTGACGCGGTCCGCGAGCTCGCCCGGCAGCAGCTGGGCGTCGCCCGACTCGATCACCGTGACCCGGCGCAGCATCTGCCGGACGATGATCTCGATGTGCTTGTCGTGGATGGCCACACCCTGCGACCGGTACACCTCCTGGACCTCGTCCACCAGGTGCTCCTGCGCCTTGCGGACACCCAGGATCCGCAGAACCTCCTGCGGGTCCGGCGTACCCTGCGTCAGCTGCTGGCCGACCTCGACGTGCTGGCCCTCCTCGATCAGCAGGCGACCGCGCTTGGAGACCGGGTAGGCGACCTCCTCGGACCCGTCGTCCGGCGTCAGCACCAGCTTCCGGGTCTTGTCGGTGTCCTCGATCGAGATCCGGCCCGCGGCCTCCGAGATCGGCGCCTTGCCCTTGGGCTGACGCGCCTCGAAGAGCTCGACGACACGCGGCAGACCGTGGGTGATGTCATCACCCGCGACACCGCCGGTGTGGAAGGTCCGCATCGTCAGCTGCGTACCCGGCTCACCGATGGACTGGGCCGCGATGATGCCGACCGCCTCGCCGATGTCGACCGGCTTGCCGGTCGCCAGCGAACGGCCGTAGCACTTCGCGCAGGTACCGGTCTTGGCGTCACAGGTGAGCACCGACCGGACCTTGACCTCTTCGAGGCCGGCCGCGACCAGCTTCGCGATCGACACGTCACCCAGGTCGGCGCCACCGGCGAGCACGACGTTGCCGTCGGCGTCCAGGGCATCGGTGGCCAGGGTCCGCGCGTACGCGCTGGTCTCCACGTTCTCGGCGTGCACGACCTTGCCGTCCGGGCCCTTCTCGCCGATCTGCTTCGGCAGGCCCCGCTCGGTCCCGCAGTCCTCCTCGCGGATGATGACGTCCTGCGACACGTCCACCAGACGCCGGGTCAGGTACCCCGAGTCGGCGGTCCGCAGCGCGGTGTCGGCCAGACCCTTCCGGGCACCGTGGGTAGCGATGAAGTACTCGACCACCGACAGGCCCTCACGGAAGTTGGACTTGATCGGCCGGGCGATGATCTCGCCCTTCGGGTTGGCCACCAGACCACGCATACCGGAGATCTGCCGGATCTGCATCATGTTGCCTCGGGCACCGGAGTGCACCATCATCCAGATCGGGTTGTCCTTGGCGAAGTTCTCCTCCATCGCCTTACCGACCTCGGCGTTGGCGCCGGTCCAGATCTCGATCAGCTCCTGACGCCGCTCGGACGAGGTGATCAGACCCCGCTCGAACTGCTTCTGGACCTTCTCGGCCTGGGACTCGTACCGGGCCATGATCTCGGGCTTCGACGGCGGCGTGCTGAAGTCGTCGATCGACACCGTGACACCCGAACGGGTGGACCAGTAGTAACCGAGGTCCTTCAGCGCGTCCAGCGCGTGCGCCACCTCGACCTTGGTGTACCGCTCGGCCAGGTCGTTGACGATCCCGCCGAGCTGCTTCTTGCCCACCTCGGTGTCGACGAACGGGTAGTCCGCCGGCAGCGCCTCGTTGAACAGCGCCCGGCCCAGCGTGGTCTCCAGCGAGAACCCGCCGTCCGGCAGCGCGGTCGCGTCGGCCGGAGCGGCCGACCCGTCCAGCCGGATGGTGATCTTGGCCTGCAGCGACAGCTCGTTGCGGTCGAAGGCCATCACGGCCTCGGCCACCGAGCTGAACGCCCGGCCCTCGCCCTTGGCGCCTTCCTTCAGCATGGTCAGGAAGTAGATGCCGATGATCATGTCCTGGGTCGGCATGGTGACGGGGCGACCGTCGGCCGGCTTCAGGATGTTGTTCGTCGACAGCATCAGGATCCGGGCCTCGGCCTGCGCCTCGGCCGACAGCGGCAGGTGCACCGCCATCTGGTCGCCGTCGAAGTCCGCGTTGAACGCGGAGCAGACGAGCGGGTGGATCTGGATCGCCTTGCCCTCGATCAGCTGCGGCTCGAACGCCTGGATGCCGAGCCGGTGCAGCGTAGGCGCACGGTTCAGCAGCACCGGGTGCTCGGTGATGACCTCTTCCAGCACGTCCCAGACCTGGGCGCGCTGGCGCTCCACCATCCGCTTGGCGGACTTGATGTTCTGCGCGTGGTTGAGGTCCACCAGCCGCTTCATCACGAACGGCTTGAACAGCTCCAGCGCCATCGCCTTCGGCAGACCGCACTGGTGCAGCTTCAGCTGCGGGCCGACCACGATGACCGAACGGCCGGAGTAGTCGACGCGCTTGCCGAGCAGGTTCTGACGGAAACGACCCTGCTTGCCCTTGAGCATGTCGGACAGCGACTTCAGCGGCCGGTTGCCCGGGCCGGTGACCGGACGGCCGCGGCGGCCGTTGTCGAACAGCGCGTCGACGGCCTCCTGCAGCATCCGCTTCTCGTTGTTGACGATGATCTCCGGCGCGCCCAGGTCGAGCAGTCGCTTGAGCCGGTTGTTCCGGTTGATCACGCGGCGGTACAGGTCGTTCAGGTCCGAGGTCGCGAACCGGCCACCGTCGAGCTGCACCATCGGGCGCAGGTCCGGCGGGATCACCGGGACGCAGTCCAGCACCATGCCCATCGGGCTGTTGTTCGTCGCCAGGAACGCGGTGACGACCTTGAGCCGCTTCAGGGCGCGGGTCTTGCGCTGCCCCTTACCGGTCTTGATCGTCTCGCGCAGGTTGTCCGCCTCGGCCTTCAGGTCGAAGGTCTCCAGCCGGCGCTGGATCGCGGCGGCGCCCATGGCGCCCTCGAAGTACTTGCCGAACCGCTCCTTCATGGCGCGGTAGAGGATCTCGTCGCCCTCCAGGTCCTGGACCTTCAGGTTCTTGAACCGGGTCCAGACCTCGTCGAGGCGGTCGATCTCGCGCTGCGCACGGTCGCGCAGCTGCTTGACCTCACGCTCGGCGCCTTCCTTGACCTTGCGGCGTACGTCGGCCTTGGCGCCCTCGTTCTCGAGCTGCGCCAGGTCCTCCTCGAGCTTCTTCATCCGCTGCTCGATGTCGTTGTCACGACGGTTCTCGAGCTGCTTGCGCTCCACGTCCACCCGGCCCTCGAGCGAGGTCAGGTCGCGGTGCCGGGCCTCGTCGTCGACGTCGGTGATCATGTACGCCGCGAAGTAGATGACCTTCTCCAGGTCCTTCGGGGCGAGGTCGAGCAGGTAGCCGAGCCGCGACGGGACACCCTTGAAGTACCAGATGTGGGTGACCGGCGCGGCCAGCTCGATGTGGCCCATCCGCTCACGGCGCACCTTGGAGCGGGTGACCTCGACGCCACACCGCTCGCAGATGATGCCCTTGAAGCGAACGCGCTTGTACTTGCCGCAGTAGCACTCCCAGTCCCGGGTGGGACCGAAGATCTTCTCGCAGAACAGACCGTCACGCTCGGGCTTGAGGGTCCGGTAGTTGATCGTCTCGGGCTTCTTGACCTCGCCGTGCGACCACTGGCGGATCTCATCCGCGGTCGCCAGGCCGATCCGAAGCTCGTCGAAGAAGTTCACGTCGAGCACGATGTGTTATCTCCTAGTAAAAACTGTGGTCTGAGTTGAGTTGACGTTGATCTCGAGCGGCAACCCGCTCAGACCTCCTCGACGCTGTTCGGCTCCCGCCGGGACAGGTCGATGCCCAGTTCCTCTGCCGCCCGGAAGACGTCCTCCTCGCTGTCGCGCATCTCGACCCGGCTTCCGTCGGACGAGAGCACCTCGACGTTGAGGCAGAGGGACTGCATTTCCTTGACCAGAACCTTGAACGACTCCGGGATACCCGGCTCCGGGATGTTCTCGCCCTTGACGATCGCCTCGTACACCTTGACCCGCCCGACGACGTCGTCGGACTTGATGGTCAGCAGCTCCTGCAGCGCGAAGGCGGCACCGTAGGCCTCCAGGGCCCACACCTCCATCTCGCCGAACCGCTGGCCGCCGAACTGGGCCTTACCGCCCAGCGGCTGCTGCGTGATCATCGAGTACGGACCGGTCGAGCGCGCGTGGATCTTGTCGTCGACCAGGTGGTGCAGCTTCAGCATGTACATGTAGCCGACACCGATCGGGTCCGGGAACGGCTCACCCGAACGGCCGTCGAACAGCTTCGCCTTGCCCTGCCCGTTGACCATCCGGACGCCGTCGCGGTTCGGCAGCGTCGAGGACAGCAGGCCGGTGACCTCTTCCTCGGTGGCGCCGTCGAAGACCGGGGTGGCGACGTTCGTCATCGGCTCGGCCGCACCGGCGCCGATCTTGATCAGCCGCTGCGCCCACTCCTCCTCGTTCTCCGGGTCGACCTCCCAGCCGCGGGAGGCGATCCAGCCGAGGTGGGTCTCCAGCACCTGGCCGACGTTCATCCGGCCGGGCACGCCCAGCGGGTTCAGGATCACGTCGACGTGGGTGCCGTCCTCGAGGAACGGCATGTCCTCGACCGGCAGGATCTTCGAGATGACGCCCTTGTTGCCGTGCCGGCCGGCCAGCTTGTCGCCGACCGAGATCTTCCGCTTCTGGGCGACGTACACCCGGACCAGCTGGTTGACGCCCGGCGGCAGCTCGTCGCCGTTGTCCCGGTCGAAGACCCGGACGCCGATGACGGTGCCCTCCTCGCCGTGCGGGACCTTCAGCGACGTGTCGCGGACCTCGCGCGCCTTCTCACCGAAGATCGCGCGCAGCAGCCGCTCCTCCGGCGTCAGCTCGGTCTCGCCCTTCGGGGTGACCTTGCCGACCAGGATGTCACCGGTGGTGACCTCGGCGCCGATCCGGATGATGCCGCGCTCGTCCAGGTCGGACAGCATCTCGTCGGAGACGTTTGGGATGTCCCGGGTGATCTCCTCCGGGCCCAGCTTGGTGTCGCGGGCGTCGACCTCGTGCTCCTCGATGTGGATCGAGGTCAGCAGGTCCTGCTGCACGACGCGCTGGCTGAGGATGATCGCGTCCTCGTAGTTGTAGCCCTCCCACGTCATGAACGCGACCAGCATGTTCCGGCCGAGGGCCATCTCGCCCTCGTCGGTGCAGGGACCGTCGGCCAGCGGGGTCCCGATCTCGACGCGCGCGCCGGCGTCGACCAGCGGGCGCTGGTTGATGCAGGTGCCCTGGTTCGAGCGGCGGAACTTCGCCATCCGGTAGGTCTGGTACGTGCCGTCGTCGGCGGCGACCTCGATCAGGTCGGCCGAGACCTCCTTGACCACACCGGCCTTGTCGGCCACGACCACGTCGCCGGCGTCGACCGCACCGCGGAACTCCATGCCGGTACCGACCAGCGGGGCGTCCGAGGTGATCAGCGGCACCGCCTGGCGCTGCATGTTCGAACCCATCAGCGCGCGGTTGGCGTCGTCGTGCTCGAGGAACGGGATCAGCGCGGTCGCCACCGACACCATCTGGCGCGGCGAGACGTCCATGTAGTCCACGTCCTCGACCGGGACCAGCTCGACCTCGCCGTGGCGGCGACGGACCAGCACGCGCTCCTCGGCGAACCGGTTCTCGTCGTTCAGCGCGGCGTTCGCCTGCGCGATGACGAAGCGGTCCTCCTCGTCGGCGGTCAGGTAGTCCACCTGGTCGGTGACCTGGCCGTCGACGACCTTGCGGTACGGCGTCTCGACGAAGCCGAACGCGTTCACCCGGCCGTACGACGCGAGCGAGCCGATCAGGCCGATGTTCGGGCCTTCCGGGGTCTCGATCGGGCACATCCGGCCGTAGTGCGACGGGTGCACGTCACGGACCTCGAAGCCGGCCCGCTCACGGCTCAGACCACCCGGGCCGAGCGCGTTCAGCCGGCGCTTGTGGGTCAGGCCCGCGACCGGGTTGGTCTGGTCCATGAACTGCGACAGCTGGGAGGTGCCGAAGAACTCCTTCAGCGCCGCCACCACCGGACGGATGTTGATCAGGGTCTGCGGCGTGATCGCCTCGACGTCCTGGGTCGTCATCCGCTCCCGGACCACGCGCTCCATCCGGGCCAGGCCGGTGCGCAGCTGGTTCTGGATCAGCTCGCCGACGGTGCGCAGGCGACGGTTGCCGAAGTGGTCGATGTCGTCCTCTTCGACCACGATCTCGCCGCGCGGGGCCGGCAGTTCGGTCTTGCCCTCGTGCAGGGCGACCAGGTACTTGATCGTGGCGACGATGTCGTCGACGGTCAGCACCGCCTGGTCGTGCGCCTCGTCCCGGCCGAGCTTCTTGTTGATCTTGTAGCGACCGACCTTGGCCAGGTCGTAGCGCTTGCCGTTGAAGTAGTAGTTCTCCAGCAGCGCCTGCGCGGCCTCGCGGGTCGGCGGCTCACCCGGACGCAGCTTGCGGTAGATGTCCAGCAGCGCGTCGTCCTGGCCGGAGGTGTGGTCCTTCTCCAGGGTCAGGCGGATCGACTCGTAGTCCCCGAACTCCTCGAGGATCTGCGCGTCGGTCCAGCCGAGCGCCTTCAGCAGGACCGTGACGTTCTGCTTGCGCTTGCGGTCGAGGCGGACGCCGACCATGTCGCGCTTGTCCACCTCGAACTCCAGCCACGCGCCGCGCGACGGGATGATCTTGGCGGTGAAGATGTCCTTGTCGGACGTCTTGTCCGGCGTGCGCTCGAAGTACACACCGGGCGAACGGACGAGCTGCGACACGACGACGCGCTCGGTGCCGTTGATCACGAACGTGCCCTTGCGGGTCATCAGCGGGAAGTCGCCCATGAACACGGTCTGGCTCTTGATCTCGCCGGTCTCGTTGTTCATGAACTCGGCCGTGACGAACAGCGGCGCGGAGTAGGTGACGTCCCGCTCCTTGCACTCGTCGACCGTGTTCTTCGGCGGCTCGAAACGGTGGTCGCGGAACGACAGCGACATGGTGCCGCTGAAGTCCTCGATCGGGGAGATCTCCTCGAAAATCTCTTCCAGGCCGCTGGGGCCGGACAGGTCCGACCGCCCCTCGGCCTCAGCGGCGGCCACCCGGGCCTGCCACGTTTCGTTACCGACCAGCCAGTCGAAACTGTCCACCTGCAGCGCAAGCAGATCCGGAACCTGGAGCGGCTCGGAGATCTTTGCGAAGGAGATGCGGCGGGGGCCGGTGACGTTGGAAATGCTGTCGGACTGGGGGTTGCGCGAGGCGACCAAGGGGCGTCCTTCCACGGGCTCGCAAAATCACATCGGTGCTGGGAGCGCACGCCAAGCCGCCCCAGTCAAGTCGGAGACCCGAGCAGAGGCGAGAGAAAGGCAGCGCAAAGCAATAGGCTACATGATCCAGGCAAGCCTGTCCAATGGGGTCCAACAGTTTGCCGTCGGACCACCCTCTCCGTCAAGGACCGACCCGGAGTCTCCAGCGGGTAGATCACCCACGAGACACCCGGCGCCCCTCTGGTGCGGAGTTAGGAAGAGATTACAGTCCGGCGATCTCCTGGACCAGCCATCGGTCGCCGTTTCGGACCATGGTGAACCGGGTCCGGTTCAGGTCCACCCGGGGACTACCCTTCGTGATCGTGCTGGTGGTCGTCTGGTTGACGAAGATGATCAGCGTGACCCGGTCGGCGTCGCCGTCACGGACCCCGACCTCGCGGACCTCGGCCTTCACCGTGGCCTTGGTCTTGGTGGCCAGTTCGCCGGCGACCTTCGCGGTCTCGTCGAACTTGGCGGCGAAATCCGGGGTCATCGTCGCCCGCGCCGCGGCGAAGCTCTTGTCCAGGTCGCGGTAGTCGTAGCTGAGCGCCGTCTCGGCCGCTTTCCGCCCGGCCGCCGCGGCCTGGCTCCGGGCGTCCTCGGCCTGCTTGCCGTGCCACGCCTTGACCCCGAGCACCGCGGCGACGGTCAGCGTCAGCACCACGACCACCGCCAAGGCGGCCGTCAACGTGGTCCCCAGACCCCGCTTCTGCTCACTCTCCGTAGAGATTTCAGCAGCCGGAGACTTCTCGGGAAGGTCCTCCGGAGGCTCCTCTGTGGCCGGGGTCACATCCCCTTGAGCGTCCGCAGCCGTGTCCTCGGCGGGGTCCGCAGGCGTCTGCTCGGCCTCGGGCTCGGGGTCGGCCCGGACCCAGTAGCCGCCGCCGCGTGCGGGCATGCGCTTCCAGTTGCCCGGTCCCGGCGGCTCGGGGAGCTGCGGGGTCTCCGGCGTGTCCGGGACCTCGGCCGCCGGGCGGGGGCGGCGGGAACCGGCGACGCGGGGGCGGTAGCGAGGCATCAGCCCACCACCTGGAGGTCGGCGGTCAGCCAGCGGTTCTGCTCGCGGACCATGTCCAGCTTGATCCGGTAGCGGCGCTGGACGCCTTCGGCCGAGGCCGTGTTCGTCACCACCGCGTTCACGATCACCAGCACTTGGGCGGAGTCCTTGTCGTTCGAGACCACGGCTGCTTCCTTGACGTCCCCCTTGGAGGTCGCCTTGTTCGTCACGACCTCGGTCTTCACCGCGGCGATCCCGGCCTCGAACTCCTGTTTGAACTGCCCGGTCGACTCGTCGGTCACACGCTTGAAGTCCGCCTCCGACGTCGTGTAGTCGTACGTCGTGAAGTCCAGCGCGAGCTGCCGCGCCGCCTTCATCGCGCCGTCGCGCTGCGAGTCGTCGGCCCGCTGCTTGCTCAGCGCGACCACCGACAGCGTGAGGCCCGCGAGCGCCACGATGAGCAGGACGCTGAGCGCCCAGGCCAGCACGAGCCGGCCGTTGCGTGCGATCACTTGCTGGTCACCGGTCCGAGGATGAGTGCCTTCCAGGAGTCGCTGCCGAGCAGCTCCTGCTGTCCACCGGTGGAGCCCAGGGTCAGCTGCGGCATCCCATCGGTTCCGCCCGCGGCGCCGGTCGCCGGGTCGTAGCCGATCCCGTACCCGCCGCGGTTCAGGTCCTCCCGCGACGACGGGGTCGGCTTGTTCTGCGAGCCGCGGACGTTGATCCCGCTGCCCGGGTTCGCCGTACAGCCGGCCTTGGTGTTCGCGGGGGTGTTCTTGAGGTCCTGCGGGACCCGCTTGTCGGTGCCGCCGTACCCGGGCCGGCAGGCCGGCGGCTGGAGTCCCACGACCAGGCCGAAGTGCGCGTCGTAGTGGCCGGTGCCCGGGTCCTTGGCCGGTACGACGTAGCCGCCCATCGACACCGCCGGGTACACCACCAGCAGCTGCTCGACGGCGTCCAGCCGGACCGCGGTCAGTTCGTTCACCGTCAGGAGGTTACCGAGCAGCACCGCGATCGACGCACTGTTCTCCTGGATCAGCCCCGTGACCTGCGTGGATGCCAGTGAGCCCTGGTCGATGACCTTGCGCAGGTTGGCGTCCGAGCTGACCAGGGTGTCGGACAGCAGCGCCAGGTTCTTCGCCCAGGTCTTGATCGCGTCGCCGCTGGCCACCTGGGTGGCGAGCACGGTGTCGCCGTCGTTGATCAGCTTGATCGTCTGCAGCACGTTGGCGTCCGCGTCGTCGATCAGCTTGCCGGAGCTGTCGATGATCTTCTGCAGGTCGGTGCCCTTGCCCTTGAGCGCGGTCCCGAGCTCGCGGACCGTGGTCCGCAGGCTGTTCTTGTCGACCGAGTTCACCAGCTGGTCGAGGTTCAGCAGCAGCTCGGTGGTGTCGATCGGGATCGCGGTGTCCTTGCGGTCGATCCGCGAGTTGTCCTGCAGGTACGGCGCCCCGTCGCGGCGCGGCTGCAGGTCGACGTACTGCTCGCCGATCGCGGACCGGTTCGCGACCACGGCGAGCAGGTCGTTCGGGATCTTCACCTTCTTGTCGATGACCAGGTTGACCTGGACGCCGTCGCTGAGCAGCTTCAGCTGACCGACCCGGCCGACCGGCTGGCCGCGGTACGTCACCTCGGCGCCGGTGAAGATGCCGCCGGACTCGGCGAAGCTGGCGCTCACCGTGTAGTCGTCGTCGACGACCAGCTTGTCGATCTGGGCGTACCGGGCGCCGACGAACGCGACGCCGACGACGGTGATCAGCAGGAACACCATCAGCTGGATCCGGACCGCTCTGGTGATCATCCGACCACCCCCGGCATCAATGCCTTCGCCAGGTCGGGATCGAGCCCGGACCGGTTCAGCGTCGGCGAGCAGACCGGCAGCCCGAGCACCGTGATGCAGGTCGTCGTCGTCCCGGTCGGGACCGGCAGCGACGGGAGCACACTGCCCGGCGCCTGACTCGTCGGCAGGTGCACCGGGAGGCTGATCCGGCCGGTCGGGATCGCGGTCGGGCCGGCGGTCGGCAACTGGATGCCCAGCAGGTTGTCGAGTGCCTTCTTGGTGTTCACGTCGAGCGTGATCCCGAGGTTGGTGTAGTCACCCTTCGCGGCCTTGGCGGCATTGTCGGGGAACGGATAGGTGAACAGCAGCTCCAGCGACTTCGGCAGGTTCTCCCCCGCCTCGGCCAGCTTGGTGAGGATCGGGTAGAGCGACTTCAGGTTGGCCACCAGGTCCTTCTGGGCCGAGGTGATCACCCGGGTCGCGGTGTTGCCGAGCGTGGCTAGCGCCTGCAGCGTCTTGACCAGCGCGGCCCGCTGCTTGTCCAGCGTCGCGATCGACGCCGGCAGCGAGTCGATCGCGGTGGCGAGCGTCGCCTTCTGCGCGTTCAGCTTCTTCGCCAGGGCGTCCACGGACTTGATCGCGGTGACGATGCGCGCCTTGTTCTGGTCCAGGGTGCCGACGAAGGTGTTCAGCTGGGTCAGCACGCTGCGGATCGCCGGCTCGTTGCCGGTCAGGGCCTTGTTGAGCTCCTGGGTGATGATCTGCAGCTGGGCCACGCCGCCGCCGTTCAGCAGCAGCGAGAGCGCGGACAGCACTTCCTCGACCTCGACGTTGCTGGTCGTCCTGGACAGCGGGATCAGCTCGCCGTTGTCGAGCTTGCCGCGCGCCTTCTCGGTCCCGGTCGGCCGCGACAGCGACACGAACTTCTCGCCCAGCAGGCTGGTCTGACGGATCGTCGCGTGCGTGTTGTCGGGCAGGTCGAGGCTCTTCGGCAGCCGGATCCGCACCTTCGCGACGTACCCCTCCAGCCAGACCTTCTCGACCGTGCCGACGGTGACGTCGTCGACCTTCACCGTCGACTTCGGCACGAGGTCGAGGACGTCGGTGAACTCGACGGTGACCGTGTACGACGGCCCCTTGATCTTCGCGCCGCCGGGCAACGGCAGCGAGTACACGCTGAAGTCACAGCCGCTCAGCAGCATCGCGAGCGCGGCGACTCCGGCAAAGATCGACGTACGGCGCCTCATCGGACCAGCCCCCCGAGCGTCGGGTCGACCGGGTCAGGACTGTTCAGCGGGGCCTGCGGCTTCGGCGCCCACGGCGTACCGGCAGGGCCGCCGCTGGTCGGCCCGGTGCCGGTCAGCTGCTCGAGCAGCGGCAGCTTGGCGAGCGCGTCGAGGACCGGCTTGAGCGTCGTGCACGTCGACAGGGGCTGGTTCGCCTGCAGCAGCAGCGAGCACACGAACGTCGCCGGGTCGTCGAGCTGCCCGGGGTTGATCCGCTGGTCGAGCGTGCCGAACTGCGGGTTGTAGATCCGGGCGAGGTTGCCGAGGCCGAGCGGCGCGGTGTCGAGCACCTCAGCCAGCGCGGCCTTCTCGTTGACCAGGATCTGCGACAGCTTGGTGGCGCCGGAGACCGTGTTCTTCACCAGCGTCCGGTTCTCCTTGACGAACGTCGCGACCTCGCCGAGCGCGGTCGCCAGCAGCGACAGCGACGCGCCCAGGTCCTTGCGTTCGCCGGCGAGCGTCGTCGAGACCGCGGCGAAGTTCGTGTTGAACTGCCGGACCAGCTGGTCGTTCGCGGCCAGAGCGGACACGAAGGTCTGCAGCTGCCGGATCGTGTTGAACAGCGCCGACGAGTTCCCGGACAGCGTGCTGGTCAGCTTGGAGACGTCGGTGATGGTCTGGTTCAGCTTGGCGCCCTGGCCGTTCAGGTTCTTCGCCGAGACGTCCAGCAGCCGGGCCAGCGCGCCCTGGTCGTTCGCGCCCTTCGGCCCGAGCGCCACGGACAGGTCGTTGAGGCTTTGGTAGATCTGGTCGAGCTCCAGCGGTACGGCGGTCCGCTCGATCGGGATCTGCGCGCCGTCGGCCATCACGGCCCCCTTGGAGTACGCCGGGGTGAGCTGCACGTACCGGTCCGCGACGATCGACGGCGACGCGATCACCGCCTTCGCGGTGGCCGGCACCTTGTGCTTGGCCTCCCACCAGAACTTCACCCGGACCGTCCGGCCGGCCGGGGTGACGCTCTCCACCTCGCCGACCTTGATGCCGAGGATCCGGACGTCCGAGCCCGGGTACACCGAGACCGCACGCGGGAAGTACGCCGTCGCCGTCACCCGCTCGGGTTTCGGCCACAGCGTCACGACGCTGACCGCGAGGATCACCACGACCACGCCGACCGCGATCAACCGGGACAGTGCGTTGACCTTCATCAGCCGCCACCTCCCAGGATCGTCGGCAGTCCGGGAATCGGCACCTTCGGCAGCGGGATCTCCGGCACCGGCACCAGGTTCTGCAGGTAGGTGTCGAACCAGGGCCCGGTGCCGAGGGTGTTGGTGAAGACGCGGACGAACGGCGCCAGGCCCTTGATGCTCGCGTCCAGCGAGTTCTGGTTCTGCAGGAGGACGGCGAGCACCGCGTTGACCTTCTGCAGCGTCGGCCCGAGGTCCTTGCGGTTCTCCCGGACCAGCGCGGTGATCTGCGCGGACAGCTTCTGCGTCGACACCAGCAGCTGGTGGATCAGCGCCCGCCGGGCCTGCACGGCCTGGAAGACGGTGTTGCCGTCCTTCATCAGCTTGATCAGCTGCTGGTTGCGGTCGGCGAGGACCTTGGTGACCACGTTCGAGTGCTGGAGCAGCAGTTTGAGCTGCTCGTCGCGCTTGGCCACGTTCCGGGACAGGCGGGACAGGCCGGTCAGCGACGCCTGCACCTCTTCCGGCGTGTTCTTGAACGTCGCCGACAGCGTGTCCAGGGCCTTGGCCAGCTGCGCGGTGTTGATCCGCTCGGTGGTGTTGGCCAGGTCGGTGAAGGCGTCCACGACGTCGTACGCCGAGATGGTCCGGGCCAGCGGGATCTCGGCGCCTGGCTTCAGCTTGCCGGAACCGGCCGGGTCGAGCTTCAGGTACTTCTGGCCGAGCAGCGTCTTGATCTTCATCTCGGCGCCGGTCTGGTCGCCGAGCTGCACGCCCTTGTCGACCACGAAGTCGACCCGGACGTGGGTGCCCTCGAGCTCGACCTTGCGGACCTTGCCGACCCGGACGCCGGCGACCCGGATCTCGTCGTTCGGCTTCAGCCCGCCGGCTTCGGAGAACTGCGCGGAGTACTTCGTCCCGCCGCCGATCAGCGGCAGGTCCTGCGCCTTGAACGCGGCCAGCATGATCAGGCCGATCACGGTCAGCCCGATCACGCCGATCGTCACCTGGTTCTGCTCGCGGAACGGTTTCACTTCGCGCACCTCGCCGAGTTGAGCTGGTACGAGACCGGGATCCGGGTTCCGGTGGGCAGCGTGACGTTGCCGTCGAAGTTGCACAGGTAGAAGTTGAACCAGGAGCCGTACGACGCGGTGCGGGTCATCGTGTTGAGCTTCTCCGGCATGAACTGCAGGGTCTTCACCCAGATCGACTGGGTGTCGTCCAGCGTGGTGGCGACCGCGCGGAGCTTGTCCAGGTCGGCCTTGATCGGCACCCGGGTCTGCTGCAGCAGGCCCGCGGTCTTGGTGTTCAGCGAGTTGATCGAGGTCAGCGAGCCGAGGATCGGGGTGATGTCCTGGCTGAGGCCGGTGATGAACTGCTGCAGGTTGACGAGCAGCTGGGAGAAGTTCGCCTGCCGCTGGGACACGATCTGCAGCGTGCCGGTCAGGTTCGTGATCAGGTCGCCGATCACCTGGTCCGCGTCGGCCAGCGTGGTGGTCAGCGACGCGGTCTTGGCCAGTAGCGACTCGATCGTGCCGCCCTCGCCCTGCAGCACCTTGATCACCTCGAACGCGAACTGGTTCACGTCCGCCGGGGTGAGCGCGGTGAACAACGGCTTGAACCCGTTGAAGAGCACCGACAGGTCGAGCGCCGGCGTCGTCCGTTCCTTCGGGATGATGCCGTTCTTCTTCAGCCGGTCGCCGCCGCCGACGCCGTCGGTGAGCGCGACGTAGCGGTTGCCGACCAGGTTCCGGTACCGCAGCGTCGCGTGCGTGGAGGTGTCGATCACCTGGTCGGAGTCGACGCTGAAGGTCACCATCGCGAGCTTGTCCTGGTACAGCTGGATCTTGTCGACCTGGCCGACCTTCACGCCGGCGATCCGGATGTCGTCGCCCTGGTTCAGCCCGACCGCGTCGGTGAAGACCGCGCGGTACTTCGTGGTCGGGTTGAAGCTGATGTTCCCGATCGTCACCGCCAGCAGCGCGGTCGCGATCGTGGTCACCACCACGAAGATCCCCAGCCGCACGGTGTCGAACGTGGTCGTCTTGTCGAAGAAGCTCACTTGGTGACCCCCCTCGGCTGTTGGTGCGTAGCTCCGGTGTCCAGGTGGGTGCATCGCAAGGCGGAGGAGGTGCTCGATGCGGGTTTCATCGTGCGCCGACGACAACGCAGCGAGGTGCCCGCCTGGGCGCCGGAGATGCGTGCCGAACAGTCGAGGGGGGTCACCTTAGGTTCACCTGGCCTCCGCGCAGCAGTGGGCCGACCATCAGCGTGGTGAGGTCCGGCACCTCGTTCGCCGGCACGCCCATCTCGGGGCCGACGATCGAGTTGACGACGTCCTGCTCGGCCGGTGTGCCGACGCCCTGGGTGTCCGTCGCGAAGCCCGGCATCGCCCGGTTCAGCTTCAGGTCGAGCGGGAAGCGCTGGTTCTTGTTGTGGTCGCCGATCACGCCGTCGTCGCCGGTGATGTACGGCGCCGGATTCTCCTGCGTGTAGGGGCCCGGCTTCGCCCCCGGGTGGCTGTAGTTCTTGCCGACACAGGTCGGGCCGCGGTGGTCGGCGTACACGGGCTTCTCGTTCGGCTCGTACGGCGTCGGCTGGTTGGTGATCAGCTCGAGGTTGATGTTCAGCCGGCCGTCCCGGAACGTGTCGTTCAGGATCGGGGCGGTGTCGGTCATCACCTGCAGGAAGCACGGCACCTCGGGCGAATACCGCTCGAGCAGGTCCAGCACCGGGCGGCTGACCTGGCCGAGCCGGATCACCCGGTCCTCGTTGTCCTTCAGGAACGTGTTCCCGGTGGTGGACAGGTTCTGCACGTCGACGAAGAACTGCTGCAGTTGCTTCTGCTTCTCGACCACAGTGTTGCCGGTGATGGTCAGGTTCCGCAGCGCGCGGACCAGGTCCGGCGTCGCGTCGCCGTACAGGTCCGCGACCTGGGTCAGCTTGGCGAGCGCGTCCATCAGCTTCGGGACGTGCGGGTTCAGCTTCTTCAGGTACCCGTCGAGCTGGGTGAGGGTGCCGGCGATCTCGGCGCCGCGGCCCTCGAGCGCGGTCGCGAGCGTGTTCAGGGTGGCGTTCAGGTCGGCCGGGTCGACCGCCTGGAGCAGCGGCAGCGCGTCGTTCAGCACCTTCTCGATCTCGATGCCGACCGCGGTCTTGTCCCGGCTGATCACGTCGCCGGCCTTGATGTGCCGGTCTCCGGTGGCTTCGGTGCCGGTCGGCGGCACCAGCGCGACGTACTTCTCGCCGAACAGCGTCTTCGGCAGGATCCGGGCGCTGACCGCGGCGGAGATCTCGTTCACCTGGTCGGGCTTGAGCGCCAGGTCGACGGTCGCCTCGTCGCCGTCCGTCGAGACCCCGCGCACCTCGCCGACGATGATGCCGCGCAGCTTCACGTCCGCGTGCTCGTTCAACTGCAGGCCGATGTGGCTGGTCTTCAGCTCGACGTTCACGGTCTTGGTGAAGACCTTGGCGTAGAACGCGTAGGTCAGCCACAGCAGGAACACGAGTACGCCGATGAACGCGACGCCGAGCACCTTGTGCGAGATCAGTTTGGTCATGACGTCATCCCGCCAGCCGAACCGTGGTCGTCGTACCCCAGATGGCCATCGACAGCAGCAGGTCGACGACGTTGATCACGACGATCGACGTCCGGACGGCCCGGCCGACGGCCACGCCCACACCCGCCGGACCGCCGGTCGCGTGGTAGCCGTGGTAGCAGTGCACCAAGATCACCAGCACCGCGAACACCAGCACCTTGCCGAACGACCAGAGCACGTCTCCGGGTGGCAGGAACAGGTGGAAGTAATGGTCGTACGTGCCCGTACTCTGCCCGTAGAACGTGGTCACGGTGAGTCTGGTCGCGAAGTACGACGCGAGCAGACCCACGACGTACAACGGGATCACCGCGATCAGTCCGGCGATGATCCGGGTGGTGACCAGGAACGGCAGCGACGGGATCGCCATCACCTCGAGGGCGTCGATCTCCTCGCTGATCCGCATCGCGCCGAGCTGCGCGGTGAAACCGCAGCCGACGGTCGCGGCGAGCGCGATCCCGGCGATCAGCGGCCCGATCTCGCGGGTGTTGATGTACGCCGACACGAAACCGGCGAACGCCGACGTGCCGATCTGGTTCAGCGCCGAGTAGCCCTGCAGGCCGACCTCGGTGCCGGTGAAGAACGCCAGGAACGTGATCACGCCGACCGTGCCGCCGATCACCGCGAGCGCGCCGCTGCCGAGCGTGACCTCGGCGAGCAGCCGGAAGATCTCCTTGCGGTACCGCGTCACGGACTTGCCGGACCAGGCCAGCGCCTTGATGTAGAAGGCGAGCTGCTCACCGAGGTGGTCGAGCGAGCTCAGCGGCTTCTTGACCAGCACGTCCATCAGGGCCGCCATGTCAGGCCCCCTTCGGCGGGACGAGCTGGAAGTAGATCGCGGTCATCGAGAAGTTCGCGACGAACAGCAGCATGAACGTGATCACGACGGACTGGTTCACGGCATCGCCGACGCCCTTCGGGCCGCCGCCCGCGTTGCAGCCCTTGTACGACGCGACGACCGCGGCGATGAACCCGAAGACCAGCGCCTTCGCCTGCCCCTGCCACAGGTCGGGCAGGTGGGCGAGCGCGGTGAAGCTCGCGATGTAGCTGCCCGGTGTCCCGTCCTGGAGGACGACGTTGAAGACGTAGCCGCCCATCACGCCGACCACGCTGACGAACCCGTTCAGGAAGAACGCGACCAGCATCGTCGCCAGCACCCGCGGCACCACCAGCCGCTGGATCGGGTCGATGCCGAGCACCATCATCGCGTCCAGCTCCTCGCGGATCTTCCGCGAGCCGAGGTCCGCGCAGATCGCGGAACCGCCGGCGCCCGCGATCAGCAGCGCGGTCGCGATCGGCGACGCCTCCCGGACGACGGCCAGCACGGCGGCCGAACCGGTGAACGCCTGCGCGCCGAACTGCTTGATCAGGCCGCCGACCTGCAGCGCGATCACCGCACCGAACGGGATCGCGACCAGCGCGGTCGGGATGATCGTCACGCTCGCGACGAACCAGGCCTGCTGCAGGAACTCCTTCAGCTGGAACGGCCGCCGGAACGTGGCCCGGCCGGTGTCGAGAGCGAAGGCGAACAGTGAACCGGCATGCTTCAGCGGGGCGGTCGCAGAAACAGTCACCGCGCCCCCACGGCTTTCGCCTCGAACGACCCCGGCGGCGGGACGATGCCGTTCTCACGGCACCATTCGCCCGGCGGGCGCTGGGTCGGGCGGAGCATGCCGCTGCTGGGCAGCTGCTGGATCGGGATCGGCGGCAGCGGCGGCAGCTCCTGGCCGATCTCACGGGCCAGCTCGTCGGCGTCCTTCTCCTCGGACATGCCGATCGGGCCGATCATCTGCGCGTTCAGGAACTGCCGGATCACCGGCTCCTCGCTGGACAGCAGCATCTCCCGCGGACCGAACATCGCCAGGTGCCGGTGGTACAGCATGCCGATGTTGTCCGGCACCGTCCGGGCGGTGTTGATGTCGTGGGTGACGATCAGGAAGGTCGCGCCGAAGGCTTCGTTCAGGTCGATCATGACCTGGTTGAGGAACGACGTCCGGACCGGGTCGAGGCCGGAGTCGGGCTCGTCGACGAGCAGGATCTCGGGGTCCAGGACGAGCGCCCGGGCCAGGCCGGCTCTTTTGCGCATACCGCCGGAGATCTCGCCGGGCAGCTTCCGCTCGGCGCCGACCAGGCCGACCATCTCCATCTTCTCCATCACGATGGAGCGGATGTCGGACTCGGACTTCTTGGTGTGCTCGCGGAGCGGGAACGCGACGTTGTCGTAGAGGTTCATCGAGCCGAACATCGCGCCGTCCTGGAACAGCACGCCGAACAGCCGGCGGACGTCGTACAGCTCGCGCTCGCTGCAGGTGGCGATGTCGGTGCCCTCGATCCAGACATGCCCGCGGTCGGGCTTGATCAGACCGATCAGCGTCTTCAGGAACACGGACTTGCCGGTACCGGACGGGCCGAGCATCACGCAGATCTCACCGGCCGGCAGAGTCAGGGACACGTCGCCCCAGATCAGCTGGCTACCGAAGGACTTGGTGAGACCCTCGACGCGGACTTCTACGCCCACCGGTCCTCCTCACGGGAATGTTCTGGCCTGCCCCGAACCGACGAGTACGCGGGTTCCAACGAGGGAGCAGTGGCCTAGGTTACGCACGAGTACGGTTTTGCGTAACCCCTGGAAGTCAAGCGATTGCGATACTAACCATCACGTAACAGCAGAAGGGCGGCCCCCTTGCGGGGACCGCCCTTCTCTACACATTCGTTACGCTCCTTGACGGAACGTAACCGAGGTCACTTCAGGGTGACGGTGGCGCCGGCGCCCTCGAGGGCCTCCTTGGCCTTCTCCGCGGCAGCCTTGTCGACCTTCTCCAGGACGGCCTTCGGGGCCGACTCGACGAGGTCCTTGGCCTCCTTCAGGCCGAGGCTCGTGAGACCGCGCACCTCCTTGATGACCTGGATCTTCTTGTCGCCGGCGCTCTCCAGAACGACGTCGAACTCGTCCTGCTCCGCGGCCTCTTCGGCGGGGGCGCCCCCACCAGCGGCCGGAGCGGCGGCAACGGCGACCGGGGCGGCGGCGGTGACGCCGAACTCCTCCTCGAACGCCTTAACGAACTCCGACAGCTCCAGCAGGGTCAGTTCCTTGAACTGGCCGAGGAGCTCTTCGGTGCTGAGCTTCGCCATGATGGCGGTCCTTCCTAACGATGGTGCTTGGTGATCACTGATGGGGTGTTGCGGTGAGATGCCTCAGCTGTCCGCTGCGGCGGTCTCCTCGGTGCTCGCCTCGGCAGGTGCCTCGACCGTGTCCTGGACGGTGTCCTGCACCGTGTCCTGGACGTCCGCCGGAGCGGCGTCGGCCGGCAACTTCTCCTGCAGCGCCGCGAACAGGCGCGCGGCCTGCGACAGCGGAGCAGCGAACAGCGACACCGCTTGCTGCGGGGCCGCCTTCATCGCACCTGCGAGCTTCGCGAGGAGAACCTCACGCGACTCCAGGTCAGCGAGCTTGCTGATCTCGTCAGAGCCGAGTGCCTTACCGTCCAGCACTCCACCCTTGATGACGAGCAGGGGGTTCGCCTTGGCGAAGTCACGCAGTCCCTTGGCCGCAACCACCGGGTCGCCCTTGATAAAGGCGATCGCCGAGGGGCCCTCGAGGAGCGAGTCGAACGAGTCGACACCCGCGTCCTTGGCCGCGATCTTGGTCAGCGTGTTCTTCACCACGGCGTAGTTCACGTCGTCACCGAGCGCAGTCCGAAGTTGCTTCAGCTGCGCGACGGTGAGACCGCGGTACTCGGTCAGCACGGCGCCGTTGGAGCTACGGAACTCGTCCGTCAGCTCCGCGACAGCGGCTGCCTTGTCCGGCCTCGCCATGGGGGTCTCCTTCTATCGGCTTCCACGCCTCGGACCCCTGAACAAAGAAAATCGCCCCTGCGTAGGCGCAAGGGCGTGAAACATACAGTGTCACTTCCAAGTCACCTGCGCGGGCCGCCCACCTGAGTGGGACCTTCAGCTACCTAGGGCAGCAACCAGCGGTCTTCGGCAGTAGACAGTGTGCCTGGTGGACAGGTGTTTGGCCAAATCGGTTGTTCACGTGGGCTGTTCCGTCCTCGGATGCGGCGGGATCCAGCGGTGCATCGCCGTTGCCGCTGCCCAGCCGGTACCGGCCATGATCACGATCGCCGGCCCGAGCCCCAGCAACGCGGTCGCCCCTGCCAGCAGCAGAGGTCCCGCGCCGTTGCCGGTATCGGCGAACAGCCTGAACGCGCCGAGGAACTGGGCCCGTCCCACCGGCGGTGAGGCGTCCGCGCCGAGCGTCATGATCACGCCGGCGCCCAGGCCGTTGCCGATCCCCATCAGCAGCGCGACCGCGGTCAGCGTGGCCGTGGTGTGCGTCAGCGGGAGCAGCAGGTGCGCCAGCCCCAGCACGATCATCGACGGTACGGCGACCCACTTCCGGCCGAGCCGGTCCATCACGGATCCAGCCGGATAGAACAGCAACATGTCGACGGCTCCGGACAGCCCGAAGATCACACTGGTCGTCTGCGGATCCAGTCCGATGTGCTGCGCCCACAGCGGGATGACAACCTGGCGCGACGCCCGGACGGCCCCGACGAGCAACGCGCCGACGCCAAGTGTGCGCAGTACGGGAATGTGGTCGCGGATGACACCCCAGGTGGACTGTGCGGCCAGCGGGCCTTTCCCGCGCCTGTTGGCAACGTCCGGCAGGCTCACCAGAACCGCACAGGCCAGGACGGCGGCCACCAGGTGCACCCAGTACGCGCCGTCGGTGCCGAGGAACTTCATCGCGCCCGCTCCGAGGAACGGCCCGATGAACGAGCCGATGCGCTGTACGCCGCCCAGCGTGGACAGGGCCCGCGCCCTGAGCTCGATCGGCACTGCCTCACTCAGATAGGCCTGCCGCGCAAGGCCCCAGACTGCGCCGGCCAGACCGGTGCAGCCGATCGCCACTGCGAGTCCCCAGACCGTCGGGACCAGCAAACAGGCCACCAGGGCCAGCGCAACGAGGACGGTGGCGGCCAGCATCGCGCTGCGCTCGCCGATGCGGTTGGTGAGTGCCCCGGCCGGGATGTCACCGATCACCTGCCCCAGTCCGGCTGCAGCGACGACCAGGCCGGCCACGGCGACTGATGCGCCCAAGTGGGTGGCAGACAGCGCTACTACGGGTGCGATGGCGCCCTGCCCGATTCCGTAGAGCAGAGCGGGCAGATAGACAGCGGGGGCGATCTTCCAAAGGCTGCGCATCACCGGCCGCCGGCCAGCGCCGTACTGCGGTCCCGGGCGGCCGGGGTCGCTCCCAGCAGCTCCGAGACCGACCAGGCTGCCTCGGCGACCCGCATCCCGAACTCCTGCATCCGCTCGACCGGCATCCGCATCTCGGGGCCGGACACACTCAGACACCCGGCGACCGTGCCGGAGTAGCCGAAAACCGGTGCCGCCACACTGCAGATCCCCGGCGTCCGCTCGGTCCGCGACATCGCATAACCGCGCCGACGGATCTCCGTGAACTGCTCCGCGAGCACCTCCGGGTCGGTGATGGTTGCCGGTTGCACCTGCTCCAGCGGGCCCTGCAGCACCTCCTGCTGCTGCTCGAGCGGCAGGAATGCCAGCAGCGCCTTGCCCGGCGCACCGAGCGGCAGTGCCACCGGGAGACCGAACTCCGTGTAAGTACGGCGCAACTGGTGGTGGCTCTCGACCTGATCGAGCACGACGCGCTGCCCTGACGGGAGCAGTTCGTGCACGGCCGCGGTCTCCCCTGTGGCATCGCGGAGTGCACGCAGCACCGGCAGAGCAGCGTCGCGCAGGCCGGCCGGGACGCCGCCGCTGTGTGCCAGTTGCACGACCAGCGGACCGATCGCGTAGCGCCGGTGCGCGGTCTGCCGGACGAGCCCGTTCTCCTGCATGGCCAGCAGCAGCCGGTGCACGGTGCTCGTGGACAGGCCGGTGGCCCGAGCCAGGTCGCTGATCCCGAGGTCCGGCGTCCGCGCGTCGAAGCACCGGAGGATCGCGACCGCGCGGTCGATCGACTGCACCGAACCGCGCGTTTCCTGCATTGTGAAACCATATCCCGCGATACGGGAAGCTTGTCGATGTAGTGTCCAGCGGGTGAGCATCACCGCCTCTTGGGGCCGGATCGACCACTGGCTCGCCCGGCACGCTCCCGCGACGTACGACGTCCTCGCACCCCCGGCCACCGGCGCAGAACTCAAAGGCGACGCGGTCGAACTGCCGCCTGAGCTGGTCGAATCGCTGAGCTGCCACAACGGCGTGACGTCGTGGGCGAATCTGCTGCCGGAGGCGCTGCCGTCGAGCGCGTCCGAGATCGCCGTGAATTGGCAGCTGCGGATGGACCTGGCGGCGGAGTACGACGGGTTCACCGTCCACCCGCCGGCCTCGGAGCCGTACTGGCATCCGGCCTGGATCCCGTGGGCCGACAGCGACGGGGACCTGCACGTCATCGACCTGCGCCCGGGCCCGGCACGGGGGCGCCTGGGCATGGCGCTGCACGACGGATCAGGAGACTTCAGGGCCGGCTGGCCGAGCCTCGCGTCCTACCTCGCGGAGGTGGTGCACTCCCTGCACCACGGCACCGGCGTCAACGGCTGGTACCCGTACCTCACCATCCACCAGGAGCTCTGGTGGGATCGGGGCCCGGACCAGCAGTCCGTCAGCGGCGAGCCGCTGGTCCGGGCACCGGTGCAGAACTAGCTCAGAACAGCCAGCGCGTCGATCTCGACGAGCATGTCCGGCAGCGGCAGGCCGGTGAACACGGTGGTGCGCGACGGCAGGACGCCGCTCGGCGTGCGGGCCGACACGAACTCGTCGTACGCCTCGTTCATCGCGGCGAAGTTGTCGCGCTCGGTGAGGTAGACGCGCAGCATCACCACGTCGTCGATGCTCCCGCCGCCGGCCTTCAGGATCGCCTCGATGTTCTGCAGCACCCGGGTGGTCTGACCCTTCACGTCACCGGCGAACACGAAGTCGCCGCTGGCCGGGTCGACCGAGCCCTGGCCGGACACCTGCAGGATGTTGCCCTTGCGGACGCCCTGCGAGAACACCGGCATCGGCGGCGGCGCGTCGGTGGTGGAGACTGCGGTCTTGTCGGACATCAGGTCTGACACCTCTCAGTTAGTTGTAGTCGGCACTGATCGCTCTGGCGGTCGCGAGCAGGTCTGGCAGCAGCTCGAGTACCTGCTCATAGTTCAGCAGTACGTCGGGCACCGACAACGACACGGCCCCGACAACGCGGCCCGTGGTGTCGGTGAGCGGTGCACCGATGCAGTTGATGAACGACTCGTGCTCCGCCTTGTCCTGCGCCCAGCCGCGCTCCGTGGTCACCTGCAGCTCGTCCCGCAACCGGTCCGCGTCCGTAATGGTGTTCGGCGTGAACGCCTTGTAGTCCAGCGACTGGAGGACCGCCTCCCGCTGCCGCTTGGGTTGCGCCGCCAGCAGGACCTTTCCGACCGCGGTGCAGTGCAGAGCCGCCGGTACGCCGACCTGCGAGTACATGCGTACGGAGCGCACACTGTCGAGCTTGTCGATGTAGATGACCTCACCGTTCTCCCAGGCGGCCAGGTGAACCGTCTGCCCGGTCTTCTGGTTCAGCTCCCGCAGATGCGGTGCGGCAACTTGGCGTACGACGTGTTGCTCGCGCGCGACGTCGGCGAGCGCGAACAGCCGCGAGCCCAGGCTGTATCTGTGCTGGGCGTCCCGCCGTACGAACCGCTCGGCCTCCATGGTGCGCAGCAGCCGGAGCACCGTCGTCTTGTGAACGCCTAGCTCGACCGCGAGCTGGTCCAGCGACCGCTCACCCTCGCCAAGACTGGTGAGGATCTGCAGCGCCCTGCCGAGGCTCTGACTCATACCTTGGTCGCCGCCCACTCCTCGTCCGACGCCTTGAGCAGCCGCTCCCGCTCAGCCGCGGCCGGCGGCGGCGCGTGGTCCTCCGGCGCTGTCAGCACGGCAGCAGCATTCAAATGCCCCAGCCGGAGCCGCTCCACCATCGACAACCCCTGCAACGTCCCCGCCAAGAACCCGGCCGCAAACGCGTCACCTGCCCCGACCGTCTCGACCACCTCTACAGACAATGCCGGGACCTCAGTACGGACCCCTCGCTCGAACGCGATCGCGGAATGCGCATCGTTCTTCACCACCAGGACAGGCGTCTGCAGCTGCTCGTACAACACATCCGGATCCCCCGTGCCCGCAAAGACCTCAGCCTCATCAGCACCGATCAGCACGATCTCGGCCGCCTTCAGCAACCGCCACAACGGCGCGGGGTCCCGGTCACGCCACAGCGCCGGCCGCCAGTTCAAGTCGACGCTGAGCAGGTACTCACGCGGCTCCGTCGCCAGCCGCTCCAGCATGTCCGCACTGGACGTAGAGATCGCGGCGGTGATCCCAGTGGTGTGCACGAGCTTGGCCTGCTGCAGTCGCTCGCTGACCTCGGGCCGATCCAAGAAGCTGGGCTCCGTGGCCGCGGCCGCCGAGCCGGTCCGGTAGTAGTGCATCCGGGAGCGGCCGTTCTCGGACTCCTTGACGTAGAGCGCCGTCGGCCGGACCGGATCCAGCTCCACTCCGCCGACGTCGACACCACGCGCCTGCAGATCCCGCAGTACATGCTGTCCGAACCCGTCGTCGCCGAGCCGCGAGATCCAGCCGGTCGGTACGCCGAGCCCGGCGAGCCCACCGGCCACGTTGCACTCCGCCCCGCCGACCGACCGCCGGAACACCTCCACGTCGGCGAGCGGCCCGGGTCCGCCGGCCAGCATGATCATCGCCTCGCCCACGCAGATCGCGGTCGTCTCAGGGAGCGGTTCGGGCATCGGCACTCCTTGGCGGCAGGGTGATGGGATAGGTGTGCGTTGACGCGACTTCGGCCGCGATGCTACAACCGACGAGTCAGGATACGCAACGAGCGTTGCGTATTCTGCAATCCCAAACCCCAGGGGGTCTGATGCCTGCTTACGATGCCGACACCGTCGCCGCTCTCGCCGATCAGCAGGTGAGCTGGCAGGACAAGGCCCTGCCGCCCGCCTTCTGGGGCCGGACCGTCGCGGAGGTGCTGGCCGGCAGGCCGCGGCTCTCGCAGCTCCCCACTCCGCTGATGACGCTGTCCGCGCCCGGCCTGCGGCACAACGTCGACACGCTCGCCACCTGGTGCGTCCGCCACGGCGTCGAGCTCGCGCCGCACGGCAAGACCACGATGGCGCCGGCGCTCTGGGCGATGCAGCTGGACGCCGGCGCCTGGGCGATCACGCTGGCCAACGGCTTCCAGCTCGGCGTCGCCCGCGCGTACGGCGTACAGCGGGTCCTGGTCGCGAACGCGGTGATCTCGCCGCTGCAGCTGCGCTGGATCGCCGACGAGCTCGCGGCCGACCCGTCGTTCGAGGTGATGGTGTGGGCCGACTCGGTCCACACGGTCGAGCTGATGGAGGCGGCGCGCTCGGCGTACGTCGGCCCGGACGCGCGGAGGCTCGACGTGATGGTCGAGGTCGGCGGGATCGGCGGCCGGACCGGCGCCCGGGATCCCGAGACCGCGCTGGCCGTCGGCCGGGCGATCGCCGACGCGTCGACGTTGCGGCTCGTCGGCGTGGCCGGGTACGAGGGCGCGATCGGTCACGGCGTCGACGAGGAGAACCTCGAGGAGGTCCGTGCGTACCTGCGCGAGCTCGCCGGCGTTCACCACCGGCTGCGGCCGTGGTACGACGACGACATCGTGCCGGTGGTCAGCGCGGGCGGCAGTCAGTACTTCGAGCAGGTCGCGAAGGTCCTCGCCGCGGAGGCCGGCGAGGGCGCCCGCGTGGTCCTGCGGTCCGGCGCGTACATTACCCACGACGACGGGCTGTACCGGCGCGTGTCGCCGCTCGGCGAACACCCGCGGACGGACGGCGAGCAACTTGTGCCGGCGATGCACGGGTGGATGCGGATCACGTCGCAGCCCGAGCCGGGGCTGGCGATCTTCGACGGCGGGCGCCGCGACTTCCCGTTCGACCAGGACTATCCCGAGCCGCAGCTGATCCGGCCACGGTCGGACGGCGCGCCGATCCTGCCGGCCGGCGGCATGAAGGTGACGAACCTGAACGACCAGCACGGCTACCTGACCTTCGACGAATCCGTCCCGGTGGTGATCGGCGACGAGCTGCGGGTCGGGCTGTCCCATCCCTGCACGGCCTTCGACAAATGGGGCCTGATCCCGGTCGTCGACGACCCGGACGCCGCGGATCCGGTCGTCGTGGACCTGGTTCGGACGTTCTTCTGACATGAGTGTGCTGATCACGGGGGCGCTGGTCGTCGACGGCTCGGGCTCCCCCGGGTTTCACGCCGACGTCGTGGTCGACGCCGGACGGATCGTCGCCATCGGCAACGACCTGCCGGCCGCGCACCGGAGGATCGACGCGGACGGGCTGGTGCTGTCGCCCGGGTTCATCGACATGCACTCGCACTCGGACCTGCAGATCCTGGTCAACCCCGACCACACCGCCAAGGTCAGTCAGGGCGTGACGCTGGAGGTGCTGGGTCAGGACGGCCTGTCCTTCGCGCCGATCGACGACCCGACGCGCGCCGTCGTCCGCCGCCAGATCGCCGGCTGGAACGGGGAGCCGGACGACTTCGACTTCTCCTGGTCGACGGTCGCCGGGTACCTCGACCGGCTCGACCAGGGCATCGCGTGCAACGCGGCGTACCTGGTCCCGCAGGGCACGCTGCGCATGATGGTCGTTGGGACCTCCAACCGTCCGGCGACCGGTGCCGAGCTCGCGCGGATGCAGCAGCTGCTCGCCGACGGACTGCGTGAGGGCGCGGTCGGGATGAGCAGCGGTCTGACGTACACACCGGGCATGTTCGCGAGCACGGACGAGCTGGTCGCGCTGTGCGAGGTCCTCGCGTCGTACGGCGGCTACTACGCGCCGCATCAGCGCTCGTACGGGAAGGGCGCGCTGGAGGCGTACGGCGAGATGGTCGAGGTGGCGCGCCGCTCCGGGTGTGCGCTGCACCTGACCCACGCGGTGATGAACTTCGGCCCGAACGCCGGCCGCGGCGACGAGTTGGTCGCGATGATCGACAAGGCGCTGGCCTCCGGTGTCGACGTCACCACCGACACCTATCCGTACCTGCCGGGGGCGACCACGCTGGCGGCGATCCTGCCGAGCTGGACGGCCGAGGGCGGGCCGGACGCGCTGCTCGCGCGGCTCCGTGATCCGTCCGCGCGCGAACGCATCACGTACGAGCTGGAGCAGGTCGGGTCCGACGGCTGCCACGGCTGCGTCGTCGAATGGGACACGATCGAGATCGGTGGCGTCCGCAACCCCGCGCTGTCCGGCGCGGTCGGCCGGACCGTCGCGGCTCTCGCGCAGCGCACCGGGAAGCCGGCCGCGGACGTCTTCTTCGAGATCCTGCTGGCCGACGACCTCGCCACCTCGATCCTGCAGCACGTCGGCCACGAGGAGAACGTGCGCGCGATCATGCGGCACCCCTCGCACACGGGCGGCTCGGACGGGATCCTGGTCGGCGGGAAGCCGCATCCGCGGTCGTGGGGCACGTTCCCGCGGTACCTCGCCCACTACGTCCGCGAGCTCGGCGTCCTCGACCTCGCCGACTGCGTCCACCACCTCACCGGCCGCGCCGCCCGCCGGCTCCGGCTCCCGGATCGCGGGCTGGTGCGGGAGGGGTACGCCGCCGACCTGGTCCTGTTCGACCCGGACACCGTGCGGGACGCCGCCACGTTCCCCGAACCGCGCCGGCAGGCCGAAGGCATCCCGTACGTGTTCGTCAACGGCGTCCCCGTCATCGAGGACTCGCACCGAACCGCCGCCGTCCCCGGCCGCGCGATCCGCCGTACCCCCACCCCTGCGCCGTCTGAGAGGAACCTGTTGTGAACACCCTGGAGCTGCTCCGCGCCGATCGGGTCCTGACCGTCGTCCGGGCGCCGGAGATCTCCGACGCCCGGGACCTGTGCGCCGCGCTGGTCGCCGGCGGCATCCACGTCGTCGAGCTCACCTACACCACGCCGGACCTCCCCCGGCACCTGGAACGTGCTGCGTCCACGGCCGCCGACACCGGCGCGGTCGTCGGCGCCGGTACGGTGCAGACCGCCGACCAGGCCACGCGGGCGATCAACGCCGGCGCGCAGTTCCTCGTGACGCCCGGCCAAGGTCCCGAGGCCGCGGCGATCGCCGATGCCGCGCACGCCGCCGGCATCCCCGTTGTGCTCGGCGCCTTCACGCCGTCCGAGGTGATGACCGCGCTGGCGCTGGGCTCGGCGGCGGTGAAGATCTTCCCGGCGCACGCCCTGGGCCCGAAGTACTTCAAGGACCTCAACGGCCCGTTCCCCGGCGTCCCGCTGATCCCGTCCGGCGGCGTCAACGCGACCAACGCCCACGACTTCCTGACGGCCGGTGCCCTCGCCGTCAGCGCGGGCACCGACGTCGTCTCCCCCGCCGACGTGGCCGCCGCCAACTGGGAATCCATCACCGGCAAGGCCAAGACCTTCTGCGCCGCTATTGCACCGTGATGCTGCCGTAGCTGGTCCGTAGATAGAGCTGGTAGGTCGCCGATGCGTCGTTCGGCACGTCCAGCTCGGTCGATCCCTGCGCGGCGACCGCGTCGATCGCGTAGGTCGCCGACCGCGGCACCTGCACCGTGATCGACCCTTCGCTCGCCGTCGCCGCCACCTGTTCGGGCGGACTGTCGAAGAACAGCGAGATCGAACCGCGCTGCGCGTCCGCCGACACCTGCCTGCTCCGCACTCGCGCCAGGTCGATCGACCCGTCGCTCGCATCGACTGTCAGTGGGGAGGCCACCCCCATCACATCGATCGACGCCCCCTCGACCTTCGCCCGGACCGCCGCCGCGGCCGGCACCTCGACAGTCAGGTCCACCGCACAGTGGAGGTCCGGACACGTCGTCGCGACGACCAGCTCCGCGCCGGCTGTCGACACCTGGACGTCGGGCTTCGCCACGGCGTACGACCCGGCGACGGTGACATGCACCTTCCCGTCGACGCTGGCCAGCACCTGCGTCGACACATCGGACGTGATCCGGACTCCGGCCGTGCCGGGATCGAACGCGGCCGAGTAGCTGTACGGCAGCTTGCCACGAATCAGCGACACCGTCACCGCCGCCGCGCTGACGACCAACGCGAGCAACGGCACCAGTCCGACGATCAGCATCCTGCGTTGCGCGGGCGTCATCACGCCCCCAGGAACTTCAGGACGGCGAGCACGCGGCGATGCTCGCCGTCCGCCGGTGACAGCTTGAGCTTCAGAAAGATGCTACTGATGTGCTTCTCCACCGCTCCTTCGCCGACGACCAGCGCCTGCGCGATCCCGGCGTTCGACCTGCCCTCCGCCATCGCCCGGAGAACGTCCTGTTCCCGCGGGCTCAGCACCGCCAGCGGGTCCACCCGCCGCGACCGCACCAGGAGCTGCGAGATCACTTCGGGGTCGAGCGCGGCCCCGCCGTCAGCCACCCGGCGCAGCGCCTCGACGAACTGGTCCACGTCCGCCACCCGGTCCTTCAACAGGTACCCGACGCCGTCCGGGTTCCCACCGATCAACTCGCTCGCGTAACGCTCCTCGACGTACTGCGACAGCACCAGTACGCCGATCTCCGCGAACTGCTCCCGGATCACCAGGGCAGCCCGCAGCCCTTCGTCGGTGAACGTCGGCGGCATCCGTACGTCGACCACACACACGTCGGGCCGCTCCGCGGCGACGGCCTTCAGCAACGCGTCACCGTCGCCGACCGCCGCCACGACGACGCAGCCCTGCTCCTCCAGCAGCCGCACGATGCCTTCGCGCAACAACACCGAGTCCTCGGCGATCACTACCCGCATCCGCTCAGTCTTCCGCTCGGTTTCGTCAGCCACAGGGCAGCTCCGCGATCAGCACGGTCCCGCCGCCAGGCGGGCTCTGCACCGTCAGCCGTCCGTCGACGCCGGCCGCCCGATCGCTCAGACCGCGCAACCCGCTGCCCCGGGCCGGATCCGCACCGCCACGCCCGTCGTCGCGTACATCGACCCGCAGCACGTCACCGTCCCGTGTCACCCGTACCTCCACGTGCGCGGCCTCCGCGTGCTTCGCCACGTTGGCCAGCGCCTCGGTCACCACGAAGTACGCGATCGACTCGATCGTCAGCGGGGGCCGGGGATCCACGTCGACGCCCAACCGGACCGGCACCGGTGATCGAGTCGCGACCGCGGACAGCGCCGCGTCCAGCCCGCGGTCGGTCAGCACCGGCGGATGCAGGCCCCGGGTCAGGTCGCGGATCTCGGCGATCGCCTGCATCGCCTCCGAGTGCGCCTCCTCGATCAGCCCGCGGACCGCCGGATCCCTGTCGCCGAGCCGGTTCTTCGCCCGGCCCAGCGTCATCGCCAGCGAGACCAGCCGCTGCTGGGCGCCGTCGTGCAGGTCACGCTCCATCCGGCGCCGCTCGGCCTCCACCGAGTCGACCACCTGCTGCCGGCTCGTCACCAGCTGGCTCACACGCTCGGCCAGTGCACCGGTCTCGGACCGTCCGAGCAGCGATCGCGCCAGCTCGCCGTCCAGCGCCGACGCCGCCCGCATCAGCACCGGCGACACGACCAGCAGGAACACCGCCCCGATCGCCGCCACGACCGACGCCTTCGTCATCGTGTCGACCACGAACGGCCCGAGCTGCGCCTGCGACGCGGCGAACGCGGAGTAGTAGAGCGGCAGCGCGATCAGCACCGGCGGGACCGACCACGCCAGCACGATCGCCGCGATCCACACCATTGCCAGCGGCAACAGCAGGGCGTAGTACAGGAACTGCCGCCACATCCCGACGTCCGCCACCGCCTCCCGGGCGTCGCCGATCCGGGACCCGGTCGGAGGCGGTGGCACCAGCGGCAGGATCTCCTGGCCGCGAGTGATCCGCGCACGGGCCCGCTCCCCGCCGCTGATCGCGTAAACGAGCCGGTTCGCGCCGACGGTCAGCGGAAGGCCGACGTACGCAAGCGGCCAGGCGAGGATCGCGACCGCGACCGCGATCAGCACGAGGAATCCGGACGTGAGCACGACGACCGCGTCACCGAGCAGGTGAATGGTTGCCAACCACAAGTACGGCGAGCGCCAGAGCCGCCAGGGCGTCCGGGGAACCGGACTCGCAGCAACCGTCATCCGGACCACCTCCCCGTGTCAGCGTCTGCTTGCCGTCACAACTTACGTGGTCGGTCCGGCCGAGCGGCATGAGGACAACCCACGGCCCCGACCGGGGGTTGTCCCCACCCTCGTTCGTGGGCTGGCCGCAATGTGCGGAACAGCCGAAACGCGGATTCTCGAAGGCATGACGACGACAGCGATCAGCAGCCCCGGCGACCTCGGCCGGGCCATGGACGGACGGCTCGGGGACGCGATCGACGACCGCGTGGCCGACGCGCTCGACGACTACATCGCCGAGGGCCGGCTGGACGGCCGGATCCGCGCCCGCCGCTCACCCGGCGGCCTGGCCGCGCTGGTCGCGGCCGGGACGGCGGCGGTGCTGCTGCCCTGGTGCCTGATTCTCGCCGCCACACTGCCGAGCACGTACCAAACGAGCCACTGGAAGCTCACCTGGATCGGGCTCGACTGCGCCACCGCGATCGCCGCCAGCCTCACGGCGTACCTACTGCACAAACGCAGCAGGTACGCCGCTCTGACCGCGATGGCCGCCGGGACGCTGCTCACGGCCGACGCCTGGTTCGACGTGAGTACGGCGGCCGCCGGCTTCGACCGCACCCTCTCGCTGACCGAGGCTCTCCTCCTGGAGCTGCCACTCGCCGTCTGCGCCTTCGTGGTCGCCGCCCGTGAACTCAGACGATGAGCTCCAGGACCGGACCTTCGTGCAAGGCCAGGTAGACCTTGTCCCGCAGGAGGTTGGCCTCCGCATCGGTGAGCGTGCGATCCACCGGGCGAAGGACCAGCCGGACCAGCAGATTGCGTTGTCCCGGGCTCATCCGGAGACGCTCACGGGCACTCGCCGGCAAGTCGTCGTACGACGTTTCGCCCAGCACCTCCAGCGACTCCGCGGCATCGGCATCCGCCCCGAGCGCGGCGCGCACCTTGTCGCCGAGCACCTCCGCCGACACGTCCGTGCCCTCGTCCACCACGACGGACAGGTCGCGCCGGACCGGCGGCATCGACGAGACCGCCTTGTAGGGCAGCAGGTCCAGCATCTGCCCCGCCACCCGCGGATCCGTCGAGCGGAGCAACCGGATGTCCCGGATCCCCTTGCGGAGCATCAGCAGCCGATCCAGCCCCGGCCCCATCGCGAGTCCGGTCCAGCTGTCGTCGAGCCCGGCCATCCGCAGGACGTGCGGCGCCGCGACCCCGCACTCACCGACCTCGATCCACTGGTCGTCCAGCAGGACATCGATCTGACGCCCGTGGATCGTGTACGGGTGGACCGCCGGCACGGTGCGGTAGGTCTGCCCGGGCAGGACGACGTCGACCAGCCGGGCGATCATGTCCTCCAGCTCCGGCTCCCCCAGCATCACATTCCGGCTGAGCCGCCACAGGTCGAGCTGATGCGGCGTACCGGTGTGCTGCCAGTCGACCGAGTCCCGGCGGTAACAGATGCCGGCACAGATCATCAGCACGTCGGACGACTCCGAGGCGGCGAGCTCCCGCAGCGCGGGCGGGATCATCGCCGACGTGTGACTGCGCAGCACATCGTTCTCCGACACGTACCGGGTGTAGCGAGCCTCCCGGGTCACCGCGTCGGTGGCGTAGCCGAGGTTGTCGTAGTTGTCGGCCAGTGAGACGGCGGGATGATCGCGGCGGGTCCAGATCTCGGTGTACGGCCAGGCCGCGCCGAGTGCGGTGCGGATCGAGTCGACGACGAGCTGGACCGCGTGTGGACCCTGGGCCGGATCGGTGAGATCGCGCAGCGCGAGGGCAGAATGCAGTTCTTCTACGGTGAGGACAGACATGGGTTTCTCTCCAGGATGACGGTCTCGACGGGGGGTTCACCCCGGTCGGCCGCGGTCACCTCAGGAGAGAGCGCAGCAGCAGCTCACCCCGTCGGCACCGTCGTGCCGGCCGGGGCGCAGAAATCGCCGCCCGTACTGCGTCATGTGTCCTATCGTACCGGGCGGCTCCCAGCCGCGCCGCGGAATTCGGACCGGCCGCGGAGGCGGCGGGTGCGACGATGGGCCGCATGCGATGGATCGACACCCTGGAAGGCGCGGCCGCCGGGAAGTTGCCGGAGGCCGTGCATCGCTACTTCCGGCAGGGCTCGGCCGGCGGAGTCAGTGTCGGCGAGGCCACCGCCGCCTGGTCGTCGTACCGGTTCCGTCCACACGTGCTGAACGACGTGTCCACCATCAGCCTCGGTACGACGGTGCTCGGCACCCCCGTCGACGCGCCGATCCTGGTCGCGCCGTCGACGATGCAGCGGATGGCCGACCCCGACGGCGAGATCGCGATGGCGCGCGGCGTCAGCGCGGCGGGATCGGTCCTCGGTGTCTCCAGCAATGCCGGCACGACGTTCGCCGAGCTCGGCACGACAGGTGTCCCGTGGTGGCTGCAGATCTACGTCGTACGCAATCGGGAGATCACGCTCAGGATGCTCGACGCCGCGGTCGCCGCCGGGGCGCGGGCGATCGTGCTCACCGTCGACACTCCGGTCGTCGGGCGCAAGGAGGACGAAGGCGAGACGGTCTGGGATCTGGCGCAGCCGGGCCAGCTGCTGGCCAACCTCCCCGACGGAGACTGGACGGACGACGACCTCGCGAAGGCCGACGATCTGAACCCCGACGTGATCGGCCGGCTCGCCGAACGCACCGGCCTGCCCGTCGTCGTGAAGGGGGTGCTGCGCGGCGACGACGCGAAGCGCTGCGCGGACGCGGGTGCCGCCGGCATCATCGTCTCGAACCACGGCGGACGTCAGCTCGACGGCTCCGTCGCCACCGCACAGGCCCTGCCCGAAGTGGCCGAGGCCGTCGCCGGAAGCAGCCTCGAGGTGTACGTCGACGGCGGTATCCGCCGGGGCGAGCACATCCTCGCCGCCCTCGCGCTCGGCGCCCGCGCGGTCTTGGTCGGCCGACCCGCGCTGTGGGCCCTCACGGTCGGCTCGTCCGGCGGCGTCACCCGGCTGCTGTCCGACCTGGCCGAGGAGCTCGACCACGCCTTGCGGCTGGTCGGTGTCTCGTCGCCGTCGTCGCTGACACCGGACCTCGTCAGGTCGGCGGGTCCGAGATGAGCTTGCGCATCGTCGGCCTGAACGCGTTCCTGCCGGGTTTCCGGCTCGTGCACGAGTTCGCCGAGCGCAACGGTCACGAGGTGGTGCTGGTGGTGACGCTCCCGGAAACCAGCAGGTACGGCGCCTCCGACCCGATGGTCGCAGGGCTGCCGGAGAGCACGAACGTGCTGATCACGCGCAAACTCCGCACGGTGGCCGCGCCGGTGATCGCCGCGCTGCGGCCCGATGTGATCATCTCGGCGGCGTTCCCCCGGCTGATACCGGGCGAGATCCTGGACCTATCGAAGTACGGCGCGGTCAACTGCCACCCGTCACCGCTGCCCGCCGGCCGCGGACCGACACCGCAGCGGCTGATCTACGAAGGTGACGAGCGGGTCGGGGCCACGGTGCATCGGACCGCCGCCGAGTTCGACACCGGCTCGATCCTCGCCCAGCGCATCGCGCCCTTGCCCGACGATCTGAACGGCACCGGGCTCATGCGGGCCTGGCGCACGTTGCTCAGCGAATGCCTCGACGAGGCCGTGCCGCGACTCGTCGCCGGCGATCCGGGCGAACCGCAGGACCCGTCCGCGGCCTCCGAAGCGCCGTTCTTCACCGACGCCGAACGCCTCCTCGACCCGACCGAGCCGTCCCGGGTGATCCGCCGCAAGGCCGCCGCCCTCAACGTCACCGCCCCCACCGCCCAGATCGACCTCGACGGCACCACCCACCTCATCACCCGCACAGATCCCGCGGACGTCAGCAGCTCCGCCGAGCCAGGCACCGTCCTCGAGCACCACCCCGACGGCTGGACAATCCAAACCGCCGACACTCCCCTCCGCCTGACCCGCGCCTGACCACCTAGCCGCCGCCGATGGCGGGCCCGTCGAGTCGTGAGAATTGGCGGCTCAGAAGAGCCGCAATCCACGACTCGCGGTTTCGGGCCACGACCATTCGCCACGACTCGGCGCAGCCGCGACCGGGCGGCGCCGGATCAGCGGGACGGCACCGGCGGGCAGCTCAGCAGGCGCCAACGCGAATCCGCGAGGCAACAGAAATGCCCCCGGGTGATCCCGGGGGCATTCTGATGACGATGCGAGGCTCAGGCCTCGGCCGACTCCTCGGTGAGGTTGCGGCTCAGGTTGGGGTCAACCTGGACGCCCGGCCCCATCGTGGTCGAGAAGACCGTCTTCTTGATGTAGCGGCCCTTCGAGCTGGCCGGCTTCAGCCGGAGGATCTCCTCGAGCGCGGCGCTGTAGTTCTCCACCAGCTGGGCCTCGTCGAACGACGCCTTGCCGATGATGAAGTGCAGGTTCGCGTGCCGGTCGACCCGGAACTCGATCTTGCCGCCCTTGATGTCGGACACGGCCTTGGTCACGTCCGGGGTGACCGTACCCGTCTTCGGGTTCGGCATCAGACCACGCGGGCCGAGGACGCGACCGAGGCGGCCGACCTTGCCCATCAGGTCAGGGGTGGCGACGACCGCGTCGAAGTCGAGCCAGCCGTCGGTCACCTTCTTGATCATGTCGTCGTCGCCCACGAAGTCGGCGCCGGCGGCCTTCGCCTGCTCGGCCTTCTCACCGGTGGCGAAGACGAGGACCCGTGCCGTCTTGCCAGTGCCGTGCGGAAGGTTGACGGTGCCGCGCACCATCTGGTCGGCCTTGCGGGGGTCGACCCCGAGACGCATCGCGACGTCCACGGTGGAGTTGAACTTCTTGCTGCCGGCGGCGTCCTTGGCCAGCCGGATCGCCTCCAGCGGCGTGTACAGGTGATCGAAGTCGATCTTCTCCGCGGCGGCGCGGTAAGCCTTGCTGCGCTGTGCCATTACTGCTGTTCCTCTCTGGGGTGTGGTCTCCGGGCGGCGCTTCGCCCTGCCACTACTTCACGAAAAGTTGGGGTGCGATCAGCCGTCGACGGTGACGCCCATGGAGCGCGCCGTACCCTCGATGATCTTCATCGCGGCGTCGATGTCGCGGGCGTTCAGGTCCGGCATCTTGGTGGTGGCGATCTCGCGGACCTGGTCCTTGGTGATCTTGCCGACCTTGTCCTTGTGCGGGACCGGCGAGCCCTTCTGCAGACCGGCGGCCTTCTTGATCATCTCCGGCGCCGGCGGCGTCTTGGTGACGAAGGTGAAGGAACGGTCTTCGTAGATCGTGATCTCGACCGGTACGACGTTGCCGCGCATGGACTCCGTCTGGGCGTTGTACGCCTTGCAGAACTCCATGATGTTGACGCCGTGCGGACCGAGCGCGGTACCGACCGGCGGTGCCGGCGTCGCGGCACCGGCCTGGAGCTGCACCTTGACCAGGGCAGCGATCTTCTTCTTGGGAGGCATTCTGTCGGGTCCTTAGACTTTCTGGATCTGGTTGAAGCTGAGTTCCACCGGGGTCTCCCGGCCGAAGATCTCCACCAGGGCCTTGATCCGCTGGGCCTCGGCGTTGATCTCCGTGACTGTGGCGTGCAGGGTCGCGAACGGCCCGTCGACCACCATGACCGAGTCTCCGACACCGAAGTCGGCGACCTCGACCTTCTTCTTGGCCGCGGTCTTGGCGGGTGCGGCACCGGCTTCGGCTGCCGCCGCCTCGGCCGCCGCCACGACGGCCGGAGCGAGCATCTTCTCCACCTCTTCGAGGCTGAGCGGGACCGGCTTCTGGCTGTTCCCGACGAAGCCGGTCACCGACGGCGTGTGCCGCACGGTCGACCAGGACTCGTCGGTCAGGTCCATCCGGACCAGCACGTAGCCGGGGAGCACCGTGCGCTTCACCATCCGGCGCTGCCCGTTCTTGATCTCGGCGACCTCCTCGGTCGGCACGATGATCTCGAAGATGTAGTCCTCCATGTTCAGGGAGTTGATCCGGTTCTCCAGGTTGCCCTTGACCCGGTTCTCCATCCCTGAGTACGTGTGCACGACGTACCAGTCGCCGATCTGCGACCGCAGCCGGCTGCGCAGCTCCTCGAGCGGGTCGCCCGGCTCCTCGGGCTCCGCCTCCACGGCCTCCGCGTCGTCGTCCGCGTCGTCCTCGGTCGCGGCGGCGGCTACCGCCAGCGCCTCGACGTCCGCGTCGTCGTCGGCCTCGTCATCGTCGTCGGACTCGTCGTCGCCGGAGTCCTCGTCGTCGCTGGAGAAGACGACCTCGTCGTCGGCGGCCGGCACCTCGGCGGTGCTCAGCGGCGCGGTCTCCGCGGTCTCGTCGGCCAGCTCCTCGGCGGCCTCCTCGACGTCGTCGGCGGTCACGACCTCGGCGTCCTCGGCCTCGTCGGCCGCCGGGACCACCACGACCGGCTCGTCGTCGGACTCGTCGGCGTCCGCCCGCGGCGTCTCGTACTCGTCGTCGGCGGAGTACTCGTCGTCGTCCTCGTCGTCCGCGTCCTCATCGTCGTCGAGGTCCGCGAACGGGTCGTCGTCATCGTCGTCGTCACCGAAGAGGTCGTCGTCGGTGGCGTTCTCGTCGAAATCGAGGTCGTCGTCGGAGTCGGATACGTCGAACTCGCCCTCGTAGTCGAGGACCTCGTCGTCGCGCTCGGACACGTCGTACTCCGTCATCTGTGGATCGGGGTCTTGTCTGCTTCGGGTCGGGTCAGGAGCCCGGGACCTACGGTGCGGATCGTGATGGGCGGCCTCAGCCGAAGATCTTGAACATCGCCCAGCCGAAGGCGAGGTCGAGGACCGAGACGATCGCGATGACGAACACCACGAAGGTCAGGACGACCACGAAGTAGGTGGAGAGCTGCTTGCGGGTCGGCCAGACGACCTTGCGGAGCTCGGCAACCACCTGGCGGTAGAAGCGCAGCAGGCCCCTGCCCTGCTTGCCTTCCGCAGGCTTGCCGGCGCCGGACGGTGCCGGGGTGCGCGTCTCCGTCACGACCTACCTCTTTCGCTAGCGGCGGCCTGACCGGCCCTGCGCCGGTCAGGATTTGCAGGGCACGAGGGACTTGAACCCCCAACCTTCGGTTTTGGAGACCGATGCTCTGCCAGTTGAGCTAGTGCCCTCTGCAATCCATCCGGACGCCGCGTCGGACCTGATCTCGGGCATGCCGGATCAGGGCCACCAACGCCCGGACCTAGAGAAGTGTACGGGGTCGGAGCCACCTGGTCGAACTCAGCCTCGACCTGGTCCTTTCCCGTACGACCACCCACCGGGCGCCGCACCGCGGTCAGAACCATACAGCCTCCAGATGGTCCCAACGCACAGCACCCCCGGCGCGTTCCCCGGCCCATCCCCTGAAACCCGCGCGCGGCGCCGTCCGGCGTGATGCCAGGATGGTTCGTATGGGTTCCAGGATCTCGGCGCGGATCGGCGCCATCAGTGAATCGGCGACGCTGGCGGTCGACAGCAAGGCGAAGGCGCTCAAGGCGGCCGGGCGGCCGGTGATCGGGTTCGGCGCGGGCGAGCCGGACTTCCCGACGCCGGACTACATCGTCGAGGCCGCGGTCGCGGCGGCGCGGGACCCGAAGAACCACCGGTACAGCCCGGCCGGCGGCCTGCCGGAGCTCAAGCAGGCGATCGCCGACAAGACCAAGCGGGACTCCGGCTACGAGATCGAGCCCTCCCAGGTCCTGGTCACGAACGGCGGCAAGCACGCGGTCTACAACGCGTTCGCGACGCTGCTCGACCCGGGGGACGAGGTGCTGCTGCCGGCGCCGTACTGGACGACGTACCCGGAGGCGATCCGGCTGGCCGGCGGCGTACCGGTCGAGGTGCTCGCCGACGAGTCGCAGAACTACTGCGTCACCGTCGACCAACTCGAGGCCGCCCGGACCGAGCGGACCAAGGTCCTGCTGCTGTGCTCGCCGAGCAACCCGACCGGCGCGGTCGACACCCCGGAGGCGATCGAGGCGATCGGCCGCTGGGCGCTCGAGCACGACCTGTGGGTGGTCACCGACGAGATCTACGAGCACCTGACGTACGGCGACGTCCGGGCGACCTCGGTTCCGGTCGCCGTACCGGAGCTGGCCGACCGCACCGTCGTCCTGAACGGGGTCGCGAAGACGTACGCGATGACCGGCTGGCGGGTCGGCTGGATGATCGGCCCGAAGGACGTGATCAAGGCCGCGACCAACCTGCAGTCGCACCAGACGTCGAACGTCTGCAACGTCGCCCAGCGGGCCGCGCTCGCGGCGGTGTCGGGCGACCTGAGCGCGGTGGACGAGATGAAGGTCGCGTTCGACCGGCGCCGCCGGACCATGGTCCGGATGCTCAATGAGATCCCCGGCGTCGAGTGCCCGGAGCCGACCGGCGCCTTCTACGCCTACCCGTCGGTCAAGGGCGTCCTCGGCAAGGCGATCAACGGGCGTACGCCGGCCACGTCGGCCGAGCTGGCCGACCTGATCCTCGACGAGGTCGAGGTGGCGGTCGTGCCCGGTGAGGCGTTCGGCGCGCCCGGGTACCTGCGGCTGTCCTACGCGCTCGGCGACGACGACCTGGCCGAAGGCCTCGGCCGGATCGCGAAGCTGCTGGGCTGACCAGTGGATTTCGCCGGTCGGGTAGGGCCTCGGTAACCTTCGGTAATGACGCAGCGGGATCTGCGGGTGCTGCCGAAAACACACCTGCATCTGCACTTCTCCGGGTCGATGCGGCACCTGACGCTGGTCGAGCTGGCGGACAAGCACGGCGTGCGGCTGCCGGACGCGCTGCGAACCGACTGGCCGCCGGAGTTGTCGGCGGCGGACGAGCGCGGCTGGTTCCGGTTCCAGCGGCTGTACGACATCGCCCGATCGGTGCTGCGGACCGAGGACGACGTCCGGCGCCTGGTCCGTGAGGCGGCCGAGGACGACCGGGCCGACGGCTCGCGCTGGCTGGAGATCCAGGTCGACCCGTCCGGGTACGCGAACCGCTTCCACGGCATCACCGAGTTCACCGACCTGGTGCTCGACGCCGCCCGCGACGCGGCCGCGTCGACGGGGATCGCCGTGCAGGTCGTCATCGCCGCCAACCGGACGCGGCACCCGCTCGACGCCCGGACACTGGCCCGGCTCGCGACGCAGTACGTCGGACGCGGCGTGGTCGGGTTCGGCCTGTCGAACGACGAGCGCCGCGGGACGACGTCGGAGTTCGAGCCGGCGTTCCGCATCGCGCGGAGCGCCGGGCTGCTCGCAGCGCCGCACGGTGGCGAGCTGTGCGGTCCGGCCACCGTGCGCACCTGCCTGGAAGAGCTCGGCGCGGGCCGCATCGGCCACGGCGTCCGCTCCGTCGAGGACCCCGACCTGCTGAAGCGCATCGTCGACGCGCAGATCGCCCTCGAGGTCTGCCCCGCCTCCAACGTCTCGCTCGGCGTCTACCGCCGCCCCGAGGACGTCCCCCTCCGCGCGCTGTACGAGGCGGGCGCCCGGATCGCGCTCGGCGCCGACGACCCGCTGCTCTTCGGCTCCCGCCTCGCCGAGCAGTACGAGACGGCGCGCACCGTGCACGGCTTCACCGATTTGGAGCTGGCCGATCTGGCTCGCGGCTCCGTCCTCGCCTCCACCGCCCCACCCGAGGTCCAGAAGACCCTCCTCACCGAAATCGACGAATGGCTCGGAGCCCCGGCCGCGATCCCGGTCTGACCTACCTGGCTCGACACGGACAGACCGAGTGGAACGTGGCGGGCCGCCGCCAGGGCCGGCTCGACTCGCCCCTCACCCCGCTCGGCGTCGAGCAAGCCCGCCGGAATGCACTTCTGCTGACCGGTGAAGGCATCGATGCCGTCTTCGCCAGCCCGCTCGGACGGGCGCGGGCGACGGCGTCGATCATCGCCGCGCAGGTCGGGCTGGACGTGTGGGTCGTCGACGATCTGGCGGAGATCGACCACGGGGCGTGGTCGGGGCTCGGCACCGCGGAGATCGACGCGCGGTGGCCGGGGCAGCGGGAGGTGCGGGAGCGGCAGAAGTACACGTACCGGTTTCCGGACGGTGAGAGCTACGCGGACGGCGAGGTGCGTGCGACGCGGGCCCTAGAGGACATCGGGCGCAGCGGCGCGCGGCGACCGTTGATCGTGTCGCACGAGATGGTCGGGCGGATGCTGTTGCGGCAGCTCGGCGTACCGGACGTGCTTCGTACCAGGCAGCCGTCGGACATGGTTTATCGGGTGGGCGCGGGCGGCGCGGTCGAGCGGTTGTCGAGTTCCGGATAAGTGCTGGTTGCGTTCCGGTTCAGGTCATTGTCCGGGCGTCGGCGCGAGCCTAACTTTGCGTACATGACGCCGACGAAGATCCTGCTGCCAGAAGACGAGCTCCCGACGCGTTGGTACAACGTGCTTCACGACCTGCCGACGCCCCCGCCACCGGTGCTGCATCCGGGCACGGGCCAGCCGATCGGGCCGGACGACCTCGCGCCGCTGTTCCCGATGGACCTGATCCTGCAAGAGGTCTCCCAGGAGCAGTACGTCGACATCCCGGGCGAGGTGCTCGACGTCTACCGGCTGTGGCGGCCCAGCCCGCTGTACCGCGCGCATCGGCTGGAGAAGGCGCTCGACACCCCGGCCCGGATCTACTACAAGTACGAAGGCGTCTCACCGGCCGGCTCCCACAAGCCGAACACGGCTGTCCCCCAGGCGTACTACAACGCCAAATCCGGCGTCCGGAAGCTCACCACCGAGACCGGCGCCGGCCAGTGGGGGACGGCGCTCGCGTTCGCCTGCGCGCAGTTCGGGCTGGAGTGCGAGGTCTGGCAGGTGCGCGCGTCCTATGACCAGAAGCCGTACCGGCGGACGATGATGCAGGTCTTCGGCGCGACCGTGCACCCGAGTCCGTCGGAGCTGACCGAGGCCGGGCGGAAGATCCTCGCCGGTGACCCGGACTCCACCGGTTCGCTCGGGATCGCGATCAGCGAGGCGGTCGAGGCCGCCGTGCAGGACCCGGAGGTGCACTACGCGCTCGGCTCGGTGCTCAATCACGTGCTGATGCATCAGACCGTCATCGGCGAAGAGGCGCTGATGCAGCTCGCGATGGTCGGCGAGACCGCCGACCTCATCGTCGGCTGCACGGGCGGCGGGTCTAACTTCGGCGGCCTGGTGTTCCCGTTCCTGCGGGAGAAGTGGGCCGGCCGGATGTCGCCGGTGGTGCGCGCGGTCGAGCCGGCGGCCTGCCCGTCCCTCACCCAGGGCACGTATGCGTACGACTTCGGCGACACCATCGGGATGACGCCGCTGATGAAGATGCACACGCTCGGCCACGATTTCGTCCCCGACCCGATCCACGCCGGCGGCCTGCGGTACCACGGGATGAGCCCGCTGATCAGCCACCTGTACGAGACCGGCGAGATCGAGGCCGTCGCGAAACCGCAGTCCGAATGCTTCGCCGCCGGCGTCCAGTTCGCCCGCACCGAAGGCATCGTCCCGGCGCCCGAGCCGACCCACGCGCTCGCGGCCGCGATCGAGGAAGCCCAACGCTGCAAGGAATCCGGCGAAGAGAAGGTCATCCTCACCGCGCTCTGCGGCCACGGCCACCTCGACCTGGCGGCGTACGACGCCTACCTGTCCGACGCCATGACCGACCGCAGCTGGGAGGACGCCGACATCCAGTCCGCCGTCGCCGAAGCTCTCACCCGCCTGCCCGCCGTCAACTGACGATCGAGCACCTGTCGACCGCCGGCCTCAGCGGCCCCCGCGCTTCCACCAAGGCTTGGGCCGCTTGGCCACCGCGGTGAGCCAGTCTTCCGGGATGGCCCAACCACGGGAGGTCAACGCGTCGAAGTACTCGGCCTTCAGGCTGTCCGGCAGCCAGTAGGTCGCCTTATGGCTGCCGGACGCCTCGAAGTAGGTCGTGCGTTGGCGACTGCTCCACACCGTGGCCTGACTCGAGCAGTAAGCCAGGCGTACGTAGTCCCAGCGCGCCTGCTCGTCGTCCATGTCGAAGCCGCGCTCGACGACGCGACCTTTGGCGCGCGGTTCCTGCTCGATCTCCTCGATCAGGTTCTGCACCAAGGCACGGTCGTCGGTCAGCGCCTCCGGCAGCCGCAGCCCGACCGGATCCAGCACCACCGCGCCGAACCGCGGCCGCGCCACCTCCAGAAACACCTCGAGCAGCGCGAACGCTTCCTCCACCCGCCCGAACCGATCCAGCTCGGCGCGCAGCGTCGTCACGGCTTCCTCGGGCACCCCACAACTCTAGGTCCTGTCTGGTGATCCAGCGCCGTAGCGAGGAGGTGCTCGGTGCGGTGCATCGGCGTGCGGGGGCGAAGGTCTCGATGCGGAGCATCGTGGCCTTTGCACCCGTGCGGCGAGGTGCCGTGCCGAGTGCCCCGCAGTAGGCGATGGATTACCAGACGGGGCCTAGACGGGACCGGTCCGCGAGGGGCTTCCCCTATCTGCCCCGGGATGCCCCGCATCCTCACGCTCAGCAACCGTCCCCGCAGGCCGAAATCACCGCCGATTCGCGCGCCACCCGCCATCCGGGGCGGCCGAAATCCCCTTTTTCCACAGGGATTCGGGGCAGATCGGGGCAGCGTGGGGCAGATCGTCCACAAGGCCTGATTTCGTGGTCGCAGAGGGTGTTCAGCGCCTTACAGTTACCGCCATGTCAGGGCCGAACGAGTTCCTCCGCGAGGCGCGGGAACGCACACCATCACGACGTGCACCGGGCGAACACATGTCCCGGAGCGAGCTTGCCGACACGATCTGCGCGTGGCTGTGGGACACGACCGAGATCAAGTACGACCTCGACGGGCACTACATCGCCAAGCTCGAGCGTGGCGCGGTCCGCTGGCCGGGCGCTGCGTACCGATCCGGCCTGCGCCACGTGCTCGGCATCGCCTCGGACAGCGAGCTCGGGTTCTTCCCACCCGCCGGTGTCGCCCTCAACGAGACCGAGCCGACGCCGCCCTCGTCGATGGTCGGCCACGACGACGACCTGGTGAACGCCGGCGACGAGTCGATCGCGCTGCTGTCGTACGCCGAGGAGTCGAACGTCGGCGATCTCACGGTCGAGCAACTGCACGCCGACATCGAGCGGATCGCGCAGTCCTACCTCCGAACGCCGATCAGGCCGTTGTTCGTCAAGAGTCGGGCGATCCGGGACCGCGCGTTCGCGCTGCTGGCCGGCAACCAGGCGCCCCGGCAGTCCCGCGACCTGTACGCCGCGGCCGGCTGGGCGATCACCCTGCTCGCCTGGATGTCGGTCGACCTCGGCCGCCCGGACATCGCCGAGGGCCACACCCGGACGGCCTGGGCCTGCGCCGAGGCCGCGGACCACGACGTACTGCGAGGCTGGATCCGCGCGACCCAGCACACCGCCGCGTACTGGCAGGAGGACTTCGCGCGCGCGGCGGCGTACGCCGAGGACGGCCTGCGGTACAACGCCGGCACCGCACGGCTGTTCCTCGCCAGCGCCGCATCTGTCGACCTCGCCCGCCTCGGACGCACGGACAAGGCCCGCGCACTCCTCGACATCGCCCGGACCATGGTCGTCCGCCCCGCCGAATCCGAGCCGGGCGGAGTCCTGCTCTGTACGCCGGAACGCGCCGAAGGACTGTGGGCGAACACCCACCTGGCGTTCGGCGACGTGCGACTGACCTCGGACCACGCCGACCACAGCGTCGCCCTGTTCGAAGCGGTCCCGTACGCGCTGCGGAACGCAGGCTCCGAACGCATGGCCCGCCTGCAGCAGGCGAAGGCCCGGCTGCTCCTCGGCGAGCTCGACGGTGCGATCGAGGCGGCGGAGCCGGTGCTGCTGGTTCCGCCGGAGTACCGGGTTCGGCCGTTGATCCAGCGCGCCGCGGAGGTCGCGGCCCTGACCACGCCGTACGTGCGGAGCCCGAAGGGCCGGATGCTGCGGGACCGCGTCGCCGATTTCACCCAACGGACAGGGCTCCCGCCCCGCCCGGAGTCCCCCGACCGACGACCCGTGCTCGAGGAGCAGACATGATCAGTGAAGTCCGCGATCACTGGTACTGGCGGCCGAACTGGCGTCCCGGGCGATCCTTCTACACCTGGCACGTCATCTTCCCCGACGACGCCGTGCTGACCGATCTGCACGGGGCGTACCAGCGGCTGGTGGGTTCGCTGCCCGGGATCACGCCGGTGCCCGTGCAGTGGCTCCATCTGACGCTGCAGGGGATCGGGTTCGCGGACAAGGTGCCGCAGGCGGATCTCGCCCCGATCATCGAGGCGGCGCAACGCCGGCTCGAACACTTCCGGCCGTTCGAGATCAAGCTCGGCCCCGCGGTCGTCGACGTCGAGAGCCTGCAGCTACCGGTCACCCCTGTCGACCGCCTCCGCCGCCTCCGCGCCCAACTCCGCGCCGCCGTCACCGACGTCTGGGGCCGCGACTCCGTTCCCACCCTCCCCGAACTCGACCCCCACGTCTCCCTCGGCTACTGGAACCAGCCCGCCCCCGCCGCCCCTCTCCGCCAACGCGTCAGCGCCCTCCCCGGCGGCACCGCCACCACCCACCTCACACAAGTCACCCTCCTCAACCTCAACCGCGACCACCACCAGTACGAGTGGACCCCCCACGCCACCCTCGACCTAGGAGCCCGGGCCACCGAGACAGGAGCCAACCCATGAACCCACGCCCCCTGTCCAGCGCCCCTGACTCGCACACCCTTCCAAACCACCACCCCCACCACAGCCCACCCCACCCTCCGCTCCGGACTCCACCACGGGGTTCGGGCAAACGAGACAGGAGCGAATTGATGACACAGCGGGCCCTGTCCGGCGACTTTGCCTCGCTGGTCGTTCGAGCGCTCCTGGACTTTCGTACTCTCTGGACGACGCATGATCTGGTGACGACTACCGGCGTTCCCGTGCAGAGCATCCGCCAGGTGGTCAACCGACTCGAGCGCGACGGCCTGGTTGAGCGTCGGGCGCCCGGAGTCATCTCGGTCCCGAGCTGGCTCACCCTGCTCCGCCGGTGGAACCAGGACGTGCGCTTCAGCCACGACGTCAGCGTGACGTACTGGCGCAGCAAGCAAGGCACCCAGTCGATCCTGGACCGCATACCAACATCTGAACTCCGCCACGCAGTCAGTGGCTGCCACGCGGCAAAGCTGTGGGCTCCCGAGACACCAGTCGGACCAACCGTGATCTACACCCCAGACGCGCAGACTGCCGCCACGGTGTGGGAACTAGTACCAGCCAGAACCAAGACGATCGTCCTGGCCGAGCCACCAGCCGACGTCGTCTACACCCGCACCCGAAAAACCGACACAGGCCTCCGCCTAGCCGCCCCTACCCAGGTCCTGGCAGACCTGATGACCGGAGCAGCCAAGTCCCCCACCGCCGCCGACCCCCTCCTCACCTGGATGCTCCGCCACGAACTCGACTGGCGCTACTAACCTCCGGAGACTCGCAGCTGGCGCGGCCGCACTCCCCCTACGGCCGCACCGGCATACGCTCCACAGCCGCCTCACCAGCACAACCGACCCACCTGGCCCACCTGGCCCACCTGGCCGCACGGCAAGCCCGCCCGCTCACACCGCCGGACGGCGCGGATAGCCCGGTCGGTCGGGCGGCCCCGGCTACTTGAGCGGCCGGGGTGCACGTGTGAGCTTCCGGACGCGTGGGTGGCATGGGTGTTTGGTGCTGGCCGCGCCGTGGCTAGTAGGTGCGGATGGAGACCACGTGGGCTCTCGGGGCGCCGTTGGTCTCGTGGGTTGTTAGGCGTAGGTGGGTGGCTTGGGTGGGGGTTTGGAGGTGGTGATGCTGGGTGCGGTGGTGGTTCGCGGTTACCTGGGCGAGCTGTTGCCACGGGCCGGAGCCGTTGCGGATCTCCAGGTCGTACGCCGACAGAAGAGTTGGTAGGGACTCGAACGGGGTGCGGTGGTGGTGGAGGTTGATGAGGTCCTCTTGGACGTCCGCGTCCAGGACGACGACGACTTCGGAGAGGGTGACCGGCTCGGGCCAGGTGAGTTCCAGCCAGGGGTTGGGGTCCCATGCCAGGTCCTCGGAGGACCACAGGTTCGGCCCGCCGTACGGGCGTGCGTAACCGCCGATCACCTTCTCTGGTGTGTACGCCGACGTCTCGCCGAGGCGGATGCACAGGCCGGCGCGCGGCAGGATGTGCTTCCAGGCGCGGAACTGCTCGGTCCACTGCTCGTCCGGCGCCGGCTCGCGGCGGGTGAAGTGGATCGTCCCGGGGAGCGCCGTCGACGCGGTGTGGACCGAGATGTCCGGGGTGCTGCGCAGGACAACGAACGCATTCGACGGCGCCGACGGGCGCCAGGCCAACGGGATCTGGATCCAGCGCTTCTCGCCGGCCGGTACGTCGACGGTGCAGGAGTCGACGAGCTGGGCAGGTAGATAGTTCTGCGGCTTCACCGGATCGTGGAGCTCGACCGTCAACGACCCACCGCTGGAATCGACGAGCAGTTCGAACCCGTCCAGGGCCGGGTCGACCGGGACGACCATCCCGAGGTCGGCGGTCAGCGGCAACGTCCCGGACGACACCTCGAGCGCAGGTCGTGTCAGCGTGGAGGATGCCGTCACCGTCGCCGACAGCGCGAGGTTCGCCGGATCGTCGTCGACGACGCCGAGGACCGACGAGTCGGCGCGCGTCAGTGCGTGCTTCATCAGGTCGAACCGGTCGTGCGCCAGCTCCCGCGGCGTCAGGCCGTTGCGCAGGGCAACAGACGCGCCGATCCCGGCCGCTTCGCCGAGCAGTGCGCAGGTCGCCATCACCCGGGTGGTACCGAACGCGACGTGACTCGCGCTGATGTTCCGTCCGGCCAGCCACAGATTCCGCACGTTCCGGGAGTACAAGGAACGCAACGGAATGTGGTAGTTCCCGTCCGGATGCCAGTGCTTCGACCCGCGCTCGGACGCGTACACACCACCCGGCGGATGCAGGTCGATCGACCAGCCGCCGAAGGCCACCCGGTCGTCGAACTCGGTCTGCTCGAGGACATCGTGCTGGGTGAGCACGTGGTCGCCGAGGAAACGCCGGTACTCACGTTTTCCGGGAACCGACCCGATCCATTCCAGGGTCAGGTTGTCCGCGTCGAACCGCCCGGAGTTCTTGATGTAGTCCCAGATCCCGTACACGACCGCCTGCAGTTCGTCGCGGATCGCCTCGTTGTCGTCGACGACGTCCAGCTCGCCGCCCCACTCGATCCACCAGAACGCGCAGCCGTTCATGTCCGTGCGGACCACCCGGCGTTCCGGAATCGCGGTTTCCGTGACGTCCCGCGCGAACGACGGCGGCACGAACCGGACCGGTTCCCCGGCGTCCTTGCTGTAGAAGAGGATCGTGCTGCCGAGCGTGTTCGAGTCCGGTACGTCGGGCGCCCACGACTCGTCGTACTGCGCTCGCGGCTCCCGCCCGGTGCGGAAATCGGCGCCGGCCAGGACCCCGACCAGCCCGTCGCCCGAGCAGTCGACGAACACCGGGCTGACGAAGCGGATTTCCTTCTCGGATCCCATCTGCCAGCCGGTCACCGACCGGATCTCACCGTCCGCGGCCTCCACGGTCCGCACGTCGGTGTTCAGGTACAGCGTGATCCGCGGTTCGGCGCGGACCGCCTCCAGCAGCACCAGGTCCCAGTAGTACGGATTTCCGAGCGGATTCCGGAACTGGTTCTCGACGAACAGCTCGCCCATCACGCCGGTCTCCCGCGCGAAGCTCTGGACGCCGTGCGCGGTGGCCCCGCACACCCACACCCGGACCTCGCTGGACGAGTTCCCGCCGAGCACCGGCCGGTTCTGCACCAGTGCGACGGTGCTGCCCTGCCGTGCGGCGCCGATCGCCGCGCAGATCCCGGCGAGCCCGCCGCCGACGACGGTCAGATCGGTCTGGACCTCGAGCTGCTGCATGCATACCCCTCTAGGTGTCTCGCTGGACGACGGGCTGCCCCGGCCCGTTCGGATGATGTGCGGTCAGGTGGTCGGGCACCCGCTGTGCGACCAGGACGAACAACAGGCCGGCGGTCAGTACGTCGCTCGCGCGGCCGGCGAAGAACTCGGTCCAGTTCGCGCCGTTCGGCGTACCGGTGTCGAGCGTGACGTCGGCGATCCGGCTGATCGGTGCGTCCGGCATTCCGGTGATCGCGACCGTGAGCGCGCCCTCCTCACCGGCCCGCTTGACGAAGTCGAGCGTGGTCGCGTCGGTGCCGGACCGCGTCACCGTGAGCGCGACGTCGCCCTCGTCGAGCAGACCCGCGCCGATCTGCGAGGACTGCGGACCGTCGAAGAACCACACCGGGATCCCGATCCGCAGCAGCCGGATGTACAGCTCGCGTGCCGGGATCGCATCGCCCCACTCGCCGTAGATATGCGTTCGCCGGGCGCCGGCGATCGCGTCCGCGACCCGGGTGGCCGCGGTCAGGTCGATCGCGGCCAGCGCGTTCCGCAAGGCGTTCGCCTGCGTCGACGCGAGCACGTTCAGCACCTGCTCGGGCGGATCCGCCGGGCCGATCGCCGACCCGATGTCGCTGGCCCAGCCGGCTTCCAGACCGCGGCCGACCTCCATCGCCAGCGCGGCCCGGAGCGCGGGATACCCGGCGTACCCGAGGTGGGTGGACAACCGGGTCACGGTGGCCGCCGAGGTCTGCGCGGTCTCGGCCAGCTTGGTGATCGAGCCGCGCGCGACCTCGTCCGGGTTCGCCAGGATGTGTTCGGCGACCCGCTGCATCGCCCCGTTCAGCTCGGGGAGCGCCCGCTTGACCAGTTGCAGCGGACTCGGACTACCGGCTCGTTCCATCGAGGAATCCATTCCGTGATCATCACGTATAGACGAACTGGGCACTCGCGACGCCGTCCGCGTCGCTCACCACGCGTACCCAGTGCGCACTGAACCCAGGCGGGAAAACGTGTGACCGAACCTGCCCCGGCTCGACCGTCAACGTCTCCACCGCGCCGAACCGGCCGTGGCCGTGGAAGTCGATCTCGATCGTGATCGTCAGCGGCGTCGCGGAGAAGTTCTCCAGGTGCAGGCACTTTCCGTCGAACCCCGTCATCAGGTACGGGTCGGACGGAACGCCGGCGGAAACTGGTGTTTCCCACCACGGCCCGCCCCATCCGGCCGGCTTCCCGAAGCTCCACAGGTCGTCGGTCTTGCCGAACCACAGGCCGGACTGCGGCTCGGCCGTCGTCGGGTTCTGCCCGTGGCTCGGGGACGCGTTGTCCGCGCCCGCCACCAGCAGTCCGCGCCACGAGCAGAAGTCGCCGAGCACCCACAGGTGCGTCGAGATCGGGCGGATGCCCCAGACCCGCCCGCCGTACGCCCATGGCGACACCTCGTAGAACATCCCGTGGTGGTCCATCAGCAGCCGCTCGTGCTCGACCTCGCGGATCCGCGGCCATTCGGTCTGCCACTTGTGGTCGAAGCAGTGCGAAGCCTTCGGCAGCCGGTACCGCGTCCATTTCCGGTCCGATTCGGTGAACACCTCGAGGATCGCGGACGCCCGGTCCCAGCCGGTCGCGAAGATCGTGCCGCCGAACTCGTGCCGCCCACCGATCGCGGTGAACGGATCCTTTCGCAGGATCCGCCACTGCGTACCGTCGTACTCCGCCAGCCGGCCGCGCGACCGCTCGCCCGCCCATTCCGGCTCGGAGTACTCGTTCGAGCACACCACCAGCCGGCCGAAGCTCGTGTAGCAGTCCTTGTAGTGCACCTTCATCTCGCCGTCGGTGCCGAGCTCGTCGTTGAGATCGAAGAGCTGGGTGCACTCGTACGTCGTGACGTCGAGCTCGAACAGCTCACCCTCCATCGCGAGCACGTAGACGTGCGTGTCCGGCTTGGTGAGGTGCCGCGCCGTACCGCAGACCCGCAGCGGCGCCAGCTCCGGGACCGTGACGATCTTGTGGCCCGCGGAAATCACGTGCGGTCCGAGGACCAACCGAGAGGTCGGAAAATGTACGAAACGATTCGTGTACGTTCCGTCCACGCCAAGAGTTTCCGGAACGATTTCCATCGACAGGTCGGCGTCGATCCGGCGCAGGCTCACCCCCGCACCGGACGCCGCCTTGTGGGAGTTGTAGTTCTGGACGTAGAGCTTCCCGTTCCACGGCATCAGCGACCCGACGCCGAGCTCGCTGCGCGGCGGACCGAAGTCGCCGATCTGGGCGAGATGCGGAAAGACACCGGAGATGTTCATTTGATCCCTGTATGCGTCATGGCCGCGATGAAGCGGCGTTGCAGGACGACGAAGACGATCAGCACCGGCACGATCGAGATCACCGAGGCGGCCATCGTCAGGCCGGGCGCGATCTGGCCCTGTTCGTCGACGAAGTTGGTCAGGCTGAGCGGCAGCGTGTACCGGTCCGGGTTGCTGATCAGCACCAGCGGCGTCTCGTAGTCGTTCCAGGACCACACGAAGGCGAGGATGCCGAGTGCGCTCATCACCGGTGTTGCCAACGGCAAGTAGATCCGGGTGAACACCTGCCACTCGTTCGCGCCGTCCATCCGGGCCGCCTCGGCGAACTCGGCCGGCTGGCTGACGAAGAACTGGCGCATCAGGAACGTGCCGAGCACGGTGAACATCCCCGGCAGGATCAATGCCCAGAGCGTGTCGTACAGCCCGAGCTTCTGGAAGTAGATGAACCGCGGGACGAGCAGCAGCTGCGCCGGGATGATCGCCGTCGCGAGGTACAGCAGGAACAGCTTGTCCCGGCCCTTGAACGACATCCGGGCGAACGCGTAGCCGGCCATCGTGGCGGTGATCAGCTCGCCCGCGACCCGCAGCAGCGCGACGAACACCGAGCGGCCGAACGCCGGCAGCACCGAGGTCGCCCCGCTCAGCACGGTGCTGAAGTTGTCCCACTGGAACGGGTCCGGGATCCACTGCATCGGGATCTTGTACGCGTCCACGTCCGGCTTGAGCGCGGTCGAGATCATCCACGCGAACGGCGCCAGGAAAGCGACGGCGAGGATCCACAGCGGGATCCCCCAGATCCACTTGCTGTATTTCCTAGTCATTGAGAGCCCTCCCGCGCTGCGCCCGCCAGGTCACCAGGGTCAGGACCAGGACGCCGACGAAGGTCACCAGGCCGATCGCCGACGCGTAGCCGAACCGGTAGAACTGGAAGCCGGTCTGGTACATGTAGTACGAGATCGTGGTGGTCGCGTCGCCCGGACCGCCCGCGGTGATCAGCGCGATCAACCCGAATCCCTGGGACGCGCCGATGATCATCGTGACCAGCAGGAAGACGGTGGTCGGCAGCAATGCCGGCCAGGTGATCACGCGGAACTTGGCCCAGGCCGAGGCGCCGTCGATGTCGGCCGCTTCGTACAGCTGCCGCGGGGCGTCCTGCAGCGCGGACAGGTAGATGAGCGAGCAGTACCCGACGCCGCCCCAGACCGCCATCACGATCAGCGCCGGCAGCGCCCAGTGCGACGACGCGAACCAGCCGGGCTGTACCCCGAACGCGTCGAGGACCTGGTTGACCAGGCCGGCCTTCGGGTTCATCAGCATCAGCCAGGTCATGCCGATCGCGACCACGTTGACGATGTACGGCAGGAAGAAGATCGCCCGGAGGACGGCGCGCCCCGGGAGCGGGCGGTTCAGCGCGATCGCGAGCGCCAGGCCGAGGACGACGGTGAGCGGGACCGACACCGCGACGTACACCAGCGTCAGGCCGACCGCGTGCCAGAAGCCCGGGTCACGGGCGATCGCGACGAAGTTGTCGATGCCGTTGAACGTGATGCCGCCGAGGCCGGACACCAGGTTCCAGTCGGTGAAGGCGAGCACGACCACGCTGATCAGCGGGATCAGCGTGAACGCGACCACGCCGAGCAGGTTCGGGGCGATGAACAGGAAGCCGATCCAGCCGGACGGCCGGATCCCCGGACCCTTCGCGGTCCGGGCCTCGGCACCGGCCGCGACGACGGTGGCGGTGGCCATCAGGGCCTCCTCTCGTTACGGGCGATCGCGGCGTCCGCGAGCCGCCGGACCTCGCGGATCGCGACGCCCGGGTCCTTCTCGCCGAGCCAGCACAGGTCGCGCTGCTGCTTCATCGCCAGCGAGATCTCCGGGAACCCGGTCAGCCGGGTGTCGGTGGCGAGCTTCGGGTCCGACGCCAGGACGACCCGGCGGAACGAGTCGAGGTCGAAGTACTTGTCCGGTTCTTTTCCGAGCATTCCGGAAACGATCTGCTCGTCGGTGACGTTGCCGAGCGCCGGCATCTTGCCGCCCTTGAGCATCGGCGTCGCGCCCTCGGTCAGCCAGAACTTCACGAACGCCCAGGCCGCCTCGAACTTCGGCGACTTCGGGTTGACCATGATGAAGTTGCTGTACGAGCCGCCGTTCCAGTTCTGGCCGTCGACCGTCGGCGGCGGGGCGAACGCGACCTTGAAGTCGTGCGGGTACTTCTTCGCGTCGTACAGGTACCGCAGGTTGAACGGGGCGGTCGACCAGAGGTGGAACTCCGCGCCCAGGAACGAGTTCTGCTGGTAGGCGTCCAGGTGCCGCGACAGCACCTCGGTCCACGGGAAAGCGGTGCCCTCGGCGATCATTTCCCGGCCGAGCCGGAAACCCTGCTCGAAGTGCGGATCACCGAAGTTGGAGCGGTTTCCGTCGTACCAGTGGTTCGGGCCGAGGGCGATCCGGGCGACGTCCGGGAGCGTGTACGTGCCGACCGTCTTGTCCGTCGTCAGTTTCCGGGCCGTCGCCCGGAACTCCTCGATCGTCCAGGACTGCGGCAACTCGACACCGGCCTGCTGCCGGAGCTTCTCGTTGAACAACACGAAGAACGGTTCGCGTGCGGTGGCGAGCGCCTTGACCTTGCCGTTGTCGATGTACGACCGCGGCTGCTCGGTGTCCAGGAACACCCGCAGGTCCGGATCCGCCCGCACCCGGTCGGTCAGGTCCGCCGCCAGTCCGGACCCGGCCCGCAGCGCCATCGCGGCCTGCGAATACGTGAAGTAGACGTCGATGTCGACGCCACCCTGGAGAGCGGTGTCGAGCTTGAGGTTGCCGCGGTCGTCGTTCACGAACCGCGTGTAGTTCACCTTGTACTGCGGAAACTTCGCCTGGAACGCTTTCACCACGTCAGCCGGCCCCGAGGCCGCCGGCACTCCGCCCCACACCTGCAGGGCCCCGGACCGCCCACTGTCCGTACCGGAACACCCCGGCACGACAGCCGCGGCCAGTCCTGCTCCTGCCCCGGCCAACACTTCCCGCCGAGAAAATCTTTTACGCCTCACGCGTCACCTCCGACCGGATCGCGTAAAAGATTAGCGAGCCTGCTCGGCCTTGCCTACCCTCTGGATGCAAATCTTTTTCACACGCGACGACGCCCAGTGGCCGGACGAGCCGGCGCGCGGCTCAGAAGCTGCAGTTCACCAGGACCGGCTCGTTGACGAGCCTGATGTCGAAGGACTGCTGCACCTGGGTCCGGACGTGCGTAGCCAGGGTGAGCAGTTCCTTCGCGGTCGCCTGTCCGCGATTGGTGAGAGCCAGCGTGTGCTTCGTGGAGACGCCGGCGTTGCCGATGGTGAAGCCCTTGGACACGCCGGCGTGTTCGATGAGCCAGGCGGCGCTGGTCTTCACGCGCCCGTCGGCCTGCGGCCATTGCGGTGCGCCGGCCGGGACCTCGGCGGGGGTGTCGAGGATCGGGTTGGTGAAGAAGGAGCCCGCGCTCCAGGTGTCGTGGTCGACGGGATCGAGGACCATGCCCTTGCCGCGGCGCAGGCCCAGCACGGCTTCCCGGACATCGGTCATCGGTGCGCGCGAGCCCGGTTCCACGTCGAGGACGCGCGCGAGTTCGGCGTACCCGACCGGAGCGGACAGGTCGCCGAGCTTCAACTGGAACGCGACCTCGAGGACGACGTACCGCGACGGGTCGGCCTTGAAACGGGAGTTGCGGTAGCTGAACCCGCAGTCCGCGGCGAACATCGTGCGGACCTGGTTGTCGGTCCGGTCCCAGACCCGCACCGACGCGATCGTCTCGGCGACCTCGTGACCGTACGCACCGACGTTCTGCACCGGCGTCGACCCGGTGAGCCCGGGGATGCCGGACATCGACTCGAGCCCGCTCCACTCCTCGGCGATCGCCCGCTGCACGACGCCGTCCCAATCCTCACCGGCCGCGATGTGCACCGTCGCGCCGGAGCACATGTCCGCGTCGACCCGGATGCCGGACGTCGCGACCTTGATCACGGTCCCACGGAAACCGTCGTCACCGATCACGACGTTGCTGCCGCCGGACAGCAGCAGCACCGGCTCCCCGGCGGCGTCGGCATCGCGAACCGCGGTGATCAGGTCGTCCTCGGTGCCGACCTCGAGGAACTTGTCGGCCGGCCCGCCGATCCGCAGCGTGGTGTGGTCGGCCAGCGACACATGCGTACTCACCGGACGCGCACGACCGCCTTGGCCCGGCCGAGCACCTTCTCCTCGCCGGCCACCGCGGTGATGTCGATCTCGGCGAGCCCGTCCGCGACCTTGTCGACGACGGCGGAAAACGTCACATTCGCGCCCTTGTCGTCGTCCGGTACGACGACCGGCTTGGTGAACCTGACGCCGTACTCCACCAGGTCGGCCGGGTCGTCGAGCCAGTCCGTGACGACCCGCGCGGCCGAGGCCATGGTGAGCATGCCGTGCGCGATCACTCCGGGCAGCCCGAGCGCGGCGGCCATCCGGTCGCTCCAGTGGATCGGGTTGAAGTCGCCGCTCGCCCCGGCGTAGCGGACCAGGTCGTCACGCCTGAGGGTGACGGTCAGCGGCGGGAGGTCCGTGCCTGCCTCGATCATGCGTCCGCCCGGTTGTGCGAGAGGGTCGACGTCGCCGTGCCGATCGGCTCGCCGTCGACGGTGGTCAGGGCGGTCTCGTACATGATCACCTCGACAGGACCGGCCTTGCGCACGGTGGTGATGGTGGCGGTCGCGGCGATCTCGTCGCCGGCCTTGATCGGGCGGGTGTAGCTGAACTTCTGCGCGCCGTGCACGATCCGGTCCAGCCGCAGGCCCAGCTCCGCGTCGTTCAGCAGCTCCTCGAGTGCCCGGCTGCCGATCACGAACCCGAACGTTGGCGGTGCGATCGGGTCATCACCCCGGTACGCCGGGTTACTGTCGCCGATCGCGTCGGCGAACTCCCGGATCTTCTCCCGGCCGACCTGGTAGGACCCGGCGGCCGGGTAACTGCGGCCGACCATCGTGGCGTCGATCGTCATATCCGCTAACCCTACTGGCAGACTGTGCCGAGGGTTTCCGCCGCCCACGATTCCGACGGAGAAGGTTGAACGTGACGGCAGTGGCGGCGCTGGCGAAGTACGCGCCTCGGTACCGGCTGGAGATCGGTGAGCCGGAAGGCTCGGACTGGTTGCGGGTGGACCAGATCCTGGAGCCCGGCAGTCCCGAGCTGACCGAGCTGCTCAAGCGGGACGACGAGGCCAGCTCCCACCGGTCGGCGCACGCGAACGCGCTCAGCATGATGTCGTTCTACGCCGGCCGCGCACCGGCGACCGCGCTGCTGCTCTGGGCGCTCGAGGGACACGTCCTCGACATCCGCCCGCAGAATCTCTGGGTCCGCCCGCACCCCGGCCACGGAATCGCCGCGGTCGCCGTTCGTTCCGCGGATTTCCTGCCCGGCGGGCTGGAAACGCTGTACGACGTCGTCCTGCGGAAACACCTGCTGCCGCTTTCCGAGGAGCTGCACCGGCGGACGCGGGCCGGCCTGCGGCAGGTGTACGGCGGCGTGGCGGCCGGCTGCGCGATGGGGTTCTGCGCCGCGACCCGCGAGGACGTCACGGTCGAGCCGGCGTACCTGCTCGAACGGTGGCAGACCTTCGTCGCGAAGGCGCCGGGCGGACTCGCGCGGCTCGGGGACGTGGAGGTGGCGGGCGGGAAGCTCGTCTACCTGCGGAACACGTGCTGTCTGTACTACACGAGCGAGACCGGCAACGGCACGCTCTGCGGCTCCTGCTGCCTGACTCCCCGTGACGAGCGTCTCACCGCCTACGAGGGCGGCCGGCCGATCCTCACCGTCTGAGGGAACAGCAAAAGGCCGCTCCAGGTGATCCGGAGCGGCCTTCGCGAAGCGATGCTGAGGTCAGCGGGTCTCGCGGTGGTCGGTGTGGTCGTTGCACCGGTGGCAGTACTTCTTCAGCTCAAGACGGTCCGGGTCGTTACGCCGGTTCTTCTTGGTGATGTAGTTCCGCTCCTTGCACACCGTGCACGCCAGAGTGATCTTCGGGCGGATGTCGGTCGACTTGGCCACTGCTGCCTCTTCTGTCAGGAGTGCGCAACTGAGGTGATCGCACTCTCGATGTACTGCCGTTGGTGGGTAGCGGGGGCGGGAGTCGAACCCGCGACACCACGATTATGAGCCGTGTGCTCTAACCACCTGAGCTACCCCGCCGCAAGAGTCCGTCATCTCACCCGGCGGACCGGGTGAGATGTCGTTCTCAGAGCCCCTTTACGGAATCGAACCGTAGACCTTCTCCTTACCATGGAGACGCTCTGCCGACTGAGCTAAAGGGGCGGGCCGAGGAGAGAGATTACACGGTCCCCCGCCTCGATGTGAAATCGAGCCAGAAGCGCCTTGCAGGCCCCTCAGTCCGTCCCGGAAAGCATACCTGCTCCGGCGAGTGCTTCTGACCATTTTCCGCTCCGGTCCGGCACGGTCGGTGAGACCGCGGTGCAACGCCGGTGAGACATCCGGATGCGCTCCTGGGGTATCGGCGCCGGACGGCGAGGTTTCCGCGAGTTCCGGGAGTTTCTGGGAGTTTCCGGGCACCCGGGTGTCGAGATCTCCCGGGCGGCTTCGTCCTAGGGACAGAACCTACGAGAGGAGCACGAATGTCCGAGACAGCGATGCCGCCGGTCGTTTCCGCCGACGAGTGGGCCGCGGCTCGTGCGGAGCTGCTGGTCGCCGAGAAGGAGGCGACGCGCACCCTCGACCGGATCGCGGCGCAGCGGCGGCGGCTGCCGATGGTGCGGTTCGGCGAGTACACGTTCACGTCGGCCGAGGGCCCGGTCACGCTGCGGGAACTGTTCGGCGAGCATCGTCAGCTCGCGGTGTACCAGTTCATGAACGCGGGGCCGGACGCGTTCTGCGGCGGTTGCACGTATTTCACCCAGAACGTCGCCAACCTCGACGGGCTGGCACGGAACGACATCGCCTGGGCGACGGTTTCCGACATGCCGATCGAGCAGATGGCCGGGTACTGGAAGGAGATGGGCTGGCAGCACATCCCGTTCGCGTCCTCGGCGGGTACGACGTTCTCCGCCGACTGCGGCGCCGGCGGCGGTTTCCTGCTGAACCTCTTCCTGCGGGACGGCGACAACGTTTTCCGCACCTACACGACCGGTCAGCGCGGCGTCGACCACCTGCTGTTCAGCAGTACCGTTTCCGACCTCGCGGCGTACGGCCGCCAGCAGGACTGGGAGGACTCCCCGGCGGGCTGGCCGCAGGCGCCGACGTACGGCTAGGTCCAGACGCGGCTCGGGTAGGCCGCCCGGAGCGACGGCATCACGTCGGTGACGAACGACTCGACGGACTCCCGGTTCTCCGCCGCCGGGAGTCCAGGGACCTCCAGGGAAATCCCGGAAAGCTCGTGCCCGAACGCTTCCTGGTACCGGCCGAACTTGTCGATCACCTGCTCCGGCGATCCGACCAGCACCGATCCGCCGTCGAGGAACTCCTCCAGCGTCCGGAACGGCAACTGGTTGTGCCGGGCGCCCGGCGAATCCATGAACGCGTCGAAGACCGGCCGGTACCCCTCCACCGCCTCCTGCGAGGTCTTCTTCACGTACAGCCCGTTGAACCCGGCGCCGACCACAGCAGCCCCCGGGTCCCGCCCGTACGCCTCCCAGCGCTCGCGGTAGTGCCGGATCAGGCCGGCGTACTTCTCCAGCGGATGGAACCCGTTCGCCGAGAACAGCGGATCGCCCCAGCGCGCAGCCAGCTCGGTGGACTCCGTCGACGACGCCGAACCGTGCCACAACGGGATGCCGTCCGACCGGTACGGCCGCGGTTGCGTGGTCGCGTCCGTCAGCGCCGGCCGGTAGCGCCCGGACCAGGACACCCCGGTCTCGCGCAGCAACCGCCGGAGCAACTCGTACTTCTCTCGGTTGCGGTCCCACTGCCCGTCCAGCTCGTACCCGAACAGGGCGTTCTGGTCCGGGTCGTTCCCCTTCCCGATGATGATGTCCAGCCGCCCGCCCGACAGCTGATCGAGCGTCGCGTAGTCCTCCGCCACCCGCACCGGATCCAGCAACGACAGGACGGTCACCGTGGTCAGGAGCCGGATCCGGGACGTCACCGCCGCGATGTAGGACAGCACCACCGGCGGCGACGACGAGATGAACCGCTGCGCGTGCCGCTCCCCGACGCCGTACGCGTCGAACCCGAGTTCCTCGGCCCACTGCGCCTGCTGGACGACGTGCCGGAACCGCTCGGACGGCGTGAGCTGGACGCCGCTGATCGGATCCGGCGAGTTGTCGATCAGCGTGTAGGTACAGAACTTCACCTGGCAGTCACCGCACCTTCTTCTCGCCCGCGGTGACCGGGAGACCGAGGCGGTTGCCGGGCACCGGCGCCGGGCACGTCCCGTACGCCGTGAACGCGAACGGCAGGTTGATCGTTCGGTTGAAGTCGATCCGCACCGATCCGTCCCGCTCGACGGGCCCGGTCGTCACCGTGCGCCAGGGCGCGGTCTCCTCCCCGTTCGTCTTGTCGTGGAACGCGACGTTCAGCCGGTTGTCGCTCGCGGCGGTCGCGGCCAGCTCGTACGCCATACCGCCGAGCGCGACGTGCACGGTGCCGATCGCGGTGATGTGCTGACGCAGGTCGTCGCGCGCGGTCGCCACCTCCAGCCGTTGTGCCTTCGGGTACGGGCTGAAGTAGCCGGTGACCGTCCAGGCGTCGTCGAGCGGAAACGCCGGAACGCCGTCGAAGGCCTTCCGCGTCGCAGCCTCCGGATCCCGCTGCCGGACGGCGTACCGGCCGCCGCGGAGAACGAGTTCCGCCAGGCGGTTCCCGTGCAGCAACCAGCTCAGCGAGCCGGCTTCCGGAACGCTGGCGGAAACCGTTCCGTGGACCGGTTCGCCGCCGAGTGTCAGCTCGCCGGCGGCGGTCACGTGTGCCTGCTCGTCGGCCCACCACTGCCCGGGCAGGCCGGCGATCGCCGTCGGTGTGGCCGGCAGCCAGTCGAAGGCGACGACGGACAACCAGCCGTAGTCGGTGTCCAGGTCGCGTTCCCGCGCCGTGTGCCAGGTCTGCCAGTCCAGCTCCAGGTCGGAAACGACGGTCATGATGCTTTCCTCTGTTCGCGGTGGGCTACCTCGGAACGGACCAGCGGGATGACGTAGCGGCCGAAGTCGATCGCGTCGTCGTAGATGTCGTAGCCGCGGGCGGAGAAGATCCGGATGCCGAGGTCGTAGTAGTCGAGCAGCGCAGCGGCCACGGTGTCCGGCGTGCCGACCAGCGCGGTGGAGTTTCCGCCGCCGCCGGTCAGGCCGGTCGGCGCGGTCCAGAGCGCGCGGTCGTGGCGCTCGCCGGCCGCGACGGCTTTCAGCAAGCGCTGCGATCCAGCGTTTTCCGGAGTCTTCGACCGCAGCCGGGTGCTCGCCGGGACGCCGCCGGCCTGCACGTCCTTGATCCGGCCGAGGATTCCTTCCGCCTTCTCCCAGGCGAGGTCCTCGGTCGGCGCAAGGATCGGCCGGAACGCGATCTGGATCGCCGGCCTGTCCGTCCGGCCCGCCTTCGCCGCCGCGGCGTCGATGGTCGCGAGCTGCTCGCGGGTCCCGGCCAGCGGTTCACCCCAGAGCGCGAAGATGTCCGCCTCGGCCGCGCCGACCGCGTACGCCGCCGCCGACGAGCCGCCGAACGAGATCCGCGGCCGCGGCTGCTGGAGCGGCTTGATGTCGGCCAGGAACTGCTCGAACCGGTAGTGCTTTCCGTTGAAGTCGAACCGGGTGTCCGACGTCCAGGCCTGCTTGAGGATCTGGATGAACTCGGCCGTCCGCCCGTACCGGTCGTCCTTGGCCAGGAAATCGCCCTCGGCCGCCTGGTCCGCGGTCGAGCCGCCGGTGATCACGTGCACCTCGAACCGGCCGCCGCTGAGGTGGTCCAGGGTCGCAAACGTTTTCGCGGTCAGCGTCGGGTAGGCGACGTTCGGCCGGTGCGCGACGACCAGGTTGATCCGCTCGGTGCGCCCGGCGACGTACGCCGCGACCTGGGCCGGGTCGGGCGAGCCCGAATGGTAGGCGAACAGGATGCGGTCCCAGCCGTTGTCCTCGTGCGCACGAGCGAGCTTGCTGGTGTACTCCAGGTCCAGCGGACCGCCGGTCCGCGGCGTCACCTCGCTGGCCGGGTTGGTTCCGGCGATCCCGAGGAACTCAACTGGCATGGCGTTCTTCCTTCCGTACGGTGGGTGCGAGCAGCGTGAGGAGGTCCCGGGCGACGGCGTCGTTCTGCCGGAAACCGGGACCGTTGAAGTGCGGGCGGGAGAATCCCGACGAGCCGGCCGATCCGGACACCGACGGTCCGAGCAGGAACAGCGCCGGATGGACCGACCCGTCGGCGCGGATCGCCCGGCAGCGCGAGTCGGCTTTCAGCTGGCCGCCGCCGAGACTCGTTCCGTCGGCCGCGAACAGTTCGTCGGCCGCCAACGCCCCGGAGTCGAGCAGACCGCGCAGCAGCGGGTCGGTGGTCGCCAGGACGTCGGGCCGCGGCAACCGCGCCTCGACGAACGCCCGCGCGCGGATCTCACCCGCGACGGCCGGGCTGGTGGCCACGAACTGATCGTTGTCGAGAGCAACTTCCAGGTCCGGCCCCGCGAACCGGACGATCCCGGCCCGGTGCAGTGCGAGCAGCTCCTCCAGCCGCCGCGGCGGCGGCCCGCTCGCCACGAACGAGAAGAACCCGTGCCACTCGCCCTCCACCCGCCGCACCCGATCCTCGTCCGACAACTGCCCGTCGGTGATCGCCCGCGACAACACGCTGTAGATGCTCAGCAGCGAGTTGAACACGGCCAGATCAGCCGAGTACGCCGAATCCCCCCGCCGCAGCAGGTCCCCCTCGATCGCCTCGACCAGGAACCGCTCGAACCGCTCGCGGTCGCCGAAGAACAGCCCGGCCAACGGGCGATCCACCTCCGTCCGGACGAACCGATCGGCCGGATCGGGCACCGCGGCCGCAACAACCGCCGCGAACTCGGCCTGCGGTTCGGCGGCCGGCCCGCGCCCCGCTTCCGGACCCGGGGTCCCCGCACGCGCGGGAGCCCAGTGGTCCAGCGCGGTCGCGAACTCGTCCCACGACCACCGGGTTCGTTCGGGGTGGGCCGTGAACAGCTGCTGGTAGTGGGCGAAGGCCAGCTCTTTCTCGATCAGCGGCAGCACGTCCCGGTCGAAGTCGAGCGGTCCGTCGCCCAGCGCCTCCTTGGTCAGGTAGCGCGTCGGGACAGGCTTCGTCCCGGGCGCGGTGTAGCCGAGCTTCGCGTGGTACGGAACGCCGCGGCGCGACCCGACGTACAGGATCGGCTCGTCGCCGGACGCGTGGTACTCGAGCAGTCCGTCGCGTTCCTCGTACCAGCCGCCGCGGCCCTCGGTCAGCAGCACCATCAGGTCGACGAACGCCTGCCCGAATCCGCGGACGATCACCGGCGCGTCAGGCCACAGCCCGTCCAGGTCGACATCGGCGGTGTACCCCGGCGGGAGATAGGTCAGCCCGGCGTCCGCGGCCTGCGCCGCCCACGCCGCTTCCGATGCCGTCGGCAACCGATCCAGGTAGCCGAGGGCGAGCATCACCGCGTCGGCCGCGATCTCCCGGCCCGACTCGAGGATCACCCGCTGGTCCCCGGTGAGCTCGACGGCCCGCTCGCGGTGCGTGGTGACGGTCGCGGGAAGATCGCGGACGACGCGCTCCCACACCCACGCCAGGTACTCCGCCTGCACCAGCCGGGGCGGGAAGTCCAGCGGACCCGGCGGTTCGAGCCCGGCCTTCTCGAGGATCACCGCGCCCTCCCCGGCGACCCAGGTGGCGAGGTCCGGCCCGGGCACGATCGGCCCCTCGCACTCGACCGACTCGTCGGTGAAGATCGTGATGTCGGACGTCATCGAGTTCATCCACAGCAGCCGCGACTGCTCCCGCCGCCAGATCCGCCCGCCGCCGACGGGATACGGGTCGACCACGTGGATCTCGACCCGGCGGCCGCCGAGCAGTTCGCGGGCACTGGCCGCGAACCGTTCCAGCAGCCCGACCGTCCGCGGCCCGCCGCCGACGAACACCACCGTCGCGGCCGGTTCCTTCCACGACTGCAGTTCGGCCACGGTCATCGGACCAGCCCCAGATGGTCCCGCAGCGTGGAGCCGCCGTACTCGGAACGGAAAACGCCGCGTTCGCGCAGCAACGGGACCACCCGGTCGACGAAGTCGTCGAGCCCGGACGGCGTGAGGTGCGGAACCAGGACGAAACCGTCGGCAGCGTTTTCCTGGACGTGCCGGTTGACCGCCTCCGCGACCGTGCCGGGCGACCCGACGAACGTCTGCCGGTTCTGCTGGTTGATGACGGTCTGCCGCAGCGACCAGCCGTGCGCCTCCGCCTGCGCGCGCCATTCGGAAACGATCGGAAACGGATCGTTGTACCCGACGCGGCCCTGCGTCACCGATGACCCGACGACCGGGTCCTCGGCCGGCAGCGGACCGTCCGGGTCGTACGCCGACAGGTCGCGTCCCCAGAGCAGTTCGGCGAGGACCAGCGCGGTCGGGCCGGAGACCTGCTGTTCCCGGATGTACGCCGCTTTCTCGATCGCGTCGGCGTCGGTGTCCGCGACGACGACCGTCACCGCGGGCATGATCTTCAGCGACTCGTCGGTCCGCCCGTACTTCGCCAGCCGCGCCTTCACGTCCTTGTAGAAGGTCTGCCCGGCCTCGAACGTCCCGTGCCGGCTGAAGATCACGTCCGCGCTCGACGCGGCGAACTCCCGCCCCTCGTCGCTGTCACCGGCCTGGATGACGACCGGCCGGCCCTGCGGCGACGGCGGCAGACCGAACCGGCCGCGGATCGTGAAGTGATCGCCGTCGTCCGCGAAGGCCCCGGCGCCTTCGCGGGCGAAAACGCCTTCCATCTGGTCGAGGACGAGTTCGTCGGCACTCCACGCGTCCCAGAGTTTCCGTACGATCCGCAGCGTTTCCTGCGCCCGGACGTACCGGTCCGACTTGTCGAGGTACCCGCCGCGGCGGAAGTTCTCGCCGGTGAACGCGTCCCAGGACGTCACGACGTTCCAGGCCGCGCGGCCACCGGAGACGTGGTCGAGCGTGGACAGCCGCTTCGCCAGCTCGTACGGCTCGTTGAAGGTCGAGTTCACGGTCGCGGCCAGGCCCAGGTGGGTGGTGACCGCGGCCAACGCGCTGAGCACGGTCAGCGACTCGGGCCGGCCGACGACGTCGAGGTCGTGGATCCGGCCCTTCACCTCCCGCAGCCGCAGTCCCTCGGCCAGGAAGAAGAAGTCGAACGTTCCGCGTTCCGCTGTTTCCGCCAGCTGACGGAACGATCCGAAATCGATCTGCGAGCCGGCCGCCGGGTCCGACCACACGGTGGTGTTGTTGACGCCCGGAAAGTGCGCGGCCAGATGAATCTGCTTGGTCATCGCGCACTCCTCGCGTACCTGTTGGCCGGCCGCCGTAACCCGAGCCGCCCGCGCAGACTCCCGGCCCGCTCCCCGGGCCCGGCCAGCCCGCGTTCCCGCAGCGCCGGAAGCAACTGCTCCGCGATCACCGGCACGTCCAGCTCGAGCGAAGCCGGCCGCAGATGTACGCCGTCGGCGCCCGCGGCGACCCACCGCTCGATCGCCTCGACCAACCGCTCAACGCCCTCGCCATGCGGCCGCACCCCGACCGACACCAGCACCACCGGTTGCCCCGCACGGCGACGAGGCGCATCGGCGGTCACGGCCACACTCCGCGGCCCACCGTCGGACGCAACACTCACACTCCGCCGATCACCGTCCCGCAGCGCCCGCACTTGCGCGGCCACGTCGTCGGACTCCGGCAGCAACACCAGCTCCGCATCGACCGCCGCCGCCAGCGCCTCGGGGCCCGTCGCCCGAATAGCAGTGATCGGGTGCCCCTGCGGCGGCCGCGGCACGATCGACGGGCCTTTGACGCTGAACGTCGGCGCCTCGAAGTCGACGTAGTGCAGCTTCTCGCGGTCGATGTACCGCCCGGTGGCCGCGTCGCGAATGATCGCGTCGTCCTCCCACGAGTCCCACAGCCGGCGCCCGGCGTCGACGACGTACCGCGCCTCCCGCCAGGTCTCGGCGGCCGGCGCCGGCTCGCGCCGGCCGATCACCGCCGCCGCCTCGGCCGACGTCGACACGTCCGCGATCCACCCGGCCCGCCCGCCCGAGATGTGGTCGAGCGTCGCGACGGACGCCTGCACGTGGAACGGTTCCGTGTGCGTCACGGTGATCGTCGGCAGCAGCCCGATCCGTCGCGTCACCGGCGCGACCCGCGCGGCGAGTCCGAGCGCGTCCAGCCGCACGCTGACCCGATCGGGTACGTCGTCCGGCGCCTCGAGCGTGTCCGCGAACGTCACGAGGTCGACACCCGCCGCCTCCGCCCGCTGCGCCGCCCGGACGGCGAGCTCACCGGTCAGGATCGCCCGCGGATCGAGGTCCGGCCCGCGCCACGCGCCTGGGTCCGCGCCCGCACCGTCGATCTCGATCGCGGTGATCACCGGCCTGCTCACGAGGCCGCCTTCAGCGCCACGGAAAGTTCTTTCCGGAACGGCAACGGACCGATCGACTCGGGATCGGCCTCGGTGTCGAACTGCGGCTCGAACCCCACCGCCAGGTACAGCGCCGCTGCCTCCGGCTGCCGCGGACCCGTCGTCAGGTACAGCCGCCGGTACCCGAGATCCAGCGCCGCCGCCTCGAGCTCGGCGAGCACGCGACGCCCGAGGTCCTGCCGGCGATGGACCTGTGACGTCCACATCCGCTTCACCTCGGCGGTCTCGTCGTCGTACCGCCGGATCGCCCCACCGGCAACCGTTCGACCGCCGGACCGCAGCAGCACGAACGCGCCGCCGCGCTCGGCGTGGAAGTCCGACGGCGGAACCTCGGTCAGCTGCGTGTTCTCGTTCGTCCGCCCGTACCGCGTGCTGTACTCGACGACCAGATCCGCCAGCAACGGCGCCGCCTCGGGATCCTCCGGCCGGGCCCGGATCGCCTCCACACCGGCGAGTTGCACCGGCGGACCCTCCACCGGTTGCCCGCCCTCGACCGTCGCGAGGAACGCCTCGGTCACCTGGTACAGCGGCACCGACGCGGTCGGGTCGAGCAACAGCCCGCCCCCGTCGTACAGCTGGATGTGCGACGACAGGACGAACCACCCCTGGCCGATCGCGCCCGCGCCGAGGCTGGTGAGCACCGGCCGGAGCGCGTAGTCGATCACCAGCACATGCGCCGGCGTACCGCCCGTTGCCAGCGGCAACACTGTCTTGCCCTTCAGCGCGTACTGCGGCAGGAGGTCGAGGAACACCTTGAGCAGTCCGGAGTACGCGGCCTTGTAGACCGGCGTGGTGACCACGACGGCGTCGGCGGATTCGAGGATCGCTGCCGCGGCGGCGACCGCCGGATGGTCCGCCTGACCTCGCAGCAACGGCTCGGCGGGGAGGTCGCGCAGCACGATCGGGGTGACCGTGTGACCGTGGCTGATCAGGCGCTTGGTGACGTGGTCGAGGACCGCGTCGGTGCGGGACGGAACCGACGGGCTGCTGGAGATCGTTGCGATGGTCGCCATGAGTGCTCCTATTTCTTCGGCAGGCCGGGCGGGTTGATCAGCGACTTCGGGACGGCCTCGGCCTGCAGGCCCCACTTGGCCAGCACCTTCGCGTAGGAGCCGTCGGCGATCGCTGCGTTCAGCGCGTCGGCGAGTGGCTTGACGAGGCCGTTGTCCTTCTTGGTCGTGATCCCGACCAGGCCCTGCACGGGGTAGCTGGACGAGACGGTGCCGACGATCTCGGTCTTGTGCTGGGTCGCGACGTGGTACGACGCGTTCGGGTTCGGACCGAGGTACAGGTCGATCCGGCCGGACTGCAGCGCGAGGTAGGTGTCCGCGGCCTGCTGGTAGTACTTGAGGTTCGCGGGTTTCCGGCCGGCCGCGACGTTCTGCTTGTTCCAGTCGACCAGGATCGCTTCCTGCAGCGTTCCGGAACCGACCGCGACGTTCTTTCCGGACAGGTCCGCCGGCCCGGTGATCTTCAGGCCGGAGCCGGTCTTCGCCTCGAACGCGTGCAGGCCGAGCCGGTAGGTCGCGAAGTCGTACTTCTCCTTGCGCAGCTCGGAAACGCCGATGTTCGAGATTCCGACCTGGTATTTCCCGGAGTCGAGACCGAGGAACAGGTTCTCCCAGCTCGTGGTCTCGATCTCGGCCCGCAACCCCAGCACACTCGCGACCAGGTAGGCGACGTCGATCTCGACCCCGATGGGCGTCTTGTTGTCGTCGGCGGTGAACCCGAGCGGCGGCAGACCACCGCCGGCCGAGCCGTTCCCGATCACGAGTTTCCCGGATTCCCGCACCGCCGGCGGCAGTTCGGCCGCGATGCTGTCCACCTTCGCCGAGGTGATGTGCTGCTGGCCGGCCGAGGTGTCGAAGGCGACCACCGACGCGTCACCGCTCTTCGCGGCCGGCCCGGCGGCGGGCTCCGTCTGCGGGTCTGCGCAGCCGGCCGCCGCCAGCAGAACCACCCAGATCGCCGCAATCCAACGTTTTCTCATCTGTCGTCCTCAGCTCGTCAGGGGAAGGCCGGGCGGGTTGATACCGGAGCGCGTGACCGCCTCGTTCGACACGTTCCAGCGGTCCAGGACCTTTGCGTAGCTGCCGTCCGCGATCACCCCGTCGATCGCCGCCTGGTAGGCCTGCACCAGACCGCTGTCCTTCTTGGTGGTGGCCGCGATCAGCCCCTGCAGCGTCGGCCCGGCGCCGGAGAACTTGCCGATCGTCTCGGTCTCACCGGACGTCTTCACGTGGTACGCGATCGACGGGTTCGGCCCGAGGTACGCGTCGATCCGGCCGGAGCTCAGGGCGAGGTACGTGTCGGTGTTCTTCTGGAAGTACTTGATCGTCGCGGCGGGCAACCCGGCCTTGACGTTGGCCTCGTTCCAGTCGACGAGGATCTTCTCCTGGTTCGTCCCGGAACCGACCGCGATCGTCTTCCCGGCGATGTCCTTGCCGCCGGTGACCCGCCAGGTCCCGCCCTTCTTCGCCTCGAACGCGATGTCGTCCTTGCGGTACGTCGCGAAGTCATACTTCTGCTTGCGCTTCTCCGTCACGGTGATGTTCGAGAAGCCCACGTCGTACTTGGCCGAGTCGAGGCCGACGAACAGGTTCTCCCAGCTCGTCACCTCGATCTCCGGCCGCACACCGAGCGCCTCGGCGACCAGGTACGCGATGTCGATCTCGAGACCGATCGGTGTCAAGTTGTCGTCGGCGTAGAAGCCGAGCGGCACGCTGCCGCTGCCGAACCCTGCGCCGACGACCAACGTGCCGCGGTCCCGGACCTTCGCGGGCAGCAGCGCGGCCGCGGCGTCGTTCTTCGTGGTGGTGACTCGGTGCTGGTCGGCCGACGTGTTCACGCCGGTGCCGGAGGTGGCGGCCGTGGCCTGCGGCTCGGTGCCGCACCCGGCCAGGGCGAGGAGCAGCAGACCGGCGGCGATCAGGGGACGTTTCATCACAGAACCTTGGAGATGAAGGCGCGGGTGCGCTCGTGGACGGGGTTGTCGAGCACCTCGCGGGGTGGACCCGACTCGAGGATCCGGCCGCCGTCGATGAAGACCACCGTGTCGGCGATCTCCCGGGCGAAGCCGATCTCGTGGGTGACGACGACCATCGTGGCGCCGTCGCGGGCGAGCTCCTTGATCACGTCGAGGACCTCGCCGACGAGCTCCGGGTCCAGCGCGCTGGTGGGCTCGTCGAACAGCAGGACCTTCGGTTTCAGCGCCAGCGCCCGGGCGATCGCGACCCGCTGCTGCTGACCACCGGACAGTTGCCGCGGGTACACGTCGGCCTTGTCGCCGACCCCCACCCGCTCCAGCAGTTCCCGCGCGAACGGCTCGACCTCGCCGCGCTTGCGGCGCTGCGCCGACACCGGCGCCTCGACGACGTTCTGCAACGCGGTCAGATGCCCGAACAGGTTGAAGTTCTGGAACACGAACCCGACCTGCGACCGCTGCCGCAGGATGTCGCGTTCCCGGAGCTCGTGCAGCTTGTTGCCGCGCCGCTGGTACCCGATCAGCTCGCCGTCGATCCGGATCAGCCCGCGATCGACCTTCTCCAGATGATTGATCGACCGCAGCAGCGTCGACTTCCCCGATCCCGACGGGCCGAGGATCACCGTGACGGTACCGGCCCGGATCTCCAGGTCGATCCCCTTCAGTACTTCGAGATCGCCGAAGCTCTTGTGCACACCCTTGACGTCGATCATCGCTTCGTACCTCGGGCGAACCGGCGCTCGACGTAGTACTGCACGATCGACAGCAGCGTGGTCAGCACGATGTACCAGACGGTGGCGACCATCAGCAGCGGTACGACGCGGCTGTTCCGGCCGTAGATCACCTGGACCTGGTAGAAGAGCTCGGGGATCGCCATCACCGAGACGATCGAGGTGCCCTTGAACAGGCTGATCACCTCGTTCGCGCCGTTCGGGAGGATCGAGCGCATCGCCTGCGGCAGCACGATCCGGAAGAACTGCCGCGCTTTCGGGATCCCCAGCGCGGCCGCGGCCTCGAGCTGACCGGCATCGACGGAAATGATCCCGCCACGGATGATTTCCGCCGCGTACGCCGCCTGGTGCAGGGCCAGGCCCAGCACCGCGGCGCCGAGCGGGCCGAACAGGTTGTTCGTACTGAAGTGCACGAACTCCGGACCGAACGGGATGCCGAGACTGAGTTCCTGGTACAGGTAGGCGATGTTGAACCAGAACAGCAGCTGCACGATCAACGGGATCGAGCGGAACGCCCAGATGTAGCCCCAGGCAACGACCTGGAGGAACGGGCTGCTGGACAGCCGCATCGACGCGAGGACGGCGCCGAGCACGAACCCGAGCACCGTGCCGTACGCCGTCAGCTGCACGGTCACCCAGAGCGCGGAGAAGATCGTCCGGGTGGCGAAGAACTGGAAGAACGTCGGCCAGTCCCAGCCCGGGTTCGTGACGAGCCCGTGCAGGAACATCGCGAGCAGGACGAGCACGACCCCGACGCCGACCCAGCGCCACGGGTGCCGCCGGGCGACGACGGTCAGTTCGAGATCGAGCGGTACTGCGGTGGCCGGTGGGCCGGTGGTCCCGGACGCGGACGTGACTGAAGTGGTGGACACGATGACACTCCCTGGCGGTGGGCAGGCTTCGCGGGCCCTCCGGCGCTGGAGGGCAGCAGGCGACAGACGTCCGGACCGGACGCCTCAACAGGACGCGAGGTAACTCGGCTCAGCGCAGACAGAGCGCGCTGGAGACCCGGAGAAGATCGATGTGGAGGCGGTAGTACGGCGGCTTGCGCGTCATCCCCGTCCCCTCTCGTCGGTCGTGTCATCTCAGTATGGGACGCGATTGAAAGATTAGTAAGTCAGTCGACAAAGCTCTCAATATATGGACGGCTTATACCGGTCCGGAGGGGCCGCCCGGCGCCATCAGGGAAGTGATCCGCGTCACAGCGGCGGCGACTTTCTTCACCGGCCGATTCACGCCTGAGCGTGCACCCGGCGGCAAGACGGCCTCACTGAGCGTGTCCAATTTCGCACGGTCTCTTCGCAATCCGTGTTTGGGCGCTCGTGACCCTCTCGTTATGGTCGTTGAGGCCGTCGGTCCCCCTCACCGGCGGTTTCCCCTCCCTGGAAGGTTTTCCGTGCCCACTCACCAAGACGCGCCGCATGCAGATCGGCAGGCGTCCAGCCTCTCGGCTGCCTCGCGCCGGGTGGCAAAGCACCGCTCCTCCCGTCGTAGCGTCCGCCGTACCCAGCTCATCGGCCTGACCGCCGCCCTGGCGGCCGCGGCGGGCACCACCACCGTCGGACTCAGCTCGTCCGCGAGCGGACCGGCCAATGCGTCCGGAAGCACCGGTCTGAGCCCCGCACAGGCCGAAGCCCTGACCGCCGCCCGCATCGATCGGCGCGACCTCGGATCGCGGGACGCGTCCCGGATCGACCTGTCGCTCGCATCGAGCCGGAAGGCGGCCGCCGACGCCGCGGCGAAGCAGCGGGCCGCGAAGCTCGCCGCGAACGCGACGCTGACGCAGCGGCGGGCGCTTGCCCTGGCCGCCGCGAAAGCAGCCGCCGCCCGCAAGGCCGCCGCCCAGAAGAAGGCCCTGGCCGAGGCTCGCGCCGAGGCGGTCGCGAAGGCCGCGGCCCTCAAGGCGGCTGCTGCCAAGGCTGCGCCGAAGGTCGTGCTGCCCACCACCGGCTACCACCTGACCGCCCGCTTCGACCAGGCCGGTGGCCGCTGGGCGCACAACCACACCGGTCTGGACTTCGCGGCCCCGATGGGTACGCCGGTCCGCTCGGTGATGGCCGGTGAGGTCATCCAGGCCGACTTCGAAGGCGCCTACGGCCGCCAGGTGAAGGTGCGGCACGCCGACGGCACCGTCACGTCGTACAGCCACATGTCCGAGTTCGACGTCTCCGTCGGCGACTCGGTCAAGGCCGGCACGATGGTCGGCCGGATCGGCATGACCGGCAACACCACCGGCCCCCACGTCCACTTCGAGGTCCTGCCCGGTGGCGGCTCGCCGATCAACCCGGAGCCATGGCTCCGCGACCACGGCGTCAACCCGTAACTCGCTAACGTTCCCCCGACCACTTCGAAGAGGGGGAACTTTTGAAGCCCTGGAAACTCGCGCCGGCCGTCGCAATCGTGGCGGCCGGCCTGACGGCCACCCAGCCCGCGCAAGCTGCCACGCAGCGAACGACGGCAGCCTGCACTCTCGCAGCCCCCGCACGCATCAGCGTCAGCGGGTCGTACAACCTGTTCTACGCGCGGCTGGGTGCCAACTGTCCTGCGAACGTCTACACGGCGGTGTGGAAGAGTACGCCCGCCGTCACGGGGAAGCCGCAGGGACGGCTCGAGTTCACGAACGGCAATCGCGTCGCCCAGTTCGGCTTCTCCGGTTCGTCGCCGGTGATCGGGACCATCACCTGGCAGCCCGCCGGTGGCGCGACAGACATCAACGGCGTCAAGGTCGCCGATCTCGCCACCGGGTACACGGCGTCCCGGTGCGCGTCGGTGGCAGCTCTCACCGGTGGCCGCCAGGGCAGTCGTACGGCGCTGCTCACCACGGTCTCGTACTGGCGCCCCCTGCACGACCGGTACGAGCGCTGGGCCGGCAAGAAGGTGCTGATCCAGTACCAGGACATCGGTACGACGACCTGGAAGGGCCTGGCGTACGCCACAACCAACAGCGTCGGACAGGTGACGTACAACTACTACCCGAACCGCACCCGCCGGTACCGCGTGTACGTTCCCGGCACCACCAGCATCTGGGACGACTACTCGCCCGTCATCAGTCGTTAGAGCGTCTTTGCCATGTCGAGGGCGGCGATGTAGTCGCCCTCGATGAGAAACTCGTTCGGGTGGGTGCCCTCGACGACGTACCCGTGCCGTTCGTACAGGCGGCGGGCGGCCGCGTTGGTGCTGTGGACGTGCAGGCTGATCTTGCGGGCACCGCGGAGACGGCCTTCGGCGGCCGCGGCCTCCAGGAGTGCCGAGGCGACACCGAGGCGGCGCGCGTCGTGGGCGACCGCGAGACCGTTGATCGTCAGCACCCCCGCGCCCTCGGGGAACTGGTACTTGTCCTGCAGGCGCAGGTACCCGACCACGGTCCCGTCGTGCTCCGCGACCAGATGCGCCTCCGGTCCGCTCCGGCTGAAGAAGGTGTCCTGCAGGGTGTCCTGGTACGACGGGAAACCCGACGACGCGTCCCAGGCGCTCCGCTCGATCGCGAGCAGCGCCGCGTCGTCCTCCTCGACGGCGCGGCGTACGGTCACCTGCTGGCCGGCTGATCGGCGGTCGTCACTCACCGCACCATCCTCGCCCGTCGACCGGGCCAACTGCCTGCCGGGTCAGCTTCCGAAGCCGAGCTCCCGCAGGACGACGGTTGCCGTCAGGCCCCCGTCCGGATTCGGGGCCAGCTCCAGCCGCCCGCGATGGACCTCGACGATCCGGCGTACCAGCGCCAGACCGAGTCCGTGCCCGGCGCCGTAGCGGTCCTTCGCGAACGGTTCGACGAAGGTCCGCACCCGCGCCGCGTCCAGGATCCCGCCGTCGCTCCGGACCACGAGCCAGCCGCCGGAAACTCGCACGGAAACCGTTCCGCCGCCGTGCCGGATCGCGTTCTGCACCAGATTGGTGACGACCTGGTGCAGCAGTACGTCGTTCCCCTCGACAACCGATTCCGTGAGCTCGGACGACAGCGTCGTACCCGCCTCGGCGGCCTCGGCGGACAGCGCCGGCCAGGCCGAGCGCAGCACCGCTGCGAGGTCGACCGGATCGACCTCGACCTCGCGGTTGTCCAGCGCGGTGAGGCTCAGCAGGGTCTCGACGATGTCGATCCCGCGCTGATTCGTCTCGGCCAGCCGTTTCACCAGCTGCGGCACGTCCTGGTGCCCCGGATCGGCCTGCGCGACCTCGAGCATCGTCTTCATCACGGCGTGCGGTGTCCGCAGCTCGTGCGAGGCGTTGGCCGCGAACCGCCGGTACTGCTCGAAGGACAGCTGCAGCCGGTCCAGCATCTCGTCGAACGTGTCCGACAGGTCGGTGAACTCGTCCCGGATCCCGGTCAGCCCGATCCGGTGGTCGAGCGACCCGCTCGCCGCGCGCCGCGCCGCAGCCGTGATCTCCTGCAACGGTTTCAGCATCCGGCCGGCGAGGATCCAGCCGCCGACCAGTCCGACGAGCGCCAGAAAGCCCAGCGTCCAGGCGGACAGTTTCACCACCAGGTCGAGAATCTCCGCGCGCGACGGCGGCTGGCCGGACTGTAGGTCCCGCGGATTCGCCGCGGTCAGCGGGTAGTTCGGAACGATCCGGAAAACCAGCCAGATGATGCAGGAAACGGCGGCGCCGGAAACGACCAGCAGACCGGCGTAGCTCAGCGTCAGCCGCAGCCGGACCGTCAGCCGCGGCCGCCGCGTCATCAGGCGCTCGCTCATGATTCCCCGACCCGGTAGCCGACGCCCGGCACCGTGTGGATCACCCACGGGTTCCCGAGCTGTTTCCGCAGCGCCGAGATCGTGATCCGGACGACGTTGCTGAACGGGTCGGCGTGTTCGTCCCAGGCCTTCTCCAGCAGTGTTTCCGCGCTGATCACACCGCCGCGCGCCGCCATCAGCAGCTCGAGCACGGCGAACTGCTTGCGGGTCAGTTTCACGTACCGGTCGAAGCGGTACACCTCGCGACGGTACGGATCCAGGCGGACGCCGGCGTACTCGATCACGGTCGGCGGGGTCGCGGCGGGGCGGCGGACCAGGGCCCGCAGCCGGACGACGAGCTCGCGCAGCTCGAACGGTTTGGTCAGGTAGTCGTCGGCGCCGAGTTCGAAGCCCGCCACCTTGTCGTCGAGGTCGCCGGCCGCGGTCAGCATCAGCACCCGGCAGCCGATGCCCTGCGCAACGATCTGCCGGCAGACCTCGTCCCCGCTGACGCCGGGCAGATCGCGGTCGAGGACCACGACGTCGTACGCGTTCACCGTGACCGCGTCCAGCGCCGAGTTGCCGTCGAAGGCCAGGTCGGCCGCGATCGCCTCCAGCCGCAGACCGGCCTGGATCGCCTCGGCGAGATAGACCTCGTCCTCGACGATCAGCACCCGCATACCGTCCATTGAACCAGGCGCCGCTTATCGAAAACGTAAAGGAATCCGCAGACGCTGCTGCAACATCGGCTCCGATGAACTGGTCGGCATGCTGATCAATCACCTGCGGCGCGGGCGCCGGCCGGCCGTACCGGGCCGGCCGGCGATCGTTGCCATCGTCATCGTTCTCGTCCTGACCGGCTGTACAGCGGTTTCCGGGGCGGACGAGACGTCACCGTCGAGCGCCGGTCCGGCCTCCAGGTCAGGGCGGTCGTCAGGATCCGGCTCGGCGCAGGGCGGACCGCCAGGCGCCGCGGACGGCGTCCTGCCGGACCACACCTCGGCGTACGACACCGATCTGCCCGGGGTCGCCAAGCTCGATCCCGCCCTGCGCGAGGCAGTTCAGCGGGCCGAGACCGCGATGCAGAAGGACGGCATCACGATGCAGGTCACGACCGGGTGGCGGAGCAAGAAGTACCAGGAAGAGCTGATGGAGAAGGCGATCCGCAAGTACGGCAGCAAGAAGAAGGCCAAGGAGTACGTCGCCGATCCCGACGAGTCCCACCACGTCACGGGCCACGCCGTCGACATCGGACCGACCGACGCCGACGACTGGCTGAACCGCCACGGCAGCCGCTACGGCCTGTGCCAGACGCTGTCCCACGAGATCTGGCACTTCGAGCTGGCGACCACGCCCGGCGGCACCTGCCCGCCGATGACCACGCCGAAGACGTGACGTCAGCTGGACGGAACCCCGATCGCTCGGCGCACGACCGCGTCGAAGGTACGGTCGGGCAGCACCTCGCGGAGGAAGATCAGCGGCTTGGCTCCGAAGCCGACGGCGTACCGGGTCTTCGGCCTGCGTGCCTGCACCGCCTTGGCGATCGTCCGGGCGATCAGCTCCGGCGCGGAGGCGCGCCGCTGATTGGACTCCGACGAGAGCGAGTCGGCGACCGCGTTGCCTTGCGGGGCGTACGGACCGGTGGAGGAGACCGCCCGGAGCTTGCCGGCGGCGATGCCGGCCCATTCGGTCTTGATCCCACCGGGCTCGATCACGACGACGTCGATACCGAAGGGCTTGAGCTCGAGCCGCAAGCAGTCGCTGATCGCCTCCAGCGCGAACTTGGTGGCGTGGTACCAGGCGCCGAGCGGAGTGTGGATCTTGCCGCCCATCGACGTGATGTTGACGATCTTTCCGGACCGCTGCGCGCGCATCTGCGGGAGCACGAGCTGGACGAGCCGCGCCGCGCCGAAGACGTTGACCTCGAACTGGTAGCGGGCTTCGTCGAGCGGGACGTCCTCGACCGCGCCGTACGAGCCGTAGCCGGCGTTGTTGACCAGGACGTCCAGGCGGCCCGTCTCGGCGAGGATCTTCTCGACGCCGGCCTGCAGCGAGGCGTCGTCGGTGACGTCCATCGCGATCGGGCGGATACCGGAGCTGGTGAGGTGGGCCATCCGCTCGACGCGCCGGGCCGCGGCGTAGACGGTGTAGCCGGCCTCGGCCAGTTCCAGGGCGGTGGCTTCACCGATGCCGGAAGAGGCGCCGGTGACGAGTGCTGTCGGCGTACTCAAGGTAGTTTCCTTTGCTGCGGTTCTGCTGTGGACACGGCCCACGGTAGGAACGGCGGCGCGCGGCTCCACTAGCACAAGACGCCGATCGGCTTGCACTTCGCGCCAGCGACGGTCGGCGTGATCTGCAAGTGCGTTGGCGGCTTGTGCGGGTCCGTCGCGTCGGGTCGGCGGCTAGGCTCGCGGTATGGCAGGTGACCGTTTCGACCTGGAACCGAGCATCCGGGCCTTCGTCCGGGACCTCGGGATCTCACCGTCGCGGGCCCTGCGGCGCGCCGAGCTGCCGGCTGACCTGTTCGCCCGGCAGCCCATCGAGCTCTCGGTTCCGGAGTACTACCGGTTCTGGGACGCGCTCGGTGCCGAGGGTGGCGCGGATCGCGATCTCGCGCTCGACATCGGGAAGGCGATCTCCGTCGAGTTCTTCTCGCCGCCGATGTTCGGCGCGCTCTGCAGCCCGAATCTCACCGCGGCGGCGCGGCGACTCGCTGTCCACAAGCCACTGATCGGCCCGCTGCGGATCGACGTCGACGCCGGCACCGCGCTGACGATCACCTGCGTCTGGCCGCCCGGACCGAAGCCACCGATCCTGCTGGCGGCCACCGAGCTGATTTTCTGGGTCGCTCTGGCCCGCATCGCCACGCGCGAGCAGATCCGGCCCGCACGGGTCACCATGCCCAGCCCACCCGCCGACCCGTCGGCGATGGAGAGCTACCTGGGCGCCCGGGTCCGCAAGGGCAGCCGGTCGTCGATCACCTTCACCGCCGCGGATGCGGGGCGTCCCTTCCTGACCGAGAACGAACAGATGTGGCGAGTCTTCGCCCCCGAGCTCCGCCGCCGGCTCTCCGACCTGCAGGCCTCCGCCACGGTCGCCGACCGGGTCCGCGCCGCACTCCTCGAGACGCTGCCCGCAGGTGACCCGTCGATCGGTGCGGTCACCCACCAGCTCGCCACCAGCGCGCGTACTCTCCAGCGGCAGCTCAGCCACGAAGGCACCTCGTTCCAGACCGTCCTGACCAGGACCCGGGAAGACCTCGCGCGGCACTACCTGACGAACGGCGACCTGCGGACCACGGACATCGCGTTCCTGCTCGGGTACGACGACACCAACTCGTTCTACCGGGCATTCAAGTCCTGGACCGGCACCACCCCCGACGCGGTCCGGGCCGGCTAGCTCGGTTCTTCCGGTGGGTCCGGGAGCTTGGCGAGCGGGCGCTGGGACCAGGCGACGTCATGCCAGGAATCGAGTTTCCAGCCGATGTTCCGGTAGGTACCGATGGTCTCGAAGCCGAGCGACTTGTGCAGGGCGTCGCTGGCCGGGTTGGGCTGGGTCACACCGGCGACGGCGGTGCGGAAACCGCGTTCGGAAAGCCGGTCGAAGAGGGCGTTGTAGAGGGTCCGGCCCGCGCCGGTGCGGTGGTGACTGGGCGCCACGTACACGCTGACCTCGCAGGACCAGCGGTACGCCGGACGCGGCTTCATCGCGCCGCCGTACGCATAGCCGACCACGTCGCCGTCGTCCTCGAGGACCAGCCACGCATGGGTGGACTGCGCAGTCGTGATCCGCTCGGCCATCTCCTCGGCCGTCGGCGGCTCGAGCTCGAACGTGATCGCGGTGCCCCTGACGTACGGCGCGTAGATGGCCGCGCAGGCCTCGGCGTCGGCGACCGAGGCGTCTCTGACCTGAACCATGACACGATAGTAGCCACAACTGTCTCTATAGTGGCAAGCGTGATGGATGAACTGTCTCGATCCCTGGCCGCGACCGTGCAGCAGGCGCGGGTCGCCCGGGACCTGTCGGTGAACGCGCTGGCCGAGCGGTCGGGCGTTTCCCGCGCGATGATCGGGAAGATCGAGCGGGGCGAGGCGCAGCCCACCGCCGTCCTGCTCGGGAAGCTGTCGGGAGCGCTCGGCATGACGTTGTCCGAGCTGGTCGCCCGCGCGGAGAACACGGGCGACCTGCTGCGGAAAGCGGAGGACCAGCCGGTCTGGACCGATCCGGTCACCGGATATCGCCGCCGCGCGGTGTCCCCGGTGACCGAAGGGCCCCTGGAACTGGTCGAGGTCGAGCTGCCGCCCGGCGCATCGGTCTCGTACCCGGCCGACGCGTACATCTTCAAGTACCAGCAGCTGTGGATCCTCGACGGAATCCTGCGTTTCCACGAGGGATCGCAGCTCCACGAGCTGCACACCGGGGACTGCCTGCAGCTCGGCCCGCCGTCTCCGACGACCTTCCACAACCCTGGTACGTCGGGGTGCCGCTACCTGGTCGCGCTGGTCAAAGGGCGCGGCTGAAACCACTGCGCGATCGCGTCACGCAGTCCGTCACGTTCCGCGGTGCCGTCCTGGTCGGCGGCCCATGCGACATAGCCGTCCGGCCTGATCAGCAGGGCGAGCGGAGTCTCGCTCCGGCCGGTGACCGCCTCCACGGGATCCTCCGCGAGGCCGGCGAACGCACCGTCGGGCGTGAGGTCGATGAGGAGCGGGCGTGCGGACCGCATCAGTTCGGCCAGCCGCACCGACCCGACCGTCAAGTCCGGCGCCCACCGGCCGACCAGCGGATGCGATCCCTCGGAGTACGTGATGTCGGCGCCGGAGATCAGGTCCGCAACGCGCTGCACGTTCCGCGGATCGGTCAGGAACTCGCCGAACAGTTTCCGCAACGCGGTCACGTCGGCGCCCGGCGCGATCAACGCGGACTGCGCCTGCGTCTGCATCACCACGCGCTCCCCCACCGGCCGGCGCTCGGACTCGTACGTGTCGAGCAGCCCGGGCGGCGCCCAGCCCCGCACCTCGGCCGCCAGCTTCCAGCCGAGGTTCACCGCGTCCTGCAGCCCGAGATTCAGCCCCGGCCCGCCGATCGCGGAATGCACATGCGCGGCGTCGCCGACCAGCAGCACCCGCCCGGAACGGAAACTCGAGGCGAGCCGGCTGTTGCCGCCGACCACCCGGCGCAACTGCCGGACACCCTCACCTGTTGGTTCGGCCAACGGCAGATGCACGCCGAGCACCCGGTCCGCGCTCTCCTGCAGCTCCTCGAACGTCATCTCCCGGTCAGGCGGGGCGTCCCACTCGCCGGTGCTGATCGCCGGCAGCCGATTCGGGAACGGCGCCCACACGAACAGGCCGCGTTCGGTCCGCTGATGCATGAACGGCGGCACCACGCCGTACCCCGGGATCTTCAGCACTCCGTCCTCGACGTACTCGGGCGGCACCGCGGCGCTCCCGGTCCGCGACACCATCGAGTCGTTGGTCACGCCGGGAAAGTCGATTCCGGCGAGTTTCCGCGTCCGGCTGTGCCCGCCGTCGGCGCCGACCAGATAGCCGGCCCGCAGCTGGTACTCGCCGTCCGGGCCGGACAGCGTGACCGTGACGCCGTCCTCGTCCTGGGTGAACCCGGCCAGCTCGTGGCCACGGCGGATCTCGACGCCGAGCTCGAGCGCGCGCTCCTGCAGCACTTCCTCGATGCGCACCTGCGGCACCTGCAGCAGGTAGACCGGGTTCTCCTCGAGCCTGTCGAGTGGCAGCGGCATCGCACCGAACACGAAACCGGGTGCGGGCCGAGGCGGCCCCGGCGTACCGCTCAGCCGCTCGTACAGTCCGCGCCGGTCGAGCATCCGGACCACCTGGCCCACCAGGCCGTTGGCGCGCGGAACCGTGCTGCGTTCCGGCAGTTTCTCCAGCACGATCGGCCGGACCCCGGCCAGCCGGAGCTCGCTCGCGAGCATCAGGCCGTTCGGGCCGGCCCCGGCAATGACGACTTCGGCATCCATGACATCCCTCCACAGGCATGACTGACCGCCCCGGCAACCCGCCGGGGTCGAGTGGTTCGATGAGTTATTCGGGGACGGGCAGGCCGGCTTCGACCTGGTCGAGCGCCGACGACAGCAGCTCGGCGATCGAGCGCGGCGGATCGGCGCGCAGCCACTCCGCCATCACGACGCCCCGGGTCGCGCCGATCACCTCGGCGACCAGCCGCGGATACATCCCCGAGGTGCCGGTCCGGTCGGCGACCGCGGCCGCCAGTTCGTCACCGGCGCGGGCGTACGCGCGAGCGGTCGCGCCCTGCAGGGCCGGCTCGCTCATCATCAGGCGAATACCGGCGAGCCACTGCTCGTCCGGCGGCCGCCGCCCGCCGTGCCCCTCCTCGCCGAGGGCGAAGTGCTTCTCGATCGCCGCGCGGACCGCCACCCACAGCGGCTCGTCGCCCGGCCGCGCCCGGAGCTCCTCGGCGATCCGCAGGCTGCGGTCGACCTCGCGCGCGGCGATCGCGTCGGCCTTGCTGTCGAAGTAGTTGCGGAACGTCCGCAGCGAGACGCCGGCCTCGGCGGCGATGTCCTCGATCCGCACATTGCCGTACCCGCGCTCGACAGCGAGCCGGACTGCGGCCCAGCTCAACGCGATCCGCGTCTCCTGCTTCTTCCGCTCCCGCAACCCGTCGGCCATACAGCGACCGTAGCAGAATTTGCTCAAAGAGCAAAGATGCCTTTTAGGCAACTTTCTTGGAGCAGGCTGGACTCGGCAGCCCGGCATGGTTGGGTTGACCCATGACCGTGTCCCTGGTGGTCTGGGTGCTGACGTTGCTCGCGATCGTCGGCCTGTTGCTGTTCGACTACTTCTTCCACGTGCGGTCGGCCCATGTGCCGACGATCCGCGAGGCCGCGATCTGGTCCGCGCTGTACGTCGGGATCGCGGTGCTGTTCGGCCTCGGCACCCTCGTGTTCGGCGGCGTCGCGATGGGGTCGGAGTATTTCGCCGGCTACATCACCGAGAAAGCGTTGTCGGTCGACAACCTGTTCGTGTTCCTGATCATCATGACCGGCTTCCGGGTGCCCCGGGAGAACCAGCAGAAGGTCCTGCTGGTCGGGATCGTGGTCAGCCTGATCGCGCGGGCCGGGTTCATCTTCATCGGCTCGGCGTTGCTGCACACGTTTTCCTGGGTGTTCTACGTGTTCGGGATCGCCCTCCTGCTGACCGCCGGGAACATGCTCAAGCCGGAAACCGAGGAATCCCACCAGGCGCAGAACGTGGTGGTCCGGCTCAGCCGCCGGCTGTTCCGGACCTCGGAGGACTACGACGGGGACCGGCTGACGACCGTGTCCGGCGGCCGCCGGATGCTGACGCCGATGCTGCTGGTGATGGTCGCGATCGGCGCCACCGACCTGATGTTCGCGCTGGACTCGATCCCGGCGATCTTCGGCCTGACCCAGAACGTGTTCGTCGTGTTCACGGCGACCGCGTTCAGCCTGCTCGGCCTCCGGCAGCTGTTCTTCCTGCTCGACGGGCTGCTGGACCGGCTGATCTACCTGTCGTTCGGGCTCGCGGCGATCCTCGCGTTCATCGGCGCCAAGCTGATCCTGCACGCGCTGCACGAGAACAACCTGCCGTTCGTGAACGGCGGCGAGCACGTCGAGGTGGTGGAGATCAGCACCGGTCTCTCACTGGCGGTGATCCTGGCCGTCCTGCTGATCACGATCTTCGCGTCGCTGTTCAGCACCCGCGGGCGGACGCAGACCGCGATGGCCCACATCCGCCGGGACGCGACGGCGTACCTCGACCCGGAGTACACCGACGACCCGGCGGAGCGGGAACGCGTGTTCCGGCGGCTGCTGCGGGCCCGCGACCACATCACCGACCTGGGCCCGAAGGCCAAGCAGCAGGTGCGGAACGAGGCCGACCTGATGGACCTGTGCCGCCAGGTCGGCGAGGCGCACGCCGCCGCCCACGCCGACCACGAGATCCGCCCCAGCTTGTGAACCCGCCTAGCCCTTGACGGCTCCTGATGCGAGGCCGCTGACGTAGAACCGCTGCAGTCCTACGTACAGCACCACGCACGGGATCATCGCGATCACCGACCCGGCCACCAGCGACCCGAAGTTGATCTCGCCGTACGCGCCGGCCTGGACGTTCACCAGCGCGACGGGCAGCGTGTAGAGCTCGTCCTTGGTCAGGAACGTGAGCGCACCGAGGAATTCCGTCCAGGCCGCGAGGAAGGCGTACAGCGCGACCGTCGCGGCGCCCGGCGTGATGAGCGGACGCAGGACGGAACCCAGCATGCGGAGCGTTCCGCACCCGTCGACGTGCGCCGAGTCCTCCAGCTCCACCGGCACCGACGCGAACGAGTTGCGCATCACGAACACCCCGAACGGCAGGTTCACCGTCGTGTAGAACAGCACCAGCCCGAGCAGGCTGTCGGTCAGCCGCAGGACGTTCATCTCCAGGTACAGCGGGGTCAGGATCGCCTGGAACGGGATCATCATCGACACCACGACGAGCGCGAACAGCAACGGCCCGCTGCGGAACCGGAAGCGCGCGAACCCGTACCCGGCGAGGGTCGCGAGCAGGGCCGTCAGGGCGGCGGTGCTGATCGCGACGACCAGGCTGTTCCCGACCGCCCGGACCAGGTTTCCGGGTCCTTCGATCAGTGTCCGGAAGTTGTCCCAGGTCAGGTCGAAGAACGTCTTCCCGTCCGGGGCCGCGACGATCACGTCGTTCGGCTGCACCGACCGGAAGAGGGCCCACAGCAACGGTACGGCGAAGACCAGGAACGCGCCGCCACCGCCGATCACGTAAAACGTGTTCTTGAGTCGCATCGTCAGTCCTTCTCCCGGAGCAGGCGGAACTGGGCCGCGGTGACCAGGCCGACCACGATCACCAGCACGATCGACAGCGCGGTCGCGGCACCGAGCTGCAGCTGCACGAAGGCCCGGTTGTAGATGTACTGGACCACCGTCGTGGTGTCGGTTCCCGGACCGCCGCGGGTGAGGATGTAGAACTGCGAGAACGCGAGCAGCGAGCCGATCACCGAGATGATCACGGCCATCGCGATCGTCCGGCGCAGGATCGGGATCGTGATCTCGCGTTCCTGCTTCCACCAGCCGGCGCCGTCCAGCTCGGCCGACTCGTAGTACTCGCGCGGGATCGCCTGCATACCGGCCATCAGCAGCATCATCGTCAGCCCGCTGACCGCCCAGACCACCAGCACGCAGATCAGCCCGGTCGCGAGCGGCCCGTCCACCAGCCAGGCCGTCGTACCGCCGGTGATGCCGAGTTCGCGGAGCACGATGTTGATCACGCCGCTGTCCGGCTGCGCCTCGAGGACGGTCACGAAGCTGAGCGTGGACAGTCCGACGACGAACGGCAGGAAGAAGACGGTGCGCAACACTGTCGAGCCGCGGCGTTTCCGGCGGACCAGGACCGCGAGTGCGTAGCCGAGTACCAGGATCGGCCCGGTCACGATGACCGTGTAGAGCAGCGTGTAGAGGACGGACTTGGCGAACGCGGCGTCGGAGACGATCGCGGTGTAGTTCTTCAGCCCACTGAACTTCACGGTGCCGATCAGCGGCCAGTTGGTCAGCGAGATCACCAGCGCGAACACGAGCGGGACCAGGACGAAGACGCCGACGAACAGTACGGCGGGACTCACCAGGAGCAGCCCGGTTCGGGACGGATGCGTGAGCGAGCCCTGCCCGACCCGGCGGCCGGCAGAGGCGGCTCTGCGCGAGCCGGAGTCGAGCCGGCGTGCACCTCTGACCGCGGTGCTCATGCTTGCCCCTGACGGAGGATGCGGTCGTAGTTCTGCTGTGCTTCCTTCATGGCGGCCTCCAGCTCGCCGTCGAACACGGCGCGGCGGAACATCTGCAGCCACGGCCCGTCCGGCTGGTTGTAGAGGAGGTTGTAGGACAGGGTGGTCGGCGCGTACCCCTCCTGGATGCGTTCCAGCGGCAGCGTCGCCAACGGGTATTTCTCCGCGAACTCCGGGCTCCGGGCGTCCGACCGCACCGGTGTGTAGCCGCCGGCCGGCAGGTCGATCTGCTGCGGCAGGTCCAGCGCGAACCGGACGAACTCCCACGCGCCGGACGCGTTCCGGGCACCGCGCGGGATGCACATGTTGTCGCCGCCGTCGAAGAACGCGGCGCCACCGTCGGGGCCGGACAGCAGCCGCGGCGTGACCTTCTCGTGGAACGCCTTGTCGGACGCCGAGACGACCACGCTGTAGTTCGACGGGAAGATGCCGATCTTGCCGGCCCGGAAATCGCTGCCCCAGCGCGACGCGTCGTCGGAGAAGTTTGCCCTGGGCACCAATCCGTCGACCCACAGCTGCCGGTGCAGCTCGAGCATCTGCGTGACCGCGTCGTTTCCGACGATGTGTCCGGACTGGTCCGGGATCGTGCCCTGGATCAGATCCGTGTCCGCCGCCCACACCATCGGCTGGACGACGAACCCGAGGGCACCCGGACTGTTCGCCGGGAAACTCCACGCGTAGATGTCGTCGCCGAGTTTCCGGAATTTCCGTGCCGCGTCGAGCAGGCTTCCGAACGATTTGACGGCCTGGTCCGGGTCGACGTCGGCCCGGTCGCACAGCTCGGTGTTGAACCAGAACATCGAGTTGTCGGCGAGGTACGGAACGCCGTACACCCGGTCGTCCTTGGTCGCCAGCCGCAGGTGGCCCGGGCTTAGCTTTTCCCGGAAGTCCAGGGCGGCGAGCGGTTCGGTGAGGTCGGTGAACGCGTCGCGGTAGATGAACAGCATCGAGTTGATGTCGTCGATGTCGACCAGGTCCGGCACACTCCGGCCGCGGATCGCGGTCGCCAGCTTGGTCACGTACTGGGCGTCCAGGACCGGTGTCAGCTCGACGGTGAGCCGGTCCTGCGACGCGTTGAACTTCTTCACCAGGTCGGTCAGGCCGCTCTGCGTCGCCGCCCGGCACCACACCTGCACGGTGCCGGTGGCGTCCTGCCCGAAACCCGCCGCCTGGACGTCGGGTGCGGGCAGGACCGAACTGCAGCTCGACGTCAGACCGGCCCCGGTCAGGCCGGCCGCCGCAGCGGCCGACACGCCGAGGAACTTCCGCCGGGTGAACACGTCAGGCCCTGGGCAGCCAGACGCGCATGGCACCGATCTCCCGGTTCGCCCACGCGTAGTACGGGATCGCGGTCACCTCGACCTCGTCGCCGGTCGAGTCCTCGACACCGACCTCGAACGACCAGCCGGGCCGATGACCTGTGCCTGCTCGTCCCTTGGCCTTCAGCACTGTCACTCCGTCCAGGAGATTCGTGCTCTCGGCAACAGGCGCCTCGGGTACCAGATGCAGATCGTCGACGTTCGCCTCGTTGTCCGCCTGCTCGACGGCGTACACCAGCGGACCGCGCTCCAGCGCGACGCAACCACGCACCGCGTCGATCCGAGGATCCGCCCCGACGACCCTGGACTCCAATGGCAGCTGGAGATCGATCTGTGCAGCTGTGACGCGAGCGTAGGTGCCGGGCTCGACGCGTTCGCCGTTGACGGTGGCCCCTTCCGCCCACGCCGGAATGCGGAGGTCGACCACCGCCGGGGCCGCGCTGGTGATGCGGACCGCGCCGTCCCACGGGTAGTTCGTCTCGACGGTCAGCTCCACGTCGCCCGCCTTGATCGTGCCCGCGGCGTACTGGTGGATCTGGACCGCGTCGTCGCCGGTGGTCGCGAGGTAGCCGTCGAGACTCGACAGCGTGCGCATGATGTTCGGCGGGCAGCACGCGCAGTCGAACCAGCCGCGCCGCCCGTGCGCCGGGCTCCGGCCGGTGTCCGGGTACGCCGCGCCGCGCAGCTGCAACGGGTTGACGTAGAAGTACTCCGAACCGCCCAGCGACACGCCGGCCAGGAAACCGTTGTACAGCATCCGCTCGATCGCGTCGCCGTACGCCGCCTCGCCGGTCGCGAGCAGCATCCGCCAGGCCCACTGGATTCCGCCGATTGCCGCACATGTTTCCGCGTACGCACGGTCCGGCGGCAGCTCGTACTCGTCGCCGAACGCCTCGCCCTCCCAGCGCGCGCCCAGCCCGCCGGTGACGTAGGTCTTCGTGGACCACATGTGGTCGAACTGCCGCTGCAAAGCGTCGAGCAGCTCGGCGTCACCGGTCTCCAGCGCGACGTCGGCCGCACCGGCGGCGAGGTAGACCGCGCGGACCGAGTGACCCTCGACGCTGGTCGCCTCGCGGACCGGGACCCGGTCGGAGAAGTACGCCGGCGAGTGTCCGTGCCGCTCGATGATCCCGTGGCCGCGGGCCTCGACGAACCACGTCGCCAGATCCAGGTACGCCGCTGTACCGGTTTCTCGATAAAGCTCGACCAGGGCCATCTCGATGACCGGGTGACCGTCGACGTCGACGGTCTTGCCGTCGCCGAACGTCGCGACGAGGTGGTCGGCCAGCTTGGTCGCGACGTCGAGCAGCGCCCGGTCGCCGGTGCAGCGGACCTGCGCGACGGCGGCCTGGATCAGGTGGCCGGCGCAGTAGTGCTCGTGGCTCCAGACGAGTTGCTGGTAGCGGCCCTCGTCGCCGTAGCGGAGCTGGACGACCGAGTCGAGGTACCCGTCGTCGCGCTGTGCGGCCGCGACGACCGCGGTCAGCTCACGGATGCGCCGCAGCAGGTCGTCGTCGGGGTTGCGTCCGTACTCCCACGCGGCGGCCTCGAGCCACTTGTAGACGTCGGAGTCGGCGAACACCGGGCCGATCGCCTCGCCTTCGCCGATACCGGCGGCGAGGCGGAGGTTGTGCAGGTTGCCTGCCTTCTCGAGCTGGTCCTGGCCGCTGGGGATCGCGTCCGCGCCGTTGCGGGCCTGCCGCGGCGCCCAGAAGCCGCCGGTGATCGCGACCTGACCGAGTCCGAGGGGGTGCCGGCGGCCCTTCGCGGTGGCCGCCGGAGTGCGGGAAGTGGTGACAGTTTCCGGGGAAGAGCTCATCAACCGTGACTCCTGAGTTAGGAAAATCCGGAACACGTTTTCCTGGACGAAGGTAGAGAGCCGAACGCGCCAGGTCAACCCCTGCCTGTGGATAAACTCCGGGTCGGTCGCGATCCGTGCGGTACTGTGCCGGAAACCTCGGAAAGGAGTTGCTGCATGGCGTCACGGATCATCCGCGTGCCCGGGATCAAGGACGTGGCCGCACTGGCCGGTGTCTCGGCGAGCACGGCGTCGAAGGCGCTGAACGACACCGGGCAGCTCCGCGCGGAGACCCGCGAGCGCGTCCGCCGGGCGGCCGACCAGCTCGGTTTCCGCCCCGACAGCCGCGGCCGCGCGCTCGCGTCCGGGCGCAGTTTCACCGTCGGCCTGATCACGACCGACAGCTCCGGCCGGTTCAGCATACCGATCATGCTCGGCGCCGAGGACGCGTTGAGCGCCGGCGAGATGGCCCTCGTGCTCTGCGACACCCGGGACGACCCGCTCCGCGAGCAGCACTACCTGAAGTCGCTGGTTTCCCGCCGGGTGGACGGCATCATCGTGACCGGTCGCCGGACCGAGGCGCGCGAGCCGATCGACGTACCGATCCCGGTGGTGTACGCGTTCAGCCCGTCGACCGATCCGGACGACACGTCGGTGATCGTCGACGACCACGGCGGCGCCGCGTCGGCCGTGCGCCACCTGCAGTCCCTCGGCCGGGAGCGGATCGCCCACGTCACCGGTCCCGAGTCGCATCTCAGCGCGCAGATCCGCGCCGCGTCGACGATGGGCGCCGCGCGGGCGGGCTTCGTCGGCCAGCCGCTGTACGGCGAGTGGAGCGAGCGCTGGGGACGGCACGCGGTCGACGTGCTGCTCCGGGCCGAGCCGACGGTGGAGGCGATCACCTGCGGCAGCGACCAGATCGCCCGGGGCGTCTGCGACCGCCTGCGCGAGCTCGGCCGCTCGGTGCCCGACGACATCGCGGTCACCGGCTTCGACAACTGGTCCGTGATGGCACTGGCCAGCCGGCCGCCGCTGACCACCGTCGACATGGAGCTCGAGGAGCTCGGTCGCCGGACCGCCAACCTGCTGCTCGACGTCATCGCCGGAGAACCGCGCCGCGGTCAGCTGATCCTGCCCACCCGCCTGATCACCCGGGAGTCGACGCTCGGCACGTGACGGCACCGGACACGTCGCGTGGTCCCGTTTCCGGATGGTCACCCGTTCGACTGCCGTTGGTTGCCGACGGCCGTCTAGATTGAGCCGGGTGCTGCGCAAGCTGGTGATCGGTGTGGCGGTCGTCGCGACGCTGGTGGCAGGGGTGGGGACCGCGCGTCTGGTGCTTCCGTGGACCGATCCTGCCCGGGGTGTGGTGAAGCAGTTGGCGTTCCTGCGCGCCGAACTCGAGGACGGCGCGGACCTGGCCGCGCAGAAACAGTTTCCGGAAGGTTTCTTCTTCCTCAACGTGCTGTACGGGCTCAGCTGGGTCCAGGTCGGCATCGACGATCCGGCGCGCTCCGCCCACGCGACCGCGGAAGTGCGCTGGGCACTCGACCGGATCGCCTCCGCGGACGGGACCGCTCCGTTCGACGCGTCGCTGCAACCGCGGTACGGCGTCTTCTACGCGGGCTGGACGAACTGGCTCCGCGGCGGCCTGATCGCGCTCGGCCACTCCGACGCCGCCGACCGAGATGCGTTCAGCAGCGACTCGGTCGAGATCGCCACCGCTTTCCGGACCGCGAGGACGCCGTTCCTGGCCGCCTACCCGGGACAGGTCTGGCCGGTCGACTCGGTCGTCGCGATCGCCTCGCTCCGGCTGTACGACGCGCTGGTCGCGCCGCGCTTCGACCGGACCGCGCGCAACTGGGTGACGGCGGCGAAGACCCGGCTGGATCCGGCGACCGGGTTGCTTCCGCATCAGGTCCTTCCGCAGGTTTCCGGCGCGCGGGGCTCGTCGCAGGCCATGATCCAGCGATTCCTGGTCGACATCGATCCGGCGTTCGCGCGAACGCAGTACGCAAGCTTCAAGGACAAGTTCGTCAACGGGCTCGGAGTCCGTGAGTACCCGGAGGGCACCAGCGGCCAGGGGGACGTGGACTCCGGGCCACTGGTGTTCGGAATGAGTCTTTCCGCGACGGTCGTCGCGCTGGGCGCGGCCCGGGTTCACCACGACCCGCTGGCCGACCGTTTGGCGCGCACGGGCGAGCTGATCGGGTTGCCGTTCAGCGGGCTGAAGACGAAGCGGTACGCGTTCGGTGCGGTGCCGATCGGGGACGCATTTCTCGCCTGGTCGACGGCTGCCCGGCCGCTGGTCGCCGCCGCCCAGCCGGAACTCGACGGCGAGTCCGGCTGGTGGCGACTTCCTTGGTTGGTGCTGCTCTGGCTACCGGCCTTGCTCCTGTGGGGCGCGCTCCGGCTCAGGCACCGTGGCCGAAGGCGCCCGCGAGCGCATTGAGCTTGCGCGGCAGGTCGTACTCGGCGCCACCCTCGTGACCGTTGTAGGTGAACACCTCGATCTCGGCCGGTCCGGCATAGGCGTGGTACGCCGCGAACACCGTGGACGGCGGGCAGATGTTGTCCATCAGCGCGACCGAGAACCACGCCGGGCACGTCGCACGGGCGGCGAAGTTCACCGCGTCGAAGTACGACAACGTGCCGATCGCGGTCTCGGTCTCGAACCGGTGCCCCTTCAGCCAGCGCGCGATCTCGGCGTACGGCCCGTTGTCGGTGATCTGCGACGCGCGCCGGAAATGACTCAGGAACGGTACGTCGGCGATCGCCGCGGACAGGTCCGCGCGCAGCCCGGCGACCGCGAGCGCGAGCCCGCCGCCCTGGCTGCCACCGACCACCGCGACACGGTCGGCGTCGACGTCCGGGCTGCTCCGCACGGCATCGACCGCGCGCACCGCGTCGGTGATCAGCCGCCGGTAGTAGTGCTTGGCCGGATCCTCGATTCCGCGGGTCAGGAAACCCGGTGCCGACGATCCGTGTCCTTCCGGCGCGATGTCTGGAGTTTCCGAAACGGTTTTTCCGCCGCCGCCCTGGCCGCGGTTGTCCATGATCAGGTGCGCGTATCCGGCCGCGCTCCAGGTGAGCCACTCGTAAGGAATGCCCCGGCCGCCGTTGTACCCGATGTACTGCACGACCGCGGGCAGCGAACCGGTGCGATGGCGTGGCAGGAGCAGCCACGCCTTGACCGGTTGACCGCCCCATCCGCTGAACGTCACGTCCTGGACCTCGACGGTCGCCAGACGTGCGTCGTAGGGCGCGAACCGGGTGTCGATCGGCCGTCCGGCAGCGTCGTCGAGCGTCTGCTTCCAGAACGCGTCGAAGTCCGCGGGCTCCTCCGGCTCCGGCCGGTACTCGCGCAACCGGTCCAGGGGCATGTCGACCAGCATGAAGTGTTTCCTTTCAGTGGACTTCAGTGGAAGCAGGCAGTGGCGGCGTTGCCGTGGCGACCGGTGGTGTCGACGACGATGCTCCAACCGCGGCCGCGGCGGGTGACTGTGACGCCCGGATCGGCCTTCGTCAGCAGGAGATCCGGCGTGTCGAGGTCGACGGTGACCGACGGACGGGTTTGCGTCGGATCGGAGATCGCGACCGTGCCGCCGGTGACCACGACGGAAGCCGGTCCGTCGGCGGTCAGTTCGGCGACGGTACCGGCGCTCCAGAAGTTGGTCGCCAGGACGTTCCTCATCCGGACCGCATGCGCCGTGGAGTCGGCTCGCAGTTTCTGCACCGGAAGCTTGCCGGCGAAGGACTTCGTTGCCTCCAGCGTCGCGGTCGGCAACTGCACGTAGTAGTAGCCCTGCGCGACCGGTGCCGTGCCGTGGGCAATCCACACGGTTTGGTACGGCCGGGTGACGGGCGTGTCGGTGCCGTACTTGAGGTTGATCTCCCGCCAGGTCGCGGTCCGGTTCTCGCGCAGCGTCCGGATCGGCGTCCGGTCCGGGAAAACGTAGCCCCCGGTGCCCTCGAGGTGACACCAACCGGGTGCTGCCGTGAACGCCTCGTTCCCGGTCCGCAGCTTGCGGTTCTCGATGATCGTCTCGACCGTGCCGTCGCCGGTGATGTCCGAGCCGACACACACCATCACGTCGTCGATCAGGAACCAGCTCTTCAGCGCCCGCAGGCCGGTTCCGTACCCGCGCAGGTCCATGCCGTAGGCACCGATCGTCCGCTGCGGAACCGCGGCACCACCCACCCAATCGGCCTCGCTGGTGCTGCGGAAACCGTAGGAGTCGGCCAGTCGCCGGGTGTCGACCGTTGTCCCCGGCAACCGGTACGGGTCGACCGTCGGCCAGTAGTCGCCCGAGTAGTGGCCGAGGTCGTCGTCGTACAGCAGCACCATGCCATCGGACAGGTGCCAGCCGTGCAGGTTCTCGGTCTGGATCGACTCGTAGTTGTAGATCCGCGACGAGTAGGCGCTCAGCCCGATCGTGAACGACGGCCGGTGATGCGCGACCTTGTCCATCCGCGGGTACTGCTTGTGCAGCACGAGCGGGCCGCGGGCGGGTGCCGGCGACGCCAGGATGTTCCGGGCCGCCACCAGCGAGGCCGGATCCGTGACCTTCAGGAAATCCCGGAAAGTGTCTTCGGTGATCCATTGCTTGACGAGCGCGGTCAGCTGCGCGGCGCGGTCGGCCGGCGCGGCCGGGATCAGGCGAAGCGTGCCTTCGATGACCGTCTGCGTCGGGGCGTGGTTCTGCTTGCTGGGCCGGGCGATCTCCCGGCCGCAGACCGAGCCCATCAGGTCGCCGCGCACCATCAACGGGTCGAAGGCGGCGGTCACCCAGCCGTAGATGTTCTCGAGGTCCGGATCGGTCACGGTCCACTCGGTACCGCCGAGCAGGTAGAGCAGGGCGGAAAGCGTTCCGAGCAGTTCCTTGCCGTACCCGCCGTTGTACGGGTGCTTGTAGTGCTGCAGGAACGAGCCGTCGCTGTAGAAACCCTCGCCCGTTCCGTCGACCCGGCCAGGCGCGTCGTTGAACGCGAGCACGCTGTTCGCACCGCTGCCCTCGACGTCGCTGATCGCGTCGCGCACGCGGACCAGCGCGGCTGTGTCGCCGTCGAGGACCGCGCGGGTGGCCACCACGGTGGCGATCCAGACCCGGTTCGCACCGGTCGCGATCTGCCGGTCGGCGCGCCACAGGTTGGGGTCCGGCGTGTAGTGGTTGATCGCCTCCGTGTACTTCGTCCGGGTTTCCGCCGGGATCGCGTCGTACAGCAGGACCAAGGTGTCGGCGAACGCGGAGGCACCGCCGATCTCCCAGTCGTAGTCGTTGTCGTAGCGCGGGAGCGTAGGGCTGTAGCGATTGGTGTACATCCAGTCGAGGGCACCACGAATGTCGTCGGCGACGGACGCGTTTCCTTGGTACGCCGATCCGTTGGTGGCCCAGGCCACCGCGATCTGCTTGATCCGGCGGAAATTCGACGCGACGTGGTTGGAAAGCGTTGTACTCGCGAGGTCCGGCCAGAGCGTGGTGCGGCCTGCCGAGCGGTCGAGGGTGCTGAGCGCGGACTGGGCGAGGCGGTCGACGCGGGCGATCGCTACCGCGAGGTCCGGATCACTCGGGTCGACGGTCGGCCCGCCGGTGAGCAGGGTCTGCCAGCGGAGGCGGAGCTCGTCGGTGGACCCGGCGGCCCAGGTCGGTGTGGGGAGGGCGAGGAGCGCCGTTCCGCCGAGCATGCCGCCGAGTACGGTACGGCGACGAAGGGTGAGATCAGGCATTTGAGTCCTCTCAGAGGGCTAGGGCAATCGCCTTCGCGCCGGCGGCATTGGGATGCAGGCCGTCGCCGCTGTTGAAGCCAGGGCGGAGCCGAGCCGGGTCGGCCGGGTCGCGGAGCGCCGCATCGACGTCCAGGAGGCGGTCGAAGACACGGCCTCGCCGGAGTACGGCGTTGACGTCGCTGCGGACCTGGTCGAGAGCTTCGGTGTAACGGATCCAGCCCTTGAACGGGCCGATCGTCGCGCCGATCACCTCGAGGTCGTGATCGTGCGCGCGGCGTACCAACTGGTCGTAGGCCAGCAGGATCCGTGCCGGGTCGGTCTGGCTGGGCGGTTGCTGGATGTCGTTGATGCCCAGGAACACGACCAGCGTCCGGAGGCTCGGCAGGCCGACAACATCGCGGTCGAATCTGGACTGGCCGCTGGGTCCGAAGCGGGCGTCGTCGAGCAGAACACGGTTTCCGCTGATTCCGAGGTTGGCGACGGCGGGGCGCCGGCGGAATTGTGCGGCGTACTGGTCCGGCCAGCGGAGGTTCGCGTTGTCCGGCGTGCCGACTCCTTCGGTGATCGAGTCGCCGAGCATCGCGACCACGCGGCGCCCGGCCGCCGGTACGTCGACACCGTTCAGCAGGAACACGGAGTTGGTCGGGCGGTCGTCGATGGAGCCGGTCGCGTGCACGTTCCGGTGGAAACTCAGGGGGCCGGTGGGGCCTGGCAGGTACATGCTCACCGCCAACTCCCCGCCGTCCGGTATCACCATCTCCACCGGATCGCTCACCACAGTCGCGCCGGCCGCGATCAGGATCTCCTTCTCTCCGCCGAACAGCACCGGCGTACCGTTCGCCGCTACCGGTCCGACCACCACAGGTGCCGCGCCGAACGGATTCGCGAACCGCAGCCGAACGCCGGCACCTGTTCCTGCCGAGAGGTGAAGGGTGTAGCGCAGGGTGGTGTCGGTGAACCCGGCGCTCGCGTCTGTGTCCGTGGGCGTGGGGGCAGTCTGTGCAGTCGCCCAACTCGCGGCCCAGTGACCATGAGTCCCCGCCGACGATCCCGCGCCCTGCCTGCCCGACGCGGTGGCCGCCGATCCCGCACCTACCGCGCCGAACAACCCACCAAGAACCCCACCGGCCGTCCCACCAAGAACAACCCGTCGCGACACCCCACCAGCCGTCCCGTCCGACGACACCCGACGCGAGCCCTCCTGAGCGGCGCCGGCCTCGGGGGTGTGTTGTGTCCTGGGCATCAGCAGGTCGCTGTCGGGTTGAAGTTGGTGGCGTAGGTGCCTACGGAGTTTCCGCCGGTGTTGCCGGACATCGTGTTGCCGCAGATCTGGCCCTGGGGTGTGCGCATGAACTTGATGCCGCCGGAGGCGTTGTTCGTGATGGTGTTTCCGTAGACGTTGTTGTCGGTTCCGTCGGTTTCCGTGTCGCCGCCGAGGCGGACGCCGGCGCCGGCGTTGTCGTGGATCGTGTTGTAGCGGAACGTGTTTCCGTTGCCGCGCGCGTCCAGCCCGCCCGAGCTGGGGTCCTGCTGCCGGCTGCAGTCGTTGTGCTCGACGACGTTCGCGGTCGAGTTCTCCTTCACGTCGACGCACTCGTTGCCGTACGTCGCGATCGTGTTGTCGTGGATGTGGTTGTTCCGGCTGCGGTCGGGCTGGTCGTCGGGCGCGCCGTTCTCGCCCTGCTGCTCGGGCGCGGTGCCGAGGTAGATCCCCTCGCCGTTCTTGCCGCCGTCGCCGAACTTGAAGTCGTACACGCCGCACGGGCCGACGGTGTTGTCGTGCACGTCGGCGTTCGTGATCAGGTACCGCAGCCGCAGGCATTCGCCGCCGGCGTTCTTCAACCGCATGTTCCGGATCGTCAACGTGCCCACGCCGTCACCAGGCGACGTGCTCATCACGTACACGAGCTTGTCCCGGTACCCGGCCTTGCTGGACGACGACCCGAACAAGCCGTCGATCGTGAACCCGTCCAGCGTCACGCCGTCGTGCTGGATCTGGAGGATGCGCGAGTTTCCGGCGCCTTTCACGACCGCGCTCGACGGACCGGTGATCGTGACCCCGGACCGGATCGTCACCGCGTCCTGGAGATAGGTGCCGGAGGCAAGGTGTACGGTCGCGCCGCGCGGAGCGACGTCAAGCGCTTTCTGGATCGTCGCGAACGGCGTACCGCTGGACGTACCCGAGTTGGCGTCGCTGCCGGTGGTGGCGACGTAGTAGTCGCTCGCGGCGTGCGCCGGGACCGCTGGCAGCGCCAGCGCGGCGCCGAGAAGCAGGATCGGGACAGCTCTGGACATGGTGGTCCTCCTGAGTGGGCGGTTGCTGCCTATGGACGGTCGGCGACGAGCAGGCCGACCAGAACCGGGATTGTGGTGCCGAGGAGCAAGGGACCTGCTGGTATCGGGAGCGAGAAGACCGGTGCGGCGACGGCGGCGCCGAGGAGTGCGGTGCCGCGCGCGACGGAGGTGAAGGCCAGGCGGAACGCCGTACGACGCCAGTCGGCGGCTGATCCGGACGGGTGGCGGCCCGCGGCGACCGCGAGCGCGAGGTGATAGGTGACCGCGGCGGCGACCAGGCCGACGTGGATCATGAACAGCGTCAGGACGAGCGGCCCGGAACGGCCGGAAAGGAACGCCAAGTTGCTGGCGGCAATCATCGCGGCGATCGTCACCAGCACCGAGTGCGGGAGCAGTGGGCGCCAGTACGTGCGCCATCCGGCGAACACCCCTGTGAAGCACCGCGTGTCGCCGTCGGTCCGCCACCGGTTGAGCGCGAACCCGACCGCCGCCAGGGCCGGCAGCCACGTCACGATCCCCAGGCACAGGATCGTGAAAGCCGCGCCGGCCATCGCCGGGCTCGCGATCCAGCCGAGCCAATCGAGTGCGCGCCGGCCGAGCCCTCCCCCGGTCATACCGTGATCCGCCCGCCGGTCGTCACGATGACCGCGCGGATCCCCGCGCCGGCCCAATCAGGCTGGAGGTCGGCGCCTTCGATGGTGCCCTCGTCGTCGGCGAGCAGCACGGTCTCGTCGGCGAAGGCGACTCCGTGGCCGCGGGCGAGGTCGAGGCGGCGTGCGGTCGGTGGTGCCGGGTGCAGCGACGACGTGGGTTCGATGGTTGTGAGCAGGGTGGCGTTCGTCGTCTGGAGGGCGGTGGCCCGGAGCGTGTGCATGGTGCGGGTCAGGCGGAGGCTGGGCGTGCTGGACGTCGGGTTGGCCTCGACCTCGGTCACGGCGGACTCCACGGTCAGCGGTGTGTGCAGTCGGACCCAGGCTTGCGCGGATCCCGACCGCAGCGCGATCTCGTCGCCGTACTCGATCGGCCAGTCGGCGTGCAGCAACAGTGTCCAGTCACGCGGTGCCTCGGCCGCGCACCGGTCGAGCAGGACGAGTCGGCCCGCGGGCGTGAAGACGAGGGTCCGGTCGAGTCGGGTGATGCCCAGCTCGGGCGGGTACATCGCCGCGATCTGTGCTGTGGCGTGGGCCATCCCGTCGGCCGCGTGGACGTCGACCATACGCGCCCGGCGTTCGTACGGGATTCCTTTGTAGACGTGGTACCGGTCCTCGTCGGCGTACCCGAGGCCGTCGACCAGGATCAGGTTGTGGTCGCCCGCGCGCTTGCGGTTGCTGTATCCCTCGTCCACGGCCAGGAAAGCGCCGCGCGAGGTCAGCACGAACGATCCCGAGTCGGGGTGATGATGCCCGGCGCTCAGCGTGTCCCAGCCGCGCTCGCGGTCCAGCCGGTGCGATGTCTCCCACGCCTGATGCCCACCGCCCGGCGCGGCCTTGAACGACACCATCGTTGCCTCGTCGTCCCATCCGGTCCGCGCCGTGACGAGGCCGAGGTCCGGAAAGTACGCGGACAGCGGCGTGTTCTTCGCGGGATCGACCGGCGACAGCGAGTCGTCGTACCAGAGCAGCTCGAGGTACGCCTCGGGCATCACGCCGGGTTTCACACCGCTCGCGTACGCCTCCCGCCAGAAGAAGCGCTCGGACACGAGATCGGCGAGCCACTGTGCCTCGCCGATCCGGTACGCGGAAGCGAGTTTCCGGTACAGCGCGACGCTGTGTCCGCTGCGCCGGTCGTGGCAGTCGCCGTGATCGATGTTCTCCTCGAATCCCGGCGCACATTGCTGCAGCCGGTAGGAAAACGTGTTCGCGAGGAACCGGCAGCGCTGCCACCAGTCGAGGCCCTCCCGGTCCTGCAGCAGGTCCAGGTACGTCGCCAGCCACGGAACGCCGTACCGCCAGTAGACGACGCCCTCCATGTCGGACCCGTCCGCCGGCAGCAACTCGACGACCGTCTCGAAGTTCCGCTTGGCGCGCTCGGTCCATTCGGTGCGGCCCAGCGCGTAGCCGGCCGCGGCGAGCCCGGTGTAGCAGATCCAGTTGTGGTTCTGCCAGTACGACGAGCTCCACCACGAGCCCTCGGTCTCGACGGCGAACTCGTACAGCCGCGACCCCTGGAGCTCGAGCTTGGCGCGGAGGTCGCCGGCCAGAGCGAAGTCGTCGCCCAGCCAGGTGTACGCGAGGGACAGCCCGTGCAGCAGCCAACCCGCGTCGAGGTCGTGGTCCGGGAGGTGAGCCTTGCCCCAGTGCGGGAAGCCGATCGCGGCCGAGATCCAGCGCTCCGCCTCGACGCGGTATCCCTCGTGGTCGGTCAGACGATAAGCCAGCGCGAGGTTGGCGGCGGCCGGGCCGAAGTACGTGATGCTCGCGGACGGATGCTCGGTCGGCGGGGTCTGCGTTCGGTACCAGTCGCACTGCTCACGCAACCGCCGCCACTGCGCGGCGTACCGTCCGTCGAGGCCGGCGCGTACTTCGCCGATGCGATCGTCGAACATCACAGCCCTCCGATCGCGTGGTCGTTCCCGTCGACCGTGATGACGTCGCCTTCCAGCCGCACGTCGAGCGGTGTGGTCGAGTAGACGGAGCAGTACGTCGCGGTCGCGCCGACAACTGTCCAGTCGAGCCAGGTCCGGGTCCGCTGCGGATCGTCGGCCGGACCGGGGCCCGGGCGGGTCACCGGTACGGCGTCGGCGAGGTGGTAGCCGTACAGCGTCTCGTCGCCCGCCCACGTCGTCCGTACCGCGTCCGGACCGACCTCCACGGTGAGGTCGACGTCCGGGCGGAACTGCAGCACGATCTCGCGCTCGCGATCCGCCGTCACCCGGACGACATCGACCAGGTAACTGGTTCCGGAAATGAGTTTCCGTGCCGCGCGGACACCGTCGTACCAGCCGTCGACGGTGGCCGTCACCGACTCGGCGTCGGAGGTCAGCCGGCCGGTCGCCTCGGCAGGTTCGAGGCCGTCGATGCGGATCGTCGGGTGCGCGGCGGCGGATTTGTAGTGCGAGCGCCACTCGGCATGGCCGTACGGCACCTGGCCGGGGTCGGGCTGCCACGGCGTCGTCGCGCCGTACAGATAGAGCGCGAGCTTGTCGTGGTGCCCGTGGGAACCGCCGTGCGGGCCGTGGTCGAGGATCGCCTGAAGACCGGGCACGCGAAGCACAGCGTAGAAAGAACTGACCAGGAATGACCCGTCAGCCGGGGCAGCCTGAGCGACTGAGGTTGCGGTGCGGGGTGGCCCGCTGAACCAGTTAATCAGCTTGTCCTCGAGGCCGTCGTACTCGGGGCCGACCTCCGCCAGCGCCCGGGCCGCAACAGCACTCAGGTCGTACGCGGTGGTGAACTGGCGGGCGAGCGAAGCGATCTCCAGCCACTCCAAGGCCAATGGAGCCCGGAGATACGGACCGTCGTGGAGGGCCGGAAGGATGCCGCCGTCGGTGGCGATCGAGGCCAGCGCCGCGATCATCCGCTCCAGGCGATCAGGCACCGATTCCGGATCGAGACCGCGCAGACTCAGCAGATAGGCCCGCAGAACGAAGCCGTGGTAGTACGTGCTTCCTTCCCACTCCCAGCCGTCCTCGCCGGCCGCGACCTCCATATGCTCGAACTGGCCGCATTCACCGGTCAACCACTCCTCCGCACCGGACCAGCTCTCGCCCCGAACAGCAGCGGCCGCCTGACTCGCGGTCGTCCCGAGGGCGTTGAACCACGCGGTGTAGTTCGAGGAGAACTTGTCCTGGGCAACCATCGCGTCGCGCGCCCGGCGTGCTCCGGCGACCATGTCGTCGAGCATCGGGAGCGTCTCCCCCAGCTCGGCCCGGCCGGCCAGGTTCAGGATCGAGTGGGCGATCGGCACACCCCACACCGCATCGGTCAGCGCCTGGTGGAACAACCGTCCGCGCTGCATCCACCCCTGCGCCTGCTCGTGCTCGCCCGCTTTCGTGAGCTCGGAGTACAACCTCGCGTACGACGTGAGCAGGTCGGCGCCGCCCCCGTCGTACGAGAGCAGCCGGATCCGCCGCGCCCAGAAGTGATGGGCGAGGACCGTCCACGCGCCGCGGACCGCGGGGGTGTCGACCCGGCAACCGTAGGAACACCGAACGCCGCCCTCCGGAAAGTTCCCGGAATCGAATCCGACGTGCGCCAGCTCGACACCGTGTGCGGGACACACGTACTCGTGCCACCAGCCACCGCGCTCCGTCGGCGGGCTCAACGCGGCCACGTGCCACCGTCGATGTCGATGGTGATGCCGGTCAGGTACCCGGACGCCGGCAGCGCGAGGAACCGGACCGCGTTCGCCACGTCCTCGACCTGCCCGGCGCGGCCGATCGGCGTACCGGCGACCATGTTCGTCTGCGCCTGGACCGTGGAAAACGTGTTATGAAACGCGGTGTCCGCGATGTACCCGGGCGCGACCGCGTTGACCGTGATCCCACGCGGCCCGAGCTCCTTCGCCAGCCCCTTGGTGAACCCGCGGATCCCGGCCTTCGCCGCCGCGTAGATCACCGAGCCGGGACCGCCGCCGTTGTGCGCGGCGAGCGAGGCCATCGTGACGATCCGCGGGTTCGCCGACTGCGCGAGGTGCGGAATCGCGGCCCGGGTGGTCCGGAACGTCGCGCCCAGGTTCACGTCCACGACCTGCTGGTAGTGCTCGTCGGTCATCTCCTCGACCGGGACCCGCCCGATCAGGTGGCCGGCGTTGCAGACCAGCACGTCGAGGCCGCCGAGGAAACCGGCCGTTTCGTCGAGCAGCCGGTCGACCTCCGCCGTCGAGGTCACGTCGGCGCCGACCGCGATCGCCTTCCGGCCGAGTTCCTCGATGCCGGAAACGGTCTGCGCGGCCGCGGCGGCAGACTTTCCGTAGTGCACCACCACGTCCGCGCCGGCCGCCGCCAGGCCGAGCGCGATCCCGCGGCCGATGCCGTGCCCGGCCCCGGTCACCAGCGCGCGCGTCCCCTGCAGTTCCCCGGTCATAGAAACAGTCCTTCCGTCGATTGTCATTTGATGCCCGCGGTCGCGAAACCTTGGACGAAGTAGCGCTGCCCGATCAGGAACAGCACCACCATCGGCACGGTGGCCAGCGTGGTGCCGGCCATCAGGAACGCCCACTGGGTGTCGTTCTCGGTGCGGAACACGGACAGTCCGACCTGGATCACCCGCAGGCTGTCGCTCTTGGTCACCAGCAGCGGCCAGAGGAAGTTGTTCCACGACCCCTCGAAGGTGAGCAGCGCGACGGTGATGAACGCGGGTTTCACCAGCGGCGTCATGATCCGCGCGTAGATGCCGAGCTCACCGAGGCCGTCCAGCCGGGCCGCCTCCTCCAGTTCCACCGGCAGGTCCAGGTAGAACTGCCGGAACAGGAACACCGAGAACGGACTCACCGCGCCCGGGATGATCAGCGCCCACCAGGTGTCCAGCCACCCGGTGCCGCCCTGCCCGGTGATGTCGTTCCCGCCGAACAGCGGCATGAACCGCACGATCAGGAACTCCGGCAGGATCTTGGTGTACGTCGGGATCATCAGCGCCCCGACGAACCCGAGGAAGATCAGCGAACTCCCCCGGAACCGCAACCGCGCCAGCGCGTACCCGGCCATCGACGCGATCAGCACGTTGAGCACGGTGTGGCTGAAAGCGATCACGAAACTGTTCCGCGCGTACGTCGCGAACGGAGCCGCCCGCAACGCGTCGGCGTAGTTTCCGAGAGCCCATTCCGTGGGGAACAACCGGGGCGGAACCGCGGCGATGTCGCCCGGCGTCTTCACCGAGGTCAGCAGCATCCAGACGAACGGCACGATCATCACGCACGAGATCGCGGTGAGCGTCAGATACAGCGCGATCCGGCCGGTCCGGACCCGCGTAGAGGTCTCAACGGGTGGCACGGTCACCTCCGGTGATTCGCCGGTTCAGCAGGGTCAGGAACAGCAGCAGCGCGAACAACACCAGGCTCTGCGCGCACGCGTATCCCATCCGGAACTCCCGGAACGCGGACTTGTAGATCTCGTACGTCATCATCGTCGTGCTGTTCGCCGGCCCGCCGTCGGTCAGGATGTACACCTGGTCGAAGGACTGGAACGCGCCGATCACCGAGGTGACGAAGACGAAGAACGTCGCCGGCCGCAGCAGCGGCAGGGTGAGGCTGAAGAATTGCCGGACCTTCGAGGCGCCGTCCACCGACGCCGCCTCGTACAGGTCGGTCGGCAGGCTCTGCAGCGCCGCCAGGTAGATCAGCATCTTCAGGCCGATCCCCTGCCAGATCCCAACCACGATCACGGCCGGCATCGCCCAGTCCGTCGAGGACAGCCAGGCCGGACCGTCCAGCCCGAGGAACGACAGGACGGCGTTGGCGAGGCCGCTGCGCGGGTCGTAGATCCACAGCCACACGAGCGCAACGGCGATCGTCGCGGTCACCTGCGGGATGAAGATCGCGGTCCGGAAGATCGCCCGCCCGGCCAGCCGGGTGTTCAGCATCAGCGCGATCAGCAGCGCGATCGCCATCGCCACCGGAACGGTGAAGAACGTGTAGATACTGGTGTTCAGCACGGCGCGCCGGAAAACGCTGTCGGAAACCAGGTCGCGGAAATTTTCCAGCCCGACGAACCGCGGCGGCGTCAGGACGTCGTACGACGTGAAGCTCAGCACGACCGCGGCGACCAGCGGAATGCCGATCCAGATCAGCGCGTGCAGCACGGCGGGCGCGACCATCAGCAGACCGGCGCGGCGGCGGGCGCGCAGCAGCCCCCGCTGCCGCGGCGGGGCTGCGGACGGTCCGGGTGCGGCCGCCCGCACCCGGTCCCGCGTCGACACCATCGTTCCGCTCACAGCCGCGAGATCGCTTCCTTGCTCAGGTTCGCGAGCTCGTCGATCGCTTCCTTGGCAGTCCGCTTGCCGACCACGGCGGTCTCCAGCGTGGTCTTGATCTTCTCCCGGATCTCCATCCAGGCCGCCGTACCGCCCTCCGAGCGGGCCTTGCTCATGTTGTCCAGGGCAAGCTTCACGAAACCGTTGTTCTTCACATAGTCCGAGGTCCGTAGGTCCTGGACGCCAGGCACGGAACCGCGCTGTTCCGCGGTCGGCAAGATCGATTCCGGCGTTCCCATGAACTCGACCAGCGCCTGGGCCGCGGCGGCGTGCTTGGACGAGGCCGAGCGCGCCACCATCGTGCCGCCCTGCAGCATCGCGGGCACCTTGTTGGCCAGGATGAACGCGCCGACCTTGTCCTCCGCGAGCAACTCCGGGTTCTGCTTCTTCAGCTGCACCCAGAGCGAGTTGTTCGACATCATCATCGCGGAGCGGCCCTGCTGCAGCGTGGTCGGCTGACCGGCCGACGACTTGAACGAGTAGTCCGCGGACTTGTCCTTGATGACGTCGAGGAACAGCTGCAGCGCCTCGACACCACGCTCGTCGTCGAACTTGACCTGCTGCCCGGCCTCGTCGAACAGGTTCCCGTCGTTGGCGAACAGGAACGTCTCCCAGCACTGCCGCAGATCGATCGAGAACGGGTCGAACCCGACCCGGGTGAGTTTGCCGGAGGCATCGGTCCGCGCCAGCTCCTTCGCCATCGACCGCAGCTCGGCCCAGTCCTTCGGCGGCGCGGTGATCCCGGCCTCGGCGAACAGGTCCTTGCGGTAGGTGACGATGCGGGTGTCCAGGACCATCGGCAACGCGTACAGCTTGCCGTCGAACCGCGACGGCTCGAGGACGCGGTCCTCGTAGTCGTACCGCTTGGCGAGCTCGTCGGGTAGCGGCGCGAGCACCTTCTTGTGCGCGAACGGCGGGATCCAGCCGACGCCGAGCATCACGACGTCCGGCATCAGGCCGCCGGCCAGGCTGGTGGTGATCTTCTCGTTCAGGGCGGCGTACGTCGTGTAGTCGACCTTGACCGTGACGTTCGGGTTCTTCTGCTTGAACGCCGGCAGCAGCTTGCCCTCCAGCAACTCCTTGCCGGTGCTGCCCTCGAACAGCGGGGTGAGCAGGCTGATCTCGCCTTCGACGGGCCCGTCGGCGGCCGCCTGGGTGGTGCCGCCCGACGCGGAGCACCCGGTGGCCGCGGCGACGGCGCCGAGCCCGAGGGCGGTCAGGACTGATCTGCGGGTGTACTCCATGGCGCGCCTTTCGTGGTGCTGCGGAAGAGGAGTGGTGCAACGATCTACCAGCCAGAGCGGCGCAGCGGTGCGCGACTGGTGCAACGATGCACCGCATGCTAGGAACGGATTTCGCGACACGTCAAGAGGTGGACGCCGACAAGCTGTCACTGGACTTTCGGCGAGACCTGATGCATCGTTGCACTGCGATACGGCAGCACCACGGGGTGACAGAATGCGCGGGTGGGCGGTGAATTGAGAACTGGCGAGGTGACGATCCAGCAGGTCGCGACCGAGGCGGGCGTCTCGCCGAGCACGGTGTCGAACCTGCTCAACGGGCGCAACCACCGGATGCTGCCCGAGACCCGGCAGCGGATCGAGCGCGCGATCGACAAGCTCGGCTACCGGCCGAACCGGGCCGCCCGGCAGCTCCGGACCGGCCGGAACACCACGATCGGGCTGGTCGTCCCGTCGGTGGGCAACCCGTTCTGGGGTGCGCTCGCGCGACACCTGGAGTCCGCGGCGCTGGCCGAGGGGTACCACGTCCTGCTCTGCAACTCCGAGCGCGATCCGCGCCGCGAGCGCGACTACGTCGACGAGTTGTGGGCCGATGGCGTCCACGGCGTCGTACTGTGCTCGTCGCTGCCGTCGCTCGAGCACGTGATGCCGCTCGTCGAGCGCGGGCTGCAGCTCGTCGCCTTCGACCGGACGTCGCAGGCCGGGGATCCGGCGTCGCTGGTCAGCATCAGCGTCGACAACGCGATCGGCAGCCAGCTCGCCGCGCAACACCTCACCGATCTCGGGCACCGCCGGCTGGCGTTCGTGTCCGGCGCACTGGCGAGCGTCAACCGCAAGGAGCGGTACCGCGGGTTCACGGCCGCCCTCGAGCAGGCGGGGATCGACCCGGCGACGTCGGTGCGCGCGCCGGTCAAGGGCGACGCGGACGACTTCGGTGACGTCGAGGCCTCCGAGCTGGGGCGCGCCGCCGCGGCCGAGCTGCTGGCGCTGGAGGAGCCGCCGACCGGGATCGTCGCGATCAACGACATGTGCGCGCTCGGCGTGTGCCGCGGGCTGCGCGACGGCGGGCTCGAGGTGGGCAAGGACGTCTCGGTGGTCGGCTTCGACGACATCGTGCTCGCGGACCTCTACGCGCCGACGCTGACCACGGTCCGGCAGCCGATGAAGGAGATGGCCGCGGCCGCCTTCACGCAGCTCCGGGCCCGGCTCGACGACTCCGGGCCGACGCAGGGCCAGTCGTTGCTGTTCCGTCCGGAGCTGATCGTGCGCGAGTCGACCGCGCCGCCGGCGGAGCGGACGCCGTCGTAAAATGAGCCCGGTGCAACGGATCTCGTCGCGGAACGCCCGGTTCCAGGTGTGGCAGGCGTCGCTGACCAATCGCACCAAGCGGCAACGGTCCGGCGAGTTCCTGGTGCAAGGCGTCCGGCCGATATCGGTTGCCGTCGACAACGGCTGGCCGGTGCGCACGGTCATCACCGACGCGTCCCGCCCGTTGTCCCGCTGGGCTTCGGACCTGCTCGGCCGGCTGCCGGACGTCGAGCGGGTCGCGATGGCGCCGGAGCTGCTGGCCGAGCTCGGCGAGAAGGACGATCCCGAGCTGATCGCCGTACTGGAACTGCCGGCCGACGAGCTCGAGCGGATCCCGGTCGGGCCGGAGTTCCTCGGCGTCGTCTTCGACCGGCCGACCGGACCGGGGAACATCGGGTCGATCATCCGGTCCGCCGACGCGTTCGGGGCCGACGGCGTGATCGTGACCGGACACGCCGCCGACGTCTACGACCCGAAGGCGGTGCGCGCGACGACGGGATCGCTGTTCGCGGTCCCCGCCGTCCGCGCGCCGTCGCATCGCGAGGTCCTCGACTGGGTACGCCGGTCCGCGGTGCCCGTCGTCGTGGTCGGCACCGACGAGCACGGGCCGACCGACGTGGACGCCTTCGACTTCACCCAGCCGGTGCTGCTGCTGATCGGGAACGAGACAGCCGGCCTGAGTACGGCGTGGAAGGACGCCGCCGATCACCTGGTCCGGATCCCGATCACCGGATCAGCGAGCTCGCTCAACGCCGCCAACGCCGCGACCGCCGTCCTCTACGAGATCTCCCGCCAGCGCCGCGTCCGCTAGCGCCGGTGGTCTCACGCCCTGCAGAGGATCTCGCCGTGCAGGATCGAGATCGTGGCGTCGGGGGTATCCGTCCAGGTTCGCCAGGCCTGTGAGATCGCGGTCAGCGTCTCCTCCGGTACGCCGGACGCGCGCGCCTGGTCCGCGAGCGCCGACTGGAGGATCCGGTCCGCCCACATGCCGCCCCAGAACGCACGGTCCGCGGGGTTCGTGAACGCCCAGGTCGACGTGGTCGCCTCGACATTGTCGAAGCCGGCCGCGAGCGCCCACGACAGCAGCCGCCGGCCCGCGTCCGGTTCGCCGCTGTTGGCGCGCGCCATCCGCTGGTAGAGCTCCATCCACTCGTCCAGCTCGGGAAGCTGCGGGTACCAGACGAACCCGTGATAGTCGGAGTCGCGGACCGCGACGATGCCGCCGGGCTTGCAGACGCGCCGCATCTCCCGCAGCGCCTGCACCGGATCGGCCACGTGTTGCAGGACCTGGTGCGCGTGCACGACGTCGTACGTGTCGTCGGGCAGGTCCAGCGCGTGGACGTCACCGACGACGAACTCGACGTCGAGATCCAGGTTCTCGAACGCTGCCCTGGTGATGTCGAGCGCTGCGGCGTTCGCCTCCAGCGCCGTCGTCCGGCCGGGCCCGACCAGGCGGGCGAGATCGGCGGTGATCGTGCCGGGACCGGCGCCGACGTCGAGCAGCGACATCCCCGGCCGCAGCTGCTCGAGCAGGTAGCCGGCCGAGTTCTGCGCGGTCCGCCAACTGTGCGACCGCAGCACCGACTCGTGGTGGCCGTGGGTGTAGACGTTGTTCATGCCAGGCTCCTTTGCCCTCACCGATCGCGTCCCACGCTAATCCAGAATCTTGCTGAATGAGACATATCGTCTTGTTATTCGAGACGAAGTTCATGACCGAATATGGCCGGACCGGACCGCCCGGACGCGCGAACCTTGCAGTACTTCGCAACCCAGGGAGGAATCCGATGCTGGCAAAGGTGTTTCCGATCAAGCTGAAGGACGGCAACCAGGCGGCCGCCGAGGCGATCGTGCAGGAGTTCGCGCCGAAGGGGCCGGGCGCCGAGGAGGGCACGCTGTCCTTCCGGGTGTACCGCGACCCGGCGACCCCGGATTACCTGTTGTTCGTCGAGCACTTCGCGGACCAGGCGGCGTACGACGCGCACACCGGGTCGGCGGCGTACAAGGAATTGATCGCGGGCCGGTTCGCCGACCTGATCGTCGAGTTCGTCGAGGTCGACCACGAACTGCTGGTCAGCCTGTGAACGACCTGGCACGGCAGCTGCGGGAACTGCACGGGCAGCCGGCGCTCGTGCTGCCGAACGCCTGGGACGCCGGCTCGGCGCGGGCGATCGAGGCCGCGGGCGCCGCGGCGATCGCGACGACGAGCACAGGTGTCGCCTGGGCATTCGGCGTCGACGACGCGGGCGAGCTGACGCAGTCGGCGGCGCTCACGATGATCCGCGCGGTGTGCGCGGCGGTCTCGGTGCCGGTGACGGTCGACGTCGAGGCCGGGTACGGCGACGTCGCGGGCACTGTCGCCGCGGTGCTCGAGGCAGGCGCCGTCGGCATCAACCTCGAGGACAGCACCGAACGAGTCCTCGACGAACCGGACGTGCACGCCGCGCGGATCAAGGCGGCCCGCGCCGTCGACGCCGGCCTGGTGATCAACGCACGAACCGATACGTACCTGTTCGGCGACCGGACCGGAACGATCGAGCGGGCGAAGCTGTACGCCGACGCCGGCGCGGACGTGCTGTTCGTACCGGGCGTGGTCGACCTGCCGACGATCGCCGGACTCGTCCGGGACTCGCCGCTGCCGCTCAACGTGATGGCCGGTCCGGGGGCGCCGTCGGTCGCCGAGCTCGCGGAGGTCGGCGTGGCGCGGATCAGCGTCGGGCCGGCCATCACCAGCGCGGCGTACGCACTCGCGACGGCCGCGGCCAAGGAGCTGCTGACCAGTGGCACCTATGGGGGAATGACCGTCGGAGTCTAGGCGACGAGCTGGTAGACGGCGGCGAGCGAGCGCCATGGGCGGAGGTGCTCGACCTCGCCGCCGAGCGGCCAGGCGTCCCGGGCGCCCAGGCGCAGCGCGATCTCCTGCGCCGCTCGGCGGCTGACAACAGTCTCCAGCGCCGGGACCAGCGTCTCCGCGTCCGCCAGCCTGATGTTGCCGTTAGCAACTTCCCGGGCGAACGGCCCGATCATTTCCGCCGCGGCCAGCGCCTCCGGCCCGGGGAACGCGTGGGTCAGGCCATGGCCGAGGCCGGGCACCGGCACGCCGTACACCTCGACGAGCTTGCGCAGCGCGTCGCTCGACTCGTCCGGAGCGAGCCGGTCCCGGACAACGGCCTGGACGGCGACCTCGAACGGGCCCCACGCCCCAGGCACGCGAACGCCGGGCCGCGCCGTCACCAGCGGCCCGAGCTCCGGATCCGCGGACAAGTGCGCACGCGCACGGACCGGCTCGCAGTCGAGCCCGACCAGGCGCGCGGCCCGGTCGACGACATGGATGACGCCCTCCCAGAACGGCAGGTGCGCGCGCAGGATCAGGTGATCTTCGCCGCCCGCACCGATCTCCAGCAGGCCGGGCTCGCCGTCGAGCGAGATCGTCCGCCGGTACACACCGTCCACGACCGACTCGACGCCCGGGACCGCCCGCGCACCGAGATACGAACTCATGGCCTCCCAGTCGTACGGCGGGGTGAACGGCAGCCGCAGCACCAGCCCGCCGTCGGCCGCGAGGCGATCGCCGCGGCGGCGCCGGTCGCGCAGCTCCCGCGGCGTGGCCCGGAAGATCTCCCGCATCGCCCGGTTGAACTGCCGCAGGCTGCCGAACCCGGCCGCGAACGCGACCTCCGCGATGCCGAGGTCGGTGTCGTCCAGCAGACGGCGCGCGAAATGCGCCCGGCGGGAGCGGGCGAACTGGTCCGGCGTGACCCCCAGGTGCTCGTGGAACATCCGCCGGAGGTGCCGCGCCGACACCCCCAGCCGCGCCCCCAACGCCTCCTCGCCGGCCTCGTCGAGCAGGCCGGCGATGATCAGCTGCACCGCGCGGCAGACCAGCTCGGGGGTCTCGTCCGCGACCGTCCCGGCCACCCGGTACGGCCGGCAGCGCAGGCAGGCGCGATACCCGGCCGCCTCCGCGGCGGCAGGCAGCTCGAAAGTGCTCACGTTTTCCGCCAGCGGCTTGGCTCCGCAGCCCGGCCGGCAGTAGATCCCGGTCGTCCGCACCGCCGAGTACGTGGTCACGGAAGCCACGCTAGAGGCGGCCTCCGACAGTTCCTGACACGCGGTTTACACCGAGCGCCCACGGTGACGGATAAGGTACGGCGGGTGCAGCCGAAACCGATGCTCGTCGTGGTCAGTGGTCCTCCCGGGACCGGCAAGACGACGCTGGCGCACCGGATCGCGACGGCGATCGGCTGCCCGGCGATCTGCCGCGACGAGATCAAGGAAGGCATGGCGCACGCCACCCCCGGATTCGTGCCGGGCCCCGGCGACCCGCTGACGATGCGCACGCTGTCGACGTTCTTCGACGTGATCGGCCTGCTGGTCGGCCGCGGTACGACGGTGGTCGCGGAGGCGGCGTTCCAGGACCGGTTGTGGACGCCCGGCCTGAGCCCGCTGCTCGGCCGCGCCGACCTCCGGATCCTGCACTGCACGGTCCCGGCGGAGGTCGCGCTGCAGCGGATCACCGCCCGGACGACCAGCGACCCGCGCCGGGCGGCGCACGAGGACAAGCAGATCAGCCCGGACGCGCGGCTGCGGACCCACAACGCCTTCCAGGCCGTCGATCTCCCGGTTCCCTCGCTGATCGTGGACACCACCACCGAGCCGCCGCTGGACGAGATCCTCGCCTTCCTCCGCCGGGAGTGAGGTACCTAACGACAGGACATGCCCCCACCGGGCGCGGTTCGGGAGCAGACTGCGAGCGGGGAGGGCAGAGAGACCTCCTGTCGTTGGGCACCACCTGAGGAGTGATGGGCATGCTGGAGCGGTTTGCCGGGCTGACGACGGCGCATGTGGCCGATGCTTGTCTGCGGGCCAAGGTTCCCGTGCGGACAGTCTCGTTGACGGCGGTGACCGGCAGCCGGGTCGCGGGCCGGGTGCTACCGGCGCAGCACGTCGGAAGTGTCGACGTTTTCCTGGAGGCGTTCGAGTCCGCGGCCGACGGCGACGTACTGGTCGTCGACAACGGCGGACGGCGGGACGAGGCCTGCGTCGGCGACCTGGTCGCGCTGGAGGCCGCGGCCGCCGGTGTGGTGGGGATCGTGATCTGGGGACTGCACCGGGACACCGTCGACATCGCCGCGATCGGCCTGCCGGTGTTCAGCCTCGGCGCCTTGCCGACCGGTCCGCTGCGGCTCGACCCGCAGCCGGCCGATGCGTTGTCCACGGCAACGATCGGCGACTGGACGGTGACCCGGGACGACGTCGTCCTGGCGGACGAGGACGGCGCGATCTTCGTCCCGGCGGATCGGCTGGAGGAGCTGTTCGGGCTGGCGGAGTCGATCCGGGACACCGAGCGCCGGCAGGCGGACGCGATCCGGGCCGGGCGGTCGTTGCGCGAGCAGGTGAGCTTCGCGCAGTACCTCGAGCGCCGGGCCGCCGACCCGTCGCTGACGTTCCGGCAGCACCTGCGCGCGGTCCGAGGAGCGATCGAGGAATGACCACATGGCAGTTGGGTGACGTCGCCGTCGGCCGGCTCGGTTTCGGAGCGATGCGGATCAAGGCCGGCCCGGATCGACCGGCCGCGCTCGCCGTACTGCGTCGCGCGGTCGAGCTCGGCGTCAACCACATCGACACGGCCGCGTTCTGCGGGTCCGCGAACGAGCTGATCCGCGAGGCGCTGGCGCCGTACCCTGCCGATCTCGTGATCGTGACGAAGGTCGGGCCGGGCACCGATCCGGAGCGCGGGTTCTACAACGCGACGACAGCCGCGGAGCTGCGCGAGCAGGTGGAGACCAATCGGCGGCAGCTCGGCGTCGACCGTCTGGACGTCGTGAACCTGCGGATCACCGGCGACGGCTCGCTCGCGGAGCGGTTCGGGTGGCTCGTGGCGCTGCGGGACGAGGGTCTGATCCGGCAGCTCGGCGTCTCGAACGTGCGGCTCGAACACGTCCGGGAAGCGCTCGCGATCGCGCCGGTCGTGTGCGTGCAGAACAGCTACGCCCTCGACCGCCGCGGCGACGAGGACGAGGTGATCCGCTTCTGTGCTGAGCAGGGGATCGCTTACGTCCCCTTCGGATCCATCGCCGACGCCGCCTCCTCGGCCGCCGTCGACGCGGTCGCCGCGGCCCGCGACGCCACGCCGCAGCAGATCCGCCTCGCCTGGACGCTGCACCGCTCCCCCAACATCCTCGCGATTCCCGGCACCGGCAGCGTCCGGCACCTCGAGGAGAACGTCGCGGCCGGCAAGCTCGAACTGTCCGCGACCGACCTCGCATCCCTCAGCTGATCCCTCGCGTCGCTCGGCTGGTCGCGGCCGACCTCGCGTCCTTGGCTGGGTCGCGGCCCGCCTCGCGTTCTCGGCTGGGCTCGGCCGGCTTCGCGTCGGTCAGCTGATTGCGGCGCGGACGGCGGGGACGACCTCCTGCGACCAGCGGGAGAGCTGCGTCTCGAACGGGTCGGTGCCGCGCGGAAACAGCGTGAAACCGCCTGCGTCGTGGTTGAGGATCGCGTCGGTGAGCTCCTCGACCCATTGCGCCGGCGATCCGCCGAGCCAGCGCCCGTCCTCGTCGCGGGTGCGGGGCAGCGGGGTCGCGGTGATCGCGCCGGGGAAGTTGTAGACGGTCGCCACGTCCGACGGTTTCCGTCCGGCCGACAGGGCCGCCTCGTCGATGATCGGGCGGGACCAGCGGTACCGGTCGCTGAGCCAGTCGGCGGCATGGCCGGGGATCCAGCCGTCGGCGTTCCGGCCGGTCGCGGCCAGCGATTTCGGGCCGTTCGAGCCGGTCCAGATCAGCGGCGCGGGTACGGCGGCCGGGCGGAGCGCGCCGATCGGGTAGTGCTTCGTCGGCGTCGGCGTACCTCCGTCCGACAGTGAGTGGACGAGCTGCATCGCCTCCTCGAACGCCTCGACCGCCTGGGCCGGGCGCAACTCCGGCACCCCCATCATCGTGATCCGGTCCCACGCTCCGCCGGCGCCGAGGCCGAGGACGAAGCGGCCGCCGGACAGCGCCGACAGCGAGGTCGCTGTCCGGGCGAGGACCGGCGCGGGTCGTAGCGGCAGGTTGGTCACGTTCACGAACGCGGACAGCCGCTCGGTGCGTCCGAGGACGAACGCGATCGCGGCGTACCCGTCGAGCATGTCCGCGACGTACGGGTGGTCCGCGAGGCTGACGTGGTCGAGACCGTCCCGGTCCGCCTGCTGCGCCAGCCGGACGATCGCGCCGGCCTCCCGTACCGCGTCCGGCGAGCCGTATCCGAACCGCACGTTCATGTCGTACTCCTCAGGTAGTTCGCTGTTCTAACTAGTTGTAGCACGAATCATTCGAACCACAAACTATTAGGGCAGCGGACTATCATGGAGGCATGGTGACGACGACGGCCCGGGACACCGACCTCGCGAGTGCGCTGGTGCAGACCATGCACCGCCTGCAGGACGTGCACGCCGAGACCAGTCGCCCGCTCGGCCTCACCCCGCAACAGGCGCACCTCCTGTGCGTGCTGATCGCCGGACCGCTGGGCATGACCGAGCTCAGCCGCATCCTGAGCATCGAACGCTCCAGCCTGACGAGCATGGTCGACCGCCTGGAGCGCCGCACCCTGGTGGCCCGCATCCCCAGCCCGACCGACCGCCGCGCCTGTCAGATCGAGTTGACCCCCGAGGGCCTGTCCCTGGCCCACGACGCCCACAACGCCGTCGTCGACCGCATCAACACCCTGACGGCAAACCTCCCCGCCACAACCCGCCAAACCCTGGCAACCGCCCTGCAATCCATCATCTGATGACCTACCGGTACGTCGAGCGCTCGGGCGCACGCATCGCGTACCGCCAAGATTGCCTACCTCGGCACGACCGACCCCGCGATCCGGCGTTTCCGGCGGCTGCGGCCGGTGCTGGAAGGTATCGGGTTCGAGTACCTGGAGTTCGACGGGCTGAACCACATGAACGTGCGGGCTGGGCGACACCTCGGCTGACGGCCGGCGCGTCGCCCAGGTTGTCGCGGATCGTCTCGTCAGCGGGTGAACTACCGCCGGCCGCCGAATTCCCAGGGGTGGATTTCGGCGGCTTCGGCCTGGATCAGTGCGGCGGCTGCTTCGGCGGACGGGGCTTCCAGGAGTGCGGCGCGGCCGATGTGGGTGTCGCCGTCGAGCAGGTCGCCGTACATGATCAGGTGTTCCGAGGTGAGCGGTCGCGGGGCGTCCTTGGTGACTGCCAGGTAGCGGCGTTCAGCCTTGCCGGTGAAGTCCCACATCGTGCGGCCTGGGTAGTGGTTGCGGAAACGGTGGATCTCCACGGTTTCGAAGGCGCCGGCGCGATAGTACGGCTCGTCGTACGCGAAGGATCGGACCGCCTCGTCGTCGGGCAGGTCGACGATGTGCAGGCTGCCGGTGGTCCGTTCGCCGTCCTCGGTCAGCGTCGGGCCGCGGGCGATCAGCCCGTCGGCGTACCCGTCCATGAAGGTCCAGTGCTCTTCGTTCAGAGCGACCTTGATGTCGAAGCCATCCACCGTGTCCCGGCCGTAGACGAAGTACTCCATAGGCAGACCCTACGGAAGTACCAGGCCGGTCGGCCGGGGCACGGTGCTGGGAGGCGCGTCAGCCGTTCGTGGCGAGGTGGAAGCGGAGGATGGTGTCGTAGTCGATGACCTCCACGCCGGCGGCCGGGGTGACCGGCTCGTGGGAGGAGACGATCAGGACCTGGCGCGGGTCGGCGACGTCGACGTCGTACTTCGACTTCACCTGCGCGCGGTTCTCCGCGTTCTTCAGGTACTCGGCGTACTGCGCGAGCTCGGCCGCGCTGTCCTGCACCGGCGTACGGAAAACGCGGCGCCGCTTCTTTCCGTTCACGGAGTCGACGACCGGGAGCTCGAGCCGCCCGACGATGTGGTTGCCGTCGGAGCGCTCGAGGATGAAGTCCGGGTGCAGGTCGCCGAGCGCCGGCCGGCGGACCAGCTTCGTCGCGTCGAACGCCGACAGCAGAATGCCCTCGTGCTTGTCCAGGAAATCGTCGACGCCGCTGTCCTGCAGGCCGTGCGCGAGGTAGGTGCTCTCGAACGCGTCGGCCTTCAGCGCGGCCGGGTCGATCGGCAGGCTGATCGTGCCCACCGGGTCGAGGTGCGGGCGGGAGTTGATGTAGTTCCGCAGGAAATCGAGGTACTTGTCGGCCGGCTCCGACCGGTGGATCGCCAGCGCGAAGAACACCCAGTGCGCCCGCAGCGAGTCTCCCGACGTCTGCACGAGCAGGGCGCGGTCGAAGGTCGAGTAGTTTCCGGGCGCGAACCGCAGCACCTCGTCGGCCGGGCCGACGACCTCTTCGCCGAGCATGTTTCCGGCCTGCGGAAACTGCTCGACCAGCGTTTTCCGGCCGGCCTCGGTCGCGATCGTCGCGTCCTTGAACCAGTTCTGCCCCTGCAGGTTCGCGACCACGGTGCGGCCGCCGCCGAGCCCGAAGTACTCCTCGATGCTGCCCACCTTCTGCCGCCGGACCTCGAGGCTGCGGTACTCGCGGCTGAGCCCGACGAGCTCGAGGATGTTCCAGTCCGGCGTCTCGGTCAGCACCATCATCCGCGGGAACAGCATCGGCCCCGGCAACTCGCTGCGGTGACTCACCGGCAGATGCCCGGCCACTCCCTTGAGGTGCTCCCCCCAGAACTGACCGTTCACCTTCACGAACTCGGTGGGTTTCATCGTTCTCCTCGCTCAGACACTCCGTCGCAACCTTCAACTCCCGCCCGAGCCGACCCTATTCCCTGCGGTCCGAGGCCGACGAGGCCGTTACTCGCCCAGGAGGATGTCCTGGAATCCGACCTGAGAGGTGTGGTTCAGCCCGTTGAAGACCGCCGGCACCTTGCCGTACGACACCATCGCGGTGGCTGTGCCGTTGAACTTGCTGAAGCCGTACTGGTAGCCGGCCTGGGTGTCGTGGTCGACGGCGATGATGACCGTCGGGCCGTTGACGCCGCACTTGTTGACGGCCAGCGACTCGAACGCCGCCCACCCGGACTTCCGGACCAGCTTCACCACCGGCTTCGCACCGGCGGTGATCGGGATGTGGATGGTGTAGAGCGCGCCGGCCGTCGTCGTCATCAGCAGGGTGTCGTACGTGCGCTCCTCGCTGATCATCGTCATCGCCTTGAAGCCCCGGAAACCGGCGAACGAGCCCGCCGACCGGTAACCGGTGCCGTTCGGGGCGTAGCGGTACAGGTTGCCGTTGGTGTTCAGGCCGTACAGGTACGCGGGCCGGGACCCCTTGAGGGGATAGTTCGAGGTGGCGATGGACTTGAAGCTCCCCCAGCCGGTACCGACCCGAACCGCCTTCGACTGCCACGGCCTCGACCCCGAGAAGACGGTCGTCTGCCGGTACAGGTTCGAGCCCAGCAGGAACAGGCCGAAGGCGTAGTACTGCGTGCCCGTGGCGTTCCACGCCAGGTACCACCTGTCCATGTAGCGGCTGGCGAAGAACTTCGAGTACACGTACGGCGGCGTCACCGGGGTCGGCGGCTTGTGCGCGGTGATGTCGACCGTGTCCACGACGTTCGCCTTGGTAGGCCAGACGACCGAGTTGTAACACACCTGCGCCGCAGCGGCGGGCGCCGCAGAAGCAGTGGTAGTGGTGCCGGCAGCCACCAGTCCGAACGCAGCCAGAGCAAGTGCACAGCGCCGAAGCTTCATCGAGCAGTCCTCCCCAGAACACCTGACCGGAGGCCTGACCCTACACATCAACCCGCGAGTAACCGGCGAACCCACCCCACCACCGAGCGAGCGAAGCGAAGCGCAGGGATCCGGAGCTAACAGGCAAACCCGCCCCAACCGCCGAGCGAAGCGAAGGCACGGGACCGGAGCTAACAGGCAAACCCGACCCCCACCGCCGAGCGAAGCGAAGGCGCAGGGGGTGCGGGTGGCGGAGCCCCCGCCTGCGGCAAGCGAAGCGCAGCCGCACAACACGACGAAGGCGAGGCGGTCAGCGCAGGAACTGCGCGACACACCTCGCCCATCGCCTTCGTGGCGGGTGCAGGGTTCGAACCTGCGTAGGCATACGCCGACAGATTTACAGTCTGCTCCCTTTGGCCGCTCGGGCAACCCGCCAGGGTGCTGCCGGTTCGTGAACCGGCGTGGGAGACGATACAACAGGTAGTGGCCCTGACAGCAAATCGGAAAGGAAGTGCCCATGGCTTCGGAGTCCTCCTTCGACATCGTGAACAAGGTGGACCGTCAGGAGGTGGACAACGCCGTGAACCAGGCGGCGAAGGAGATCAGCCAGCGGTTCGACTTCAAGAACGTCGACGCCGGGATCAAGTGGTCCGGTGAGGCGATCGACATGCAGGCGAACACCGAGGAGCGGGTGAGTGCCGTCCTGGACGTGTTCAAGGACAAGCTGGTGAAGCGGCAGATCTCGCTCAAGGGGCTGGAGGCCGACGAGCCGAAGCTGTCCGGGAAGATCTACAAGATCAACGCGACGATCGACGCCGGGATCACGCAGGAGAACGCGAAGAAGATCTCGAAGCTGATCCGCGACGAGGGCCCGAAGGGCGTCAAGGCGCAGATCCAGGGCGACGAGCTGCGGGTGTCGAGCAAGAGCCGCGACGACCTCCAGGCCGTCCAGTCGCTGATCAAGTCGCAGGACTACGACTTCGCCGTCCAGTTCGTGAACTACCGCTGACCCATCTGCCCGGTAATCGGCTCGCTACCGAGCTGTTTGCCGGGCATGCTGGCGTCGTGGGCGAGACGCTGATGCGGAAGTGGTTGCTGGCGGACTTCGGGCTCGACGTGGTGGAGCTCACACCGGTGGCGGAGGGGGCGGATATCGCCGCGCAGGTGTGGCGGGTGAGTACGGCGACCAACGTGTACGCCGTGAAGTGGAGCGGCGCGGGGACGAACACGGGGCATCAGGTCGCGGCGTTTCTGGCCGATTCCGGGCTGCCCGGCGTACCGGAGATGATCCGGACCGTCGAGGGCGGCCTGTGGAGCGTGCATGCGAAGAAGCGGTTGACGATCACGCCGTGGATCGACGGGCCGCGGGCGGCGCGGACGGGGCTGACGGACGAGCAGTGGTCCGAGTACGGCGCGTTGCTGCGGCGCGTGCACGACGCCGAGCCGCCCCACCGGCTGCGGGACGCGCTGCCGAAGCACAGCCATATCGACGCGCGGACGCCGGCTCTCGCGGCGGAGGTGCGGACGCGGCTGGAGACGCCCGAGGGTGAGGTCGAGGAGGAGCTGGCCGCGGTGTGGAAGCAGTACGACCACATCATCGAGGACCTGCTCACCAACCGGCCTCCCGCGCCGACCGGCCCGCGGGTCGTCTGCCACGGCGACCCGCATCTGGGCAACGTCCTGATCCGGGACGGGCTGCACCTGATCGACTGGGACGACGTCATCTTCGCGCCCCGCGAACAGGACCTGATGTTCATGCTCGGCGGCATGGCCGACGTCGGTCCCACCACGACTGACCAGATGGACGCCTTCCTGGCCGGCTATGGGCCCCACACCGTCGACCAGGAAGCCGTCCACTACTACCGGCACGTCAGAGCCTTCGAAGACGTCGTCGGCTGGTCCCACCAGGCCATCACCGGCCCGGAGGAGCCCTACGCGCTCCAGGTGACCAAAGGCATCCTCACGACTGGCCTAGCCGCCCTGGCCGTCCAGTAGCGACCCACGCCGCCACCTGGCTGCCCAGTGCTTCGCCGTCGAGCATGGAGTGGCGGAAATGCAGGCCGGCCAGGATCCGGGCCCCACGGACGTCGCTGCGTACCGCGGCCAGGTCTGCGTAGGAGCGGGTGGTGTTCGTGACCAGACTGGTCATTGTCAGAGGGACCCTGCCCGTGTGGAAGAAGGCCTGCAGCGCACCTGTCACGCCCGCGGTGAGGCATGCGTGGCCGGACGGGTACTCCGGGTGGTTGACGTTCAGCAGGGCCTGCCACGTCGAATCAGCCTGAGTACGACGGTTTCCGTCGGTGTCGGCGCGCTGGATGGCGTGGACCGGCCGCCACGACAGGTAGTGGAACTTGGCGTCCCAGCAGGCGATGACCGCGTCGCCGGCCGAGACGTGGGCCAGCGCCAGCATCTGCGCGGCACTACCCAGCGAGAGGTGCCGGTCAGAGGCCAACTGCAGCAGCGCCCGGCTCCACTGCTGAGCCGTCTGCTCGGACCAGAACATCGCCGTTTCCGTCTGGGCCGCCGTACGCGTCGGGCTGTCCTTGCGACCCACTGAAGCCACCTCGGCGACGTCACGCGCGTAACGCTTACTGGTCAGCGGATACGGCCCGTCCGGGCGGAACTGTGCACGAGAGCGCAGCGCCAGCGGCCTGACCTGCGTCAGCACGATGTCGACAGGAGGTGTCTCGGCCGTCGGCTCCCACACGCCTGGACCTGGTGGGGCCTGCACGTACGGCACGGCGTTGCTCAGGCCGTCGCCCGCGCGCCACGCGAGTACGCCCGCCGCCACGGCTCGGCCCAGCTGGATACCTCGCGTCTTGCCGCCCCCGTCCGGTACACCGGCCAGGTAGTCGGCGTACGTCGTTTCCAGCCCGGGTGACGGTACGCGGGCCCGCAGTACGTCGTACGCCGCAGTGGCGACCGCGGCCGCGGCGGACGTTTTCCGATCCGGTCGTACGGCGACCTGGAACGGACGGCCGTACCCGAGCCCGGCCACGGTGTCGGCGATCGCCACGTGCACGATTCCGAGCAGTACTTCGGAACTGGCCGGTGGGCGCCCCGCGACGATCACCTGCGTGGCGTACCGGCTCCAGTCGAGCACCGGCGCCGCGTCCACCTGCCCCGCACTCGCAGGTGCGACGACGGAACCTGCCAATGCCAACGTGCCGGTGATGAACACTACGGCTGGTCGAAACAGCAATCTCATGACGTTCCCCTCCGAGCAGCGGAACAGCACGGCGCTGCCCCACACTGCCAGCTCACCGCGGCCGATCGCCGACAGCCATACGACGTTCGCCGTATTGCCATCGGCCGGATCGGCCTAGCCTGGGGAGGGGGAGATGGTCATGACTGTCACCGAACGCGATCTGCGTCAGATCCTCGACGTCGTCGACTCCGGCCGTCGGGCGGATCCTGAGGAGCTGTTCCCGCGCGAACTGCTGGCCGCGCTCGCCGAACTGGTCCCGGCCGAGGAGATCAGCTTCCAGGTGAGCCGTCCGCTGGACCGCGCGGTCGTCGCGCTGGAGGAGTTCGGCATCGTGCCGGACCCACTCCCGGACGGCTGGGAGGAGTTGTTCTGGCGGTCCTACTGGGAAGGTGAGACCTGTTGCCGGCCGCAGCTCACCGGCGACTACCAGTCGGTCTGGAAGCTCTCCGACTATCTGTCCGGCCGCCAACTGGCGAACTCGATCGTCGGTGAGTGGTTCCGCGTCATCGGTGCCCGCCACGAGATCGCCGTACCGCTGCCGGTGCGCGGCGCAGAGGACCGCCGGCTCCTGCTGTTCCGTGCCACCGGCCGCGACTTCACCGAACGCGAGCGGCTGCTGCTCACGATGCTCCGCCCGCACTTCATCGAGGTGCTCCGCGCGCACGAGCGTCGCCGAGCCCGCGTCCCCGACCTGACCACGCGCCAGCTGCAGCTACTGCGGCTGGTCGCCGACGGGCACAGCAACACCCAGATCGCCCATCGCCTCTTCGTCGCCGAGGGCACCGTGCGCAAGCACCTGGAGAACATCTACGAACGGCTCGGCGTCACCAGCCGCACCGCCGCGGTCGCGACCGCGTTCCCCCGCACGCACTCCGCCTAGCAGTGCCGGAGCCAGATGTTCGGTTCGACGTAGCTGCCTGTGCCTGCGTCGCGGTCGATCTCGAGCGTGGTCAGGCCGTCGGGAATGGTGTAGGTGCCGGAGGACGGAAACTGCATTCCGGTCCATTTCTCCCAGTCGGCCACCGAGCCGGTCATCGTCTGTGAGGCCGGAGCGGGCGCCAGGAGGGTGGCGCCCAGGCGGACGTGGGTGCGCAGCCAGGGGTCCAGCGGCAGGCCGTCCTCGCGGGTCCAGGTCATGAAGGTCTCGATCGGGGTCAGCGGGTAGCGCGACTTCAGCGTCGGGCGGACCGGCGCGATCACCTGCCCGAGGCCGGAGGCGACGGCGCGGTCGCGAACGGCGGTGATGACCCGGCCGGCGTGGCCCTGCCCCTGCTCGTCGGAACGCACCGCGGCCGCCATCAGCACGAACGTGTTCGGTACGACGTTTTCCTCGTACTCCGTGACCGACCGCGCGAGCGAGTCCGTGAATCCGCCGGGCAGGTCCTCGACCGTGCCGTCCCACGCGAGCAGCACGCCCCAGCAGCCCGCGATCAGCCGCCGGGTCTCGTCGACGAAGTAGAACTCCCAGTCGCGGAAATACTCGAGCCGCCGCTCGCGGAACGGCTTCACGCCCTCGTCGTGGAAGATGAACTCCGGCCACTCCTCCACGAACCGCTGCCCCGCTTCTTCGTCCAGCTCGGGCGCCTCGGCCACCGGGATCAGTTCGTACATGCTCCGGACATTAACCCCCTACCCGTTCACCGGCCACCGCTTTCCCCCGGACGGCGCGCGGTGAGGTACCGAGTTCGCGGTGGCAGGTCTTGTTGAAGGCCTGCAGGTCGGGGATGCCCACCGACGCGGCGATCGCGGGGATGGACAGGGTGGAGGAGACGAGCAGGTGGCGGGCCCGGGTCATGCGCCGGCGGCGGATGTACGCGATCACCGTGGCGCCGGTCTCGGACCGGAACAGGCGGGTCAGGTGGTTGTGGGAGACACCGGCCACCCGGGCCAGGCCGGGGACCGTCAGCGGCTGGGCGAGGTTGGCCTCGATGTGCGCGATCGCGGTGGCGACGGCCGGATGCCGGGTCTCGGCGGTGGCGGGCGTGAGCTCCGCGATCCGCCACAGCGCGCTCCAGACGTCCGCGGTGGTGCGGGACGAGCCGGACGGGGAGGACTCGATCGCGGAGCGCAGCAGTCCGGACAGCAACGGCGCGGATTCGCCGGCGTCCTGGACGACGGGGACCGACGACGGGACGCCCGCGACGACCGGCCGGAAATGCGCGTAAAGATGCTCGGAACGCCCGCGGTAGTCGAACTGCACCTGCGTGCCCGCGGGGGTCAGCGAGACGTAGCCGGGCGCGACGGAAAACGTCGTACCGAGCAGGGTCAGCTCGGCCGAGTAGTTGTAGAGGTGCAGCTGCCACAGGTCCGGGAGGCGGAAGACGTCCCGCCGGCCGCGCACGCCGTGGATCCCGGCGCCGACGTTCAGCACCTCCGGGGGTTGCGTGAGGTGCAACTCGACCATGGTGAGAATTTACCAGCAGTGGTGAACACAACCCACGCGAGAACACGCTTTCCGTGCCTAGCCTGGAGGAGTAGCAACCACCACTCCACCATGGGAGTTTCCATGCCCCATCCGCATCGCAAGCACCTGCTCACCTCGGTACAGATGGCGCATTTCGTGGCCACCGGCGCGCTCCGGATGGACGCCGTCGTGCCGGACGAGATGAACCAGCAGGCGATCGAGGTCCTGAAGGCCGGCATCCCGGGCGTCCCGTACGGCACCCCGCTGTCGGAGGCGTTCGTGGACAGCGACTTCGTCCAGCGCCTGGTGCAGCTGCCCGAGGTGGCCGGCGCGATCCACAGCCTGGTCGGCCCGGAGCCGACCGTCGACCACCACGCGGTCCACATCCGCAAGGCCCACGAAGGCGAGGCGCAGAACCTGCACGGTGACGCGATCATCGACGTCCGCACCGACGCCTTCGACGTTCAGCTGATGTACTACCCGCAGGACGTGACGCTGGAGATGGGCGGCACGCTCAGCGTCCCCGGCAGCCACCTGCGCCGGACCAACGAGTCCGACACCGGCCGCTACCAGAACCTGCTCGGCCAGACCCGCCTGGTCTGCCCGGCCGGCACCGTCCAGTTCCTGCACCACGGCATCTGGCACGGCGGCCGCAAGAACGACAGCGACATCGACCGCTACATGTTCAAGATCCGGTTCAACCCGACCGTCCGTCAGGTGCGGCTGTGGAACACCGACGACCTGTACGACGACCAGGTCGCGGCCGAGCTGGAGCAGAACTTCCCCTGGTACGAGAACGCCACCGGCCGGCTCGAGCGGTACAACCGCATCATGCTGTGGCGCGCGATCAGCGGCGACGACACCTACGACCCGAACTACTGGGTCACCCGCGTCTCGAACCGCCCGCAGCGCGTGGTGGCCGACCGCGCGAACAACCCGCACGCAGCGAAGAAGGAGATGGTATGACCGCCACCGCAGAGACCCCGCAGCAGACGGGCCTTCGCCAGCAGGTGCTGGTCCTCTACCTGGCCTCCTCGGCGCTGGACGCGCGCGTGGTCGGCTGGTCGGTGTACGACGGCACGGGCGAGACGCACCCGACGACGGGTGACAGCGACGTACCGCCGTACGAGACCGGGCTCGACGCGCTCAAGGACGGCTGGCGCCTGTTCCAGGCGGCCCAGCTGAACCCGCCGTACCCGGGGCACGAGTACGACGTGTCCTTCCTCAAGCACGAGTTCTTCTTCGAGAAGCTCGTCTAGACCGGCAGGACGCACACCGGCTTCGGCCATGCGGCCGGCTCGCCCGCCTGGGTGAGCCGGCCGTCGGCGATCGTGAAGGTCGCGATCTGACCGGATCGCTCGTTCGCGGCGTACAGCGTGTTCCGGTCGTTTCCGAAGGCGAGGTGCCGCGGCCAGTCCCCGCCGGACCCGATCGTCTGCACCAGCTCGACGCTCAGCCCGTCGGCCGCGATCGCGAATACCGCGATCGTGTTGTCGCCGCGGTTCGATCCGTACAGGAACCGGCCGTCGGCGGAGACCAGCAGCTCGGCCGGGAAGTTCTCGCCGGGCGAGTCGGCCGGCCGGGTGGACACCGTCTGCACGATCGTCAGCTTCCCGTCGGCGTAGCTGCAGACGGTCAGCGTCGAGTCGAGCTCGTTGATCACGTACGCCGCGGCCGCCGTCGGGTGGAACACCAGGTGCCGCGGCCCCGCGCCCGGGTGGATCCGCAGCCGGTCGACCTCGTGCAGCGCACCGTCCTCGCCGAGTGTCGACGAGTAGACCGTGTCGGACCCGAGGTCGACGTCGAACACGTACTCACCGGCCGGGTCGAACGCGATCTGGTGCGCGTGCGGCCCCTCCTGGCGCTCCGCGTTCGGTCCGGTCCCGGACCGCTGCACGAAGTACGCCCGCTCACCGAGCGAACCGTCCTCGCGCAAAGGGTGCACGGCGACGGAGCCCGAGGTGTAGTTCGCCGAGAGCAGGAACCGGCCGGACGGGTCGATGTCCAGGTGGCACGGGTGCATGCCGCCGGTGGATTGCTGGTTGAGCAGCTCGAGCGCTCCGTCCACGCCGATCGCGAACGCCGAGACCTTACCGTCCGGCTCCTCGTTGGTGGCGTAGAGGAACCGCCCGTCCGCGGACCTGACCAGGAACGACGGGTCGGCGACCGTCGCCGCCGTCTCGATCCCGTCCAGCGGCCCGAACGCGATCCCGTCCCCGCCGCCGGCCTGACTCGTGTAGCTCCCGACATAGATCCGCTCAGAGGTCATGGCTCATACCCTGCCAGGTCAGGAGCCGACGGGCACACCTCTGTCCATCCCGTAGAGCGCGGACCCCCAGCCGAGGTCGGGAACGAGCAGCCGCCAGCCCAGTCGCCGGTACAGCCGCGGCGCCGGCCGGTCGTCGGTGTACGTCGTCAGCAACGCTTTCCGGTTCGGGAGGTCCCGCATCAGTTCCTGCATCAACGCGGTCCCGAGGCCTTGCCCTTGGGCGGCGGGCAGGACGGCGAGCTCGACGACCTCGAAGTGCCCGCCGATCCACTCCGCCGCGAGTTCGGGACCGATCGCCGCCGCGACGCGGTCCGACCACCACTGCCCGAGGTGTCCGGTGAAACCGTAGGCGAATCCGGCAATCGGGCCGCTGCCACCCATCACGCCCGCGACGTCGAGCGAGCCGACGCCGTTGCCGGCGGGCGGTGTGCCGACAGGACGCGGGAGGCGCGCGACGACGAGTTTGAAGTCGTCGCGGGCGGCGTGGGCCGGCAACTGTTCGCCGGCGAACCGCTGAGCGTCGGCGCGCTCGTCGTCGTACCCCGGAGCACCGAAGGCAGCCGCGAACACCTCGCCGAGCTCGCCGGCGACATCGTGAGCGGCAACTCGGTCGAAGACGTCGATCACCCCGCTTAGCCTAGGTTCCTATGGACACCGAGGCGTTCCTCCGGCGAGTCGGACTCAGCGGGTACGACGGCCCGCCGCGGCTGGAGGGTCTGAATCAGCTGCACGCGGCGTACGTGGATCAGGTGCCGTACGAGACCGTGCAGTACCAGCTCACGCCGGGTGGCGCGTTCGAGCCGGAGGACGTGGCGAAGCGGATCGTCGCGCGCGAGACCGGCGGGTACTGCTTCCAGCTGAACGGGACGTTCGCGCTGCTGCTGACCGAGCTCGGCTACCGCGTGCGGATGCACCGCGGCGGCGTACAAACGGTCAATCGGCCCGGCGACATCGACGGCAGCCACATGGTGCTGACCGTCAGCGGACTGGTCGAGGACCCGGCACGTTGGTGGCTCGTCGACGCCGGCCTCGGCGACGGTTTGCGCCAGCCGATGCCGTTGGAGACCGGCGAGGCCGAGCAGTACCCGTTCACGCTGCGCCTGCGCCCGTCGGAGAAGACCGACGGCTGGCGACTCGACCACGATCCGCGCGCGAACCTGATCGGCATGGACTTCGAGTCGTCCCCGGTGACTCTGGACGCGTTCGCCGCCCAGCACAGGCAGCTTTCCGCCGACCCGGCGTCCCCGTTCGTGCGACTCGCCTCCGCGTTCCGCCGGACGCCGGAATCCGTTGTCGTACTGCGTTCCGTAGGGCTGAGCGAAACGTTTTCCGACCGGGTCGACAACACCCTGCTCGAGACCCCGGCCGACTACTTCGCCGCGCTCGCGGACGTTTTCCGCCTGCCGCTCCCGCACTACTCCGACGCCGACCGCGACGCGCTCTGGCGCCGCGTCTGGTCCCAGTACGAGGACTTCGTCAGGTCGCAAGCGCGAACATGATGCTGGGCAGGACCGAGAGGACGGCGGCCACCGCGGTGCAGAGCGAGATCATCGTGACCGCGGGGGTCTCGATGTCGACCGAGAACGGGTCGTCGGCGGGCAGCCGGAAGAGCTCGGCGATCCAGCGCAGGTAGACGGCGAGGCCGATCATGACGTTGACGGCCATGACGATCGCGAGCCAGCCGAGGTGGCCGTCGATCACGGCCTGGAACGCGGCGAACTTCGTGAACAGACCCGCGAGACCAGGCGGAAGTCCGGCCAGGACGACCAGGAAGAAGATCAGGGCGGCGGCCAGACCGGGCTCGGAGCGGACCATGCCGCGGTAGTCCGTGAGCAGGCCCCCAGGGCGATGGCGCTGCACGACAGCGACCGCTCCGAAGGCGCCGAGCGTGACGACGACGTACGCCGCCAAGTACCCGACGACGGCCTGTGCGTCGTCGACGGCGAGCGGCGCGAGCAGGAAGCCGACCTGCCCGATCGACGACCACGCGAGCAGCCGCACGGCCTCGACCTGACGGAGCGCGGCCAGGTTTCCGACCGTCATCGTGACCGCAGCGAGGATGGCGACCACGGTGCGCAGTTGGGAGCCGTCGGGCGCGATCCCGGACGTGACGAGGACCAGCAGCCCGGCGACGCCGGCCGACTTCGAGACCACCGCGAGGAAGGTGGTGACCTCCACCGGCGCGCCGACGTACGTGTCCGGCAGCCAGGCGTGGAACGGCACCGCCGCGATCTTGAACGCGAACCCGACGATCACGAACAGCCCGGCCGCGAACGCCACCCGGGCCAGGTCCGGATCCAGCCCGGTCAGCCGGTTCGCGATCGTCGACAGGTACAGCGAGCCGGTCACGCCGTACACGTAGGAGATGCCGAACAGCATCACGGCCGTCGACAGCACCGACACCAGGAACGCCTTCATCGCGCCCTCGGAACCGCGCCGGTCCCGGCGCAGCCCGACCATCGCGAAGCTCGGCAGCGACACCACCTCGAGCGCGATCACGAGCGTCGCCAGGTCCCGCGCGCCGGCCAGCACCGTCGCGCCGGTGAGCGCGCTGAGCAGCAGGAAGTGGTACTCCCCGATCGGAATGTCCGCGGCCAGCAGGCGGTACGCCGAGAGTCCGACGACGCCGAGCCCGCCGATCAGCAGCACCGCCCACAACCCGGCCGTCAACGGCTCGAAGACCAGGCTGCACTGCGCCGGCCCTTCGACCGCCGGCCGGCAGAACGCGGGCTTGAAGTCGTCGCGCTGCGCCCACGCGAACACGAGCCCGAACAGGATGACCGCGCTGGTCAGCAACGTCACGACGGTGTGCCGCAGCTCGGCCGACGCACTCTTCCAGAAGCTGTCGACCAGCAGCACGGCGACGGCGCCGATCGCCAGCACCAGCGGTACCGCGATCGCTTGCCAATCCGTCCACGTCAGGGTCATGGGGCCTCCCGCCCTGGACTGAGGAGCGGAGGGAGCGAAGCGACCGGAGCGACGAGGGAAGGGCGGGAGTCACAGCCCCATGACCCGCCGCGCGGCAGCGCGGCATTCAACGCCGTCACAGGGCACCCCACTGCTGGAGGAGGAGGCCGGGCCAGACGCCGAGCAGGACGGTCAGTGTGACCAGCGGCGCCCAGGTGATCAGCTCGATGCCGCTGAGATCGACCGCGAAGGCGGCCGGCGGGTTGTCGGCCGGGTCGCCCTGGCACAGGTTGCGGACCAGCCGCAGGAAGTACGCGGCGGTCAGCACCGTGCCGAGTCCGGCGATCACCATGAACACCAGGAACGTCGTCCGCGGCAACCAGGCGGCCGGGTCGTAGGCGCCCAGCAGCACCAGCATCTCGCCCCAGAATCCGGCCAGGCCCGGCAGCCCGAGCGAGGCGAGACAGGCGAACGTCAGCAGCGCGGCGATCCGCGGCAACCGGGCGTACAGGGCCCGGCCGATCGCGCGCAGATCGCTGGTGTCGTGCCGGTCCTTGATCGCTCCGGCCAGGAAGAACAGCAGCCCGGTGATCAGCCCGTGCGCGATGTTCGCGAACAGCGCGCCGCGCAGGCCGGCCGGGGACATGGTGGCGATGCCGAGCCCGATGAAGCCCATGTGCCCGACGCTCGAGTACGCGATCAGCCGCTTGACGTCGGTCTGTGCGAGACAGGCCAGCGACCCCGCGACGATCGCCACGGTCGAGAACGCCCCGAGGTACGGCGCGATCGTCGCCGTCGCGTCCGGCAGCACCGGGACCAGAATCCGGATCAGGCCGTACGTCCCGAGCTTCAGCAGCACACCGGCCAGCAGCACCGACCCCACCGTCGGCGCCTTCGCGTGCGCGTCCGGCAGCCAGATGTGCAGGGGCCAGAGCGGCACCTTCACGGCCAGCCCGACCGCGATCAGTATGGCGGCGGCCAGCGGGACCCCGTGCCCGCCGGCGACCGGCGAGTTGGTCAGCGCGACGATGTCGAACGTCCCCGTCACCCGTTGCACCAGCAGGAAACCGAGCAGCATCAGCGCGGAACCGAACACGGTCATCAGCACGAACGTGTTCGCCGCGCGTTTCCGTCCGGCCGGGTCGTGGTGGTCGCCCCAGATGTCGATGACCAGCCACATCGGGATCAGCACGATCTCGAAGCAGACGAAGAACAGCACCAGGTCCATCGCCGAGAAGGTCCCGATCACGCCGGTCTCGATCACCAGCAGCAGCGCGATCAGGGAACGGGTCCGGCCGATCCGCGGCGTGATCTTCAGCGAGTACAGGCAGCACAGGAAAGTCAGCAGCGCCGTCAGCACGATCAGCGGCACCGAGATCGAGTCGACGCCGATGTGGAACCGGACGTCGAGGGACGGAATCCACGGTACGTCGATCACGGCGTCGAGCGGGTGGACGGCGTCGCCGAGCAGCTGTTCCTGCGCGGGCACATAGGCGAACCATCCGCCGGTCCGCGGCCAGAGGATCAGTGCCCCGACCAGCACGAGCCCCGAGATCACCGCCCCGTACGCCGCCGCGAGACGGTCGCCGATCGCGGCCGGGATCGACCACAACGCTCCCGCGGCCAGCGCCGGCAGCACGAGGATCGCCAGCAGGATCGCGTTCACGAGCCGATCACCCCCGCGAGCACGGCGAGTGCGACCGCGCCGATGACGGCCGCCGTCAGGTAGGTCTGCACGTTCCCGGTCTGCAGCCGGCGGAACCCCTGCGACGCCAGCGTCCCGGTCCGGCCGGCCGCGCGGACGTACGCACCGATGACGTCGCGGTCCCCCGCCACGGTCAGCTTGGCCAGCCACCGCACGGGCACGACGACCAGACCGTGGTACGCCGGGTCGACGCCGAACTCGCGCTCGAACACCACCGGCCGGGGATCCGCCCCGCGCCGCCACAGCGAGTACGCCGGGAGCGCGCCGAGCAGCACGAGCGCGGTCGAGACCAGCCCGATGACCCAGTTGAGGTGCACGCCGTCGACGTACCCGAGCACGATCGAGGCGACCGCGAGCAGCACGAGCGGCGCCAGCATCACCCACGGCGCGTCGCGGAGCTTGGAGGTGTCGGGCTCGTCGAGGTCGGCCGCCGCGTCACCGTCCTCGAACGCGCCGATGCCGCCGGCCAGTGCCGGCGTCCGGAAGAAGGTCCACAGCCACAGCCGCACGCAGTAGAAGGCCGTCAGCGCCGCGGTCAGGCAGACGGACAGCAGCACGACCCAGCCGACGGCCGACCCGTCGTGCGCCTGTTCCCAGGCCGCCTCGATCACCGCGTCCTTGGAGAAGAACCCGGCGAACCCCGGGACGCCGGCCAGCGCCGCGAGACCGACGCTCATGGTCAGGAATGTCACCGGCAGCGCTTTCCGCAGCCTTCCGCGACGCGTGTAGCGGCGCAGGACGACCAGGGCCGCGCTGCCGACCTGGTGCAGCAGCACTCCCGCACAGAGGAACAGCAGGCCCTTGAACGCGGCATGCGTGACGAGGTGGAAGAGCGCGGCGTGCCGGCCCTCGGCCGTGCCGAGCGACAGCGCGGAGAACATGATCGCGAGCTGGCTCACCGTCGACCAGGCGAGGACGCGCTTCACCTCGACCGCGGCCGACGCGCAGAGCGCGGCGACGAGCATCGTCACGCAGGCGACGATCGCGAGCACGGTCAGCGTGGTCTCGGACGCGGCGAAGACGTCGTAGAGCCGGGCGATCAGGAAAACGCCGGCGGCGACCATCGTGGCCGCGTGGATCAGGGCGCTGACCGGGCTCGGACCGGGCATCGCGTCCGGGAGCCAGGTCTGCAACGGGACCTGCGCCGACTTGCCGACGACCCCGACGAGCAGCAGCAGCGTGCCGGTCGTCAGCACCCCGGCGGAAATCCGCGCCGGATCGAGCTCGGAGATCCGGAAAGTGTGCGCGCCGACACCGAGCACGAAGATTCCGAACAGGAACCCGACGTCGGCGAACCGGGTCATCAGGAACGCCTTCACCGCTCCGGAGCGGGCGTCCCGGCGCTCCCAGTAGTGGCCGATCAGCAGGTACGAGCAGGCGCCCATCACTTCCCAGCCGATCAGCAGGAAGAACAGGCTGTCCGAGACCACGACGGTCACCATCGCCGCGGTGAACAAGGTGACCAGCGCGTGGTACGACGCCGGGCGCTGGTGCAGGTACCCGAGCGAGTAGACCTGGACGCAGGTCGCGATCACGCCGACGACCGCGAGCATCAGGACCGTCAGGTCGTCGGTGCGGACCGCGAAGCCGATGGTGAGGTCGCCGACCGGCGAGTCGAGGAACGCGACCTGATCCGGGGCAGCGCCGTACAGCAGGGCGGCGAACAACAGGATCAGCAGCGAGAAGGCCACGCCAGTGACGCGCCAGACCGTCGCGATCATGGCCGCTCCACCAGGTCACGGGCCGCGTCGGCGTCGACATGGCCGTGGCCGCGGAACAGCAGCAGCACGATCGCCAGGCCGAGGCCGATCTCGGCGGCGGCCAGCGTGATCACGAAGATCGCGAGCGTCTGCCCGGTGGCCTCGTCCACCCGCCAGGCGTCGAAGGCGACCAGGTTCAGGTTGACCGCGTTCAGCATCAGCTCGAACGACATCAGCATCGTGATCACGTTGCGGCGCGCGAGGACGCCGTACACACCGATGCAGAACAGGACGACGGCCAGCAGCAGCGGGAGGATCAACGGCACCGTCAGTCCTCCTTCTTGCGCTGCGACAGCGCGATCGCGCCGATCAGCGCCGCCAGCAGCAGCACCGACAAGACCTCGAACGGGAGCACCCAGTTCTTGAACACCTGGGTGCCGATCGCCGTCGCCGATCCGCCGGTCACCGACTCGATCTTCTCGTTGCCGAAGGCAAGAACCACGCCGGCGCCGAGGACCAGCGCGAGCACCGCGGCGACCACGGCCGCGAACGGGCTGCGCCCGGTGGTGAGCTCCGGCAGCGGATTCGTCGGCGCCTTCGTGAGCATCAGCGCGAACAGGACCAGGACGACGATCGCTCCGACGTACACCAGGATCTGGACCAGTGCGACGAACTCGGCGTGCAGCGCGCCGAAGCAGCCGGCCACGGCGCCGAGCGCGACCACCAGCCAGAGCGCGGCGTGCACAATCCGGCGGGAGACCACCACCAGCACGGCCGCGGCCACCGCCACCGCGCCGGCGACGGAGAACAGGACTGTGGTCACGCGTCGTCCCCGGAGTCCGGACCAGGGTCGATCGGCTGCGGTGCCGGCACCGTCCACATCCAGTCGCGGAGCCGGTCCTTCTCGTGGGTCAGGTTGCGGATGTCGGTCTCGGCGTACTCGAACTCGGGCGACCAGAACAGCGCGTCGAACGGGCAGGCCTCGATGCAGATCCCGCAGTACATGCAGAGGCTGAAGTCGATCGCGAACCGGTCCAGCACGTTCCGGCTGCGCTCCCGGGCCTGCTCACCGACCGACGGCGCGGTCTCGGTGTGCGAGTCGATGTAGATGCACCAGCTCGGGCACTCGCGGGCGCACAGCATGCAGGAGGTGCAGTTCTCCTCCATGAGCGCGATCACGCCGCGGCTGCGCGGCGGCAACTCCGGCAGGACGTCCGGGTACTGCTCGGTGACGGAACGACGGGCCAGGGTCCTCGCGGTGACCTTCAACCCCTCGACCAGGCCCTTGCCAGGCAGTCCCACGCTCCACCTCCCGTCTCTTAGCAGGACATTAGCCGATCCGCACGCCTTACAGCTCGCGTTCGAGGCGGGCCGCGACCTGGCGGTACCGGCTGACCGGTATCAGGTGAACGCCCTCGAAGGCTCCGGAGTCACGGATCTTCAGGATCTGCTCGCAGGCGTGGTCGACACCGGCGTCCCGGTCCCGCTCCACCGCGTCGACCAGCTCGGCCGGGATCGTCAGCTGCGGCAGCCCGGCGAGATTGCGCGCCATCCGGGCGGACGCGAGCACCATCACCCCGGCGTACACCGGGATGTCGAGGTCGACCGACGCACGCCAGCGCAGCAGTTCGTCCAAGTCGTAGCTGACCTGGACGTAGAGGAAATCTGCCTCGGACTTCCAGCGCGGGACCTTCGACAAGCGGGTGGCCGCGCCGACCTTGAACGGGGCACAGCCCGGGTACGTCGTCTCGCGGGTCTGCTCGATCATCCGCCGCACGGTCAGCTGACTGGTCCGCGCACCTTCGGCCGGGTCGTCACCGTGCACGAACAGGAACTGCTCGACGCCGTACGCCGCCGCGGTCAGCAGGTCGCGCCGGAAACCGAGCAGGTTCCGGTCCCGCGAGTTCAGGCAGGCGATCCCGCGCGCGCCCATCAGCTGCACCTCGTTGGCGACCGCGACACTCGACACGGTCGCCCGCCCGATGTGGTTGTCCGGGATCAGGAAACCGTCCGCGATCGGACTCATCACGCCGATCTGGTGCCGCACCTTCTTCAGGTCCGGCCGCGTCGGAGGCTCCACCTCACAGATCAACTCGAACACCCTCGGGACCCTACCGAAGGTGCACGCCGCCGGCAGGGTTATCTCATCCGGGTCCGGAGGAAGTCCTGCTCGGCTTCGTTGGAGGTGAGGCCCAGCGCCGACTCGTAGGCAGCTCGGGCGTCGGCGGAACGGTCCAGCTGAGTGAGGAGATCGGCCCGGATGGCGTGGAAGAGGTAGTAGGAGTCGAGGTTCAACGCATCGACCAGCGCGAGGGCGGCGGCGGGGCCTTCGACTTCGGAGACGGCGACGGCTCGGTTGAGCGCCACGACGGGCGTGGGGTCGAGGGCGAGCAGGTGGTCGTAGAGCTGGAGGATCTGCGGCCAGTCGGTGGCCTCGGCGGTCGCGGCGTCGGCGTGGACGGCGTTGATCGCGGCCTGGAGCTGGTACGGACCGGGCTGGTTGCGGCGCAGGCATCGCCGTACGAGCGTGTGGCCTTCGTCGATCAGCCGGCGATCCCACAGCGCGCGGTCCTGGTCGCGGAGGCGGATCAGCGTTCCGTCGGGCGCGACCCTGGCCGGGCGCCGGGACTGCTGGAGCAGCATCAGCGCGAGCAGGCCGGCCGCTTCGGGTTCGTCGGGCATCAGGTCGACCAGGAGCCGTCCCAGCCGGATCGCCTCGGCAGCGAGCTCGTCGCGGACGAGGGTGTCGCCGGACGAGGCGGCGTACCCCTCGTTGAAGATCAGGTAGACGACGGCGAGGACGCCGCGGACGCGCTCGGGCAGATCCGCCTCGTACGGGACGCGGTACGGGATGCCGGCGGCGCGGATCTTGGCCTTGGCACGGACCAGGCGTTGCGCCATCGTCGGCTCGGGGACCAGGAACGCGTGCGCGATCTCGGCGGTGCTGAGGCCGCCGAGCATGCGCAGTGTGAGAGCGACCCGGACGTTCAGGGCGAGCGCCGGGTGGCAGCAGGTGAAGATCAGCCGCAGACGATCGTCGTGCACGGCACCCTCCTCCACCGGCTCGGTCTCCGCGTGCAGCAGCGCGGCCTCTGCGTGCTTGCCGGTCCGTGCGGCCTCGCGTCTCAGGCGGTCGATCGCGCGGTTGCGCGCGGTCGTGATGATCCATCCGGCCGGGCTCGGCGGTACGCCGGAGTCCGGCCACTTCTCCAGCGCCGTCGCGAACGCGTCCTGGACGGCGTCCTCGGCGATCTCCAGGTCACCGAACACGCGCGTCAGAACAGCCACCGCCCGCCCGTGCTCGGCCCGGAAGATCGCAGCGAGGTCAGCTGTCACGACTGGAACGGCCTGACCTCGACAGACAGGTTGCGGAGCACCTCGGCCAGCCGCTTGGCCCAGTGCAGCGCAGCGTCCAGATCCTCGACCTGGATGACCGTGAAACCGCCGAGATGCTCCTTGCCCTCGGTGAACGGCCCGTCGGTGATCAGCACGTCGTCGCCGCTCGCCTTCAGCACGGTCGCCGTCTCCGGCGGATGCAGACCGGCCGCGAACACCCACACGCCGGCCGCCTGCATCTCCTCGTTCAACGCCTGCAGGTCCCGCAGGATCGGCTCCAGCACCTCGGGTTCCGGAGCCGGACCGTCGGGCTGGTAGATGCTGAGCAGGTAGTGGTTCATCGTCGCCTCCTTCTCGCCCTCTACACGAACGGTCTCAGCCCGGATCGACAGGCAGCACCACAGTAATTTCCAGCCCGCCTCCCGCGCGGGGCGTGGCGGTGACGGTGCCGCCATGGGCCTCGGCGACCGACCGGACGATCGACAGGCCGAGCCCGGCGCCCTTCCCGCCGACCAGCCGCTCGGCGCCCAGGCGGTAGAAGGGCTTGAACAGGCTCTCGACCTCGTACGGCGGGATCTCGGGCCCGGTGTTCGTCACGGTGACGCGCACCTGGTCGCCGGCCCGTTTGCTGATCACCCGGACCCAGCGCTCGTCGCCGGGCGTGTTGTGCCGGATGCCGTTCTCCACCAGGTTGTGGACGAGACGTTCGAGCAGGAGCGCATCGCCCCGCGTCGGCGCGTCGCCCGGGCCGCGGATCAGCTCGACGCCGGCCGCGGCCGCCTCGCCGGTGAGCTGGCCGGTCACGTGGGTCACCACGTCCGCGAGGTTGACCGGGTAGACCGTGGTCAACTGTTTCTCGGAGTCGGCCAGGATCAGCAGCCCTTCGATCAGCTGCTCGTGCCGGGCGTTGATGGTCAGCAGGCTCTCGCCCAGTTCCTTCACGTCCGGGGACGCCGTACGCCGGTGCATCGCGACCTCGACCAGGGCGCGGCCGAGCGTCAACGGCGTCCGCAGCTCATGGGATGCGTTGGCAACGAACCGCCGCTGGCCGTCGAACGAGTGGTCCAGCCGCTCGACCATGGTGTCGAACGCATCCGCCAGGTTCTTGACCTCGTCGTCCGGGCCTTTCAGTGCGATCCGCTCGTGGAGCGCGGCAGGCGACGCGGCGATCCGGCGCGCCGTGTCGGTGACCTGGTGGAGCGGCGCGAGCACCCGCCCGGCCACCAGCCATCCGAACCCCGCTGCCAATGCGCCGACCGCGGCCAGCGCGATGCTCCCCTGGGTCAGCAACGACTTGATCGCTGCCTGCCGTACTTGTTGCCGCTGCTGTTCCAGCACCCGTTCGGCATCCGAGCCGGTCAGGACGGCGCCGTCCTTGTTCATCACGTACACGTCGTTGGTCGGCGGTGCCGGCGGAGCCTTGCCCGGCGTCGGGCTGCTCAGGTAGGTGCCCTTCACGATCACCCGGTACTGCTGGCCGAGGTTGGCGTTGAACAGCGCGTACGTGACGCCGAGCAGCAGCACACCGGCGACCATGAACAGCCCGCCGTACAGCAGGGTCAGGCGGCCGCGGAGCGACAGTCGTTTCAAGGGATGCGGTAGCCGACGCCGGTGACCGTCTCGACCAGCCCCGGCTCGCCCAGTTTCCGGCGCAGCTTCAGGATCGTCAGCCGGACAGCTCCGGTGAACGGGTCCACGTGCTCGTCCCATGCCTTCTCCAGCAGTTGTTCGGCCGACACGGTCGCGCCGTCGGCGCGCAGCAGCTCCGCGAGGACAGCGAATTCCTTCTTCGACAACGGCACGTACCGGCCGTCCCGGAAAACCTCGTGCCGGGCCGGGTCCAGCGTGACGCCCGCGCGGCGCAGGACGGGCGGATCGGCGGGCCGGCTGCGCCGCCCGAGCGCGAGTACTCGCGCGGCCAGCTCGGCGAACGCGAACGGCTTGGTCAGGTAGTCGTCGGCGCCCAGCCCGAGCCCCTCCACGCGGTCCGTCACCGCGGCCGCCGCGGTCAGCATCAGCACCCGCGTGGCCGACCCGGACGCGACCAGCTGCCGGCAGACCTCGTCGCCGTGGACGACCGGGATGTCGCGGTCCAGCACGAGGACGTCGTACGCGTTCACCGACAACCGTTCCAGCGCCGCGCCGCCGTCCGTGGCCACGTCGACGGCATGTGAATCGTCGCGCAGCCATTCCGCGATCGCTGCCGCCAGCAACGGCTCGTCCTCGACCACCAGTACCCGCACGCACCCCATGATCCCCGACGGCCCTGTTTCCGCGGTGTTTCCGGACTCGGAAACGGCCGGGAAACGGCGGGCCGAGCAGGGTTTCCGGAAACGAGAGGAGCAATGATGCGCAACACCATCCTGGCCGTTTCCGTCCTGGCGGCCGGCCTGATCCTGACCGGCTGCGGCGCCGACGAGCCCGACACCCAGGTGGCGTCCGGCACCGGCGCGCAGCAGACCACAGCGCCGAGCAGCGCGCCGGCCAGCCTCAGCCAGGACGAAATGGCGGTCAAGTTCACCCAGTGCCTGCGGGAGAACGGCCTGAACGTGCCGGACCCGGAGCCGGGCAAGGGCCCGATGCTGAGGTTCGACAAGAACTCCGGGGTCACGCAGGAGAAAGTCCAGCAGGCCATGGAGGCGTGCCAGCAGTACAACCCGCAGGCGCAGGGCAGCGCCAACCCGCAACAGCAGGAGAACGGCCGGAAGTACGCCGAGTGCATGCGGAAGAACGGCGTCGAGAAGTTCCCGGACCCGAAGCCGGACCAGCGCGGGATCATGATCGGCCCGGGCGTCGCGGACGATCCGGACTTCCAGAAGGCGCAGGACGCCTGCCAGAGCATCCTGGCGGCGCGCTGATGCGCAAGGCACTGACGGCCGTCGTCGTCCTGGCCGCAGGCGGCGCCGTCAGCGCTTTCCTGGTGAGTCGGGGCGACACCAGCCAGGCATCCGACCAGACCGCGCAGGCCGTGCCGATCAACACCACGAAGGTCACCCGGCAGACCCTGAAAGACACCGAGACCGAGGACGGCCGGCTCGGCTTCGGCACGTCGTCCTCCGCGGTCAACCGGGTGGCCGGCACGGTCACCTTCGTCCCCGACAGCGGGCAGGAGCTCCGGCGCGGCAACACCGTCTACAGCATCGACAACGTCCCGACGACGCTCCTGTACGGCGCGCTCCCGGCGTACCGCAGGCTCACGGTCGGGACCGAAGGGACGGACGTCCTGCAGCTCGAGCAGAATCTGAAGGCGATGGGCTACACCGGGTTCACGGTGGACGACGAGTACACCGACGCGACCGCCGAGGCCGTCGAGGAGTGGCAGGAGGATCTCGGGCGGGACGAGACAGGAGTCGTCGAGCTCGGCAGCGTGCTGTTCGCCCCTGGTCATCTGCGGGTGGACAGCGTGCAGGCCGAGGAAGGATCACCGCTCGGGCCGAACCAGCCGGTGCTCACCTACACCGGCACCACCCGCGCCGTCACGGTCCAGCTCGACGCGGCCGACCAGCGGCTCGCCAAGCTCAACGCCGCGGTCACCGTCGGGCTGCCGGACGGAAAGTCGGTCGCCGGAAAGATCCAGAAAGTTTCCACGGTGATCATCCCGGCGGAAAGCCCGGACCAGGACCCGGAGACCAAGGTCGAGGTGATCGTTGCCGTCGCCGACCAGAAAACGGTGGCCGCCTGGTCGTCCGCGGCGGTCGACGTCACGTTCACCGCGTCGGAGCGCAAGAACGTCCTGACCGTCCCGGTCGCGGCGCTGGTCGCGCTCCGCGAGGGCGGGTTCGGCGTCGAGGTCACCGACGGTGCGACGTCGCGGTACCTGCCGGTGAAGACCGGGCTGTTCGCGGGCGGCCAGGTCGAGGTCAGCGGCGCCGGCATCACCGCCGGCACCGCGGTGGGGATCCCGAAGTGATCGAGCTGACCGAGGTGACCAAGGTGTATCCGGGAGGCGTGCACGCGCTCGGCGGGGTCAGCCTGCGGATCGACCGCGGCGAACTGGTCGCGATCGTCGGCCCGTCGGGCTCCGGCAAGTCCACGATGCTGAACGTGCTCGGCACGCTCGACCGGCCGACGTCCGGCACGGTCCGGATCGACCGGTACGACGTGGCGCGGTTGTCCGACGCCGGGTTGTCCGCGCTGCGGGCGACCCGGATCGGGTTCGTCTTCCAGCAGTTCCACCTCGCCGCCGGGGTCCGCGCGGTCGACAACGTCGCCGACGGGTTGCTCTACTCCGGCCTCCGGCTCGCGGTACGACGGAGGCGGGCCGCGGCCGCGCTGGAACGGGTCGGGCTCGCGCACCGCCTCGATCACGAGCCGCACGAACTGTCCGGTGGCGAGCGTCAACGAGTCGCCGTCGCGCGGGCAGTCGCCGGCGAACCCGCCGTACTGCTGGCCGACGAGCCGACCGGCGCACTGGACTCCGCGTCAGGCGCGGGCGTGATGCAGCTCCTCCGCGACCTGCACACCGCCGGCACCACGGTCGTCGTCATCACCCACGACCGCGACATCGCCGCCTCCCTCCCCCGCCAGATCCGGATGCGCGACGGCCACATCGTCGAGGAGGTGCACGCATGAGCGGGACCCGAAGGAACGGAGAGCTCAGGCCCGCTTCGCTCAAACTCCGGGATGTGGTGCGGGTGGGCGCCGTCGGGTTGCGGACGCGGCCGATGCGGGCGTTCCTGTCCGCGCTCGGCATCGCGATCGGGATCGCGGCGATGGTCGCCGTGGTCGGCATCTCGTCGTCGTCGCGGGCCGAGCTCGACGGGCAACTCGATGCCCTGGGCACCAACCTGCTGACGGTCACGCCGGGCACCCGGCTGACCGGTGAGCAGGCCCAGCTGCCGCTCGCGGCCGAGTCGATGGTCCGCCGGATCGCCCCGGTCCGCGCGGAGTCCGCGATCGGCAAGGTCGACGACGCGTCGGTGTACCGGACCAGCAAGATCCCCGACGTCGAGACCAACGGCATCATCGCGTACGCCGCCCGTACCAACCTGCTCGACACGATCGGGGCCACGATCCGCAGCGGCAAGTGGATCGACGCCGCCACCGGCTCGTACCCGGCGACCGTCCTGGGCGCCGCCGCCGCGGAACGACTCGGGATCACCAAGGCCGGACCGGACACCCAGGTGCTGATCGGCAACACCTGGTTCACCGTGCTCGGCATCCTCGAACCGGCCGCGCTCGCACCGGAGCTGGACAGTGCCGCGCTGATGGGCTGGCCCGCGGCGGGCGAACTCTCCTTCGACGGGCATCCGACCACGATCTACACCCGGTCGGACGACGCCCAGGTGCCTGCGGTCCGATCGGTGCTCGGCGCAACGGCCAACCCCGAGGCGCCGAACGAGGTCGAGGTGTCGCGCCCGTCCGACGCCCTCGCCGCGAAGCAGGCCGCCGGTCAGGCGTTCACCGGACTCCTGCTCGGCCTGGGCGCCGTCGCGCTGCTGGTCGGCGGCGTCGGCGTCGCGAACATCATGGTGATCTCGGTGCTCGAACGTCGCGCCGAGATCGGTCTGCGCCGCTCGCTCGGGGCGACCCGCGGCCAGATCCGGACGCAGTTCCTGACCGAATCGCTGCTGCTGTCCGCGCTCGGCGGGATCGGCGGCGCGATCCTCGGCTCCGCGGTCACCGCCGGCTACGCGTCGTACCAGAACTGGCTGACGGTGATCCCGGTCTGGGCCCTAGCCGGCGGCGTACTGGCGACACTGGTGATCGGCGGTCTCGCGGGTCTGTATCCGGCCGTCCGCGCGTCCCGTCTGTCCCCGACCGAGGCACTGGCGACGCCCTAGCGGACCCCAGGCACTCACCAACCGCCGCGGCTCGTCGACGGCCACGCTCAGCCGACCGCCGACGACCGGCCAACAGCGCGGTTGGTGAGTGCTGCAGATCCGCCTCAGAACACCACGACGCCGATGCCGGTGAGCGCGAGCTGCACCAGCGCCACCGGCACCAGGCCCTGCCAGGCCAGCTTCTGCAGCTGGTCGGCGCGCATCCGCGGGAACGAGACCCGCACCCAGATCACCACGACCGACACGAACGCGATCTTCAGCAGCGCCCAGATCCAGCCGATCGACTCCGGCCCCGGACCGCTCCAGCCGCCGAGGAACAACACCGTCGTGAGCGCCGCGAGAACGACGATCCCGGCGTACTCGGCGAGCAGGAACATCGCGAAGCGGAGCCCGGTGTACTCCGTGTACGGGCCGAAGATCACCTCGGAGTCCGCGACCGGCATGTCGAACGGCGGCCGCTGCAGCTCGGCGAGACCCGCGACGAAGAACACCACCAGACCGGGCAGCTGCCACAGCAACCACCACGGATTCCAGGCGTGGCCGATCGCGGTCAGGCTCAACGATCCGGCGGCGACGGCCACACTCGCCGCGGCCAGCACGAACGGCAGCTCGTAGCTCATCAGCTGCGCCGCGACCCGGAGTCCGCCGAGCAGGCTGTACTTGTTCCCGCTGCCCCAGCCGGCCATCAGCGATCCGAGGACGCCGATGCTCATCACCGCGAGCACGAAGAACAGGCCGGAGTCGAGGTCGGCGCCGACCAGGCCCGGTGCGAGCGGGATCGCGGCTAGCGCGGCGAGGTACGGCAGGATTGCGACGATCGGGGCCCACTCGAACACCCGCTTGTCGGCGGCGGCCGGGACCACGCTCTCCTTCTGGACGAACTTCACCCCGTCCGCGACCAGCTGCGCCCAGCCGTGGAACCCGCCGGCGTACATCGGCCCGAGTCGTGACTGCATGTGCGCCATCACCTTGTGCTCGGCCTGCCCGACCAGCAAGGGCGCCACCAGGAAGGCGACCAGGACGCCCACCACCCGCACCACGAACTCCAGCATGCCTGTCAGCCTAGTGCGTCCGGCTTGACCTCAACCAACGTTCAGGTCCGAGGGTGGGTCGCATGACCACGATTCTTGTCACCGGAGCCACCGGCCGCGTCGGCCGCCATGTCGTCGACGGGCTGCGCGCCGCGGGCGTGACCGTCCGGGCCCTCGTCCGGACGCCGGACCTCGCCGGTTTCCCGCCGGACGTCGAACTGATCCAGGGCGACATCCACGACCCCACCGCCGTACGCCGGGCCGCGGCCGACGTGGAGGCTGCCTTCCTGCTCTGGCCGTCGTTCAGCGCCGACGGGGCCGCGGACGTGATCGGCGAACTGCCTCGGCGCGTCGTCTACCTGTCCTCGCTGAGCGCGCCGTCCGGCGGAGTGTGGGGCGACGTCGAGCAGTTGTTGAGGGACGCCGGCAAGGAGTGGACGTTCGTCCGGCCGGGCGGGTTCGCGGTGAACGCGCAGGGCTGGGCGGATGCGTTCCGCACCGACGACGTCGTCCGGGTCGCGTCCCCCGAGGCGGGCCGGTCGTTGATCCACGAGCGGGACATCGCCGCGGTCGCCGTACTCACGATCCTGGACGACCGGCACATCGGCCAGACCTACGACCTCACCGGCCCCGAGGTCCTGACCCAGGCCGAGCAGATCCGGACCATCGCGCGGGCGATCGGCAAGGACATGCGGGTCGAGGCGCTGACCGACGCGGAGGCACGGCAGGCGATGCTCGACCTCGGCGCCGACCCGATCCTCGCCGAGAGCTCGGTCGCCTACTGGGCCTCGCTCGTCGACAACCCCGAGCCGGTCACCACCACCGTCGCCGAACTCACCGGCCGCCCCGCCCTGACCTTCGCCGAATGGGCCGCCGAACACGCCGCCGAGTTCCGGGTCCTGTCCACGGCCGAGGTCGCGCAGCGGTACGTCGACGCGCTGTCCGCCGGCCGCCTCGACCGGGCCGTCGCGCTCACCGCACCGGAGGTCGTCCGCGTCGCACCACTCGAGAGCGGCGGCGAAGAGGTCGAGATCAAAGGCACCGACGCCATCCTCGAGAACGCCCGCCGCCTGAACGCCGACATCGAGTACCTCGGCGTCGACGTCGTCGGCCCGCTCCTCCTCGACAACCACTTCGCGATCCGCTTCACCTTCGACCAACTCGACGTCCGCACCGGCACCCGCTCCCGAACCACCAAACTGTCCCTGTGCACGGTCGACGCCGGCCGAATCACCCGCGAGGAAGTCTTCTACTACACCCCGCCACGCCGTTGATATCATTAGATATCAAATGAGAGGCGCATGAGCGACGTACTGATTCGCGACGTACCTGACGACGTGCTCGCGGTGATCGACAAGCGAGCAGCCAGCCAGGGGTTGTCCAGGAGCGAATATCTGCGCCGGCAACTCAGCCAGGAAGCCGCGCGCTCAGAGGTCGTCGTGACTGTCGCCGATCTGGAGCGATTGGCGGAACTGGTCCGCGACGTGGAGGACCCTGACGTCATGGCTCAGGCCTGGTCGTGACACCGACCACCGACGCCCGCCGCTGGCTGATCGACAAGTCGGCCGTGGTGCGCCTGGACAAGACTCCCGACCGAGACGAATGGGCTAACCGCATCAACCGAGGGCTGGTACGCATTACCACTGTGACCTTGCTCGAGCTCGGTTTCTCAGCGCGATCTGCGGAGGAACATCGCTCATTCCTGCACCAGCCGTCGATCGCCGCGATGCCGATAGAGAACGTGACGCCCGCCATCGAACGTCGCGCCGTCGTCGTGCAGTCGCAGCTCGCTTCCGCGGGTCAGCATCGGGCACCCTCGGTGGCGGACCTGTTGATCGCTGCCACAGCCGAGCAGACCGGCCTTGTCCTCCTCCACCTGGACAATGACCTCGAACTCATCGCCAATCTCACCGGCCAGCCGACGGAGCGACTCGCTCAGGCTTGACCGAGGGGGAGTTGAAGCCAGCCGCCGATGTCGTGGCGGCCGGCGGTGAGGGCTGCGGTGCGGGCGGACTGGTTGGCGTGGTGGATGGTGCCGACGAGGATGCGGGTGGGGTCGGGGAGGGCCTGGGCGAGGAGGGTGCTCAGGTGCGGGCCGTAGCCGTGGCCGCGGTGTTCGGGGGCGAGGACCAGTTCGCGGACGACGTACGCCGGGAGGCCGAGGGCGTCGTCGGGCTTGATCACGGCGGCGGCGTACCCGGCCCACTCGTCGTGCACCGTGACGTCGAACAGGAGTCCCTCGTCCGCGGCGTCCTGCAGGTCGTCGTGGTCCTGGAGGATCGCTTGCTCGGCGTGGTCCGGGTGGTCGGCGTCGACCGCGGCGTACGCGCGGCGGGCCTCGTCGTAGTGGTCGACGGTTTTCGCCGGGCGAAGCGCGAGGCCGGGCGGTACGTCGTGCGGGCGGAGCTCGCGGATCGGCGCGGCGAGGAAGCGGCGGTCGGGGACGGTGCCGTCGACGTCGGGGGCCGCGCTCCACAGGCGGACGTACAGCGGGTGATGGATGCCGTAGTACTCCTGGGCGGCCGCGGCCAGGGCGGGCAGGTCGGGCGGCTGTGGCGAGCGGCTCATCGGGGTCGCGTCGACGAACGGTCTGGCGGGGTCGAGGTTCTCGAAGCGCATGCTGAACATCGCGTGCAGGTCGTTGCCGACGGCAACCCACCGGTTGAGCATCGACTCGGCAGGTTTGCCGGGCGCCAGGCGGTGAGCGCGCTGAGCCGCGATGTCCAGGTCCTCGGCGAGCAGGATGTCGAGCGCCGCATGCTCCTCCGCAAGAATCGCGAGCCGCCGCGCATCATCCACCCACGCGCGAGTAAGCGGATGCTGCCGCTCCAACGTCCACCGAGCCAGCTCCTCAGCCGAAGGAATCACGAGGACTCGCCCGACTGCCCGTCCCCATCCCCAGAGTCACGAGCCGACCCAGCAGGCGGAGGCGGGGAGGCGGGTGGTGCCGAGTCCGCGGGTGGGCCCGAGTCCGCGGCCGGAGCGGCGCCTGCAGGCGGAGCTGCCTGCGCGGGTGGGGCCGCGGCGGCAGGCGGGGGCGGGGAGGCGGGCCGACCGGTGTCGGCGGGTGGGGCTGCGGCCGCGGGCGGAGCCGGGTCACCAGTTGGGGCCGTGGGGGGTGGGGTTTGGCGGCGGGTTCGGCGTTCGGTGCCGGGGGTGGCTCGGCGGGGGCGGGCGGGGGTGGCGGCGGCTTCGGCGGGGGCCAGGGGGTCGGGGGCGGGGGAACCCGGTGGGCGCGGGCCCCAGGTTTCGGGGTCGGGGACGCCGGGGGGCAGGGTCCGGCGGCGGCTGGGGGCGCCGGCGGGGGCGTGGTCGGACTCGCCGGGCTCCTTGGCGCCCGGCCACGGCTTCGCGACCCGCGACGCGAGCACGAACTCCTTGCGCAGCGGGTGTCCCTCGAACTCGTCCGGCAGCAGCAGCGTGGTCAGGTTCGGATGCCCGTCGAAGGCGATCCCGAACATCTCGTACGTCTCCCGCTCGTGCCAGTTCGCCCCAGCGTACAACTCCGACAGCGACGGCAGGACGGCGTTGTCGCGCGGCACCAGGGTCCGCACCAGGACGTGGTCGACATGCGCTCCGCCCCAGAAGTCCGCGAGGTGCGTCACCACCCGGAACCCGTCCTTGAGCTCGTCGGACGCGCTCAGGAAGTCGAAGAACGTGAGACCGACCGCATCCCGCAGGACCTCGTGCGCCGCGACCCACGCTTCCGCCGGTACGTCGATCGCGGTCGGGCCGAAGCTGTCCGCCGCCGTCGCGGCGATCCCGGCGCTCGTCAGCGCCTCGAGTGCGTCGGCGCTCAAGGCTGCACCAGCCCCCGCGTCAGCGCCGCCGCGGACGGCTCGTCGTACCGCGAGGTCACGTTCTCGCCGGCGATCTTCTCCTGCAGCTTGAGGATGCCCTGCAGCAACGCCTCCGGCCGCGGCGGGCAGCCGGGCACGTACACGTCGACGGGGATGATCTGGTCGACGCCTTTCGTCACGCAGTACGAGTCCCAGTACGGGCCGCCCGAGTTCGAGCAGGAGCCGAAGGAGATCACGTACTTCGGCTCCGGCATCTGGTCGTAGAGCCGCTTGATCGCCGGCGCCATCTTGTCGGTCACGGTGCCCGACACGACCATCAGGTCGGCCTGCCGCGGACCGGGCGCGAACGGGATCACCCCGAGCCGGATGAAGTCGTGCCGGCCCATCGACGCCGCGATGAACTCGATCGCGCAGCACGCCAGCCCGAAGTTGAACACCCAGAGCGAGTACTTCCGGCCCCAGTTCAGCAGGTACCGGACCGGCTGCGGGGCGAGCTTCGCCAACGCACCCACCGCCGGCCGCACGGTCGGCATCCCCAGCTCGATCTCGGCCATGTCGTCAGCCTAGTCCGACAATCTCTTCCGCGAGGATTTCCGGGTACTCCAGCGGCGCGTAGTGCCCGACGCCGTCGACCAGGCGGAGCCGGACGTCGCTGAAGAAGTCGTCGAGCCGGTCGGACCACTGGCGCGGGAACAGCGGGTCGAACTCCGGCCACAGCACCACGGTCGGTACGGCGATCCGGTCGTACGACGGGGGTGCGGTCTCGGCCGCCGACACGGCCACCGACCCGGCGCCCGCCCGGTACCAGTTGAGCGAGGCGGTGAACGCCCCCGGCGCCGAGTACACCGACACCAGATGCTCCAGGTCCGGCTGGAAGACCGGCCCGGACCAGTGCGTCCAGAAGTGCGTCAGATAGGACCGCACCGCGTCTTCGCGACCGTCGATCAACTCCTCGATCACGGGCAGCCGATGGAACGCCTGGTACCAGAACTCCGCCTGCGCGTGCTCGGAGAACACCCGCTTCCCGATCCCCGGCAGCGGCGGCGCGACCACCATTCCTTCCACCAGGCCGGGCCGGTTCCGCGCGATGCCCTGCGCGATCCGGCTGCCGATGTCGTACCCGGCGAACACCGGGCGCTCCAGCCCGAGCTCCTCGACCAGCGCGACGACGCTGCGGGCCTGCGCGTCGACGCCGTACTGCGTGACGTCGGACGACAGCCCGCTCGTCGCGCCGAACCCGCGCAGGTCCGGCACCACCACCTCGAGCCCGCGCTCGACCAGCATCGGCGCGAGCAACCGGTAGTCCGTCCGGTCGCCCGGCCAGCCGTGCAGGAGGACGACCGCGGGACCTTCGCCCGCGCGGTCGTAGGCGAGCCGGAAACCGTCCACCGCTTCGCTCAGCATGCGCCCCATTGTTGACCATGCCACCGGCCGGGCCTACCGTCGTTTGAACAGGACTGAACAGGTCCATCGAAGGAGCCGAGATGACCGACCAGGTCGAGGTGCAGCAGTCCCGTGCGCTCGCGGTGGAGAGCAACGGGTTGAACGTGATCGCGGACGCCGACCGGAAGGGACGGCCGAGCCAGCTGTTCTGGCCGTGGTTCGGCGCCAACGTGTCGGTGCTCGGACTGAGCTACGGCGCGTTCGCACTCGGGTTCGGGATCTCGTTCTGGCAGGCGGTGGTGGCCGGCCTGATCGGGGTGGTGTTCTCGTTCCTGCTCTGCGGGTTGATCGCGCTCGCCGGAAAACGCGGTTCGGCGCCGACCATGGTGCTCAGCCGGGCCGCGTTCGGGGTCCGCGGAAACAAGATTCCGTCGCTCGTCTCCTGGCTGCTGACGGTCGGCTGGGAGACCGTGCTGACGATCCTCGCGACGCTCGCGACCGCCACCGTGTTCGAGCGGCTCGGCTGGGGCGGCGGCTCGGTGACCAAGGTGGTCGCGCTGATCGTCGTCGGCCTGCTGACGGTGGCCTGCGGCGTGCTCGGCTTCGACCTGATCATGCGGGCCCAGACGGTGATCACGATCGTGACCGGCGTGCTCACGGTCGTCTACATCGTCCTGGTCGCGGACCAGATCCACTGGAACACGGTTTCTGCGCTGCCGAGCGGGTCCGCGCAGGCGGTGATCGGCGCCCTGGTGTTCCTGATGACGGGCTTCGGGCTCGGCTGGGTGAACGCGGCCGCGGACTACTCGCGCTACCTCCCGCGGCGGTCGTCGAGCCGCGGCGTGGTCGGCTGGACCACGTTCGGCGGGTCGCTGGCTCCGGTCGTCCTGCTGGTGTTCGGTCTGCTGCTGGCGGGATCGTCGGAGGAGCTGAGCAAGGCGATCGCCGCCGACCCGATCGGGGCGCTGGCCGAGGCGTTGCCGACCTGGTTCCTGGTCCCGTTCGTGATCGTCGCGGTGCTCGGACTGGTCGGCGGCGCCGTGCTGGACATCTACTCGTCGGGCCTTGCGCTGCTGTCGCTCGGGCTGCCGGTGAAGCGGTACGTCGCGGCGTTCATCGACGGTGTCGTGATGATCGCGGGGACCGTGTACGTGGTGTTCTACGGCGGCGAGTTCCTCGGCGAGTTCCAGGGCTTCCTGATCACGCTCGGCGTACCGATCGCGGCGTGGTGCGGGATCATGCTCGCCGACATCGCGTCCCGGCGGCGCGACTACGCCGAGGACGACCTGTACCGGCCGGCCGGGCGCTACGGCGACGTCCGGTGGCTGCCGGTGCTGACGATGCTCGTTGCCACCGGCATCGGGTGGGGCCTCGTCACGAACACGCTGGCGTCGTGGCTGACCTGGCAGGGCTACCTGCTCGGAACCTTCGGCCTCGGCGGCAAGGAAGGCGCGTGGGCCTACGCGAACCTCGGCGTCCTGGTGGCGCTGGTGCTCGGCTTCGTCGTGCAGTGGTTCGGCGGACGACCCGCCGTACGGCGGCAGGAGGCCTGATGGTGCTGGCCCTGATCGACTTGCAGCGGATCTTCGCGGACCCCGCGTCCGGCTGGGCGGCGCCGGATTTCCGGCGGGTCGTCGAGCCGACGCGGGAGCTGATCAGGCTCTTCTCTCCCGACGTGGTGTTCACCCGGTTCGTCGCGCCGCAGCGGCCGACCGGGGCGTGGGTCGGCTACTACGAGGAGTTTCCGTTCGCCCTGCAGCCGCCGGACGCGGACGACTACCAGCTGGTCGACGAGTTCAAGGGCGCTCCGACGCTCGACAAGACCACGTTCGGGGCCTGGGGCCCCGAGCTGGCGGCGAAGGCGGACGGACGGCTCGTCCTGGCCGGGGTGTCCACCGACTGCTGCGTGATCAGTACGGCGCTTTCCGCGGTGGACGCCGGCGTTCGGGTCCAGGTCGTCGAGGAGGCCTGCGCCGGGTCGACCGCGGAGAATCATGCGAAGGCGATCGACGTGATGCGGCTGTACGCGCCGATGCTGGAGATCGTGAGCGTGGAGCAGTTGCGATGATCCGGCGGGTCTCCCTGAAGCACGAGCGGATCGCGCGGGTGCTCGCGCGGGAGATCAAGTCCGGCGTCGTACGGCGCGGCGCCCAGCTGCCCGGCGAGGTCGAGCTGGCGAAGCGGTTCTCGGTCAGCCGGAACACGATCCGCGCGGCCCTCGCCGTCCTCGCCGACGACGAGCTGATCGCGACCCGCACCGGCAAGGGCTCGTACGTGCTGTTCGACGGCCGGCCGCTGGACGGGCGGCTCGGATGGACGCACGCGCTGTCCGAGCAGGGCGTCGAGACCCGGATGCGGACGGTCCGGATCGAGCTCGAGGACGATCCCGCGCTGGCCGCCCGGCTGGGGCTGGAGTCGTCGCAGGTCGTGGTGATCGAGCGGGTCCGGCAGCTCACCGACGGTACGGCGATCTCGCTCGAACGCAGCCGGATCCCGGCCCTCGAGGCGCTGCGGGACCTGCCCGAACGCGGCCTCGACAACGGCTCGATCAGCGTCACGCTGAACCGCGCCGGCCTGTACCTCGACCACTGCGAACAACGCCTCCGCGGCCGCCCCCTCACGCCGGTGGAAGCCGGCCACCTGGCCCGCCCCGACGGCACCTGGTTCCTGCACACCACCCGCACCAGCTGGACCGCCGCCGACCAGTTCGCCGAGTACGCCGACGAGCTCCTCGACCCCGAGCACTACGAACTGAGCCTCACCTACCGCACCTGAAGGGCCGGCCGCGGGTGCCTAGGGAGTTGGTTGCCCGAGGCATAGGGAGTTGTGCTGATGTGGGTGGCTGCCTCAGGCGCGCACTGTTCTCGGACAGACAGCAGCCGGAGGAGAGCATGTTCACTTACTCGACCGACGCGGTACGAGCGGAGATGGCGTACCGCCAGGACCGGATCCGCCGCGACTTCCAGCGCCCGTTCTGGTTCCAACGCAAGCGTGCACCGCAACCGCCCCAGCCCTGCGCGCCCGAACTGCGGGCCCGTCCCGCGATGTGACCGCACGATCACCGCCCCAGGCCCCTTCCCCCCAAGGCGCGGCCGGCTCTCCGGAGCCGGCCGCGCCACTGTCTTTCCGGGGGTCCTAGGACCCCCTCAGACGCCCTAAGGGCGGGCTGCTCGCGTGGATAGGGAGGACTTCCGATGTGCGGGTCCTCCTCAGACGAGCAGATTTACCTCTGTCGGCAGGCAGCCGGCACAGACAACGGAGGAACACATGTACACGAACGCAGCGGTCAAGGCCGAGGTCGACTACCGCAGGGAGCGCCTCGCCCGTGACTTCCGGCAGACCCGGAGCACCCGGAGCCGCCGGACCATCAGCCACCTGTTCGGCCGGAAAGCCTGAAGGGAGGACAACCATGTTGACGATTCCGATCACCCCCGACGCCATGAAGGCGGAGTCCGAGTACCGGCTGGAGCGCGCCAAGCGTGACTTCCGGCTCGCGAGCCGGAAGTCGCGCCCGGCGAAGGGCTCCCAGCCCGAGCCGCGGCACGCCCTGCGACCCCGTCCGGCCGCATGACCGCCGAAACCGCCGTCCCTGAGCGAGAAATCGCGATCAGGGACGGCGTTTCTGCGACTGGGAGACACCCGCGGACGGGATGCCGTCGATTTGTGTCGGCGCCAGGGGCGAAAATGGACGACGTGCCCTGGAATTCGACACCTCTCGTCGGCCGCTCGACCGAGATGGCCGCCCTGCTGAGCGCCGTGGACGACGCCAAGACGCGTCGGGCCGGCGCCGTTGTGCTGTCCGGTGACGCCGGCGTCGGCAAGACCCGGCTGCTGGACGAGGTGGCCACCGGCGCGCACGAGCGCGGGTTCGGCGTGCTCGTCGGGCACTGCACCGACTTCGGCGACGCCGGCCTGCCGTACCAGCCGTTCTCGGAGATCTTCGGCCGGCTGGCCGGTGACCGCCCCGACCTCGTCGAGGGCGTCCTGCGGAACTTCCCGGCGATCGGCCGGCTGCTGCCCGCGCACCGCCTGCTGAGCGCCCAGCCGGCGCCGCAGGAGGGCCAGCTCGACCGCGCCGCGCTGTTCGACGCCGTCCTCGGCGCGTTCACCGCGCTCGCCACCAGTGAGCCGCAGCTGGTGATCATCGAGGACGCGCACTGGGCCGACGACTCGACCCGGGACCTGATCGGTTTCCTGATCACCCGGCTGACCTCGCAGCGGCTGGCGCTCGTGGTGTCGTACCGCAGCGACGACCTGCACCGCCGGCACCCGCTGCGCCGCCCGATCGCCGAGTGGTCCCGCAACCCCCGCGTCCGCCGGGTGAACCTGCTCCCCCTCGACGCCGACGAGGCCCGCACCCTGCTGCACTCGCTGCTCAGGAGCCCGCTGCCGCCGGTCGAGGAGCGCCGGATCCTCGAGCGTGCGGGCGGCAACGCGTTCTTCACCGAGGAGCTGGCCGCCGCGGCTTCGATGGGCGACGGCGACGTCGTGCCGCCTGATCTCGCCGACCTGTTGCTCGTCCGCCTGGATCCGCTGTCCGACGACGCCCGCCAGGTCGCGCGGGTGATCGCGGTCGCCGGCCGCCGGGTCCCGCACACGCTGCTGACCGCGGTCGCCGACCTCCCCGACCGCGAGCTCGACGAGGCGCTGCGCGAGCTGATCGACGCGCACATCATCGACCAGCCCACCAGCGATCGGTACTACTTCCGCCACGCCCTCCTCGCCGAGGCGGTGTACGACGACCTGCTGCCGGGTGAGCGCGTCCGCCTGCACTCGGCGTACGTGCAGGCGCTGAAGGACCAGACCGTCGCCGGTACGGCGGCCGAGCTCGCGGGGCACGCCACGCGCTCGCACAACCTGCCGGTCGCGTTCGAGGCCCGGGTCCGGGCGGGCGAGGAGGCCATCTCGGTGGCCGCGCCGCAGGACGCGCTGAAGCACTACGAGCTCGCCCTGGAGCTGTTCCCGAACCGGGCGCCCGACCACGCGATCGACAAGACGTCGCTGATCGTCTCGACCGCGACCGCGGCGACCTTGTCGTCGCAGCACCTGCGCGCGGTGAAGATCCTCCGCAAGGCGCTCGCCGACCTGCCGCCGGACGCCCCGAAGCTGGAGCGGGCGCAGCTGCTGCTGCCGCTGGCCGACATCGCCCTGGTCATCGACCAGGACCAGGAGGCCAACGAAGCCATCACGCAGGCCCTCAAACTCGTCCAGGACGAGCCGGCCAGCGTGTTCAAGGCGCAGGTCGCGTCGTTGTACGCCAGGGTGTCCGACGCGCTCGGCCGTCCGATGGAGGCGGAGCGCTGGGCGCACAAGGCGCTCGAGATCGCCCGCGACGCCGGTCAGGAGTCCGCGGCCAGCGACGCCGGGATCACGCTGGCGCAGCTGCGTCGCCGGGCCGGTGACCCGGAGACCGCCGTGAAGCAGCTCGAGGAGGCCGCCGTCCGGGCGCAGCTCATCGGCGACCCCGCCGCGGAGGTGCGCAGCCGGTTCCTGGTCGGGTCGACGCACTACGACCAGGGCGACCTGCTGAACGCGAAAGCCGCGCTGTCGTTCGCGGCGAAGCGGGCCGGTGAGCTCGGGCGCCAGTGGGCGGCGTACGGGTTCGACGCGCGCCGGATGCTGGCGCTGACCCAGTTCACGCTCGGCGAGTGGGACGCGGCGGCGGCGACCGCCCGGACCGACGCGATGACGCCGGCGGCGGCCGCAGCAGCGCTGCGGGCGGTGGAGTTCTCGGTCCGCGGCGGGCGCGGCGACACCGCGGTCGCGGAGGAGTTCGAGCTGTCCCGGAAGTGGTGGGACCTCGACGTGATGCTGCCGATCATCGGGCTGCAGCCGGCCGTCGACGCCTACCGCGTGCTCGACAAGCCGGCCGAGGCCGAGAAGCTGATCGCCGATGTGTCCGCGCTGTGCGCCGACGTGTTCCAGACCGAGTGGTTCCTCGGCCGGATCCGGTTCTCGACGCTCGGGCTGCAGCTGCTGTGTCACCGCGCGGTCAGCGAGCCGACGGCCGCGGCGGAGCTGGTCGCGCGCGGTGCGGAGCTGGTGTCAACCGGGCAGACGACCGCGGAGAAGGGCCTGCCGCCAGGGCGCCTGATGGGCGTCGAAGGGCTCGCCTGGCTGGCGCGGCTGGAGTCGGAGTGGGACCGGCTGCGCTGGCTGGCAGGGATCGACGCGCCGACGCCGGAGGAGCACGTCGCCTCCTGGCAGCGCACCACGGAAGCCTTCGGCTACGGGTATGTCTTCGAGCAGGCGTGGTCACGGATCCGGCTGTCGGCCGCTCTCCGCGCCGCGGGCCGGGTCGGCGAGGCGAACGAGCAGACCGCGCTGGCGGCCGAGGTCGGGCGCGAGCTGACCTCGCGCCCGCTCCTGGAGGAGGCCGGCGGCGTCGACACCGGCGTCGCGAGTGCGCTGACGTCGCGCGAGACCGAGGTACTGCGGCTGCTCGCCGAGGGCCGCACCAACCGGCAGCTGGCCCGCGAGCTGTACATCTCGGAGAAGACGGTCAGCGTGCACGTCTCGAACATCCTCGCCAAGCTCGGCGTTCGCTCCCGCACGGAAGCCGCCGCTGTGGCCCGCCGCGACGGGTTGCTCGGCGACGACTGAGCGAGGACCCGCCGCGGGTCAGCCGTGGCTGCGGCGGCGGTCGGGCTGGGGATGCAGGTGGCGGGCCCGGGCGCGGGCCAGCTCGTCACCGGCAGGTGCCGGTTCGGCGGGCGCCGGTGTGGGTCGGTCGAGTTCGGTGATGTCGTCGAAGACCTGGCGGGCGTGCCGCATCCGCGCTGCGGCCAGGAGCACAAGTCCGGCCGCAGCCAGGGCTATCAGCACCCACAGTTGCCACGACATAGCCTCACCGCCACGTGTTCGCCCCGTTCCCCCGAGTAATCACCATAGCTCCGATATCGGCGGTTGGCGACCGGCTGTACGCATTCCGTTGACACCGCTGCTTGAAACTCACGTTTTGTTGCATCAGGCAATCACAAACGGTGATCGGGCAACGAGGTGATCGCCTGGATCGCCGATTACTCTCAGTGACTCACGAGGGGAGGAATATGCTCGGGCCGGTGAGAGTGCTCTCTGCTGACGACGTCCGCCGGGCCGTGCCGATGAGCGCGGCGATCGACGCCGTGCGGGACGCGTTCCGCGAGCTCGCGGCCGGGAACTTCGTGCTGCCGCCGCGGCAGATCTTCGGCGACGGCGCGGTGCTGGTGATGTCGGCGTACCACTCCCCGACCGGGACCGCGGTGGTGAAGAAGATCGGGATCGCGCTGGACCAGGTGCCGGCGATCCGGGCGACGCTGATCTGGACCGGGCGCGGCGAGCAGCTGGTCGCGGACGGCAGCTCGATCACCACGCTGCGGACCGGCGCGGTCGTCGGCGTCGCGACCGATCTGCTCGCACCGGCCGACGCGACCCGCCTGACCGTGATCGGGTCCGGCGCGCAGGCACCGGATCAGGTCCGCGCGGTGCTCGCCGTCCGCCCGATCGCCGACGTCACCGTCACCGGCCGCTCGGCCGGCCGCGCCGAGGCTCTGGCGCGGGAGCTCGCGGGCGAATTCCCCGCCGTACGGTTCACGTCGAGCACGGACGTCGACGTCGCGGTCGCCGACGCGCACGTCATCTGCTGCGCGACCTCGTCCAGCACACCGCTCTTCGCCGCCGACGCCCTGCCCGCCACCGTCCACGTCAACGCGATCGGCGCCTTCCGCCCCAGCATGCGCGAACTCCCCCGCGAGCTCCTGGCCTGCGCCAGCACCGTCCTCGTCGACCAGCGCGAAGCCGCCCTCGAAGAGTCCGGCGAAGTCATCGACGCCGTCCGCGCAGGCAGCATCACCACCGACGACCTGGTCGAGCTCGGCCCCGCCCTCGCCGATCCGCCGGCGCCGTCGGGCCGCACGGTCTTCAAGTCCGTCGGCGTCGGTTGCCAGGACTGGGCGATCGCGGCCGCCCTCGCCGGACGGTAGACGGTAGGCGCGGATCCGCAGCCCATCACAATGCGCCGCACCCGGCAGACCCGAGCGTGGCCGCGGGGCCGATTGTGATGGCCTGGCGATCCGCTCAGGTCCAGCGCAGGACGCCCTTGCGGTAGGCGTACAGCAGGCCGACCGCGACGAAGGCGAGGAAGACGAACATCTCGATCAGCGTCGCGAAGCCGAGGGCGGCGAAGATGGTGGCCCACGGGAACAGGTAGATCGCGTCCACGGCGAAGATCACGTACAGGTACGCGAACAGGTAGTACCGGATGTGGACCTGGGCCCAGCCTTCGCCGACCGGGTCGACGCCCGACTCGTACGTCTTCAGCTTGCCCTCGGTCGGATACGTGACCGTCAGCGCCTTGTTCAGCGCGAAAGCGCCGAGCAGCCCGACGAGGCCGAGCGCGACCACCGCGGCGATGACGCCATAGCTGTCCGACACGGGCAGCAGTCTAGTTCGTGCAGAGCAGTAGGGAGTCGACGGCGACGTACGGGCCGTAGCCGGAGCGGATGTCGGCGACCTGCAGCCTCAACCGCGTCACGCCGGAGATGTCGTGGTTGAGCCACGTCTCGGTCTCCTGCTGCATCCGGACCGAGGTCAGCGCCGTCGTTCCGTTGTGCAGCGACACCCGGACCAGCCCGTCGGTGAGGTTGCCGAGCCAGTTCCGCGAGTACCGGCAGCCGGTCGAGTCGACCTCGCCCCAGACGTACCCGCCCTGGTTCGCGAGCAGGTCGGCCTCGGCCCGCCGCGGCCCTTCGGCCGGCGGTACGACGGTGAACTGCGGCTGCCCCGCCCCGCCGGCCCGCGCCAGGCCTTTCTTGAACAGGCCCCGCCAGACGTAGTGCTTGAAGCTGATCATCGGCGAGATCGCCGCGGCGTACGGCGCCTGCGGGCCGATCGCGATCCGGTACGTGCGGACCGAGCCGGGCTGCACCGTGGTGATCGTCACGCTGCCGCCCGACGAGTACCCGTGCGCGACCTCCTGCCAGCGCTTCAGCGACGGGATCCACTGGTGCAGCGGGATCCTGGTCCCGGTGGCGGGCGCCGGCGACAGCGTGCCGACGACGGTGATCACGCCCTTGGTCGCGTCCGTCGTCCGGATGCTGTAGATCTTCGCGGTCCGCGCGGGCGAGGTGGACGCACGCTGCGCCGAAGCGAGCGGGACGGCGCAGCCCAGCAGGAGCAGAGACAGCAGTCCGATCAGCACACGGCGCATGAAGCAACTCCCTGAGGTCACAGCTAGATGACGACACACTGCCGTTTCTCACTCCGGATCGCAAGCGAGCGCTTGCGCACGGTGATGCGCCGCCGCTACCGCACGGTCCCGCCTTTTAACACCGTGTCCCAGGCTGTGGACCACCGGGGCTTCCGCATGGTTCCGTTCTAAGGGCGAACTAATATTGGGGTTATCGCCCTGGACTGGGGGGATCGATCTGTCGTCCACGAAACGGCGGACCGACCCAAGCTTCGACTTGGAGATGAACAGAACAGTGACCATCGAGGTCAAGCAGCTCGACCGCGTGGTGATCCGCTTCGCCGGCGACTCCGGCGACGGGATGCAGCTCACGGGGGACAGGTTCACAGCGGAAACGGCATCGTTCGGCAATGATCTGTCGACGTTGCCCAACTTCCCAGCAGAGATCCGGGCACCAGCCGGGACCCTGCCGGGCGTCAGCTCCTTCCAACTCCACTTCGCCGATCACGACATCCTCACGCCGGGTGACGCACCCGACGTGCTGATCGCGATGAACCCGGCGGCGCTGAAGGCGAACCTCAAGGACGTGCCGCGCGGCGCGACCCTGATCGTCGACACCGCGGACTTCACCGCGCGGAACCTGAAGCGGATCGGGTACGACGAGAACCCGCTGGAGACTGGCGAGCTCGACGCCTACCACGTGATCGCGCTCAATCTCACCGGCATGACGGTGGAGTCGGTCAAGGAGTTCGGCCTGACCCGCAAGGACGCGTCCCGGGCGAAGAACATGTATGCGCTCGGCCTGGTGTCCTGGCTGTTCCAGCGGCCGGTCGAGTCGACGATCACGTTCCTGGAGACGAAGTTCGCGGGCAAGCCGGACATCCGGGACGCGAACATCGCGGCGTTCCGCGCGGGCTACAACTTCGGGGAGACCGCCGAGGAGTTCTCGGTCCGGTACGAAGTGAAGCCGGCCAGCATGCCGACCGGCACGTACCGCAACATCTCCGGCAACCTCGCGCTGGCGTACGGCCTCGTGGCGGGCGCCCAGCGGGCCGGGCTGCCGCTCGTCCTCGGTGCGTACCCGATCACCCCGGCCTCCGATGTCCTGCACGAGCTGTCGAAGCTCAAGCGGTTCAACGTCACGACGATCCAGGCCGAGGACGAGATCGCCGGTGTCGGCGCCGCCCTGGGCGCGTCGTTCGGCGGGGCGCTCGGCGTCACCACGTCGTCCGGCCCGGGCATCAGCCTGAAGTCCGAGACGATCGGCCTCGGCGTGATGCTCGAGCTGCCGCTGGTGGTCTGCGACATCCAGCGCGCCGGCCCCTCGACCGGTATGCCGACCAAGACCGAGCAGGCCGACCTGCTGCAGGTGATGTTCGGCCGCAACGGCGAGGCGCCGCTGCCGGTGCTCGCCGCCCAGTCCCCGGCGGACTGCTTCGCGATCGCGATCGAGGCCGCCCGGATCGCGATCACCTATCGCACGCCGGTGATCGTGCTGTCCGACGGCTACCTGGCCAACGGCTCCGAGCCGTGGCAGATCCCGGCCGTCGACGAGCTGCCCGCGATCGAGCCGAACTTCACCCTCGAGCCGAACGCGACCGGCGACGACGGCGCCGCGAAGTACCTCCCCTACCTGCGCGACCCGGAGACCCTCGCCCGAGCGTGGGCGGTGCCGGGGACACCGGGTCTGGACCACCGGATCGGCGGTCTGGAGAAGGAGGACAAGACCGGGAACATCTCCTACGACCCGGCCAACCACGACCTGATGATCCGCACCCGGCAGGCGAAGGTGGACGCGGTCGCGCGGTCGATCCCGCCGGTCGAGGTCGACGACCCGGACGGTACGGCGAAGGTCCTGGTGCTCGGGTGGGGTTCGACGTACGGCCCGATCGGCGCCGGGGTGCGCCGGGTCCGCCGGGTCGGCGGCAAGGTCGCGCAGGCGCACCTGCGGCACCTGAACCCGTTCCCGGAGAACCTCGGCGACGTGCTGAGGTCGTACGACAAGGTCCTGGTCCCGGAGATGAACCTCGGCCAGCTGGCGCTGCTGCTGCGCTCGAAGTACCTGGTCGACGTGGTCTCCTACGCGCAGGTCCGCGGGATGCCGCTCGGCGCCGCGGAGCTGGCCGAGGTGATCGGCAACCTGGTCGAGGAGACCGCGGGCATCGACGACGACGCCCGCCACCTGGGGGCGGCCGCGGCTGCCGTCAAGCACGGCGAGGCACTGGCCGACCAGAACGGCCACGGCCACCTGAAGGAGGGAGCACGATGAGCACCGTCGAGCTCGGCATGCCGAGCCTGCCGAACGGTCTGCGCGGCGTCCCGGCCGCGACCGAGCCGCAGAACCGCAAGGAGTACGTGTCGGACCAGGAGGTCCGCTGGTGCCCCGGCTGCGGTGACTACGCGGTCCTCGCGGCCTTCCAGGGCTTCCTGCCCGAGCTGGGGATCAAGCGCGAGAACGTCGCGATCGTCTCCGGTATCGGCTGCTCGTCGCGGTTCCCGTACTACCTGTCGACGTACGGCATGCACTCGATCCACGGCCGCGCGCCGGCGATCGCGACCGGCCTGGCGACGGCCCGCCCGGACCTGAGCGTGTGGGTGGTGACCGGTGACGGCGACGCGCTGTCGATCGGCGGCAACCACCTGATCCACACGCTCCGGCGGAACGTGAACCTGAAGATCCTGCTGTTCAACAACCGGATCTACGGCCTCACCAAGGGTCAGTACTCGCCGACGTCGGAGCCGGGCAAGGTGACGAAGTCGACGCCGATGGGGTCGGTGGACAACCCGTTCAACCCGGTGTCGCTGGCGCTCGGCGCGGAGGCGACCTTCGTGGCGCGCACGGTCGACTCCGACCGCAAGCACCTGACCTCGGTCCTGCGGGCCGCGGCCGAGCACCGCGGCACGGCGTTCGTGGAGATCTACCAGAACTGCCCGATCTTCAACGACAACGCGTTCGAGGCGTTCAAGGACCCGGAGACCCGCGACGACGCGATCATCCCGCTGGTGCACGGTGAGCCGATCCGGTTCGGCACCGACGGCCGGCTCGGTGTGGTCCGCGACGGGTTCGCGTCGCTGGCGGTGAAGGAGATCGCCGACCTGCCGAACGGCGAGGCCGACCTGGTCGTGCACGACGCCCACACCGAGGACCCGGCGTACGCGTTCGCCCTGTCCCGCCTCACCGACGGCGGCGTGCTGCACCGCGCGCCGGTCGGCGTGTTCCGCTCCGTCGAGCATCCGGCGTACGACGACATGGTCCGCCAGCAGATCAGCACCGCCCAGGAAGCCCAGGGCCCCGGCGATCTGCAGGCGCTCGTCACCGGCTCGGACACCTGGACCGTGAACTGATCGTCGCTCGAAACACGCGGACGGCGTCACGCTGGTCGTGACCCGTTCGCGTGGCAGGTTGACCGCCATGGCGGAGAGCGAACCGATCCAGCAGACAGTGCACTTCGGCCGGTCGATCAGCGGCAGCGAGGTCGTCCAGGCGGTCCGGGACGCCTGCAACGCGCGGGACCGGGACAAGCCCGTGTACGGCGGTCAGGACTTCTTCTCCGACCGGCCCGCACGTCCGGGTGATCCCGTCCGGATCGGCCAGAAGTCGATGGATCCGGCGCGGAACCTCGTGGTGAAACCGGCCGGCGGTCCGGACGAGGTCTTCCGGCCGGACGCGTCCTACGATGCGGCCGTGGTCGTCCGGCACGACCTCCCGGGGACCCGGTGGGCGGTCCGCTTCTACCCGGACCAGGAGATCGCCGCGGTGGCGGACTTCGCGGAGCGGCTGTCGCGACACCTTCCGGCCGAACGGCAGGCGGACGCCGGGCCGGCGTACGACGCGGCGTACCCCTCGCCGACCGGCGCGGTCACCAACCGGCCGGCCACGCGACCGGCGGCCTCCGCCTGGCGGAAGTCGTCACCGGGCACCGACTCGCGCGGCTACTGACGACCGACGAGCTGGGTGAGGGTGGCGCCCGCCGCACGGTCGAGATGGTGTGCACTCAGCCCGGCGGCCCGCGCTGCGATCACATCCAGCTCCAGGTGGTCGCCGATCATCAGCGTCTCTCCCGGCTCGACGCCCAGCGCCTCACAAACACGCTGGTACGCCAAGGGATCGGGCTTGCTGACACCGAGCGCCTCCGACGTGCAGACCACGTCGATCAGGTCGGCCAGCCCGATCGCCGCCAACTTCGCGTTCTGCTGCCTGGTGCTTCCGTTCGTGAGCACGCCGACCCGCCATCCGTTGCTGCGGGCAACTTCTAGCGCGGGGCGCGCGTCCGGGTACGCGATCCAGTTGTTCGTGTACTGCGTCAGGTACCCAGTGAACACCTCGTCCAGCTCGGCATCGGTCACCGGGACCGGCAGCCCGAGCACCGGCAGGAACGCGCGGAGTCGCCCGCGCCGCTGGCCCTGGTGCGTGAGCTCCCCGGCCAGGAAGCGGTTGAACTGGTCCTCCTCGATCACGAACCACTCGGCGATCAGCTCGTCCGTCGGCGTGATCCCGAGCTCCGTCACCCAACTGCGCAGACCCGCCACGGCACACCCCGTGTGATCGAACAGGGTGTTGTCCAGGTCGAATACAACCGCCTTCACAGGCCGACGACCTCCACAAGGTCACCAAGGCCGGTGAAGTCCTTGGGGTTGCGCGTGTACAGGACGGCCTCGTGCGTGGCCGCCGTGGCAGCGATCACGAGATCGAACGCACGGGCCCTCGGCCGGTGGCCGGCTGCGGCGACCGTCGCCGCGAAGGAACCATAGGTGCGCGCGACCGCATCGGTGACCGGCAGCGCTTCGAATGCCCGCTCGATACCGGCAAGGCGGCGCAGCCGGCCCGCACGGATCTCCGGCGATCGAGCGACCAGAACACCGAAGTGCAGTTCAGCCAGACTGATGGTGCTGATCGCGAACTCCGCCTCAACAGGCTCATCAAGCCCCTCGATCAGGACGCTGGTATCGAGCAGCACCCTCACCGCTTCGGCTCCCACGGGTCGCCCAAGTTCTGATCGACCAACTCCCGGTCGGTCGCCCAATCCTCGTCGGTGCGTGGACGCAGCACGTCGGCGACCTCGTCATACCGCCGCCAGTGGTCGCGTCCCGGCGGGCCGAGCACAGCAGCCGGACGGCCCGACACCGTGATCAGCAGGTGCTCACCGGATTCGGCGCGACGCACCAGATCACTCGCGTGTTGTCGCAGCTCGCGCAGTCCCAAAGCATCCATATCCCCAGGATAGCACTTGTGCTACCTCTTGGTCAGGCGCGGACGATCGCGTCGCGGTTGAGCTCGCGGTGGTTCGCGTAGCCGGACAACGCCAGCGTCAGGTCGAGTTCGGCCAGGAAACACCGCAGTACATGCTCGACGCCCGCCTGCCCGGCCAACGCGAGGCCGTAGAGCAGCGGACGGCCGAGCAGGACCGCCTTGGCGCCCAGGGCGAGTGCCTTGGCCGCGTCGGCACCCGTGCGGACGCCGGAGTCGAAGAGGATCGTCAGCTGTTCACCGACCGCGTCCGCGATCGCCGGCAGCGCGTCCAGTGCCGCGATCGCGCCGTCGACCTGGCGGCCGCCGTGGTTCGAGACCACGACGCCGTCCATGCCGTGCTCGGCCGCGAGCTTGGCGTCCTCGACGTGGGTGATGCCCTTCAGCACGATCGGCCCGTCCCAGTTGTCGCGCAGGAACGACAGGTCGTCCCAGGACAGTCCGACGTTCGGGAACATCTGCGCCCAGTGCATCACCGCGGCGCCGGCGTCCTCGTCGATCGGCTTGGCCAGCTTCGCCCGGAAGGCCGGGTCGCTGAAGTAGTTCGCCAGCCCCTCGCCCTTCAGGAACGGCAGGAACCCGCGGTCCAGGTCGGCCGGCCGCCAGCCGATCGTCCCGGTGTCGAGCGTGACCACCAGGACGGCGTACCCCGCGGCTTTGGCGCGCTGCAGGAAACTCAGGCAGACGTCCCGGTCGGTCGGGTAGTAGAGCTGGAACCACTTGTTCGACGCCTCGATCTGCTCGATCGCGTGACTCGCCTGCGTCGAGTGCGTGTAGGTGAGGCCGAGGGTGTCGGCGGCGCGGGCGGTCGCCAGTTCGCCGTCCGGGTGCGCGAGCGTCTGGACACCGATCGGCGCGACCAGCACCGGCGCCGGCATCGACGTCCCGAGGATCCGGCAGGACAGATCGCGGTCGGTGCTGCCGCGGAGCATCCGCGGCACCAGGCGCCAGCGGTCGAACGCGGCCCGGTTCGCCCACGCGGTGGAGCCTTCGCCGGCGCTCGGCACGATGTACCCCATCGCCTCGGCCGGCAGCTTCCCGGCGGCCTGCGACTCCAGCCGCGCCAGGTCGGTCGTGATCTCCGGCGTCACCCCCTGCAGCATTCCCTGCAGGTAGATCTGCAACTGGTAGTCCCCGAAGTTGGCCATGCCGGATGCTTTCACAACGCCATCACATCCGTCAGCAGCGTGTTTGCGACAATCAGGTGTGAAAAGTTCAGTGGCTCCTGACGAGCGCACGGCGCGGCACGTCAACCTGGCGTTGTTCGCGCTGGCGACCGGCGGCTTCGCGATCGGGACCACCGAGTTCGTCACGATGGGGCTGCTGCCGCAGATCGCCGACGGCGTCCAGATCGCGATCCCGACGGCCGGGCACGTCGTCTCGGCGTACGCGCTGGGTGTCGTGGTCGGCGCCCCGCTGATCGCGGCGCTCGGCGCGCGGACCGGACGGAAACGGTTGCTGCTCGGGCTGATGGCGGTCTTCGTGGCCGGCAACGTGCTGTCGTCGGTTGCCTCGAGCTACGAGTTCCTGATGGCCGCGCGGTTCCTGTCCGGCCTGCCGCACGGCGCGTTCTTCGGCATCGGCGCGGTGGTCGGCGCGTCGATGGTGCCGCCGGGCCGGCGAGCGCGCGCGGTGTCGATGACGATGGTCGGACTCCCGGTCGCCAACATCATCGGCGTACCGGTCACGACCCTGCTCGGCCAGCGATTCGGGTGGCAGGTGCCGTTTCTCGCGGTCGGCGTCCTCGGGCTGCTGACGCTGGTCGCGGTCTGGTTCTGGGTGCCGCCGCAGCCGGTCGGGAGCGACGTGAACGTGCGCAGCGAGCTCAGCGCACTGGCCCGGCCGCAGGTGTGGATGGCGTTGCTGGTCGGGATGGTCGGCTTCGGCGGCATGTTCGCGACGTACTCGTACATCACGCCGACGATGACGGAACTGTCCGGTTTCTCCGTGTCCGCGGTGACGATCGTGCTCGGCGTGTACGGCGTCGGCATGACGGTCGGCACCGTCCTCGGCGGCCGACTGGCCGACCGCTCACTGATGGGCAGCGTGTACGGCGGGCTGGTCGCGGTGGCCGTCGTACTCGGAACGTTCGGCTGGCTCGCGCAGAGCAAGCCGGGGGCGCTGGTCGCGGTGTTCGCCCTGGGTTGCTCGGCGAGCATCCTGGTGCCCGCGCTGCAGACCCGCCTGATGGACGTCGCGCACGAGGGCCAGTCGCTGGCCGCGTCGCTGAACCACTCCACGCTCAACATCGCCAACGCGCTCGGCGCCTGGCTCGGCGGCGTCGTCCTCGCCGCCGGCTACGGCTACGAATGGCCGAGCCGCCTGGGCGCCGGCCTCGCACTGGCCGGCCTCGCCCTGGCAGCGATCTCGGGGCTGATGGAACGGCGGGGGTCGACTCAGGTACTTGCCTGAGGGTTTCGTCACCGCTGACTTGGTTAGATCAAGGTATGGCGACCTTGACGTTGGGCGCCGCCGATCTGGTACGGCGGCGCGGGCTGCGGCGGATGCGCTCGGTGGCATTGTCGCTGCTGGTGCTGGCCGCGGCGATCTATGTGGCGACCCTGCACCGCGAGGGTGGCTGGGCCTACCTGAACGCGGCGGCCGAGGCGGCGATGGTGGGTGCGCTGGCGGACTGGTTCGCGGTGACCGCGCTGTTCCGGCACCCGCTCGGGCTGCCGATCCCGCACACCGCGATCGTGCCGACCCGCAAGGACAGCCTGGCGGAAAGTCTCGAGCAGTTCGTGACGGAAAACTTCCTGTCCGAGGACGTCGTTTCGGAAAAGATGCGCACGGCGGCGGTCAGCCGGCGGGCCGGTGAGTGGCTGGCCGCGGGGAACCACGCCGAGCGGATCGTGGCCGAGGGCGCGCGGACGGTCGGGGCGGCGCTGCCGAAGCTCGGCGACGAGGACGTGACAGCCTTCGTCCGCGGGTCGTTGCTGCCGCGGTTCGTGAAAGAGCCGTTGAGCCCGATCGCCGGCCACTTCGTGGAGTCGGTGGTGAAGGACGGCGCCCATCACGCGCTGTTCGACCTGCTGCTCGTGGAGGCGTACGACTGGCTGGCCGCCAACCGTGACCTGCTGGCCGACGTCGTGGGGCCGCGGGCGCCGCGCTGGTCGCCGCAGTGGGTCGACCGGCTGGTCATCGACCGGATCCACCGCGAGGCGCTCGCATGGCTGGCCGACGTCCGGGACAACCAGTCGCACGCGGCGCGGCGCGCGGTCGACCGGCTGCTCGGGCAACTGGCCGACGACCTGCAGCACGACCCGGACACGATGGCGCGGTTCGAGGCGTGGAAGGCGCGGATGCTGACGCACCCGGACATGGGCTCGAGCCTGGCCGCCGTCTGGGACGCGATGCGCACGGCGCTGATCGACGCGATCAACGACCCGGACAGCACCCTCCGGGCCCGGGCGATCCGGGCGTTGCAGGACCTCGGCAAGCGGCTGCAGGACGACGAGGGGCTGCGCGCGAAGGTCGACGCCCGGGCGAGCGAAGCCGTCGGGTACGTCGTGCGCACGTACGGCCGCGAGATCGTCTCGGTCATCTCCGACACCATCGAGCGCTGGGACGGCCGCGAGGCCGCCGCCCGCATCGAGCTGCACGTCGGCCGCGACCTGCAGTTCATCCGCATCAACGGCACCGTGGTCGGCGCCCTCGTCGGCCTCACCATCCACACCGTGAGCCAGCTGCTGTGAACCTGACGGCTGGGAGCGGCCGGCCGCGGCGGTAGCGTTTGGGCTACCGCCGCTGACCGGCTTCGGGGACCGTCGGCCTAGATGCCGCAGTTCGGGGCGCTCCAGCTGTTGGAGGTGCGGATGTCGACGTGGGTGTGGTCGTTGTGGCCGGGGTAGCCGGGGCCGAAGATGCCGCCGAAGCCGTGGTAGCGGGCCTGCTTGGCGAGCGTGCAGAACGACGGGCTGCCGACCAGGTCGGCGGACCGGCCGTAGAGGTGCTGGCTGTCGCTGGCGCCACCGACCTGGCTGTTGCACGAGTAGCTGCGGAAACCGCTGCTGATGCTGAGCGGCTGGTCGCCGAGCGCGTGCCGCATCGCCTCCAGATGCCACATCGTCTCGAGCGCGTTGGCCCTGGTCGCCGCCTCGGACAGCGGACCCCCGTCGTACCCGGATCCGCCGCAGCCGTCGTCGAGCTCGGCGTAGGTGAAGTGGATCGGCGTGCAGTCGTCGTCCTGCAGCGCGTAGATCTTGCTGAACGTGGCGGATCCGGCGACGCCGTCCTGGGCCAGCCCGTACGCCGCCTGGAAGCGCTGGACGGCGGCCTTCGTGGCCGGGCCGAACTCGCCGTCGATCGCCAGGTGCGCGCCGTACCCGGGATACCCGGACACGCGGATCTGCAGCTGCCGCACGTCGGTGCCGGACATGCCCTGGCTGAGCGTGCGGCCCCACGTGTAACAGCCGTCGGCGTGCGCGACGGTCGCGGAAACGACCTGCGACGCGGTCAGCGTCGCCAGGAACAACAGGAGGACGGCCAGTAAGCGCGGTAACGGCCTGGTCAGGGACATCGGACACCTCCGGGGCGGTGAAGGAACCTGTCCCGGACAGCATTCCGTCACTTTCCGCCGTTTGACCAGTACTCGGCGGAACTTTCCGCCAAACTGCCGGGCAACTTTCCGCGGTGGCCGGGTGGTCCTTCAGGATGTGAGCATCGACGACGGTGTACTGGCCACGGGGGTGACCGCGGTGCGCGACGGCACGGAAACCTTCGACCGGTTCGTCGCCGCCCGCTCGCGGGCCCTGCTGCGGACCGCCTATCTGCTGACCCGTGACCACGCGCTCGCCGAGGACCTCGTCCAGACCGCGCTGGCCAAGGCCTGGTTCCATTGGTCCCGGATCCGCGAGGACAACCCGGAGCCGTACGTCCGGCGGATCCTGGTCACGACATACGCCTCCTGGTGGCGGCGCCGCTGGAACGGCGAGATCCCGACCGAGGAACTGCCCGACGCGCCGACCCCGAGCGGCGAGGACGGGCTCGACCTGTGGGACGCGATCGGCCGTCTCCCCCGCCGGCAGCGCGGTTGTCGTCCTGCGCTTCTACGAGGACCTCACCGAGGCCGAGACGGCCCGGCTGATGGGCAGCTCCGTCGGCACCGTGAAGAGCCAGACCGCCAAGGCACTCGCCAAGCTCCGCCTCGACCCCGCCATCGCCACCCCGGCAGATCTGGAGACGCCGCGATGAACCTCCAGGACCTGCGCGACGAGCTCGCGACCCGCGCCGACGCCGCCGACCGGCACGCGGGCGACCTGCTGCCCGGCGTGCAGCAGAAGATCCGCCACACCAAGAAGCGCCGCGCCTTCACCGCACTCGGAGTGGTAGCCGTACTGGCCGCGGTCGCCGCCGGCCTGGTCCCCACCCTGACCTCCACGCCGCCGCCCGCCGACAACCCGCCGCAGGACTACACCCGCGACGGCCTCACCGTGCCCGGCGTGGTCGGCAACGACAAGTTGCTCAAGGCATGGATCGGCGACCGCGACCAGAGCAAGCTGGCGTTCTCCTGGACCCCGACCACCAACTCGATCACCATTCACGCGAACTGCGAGGCGGACAACGGCATGTACGCCGTCCGCTTCCACATCAACGGGTGGTACGTCGGCGACGCAGGCTGCGATGCCGGCCCGGCCGCCTGGGCGATGGGCAGCACCGTCCGGCTCGGGCCGGATGCTGCCCTCTGGCTGGCCTCTCCGGTCGGCAAGCCGACACAGGTCACCGCGGAAGTGATCCACCTGGAGACCCGCAAGCCGGCCGGGAAGAACGGCCGGATCTGGTTCGGCATCTATTCCACGTCACCCGAACCGCCGACCGGCAACGGCGCACCGGCCAGGATCCCCCCGGCCGGACCGGACGCGTACCGCAAGGACGGCGTGGTCTACCGGAGGACCATCGGCGGCGACACCCTGGCCGCGGCGGCTGTCGCCAACCCGGGACGCAGCGAGGTGCGCTTCCGCTTCACCGCGACCGGAGCCAAGCTGGCGCTGCGCGACTTCTGCACCGCGAACGCGGGCTCGGACAGCAACGACCGGCCCTACTCGGTGTCGCTGCGCATCGGGCCCCGGGAGCCGATCGTGTCCACCTGCGAGACCCGGTCCACCGACGCGGGGAGCGGCGGCGGCCTGACGATCGACTCGCCGGTTCCGGCCGGACAGACCGTCGACGTGGTCGCGCGGGTCGTGCCGACCGACCCGAACGGCCCGGCCGTCCCGCCGGACGTCCGGCTGGGGCTGGGCGTGTACTTCCAGGGTCGGCAGCGCGTTGTCGACGGGTCGGAGCTCCCGGAGCGGACCGAGATCGGCGGGTACACGTACCGGCTCGCAGACCTGCAGACCGCGCCCGGACCCGACCGCCGGCTCGTGACCGACACCCCCGCGGACCAGCCGTACGTGGTGGCCTACGGCGCTTCGAGGCTTGGCACCGGCGAGTTCCGGGTCACGCTCACGGTCGGCAAGACCGAGACGGCCGCCGGCGTGGCACCGGACGCCGGCGGCATGGGCATCGGGTGGGACCTCCACGGCCCCGGCCCGGCCGACCGCGCCACCCTGACGGTCGCCGAAGGCAAACCGACCAAGGGAACGCTGATCGTGGCGATCTACCTGCCCGACTAGACCCAGCTGTGCAGATCGGCAGCGTCCTTGGTGAGCTGGTCGGGTGAGTCGTCGGCGACGAACTCGAGCAGCGCGTTGATCTCGCGGGGCTCGGCCGCCAGGCGGTCCAGGACCGGGCGCCACAGTGACTCCCGCGCCGCGAGCGGCAGCCGGTTGTTGGACGGCCACCACGAGAAGACATGCACCGTGCTCAGCCACGGCATCAACGCCTCGAGCTGCTGCAGGCACGCCGCGTCGTCGAGGTCGACCGGCGGCTGCCAGTACGTCGTGAGGTTCGCCGCGCCCACGTCGAGCAGCAGCGTGATCGTCGAGTCGACCTCGTCGGTCAGCGTGTTGCGGTGGAACTCCATCGCGATCTCGATCCCGGCGCCGGCGGCCATGTCGGCGAGCTCACCGAGTCCGCGGGTCACCGCCATCCGGTCACCGACGCCCGCGTCCGCCGTACCGACGTTGCCGGCCCAGACCCGGATCCGGGGCGCGCCGAGCGCCTGGGCGGTGGCGATTGCGGAGCGCATCTCCTCGCGGTCGACGCTGCCGGCCCGCAGGTACGAGCCGTACGCCGCGACCTGCAGGCCGTGCACCTCGGTCAGGTTGCGGACCCGCTTGGCGTTGACCAGATTGCCGAGCGGGACGTGCACGTCACCGCCCCACTCGATCGCCGCGAGCCCGGACTTCGCCGCCACCTCCACCACCTGGTCGACCGGCAACTGGCGAAAAGTCACCGAGACCAGACCGGTCCTCACACCCACGCGCGCCTCCTGGTGTCCACCCCTCCATCCAACCGCATCACACCAGCGGCTTCACGCCCCGCGTCAGCCGATGGACGGGCCGTGGCCGTCTCACGTCATGAGCAAAGTCGATAGATGCCAATGTCAGGCGATTAGGCTGGCGGGGTGCCGGAACAGCGACGAGGGTTCATCTACGGGTTCGCCGCCTACCTGATCTGGGGGCTGTTCCCGCTGTACTGGAAGCTCCTCGACCAGTCCGGCCCGCTCGAGCTGCTCGCCCACCGGGTGCTCTGGTCGCTGGTGACGCTCGTCGTCCTGGTCGCCGCGCTGCGGAAGTTCGCAAAGGTGAAGGCCCTACTCGCGGAGCCCCGCCGGCGGTGGCCGTTGATCGCGGCGGCGTTCCTGATCTCGGCGAACTGGGGGACCTACATCTGGGGCGTGCGCACCGGTCACGTCGTGGAGACCTCGCTCGGGTACTTCATCACACCGCTGTTCACGGTCCTGCTGGGCGTCTTCGTCCTGAAGGAACACCTCCGCCCGGTCCAGTGGACGGCGCTCGGGATCGCGTTCGTGGCCGTCGCCGGACTGACGATCGAGAACGGGCGGCCGCCGTGGGTGGCGATCATCCTGACCTTCTCGTTCGGGTTCTACGGGCTGGCGAAGAAGCGGGCCGGCGCGGGCGCGATCGAGGGGATGGCGATCGAGTCCGGCACCGTCGTACCGTTCGCGATCGCCGGGATCGTCGCGCTCGGGATGCACGGCGACACGACGGTCACCGCGCACGGGACGGCGTACCTCGTGCTGGTGATCCTGACCGGGCCGATCACCGCCGTACCGCTGCTGCTCTTCGGCGCCGCGGCGACCCGCAGTTCGATGACGACGCTCGGACTGCTGAACTACATCGCGCCGATCATGCAGTTCGTCTTCGGCCTGGTGGTCTTCCACGAGCACATGACCCCGATGCGCTGGCTGGGCTTCGGCCTGGTGTGGCTCGCGCTGGCGCTGTTCACCGTCGACAGCTTGCGCATCCGCCGCCGCCGGACGGTCGCCCTCGAACGTACGGCGGTGACCGCGTCGGCGGTCTGACGTGCCGGGCCTCTCAGCGGCCCAGGGTGTCTCTTGACGCATCATATTCAGGACATTTAGTATCCAGGTTATGCGGATGAACGAAGGCGTCGAGTGGGTGATGCACAGCTGCGTGAACCTCAGCTGGATCCCCGGCGAGGCGGTCACCGCCAAGCGGCTCGCGGCCTTCTACGACCTGCCCACGGCCTATCTGAACAAGCAACTCCAGGCGCTCACCCGGGCCGGCATCCTCACGTCGGTCTCGGGACCGAAGGGCGGCTTCCAGTTGGCTCGCGACCCGCGCGACATCAGCCTGCTCGACATCGTCGTCGCGATCGACGGACCCGACGAGGCCTTCCGCTGCACGCAGATCCTGAAGGGCGGCCCGGGCGCGGACGCGAAGGCCGACTACACCAAGGTCTGCGTGATCTCACAGGCGATGCGCGGCGCCGAGCTGACCTATCGCCGCGAGCTCGCGGGCCGGTCGATCGCGGACATCGCCGACGAGGTGGTCCGCCTCGATCCGGAGGCCCCCGGCAACACCCGGAACAGATTCGCCAACCTCTGAGCCTCCCCCGCAGCCTGTTCTGATGAATTGATTCTGGACATTCAGTATCCTGAACAAAGGAGATTCCGATGACCGTACTGATCCGCGCCGGTGAAGCCGAGACGCTGTCCGCGAGCGGAGTCTCGTTGCTGGCCGACGTGACCGACACCGGCGGGCACCTGACCAGCCACCGGTCGATCTTCCGGCCCGGCAAGGAAGGCGCTCCCCCGCACCTGCACCGCGAGGCCGCCGAGCTGTTCTTCGTACTCGGTGGCTCGCTGCGGGTCCTCACCGGCGAGAACCTCGTCGATCTGAACCAGGGCGACTACCTGCTCGTCCCGCCGAACACACCGCACGCCTTCGAGGCCGCGGGCAACGAACCGGCCGAGGTCCTCTTCGTCCTCACCAACGCCAAGCCCCGCTTCGGCTACTACCGCCTCCTCGAATCCGCCTACCAAGGCGAAACCGACTGGGCCGAGGTAGCCAAGACCAGCGACCTCTACGACAACCACTACGTCGAAAGCCCCACCTGGCAGAACCGCTGACGATGTTCGACCGGCCGACGGCGGCCGCGGCCTATTCACCTTACACACAAGGGATTTTCAGCCATTGCCGGCTTGCTGTAATCCATCCGTGATCTACAATGGAGCACATGTTCGAGAATGATCTGGATGAACTCAGCGACACGGGCCTTGCTGGCCGCGGCCGCCGAGTACGGTCGAGATCAGGAACACGCCGCGGTCGGGGTCTTGCGGGCAGCACTGGCGTTCGCGGACCGCAACGCCACGATTCCGGGTCACAAGCGGCTGCCCGGGTGTGAGCGGTTCGTCGTGTACGGCGGCGACGGCTGTCCGGAGGTGGCCGAGTTCGCGTCGGTCGAGTTCGGTGCCGTGCTGGGCATGTCGAGTGGTGCGGCGGCGTCGTTGATGGGCGAGGCGCTGGCGCTGCGGCACCGGCTGCCTCGCGTATGGGCAGCGGTGCTGTCCGGGCACGCGCTCAGCTGGCGCGCCCGCAAGATCGCCGAGGCGTGCCTGTCGCTGTCGTTGGAGGCCGCGGCGATCGTGGACGGCAGGGTTGCGGGGATCGTGAACACGGTCACCCCACGCAAGCTCAAGTCCATCACCACCGCAGCGATCTGGGAAGCCGATCCCGAGCAGGCCAACGCGAATGCAGAGGCGGCCGCGAAGACCCGCGGTGTGTTCGTCGCTCAATCCGATGAGCACGGCACCAAACGGATCTGGGTGCGCGCAGCCGCCGGCGATGTGATCCGGTTCGATGCCACCATCGACGATCTGGCCTGGGCACTGAAGATGCTTGGCGACACCGACGACCTCGATCAGCGCCGGGCGAAGGCGATCGGCTGGATCTGCGATCCCGCCGCCGCGGACCAGTTGATCGAGGTCGCACGCCACCTCGCCCGCACCCGTCCCACAGCCACAACCGCCCCAGGCGAACCGGCCCGCACGGACACCACCGAGACCGCCGCACCAGGTGCCGCGGCGGATCACGCCGACGGTTCGGACAGCATGGACGCGTTCACTCGGCAGGCGCTGGGCGGGAGCCTGGCGGCTCGGCTGGCCGCGATCAAATGCGATGCCTACAGCAACAGTCTTGGCGCAGCGAGCGGCGGACCCGGCCGCCGAAGCCGGCACACGCTGTATGTGCACCTCACCGACAAGACTCTTGCCACCGGCACCGGCGTACTTCGGGTCGAGGACCTCGGCCCCCTGCTTGCCGGCCAACTCAGCGAATTGCTCGGCCACGACCAGGTGATCATCAAGCCCGTGATCGACCTGCACGACCAAGTCAGCGTGCACAGCTACGAGATCCCCCACCGCATCCGCGAACGCGTCCGCCTGCGGCACCCGGTCGACATGTTCCCGTACAGCGGCGCCGAAGCCACGGTCTCGATGGATCAGGACCACATCAGGCCGTACGACCACACCGGCCCAGCACCAGCACCTGTGCGGCCAGCGCCGGCGGCATCAATGCGGTCGGCGTCAGCGGCATCAGTACGGCGGGCGTCGGCATCAGCAAGGCCACCGGGCTCAACGCGCCCACCTGCGACTCCGGTCCCACGAGCCGGAGCGCGGACACCTGGCCGGAGACGCTCACCGGACGGCACCGGCCCGCCCGGTCAAACCAGCGTCGGCAACCTCATACCGCAGAGCCGGCTCCATCACCGCGCCAAAACCTTCGGCGGCTGGAGAAGCCGACGCCTGCCTACCGGCGGAATCGAATGGACCAGCCCGCACGGATTCCGCTTCGTCGTCGACCACACCGGCACACACCAAGTCCCACGCCGGCCACACCCACACACCGGCCCCTGAAGCCGGGCTTCGGAGGATTGCGAGTCAGCGCTGGGGTTTGTGTTGGGCGACCTGGCGCGCGAGGTCGGCCGCCAGTGCCTGGACCTCGGTAGCGGGCGGGCTGCCTTTGTCGTCGGCTCGTTCGAGCTTGGTCTCGATCACCACGTTGTCGATCCGGATCTCGACGCCGACACCCAACGTGTCCTCGGAGTTGAGGTAGCTGTCGTACAGGTACCAGTAGGACTGGTCACCGTACGCGAGCGCGGTGACCCTGTGGCCGTCGTCCTCGGCCGATTGCTGCCGCGACGACATTCGGCGCTTGGCGTCGCGCGAGTTGTCGTGCATCGTGACGTAGACCTCGAGCTCGGCGCGGTCCTCACCGATGCGCTCCCAGGTGCAGTCGACGGAACTGGTTCCCGTGAACGCGTCCGGCTCCGGCGGGTCGTCGATGAAGCGCGCAACTCCGGCCTGAGACAGCGAACTCCATGAACAGATGCTGGGCAGCGAGGTGAAGTCGTCCCTGCCTTCGATGTCGTGGACGATGCTTTGAACGCCGATGATCACCGGCAGCACCAGCGCCGCCGACGTACTCACGACCGCTGCCCACCGGCCGACGCGTTTCGTCGGCGTCGATCGTACGGCGGGAATCGCCAGCAGCGCGGCCAGCACCGCGACGAGGCCGGCGCCGCCGAGAATCGTCGTCACGATGTTGCCGTCGTACGCGGGGAGCTTTCTCGTGCCGATGAGGGCGATGAAGCCACCGCCGACGGCCGCACCCACGACGAGGGCACCGGAACCTACGGCGCCGTGGACGGTTCGCGCTCTATGCAGTAGCTCAGCAGAAAGCAGACGGTGGCGCAGTACACGGGACAAGCGATGCCAGACGGCGAACGCGCCGACGGCAACGCCGCACAGCGCTGTCGTCGCGATCGGTCGTCGCGGGTCCATCAACAGGCCCGCTCCGACGAAGGATTCGCCTGTGACCAGTGCGCTGCCGAGGAGAGCCGCGGGCAGGCCGATCCACCGTTCGAGGCTCGGCGCCAGCCACGCGCCCAGTCCGGCGCCGACCGCCATCACGACGACAAGGACCAGGGCGATCCCGACCGGCATGCCGTTGGCCAGGGAGAAGACCAGGAGGGCCAGCAAGGTACCCATCACGGCATTCATCGCCACCAGCATCCCGGCGTTCGCCCGCAATGCCGGGGTGCTCCAGACGCCGACCGCTTCGCCAGATGGCAGCAATTTCGTTCCGGTCGGGATCTTTTCGGTGCGGGCGGTGATGGGCTGGGTGGGGTTCTCGAAGGTCGGGTAGCCGCCGGCGGTGGACAGGAGTTGGGTGCGGGCTGCGGTGGCGTCGAGGCGTTTGGTCGGGTCGCGTTCCATCAGGCCGGCGATGACCGGGGCGAGCGGACCGGCGAGGCGCATCGGTTCGGGGTCGCGGGTGAGGACTGCGGCGATCATCGCCGGGAGGTCGTCGAAGTCGTAGGCGTGGTGGCCCTCGACTGCGTAGTACAGCGTGGCTCCGAGGGCCCACAGATCGGCGGGGGCGCCGGGTTCGGCGCCGGAGAGTCGTTCCGGGGCGACGTACCCGAGGGTGCCGGTCACGATGCCGGTGCCGGTGAGCGTGCGGGTCGCGCCCGCGACCGAGGCGATGCCGAAGTCGGTCAGCATCCAGCGGTCGTCGGCGCCGAACATCACGTTCTGCGGCTTGACGTCGCGGTGCAGTACGCCGTTCGCGTGCGCCGCGCTCAGCGCCTCGACCAGCCGGACGCCGAGCTCCGCCGCCCGCCGCGGGCTGAGCGGACCGTTCGCGCGGACCACGTGGTCGAGTGTCCGGCCCGGCAGCAGCCGCATCACGATCCACGGCCGGCCGCCCTCGTCCACGACGTCGTGGATCGTGACGATCGCCGGGTGATCCAGCCCGGCGGCGGCCCGCGCCTCGCGCAGCGCCCGCAGCCGGAGCTTGTCCTGCTCCTCGGGGTTCAGCCCGTCGGGGATCCGCAGCTCCTTCACCGCGACCTCACGGTGCAGCACGGAGTCGAATGCCTTCCAGACCGTCCCCATCCCACCCACACCGAGCGGAGGCTCACTCAGGACATAGCGGCCGTTACCCAAGGTGCGTTCGGTCACCGCAGGACCTTATCCGCCCACAGTTCCACCGCCGCTCCACTTGCAGAGACCGTCCGGCGACCGTCCGCAACCGGCCACGGCCCGCGCACGTGAGCTGTAGCACGTCGCGTCACAGTCGTGCGCGCTGCGGTGTCGTATGTATGACCGAGGGAGGTCCAGCATGCAGAGTCGACTGGGCAATCTGCGAGCGAGAGTGTTTCCCGACCACTGGTCGCTGTTGTTCGGCCAGATCGCCTTCTACAGCTTCGTCGTGATCATGATCAGCGGCCTGGTCCTGATGGTGGACTACAAACCGTCCGTCGAGCCGGTCGTGTACGACGGACCGTACGGACCACTGCGCGGCACCGAGATGTCGCGGGCGCTGGACTCGACCCTCGCGATCACCTTCGAGACCCGTGCCGGGCTACTGGTTCGGCAGGTCCATCACTGGGCCACGCTGATCATGGTCGCGGCGATCACGCTGCACCTGCTGCAACTGTTCTTCACCGCGGCCTTCCGCCGGCCGCGGCGGCTGAACTGGCTGGTGGTCTTCGGCCTGCTCGTCCTCACGCTGGGCGCCTGCCTCACCGGGACCTCGCTCCCGGACGACATGGCCTCGGGCACCAGCCTCGCCGTCCTCGACGGTGTCCTGCAGGCGACGCCGTTCGTCGGCTCCGCGCTGTCGCACCTGCTGTTCGGCGGCGAGTTCCCGGGCGACGTGATCTCCCGGTTCTATCCGCTGCACGTCGTCGTCCTTCCGGCGGCGATCATCGCGCTCTTCGTCCTGCTCGCGCTCCGCAAGCCCGTGAAGCAGCCCGCGGAGAAGCCCCAGCGCACCGCCGGACGCGTCGACGTGGTGAAGAGCGCCGGCCTGTTCTGCTTCGTCGGCGGGGTCTCGCTCGTCATGGCCGCGACCGCGACGATCAACCCGGTCTGGCTGTACGGGCCTGCCGACCCGGCGGACACCTCGGCCGGCGTCGGCCCGGCATGGTACCTCGCGTTCCTGGACGGGTCGCTCCGGCTCGCGCCCGGCTGGGAGGTCGTCTGGTGGGGAAAGACGATCAGCCTGGCCGTCCTGTTGCCGGTTGCGCTCTGCACGCTGTTCCTCTTGCTCGTCGCGGTCTACCCGTTCATCGAGGAACGGGTGACCGGCGACCGCTCGGATCACTACGAGCTCGCGCGGCCGCGCGCCAACCCGACGCGCACCGGCATCGGCGTCGCGGGCATCGTGTTCTACGGCGTCCTTTGGGCCGCCGCCGGCGCCGACACGATCGCCGTACAGTTCCATCTCTCGTTCAACACGCTGCTGCGGCTGTTCCAGATCCTGCTGATCGTCGGTCCGCCCGCCGCGCTCTTCATCACGCGCCGTGTCTGCCTCGGCCTGCAGCAGCAGGAGCTGGAGATCGCGACGCACGGCATCGAGACCGGCCGGATCGTCCGGCGCCCCGACGGCGGGTACGTCGAGGACCACCGCCCGTCGGTCCGCCAGCTCACGTCGCGATGAGCGCGCCGTGAATCCGGCCCGTCGTGGTGGACAGCGGACGCGCACTGGCCGCGCTGCGGGAGGCGATGATCTCGGCCGCGATCGAGATCGCCGTCTCCTCGGGCGTCCGGGCGCCGAGGTCCAGGCCGGTCGGTGACGTCAGCCGGGCCAACTCGTCCTCGGTGACGCCCGCGGCGCGCAACCGCGACAGCCGGTCGAAGTGGGTACGCCGCGACCCCATCGCGCCGATGTAGCCGGCGTCCGTCCGCAGCGCCACCTGCAGCAGCGGTACGTCGAACTTCGGGTCATGGGTCAGCACGCACAGCGCCGTCCGGCGGTCGACCTGGTCGAGGACGCCCGCGAGGAACCGGTGCGGCCAGTCGACAACGACCTCATCGGCCTCCGGGAACCGGGCACGGGTGGCGAAGACGCCGCGGGCGTCGCACACCGTCACGTGGTACCCGAGGAACTTGCCGACCCGCGCCACGGCCGCCGCGAAGTCGATCGCCCCGAACACGAACATCCGCGGCGGCGGCGTCAGTGCCTGGACGAACACGGCGACGTCGGCCTGCCCGCAGTCCCCGTGCACGCCGTACTCGCGGATCGCGGTCGAACCGCTGCTGATCATCGCCAGCGCGTCCTGCACCACCGCCGCGTCCAGACCGGCGTCGCCCAGGCTGCCCTGGACATCAACGCCGACGTCGACGGCGCCGGTGACCGAAGGGCCGATGACGAGGCGCCGGCCGAGGCGCTCGCCCGCCGTGACCACGGTCGCCACCGCCATCGGCCGGCCTGTCGCGATCGCCTCCGCGACCGCGCCGAACTCGGGGTACGACGCCGGGTCGACCGGCTCCACCAGGACGTCGAGCAGACCGCCGCAGGTCAGGCCGATCGCGAACACGTCGTCGTCGGAGATCCCGTACCGCCGGACCACCGGCACCCCGGTCCGGATCACCTCTTCGGCCACCGCGTACACGTCGGCCTCGACACAGCCGCCCGAGACGCTGCCGACCACCGTGCCGGCGCCGGACACCGCCATCGACGCGCCCGGTTGCCGCGGCGCCGAACGGAACGTGCCGATCACCGTGGCGAGCGCGAACCTCTCGCCGTACCAGGGCCGGACGTGCGCGACGACGTCACGCACCCATGTCCTCCGCGCCGGCCTTCACGGCCTCGCGAATCCGGGAGTACGTGCCGCAGCGGCAGATGTTGCGCAGCTCGTCGAGGTCCGCGTCGGTGATGTCGCGGCCCTCCGCGCGGGCCTGCTTCACCTTCGCGACGGCGGCCATGATCTGACCGGGCTGGCAGTAGCCGCACTGGGCGACGTCGTACTTCAGCCAGGCCTCCTGCATCGGGTGCAGGTCCTTGCCGACCGTCGCCGGCAGGCCTTCGATCGTCGTGACCTCGTCCGACGGCTCGATGTCCTTCACCTGGACCGAGCACGGGTTGAACGCTTTGCCGTTGATGTGCGAGGTGCACGACTTGCACACCTCCAGCGCGCAGCCGTACTTCGGCCCGGTGACGCCGAGCAGGTCGCGCAGGACCCACAGCAGCCGGACGCTGTCCTCGGCCTCGACGCTGATCTGCTTGCCGTTGAGCTTGAAAGTGTGCGTTGGCATGAGATTCCTCAGAACGTGTGGTCGAGGCCGTCGGTCGGCGACTGCGGAGTGGACGGCTGCACCGGCAACGGCTCGAAGCTCAGCGTGCCGTGGTTGATCGGGAAGTACTTCGGCAGCGTGCCGGTGGCCCGCGCGTAGGCACAGGCGACCGCGGCGAACGCCGGGGCCACCGACAGCTCACCGGCGCCGCTCGGGCTGTCACCGGTGTTCGGCATGATCACGACCTCGACGTCCAGCGGCGTGTTCCACTCCCTGGTGTAGAAGTAGTTGTCCCAGCTGCCTTCGAGCGGGATGCCGTTCTTGATGTGCAGGCTCGACGTCAGCGCCAGCGCGATCGCATCTTGCAGACCGCCGATCATCTGGGCCTCCAGGCCGCGCGGGTTGATGCAGAACCCGGGATCGACGGCGATCACCGCCTTGGTCACCCGCGGACCGGTCACCGCTTCGCCCTCGACCGGCCGGTTCACGGTCTCCGGCCGGCAGTCGATCTCGACCAGCGTCGCGACCGCGGCCCGGTACTCCGAGTGCACCGCGATGCCCTGCGCCGTACCCTTCGGCATCGCCTTGCCCCAGTGGCCGACCTCGGCCGCCTTGTTCAGCACGGCGAGCAACCGCTGGTCCTTGAGGAAGTTCCGCCGGAACCGGACCGGGTCCTGGCCCATCTTCTTGGCGAGCTGATCAACCACCAGCTCCTCGGCGCAGACCACGTTCGGCGAGTAGATGTTGCGCATGCTGCCGGTGTTGAACTTCAGCGGGATCTCGTTGAGCAGCTGCGTGGTGACCCCGAAGTCGTACGGCGAGGACTGGGTCAGCGCGAAGATCGTCTCCGCGAACGACAGGTTGCCGCCGACCGGCAGGTCCGCCGCGAACGCGGTGATCATCTCGCCGAGACCGTGACCGAAGTCGGTCTGCACACTCGTATGGCGCTGCTCGTAGCTGAGCACGTTGCCGGCCAGGTAGTTCACCCGGACGCGAGACGTGCACATCGGGTGCGTGCGGCCCTGGCGGAAGTTGTCGGTCCGCGACCAGGACAGCTTCACCGCCTTGCCCATCTTCTGCGAGATCTCCGCCGCCTCGGCCGCCACGTCGTGGAACAGGTGCCGGCCGAACGAGCCGCCGCCCTGGACGACATGCACCTGCACAGCGTCGATCGGCAGGCCGAGCTGCTTGGCGATGTCCTCCTGGGCCACGATCGGGACCTTCAGGCACGACCAGATCTCGGCGCCGTCCGGGCGGACGTCGGCGATCGCGCAGTCCGGTTCGAGCGGGCTGTTGCTGGCGAACGCGAACACGAACTCGGCGTCGATGGTCTGCGCCAGGACCGGCGGAACGGCCATCGGCAGCTGCGCCGCCCGCAGCTTGGCCAGCACCGTCGCGTCGGACTCGTCGTCGACGGTGCCCGGGCCCCAGGTCGCGTCGACCTTCTGGATCGCGTCGATGCATTGGCCGAAGGTCTCGCCGCGGATCGCGACACCGTGGGTGATGCCAACGACGTCGGTGATCCCCGGCAGCGCCCGCAGCGCCGCGAGGTTGTTGATCGACCGAAGCGTCCCGTTGATCGTCGGCGGCCTGGCCACCATGGTCGGCTTCGCGCCCGGGACCTGCAGGTCCATCGCGAACTCCTTGCGGCCGGTGACGATGTCGTGGCCGTCGACCCGGTTCCGCGGCTGCCCGAGGACCTTGAACTCGGACGGGTCCTTGAGCTCCGCGGAGAACGTGACCGTCGTCGAGGCGGCCGCCGCCTTCGCCAGCGATCCGTACGTCGCCGTACGCCCGCTCGGCCCGCTCACCACGCCCTTGCGGGTGGTCAGCCGGCCGGCGTCGACGGCCCAGTGCTCGGCAGCCGTCTCCACCAGGCGCTGCCGGGCGAGCGCGGCCGCCGTCCGGACCGGGAGGTACATGCTGCGCATCGAGTTCGAGCCGCCGGTGAGCTGGTTCATCAGCAGCTCGGGCCGCGCGTCGGCGAGCGTGATCTCGACCTTGTTCATCGGGAGATCCAGCTCTTCGGCCACCATCATCGCGAACGCGGTCGTGATGCCCTGGCCGACCTCGCAACGCGGCACCGCGAAGTGCGCGGTGCCGTCGGTCTTCAGCTCCACGGTGATCAGGCCGGACGTCGGCGCGGCCGCGAGGTTCTGCAGGTCGCCCAGGTCGAAGATGTCCGGCGGCTGCGGCAGCGAGGGAACCGCCGCATCCGCGGACCGCGAGCCGGATTCGTTGGCGACCCAACTGACTCCGACCGCGAGTGTGGGGGCGGCGATCAGGTACCCGAGGACCTTGCGTCTGCCCAGCAGGCCCCGTCGGCCGGCCGGCTTCTCGCTGCGTTCGGTCATCTGGGTCCTCCGTGCTCGAGCAATGCTGGGAACGCAGTCTGGCACCGCCGCCGCGGCGACGGCATGGCCGCAATGCCCAGGTTTTGCAGGGGTTCACTGTGCACAACGCACAGGCACACCCATCGGTCACGCAGGGAAGAGCTTGAACGCCCGCAGGGCAAGGCCGAGTTCGAGCTGGCAACCGTCCTCGGTGACGTCACGGCCGGTGATCTGATGCACCCGGTGCAGGCGGTTGATGACTGTGTTCCGGTGACAGTGCGCGAGATCCGCTGTCCGGCGGACGGATCCGGCGGCCGTCACCCACTTGTCCAAGGTGTCGAGCAGGAGGTCGCGTTCCGAGGCCGGCACCGTGGTCAGCGGAACCAGCCAGGTCTGGACCAGTTGCCCGGCCAACTCCGGTGCGCTGAGCAACAACGCCTCGGGCAGCCGCTCCGTCAGAGCTGCCACGTCGATCTGACCGGCCGGCAGGGTCCGCCGGGCCAGCATCGCCTGCCGGTACGCGAGATTGACCTCAGCCAGCCCGTTCACCACGCCGGACAGACCCGCGGGTGCATGCACGACATCGCGCAGGATGCCGAGTGCCTTCGGCAGCGATTCCGTGCCGAGCGCAAGCAAGCCGACGACGGTCTGCGGACGCACCTGCCACGCGGAGGCGACCCGGACACCCGCGAACCGGCGTACGAACGAAGATGTCGTGCACTCGTCGTCGACCAAGTTGTCGATGGCCACCACCAGGTAGCGGCCGTCGATCGGTACGTCGAGGACCGTGGCGGCTTCCTGGACGAACGCGCGGTCCTTCCCGCGGCCGTGCAGCAGGCCCTCCCAGAGCGTCGACCTGCGGCGCTCGTCGGCGCGGACGAGTTGCCGCTCGGCGACGTGGTAGGCGGCCGCGACCTGCGACGACGTCCGGTCGACGACCTCCCAGACCTTGGACGCGACATCCAGCAGCGCCTCCGAATCGACCGCACCCTGGGCGCGGGCCTCCTCGATCAACGCCTCCCACACCAGCCGCCCGCCGAGCCGGAACGACTTCAGGACGTCGTCCAGCGGCATCCGCTGCTCAGCGCGCCGCCGCCCGGTCGCCTGCGCCGCGTCGAAGTGGTCGTCGTTGTCGGCGATCATCTGCACGACCCGAGCCACGTTGTCATGACACGACCGCCACAGATCCTGCTGCGGAACCGCATCCATCACCCGGTACGCCGGGTTCTGCGCGTAGATCGTCTCGACCAGCGCGTCGGTCAACGCCGGCAGATGCAGCAACACACTCTCGGCCAACGACTCCACCGACCGCCCGGCCACCGGCAACACAACATCCCGCTCACCCATAGTCGGCACAGCATCGCACAGAGTCGCGAAGCGGCCCAGGGCTCAGGTCAGACGGAGCGGGTGGCTACCAGGTCGCAGAGGGCGTCGAGGGCCTGGCGGCCGGGGCCTTCGGGGAGGGTGCTGAGGAGTTTGCGGGCGTCGGCGGCGCGGCGGCGTACGTCGTCCTCGGCCTGGCGGAAGGCGGCGTGGGAGCGGAGCAGGTCGAGCGCCTCGGACAAGCGGGCGTCGTCGGCCAGGTCCGAGTCCAGCAACTCCAGCAGGCGGGCGTCCGTGGGGTCCGCCGGGTCTGCCTGGGCGCGGAAGATCAGCACCGGCAGCGTGGGCACACCCTCACGCAGGTCGGTGCCGGGCGTCTTGCCGGACTGCCCGGACTCAGACGCGATGTCCAGCAGGTCGTCGGCCAACTGGAAGGCGACGCCGATCTCCTCGCCGAACGCCCGCAGCGATTCCTGGATCTCCTCCGAGGCACCGGCGTACCGGGCGCCGAAGAGGACGGACGTCGCGATCAGCGAGCCGGTCTTGTCGGCGACCACCGACAGGTAGTGCGTGAGCGGGTCCTGCCCCTCGCCGACGCCGAGCGTCTCGCGGATCTGGCCCTCGACCAGCCGGCCGAAGGTCCGGGCCTGGATCCGGACCGCTTCCGGGCCGAGGTCCGCGACCAGGTCCGACGCCCGGGCGAACAGCCAGTCGCCGGACAGGATCGCCACCGAGTTGTCCCAGCGCGCGTTCGCGGTCGAGGACCCGCGGCGCAGCGCGGCCTCGTCCATCACGTCGTCGTGGTGCAGCGTCGCGACGTGGGTCAGCTCGACGACCACGGCCGCCTTCACCACGCCGTCCGCCCCGGCGTCAGCGCCGAACTCCGCCCCCAGCAGGACCAGCAGCGGCCGGAACCGCTTGCCACCGGCAACCATGACGTGCCGCGCGGCGGCGGTGACGAACGGCGCCTCGGACTCGGTCGCGTCGAGCAGCGCCTGCTCGACAAGCTCCAGCCCGGCACGGACCCGGGACTCGAGGCCTGCGTCGGCGAACTCGAATCCCAGGCTCTCGGCCGGCAGCGGGGTCGGACTCAACGGATGAACTCACCAGCTCGGGCCGCCAGGTCCAGCACCGGTCCGGGGACCAGGCCGAGGACGACGGTGGCAGCGAGACCCAGCGCCACGGCGCTCGTGGTCTGCCAGCCCGGCAGCGCCACGTCCGGCGCGTCGGCCGGCAGGTCGGAGAAGAACATCAGCACGATCACGCGGACGTAGAAGAACGCGGCGACCAGGCTGGACAGGACAGCGACAACCACCAAAGGCCACGCGCCGCCGGTCCATGCCGCGCTGAAGACCGCCCACTTGCCGGTGAAGCCCGCGGTCAGCGGGATGCCGGCGAAGGACAGCAGGAAGAACGCGAAGATCCCGGCCAGCAGCGGCGACTTCTTGCCCAGGCCCGCCCAGCGGGACAGGTGCGTCGCCTCGCCGCCCGCGTCGCGCACCAGCGTCACGACGGCGAACGCGCCGATCGTCGGGAAGCCGTACGCGACCAGGTAGAACAGCACCGCCTGCGTCGAGGTGATGCCGTTGTGCACGCCGCTCCCGACCTGCGCGAGGCCGACGAACGCGGTCAGCAGGAAGCCCGCGTGCGCGATCGACGAGTACGCCAGCATCCGCTTCACGTCGGTCTGCGTGATCGCGACGATCGAACCGACCACCATGGTGAGGATCGCGACGATCCACATCATCGGCGCCCAGTCCCAGCGCGTCCCGCCGAGCGCGACGTAGAAGACCCGCATCAGCCCGACGAACGCGGCGATCTTGGTGCAGGCCGCCATGAAGCCGGTGACCGGCGTCGGCGCGCCCTGGTAGACGTCCGGCGTCCAGGAGTGGAACGGCACGGCGCCGACCTTGAACAGCAGGCCGACTCCCAGCAGGCCGGTGCCGGCGAGCAGGATGGCGTCGCCGCCGGTCTGCGTGCCGAGCGCGTCCGCGATCCCGCCGAGCGACATCGTGCCGGCGTACCCGTACAGCAGCGCGATCCCGAACAGCAGGAACGCCGACGAGAAGGCGCCGAGCAGGAAGTACTTCATCGCGGCTTCCTGCGAGATCAGCCGGCGCCGGCGGGCCAGCCCGCACAGCAGGTACAGCGGCAGCGAGAACACCTCGAGCGCGACGAACAGCACGAGCAGGTCGTTCGAGGCCGCGAACAGCATCATGCCGCCGACCGCGAACAGCGTCAGCGGGAAGATCTCGGTGTGCTCGATACGCGCCGCGGTGCCCTCGCGCTCGGCCTCGGAGCCCGGTACGGCGGCCGCCTGGCCGGCGAACGCGGACAGGCCGCCGTCGATCGAGCGCTCCGCGAACAGCAGCACGCTGATCAGCGTCAGCGCCAGCAGGACGATCCAGGTGAACAGCGCGGGGCCGTCGACCGAGATCGCGCCCTGCGCGGCGACCAGCTCCTTCTTGTCGTTCATCAGGATGCCGGTCAGGACACCGGACACGACCAGGGCGACCACCGTGATCGCCAGCTGCACCAGGTGCCGCAACGGCCGCGGCAGGAACGCCTCGACCAGGACGCCGACACACGCCGCGCCGAACACGACGAGCAGCGGAGCCAGCTCGTTGTACTCGATCTTCGGCGCCGTGAAGTCCGCCAGCGGCAGCAACAACGCGCTCACTTCTGTCCCTCCGTCGCGGGGATCTCCGGTGCCGGGTCGGTGACGCCCACATGCTGCATGGTCGCCTCGACGGCGGGCTTGATGATGTCGACGATCGGCTTCGGGAAGATTCCGAGGCCGATGATCAGGACGATCAGCGGTGCGATCGCGAAGACCTCACGCACGTTCAGGTCCTTGAGCTTCTCGATCCCGTCGCGGACCGGGCCGGTCATCGTGCGTTGGTACATCAGCAGGATGTACAGCGCGGCCAGCACGATACCGACCACCGCGATCACCGCGATCGTCCGGTGCTTGCTGAAGGTCCCGGCCAGCACCATGAACTCGGAGATGAACGGCGACAGACCGGGCAGCGCCAGGCTGGACAGGCCGGCGAACAGGAAGGTCCCGGCGAGCACCGGTGCAACCTTCTCCACCCCGCCGTAGTCGGCGATCCGGGCGGACCCGCGCCGGGACACGAGATACCCGGCGACCAGGAACAGCGCCGCGGTCGAGAGACCGTGGTTGAACATGTACAGCGTCGACCCGGTCAGGCCCTGTGACGTCAGCGCGAAGATACCCATCACGATGAAGCCGAAGTGCGAGATCGAGGTGTACGCGATCAGCCGCTTGATGTCGGTCTGCCCGATCGCCAGCAGCGCGCCGTACAGCACCGAGATCAGCGCCAGCACCAGCACCACCGGGGTGGCCCACTCGGACGCGTTCGGGAACAGGCCCAGGCAGAACCGGATCATCCCGAAGGTGCCGATCTTGTCCAGGATGCCGACCAGCAGCACCGACGTCCCCGGCGTCGCCTCACCGGCCGCGTCCGGCAGCCAGGTGTGGAACGGCACCATCGGCGCCTTCACCGCGAACGCGAACATGAAGCCGAGGAACAGCCAGCGCTCGGTGTTCTGGCTCATGTCCAGCTTCATCATGTCCGACAGCAGGTACGACGGGTCGCCCTGCCGCGCGGAGACGACGTACAGGCCGACGACCGAAGCCAGCATCAGCAGACCGCCGAGCAGCGAGTAGAGCAGGAACTTCACCGCGGCGTACGAACGCTGCGGGCCGCCGAAGCCGCCGATCAGGAAGTACATCGGGATCAGCGTGGCCTCGAACAGCACGTAGAACAAGAACACGTCGGTGGCGGCGAACACGCCGATCGACAGCGCCTCCAGGCCGAGGATCCAGGCGAAGAAGGACTTCTCCGACCAGCGGCCCTGCTGCGCGTCGTTCCAGGACGCGATCATCACGATCGGCGTCAGCAGCGCGGTCAGCACCACCAGGACGATGCCCACGCCGTCCAGGCCGAGCGCGTAGTGCGCGCCGAAGGCCTTGATCCAGGTGTGCGTCACGGCGTAGTCCTCGGCGCCGTTGCGCTGGTAGCCGATCGCGACGATCGCGGTCAGCACCAGCGTCACGAGCGAGAACCCGAGCGCGACCTGCTTGGCCGTCAGCGCCTTCGCCTTCGGCACCAGCATCGTCGCGATGGCCCCGACGAACGGCAGGAGCAGTAACAGGGTCAGCCAACCGATGTTCACGACAACCTCACCGCGAGGAGGGCGACGACCACGAATGCGGCGCCGAAGACCATGCTGAGTGCGTACGAACGGACGAAGCCCGTCTGGACCCGGCGGAGCCGGCCGGACAGCCCGCCGAACAGTGCGGCCAGGCCGTTGACCAGGCCGTCGACGCCCCGGTTGTCGAGCCAGACCAGCGTCCGGGTCAGGTACTGCCCCGGGCGCATGAAGACCGCCTCGTTCAGCGCGTCGCCGTACAGGTCACGACGCGCGAACTTGGTCAGCGGCGAGCCGGCCGGAGCCTCCCGCGGCACCTCCCGGCGGTACATCAGCACCGAGATCGCGATGCCGACGGCAACCACCGCGAGGGTGATGATCGTCATCACCGCTGCGCTCACCGGAGGGTGCTCCTCCTCGTGCCCGACCACCGGCTCGAGCCAGCCGACGATCCAGTGACCGGCGAAGTACAGCGCACCGCCGGCCAGCGAGAGCGCGGCCAGGATGATCAGCGGCCACGTCATCACCTTCGGCGACTCGTGCGGGTGCACGTCCTCGGCCCAGCGCTTCTTGCCGAAGAACGTCATGATCATCACCCGCGTCATGTAGAACGCGGTGAGCCCGGCGCCGAGCAGCGCGCACAGACCGATCACCGTGTTGTCCGCGAACGCGGCCTCGATGATCTTGTCCTTGCTGAAGAAGCCGGCGAACGGCGGGATGCCGAGGATCGCCAGGTAGCCGAAGCCGAACGTCACGAAGGTGATCTTCATCGCCGTCCGCAGCGCGCCGTAGTGGCGCATGTTCACGTCGTCGTTCATGCCGTGCATGACGGATCCGGCGCCGAGGAACATGTTGGCCTTGAAGAAGCCGTGCGTGAGCAGGTGGAAGATCGCGAACACGTAGCCGGCCGGGCCGAGGCCGGCGGCCAGCATCATGTAGCCGATCTGGCTCATCGTCGAACCGGCCAGCGCCTTCTTGATGTCGTCCTTGGCGCAACCGATGATCGCACCGGCCAGGGCGGTGACCGTACCGACGATGACCACCGCGGTCGACGCCGCCTCGGTCTGCTCGTAGATCACTCCGGACCGCACCACCAGGTAGACGCCGGCGGTGACCATGGTCGCCGCATGGATCAGCGCCGACACCGGGGTCGGGCCCTCCATCGCGTCCAGCAGCCAGGACTGCAGCGGCACCTGCGCGGACTTGCCGCAGGCGGCCAGCAGCAGCATCAGGCCGAGCAGCGTGGCCCAGGTCTTCGACAGCTGGTCGGCACCCGCGAACACCGTGGAGAAGGCCGAGGAGCCGAACAGCACCCACATGCTCATCACCGCGAGCGACAGGCCGATGTCACCGACCCGGTTCACCACGAACGCCTTCTTCGCGGCGACCGCGGCCGAGGTCTTGTGCTGCCAGAAGCCGATCAGCAGGTACGACGCCAGGCCGACGCCCTCCCAGCCGACGAACACCAGCAGATAGTCGGCCGCGAGCACCAGCAGCAGCATCGCCGCGATGAACAGGTTCAGGTAGCCGAAGAACCGCCGCCGGCGCGGGTCGTGCTCCATGTAACCGATCGAGTAGACGTGGATCAGCGAACCCACACCGGTGATCAGCAGCACGAACAGGATCGACAGCGGGTCGATCAGCAGACTGAACTCGACCTTGATGTGGCCGACCGAGAACCACTCGAACAGGTTGACCGTCTCGGACCGCTCTTCGCCGGACAGGCCGCGCATCTGGACGAACAGCACGACGCCGAAGACGAAGGAGATCACCGGCGCCAGCGTGCCCAGCAGGTGACCCCACGCGTTGGTGGCCTTGCCACCGAGCAGCAGGATCGCCGCGGACACCGCTGGTACGGCAACCAGCAGCCACGTCAGCTCATGACTCATGGGGTGCTTACCTCAGTACTTGAGCAGGTTGGCGTCGTCGACCGAGGCCGAGCGACGGGTGCGGAAGATGGCCATGATGATCGCCAGCCCGATCACGACCTCGGCCGCGGCCACCACCATCACGAAGAAGGCGGCGATCTGGCCGTCGAGGTTGCCGTGCTGGCGGGCGAAGCTGACGAACGCGAGGTTGGTCGCGTTCAGCATCAGCTCGACGCACATGAAGACGACGATGGCGTTGCGGCGGACCAGCACGCCGAGCGCGCCGATACTGAACAGGATCGCCGCGAGCACGATGTACGGCTCGGTGGTCATGCGCGTCCTCGCTTCGCTCCGGGCGCGCATGACAAAAGGGTGCTGCGCCTGATGGTTCGCTCGCTGCGCTCGCTCACGCCTTGTCCTCCTCGCCGACGAATCCGGTCGTGTCGGTGCTCTCCGCCTCGGACGGGTACGCCTCGCCCAGGTCGAGCTCGCGCACCTCTTCGATGTCCGCGCGCTCCTCGGCCTCGGGCAACACGGTGCCACGTGCCTGGAGCACGCGCGAAACCGAGGTGGGTGCGATCGACCCGTCCGGCAGCAGGGCCGGGGTGTCGACGGCGTTGTGCCGGGCCAGCACACCGGGGGTCGGCAGCGGGCCGGGGTGGATGCCCTGCTCGGCGTACTTGCGGATCCGCTCCTCGGCGTGGTCGCGCTGGGTGCGCTTCTTGGTCAGCCGCTCGCGGTGGGCCAGCATCATGGCGCCCATCGCCGCGGTGATCAGCAGCGCCGACGTGACCTCGAAGGCCCAGACGTACTTGCTGAACAGCAGGTTCGCGATGGCCTTCGGGTTCCCGTCCGGCTGCGCGCCGGCCAGCCCGACCGGATTGCCGTAGACCGCGTTGCCGACGGCGGCGACCAGCAGGACGCCGAAGCCCAGGAACGCGATCCCGGCGAGCAGCCGCTGACCGCGGATCGTCTCGACCAGCGAGTCGGACGCGTCGACGCCGACCAGCATCAGCACGAACAGGAACAGCATCAGGATCGCGCCGGTGTAGACGATGATCTGGACCGCGAACAGGAACGGCGCGTCCTGCGCGGCGTACTGCACCGCGAGACAGATCATCACCGTCGCCAGCAGCAGCGCCGAGTGCACCGCCTTGCGGACCAGCACCATCCCGATCGCGGCCAGGATCATGACCGGAGCCAGCATCCAGAACGCGACCTGCGGGCCGGTGACGAGACCGATCATTTGGCGTCACTCCCGTCGGCCTTGGCCGCAGCGCCGGTGAGCCCGAGGTAGTAGTCCTTCTCGGTCTTGCCCAGCTGCATCTCGTGCGGCGGCTCCTGCATGCCCGGGAGCAGCGGCGCCAGCAGGTCCTTCTTCTCGTAGATGAGGGACGCGCGGCTGGTGTCGGCCAGCTCGTACTCGTTGGTCATCGTGAGCGCCCGGGTCGGGCACGCCTCGATGCACAGGCCGCAGAGGATGCAGCGCAGGTAGTTGATCTGGTACACCCGGCCGTACCGCTCGCCCGGCGAGAACCGGTCGCCGTCGGTGTTGTCCGCGCCCTCGACGTAGATCGCGTCCGCGGGGCAGGCCCACGCACACAGCTCACAGCCGATGCACTTCTCCAGCCCGTCCGGCCAGCGGTTCAGCTGGTGCCGGCCGTGGAACCGGGGCGCGGTCGGCTTCTTCTCGAACGGGTACTGCTCGGTGAACACCTTGCGGAACATCGTCCGGAAGGTGACCCCGAACCCGGCTACCGGGTCCCAGAGGGACTCTTTGACACTAGCCATTTCTGGCTTCCTCGCTTCGGCTCGGAGTGTTGACGGCCATCGGGGGTGGCACCGGGAAGCCGCCGGCGAACGCGTCGAAGTCCTCCGCGCGGTCGGCCTCGGTGACCTGCTCGGGCTTGGGCTTCTGCGGAGCGAACATGCTGAGCACCGCGAGCACCAGCACGATCGCGGCCGCGACCAGGAGCGTCGTCCGGCTGAAATCGGTCTCCCGGCCGACCGCGCGGACGGTGGCGACCAGCAGGATCCAGCACAGCGAGACCGGGATCAGGACCTTCCAGCCGAGCTTCATGAACTGGTCGTAGCGCAGTCGCGGCAGCGTTCCGCGCAGCCAGATGTAGAAGAAGATGAAGCCCATCAGCTTGCCCATGAACCACAGCACCGGCCAGTAGCCGGAGTTCGCGCCGTCCCAGAGCGAGATCGGCCACGGCGCCCGCCAGCCGCCCAGGAACAGCGTGGTGGCCAGCGCGGACACGGTCGCCATGTTGATGTACTCGGCCAGGAAGAACATCGCGTACTTGATCGAGGAGTACTCGGTCAGGAAGCCCGCTACCAGTTCGCCCTCGGCCTCCGGCAGGTCGAACGGCGCCCGGTTCGTCTCGCCGACCATCGAGACCACGTAGATCACGAACGACGGGAACAGCAGGAACGCGTACCACCCGGGCAGCGGGATGTCGGCCCCGAACAAGTGCACGGTCTGGTGCGACTGCGCCGCCACGATCTCCGAGGTGGACATCGAGCCGGCGAACAGGAACACGGTCACCAGCGCCAGGCCCATGCCGACCTCGTACGAGATCATCTGCGCGCTGGAGCGCAGACCGCCGAGCAGCGAGTACGTCGAGTTCGACGACCAGCCGCCGAGGACGATGCCGTAGATACCGATCGAGGCGACCGCCATCACGTACAGCACCGAGACCGGCAGGTCGGTGAGCTGCAGCCGGGTGTAGGTGTCGGTGAACGGGATCTTCACCGTCGGCCCGAACGGGATCACCGCGAAGGTGAGGAAGGCCGGCACCGCGACGATCGCCGGCGCCAGGACGAACACCAGCCGGTCGACGCCCTTCGGCATCAGGTCTTCCTTGAGCATCAGCTTCACACCGTCGGCCAGCGACTGCAGCAGACCCTGCGGGCCGTGCACGTTCGGGCCGATCCGGTGCTGCATCCGCGCCACCACCCGGCGTTCCCACCAGATGTTGAACAGCGTCAGCACCACGAGGAAGACGAAGATGAACAGGACCTTGATCAGGATGACCCACCACGGGTCGTGCCCGACCCCGGCGTCCGGTACCGCGAGTGGGATGGAGCTCATGCGTTCCCTCCGGCGATCGTCACGATCGAGCCATGGTCTGCGTGCAACGACCGGCGCACGTGCGAGTCGGCCGAGTTCGTCGGCAGCCAGACCACGTTGTCGGTCATCGGGGTGATGACGACCGGCAGCCGGATCGATCCGGCGTCGGTGCTCACCACCAGCTCGTCGCCGTCGGCGACACCGATCCGGTGCGCGGTGGTGAGCGAGATCCGGGCGACCGGCTTGCGCGCGGTCGCGGTCAGATGCGGCTCACCGTCGCAGGCGCGGCTGTCGTCGATCAGCATCCGCCAGGTCGCGAGCCGGGTGGAGTCGAACGCGCCGAGGGCCGGACCGGCCTGGTACGTCGGCTCCTGGGCCCGGTCGCCGTCCCAGCGGCCGAGCTCGTCGTACTCCCGCTTCGCGCCGTCGGACGTGCTGAAGCCGAGCGAGCGGCCCATCTCCTGCGCCAGCGCGGCCAGCGCGCGGACGTCCGGCATCGCGGCCGGCACCTTCAGCGCGACCGGGAACGGCCGCTCGCGGCCCTCCCAGTTCACGAAGGTGCCGGACTTCTCCACCGGCGGTACGACCGGGAAGACCACGTCGGCGTACTCGGTCACCTGGGAGTTGCGGACCTCGAAGCTGACCACGAACGGCGCCGCCGCGAGCGCGGCCAGGGCCGCGGCCGGGTCGGGCAGGTCGTCGATCTCGACACCCGCGACGACCAGCGCCTGCAGCGATCCGGCGTCCCGGACGATCTCGGTGAGGTCCTTGCCCGGCTGGGCCGGCAGGCTCTCCACGCCCCAGGCGGCCTGCAGGTCGACCCGCGCCTGCGGGTCGCTGACCAGGCGGCCACCGGGCAGCAGGCCCGGCAGGCAGCCGGCCTCGAGCGCGGCCCGGTCACCCGCACGGCGCGGGATCCAGGCCAGCTGCGCGCCGGTGTCGAGCGCGAGCCGGAGCGCCGTCGAGTACCCGCCCGGCACCGCGGCCAGCCGCTCGCCGACGACGATGATCGAGTCCGGTCCGAGCGCGGCCCGGGCAGCGGCCCCGGCCTCGCCGGCGTTGCCGAGATCCGCGAGCACGGCGGCCTCGGTGCCCGGCGACGCGTGCACGACGACGCCGTCGAGCTTCTCCACACCACGCGACGCGTACGCCGCGATCGTGAACACCTTGGTGCCGTGCGCCTTCACGCCCTTGCGGACCCGGAGGAACACCGACGGCGCCTCCTCCTCGGGCTCGAACCCGGCGAACAGCACCGAGCCGGCCTTCTCGAGGTCCGCGAACGTCGTCCCGAGGCCGGTGCCGGCCACCGCGGCGGCGAGGAAGTCCGCCTCCTCCGCGGAGTGCGGGCGGGCCCGGAAGTCGATGTCGTTGCTGCCCAGCGCGACCCGCGCGAACTTCGAGTACGCGTAGGCGTCCTCGAGCGGCAGCCGGCCGCCGGTCAGCACCGCGGCGTTGCCACGCGCGGCGTTCAGCTTCTCCGCCGCGAAGGTCAGGGCCTCCGGCCAGGACGCCGGGCGCAACTGGCCGTCCTCCCGGATCATCGGGTGCGTCAGCCGGTCGCCGGTGTTCGCGTACTGGAACGCGAACCGGTCCTTGTCGGAGATCCACTCCTCGTTGACCTGCGGGTCGTCACCGGCCAGCCGGCGCATCACCTTGCCGCGCCGGTAGTCGATCCGGATCGCCGCACCGGACGCGTCGTGCTCGGCCACCGACGGCACCGACACCAGGTCGAACGGCCGCGAGCGGAAGCGGTACGCCGCACTCGTCAGCGCACCGACCGGGCAGATCTGGATCGTGTTGCCGGAGAAGTAGCTCTCGAAGGGCTCCTTCTCGTAGATGCCGACCTGCTGCAGCGCGCCGCGCTCGATCAGCGCGATGAACGGGTCACCGGCGATCTGCTCGGAGAACCGCGTGCAGCGCGCGCAGAGGATGCAGCGCTCGCGGTCCAGCAGCACCTCGGCCGAGATGTTGATCGGCTTCGGGTAGGTCCGCTTGATCCCGTGCGACTCGTGGAACCGGGACTCGGCGGCGCCGTTGCTCATCGCCTGGTTCTGCAGCGGGCACTCGCCGCCCTTGTCGCAGACCGGGCAGTCGAGCGGGTGGTTGATCAGCAGGAACTCCATGATCCCGTGCTGGGCCTTGTCGGCCACCGGCGAGGACACCTGGGTCCGGACCACCATGCCGTCGGCGACGGTGATCGTGCAGGAGGCCTGCGGCTTCGGCATCCCCCGGCCGTTCCCGGCGTCGGTGATCTCGACCAGGCACTGCCGGCAGGCGCCGACCGGATCGAGCAGCGGGTGGTCGCAGAACCGCGGGATCTGGATCCCGATCTGCTCGGCGGCCCGGATCAGCAGGGTGTTCTTCGGAACCTTGACCTCGATGTCGTCGATGGTGACCGTCACCAGATCGGTGCGCTCCACCTCGGACCCGGCCGGCGGGTTCGCTTGGATCGTCATGCGCTAGCTCCAGCAGTCGCGAAGACAGTGCTTGCCATCGGGTCGAACGGGCAGCCGCCGTTCTCGAAGTGCGCCAGGTACTCGTCCTTGAAGTGCGCGATCGAGCTGGCGATCGGTGCGGTCGCACCGTCGGCCAGCGCGCAGAACGACCGGCCGGTGATGTTCTCGCACAGGTCGAGCAGCTCGGCCAGGTCCTTCTCGGACCCCTGGCCCTTCTCCAGCCGCTCGAGGATCTGCACCAGCCACCAGGTGCCCTCGCGGCACGGCGTGCACTTGCCGCAGGACTCGTGCTTGTAGAACTCGGTCCAGCGCAGCACGGCGCGCACCACGCACACCGAGTCGTCGAAGATCTGCAGCGCCTTGGTGCCGAGCATCGAACCGACCGAGCCGACGCCCTCGTAGTCCAGCGGGACGTCGAGGTGCTCCGCCGTCAGCAGCGGCGTCGACGAACCGCCCGGCGTCCAGAACTTCAGCTGGTGGCCCTCACGGACCCCGCCGGCCAGGTCGAGCAGCTCGCGCAGCGTGATGCCCAGCGGCGCCTCGTACTGCCCCGGGCGGGTGACGTGCCCGGACAGCGAGTACAGCGTCATGCCCTTGGACTTCTCGGTACCCATCGAGGAGAACCAGTCCGCGCCGTTCTTGAGGATGACGGGAACGGATGCGATCGACTCGACGTTGTTGATGACAGTGGGGCAGCCGTACAAGCCCGCGACCGCGGGGAACGGAGGACGCAGACGGGGTTGACCGCGACGACCTTCGAGCGAGTCCAGCAGCGCCGTCTCCTCGCCGCAGATGTAGGCGCCGGCGCCGGCGTGCACGACCACGTCGAGGTCGTAGCCGCTGCCGAGGATGTTCTGGCCGATGTAGCCGGCGTCCTTGGCCTCCTGGACCGCCTGCTGCAGCCGGCGGATCACGTGCAGGACCTCACCGCGGACATAGATGAACGCCACCGACGCGCGGATCGCGTAGGACGCGATGACGACGCCCTCGACGAGCGTGTGCGGCGAGGCCATCATCAGCGGGATGTCCTTGCAGGTGCCCGGCTCGGACTCGTCGGCGTTGACGACCAGGTACTTCGGCTTCGGGTTGTCCTGCGGGATGAACGACCACTTCATCCCGGTCGGGAAGCCCGCGCCGCCGCGGCCGCGCAGACCGGAGTCCTTGACCGCGGCGACGACGTCGGCCGGCTCCATCCGCAACGCCGTGCGCAGCGCGTCGTACCCGCCGGTTCGCTGGTACGACGAGAGCTGCCAGGCGTTGATCTGGTCCCAGTTGTCGGACAGTACGGGGGTCAGCATCGTCAGTCCTCCTTCCGGGAGTCGTCACCGTCGACTGCCTGCGATTCCTTGCCCGGCTGGTCGGACGGCCGCGGACCGGCCGCCGCCTCCGGCGACACCGTGGTCTCGGCCGCGCGGCCGGAGCCGCCGCCGTTGCCGCCCGGCGCCGACCAGTTGCGCTCGCGGGCCAGGCGGAGGCCGGCCAGCGAGGCCTTGCCTCCGGTCGGGCCCTCGTCGGCGCGGCCGTCCGGGAACCCGGCCAGCACGCGCTCCGCCTCGCGCCAGGTGCAGACCGTCGCACCGCGCGGCGACTTCACCTCGTTGCCCTCGCGCAGATCGTCGACCAGCTGGGTCGCGGACTCCGGCGTCATGTCGTCGAAGAACTCCCAGTTGACCATCATCACCGGCGCGTAGTCGCAGGCGGCGTTGCACTCGAGGTGCTCGAGGGTGATCTTGCCGTCCTCGGTGGTCTCGTCGTTGCCGACGTCCAGGTGCTGCTTGAGGCGGTCGAAGATCAGGTCGCCGCCCATCACCGCGCACAGCGTGTTGGTGCAGACGCCGACGTGGTAGTCGCCGACCGGGCGGCGCTTGTACATCGTGTAGAAGGTGGCCACCGCCGACACCTCGGCGCCGGTCAGCCCGAGCACGTCGGCGCAGGCCTCGATGCCCTCCGGGGTGACCCGGCCCTCGACCGACTGCACCAGGTGCAGCATCGGCAGCAGCGCGGACCGGGCGACCGGGTACCGGGCCGCGATCTCGCGCATCTCGGCGAGCGTGGCGTCGGTGATCTTCGAGTCGCCGGTGCTGTTCGGCACCGTCTTGTCGGTAGCAGTCGTGTGGTTCTCGGCCATTTAGCGGTCCACTCCACCCATCACCGGGTCAAGGCTGGCGACGGCGACGATCACGTCGGCGACCTGGCCGCCCTCGCACATGATCGGCATCGCCTGCAGGTTTGCGAAGGACGGGTCACGGAAGTGCACCCGGAACGGCTTCGTTCCGCCGTCGGAGACGACGTGCGCGCCCATCTCGCCGCGCGGCGACTCGATCGGCACGTAGGCCTGGCCGGCCGGCACCCGGAAGCCCTCGGTGACCAGCTTGAAGTGATGGATCAGGGCTTCCATCGACTCGCCCATGATGTGCTTGATGTGGTCGAGCGAGTTGCCCATCCCGTCGGCGCCGACCGCCAGCTGGCTCGGCCAGGCGATCTTCTTGTCGGCGACCATCACCGGCTTGCCGTCCATCCTCTCCAGCCGGTCGGCGCACTGCTCGACGATCTTCAGCGACTCGTGCATCTCCTGCAGCCGCACCCGGAACCGCCCGTAGGAGTCCGAGGAGTCCCAGGTCGGTACGTCGAAGTCGTACGACTCGTAGCCGCAGTAGGGCTGGGTCTTGCGCAGGTCCAGCGCGTAGCCGGTGGAGCGCACCGTCGGGCCCGAGATGCCGAGCGCCATGCAGCCGGCCAGGTCCAGGTAGCCGACGTTCTGCAGCCGGGCCTTGAAGATCGGGTTCGCGTTGCAGAGCTCGGCGTACTCCTTGAGGTGCCGGTTCATCCACGTGATGTACTCGCGGATCTTGTCCAGCGCCCCCGGCGGCAGGTCCTGCGCGACACCGCCCGGCCGGATGAACGCGTGGTTCATCCGCAGGCCGGTGATCAGCTCGAACAGGTCGAGGGTCTTCTCGCGCTCGCGGAAGCCGATCGTCATCACGGTCAGCGCGCCGATCTCCATACCGCCGGTGGCGATGCAGACCAGGTGGCTGCTGATCCGGTTGAGCTCCATCAGGAGCACCCGCATCACGTTGGCCTTCTCCGGGATCTGGTCCTCGATCCCGAGCAGCCGCTCGACCGCCAGGCAGTACGCCGCCTCGTTGTAGAACGGCGACAGGTAGTCCATCCGGGTGCAGAACGTGACGCCCTGCGTCCAGGAGCGGAACTCCATGTTCTTCTCGATGCCGGTGTGCAGGTAGCCGATGCCGCAGCGGGCCTCGGTCACGTTCTCACCGTCGAGCTCGAGGATCAGCCGGAGCACGCCGTGCGTGGACGGGTGCTGCGGGCCCATGTTGACGACGACGCGCTCTTCCGGCTCCTCGCCGAGACCGGAGACGACCGAGTCCCAGTCCTGGCCGGTGACGGTGAAGACCTTGCCCTCGGTGGTGTCCCGGGTGGTCGCGTACGGGTCTGTAGTGGTCATCAGTTGTACGACCTCCGCGTGTCGGGCGGTGGGATGACAGCGCCCTTGTACTCGACGTCGATACCGCCGAGCGGGTAGTCCTTGCGCTGCGGGTGACCCGGCCAGTCGTCCGGCATCTGGATCCGGGTCAGGGCCGGGTGCCCGTCGAAGACGATGCCGAAGAAGTCCCAGGTCTCCCGCTCGTGCCAGTCGTTGGCCGGGTAGACCGCGACGATCGACGGGATGTGCGGGTCGCTGTCGGGCGCCGCCACCTCCAGCCGGATCCGGCGGTTGTGGGTGATCGACATGAAGTGGTAGACCGCGTGCAGCTCCCGGCCGGTCTCGTGCGGGTAGTGCACGCCGCTGACACCGGAGCAGAACTCGAACCGCAGCGCCTCGTCGTCGCGCAGGTGCTGACAGACCTCGACCAGGTTCTCGCGCTTGACGTGCAGCGTCAGCTCGCCGCGGTCGACGACGACCTTCTCGATCGCGCCGTCGGCGGCCAGGTCCTCGAGGCGGTCCACCGCACCGTCGAACCAGGAGCCGTACGGCCGCGGGGTGCTGCCCGGCAGCGCGACCTGGCGGCGCAGGCCGCCGAAGCCGGAGGTGTCGCCGGTGCCGCGGACGCCGAACATGCCCTCGCGCTGGTCGATCACCTCGGCGCCCGGGGTCTGAGCGTCCCCGGCCGCGGACGTCGCCGGAAGGTTCTCGGGTTGGGAGTCACTCACCGGAGCAGACCCTTCATCTCGATCGTCGGGGCGGCGGTCAGGGCCGCGGCCTCCTGCTCGGTCTGCAGCGCCTTCTTGTGCGCGCCGAGCTTCATGTGCTGGATCTGGTCGTGGATCTTCAGGAACGCGTCCAGCAGCATCTCCGGCCGCGGCGGGCAGCCGGGCAGGTACATGTCGACCGGTACCACGTGGTCCACGCCCTGGACGATCGCGTAGTTGTTGAACATGCCGCCCGACGACGCGCAGACCCCCATCGCCAGCACCCACTTGGGGCCGGGCATCTGGTCGTAGATCTGGCGCAGCACCGGAGCCATCTTCTGGCTCACCCGGCCGGCCACGATCATCAGGTCGGCCTGCCGCGGCGAGGCCCGGAAGACCTCCATGCCGAACCGCGCCGCGTCGTACCGCGGGGCGCCGGTGGTCATCATCTCGATGGCGCAGCAGGCCAGCCCGAAGGTTGCCGGCCACAACGAGGCCTTGCGCATGTAGCCGAGCAGTCCTTCGACGGTGCTCAGCAGCACGCCGGCCGGAAGCTGTTCCTCAAGACCCATGTCAGTCCCACTCCAGTCCGCCGCGGCGCCACACGTAGGTGTACGCGATGAAGACGGTGACGATGAAGATGACCATCTCGACCAGCCCGAACAGCGCCATCTGGTCGAAAGCGACCGCCCACGGGTAGAGGAAGATGATCTCGATGTCGAACACGATGAACAGCATCGCGGTGATGTAGTACTTCACCGGGAAGCGGCCGCCGCCGACCGGCTGCGGGGTCGGCTCGATGCCGCACTCGTACGAGTCCAGCCTGGCCCGGTTGTAGCGCTTCGGGCCGACCAGCGCGCTGACGGCGATACTGCCCGCGACGAAGAGCGCCGCGAGCACACCTAGAGCGAGAATCGGTGTGTAGGGGTGCATCGCTGCGTGCTCCCTCCTTCAGCCGGTTGGTTCTGTCTATCGGGTCAGCCCTGTACCAGGACTGTGTTATCAGTTGCGCTGTGGCTCAGCTCACTCGCCCCGCCGTTTTCAGGCCGCGGGAGCGAGCTTCGTGAGGCCGTTGATGATCTTGTCCATCACGTCGCCGTCGCGCGGGTCGGTGAGGTTGGCCAGCAACTTCAGGGTGAACTTCATCAGGGTGGTGCGCGGCAGACCGTACTTGGTGCACAGCCGCATCACCTCCGGATTTCCGATCAGCTTCACGAAGATCCGGCCGAGCGTGTAGTAGCCGCCGTACTCCTGCTTGAGCGCCTTCGGGTACGCCGACAGCGCGCGCTCGCGCTGGTTCGGCTGCCGGCGCAGGGCCTGGGCGGCGACCTCGGCGGCGAACGCCCCGGACTCCATCGCGTACGGGATGCCCTCGCCGTTGAACGGGTTGACCATGCCGCCGGCGTCGCCGAGCAGCATCAGGCCGCGGGTGTAGTGCGGCTGCCGGTTGAAGCCCATCGGCAGCGCGGCCCCGCGGATCGGGAGGGTCTGGAACTCGTCGGTGAACTGCCACTCCGGCGGCGTGTTCCGCAGCCACGCCTTCAGCAGGTCGGCGTAGTCGACCTTGCCGAACGCGTCGGAGGTGTTCAGGATGCCGAGCCCGACGTTGACCGTGCCGTCGCCCATCCCGAAGATCCAGCCGTACCCCGGCAGGAGCACCTGCTGGCCCGGCTGCTTGGGGTCGTCGGCCCACAGTTCGAGCCAGGACTCCAGGTAGTCGTCATTGGTCCGCGGGCTGGTGAAGTACGTCCGGACGGCGACGCCCATCGGGCGGTCGTCGCGCTTGTGCAGGCCCATCGCGATGCTCAGCCGGGACGAGTTGCCGTCGGCCGCCATCACCAGCGGCGCCCGGAACTCGAGGTCGTCGCCGGCCCGCCGGCCGTTGTCGTCGACCGGCTTCGCGGTGACGCCGACGATGTGACCGCGGTCGTCCAGGATCGGCCCGCTGACGTTGGTCCGCTCGCGCAGCCGCGCCCCGGCCTTGACGGCTTGCCGGGCGAGCATGTCGTCGAAGTCCATCCGGTTGCGGGTCAGGCCGTAGTTCGGGTGGCTGGCCAGATCCGGCCAGTCGAGTTGCAGGACGTGCCCGGCGCCCTGGATCCGCAGACCGTAGTTCCGGATCCAACCGGCCTCTTCGGAGATGTCGATGCCCATGTTGATGAGCTGCTTGGTGCCGCGCGGAGTGAGGCCGTCGCCGCAGACCTTCTCGCGCGGGAACGCGGTCTTCTCCAGCAGCAGGACGTCCAGTCCGGCGTTCGCCAGGTGGTACGCCGCCGCCGATCCGGCGGGTCCGGCGCCGACGACGATCACATCGGCGGTCTCCGCCTGCTGCCCGCTCGGCACGCTCTGGCTCATCTCTTCCCGGCCTGGATGTTGGGGGGCGTTGTGCGCTCGTGAAGGCATTCACGAACCCTCTTCACTCGACAGTCTAGGACTGCCTGACGCGGACACGAAACTCGCCCCAACCCCCTTGCGGACAAGCGATTTTCGCTTAAGTTCCGTTGCGTAATTAACTGGCCGGATTCTGCCGCGGCTTCACCCCGCGGTGGATCGCCACCAGGCCGCCGGTCAGGTTCCGCCACTGCACCCGGGTCCAGCCGGCGTCCTCGATCGCGCGGGCCAGCGGCTCCTGCGGCAGCCACGCCCGGGTCGACTCCGCGAGGTACTCGTACGCCTCGGGATTGGTCGACACCACCTTCGCGACCGCCGGCACCGCCCGCATCATGTACTCCAGGTACACCACCCGGAACGGCTTCCAGGTCGGGTGCGACTGCTCGAGGACGACGAGCCGCCCGCCCGGCCGGGTGACCCGCAGCATCTCCCGCAGGGCGGCCGCCACGTCGTTCACGTTCCGCAGCGCCCAGGAGATCGTCACCACGTCGAACGTGTCGTCGGCGAACGGCAGCCGGAGCGCGTCGCCCGCGACCAGGTCCAGCTCGGGGTGCCGGCGCTTGCCGACCCGGAGCATGCCGACCGAGAAGTCGCAGGACACCACCTCGGCGCCGGCCTCACGCAGGTTGATGCTCGACGCGCCGGTCCCGGCCGCCAGGTCGAGGATCTTCAGCCCCTTCCGCGGCGCGATCTCGGCCAGCGTCGCGGGCCGCCAGTACAGCTTCTCCAGCCCCATGGTGGCGACCGCGTTGGTCCGGTCGTACCCCTCGGCCACGTTGTCGAACATGGCCGCCACGGCCTGCGGGTCCTTGCTGAGATCTGCGCGCGTCACGCTGTCTAGTTCATCACGCGGGGTGAGGCCGGGCCGACAGGAGGCATACGCTTGCATCTCGTGAGTGCATCTCCAGGTAGCCGTGCGGCCCTCGCGACCCGAGGCCCCGCACCGCAGTTGGTGGTTCGCAGTCAGCCGGTGGACGGGGTGTCGGCGCACCTGCTCGACCATCTGCCGGCCGAGGGCGGACTCGCGTGGGTACGGCGGGGCGACGGCCACGTCGGCTGGGGCGTCGCCGCCCGGTTGGACGTTGCCGGTGGCAATCGCTTCCGGCAGGCCGTGACCTGGTGGCGGGAACTGACCGGCGCCGCGGTGGTCCGCGACGAGATCGGCGTACCGGGCTCCGGGCTGGTCTGCTTCGGGTCGTTCGGGTTCACCGACTCCGACCCGAGTGAGCTGGTGGTGCCCGAGGTGATCGTCGGCCGGCGCGGCGACACCACCTGGGTGACCACGATCTCGCCGGCCAGTTCGCTGGCGGCCCCGCCGGAGCTGGTCCGGCACGAGCCGTCCCCGGTGTTCGGCGTGACGTTCGCCGACGGCGCCCGGACCGGTACGGACTGGTCGAGCATCGTCGCCGACGCGGTCCGCCGGATCACCGCCGGCGAGCTCGACAAGGTGGTGCTGGCCCGCGACCTGATCGCGATCGCCGAGCAGCCGATCGACCAGCGCTGGCCGCTGCACCGGCTCGCCACGGCGTACCCGAACTGCTGGACGTTCTCCGTCGACGGCCTGATCGGCGCCACGCCCGAGCTGCTGGTCCGCCGGGAGAAGGGCCTGATCACGTCCCGCGTGCTGGCCGGGACCATCCGGCGCACCGGTGACGACGCGCACGACCTGGCGCTGGCCGCGTCGCTGGCCCGGTCCTCGAAGGACCTCGAGGAGCACGAGTTCGCGGTCCGGTCGGTGGCCGAGGCGCTCGAGCCGCACTGTACGTCGATGAACGTGCCGGAGACCCCGTTCGTGCTGCACCTGCCGAACGTGATGCACCTGGCCACCGACGTCGCCGGCGTCGCGAACAACGGCGCCTCCGCCCTCGGCCTCGCCGCCGCGCTGCACCCGTCCGCGGCCGTCTGCGGTACGCCGACACCGGTCGCGCGGGACCTGATCGGCGAGATCGAGGGCATGCAGCGCGGCCGGTTCAGCGGACCGGTCGGCTGGATGGACGCCGCCGGCGACGGCGAGTGGTGCATCGCGCTGCGCTGCGGCCAGGCCGACTCCGACGACCCGCGCCGGATGCGCCTGTTCGCCGGCGCCGGCATCGTCGCGGGGTCCGACCCGGACGCCGAACTGGCCGAGACGAACGCCAAGCTGGTGCCGATGAGAGACGCGTTGGGAGACTGAGGGTGAAGCTGACGAAGTTCGCACATGCCTGTGTCCGGCTGGAGAAGGACGGCAAGGTGCTGCTGATCGATCCCGGAACGTTCAGCGAGGACGCCGCGTTCGAGACCGCGGACGCCGTGCTGATCACGCACGAGCACCCGGACCACGTCGACGTCGAGCGGCTGCGTGGGCTGCAGGCGCCGATCTTCACCACCGCCGGTGTCGCGGGCCAACTGGGCGACGAGCGGGTCACGGTGGTGTCGGACGGTCAGTCCTTCGACGCGGCCGGGTTCGCGGTCCGTGCCTACGGCAAGGACCATGCGGTGATCCTGCCGGAGCTCGGCGTACCGTGCGAGAACATCGGATACCTGGTCGACGACGCGGTCTACCACCCCGGTGACTCGTTCACCCGGCCGGACCGCGAGGTGCACACCAACCTGGTGCCGATCTCCGGCCCGTGGTTCGCACTGCCGGCGGCGGTCGAGTACGCACGCTCGGTCAAGGCGGAGCAGACCGTCGGCATTCACAACGCCCTGCTCAGCGACATCGGCCTCGGCATGATGAAGCGCTGGATCGGCGAAGCCGGCGGCCGCCCGTACCACGGCCTGGCCCCCGGCCAGTCCCTCGAGCTCAGCTGAGCTCGGCCTCGACGAAGTCGGCCACCGGGCGGTAGCCCGCCTGGTGGTAGATCTTGTTCGACGTCGGGTTGGCGAGGTCGGTGAACAGGCACGCCTGGTTGCCGTCGGCAAGGATCAGCGCCGTCACGTGGCTGGTCAGCGCGCCGGCGTACCCGTGCCGGCGCCGGTCCGGAGGCGTGTAGACCGGGCCGACCCGGCTGACGCCGAACACCGGCCGGTGGAAACCGACCATGCTGACCGGCGCGCCGTCGACCTCCCAGATCCACAGGGTCCGGTGCTCGAGGTGTCCTTCGGCCCATTCGCGGTAACCGATGCGCAGCTCCTCGGCGAACCCGTCCTTGCCCCACCCGGCGACCAGGTCGACCTCGTCCGCGGTCATCAGCCGCGGGCCACCGGCGTCGGCCGCGGTCGGGGTGAGCTCCATCAGTTTGTGCAGCCGGGTGCCGCGCACGATGTCCATCCGGCCGCCGCGATGCTCGCACCACCGCTCGCCGAACGCGGTCACGACGGGTCGATCTCCCGCGACGCCGGGGACCTCCTGCGGCAGTACGCCGGCGAACGCGTCGGCGACGGGTACGGCGAGGTCCTCGCGCAGCGCACCCAGGTACACGTAACGTCCTGGGGTGCGCATCGCGACACCGACCACGTCCGGGTCGTGCACGGAGACGTAGAACGCCGGCTCGGCGTCGCGCATCCGGCCCGTCACCCGCTCGTGGACGACGGTCATGACCAGGTTGTGCAGCACCGGATCCTGTTGCAGGAAAGGGAATGCGGTCTGCTCGAAGGCACGCGGATCACTCGTCACCCGGACGTCCATGTCCTGGAGCGTACGCCTGCGGCGCCCGGCCGGTCCTGCGGATTTACACTGCGGGCATGTCCACCACGCGGTTGTTGCTGCTCGGCGTCGTGCGGATCTTCCAGCCGGCGTACGGGTACCAGCTGCGGCGCGAGCTGATGACGTGGCAGGTGGAGAACTGGGCGAACATCAACCCCGGCTCGATCTACACCGGCCTGCGGACCCTGGCCAAGCACGGGTACCTGCAGGAGCTGGAGCAGGACGGTGCGCACCGGCCCGGGCGTACGTCGTACAAGCTGACCGCGGACGGCGAGACGGAGTACTTCTCGCTGTTGCGCGGCATGCTCTGGACCGTGGACGGGTTCCATCCCGACAAGATGCAGGCCACGATCAGCTTCCTGTGGTCGCTGCGCCGCGACGAGGTGATCGCGGCACTCGAGGCGCGGATCACCCAGATCGAGTCCTGGCTCAAGTCGGAGCCGTTCGCCGAGCGCCAGATCCAGGAAGACCCCGGGACGCCGAACCACGTGGTCGAGATGTTCCGGATCACCAAGGCCCGCGACGAGGGCGAACTGCGCTGGACCCGGGAGTTCCTCGACCGGATCCGCGGCGGCGCCTACGCCTTCGCCGGCGAGCCCGCCGACTGGGAGCCGTACCCGGGCATGGTGACCCACTGGGGCAAGATCCCGGACGCCCCCGATCGCGATAATCAAGATTGACTAGTCAAAGTTGATTAGTCACACTGGCCCGCATGATGATCGAAGCGCGCGGGCTGGTGCGGACGTTCAAGACGAAGAGAGGCCCTGTACAGGCGGTGCAGGGGGTTGATCTCGAGGTGGCCGACGGGGAGATCGTCGGGTTCCTGGGGCCGAACGGGGCCGGCAAGACCACGACGATGCGGATGCTGGCGACCCTGATCACGCCGACGGCGGGGACCGCGACGGTGGCCGGTTGCGACCTGGCGAAGGACCCGGTCGGCGTCCGGCGCGGGATCGGGTACGTGCCGCAGAGCGGGTCCACACTGCCCGAGGCGATCGCCGGCGACGAGGTCGTCGACCACGCCCGGCTGTACGGCGTACCGAAGGCGAAGGCGGCCGCGGACGGGCAGCGGCTGTTCGAGGAGCTCGACCTGCCCGGCCTCTGGCGCCGGCAGTGCAAGACGCTGTCCGGCGGTCAGCGCCGGCGCCTGGACATCGTGATGGGCCTGATCCACGACCCGAAGCTGATCTTCCTCGACGAGCCGACCACCGGCCTCGACCCGCAGGCGCGGGCCAACCTGTGGGAACACATCCGCAGCCTCCGCGACCGGGGCGCGACGATCTTCCTGACCACCCACTACCTGGACGAGGCGGACGCGCTCTGCGACCGGATCCTGGTCATCGACCACGGCCGGATCGTCGCCTCCGGAACGCCGGAAACCCTCAAGGAGCAGGTGTCCGGGGACGCCGTCCGGCTGCGTCTCGCGGACGCTGCACAGGCGCCCGCGGTGATGAAGATCGTCCGCGAGCTCGACGGCGCCGGCGAGGTCGAGACGTCGGACGACGTGGTCGGCTTCCGGATCCCGCGCGGCGGTTCGGTGCTGCCCGGCCTGCTGCGCTCGATCGATGCCCAGGGCATCGAGTTGCACGGTGTCGAGGTGCATCGACCGACCCTCGACGACGTGTTCCTGACCATGACCGGCCGTTCCCTCCGCGACGAGGACACGGCCCCCGAGGCTGTCGAGGAGACTGCGGCATGACCGTCCTGCGTGAGACCTGGATCGTCTTCCACCGCGCGATGCGGCTGTCGCTGCGGAACCCGATGTGGTCGATCCTGATGCTCAGCCAGCCGTTGATGTACCTGTTCCTGTTCGGCCCGCTGCTGAAGCCGATCACCGCCCAGATCAGCCAGGGCGCGACCACGAACGCCTACCAGGTGTTCATTCCCGGCCTGATCGTGCAACTCGGCATGTTCGGCGCGATGTTCGTCGGCTTCGGCCTGATCGCGGAGTACCGGGCCGGTGTCATCGAGGCCGACCGCGTCACCCCCGCCTCCCGGATCGCACTGATGGCAGGACGAGTACTGCGTGACGTCGTCGTCCTCGTGGTGCAGTCGATCCTCCTGCTGCTCGCCGCGCTCCCCCTCGGTCTGCGGGCCCCGTGGGGCGGCGTACTGCTGTCGCTGGTGATCGTCGCGCTGCTCGGCGCCACCTTCGCCTCGCTGTCGTACTCGGTCGCGCTCATCACCAAGAGCGAGGACGCACTGGCGCCGCTGCTCAACGGCATCGCCATGCCGCTGCTGCTGCTGTCCGGCATCCTGCTGCCGATGCAGATCGGCCCAGCCTGGCTGCAGCACCTGTCCGACATCAGCCCGCTGAAGCACGTGGTGAACGGCGTCCGCGCCCTGTTCCGCGGCGACATCGGCAGCTCGTCCTCGCTCTGGGGCCTGTTTTGGGTGGTCCTGCTGACAGTCATCGGACTCGCTGTCGGCGCAAGAACGTTCCGCAAGGAATCTGCTTGATGTTCATTGGTGTGTTGCATGGGCGGGCTACGGTCCGCTCATGCGCTCGCCGGTGGTCCGTGGGGTCGTCGGCTCTGTCGTAGTCGCGATGGCGAGCCTGGTGACGTCGGTGGTGCCGGCGTCGTCGTGGGTCGCTGCGGTTCCGCTTCGCCACTCGTTGCCCGGTCGGATGGTCGGGTTGACGTTCATGGTCGCCGGGCTCGGGCTGATGGCCTGGGCCTGGCTGACCGTCGGCAGGCAGGTCATGGCCGGCGCACGTCTCCCCCTGCTCCGTATGGCGGCGTGCTGGAGCGCACCGCTCCTCCTGACTCCGCCGCTGTTCAGCCGGGATGCCTGGAGCTACGCGGCCCAGGGCGCCCTGGTCGCCGAGGGCTACAACCCGTACGACGTAGGCCCCGGCGTACTGTCCGGCCACATCATCGAGGCCGTCGACCCGATGTGGATGCAGACACCGGCGCCGTACGGTCCCCTGCCGCTCGCGTACGGCGGTCTGCTCGCCCACGTCACCATGGACCCGTACGTGCTGATGCTGGGGCACCGCCTCCTCGCCGTACTGGGCATAGTTCTCATCGCCTGGGCCGTGCCGCGGCTGGCGATCGCATGCCGCGTAGACCCGGCTGTCGCCACCTGGCTGGTCGTCCTGAACCCGATGCTGATCACCCACGGCATCGGCGCGGCACACAACGACGTACTGATGCTCGGGCTGGCCTGCAGCGCCTTCGCGCTCGCACTGACCGGCCGCTGGGGTACGGCGGCCGTCATCGCCGGTGCAGCGGCCGCCGTGAAGCTTCCGGGCGGGCTGGTGGCGGTCGCCATTGCCGCAGTGATGAGCCCGCTCGCCGGGCGGCTGCACCGGTTCGCCAGCCTGGTCGTTGCGGGCGCGGTGTCCGTACTGACGCTCGTCACCATCGGCGCGCTGACCGGTGTGGGCTCCGGCTGGCTCGGGGCGCTCGACGTACCCGGACTGGTCCGTTCACCGTTCTCCATCGCCAACCTGATCGGCATGGCCGCGTCCGGCATCCTCGGCTGGCTCGGTGAGGACACTGCGGCCGAACAGGCTCTCCAGATCGTCCGCCTGGTCGGTATGGTCGCAGCGCTCGGCCTGATCGCGTGGCTGAGTCTTCGGTCGTCCATCCATTACGCAGCGAGGGCTGTGGGCGTCGCACTGCTCGCGGTCGTCGTCCTCGGGCCGAGCGCGCACGACTGGTACTTCCTGTGGTGTCTGCCGTTCCTGGCCGTGGCCCGGCCCGGTCGCCGGCTGACCACGATCATCACCGCGGTCAGCCTGATCTTCACCATCGCCGCCCCGCTCAACTCCTCACTGCGCGGCGCGACGATCCCGATCCTCACGACGACCGCGCTGGTCATCGCGATGGCCGTACCGCTGCTCAGCCACCTCAGGACCTTGCAGCCCGCGCGAAAGGTGCCGGTTACAGCTGCCTGAGCGCCGCGACCAGCGCCGCGCCGATCGGGCGGTGACCGTCCCGGGAGATCCGCACCTCGACGACGTCCAGGCCGGCGACCGTGAGCGCCAGCGCGGCCTGCAGCTCGTCGACGGTCTCCACCAGCGTGTACGGCGTACCGCTGGCCGCGCACAGAGCGCCGAGGTCGACGTTGTGCGGTGTGCCGAAGACCCGCTCGAAGTGCGTCGCGTGGTCCGGGTCGCCTTGTTCCAGCGTGGAGAAGATCCCGCCGCCGTTGTCGTTCACGACCACGATCCGCAGGTCGGGCCGGGCCTCGTCCGGCCCGATGACGAGCCCGGTGCTGTCGTGCAGGAAGGCGAGATCGCCGATCAGCGCGTACGTCGGGCCCGCGTTCGCGAGCGCGGCGCCGACGGCGGTCGAGATCGTGCCGTCGATCCCGGCCAGGCCGCGGTTCGCGATCGTGCGGATCGGGACGACCGGTGCGAGGTCGAGGTCGCGGACCGGGTTCGACGAGGCGACCACGAGCATCCCGTCGGCACCGACCGCCGCACCGACGAGCGCCGCGACGCGCGGTCCGCTGAGGCGGTCCGCGAGCACCTTGTCGATCTCCGGACGGGCCGCCTGGTCGGCGTCCCGCCACCTCTGCAGCCAGCCGGTCGTGTCGGGTCCGGTGACGGTCAGTCCGGAGACCACGGAAGCCGCGCGGCGGGCTGGGTCCGGCCACGGGCCGGTCGGCGCGACCACGACCAGCTCGACATCGGCCCGCGCCAGCAATTTCGCGATCGGCCGCGACAGGGTCGGGTGCCCGAAGACCAGCACCCGCTCGATCTCACCGGCGAGAGGGCTTGCCTGCAGTAACAGCCGGTACGCACTGACCACCGCCGGGCCCGTCCGCGCCCGGCTGGACGGCTCCGCGAACAATGGCCACCGCCCCGCCTCAGCAGCTAGCCGCGCCGCTTGCGAGGCCCCGTCACCAGCAACGACCACGGTCCTCGGCCCTGGAGACACGGCAGCGGGTTGAGCACTCGCAGCGTGCACGGCGGTCCACGGTCCCGTGCTGCGTCCGTGCAACGGCTCCGGCCACTCAGGTCCGTCAGTTGGCACCAGCGGCTCACTGAGCGGGCAGTTGAGCTGCACCGGGCCAGGGTCCGCGGAGCGCGCACCTGTCGCGTTGGCCACGGCACGCGCGACCTGCGACCGCCAGTACGCCACCTGGCCGGCCTCACGCACCGGCGTACCCATCTCGTGGAACAGGCGGACCGCAGAGCCGAACACCTTGATCTGATCGGTGGTCTGGTTCGCGCCGCTGCCTCTCAGCGCAGGCGGCCGGTCCGCGCTCAGCACGATCAGCGGGAGGCCGCTGTGCGACGCCTCGAGTACGGCCGGGTGCAGGTTCGCCACTGCGGTACCCGAGGTCGTGACGACCGGCACCGGCAGTCCGCTACCGCGCATCAGGCCGATCGCCAGGAAGCCCGCCGTACGCTCGTCGATCCGCACGTGCAGCCTGAGCCGGCCGTCCCGGTCGGCGGCCGCGAACGCCAGCGCCAGCGGGGCGCTGCGCGAGCCGGGGCACACCACGGCCTCGCGTACGCCGCAGCGGATCAGCTCGTCGACCACCACCGTCGCAAAGGCCGTGGAGGGGTTCATCCGGCACTCCTTACTCGGGACAGGCGTTCTTCCCACGCCTTGGTCCGGTCCGCGTCGGCCAGCGCTTGCTGGAGCAGCTCGGGATCCGGTGCGACGCGTCTGACCGGCAGGAAACCGTCCTTGGCCAGTAATGGCTCGGTGGTGACCTCTCGCGTGAACATCGACACCGTGGCCAGGCCGCAGGCGTAGGGCAGCTCCGGCAGTGCGGCGGCGAGCGCAACGCCGGCTGCGATACCCACCGAGGTTTCCAGTGCTGACGAGACCACGACGGGCAGTCCGATCCGCTCCGCGATGTCCAGGCACGCACGGACGCCGCCGATCGGCTGCACCTTCAGTACGGCGATGTCCGCCGCGTCGAGCTTCTTGACCCGCAGCGGGTCCTCAGCGCGCCGGATCGACTCGTCAGCCGCGACAGGTACGTCCGTACGGCGCCTGACCTCGGCCAGCTCTTCCACGGTTGCGGTCGGCTGCTCGACGTACTCCAGGTCGAATCGCTGCAGCTGCTTGAGGTTCTGGACGGCCTGGTCCACCGACCACAGCCCGTTGGCGTCGATGCGTACCTGTCCGCTGCCGATGGCGTCCCGTACTGCTTCCACGCGCTCCAAGTCGTCAGCGAGCGTCTGACCCGACTCAGCCACCTTCACCTTCGCCGTACTGCAGCCAGATGCTCTGACGATCTCGGCTGCCTTCTCAGGGCCAACCGCGGGCACAGTGCAGTTGACGGGCACACGGTCGCGTACTGGTGCCGGCCAGCCGACCTCGGCCGCCTCGCGAGCGGCCCGCAGCCAGGACACGCAGGTGGCATCGTCGTAGTCCGAGAACGGGCTCCACTCCGCCCAGCCCGCAGGGCCTTCGAACAGCATCCCCTCGCGCACTGTGATCCCGCGGAACTTGTTCTTGAGGCCGATCGAGTACGTGATCACCGCACGCCCTCCAGGAGCCGCTGCCGATCCACCTTGCCCGAGGCAAGCATCGGCAACGCCTGGAGCTGTACGACGTCCTGCGGAGCCCAGGTCCGCGGCAGGGTCTGGCTGACCCAGTCCCGAGCCTCGTCGCGCGTCGGCTCGCCGACGACGAACGCCACGACGCGCGTCCCCCACTCAGCATCCGGAACCCCCAGTACTACGGCGTCCTTCACCCGCGGATGCTCGAGCAGGCGGGCCTGCACCGTCGTCAGCGTGACGTTCACCCCACCGGAAATGACCACGTCGTCCACGCGGCCGATCACCTGCAGCCGACCGTCCACCAGCTCACCGCGATCCTGGGTCCGGAACCACCCGTCGCACAGCACCTCCGCGGTCAGCTCCGGCCGCAGCCGGTAGCCGGAGAACAGCGTGCTTCCCTTGATGAGAATGCGTTGATCGGCGCCGAGGTCGATCGAGGTGCCGTCCAGCGGCACACCGGCGTACACGCAGCCGCTCCCGGTCTCTGTCATCCCGTACGCCGGGATCGCCTTCACGCCGGCCTCCGCGGTGCGTTGTTTGAGCGGCTCCGGCGTCGACGCCCCGCCGATGATGATCGCGTCGAACGAGCGCAGCGCTTGGAGGTCGGTCTCGAGGTACCGGGCCAGCTGCGTCGGCACCATCGCCGTATAGCGCCGTACGCCGGTCAGCTGCCGGGCGGCTTCGGTGAAGCTGTCGCCGAGCAGCACCGGCGTCGTACCGGCGACCAGCGAGCGCGTGAGGATCTGCAGCCCGCCCACGAAGTACGGCTTCATCGGCAGCAACCACTGCCCCGGGCCGCCGAGCCTGTCGTGCGTGGCGACCGCCGACGCGACCAGCGCCTCCCGCGAGAGCAGCACGCCCTTCGGCTCCCCGGACGATCCGGAGGTGGTCAGCACGACCGCACAGCCGTCCTCGACCGGCTCGTCCGGCCTGGCCGCCTGCTGGACCCGCGCCGCTCCGACCGCGTCCTCCGGCACCGGCGCGAATGGCGCTCCGCCCCCGTCCAGCACACCGGCGAGCGCCGCCAACACCCCGTCCGGCGTCCCCGGAACCAGCCGCAACCTAGACATGTCCCTCCGAGCGTACGGCCCACCCACCCAGCCGGTCGCACCGGACCGGCCGACCGGCGGCCGACCACCGAGTCATGGATTCCGGCTGTGCCGCCCGGCCATTTCCCACGACTCGGCGAACAGGGCCGGAGCCATTCGCCACGACTCGGCGCGCCGGGGCGCTTCGGGCGGTCGGCCGTGCGGCTGACAGAATCGACGGTCATGGCTACCCCTGCCCAGTGGATCGAAGGCGCCCGCCCCCGCACCTTGCCCGCCGCGATCTCCCCCGTGCTCGTCGGCACCGGCGCCGCGGCGTACCTCGACGGCTTCGTCTGGTGGAAGGCGCTGCTGGCCCTCGGCGTCGCGCTGGCCCTGCAGATCGGCGTCAACTACGCCAACGACTACAGCGACGGCATCCGCGGCACCGACGAGAACCGCGTCGGCCCACTCCGCCTGGTCGGCTCCAAGGTCGCCACCCCACGGGCGGTCAAGACCGCCGCCTTCACCTGCTTCGGCATCGGCGCCTTGCTGGGCATCGTGCTGTGCGCAACTACGACCTGGTGGCTCCTCGTCGCCGGCGCCGCGTCCCTGCTCGGCGCCTGGTTCTACACCGGCGGCAAGCGCCCGTACGGCTACCGCGCCCTCGGCGAGGTCAGCGTCTTCCTCTTCTTCGGCCTGGTCGCCGTCCTCGGTACGACGTACGTCCAGGCGGAGGCCCTGAGCTGGACCGCAGTGGCCGGCGCCGTCTCGATCGGCGCCATCGCATGCGCCCTTCTGGTAGCCAACAACCTCCGCGACATCCCCACCGACTCAGTCACCGGCAAACGCACCCTGGCCGTAGTCCTAGGCGCAGCCCTCTCCCGCCGCTTCTACGCCGCTTTGATCGCCCTGGCGTTCGTCCTGGCCGCCGTCTCCGTCATCGCGACGCCCTGGACCCTGCTGGCGTTCATCGCGCTCCCCCTGGCCGTGAAGTCCACCCGCATCATCCTGAGCGACGCCGTCGGCCCCGCCCTGATCCCGGTCCTGAAGTTCACCGGCCTCACCGAACTCCTCTACGCCATCGGCCTCGGCGTGGGCCTCGCCCTGGGCGCGGTGTCCGCGTGACTTAGTCGAGCAGCCTTTCCACGGTGTCGGCAAGGTCAGCGACCGACTGCCGCCCGTCGAGCTCAAGCGTCGCGCCGCGCCGCAACAGGGGCTCGACAGTCCGCACGTAGGTGGCGATTTTCGCTTGCTGCTCAGGGGTCTTGCCGTACGGGTTGTTCGTACGACGGGTCACGCGCTCGATGAGCACCTCGACCGGAGCACTGAGCAACACCACATGCTCGAACCGGTCGTAGAACCCGCCCTGATTCTCAACAGTGCCCGAGACGACCACGTCGAGGTGGTCCGCCAGCAACTGCGCCATCCGTGCCTCGTCCCAGGCGCCGTCAGCCGTCACCCAGCCGTCGTAGTCGGTGTCGACAGTTTCGTGGCCGCGCCGGGCGAGTTCGTTGAGGAGGGTCGTCTTGCCGGCGCCGGACATGCCGGTGATCAGGATGCGAGTCATGCGGCGAGGGTGTCCCAGGCGGCCATCGCGCAGGTGATGACGGTCTCCAGTTCGGCGCGGGTGGCGCCGTCGCGGGCCTGGATCGAGAGGCCTTGTACGACGGTGGCGTAATACCTGGCCATCGCCTCCAGGCTGACAGTTGGGGCGAGATCGCCGTCGGTCACGCCACGGGACAGGCGGTCCTTGATCTCGACGTACTGGCCGTGCCGACCGTCGGCCAGAAACTCGCGTATTGCGTGATTCTCGACGGCGCCGGTCGGGGCGGCGAGGACGAGCATGCAGTAGTGCGGATGTTCTGGATGGGTGATCTGATCCGCGGTCGCCTGCAGCATCGCGTGGATCGCCTCGCGGGCGGTCGATCCTTCGCGGAGGGCACGGCGCGGCGGCCCGCCTGCGGTTGTTCCGTACAGGGCCATGACCTGCCGGAACAGGTTTTCCTTGCTGCCGAAGTACGCGTAGATGCTCGCGGACCGGATCCCCATCGCCCCGGCGAGGTCGCTGAGCGACGTGCCCTCGTACCCGCGTTCCCAGAAGACGTCCAAGGCCTGACGTAAGGCGACGTCCGGGTCGAACGTACGCGGCCGGCCGCGGGTTGCCATCGATCCTCCCCGACTTTGTTGGTCGATCGACCAAGTTTATCTTGACCGGCCCACACGGCGGTGCCACGATTTGTTGGTCAACCGACCAACAAAGGAGGATGTCATGCGGGCACTGCAGCAGATGTCGCTCAACGGACCCCAGGACCTGCAACTGACCGACGTACCGATCCCGGAGCCCTGCCCTGGCGAGGTTCTCGTGCGAGTCAGAGCAGCCGGCCTCAACTACGTCGACATCTCCCAGTCCCGCGGCACCTTCGCAGGCGGCCCGAACCCGCCGTACATCGCCGGCATCGAGGCCGCCGGTGAGGTGGTCCCCGTCGGTGACGGGGTTCAGCTCGCGGTCGGCACTCACGTGATCGGCGTCAGCATCGGCGGCGGAGCGTTCGCCGAGTACCTGGTGCTGCCCACGGCCGCGGCCGTGCCTGTGCCTGCGGGATGGAACGACGAGCAGGCATTGGGCCTGGTCGTCAGCTGGCCGACCGCCTTGGCCGCGCTCCGGCCGCTGGGCAGGCTGACCGCCGGCGAGACCGTACTGATCCACGCCGCGGCAGGTGGAACCGGCCAAGCCGCCGTGAAGCTGGCAAAGCATTACGGCGCAACAGTGATCGCCACCGCCTCCCCCGAGAAGCACGACGTCGTGCGCGCCCTTGGCGCCGACCACATCCTCAACTCTCGCAGCACCGATCTGGCCGCCGAAGTGCTGCGGTTAACGCACGGCGCCGGTGTCGACCTGGCCCTGGAGTCGATCGGCGGCCCCACCCTCGAGATGAGCCTGACCGCCACCAAACGCGTCACCGGCCGAGTAGTCGTCACCGGCCTCCCCGCCGGAGAAGCCACGATCACCAACTGGGACCTGGTTTACAAACACCAACTCCACCTCATCGGCCTCAACATCGGCACCCTGATCCAGCACACACCACAGATCTTCGGCGAGGTGATGGCAGAACTGTTCCACCTCATCGCCACCGGGGTACTCACCCCCGCCCAGCCCACGACCTACGACCTGGCCGACGGCTCAAAAGCCCTCGCCGAACTCGATTCCCGAGCCACGGTGGGCAAAGTCGCACTCCTGCCCTGACCGAGCACCAACCAGTCGACGGCAATCCACAAACACGTACTGCGTAGCACGCGGGGGGCTGTTTACTCCGGTTCGGTCCAGTGGCCGGTGGTGGCGAAGGTTTCGAGGGTGGTGGTGTAGGGGGTGATGTCGATGCCGGCGGTGCGGAGCCAGGTGTCGTCGTAGTAGGTGTTGCCGTAGCGTTCGCCGCTGTCGCAGAGGAGGGTGACGATGCTGCCGCGGGCGCCGGTGCGGCGCATTTCGGCGGCGAGGCGGAGGGCGCCCCAGAGGTTGGTGCCGGTGGAGCCGCCGACGAGGCGGCCGGTGACGCGGGAGCAGAAGCGCATCGCGGCGATCGAGGCGGCGTCGGGGACCGAGATCATCCGGTCGACGACGCCGAGGACGAAGGACGGCTCGACGCGCGGGCGGCCGATACCCTCGATGCGGGACGGGCGGCCGGTGGAGAAGTCGTGGTCGCCGGCCTCGAAGGCGGGGAAGAACGCGGAGTTCTCCGGGTCCACGACCGCGACCGACGTGTCGTACCGCTGGTACCGCACGTACCGCCCGATGGTGGCCGACGTGCCGCCGGTGCCCGCGCCGACCACGATCCACGTCGGGATCGGGTGCGCCTCGAGCGAGAGCTGCCCGAAGATCGACTCGGCGATGTTGTTGTTGCCGCGCCAGTCGGTCGCACGCTCGGCGTACGTGAACTGGTCCATGTAGTGCCCGCCGGTCTCCTCGGCCAGCCGCTTGGCCTCGCCGTAGATCTGGCCGGAGCGCTCGACGAAGTGGCAGCGGCCGCCGTAGAACTCGATCAGCTCGACCTTCTCGCGGCTCGTGGACGCCGGCATCACCGCGATGAACGGCAGGCCGAGCAGGCGGGCGAAGTACGCCTCGCTGACGGCCGTGGAGCCGCTGGACGCCTCGATGACGGTGGTGCCTTCGTGGATCCAGCCGTTGCACAGCGCGTACAGGAACAGGGAGCGGGCGAGCCGGTGCTTGAGTGAGCCGGTGGGGTGGACGGACTCGTCCTTGAGGTACAGGTCCACGCCGGAACCTGCCGGCATCGGGAACACGTGCAGGTGCGTGTCCGCGCTGCGGTTCGCGTCGGCGTCGACGATCCGGATCGCCTCGGAGACCCAGGCCCGCGCCTTGTCGTCGCGCCGGTCGACCTCACGGCACACCCCGTCTACCTCACTCATGCGGGCCAGGCTAAGACGTACGGCGCGATTTGAGTATTCCTACGCTCTGCAACCACCCGCCCCGGCCGCGAGGATCGGTCCCATGATCGATGTCCCTGACTGGTTCGTCGCGCTCATGGTCGCCGGGTACCTGCGCACCGGGCGGCGCCGGTGATCCCGCTCGGCGCGATCGAGTTCTCGCCGGCCGAGGTCGCGATGATCCTCGCGATCCTCACCGTCGGCGCGATCGCCCTGGCTCTCCCTGCGACCCTGACGCTCGCCTGGGTCGGCTACCGCCGCGGCACGCAGCGCCCCGGCTGGAACGCGCTCTGGTACTGGCTGGCCGGTACGGCGCTGTCGGTCGGGACGACTGCCATCGCCGCCGGCCAGGGCCTCGGTTGGTGGGCGGTTCCGATCGGCTGGATCCCCACCGGGCTGCTGGCCGCGGCGCTCAATCCCCGCTGGACCCCGGGGGCGAGCTAGGTTGGGAATCCATGACGACCGGGCAGGGGGAACGATGACCGAGAACAGTGATCGGCCGACGCGGCAGCGGGTGACGTTGACCGACATCAGCTCGCGGGCGTGGGAGCACCCGGCGGACCGGGGTGCGCTGGTCGCGCTGCGGCAGCTGAAGGGCTTCGACTACGTCCTGCGCAAGATGTCGGGGATGATCAACGAGCGGGCGTTCCGGCTGCAGTTCCTGGGTGGCGCGATCCGGGTCGACGAGCGGCAGTTCCCGACCGTGCACCGGCTCTTCACCGAGGCGGCCTCCACGCTCGACGTCCGCCAGCTCCCCGAGCTGTACATCACCAACAGCCCGATCTGGAACGCGGTCACGATCGGCATGGACAAGCCGTTCATCGTGGTGAACAGCGCTCTGATCAAGGGCCTGGACGAGGAGGAGCTGCGGTTCGTCCTCGGTCACGAGCTCGGCCACGCGCAGAGCGGGCACGCGCTGTACCAGTCGCTGCTGCTCTGGCTGATGCGCCTGACCGGCGCCGTCGGCTGGATGCCGATCGGCGCGCTCGGTCTCCGTGCGATCATCGCCGCGCTGCACGAATGGCACCGCAAGGCGGAACTCTCCGGCGATCGGGCGGGTCTGCTCGCGGTCCAGGACCCGGCGGTCGCGCTGCGTGTCCAGATGAAGCTCGCCAGCGGCGGTCAGCTCGACGAACTCGACACCACCACGTTCCTCGCCCAGGGCACGGAGTACGAGAGCGCCGGCGACCTGCGCGACAGCGTGCTGAAGCTGCTGCTGCTCGAGGCGCAGTCACATCCGATGGCCGTCATCCGGGCGCATGAGCTGCGCCGCTGGGTCGACGAGGGCGAGTACACGACGATCGTCTCCGGCGACTACCCGAAGCGGCAGGGCGACGCCGACGCGTCGATCTCGCAGGAGGCGAAGAACGCCGCCAAGTCGTACACCGACGCGTTCAACCGCTCGCAGGACCCGCTGGCCAAGTTCCTCCGCGACCTCGGCGACGGCCTGGGCGGCGTCCGCGACTGGGTGTCGTCGAAGTTCCCGCCCCGGTGACGGGGCCGGTGCTGAAGACCGCTCGTCTGGAAGCGTTCAGCGACGGAGTGTTCGCGATCGCGATCACCCTGCTGGTGATCGAGATCAAGGTCCCCGAGGACACCTCTCACCTCATGCAGCAGCTGGGCCACCTGTGGCCGTCGTACCTGGGCTATGTCATCAGCTTCCTGGTGATCGGCCTGATCTGGGCGAACCATCACGCGATGTTCGACCACATCGCGAGCGCGGACCGGGCGCTGCTGTTCCTGAACACGATCCTGTTGCTGCTGGTCGCCCTGATCCCGTTCACGGCCGGTGTGTTCGCGTCGGCGTTGCGCAACCACGAGGGCGAGCGGACGGCAGTCGTCCTGTACGGCGCGCTGCTCGTCGCCGGCGGCCTGCCGTTCAACGCGATCTGGGAGTACGCGCGCCGCGGTCACCGGCTGCTGGGCGACACGATCAACCCGGACGAGGCTCGCCGGATGAGCCGCCGTTTCCTGCTCGGCCCGTTGCTGTACGGTGCCGGCACGGCGCTCGGCGCGATCCTGCCGATCCTCGGCATCGTCGCGTTCTCGCTGCTCATCCCGTTCTACTGGCTGCCGCCCCTGACCCGACGGAGCAGGACGTGACCGACGTAAGACCCATCGGCCCGGACGACTGGAAGGCGTGGCGCGAGCTCCGGCTCGCCGCGCTCGCGGAGGCGCCGTTCGCCTTCGGTTCGCAGTACGCGGACTGGGTGGACGCCACCGAGGACCGCTGGCGCGAGCGGCTGAGCTCGCCCGGCGCCTATCAGGTGATCGCCTCGATCGACGGTACGCCGGCCGGTATGGCAGGCGGGTTCCCGAGCGCCGACGACACCGCCGAGCTGGTCTCGATGTGGGTCGCGCCCGCGGGCCGCGGCAAGGGCGTCGGCAACGCGCTGATGACCGCGATCGAGGACTGGGCCCGCGGCATCGGCGCCGCGACGCTGAAGCTTTCCGTTGTCCCGGGCAACGACCCGGCGCACAACCTGTACCTGCGGCACGGGTACGTCGACACCGACGAGCCCGGCGACCTGATGGCCGACGGCGTACGCCGGGAACTGGTCATGCGCAAACCGCTGTAGACACAGACGAAGGGCCTGCTTCCCCCCTCCCGGGAAGCAGGCCCTTCGAGTACTGCGGCCGATCAGCCCATGTGGACGGCGTTCTGGCCGTCGGTGGCCAGGTCCTTGTGCTTGATCGACAGGCCGACGAGCGTGATCACGGCCGCGCCCAGCGCCAGGAACGCCGACCAGATGAACGCGCGGGTGAAACCGTGCGTCGTGGCGAGCGCGGTGAACTGGCCCTGCAGCTGCTTGATCTGGTCCGGCGACTGCCCGGACTCGGCCGCCTTCTGCAGGCCCGGGGCCAGCTCGGCGAACTTGTCCTTGATCGCGCTGGTGGAGATCGTGCCCAGCAGCGCCAGGCCGACCGCACCACCGATCTGCTGCACCGTGTTCAGGACGGCGGATCCGACGCCGGAGTCCTCGTTCGCGACGCCGCTGACCGCGGTCAGCGTGAGCGGGACGAAGATCAGGCCCATACCGAACGACAGCACCAGGATGTACGGCAGCAGGTCGGTCAGGTACGACGAGTCGACCTGGAGCCGGCTGAACCCGAACATGCCGGCCGCGACGAACACGCCACCGGCGCCGGAGATCCAGCGCGGATCGACCCGCGCCACCAGCGTCGATGCGACCTGCGCGGCGACCACGATGCCGAAGCTGAACGGCAGGAACGACAGACCGGTCTTGATCGCGCTGTAGCCCATGATCGACTGCACGAAGATGCCCAGGAAGTAGAACATCGAGAACATCGCCGCGCCGACGATCAGCATCACGAAGAAGCTCACGCCGCGGGTCCGGTTCGCGAGGATCCGGAACGGCATCAGCGCGTGCTTCGAGCGCGCCTCGATCCCGAGGAACGTCCCGATCAGCGCCAGGCCGGCGAAGATGAAGACGAGCGTCCAGGTGTCGCCCCAGCCTTCGGTGGCGGCGTGCGTCAGGCCGTAGACCAGCGAGGTGAGACCGAGCGTTCCGGTGATCGCGCCCGGCAGGTCGAACTTGCCGGTCTGCCGCTCCGACTCCCCCAGGAACCGGAACGCGGCCACGGCCACCAGCAGACCGATCGGCGTGTTGATGAAGAACGTCCAGCGCCAGTCGGCCTCGGTCAGCGCGCCGCCGAGGATCAGCCCGATCGCCGCTCCGGCGCCGGACATCGCGGCGTAGACCCCCATCGCGCGGTTGCGCTCCTTGCCGGCCGGGAACGTGGTGGTGATCAGTGCCAGCGCGTTCGGCGACGCGGCCGCGGCCGCAACGCCTTGCAGGATCCGGCTGGCCAGCAGGACGCCCTCGCTCTGGGCGATACCGCCGACGAACGACGCCAGACCGAACAGCACGACGCCGAACACGAACACCTTGCGGCGGCCGACGATGTCACCGATCCGGCCGCCGAGCAGCAGCAGACCGCCGAACGCCAGCGCGTAGGCGTTGACCACCCACGGCAGCGACGCGTCGCTGAAGCCCAGCTCGTTCTTGATGTGCGGCAGCGCGATGTTCACGATGGTGCCGTCCAGCACCACCATCAGCTGCGCCATGCAGATCAGCGCGAGCGCGATGCCGAGGTTGCGATGGCCGTGCGCGTTGGCTCCGGTCGCCGCCACAGCGTCGACCGGCCGGCCGTCCGGCGGATCGGCGTTGATGACTTCTTCGGACATGAGTGTTTCCCCTCTTGGGCAGACTTGCCTGGTTGAATCGCGGACCGGCCCCTCACCGGTCAGCTCACCTGCGACCCCCGCGCCGCAGGCAGGATCACGTTGTCGATCACTCGGAGGATCAGGTCGTCGGTCGGCTCGACGCCGAGGATGTAGGCGTGGTGGATGATCACCGCGGGCAGCGTCACCGACAGCAGGGCGACGTCGACGTCCGGCGCGATCTCGCCGCGCTGGACGGCACGCTCGTACACCTTGTTGGTCAGCTCGTTGCGGGGCGCCAGGAAGCGCTCCCGGAAGGCCTTCTGCAGGTCGGCGTCGCGATGCAGCGCGGTGAGCAGGCCGGCCACCACCGACATCGGCATCTCGTCGGTGAAACCGCCGTCGCCGCACGCCATCGAGACCAGGTCGCCGCGGAGGCTGCCGGTGTCGACGTCCTCCGGCATCGGGCAGCCCTTCGCCCGGCTGATCGCGTCCACGACCAGCTCCGCCTTGGTGGACCAGCGCCGGTACAGCGTGGCCTTGCTGGCCTTCGCCGCCGTCGCCACCGCATCCATGGTCAGCCGGTCGTAGCCGAGCTCGGCCACCACCGCGACGGTCGCGTCGAGGATCTCCTCCTCCCGACCGCCTTCGACCCGCGGCCGCTGGCGCACCACATCCACAGTCATCACCCTGAGTAGCTACAAGAACACCGATAGAACGAAACGGTTTCGTTTCATCCACCACGTTACGACTCATGTGAAGGAATGCACAAACGATTTTCCCCGAAATTCACCAGTGGCGTAAATCACTCTGCGTACCAGTGCTCGACTGGTACGCAGAGGCGCCCGGGCGCGTCGGGGCCGTGTCAGGGCGCGGACAGACCGGTGTCAGCCGGGACCGCGATGGTCTTCCCATGACGAACAACAGCACTTCCTCGATCAGCCTGACCGACAACGACAAGCTCACCCTCGCCACCGCCGCGCACGGCGCGATCACGCTCATCACCGCGGCCGGCGTGAAGTCGGCCGGCAAGGTCGCCGTCGCCGGCGCCCTCGCCCTGTCCGCCGCGACCGGCCCGGTCGGGCACGCGCTCGCCGAGAAGCAGAAGAGCGTGAAACTCAAGGGCAAGTCCACCGCTGAACTCGCCGACACGGTACTGCCGGCGCTGACCGCGTCCATGAGCCTGCTTCAGCAGCAGGATCAGACCGAGGCCGCCAACTTCCGCAGCACCGTCCTCACCGCGGTCGAGGCGGGCGCCCGCGCCGAGCGCGGCGGGACCGGACCGGCCATGACCGAGATGATCCGCAAGATCACCGAAGCCCTCGACGCGGTATGACCCACCCGCGGATGCCGGCGGCGATCCTGCCGCCGGCGCCACCGCACAAGTCAGCGGGCGGTCAGTCGTCGTCCTCGGCCGAGCGGGCCTGCTCGAGGCGGGTGGAGATCTTCGTGGCGCGGGTCTCGATCTTGCCGGCCAGCCGGTCGCGGGCGGCCCGGAGGACGAAGATCGACAGGATCGACGAGAGGATCAGGGCGATCAGCAGCAAGGGAAAGACGGTCAGCCAGTTGTGCAACGCGAACCACAGCACCGCGAAGCAGATGGCGAACAGCGCGGCCCGCAGGCCGGTGTAGATGGCGAATTCCTTCACAGCGATCCCTTTCCTCGCCTCACAGCATCACACACCCGCCGACCTCGCCTCGACGACCCCCACCCTGACTACAATCCGAGATCGAATGACTACACATCGTGAAAGAGGTGGGCATGATGCGTCTTGCCGTGGTCGTCGGCGCCGTCGCGCTGGCAGTGGCTCCGGTTCCGGCCGCGGCAGTCCCGGCAGGCGACCCGGTGTACGAATACGCGGTGGCTCACCCACTCGACCTCGCCGGTCTCGACCGGGTCTCCCGGCAACACACCGGAGCAGGTATCGAGGTGCAGTTGAACGGCCTCGCCAAGCCCGTGACCGGCACGGCGGCGCAAGAGATCCTCGACCGGCGCTGGGCGGCACGGAAGGCGGGCAAGAACCCGGCGGACAACCTCAGTGTCGGTTTCGTCTGGGTCGGCACCGTCGCCCGCGGGATCTGGGACTTCCGGGACGGATTCGTCGGTGGCGTACGGCCCGAGGACCTCTCGAGCGTGCAACTGTCGCTCGGCTGCACCCGGATCAAGCAGACGATCACCCGCACCTACGACTACACCAACGAGCAGACTCCGAATGCGGCGTACCTGTATCACGGTGGCCTGGGGACCAACGCGCCGATCAGTGCCGTGAAGGACGCGACCTCGGGCCACAAGATGGTCACCGACCACGGTGTGACCGACGTGATCCTCACCCGGCCCCGGGGCTGCTCCAAGCACGGTCACGGCGCGCAGTACACCTACGAGCACAACCAGGGTCAGTCCGGCTTCAGCGCCTCGGCCGGGTGGGGCTTCCTCAGCGTCAGCTACAGCGGCAGCGGGGTCCACTTCCAGAAGGGCACCGACCCCTCCTACAAGACCTTCTGATGCTGGGCGTCACAGCAACACTCGCGCTGGTCGGCACATTGCTGACGCCGTCCGCCTCCGACTGGATCACCGACTGCCAGTACGGCACCTATCAGAACAGGGCGAGCAACCGCCTGACCTGGAAGTACCCGTTCCCCGGGACCAAGCGGCCGGCTCCTCCGCTCGAGTGCGGCCGTGGGGTGATGGTGCAGTACGACGATGCCGGCGGGAGTGTCGTCGGGCGCTATCAGACCGGCGTGATCTGCTGGTAGCCCCGGCTCAGAGCCCGGAGTAGGCGTGGAAGCCGGACAGCAGCAGGTTGACGCCGACGAAGTTGAACAGGAAGACGACCCACCCGGCGATCGCCACCCAGGCGGCGCGGCGGCCGCGCCAGCCCGCCGTCGCGCGGGCGTGCAGGTACGCCGCGTAGACCACCCAGGTCACCAGCGACCAGACCTCTTTCGGGTCCCAGCCCCAGGCGCGGCCCCAGGCGTAGTACGCCCAGATCGGCCCGGCGACGAGGACGCCGAAGGTCCAGATCGGGAACGAGAACGCGTGCACCTTGTAGGCGACCGCGTCGATCGACTCGGCGGACGGGACCCGGCGCAGCGCGGCCGGCATCGGCTTGCCGTCGACGGCCCGGGACTCGGCCCTGGACTTGATCAGGTAGAGCACGGAGGCCAGCCCGCCCAGCGTGAACCCGCCGCCGGCGATCGCCGCCGCGGACACGTGGATCACCAGCCAGTACGAGTGCAGCGCCGGCAGCAGGTCACCGGCCGGGACGTAGAACGCCAGGACGGCGATGCCGAGCGCGGCGGTGATGACGAAGGTGACTCCGAGACCGAGCCACTGCAGCCGCTGACGCTTGAGCAGTGCGAGGTACACGATCGCGACCGCCAGCGACGCCGTGATGGAGAACTCGTACATGTTGCCCCACGGCACCCGCCCGGCGGCCAGTCCGCGGGTCAGCACACCGCCGGCGTGCAGCGCGAAGGCCAGCACGGTCAGCAGGATGCCGATCCGGCTCGCCTGGTCGCCACGCACCGACGATTCGTCCGCGCCGGCATCGGCCGGGGCGTCCGGAACCTCCCCGCCGTCCGCGGCGACCAGCACCTTCGCCTCGGCGTCCTTCTTCACCACCCGCAGGCCGCTCGCCCATTCCACCGCGTGCGCGAGCATCGCGAGCCCGTAGATGATCGTCGCGGTCGGGATCAGCAGATTCGACAGCGATGCCAGGGTGGACGGGTTCATACCTGCTCCTGCTTCTTCAGGCTCTTCACGATCGCGCCGATCTCGTCACCGAGTCCACGCTCCAGCCCCCGGTCGAGACCGGCGACCTCGACAACGGTACGCCCGTCCTCGTCGCGGACCCGTACCCAGGTACGGCGCGGGTGCACGAACAGCGAACCCATCAGGCCGAGGATCGCCAACAGGATGCCCCCCAGCGCCAGGTTCTTGCCGGGCGTGTCGCTGATCTGCAGCTTCACCCAGCGGCTGTAGCCGTCGAACGTGAGCGACCCGGCCTTGTCGGGGAGCGGGACGCTCTGCCCGGGGGCGAGCTGGAACCGCCACTTGTCACCGTTCTGGGTGAACTGCGTCAGCTTCGTCTTGTCCAGCTGGTACACCGACTCCGGCTTCCCGGTCTCGGGCTGCGGGCGGCCGTAGTACCCGGTCATCACCAGCGCCGGGTTCAGGTCGTCGGGGAACATCGACACCGGCCCCTGCTGGCCGATGACGGCCGTGGGCAGGAAGAAGCCCTCGAACCCGAGGGTCGCCGGTCGCGCGTCCGGCGCCTTGATCACGCCGAACGACGAGAAGTTGGCGTCCTGCGGCAGGAACGGCGCCGGACCGGAGAACGCCACGTTGCCCTGCCCGTCGCGGACCGTCACTCGCGGCGCGTACCCGTGACCGAGCAGGAAGACGTCGCTGCCGTCGACCCGGAGCGGGTGGTTGACCTCGAGGAGGTACGGCTTCTCGGGCGCGTCCGGCGTCTCCTGGTACGTCAGCTGCGCCTTGAACTCGCGCGCCGCGCCCTTCTGCGGACCGTCCTCCTGGAACTTCGCCTCGAAGTCCTTGACGGTCAGCGAGAACGGCGGCAGGTCGTCGTCACCGCTGAACGCGCGACCGGGCGTGAAGTCGTCGTACTGCGCGACGGAGTTGGAGAAACCGTTGCCCACGACAACCAGCACGGTGCCGCGGTAGCCGAACAGCGATCCCCAGGCGACCCCGACCAGCGCCAGGATCAGCGAGAAGTGGAAGAGCAGGTTGCCCGCCTCGCGCAGGTAGCCGCGCTCCGCACCGACCGCGCCGTCGTAGGCCTGCACCCGGAAACGGCGCTTGCGCAGCTCGCGGGTCGCGACCTCGAGGACGTCGCCGGCCTCGGGGATCTCGAAGCGCTCGTAGCCGGGCAGGCGGTTCAGGTTCCGCGGCGGCTTCGGCGGCCGCGCCCGCAGACCCCTCAGGTAGACCGACAGCCGCGGGACGACGCAGCCGATCAGCGAGATGAACAGCAACAGGTAGATCGCCGAGAACCACGCCGACTTGTAGACGTCGAACAGGCCGAGCTTGTCGTACAGCGGGCCGAGCTTCGGGTGCGCGGCGAGGAAGTCCGACACCTTGATCGGGTCGATCGGCGTCTGCGGGATCAGCGATCCCGGCACCGCGCCGAGCGCCAGCAGGAACAGCAGCACCAGCGCCGTCTTCATCGACGTCAGCTGCCGCCACATCCAGCGCAGCCAGCCGATCAGGCCGAGCGCGGGCGGGGTTCCCGGCTCCTCGGGGCCGGAGGCGGCCGCGATGCGGTCCTTCACTTCCGACATGTCAGACCGCCGATCCGAAGTTGGCGACCCACTGCCGCAGGTCCGCGGTCATCGCATCCCACACTCCCGTCAGCAGCAGCAGTCCCACCGCGATCATCAGTACGCCGCCGATCCGGATCACCAGCAGCTGGTGCTTGCGGACCCACGCGACCGCGGCCAGCATCCGGCGGAACGCCAGTGCCGCCACGATGAACGGGATCCCCAGGCCGAGGCTGAACACCAGCGCGAGCGCAGCGCCGCGGCCGGTACTGCCCTCGGTCGTGGCCAGCGTCATCACGGTCCCGAGCGTCGGCCCGATACACGGCGTCCACCCGAAGCCGAACAGTACGCCGAGCAGCGGCGCCGCGGCGATCCCGACTGCGGGCACCCGGTGCACCCGCAGATCCTTCTGCAGGAACCCGAACCCGCCGAGGAAGACCAGCCCCAGGACGATGGTCAGCGCGCCGAGCACCTTCGTGATCGTCGCCTGATGGTCGATCAGCAGGTCGCCCGCGGTCCCGAACACCACGCCGGTGAGGATGAACACCGCGGAGAAGCCTGCCACGAACAACGCCGTACCGGCGAGCATCCGGCCGCGCTTCTCGGAGCCGAGCTCGGCCGCGGACAGGCCGGTGACGTAGGAGAGGTAGCCGGGCAGCAGCGGTACGACGCACGGTGAGAAGAACGAGATCGCACCTGCCAGCACCGCGATCGGCAGTGCGACCAGCATCGAACCCGTCATCGAGTCGGCGAACCACTGTCCCATCAGGCTGCGTCTTTCACCATTCCCAGAAGCGTCTGCTTCGTGACTTCACCGACGACGCGGCCGGCGACCTTGCCGGACTTGTCGATCACCAGCGTGGTCGGGATCGCGGCCGGCGAGATCTGGCCGCGGAACCGCAGCAGCGCCTTGCCGTTCGGGTCGTAGATGCTCGGGAACGGTACGCCGAACTCCTGGACGAACTTCTTCGCCGGGGCCTTGTCCAGGTCGCGGGTGTTCAACCCGATGAACTGCACCGAGGGCCCCAGCTCCTTCGAGGCCGCCACCAGATCAGGAGCCTCCTTGCGGCACGGCGGGCACCACGAACCCCACACGTTGAGGACGACCACCTTGCCGACCTGGTCCGACAGGGTCCAGGTCTTGCCGTCCAGGGTCTGACCGGTGAGCTGCGGCGCGGGCTTCCGGTCGCTCGCGGCGAACATCGACACGTTGCCGTTGCCGCTGACGAATCCGGACTGGCCCTCGCGGTTCTGCGCCGACTGCTGCCCCGACGAGCAGGCGGTCACCGCCAGCAGCAGACCGGCGACCAGCACGACGACGCGACGACGCATCAGGCCCCTCCGACGAACTTCTTCGGGTTCTTCACCGGGAGCAGGTCCTTGGCCGGCTCGGAGTACCCGACCGAGACGATCTCCTCGCCGTGGAACGTGAACGAGGTCAGGCTGGCCAGGCTGCACTGCCGCTTGCGCGGGTCGTGCAGCATCCGGCGGCCCTCGATCGCGGACCGGACGATCCAGATCGGCAGCTGGTGCGACACGATCAGCGCCTCGTGGCCCGCGGCCTTCTGCCGGGCGGTCTCGATCGCGTCCCGCATCCGGCGGACGAGCTGGTTGTACGGTTCGCCCCAGGACGGCTTCCACGGGTTCCGCAGCAGCCACCAGGCGCTCGGCTGCCGCAGCGCGCCGTCACCGACGCCGAACTTCTTGCCCTCGAACAGGTTCGCCGCCTCGATCACCCGCTCGTCGATGTCCGGCGTGATCCCGAACACCTCGGCAATCGGCCGCATCGTCTCCTGGGCCCGCTCCAGCGGCGAGCTGACCAGGTGCACGATGTCGCGCCCCTTGACGTGCTCGGCCACCCGCTCGGCCATCGCCCGGCCGAGCTCGGACAGGTGGAAGTCGGGGATCCGGCCGTAGAGCACGCCGGTCGGGTTGTGCACCTCGCCGTGACGCATCAGGTGCACGACCGTCGTTTCGGTCACCGCTGTCCCTTCACTCTCGTACGGCGGCTGCCGCGCGGGCTGCCGGTGCCAGGGCGGACTCGAGCTCGGTGAGCGCGTCGTCGTCGATCGCCGCGCTCACGAACCAGGCCTCGAACGCGCTCGGTGGCAGGTAGACACCGGCGTCCAGCATGGCATGGAAGAACGCCGTGAACCGGGGCAGCACCTGGGCGTTGGCCCCGGCGAAGTCCCGGATCTCGGCAGGTCCCTCCGAGGACTCCACGAAGAAGACGCTGAAGAGGTTCCCGGCCGCCGAGATGACGTGCGGCACACCTTCCTTGTCCAGCGCGGTCGACACCAGCCGCTGGATGGTCAGCGAGGTCTCGTCGAGCTTGGCGTACACCTCGTCGGTGGCCAGCCGCAGCGTGGTCAGGCCGGCGGTGGTGGCGATCGGGTTCCCGGACAACGTGCCGGCCTGGTAGACCGAGCCCTCCGGCGCCAGGTGCGCCATCACGTCGGCGCGGCCGCCGAACGCCGCGGCCGGAAAACCGCCGCCCATCACCTTTCCGAACGTCATCAGATCCGGCTGCACGCCGTCGATGCCGTACCAGCCGGAGCGGGTGATCCGAAAGCCGGTCATGACCTCGTCGGAAATGAAGAGGGCACCGTTTTCCTTGCAGATCCGCGCGAGGAAAGCGTTGAAGTTGTCGCGCGGCGGAACGACGCCCATGTTGCCCGGCGACGCCTCGGTGATCACGGCCGCGATCTGCTCGCCGTACTCGGAAAACGCTGCAGTGACGGCCGCCTGGTCGTTGTACGGCAGCACGATGGTGTCGGCCGTGGTCGCCTCGGTGACGCCCGGCGTCCCGGGGATGCCCAGCGTCAGGACGCCGGAACCGGCCTGAGCCAGCAGCGCGTCTACATGGCCGTGGTAGCAGCCGGCGAACTTCACGATCTTGGCGCGCCCGGTGAACCCGCGGGCCAGCCGGAGCGCGGACATCGTCGCCTCGGTCCCGGACGACACCAGCCGGACCTTGTCGACCGGCGTCCGCGCGACGATCTCCTCGCCGAGCAGGACCTCGGTCTCGGTCGGCGTGCCGTACGACGTCCCGCGGCCGACGGCGGCCTGGACGGCGGCGATCACCTCGGGATGCGCGTGGCCGAGCAGCAGCGGGCCCCAGGAGGAGACCAGGTCGAGGTAGCGGTTGCCGTCGACATCGGTCATGTGACATCCGTCACCGGAGGCCATGAAACGCGGCACGCCGCCGACGGCGCGGAACGCGCGGACGGGAGAGTTGACCCCGCCCGGCGTCACGGCGGAGGCCCTGTCGAAGAGCGCGGCGGACTGTTCTGTGTGGTCGGGCCCAAGGTCACTCACCGGGCCATTCTCCCCGACCGGGCGAACGGCCCGGCGGGCAGGGCCGGGCCAATTCCTGGTACCGATCGTTCCCAAGGGGTTCACAGGCGCTTTGTTACGCGCCAGTATGGGTACCCGGTCACCGCACGTACACGGCCTACTTCCGACGCGTAACCCACGCAACGGGGCGGACGTTAGACCTATGACGACGGGCAACCGACAACGACACAAAGACTGTCCGCAGCGTGGGGCCGGGCTGGTCGATGAGTCACGGAGGGGACTAATCGATGGCGAAGGGCAAGCGCCGCGCCACGGGTAGCGGGTGGCGTCAGGTGGCGCCGCTGATCCCGTTGGCGCTGTTCGCGAGCGCGTTCACCGTCAGCGCCACGGACGACCCGGCGATCGCGACCGCGTCGCTGGAGAACGGCCTGTCCGGCGGCAGCCCGGTCGTCGTACCGAAGCAGCCGGTCCGCGAGCCGGCCAACGTGCCGGTGCCGGGCGTGGTCGGCCATGGCGTCGACCCCGGCGAGCAGCCGACCCAGGTGGTCTCGGGTCTGTCCCGCAACGGCATCCCGAACGCCGCGCTGAAGGCGTACTCGCGGGCCCAGCAGGTGCTCGCCCAGGTGGACCCGTCGTGCCACCTGCCGTGGACGCTGGTGGCCGCGATCGGCCGCGTCGAGTCCAACCACGGCCGCTTCGGCGGCAACGCGCTGAACGCGCAGGGCGTCGCGATCCCGGGTATCTTCGGCCCGCGGCTGGACGGCTCGTCCGGCATGGCCCGGATCTCGGACACCGACGCGGGCTCGTTCGACGGTGACGGCGCGTTCGACCGCGCGGTCGGGCCGATGCAGTTCATCCCCGGCACCTGGCGGGCGATGGGCGTGGACGGCGACGGCGACGGCGTGCGGAACCCGCAGGACATCGACGACGCGGCCATGTCGACCGGGGTGTACCTGTGCTCCGGCAAGACCGACCTCGCCGACGCGAGCGACCTGAACGCCGCGATCCTGCGCTACAACCACTCCCAGCAGTACGTCGACCTGGTGACGAGCATCGCCAAGGCGTACGCCGGCGGCAGCTGGATCGCGGTCGGCGACGGCACCGCGGGTGACGACGTCGACGAGGCCGGCGACCAGATCGGCGACTCGACGATCGACGCGCCGTCCGACAAGGACCTGCCGCAGGCGATCGACATCCCGACGCCGACGGCCACGCCGACCCCGACACTGACCGACGGCCGCGGCGGCACCCGCGAGACGACCCGGCCGACCGCCGAGCCGACCGCGACGCCGAGCAGCCGGCCGACCGCGACGCCGACGTCGAAGCCGTCGCCCTCGAAGCCGACGACGGCCAAGCCGACGGTTCCGACCACCACGACCACGACCACGACGCCGGGGCTCACCAGCCTCACCACGGCCGTCGGCGTGATCGTCGGCACGGTCGGCAGCACGCTGCAGGAGCTGCAGAAGGCCACGACGTACTGCCAGAGCGAGATGGCGAAGGTGACGATCACCAAGCCGACCCAGGCGCAGCTGCAGAAGTGCGTGACTGCCTACCAGACCGGTGGCGCGAAGGCTGTCGACCAGGTCATCCGCGGTCTCCTGTCCGCCCTCGGACTGCTGGGCATCCTGGGCGGAGGCATCCTCGGCAGCTGAACCTCACCGGACCGGCGCGCCTGCCCCCACCCCTCCCTAGGCGCGCCCCTGGCGACGCCACGAAGCAATCCCCCCGCTTCGTGGCGTCGCCTTTTAACGTTCAGCTCGCCCAGGCCCGGTCGATCGTCTGGGTGATGCTGTTGCCGATCAGGTCCGTCGAGGTCACCCGGAGACTCGGGTACGCGCCGGCCGGGACCTGCGTCCGCACGGTGCCGATCCCGCGCAGCGCCAGCTTCGTCCAGGTCTTCCCGTCGTACGAGATCTCGGCTGTCGTCCGGAAGACTCCCAGGCCGCGCACACCCGGCTGGTAGCGCGGCGTGAGCTCGAGCCACCCGTTGGTGTGCCTGTAGTCGACCTGGACGAGCGGCAGGACCGCCCGGCTCTTCGACGGCGCCGAGACGAAGTGCCACCGGGTGTGGGTCGACGTGGACGTCTTCGCCCAGCTGTTCGGCCCACGCTTCTGGCCCAGCGTCAGGTCGTACCAGGCCGCCTTGGCGGGGACCGTGAACTGCGCCACCGACCAGTTCTTGCTGCCGAGTTCGACGCCGTTGCTGCTCAGCTTCATGCTCGTCACGTCGCCGCGGTCGCCCCAGCCGAACACCGTCCGGTCGCCGCTGACGTACGGCGGGATCGCGATCCGCAACGCGTTCTCGAACCGCGCCGGCGGCCAGCCCTGCGCCTCGTCACTGGAGACGTCCGACAACCCCGGTACGGCGGGCCGCGTCAGCGACTCCCACCAGCCGCGCGTGACCTGCTCGCCCGGCCGGTACGCCCGCGTGATCGTCGACTCGAAGCCGCTCTCGTTCCACTCGCCCGCGGACGTCGTCTCGTCCCACGTGACGCCCTTCTGATCCGTCACCAGATAGTCGGTCCGCTTGACCGCGCCCGCGATCAACCGCGACGAGGTCAGGCCGGTCGCGATCCCGGGCAGGTGCGCGATCCGCTGGTCCCGGTGCAGCCAGAACGCGTCGTTGCGCTGGAAGTCGGTCGTCACGACGGCCGGGCGCATCTTGGCGACGTCGTACATCAGCGCGCCCTTCACGACCGACGGGGCGAGGGCGACGTCGTACCGGTAGGTGCTGTCGAGCAGGCCGGTGAGCTGCAGCGAGACCGGGCCTGCGCTGAGCTGGTTGAGCAACTGCTTGCCCTGCTCGGCGCGCAGCAAGTAGAGGGGGACGCCCTGCTCGGTTCCGGTCGACCAGTAGCCGGGGTCCTCGTTGTAGAGGAACACCACCTTCGCGCCGGCCGCCTTCGCCGCCTTCACCTGTTCGGTGGTCGCGTCGAAGCCGCCCCACCGGATGAGCACGGCCTTGTCCTTGGCGCCGGTCAGCTCGCCCGCCGTGCCGTCGCCGCCGTTGGAGAGCGGCAGCTTCTCGTTCCCGACGTACACGGACCGCTGCGAGCCCTCGGCCGGTGTGGAGAGGCGGGCGCCGTTGACGTCCACGGTCAGCTTCGGCTGCGCGAGGTCCCAGCGCTGCACGACCTGGAAGGTGCCGTTGGCAACCTTTCCGAAGTCCTGCACGTAGACGCCGTCGGCGACCCGGCCGTTGTACGCCCAGCCGGACACCGCGTCGCGGTCGCCGACCTTGCGGTGCCAGGCGACCCCGATGCTCTGCGCCTCGGCCGGTCGCGGCGTCTTGATCGTCACCTTGTGCGCGGTCCGGGCGTCGAACGTGAACGTCCGGTCGCGGTCGATCCACTCGTCCGGATCACCGAGCAGCGTGATCGAGTTCGCCCAGTCCGCCTCGTCGCCGCCGACGGCGTACGCCATCACGCTGTAGCGCCCGGTCGGTACTTCGAGGGTGCGGCTACCGGTCTCGTCGAACGCGATCGCGTTCACGTCGCCGGTGTCCTGGTTCCACAGCTGGACGCCGCTCGCGCCGGCTCTGGTCGTGGCGGGCTGCCCGTCGCGGCCGATCGCCTTCACGGTCACCTGGTTCAGCCGCCCACCGGCCGCGAACCCGAGGCCGGTCCGGTACGCCGTGGTGCCGGCGCGGGCCGTCAGTACGCCCGCGTACTTGGCCGGCTGGGTCTTCGCCAGATCAAGCGTGACGGTCGCGGACGCCGTACCACCGGCGGGGACGGTCAGCCGGGCCGGGCTCACCGTCAGCCCGGCCGCCACCCCCGCCGGAGACTGTGCGGCGACCGACAGCGTCAGCGTCACCGCGCGGTTCGAGTTGTTGCGATAGGCAACGCTACGGGTGACCGGCGCCGGCGCCGCCGGGCCGGTCCAGGACAGGTCGCCGAAGAACAGGTTGGCGGTGTCCGGCAGGACCTTGGGGTCGAGCGCGTTCGGGATGTCGACCCGGCCGAGTCCCTGCTGGTCGGTGCGGGCGCCCGCGGACGGGACGGCCGTCGAGGCCAGCGCGGCCTTCAGCTGCGGACCGGTCCAGTCGGGATGCCGCTGCGCGAGGATCGCCGCGGCGCCGGCGACATGCGGCGTCGCCATCGACGTACCGCTCATCGCCGTGTAGTACTGGCCGAGGACGTGCCCCTGCTCGGTGCCGGCCGCGCGGGCGGCGGCGATCTCCACACCCGGAGCGGTGACCTCGGGCTTGAGCGCGCCGTCACCGAGCCGCGGGCCGCGGCTGGAGAAGGCTGCCAGGCTGTCGTCGCGGTCGACTGCGCCGACGGTCAGCGCCTCGGACGCCGTCCCCGGAGACCCGACGGTTTCCTCTGCGCCCGAGTTGCCGGCCGCGATCACGAACAGCGCGCCGCTCGACTTCGACAGCCGGTCGACGGCCTCGCTCATCGGGTCGGTACCGTCGGACGGCCAGCCGCCGAGGCTCATGCTGACCACCTTGGCGCCCTGCTGGACGGCCCACTCCATCCCGGCGATCGCCTCGGAGTCGTACCCGCCGCCGTTGTTGTCGAGCACTTTGCCGATCAGCAGGTCCGCCCCCGGCGCGACACCCTTCCGGACGCCGCCGGACGCCGTACCGAGGCCCGCGACGATCGACGCGGTGTGCGTGCCGTGGCCGTGCAGGTCCTGGACGGCCTCGTCGGGGACGAAGCTCTCCGACGCGACGACCTGCTTCGCGAGGTCCGGGTGGCCGGCGTCGTACCCGGTGTCGAGCACGGCGACCTTCACGCCGTTGCCGTCGTACCCCTGCTTCCAGGCGGTCGGGGCCCCGATCTGCTTCGTGGAGCGGTCGAGGGTGGCGTGTGTGCGGCCGTCGAGCCAGATCTTGGTCACCTGGCTGCTCTTGAACGTGGTCGGGCCGCTGATGCCGTCCCAGAAGGTCTTAGCGTCGGCCTTCCGTACGGAGACCGCGCTGCTTCCGACGCTGGGCAGCGTACGGCGGAGCGTGGCCGCCGTACTGCGCAACGTCGCGGACCCGGTGATCAGCAGCGGCAACTGGTCGGTGCTCGCGTCGTCGTACCCCTGCGCGGCCAGCTCGGTCAGGTTGAAGAGGCGCTTGTCGAGCCGGCCCGCGGTGAGCAACGGGTACGCATCGGCCGGGACCAGCGTGAGGTCTCCGTCGAACGTGCCGAAGTAGTACGGCTCGTCACCGAGCAGGCGGGCCGACACCTGGCCGTTCGAGCTCGTGGTGAGCTCGGCGACGTCGCCGGTGACCAGCGTGATCCGCTTGCTGCCCGCACCGGGCGTCGCCTGGGCGCCCGGTGCGGACCCGGTGGGTGGACCGGCTGGTGGAGCGGCACTCGCCGTGGTGGTCGTCAGCAGCAGGGAACCGGCGACCACCGCGGCGAGCAGGCCCGTCGCGGTCCGGGACGATCGGGAAAACATAGGTGGACACCTCCCGACAGCCCGACCCACGCGAGGCCGTCGCCGAGAGCCTGACAGTTGCCCTCAGCCCCGGTCCACCACTACCACTGACCTACATCCGCCATGACTGATACCGGCCACCACCCCATTTGCCTGGTGAGCCAGGCGAATGGGGGGTTCCACACCCTGGTTACGGGTGTAGAACCCCCAAGCTGGCTGGTGGGCCAGTCAAATGCGGCCTGGTGCGGCCCGGTGCGGCCTGGTGCGGCTGCGGTCAGGCGAAGCGCTTCGTGATGTTCTCGACGCGCTCCAGCAGGTCGAGGTCGTAGGCGACGCCGGGGACGTAGAAGATCACGTAGTCGGCGCCGGCCTCGAGGACCGCCTCGACCTTGTCGGCGATCTCGTCCTCGGTGGCGATCAGGTTGTCCCGGTCGAACTTCTCCCGGTTCATCGGGCCGAGCGCCTTCTCGGTCGCCTTCTGCGGGTCGTCGCCCTTGTCGATCGGGAACACGTTGAAGTTCGTCGACTTGATGATCTCGTCGTAGTCGCGGCCGACCTTCTGGCAGTGCCCGCGGAGGATGTCCGCCTTCTCCTTGAAGGTCTCCGGGTTGCCGCCGCCGATGTTCGCCGCGTCGGCGTACTGTGCGACCAGCTTCAGCGTGACCTTCGGGCCGCCGCCGCCGATCCAGAAGCTCGGGTGCGGCTTGCGGACGCCCTTCGGCTCGTTGATCGGGGCATCGATCGAGTAGTACTTGCCGTTGTAGACCGGCTTGTCCTCGGTCCACATCTTGTAGATGATCTCGGTCGCCTCGCGGAACGCCGCCATCCGCTGCGGGATGTCGGTCCACTCGTAGCCGTACGCCTTCCACTCGTGCTCGTACCAGCCCGCGCCGATCCCGGCGTACAGGCGGCCGTGGCTGGCGACGTCGACGGTGGAGGCGATCTTCGCGTACAGCGAGGGGTTGCGGTACCCGTTGCAGCCGACCATCTGGCCGATGTTCACCCGCTTGGTGTCGCGGGCCAGCGCCGCGGTGGCGCTCCAGCACTCGAAGGTGGTGTTGTCACTCGGCTCCGGCACCGTGTGGAAGTGGTCGAACAGCCAGATCGAGTCCCAGGACTGCTCGTCGGCGCGCTGGGCGACGGCCGTCATCGCCTCCCACTGCTCGATCGGGTCGGCGATCCCGGCCAGGTCCATCTTCCAGCCCTGCGGTACGAAGACCCCGAAACGTGTAGTCATGCCGCCATCCTTTCCGGGGATGGCGGCATCGGTCCATGACTACGAGTACTGAATTCGTTCTCAATCGGACCACTACAGCTTCTGAATCAGCGCGCGCTCAGCACCCCCGCGCCGAACTCGGCGCCGCTGCGGTGCTTCGCCCGGGCCGCGAGGATCACGTTCAGGGCCACCGGGGCGAGCTTGCCGCCGAACTCCTGCCTGGTCAGGGCCGCGACGCCCGCCGCGGTGGGCGCGCTCGCCGACGTACCGAAGAAGCGGCACGCGCCCTGCACGGTGGTCGGGCAGGTGCCGGAGCCGAAGCCGCCCGCGCCGCTCACGGAGACACCGTCCGACGCCACCCAGTACGGCGCCGGGAACGTCCTCGCCCCCGGGCCGGCGACGCCGCGGCACGGACCCGGCTTGCCACCCGGGCACCGCGTCGTGGTCAGGATCTGCGTCGGGCCCGCCGCGCTGTACGCCTCCACCGGGATGGTGGCCGGGTCGACCGACACGCTGGCGTTGACGGCGCCGGCGCTGGTGGCGAAGCCCAGGTAGTTCGAGTCCGGGTTCATCGAGCCGGCGCGCTCCGGCGGGTCGATCGTCTGGACGCCGGCCGAGAGCGCCCGCCAGCGCAGGTCGAGGATCGGCGGCGTCACGGCCGACGACGTGCCCTGGACGTCGACGACCAGCTTGGCGGGCTGCGCCACACCGGTCGTGTTCTCGTAGATGAACTGCTCGATGGTGTCGCCGACACCGTTCGCCTGGACGCCCGTGCTGGACGCGAGACACGTCGTACCGGCGGCGTCCATCAGGTACAGGTTCAGGTCGGTGAAGCCGCCCTGGCCCGCCGTGGGGTAGACGGCCCGCGGCTCGCTCCACTGCAGCGTCGGCATCACGGTCGCACCGGGCAGCAGGTTGAGGTTGTACGTCGTGTCGGTGCCGCGCAGCTGCACGACGTTGTCAGGTGCGTTCGGGCAGCCGGTGAACGGGCCGGTGGCGCCGTCCGGTCCGCTGCCCGTGCCGATCGCCTTGACCCGCGGCGCGTGCCGGCCGCCGAGGTTGCCGGCCGACGAGCTGACCCAGATGCCGTGCTTGGCGAGGCTCTCCGCCGTCGCCGCGCCGATGCCCTGCTGGAACGCGGGCTCGTCGTCGAGCGCGATGTCCTCGGCGATCATCGTGACGCCGGCGGCGGCCAGCGTGTGGAACGCCTCGACGTACTGCGCGGTCGTGTCCTGCGTGCTGGCGAAGGCGAGCTTCGCGCCCGGCGCCAGGTCGTGGATGATCTCGAGCATGGCGGTGCCCTCGTCGTCCTCGTACGACGCGGCCTGCTGCAGCACCTGGACGTCGGCCGGTAGCTCACCCTGCGCGATCGAGTCGGCGATGTGGTCGACGTCGCCGGAGATCGCGCCGACCTTCTGGCCGCGTCCGGTCAGGCCGCGCGCCTGGGCCAGGTCGGCCTTGTGCAACGCGACGCCCTCGGCGGTGATCGGTCCGACGTCGACGGCCGGGCGCAGCGAGGGCCGCAGCGCGGTCACCCAGCCGAGCGCGGCGACGGCGTCGAGCTTGTCGTACGGCACCGAGGCGGACACGAGCCCGGTGCTCGGCATGTCGACGCCTGGCACCTCCTGGAAGTCGGCAGAGTTCTTCAGGACCGACACGCCCAAGGACGCCAGGTCGGCCCGCTGCTGCGCGGTGACCGGCTGCGCGGCGTACACCTGTACGCCGAGACGCCGGCCGCTCGCGTCGGCGCTCAGTGCGCGCGCCTTCACACCGGTCTGTTTGGCCGCGGCCGCCTTCGCGGCGTCCCGCAACAGCGACGGGACCTTCGCGGATGCACCGGGGCTTGCAGCAGAGCTCTGAGCCGGTCCCGCGGCGGCCGGTGTCACGACTGCGACCACCGCCATCGGGACCATCAGTGCCACGCTGCTCAGGACATAACGGAGCTTCATCGATTCCTCCCCACTCGACGCCGGGCACAACAGTCACCCACCGACGAACCACCTGTCCAGACCTCGCGTCGTACCCGAGCGAAGGAGGCAGGATCATCGACACCACGAAGTTCGATCAGTTGTTCGCCCTCGCCGCCCCGCAGATCAGCGCCGGGACACACCAGCGCGACGAGATCCCGCGCGACGGCGGCCGCTGGCCCGTCAGCGTCGTACTGCGCCCCTCGCCCGGGCCTCTCGCGTACGCCCTCGACGCGCTGACCCAGGAAGCCGCCGAACTGGCCGGGCCGGGTCACTGGCAGACCGGGCAGCTCGGATCAGCCCACTTGACCGTGCGGGCTCTGGAGCCGCGCCGCGAGTTGATCCCGCCCGACGACCCGGCTCTGACCCGCTACCGGTCGGCCCTCGGCCGCGCGGCCGCCCGCAGCCCCTGGCCGATCGGCTTCCGCGTCACCGGCCTCACCCTCACCCCCGGCACCGTCATGGCCTGCGCCGAGCCGGTCGACGCCACCGCCGACACCTTCAGCGATCACCTCACCGCCGAACTCGGCCCCGACGCCTGGCACGAACCCGACCGCCGCGACATCTGGTACCTCAACCTCCTCCACTTCACCGAAGACATCACCCACCCCGAAGACCTGATCACCTGGGTCAAGTCCCGCCGTCACCTCCCGCTCGGCACCACCACCATCCCCACCGCCGACCTGGTCCGCTCCGACCACCACCTCCGACCGCGTCCCCACATGCGCCCGGCGCGCCTGTGAGAGCGCTCTAGTTCCGGAACCGGTGAGGTCTTGACCGCGGAGGGTGGGTGTTTGAGAGTCGGGGCCGGACGTGGGCGTCGGGCCCGGGTTCCGGGAGGGAGCGGCCATGCGTGGGTGGCGGCGGGTTGGTGTGGTTGTGGTGGCGGCGCTGGTGGCGGGGATGCTGCCGTTGGAGGCGGTGGCCGCTGATCCGGCGCCGGTGACGCTGGCGGCGTTCGAGGGCGGCGAGCCGTTCGCCGCGCCGCCGAACGCCGGGATCTTCACCTGGGGCAGTGACGCGGACGATCCGCCGACACTCGAGCTCCAGGCCCGCGCGGACGCGCCCGCGGGCGAGAAGGTGCTGCACGGGACCTACGACATCAGCGGCTGGGGCGGGTTCAGCCACGACGTGACGTACGACGTGAACCCGGGCGACTGGTCGCCGTACAAGGGGATCCGCTTCTGGTGGTACGGGCAGAACACCGCTCCGCTGCCGCCCGGCTCGGGGAAGCGGATCTTCTTCGAGATCAAGGACGGCGGCGCGAACGCCGAGGCGTCGGAGTTGTGGAACACGAGCTTCACCGACGACTGGCAGGGCTGGCACCAGGTCGAGATCCCGTTCAGCGAGCTCGTGTACCGCGGCGACTACCAGCCGGTCGGCGGTATCGACCACGTGCTGAACCTGACGCAGATGTGGGGCTACGCGTTCACAATGCCGGCCGGTTCGCCGGGTGAGTTCGCGATCGACCAGGTCGAGGTCTACGGCAAGGCCGACCCGGCACTGAAGAACAGCGTGGTCACCGACGCCGACGTCTACCCGGTCAAGGAGGGCGGGACCGCGCAGGTGAAGGTCACTGTCGCGACCACCGGCGGCACGCCGCTCGACGAGCCGGTCACGGTCGCCTACCGGACCGGAAACGGAACGGCCGGCGCCGACGACTACACACCAGTTTCCGGAACGCTCACGTTCCCTGCCGGAACGGTTTCCGGAACGTCGCAGAACGTTTCCGTGACCACCCGGAAAGACAGTTCCGCGGAAGTTGCGGAAACCGTTCCCCTCGAGCTCACGGTGACCGGCGCGAAGGCCCCGCAGACCCAGCCCGTCGTGGTGATCGACGCGCACGACCTGCCGTACCTGGACCGGAAACTCCCGATCCGCAACCGCGTCGACGATCTGCTCGCCCGGATGACGGTGGCGGAAAAGGTCGGCCAGATGACCCAGGCCGAGCGGAACGCGCTCCGGTCCCGTTCCGACATCGCGTCCTACGCGCTCGGCTCGCTGCTGTCCGGCGGCGGCTCCGTCCCGACCCCGAACACGCCGGCCGCCTGGGCCGCGATGATCGACACCTTCCAGCGGAACGCGCAGGCCACCCGCCTGCAGATCCCGCTGATCTACGGCGTCGACGCCGTCCACGGGCACAACAACGTGGTCGGCGCCACGATCCTCCCGCACAACATCGCGATCGGCGCCACCCGCGACCCGGACCTGGCCCGGCGGACCGGCGAGGTCACCGCGACCGAGGTCCGCGCCACCGGCATCCCGTGGGACTTCGCGCCGTGCGTGTGCGTGGTCCGCGACGACCGCTGGGGCCGTGCCTACGAGGGGTACGGCGAGGACCCGGCGCTGGTCCAGTCGATGGCTACCGTCGTGACCGGGCTGCAGGGCAAGGCCGACGGCAGCCAGCTCGCGCGCAACAACCACGTGCTCGCGACCGCGAAGCACTTCGTCGGTGACGGCGGTACGACGTACGGCAGCTCGACGACCGGCTCGTACAAGATCGACCAGGGCATCACCCAGGTCACCCGGCAGCAGCTTGAGACGATCCACCTGGCACCATTCCAGACGGCCGTGGACCTCGGCGTCGGCACCGTGATGCCGTCGTATTCGAGCCTCTCGGTCGACGGCGCGACGCCGGTCAAGATGCACGGCAACGGCGAGCTGATCAACGGCGTGCTGAAGCAGCGGATGGGCTTCGACGGGTTCGTGATCAGCGACTGGCAGGCGATCGACCAACTCCCGGGCGACTACGCGAGCGACATCCGGACGTCGATCAACGCCGGCCTGGACATGATCATGGTGCCGACGAACTACCAGGGCTTCACCCAGGGCCTGACCGCCGAGATCGACGCCGGCCGGATCCCGATGCCGCGGATCGACGACGCGGTCCGCCGGATCCTGACCGAGAAGTTCAAGCTCGGCCTGTTCGAGCACCCGTACGCCGACACGACCAACGCCGCGTCGGTCGGATCCGCCGCCCACCGCGCCGTCGGGCGCGAGGCCGCGGCGAAGTCGCAGGTGCTGCTGAAGAACCAGGAAGATCTGTTGCCGTTGGCATCAACCAGCAAGGTGTACGTCGCGGGCAGCAACGCAGCAGACCTCGGCAACCAGATGGGCGGCTGGAGCATCAGCTGGCAGGGCGGATCGGGCGCGACCACCACCGGCACGACGATCCTCGACGGGATCAGGCAGGTGGTCCCGGACGCGACCTTCAGCGCGGACGCGTCGGCGCCGCTCGCGGGTCACGACGTCGGCGTGGTCGTGGTCGGCGAACGCCCGTACGCCGAAGGGATCGGCGACGTCGGCAACGGCCACGACCTGCTGCTCTCGGCTGCCGACAAGGCGGCCGTCGACAAGGTCTGCGGCGCGATGAAGTGCGTGGTGCTGATCGTGTCCGGCCGGCCGCAGGTCATCGCCGACCAACTCGGCGAGATCGACGCGCTCGTCGCCTCCTGGCTTCCGGGGACCGAAGGCGCCGGTGTCGCGGACGTACTGTTCGGCAAGGTCCCGTTCAGCGGCCGGCTGCCGGTCAGCTGGCCGCGCACCGAGGACCAGCAGCCGCTCAACGTAGGCGATGCTTCCTACGACCCGCAGTACCCGTTCGGCTGGGGCCTCAGCACCCAGGCGGCCGCCCGGCAGGCGTTGACCGAAGCGCGCAATAGCCTGCTGCGCAAGCACGACCCGTACGCGGTGGCGGCCGCGGCGACGGCGAGCGCCGCGCTCGGAATCGGCGACTGGTCAGGGCCGCAGGCAACTGTTGCGCTGGCCGCGGCCGCCCGATCCGCCACGTTCCTGGAGCGTACGAAGGCGGACACGTTCGCCGAGGACGACGCGGTCGTCGGCGTGGCCCGCTGGATCGCGCAGAACCACATCGGGCAGAACTTGGACGAGTCCGCATCGAAGCTCGTCTCCGACGCCGACCACGCCCTCCTGAGCGGTCAGTTGAGTACGGCGGTCGCGAAGCTGACAGCCGCGACCAGGTAGTACAAGTGCCGGCCGGGACGGTGACCCCTCATCCGTCCCGGCCGGCACGTCCCCGCCCAGCACCTTCCCCCCCGCTGGGCTCCTAGCGGCTGATCTTGGCCGCTGCCTGCCGAGCGAGCTTGTCGAAGTTCGGCGCGGGCATCCCCGGGCCCATCTCGCTGAACGCCAGCACCGAGACGTTGCGGCCCTTCAGCGTGACGGCGTACGGGAACCCGCCGGCCTCGCTGCCCGGGTCGTTCGGCTTCGGGTAGTCGTACCAGCGGATCACCTGCGTGAGGTCGCCCGAGGCGCCCTTCACCACGCGGTTCTCGGTGATCTTCCGCGCGTGCGTCGGGGCCGGCTTGCTGTACGTGCAGCTCTTCAGCGTCGCGATGATCGAGTTGTACGCCGCCCGCGCGCTCGCCGCGTTCGCGTACTGGCTGACGTACTGCGCGCCGTAGGAGTCCATGTCGTTGCTGAACCCGCGCGCCATCCGCGCCGCGACCCGCTTGCCCTCGGTCGAGGCCGGTCCGCAATAGGTCCTCGGCAGGATTCCCCTGTCCACCTGCCGAAGCCAGCCCGCCCGCGCGTCCGCCTTGCGCACCTCGGCGACGGTCAGCATCTGCGACCGGCTCAGCGCGGTCGCCGACGTCGCGGAGGTCGCCGACGTCGTACCGGCGTCCGCCCCCGGCGCCGCCAGTACGGTGAGTCCCACGGCCAGCACACCGGCCGCCGCACCGGTCGCAACCACACCCCGGCGCATGCCCCGAGCAACAAACTTCATGTTCCGTCCCCCTCGTCGTTGGTTGTGCACGAGTAGACGTACGGGTTGCGGAAAAAGTTGTTCCGGACTAGACGGAATTCCGGCTGCGGAGGCGGCGCAGCATCCGGGCGTCCTCGAAACCGACGGTCCGGGCGGCGGACTCGACGGTGGCGCCGTGGCCGATCAGATGTTCGGCCCGCTCCAGCCGGAGGAGCTGCTGGTACCGCAGCGGCGTGAGGCCGGTTGCGGCGGTGAAGAGGCGGGTCAGCGTGCGCTCACTGACGCCGACCTGCCCGGCCAGGTCGGCCAGCGGGAGCCGGTCGGCGTACCGGACGTCGATGACGTCCTGGACGCGGTGCGCCAGATCGTTGAGGTGGTCCCGGTGCCGCAGCATCACGGACTCCTGCAGCTCGTCGCCGTTGCGCCGGGCGTAAACGACCATCTCGCGCGCGACCCGCGCGGCCGCCTCGGCGCCCCGGCCGACCGCGACCAGGTGCAGCGCCAGGTCGATCCCGCTGGCGATCCCGGCGGAGGTGATGACGCGGTCGTCCTCGACATACAGCACGTCACGCACGATGGTCGCCCGCGGGTAACGGGCGGCCAGTTCGTCGGTCAGGTCGTGGTGGGTGGTGAACCGGCGCCCGTCGAGGAGGCCGGCCCAGCCGAGCGCGTCGGCGCCGGAGCAGACGCTCGCCACCGACCCGCCGCTCGCGTGGTGCGCCCGCAGCCGCTGCCGGAACCCGGGCCCGATCGGCGGCTCCGGGGACAGCCGCGGCGACCGCCATCCCGGGACCACGACCAGGTCTCCCGGATCGAGCTCCGGCCACACCGGCGAGGTCCGCAACGGCACGCCCTGGGCGGTCGCGATCTCGTCGGATTCGGCCACGTACGACACGTCGTACCCGTAGCCGAAGTCGTTCGCGGTCGTGAACACCTGCGCCGGGCCGGCGAGATCGAGCAGATGCAGCTTCGGCACGAGCACGAAGACCACGCGGGTGGGACGCATCCGGTCAGGATGCCACGGGGACGCCGGTGAGCTCGTCGAGGGTCCGGATGGTGGCGAACCGGCCGGCCAGCACGTACTCCGTCCGCTCGACGACCTGCTCCGCGGTGAGGGTCCGCGAATCGGCGAGGATCTCCTCGACGGTCGCCTCGTCGCGGATCGAGGGGTGCGCCAGCGCCATCGTCGCGGTCGCCTCGGAGACGAACACCACGTCGTACCCGAGGTCGGACCCGACCCGCGCGGTGGTCTCACAGCACTGCTCGGTCCGGATGCCGCAGACAACGATTTCGGAAACGCCGTTCTGAGTGAGCACCTGCTGCAGATTCGTTGTGGTGAAAGCGTTGTGCGACGTTTTCCGGATCGTCGTTTCCGTCGGCAACGGTTCGAGACCGTCGATCAGCCGGACGTGCCCGGTCGCCGGGTCGAAGGCGCCGCCGGTCCCCGGTTCGGTGTGCAGCACCCAGACGACGAGGTCGCCGGCCTCCCGGGCAGCGCGCACCAGCCGGTCCACCCGGTCGGCGATGTCGGGGTGGTTCACCAGCTGCCAGTTCGGGCGGACCCGGAACGATTCCTGGACGTCGATCACGATCAGTGCGGTTCGGCTCATGCCCCCAGGATCGCCCGCGCCCGGCGCCCGGCTGAAGGCTCGATCGGGGCCGGGACCGGAACGATCCGGTCAGCGCGGAGAGATCGGACGAATTCACACCCTTCCGAACTGTTCCAAACACTCCTCTGGCGTGCTTATCGTGCCCGGGTCTGGTCTCTACAACGATTGAGGGGATTGCGATGCCCGATCACCTGCCCCGCCGCCAGGTCCTGCGGACCGCCGGCGCCCTGGGCCTCGGTGCCGCCGCCGCGGGCGCACTCACCAGTACCGCCCAAGCCGGCACCGACGCCGCCCGAACCGGTTCGGCCACTGGTACGCCGGATAGATTGACCGGCATGCGCGGACACCACGGCAAGCTCGAAATCACCAAGGCCCCGTTCGGCACCACACCGGACGGTCAGCAGGTCGACGTGTACACGTTCACCAACGGCCGGGTGACGATCTCGATGCTCACCTGGGGCGCGACGATCCAGCGCGTCGAGACCCCGGACCGCCGCGGCCGGACCACGAACATCAGCCTCGGCTTCGACAACCTGCCCGACTACGCGAAGCTCAGTCCGTACTTCGGCGCCACCATCGGCCGGTACGGCAACCGGATCGCGAAGGGCCGGTTCACGCTCGACGGGACGACGTACCAGATCCCGGTCAACAACGGCGAGAACGCGCTGCACGGCGGCACGATCGGCTTCGACAAGGTGGTCTGGAAGGCCAAGGTCGTGCAGAGCGACAAGGCCGTCGGCGTGGCCTTCACCTACGTCAGCCCGGACGGCGAGATGGGCTTCCCCGGTGAGCTCACCAGCACCGTCACGTACACGCTGGACCGGCGCGACAACCTGCGGATCGACTACCACGCGACGGTCGCCGGCAAGCCGACGATCGTGAACCTCACCAACCACGTGTACTTCAACCTGCTCGGCGAGGGCAACGGCACCATCTACGACCACGTGCTGGAGCTGAACGCGCCGAAGTACACGCCGGTCGACGCGACGCTGATCCCGACCGGCGAGATCGCCCCGGTCGCCGGGACGCCGTTCGACTTCAGCCGGCCGACCGCGATCGGCAAGCGGCTGCGCGGCGACCACCAGCAGCTGATCTTCGGCCGCGGGTACGACCACAACTTCGTCATCGGCGGCGAGCCGGACGACGACGGCCTGCGGCTCGCGGGCCGCTTCTGGGAGCCCGAGCACGGCCGCACGATCGAGGTGCTCACCGACCAGCCGGGCGTCCAGTTCTACAGCGGGAACTTCCTCGACGGCACGTTCCTCGGCATCGGCAACAAGGCCTACCGGCAGGGCGACGCGTTCGCGTTCGAGACCCAGCACTTCCCGGACTCGCCGAACCACGCGAACTTCCCGTCCACGGTCCTGCGCCCCGGCGAGACCTACAAGTCCACCACCATCTACTCCTTCGGCACCAAGTAACCGCCGCGGTATCGCCGTACCTCAGCCTGAATCCGTGGACGAGTCGGCGGTACGGACGGCCGGGCACGCCACCCGCCGGAGAACTTTCAGGGGTTCACCTCTGAAAGTGTCCCTTCACCCCCTGCACACCGTGGGCAAAGGGACGAGTTGGCAGGTGAACCTCCCAAAGTGCGGTCGGCCGCCCCGGGTGCTGCGCGCTCCGGTGCCGCGCTGCTGCGCTCGCCCGTCGGCGCGCCGGGGATCGGCTTCACCTCAGCGGTTCTCCACCCCTGTTGGGGGTTCTTCGCTCGGATACCAGCAGAGAACCCCCAACGCGACCGGACAACCCCTTGATTGCCGGTGCTGCTCAGCCGGCTGACAGGTGCCCCGGCCAATCCACGGATCCAGGCTCAGTGGTCCGCGCCGTAAGTTCGTCGGTGCACTCTGCACAGGACCTGCCGGACCTTACCTAGTGCACCTCAGCGCGAGGCGTACACCGTCCCGCCGTGCACTACCTGTCGAGCTTGCACGCACCGGCGCCGACACGCCGCAGACACACCGGGGTCCGCGCGGCCGGGCCCCGACGAACTTACCGAGCCGACCACTTAGGTCCTGACGGTACGGCCGTACGGCGTGGCGGACAGAGGGCCGAACGGCTGGCTGTAACACTCTCGACGCGCCGAGATCCGAAGCAAGGGTTACCTAAGTTGCCTAGGGTCGGGGGTATGACTGAGCCGGTCTTGCAGATTCCGTTCGAGGACGCGTTTCGGTTCGATCCGTCGCCGACGTTCGCCGCGTTGCGGGAGGACCGCCCGGTGGCGCGGGTGCGGACGCTGGCCGGCGCCGAGGTCTGGCTGGTCACCCGGTACGACGACGTCAAACTGGTGCTCGCCGATCCGCGCTTCTCGCGCGCCGCGGTGGTGAAGCAGGGAGCACCCCGGGTCGCGCTGGCCAAGCCGATGCCGAACAGCCTGACCACCACCGACCCGCCGGAGCACAGCCGGCTGCGACGATTGGTGGTACCAACGTTCGCGCACCGGAAGATCGAGCAGACCCGGCCGTGGGTCGCGGACCTGTCCGCGCAGCTCGCCGAGGACGTGGCGCGGGCCGGCGACGGCGCCGACATCCGCGAGCTGGTCGCGCTGCCGCTGCCGATCCAGGTGATCTGCCAACTGCTCGGCGTACCGTACGCGGACCGCGCGCAGTTCCGGGAGTGGACCGAGCTCGGGTACAGCATGAAGATGGCCGAGAAGGATCTGGTCGAGGACGCGATGACCAACCTGACGGCGTACATCGAGGACCTGGTCACCAAGAAGCTCGCCAACACCGACCAGCCCGCCGCGGACCTGCTCGACGAGCTCGTCCGCGCCCGCGAGGAGGGCGACCGGCTCAGCCAGGACGAGCTGATCGCGTTCGGCGTGAACCTGCTCGTCGCCGGGCACGAGACGTCGGCGAACCAGATCTCGAGCTGCGCTGCCACCTTGCTGCGCCGGCCGGAGAACTGGGCGCGGCTGGTCGCCGAGCCCGGGCTGATCCCGTCGGCGATCGAGGAACTGCTGCGGTTCAACCGGTTCAGCGAGGTCGGTCAGCTCCGCGTCGCGGTCGAGGACATCGAGCTCCACGGCGTACACATCAAGGCCGGTGACGGCGTGATGGCCGCGCTCAACTCCGCGAACCGGGACCCGCGGGCGTACGACGCACCGGACGAGCTGCGGCTGGATCGGCCGGACAACAAACATCTGTCCTTCGGCTTCGGCCCGCACTTCTGCCTCGGCGCGCAACTGGCGCGGATCGAGCTGCAGGAGTCGCTGGCGGCGCTCGTCCGGCGGTTCCCGCGGATGAGCCTGGCGAAGCCGGCCGAGGAGCTCGAGTGGCGCCGCGTGCTGGTGAGCGGCCTCGCGGAGCTGCCGGTGAACCTAGGAGCGTCCACCGGCAGCTGACGCGTCAGTTCGGCGAGCTGAACACGAGGCCGTGCTCGGCCTCGTACTGCTCGATGAAGCGCTTCGCCATCGGCTCGCTGCACCCCACAGACCGTGCCAGGTTCGCCGCGGTGCGCTCGTGACCCTCCGGCCACTCGGCCAGCATGTTCCACGCGCGCGTGCGCCGCTTCTCCAGATCGGTCGGCTCCGGCTCGGGCTCCGGGTCCGCCTTCACGACGACGGCCGGCGCCGGGTCCGGCAGGACCGGCTCGACCTTCGGGGTGGTGATCAGCGCGGGAGGCTGCGGGTCCGCCGGGCCCGCGAACGGCGACGGCGGCTTCGGCTTCTCCACCATCGGCTCGGCCTTCGGCTGCGGCGCGAACGGCTTCAGCTTCCCGTTCGCGGCACCGTTGCCGTTGACCACGTGCTGCGGCTCGCCGGCGTCCTCGACCACGACCGCCTCGGCGACCGACTCGTCGGTCTCCGGTCCCTGGTCGACGATCGCCATCAGCTCACCGGTCCACGCGTCGTCGTCGCGCAGTCCGACGCCGGTGCTGTCCGCACGCCGCGGCTGCCCGCCCTCCAGCACCCAGACGGCCGCCGGTACGGCGGGACGTTCCTCGGGCTGCTCCGGCGGCGGCGAGATCGCCTTGGTCAGCTTGTTGGTGATGACCTCGTAGTTGATCCGCTCCTCGAGCATCCCGGCCAGCCGGTCCGGGTCGTACGTCGTCTCGGCGATCTTCGCCAGTCGCTCGTCCTGGTGCTCGGACCGGATGTACTCGGCAACGGTCCCGGCGATCGCCTCGCGGCGGCTGCGGTTGCGGATCTGGTGCTGCGCGGCGCGCAGGCTCTCGTAGAGCGAGTAGCCGTGCTCGATCGCCAGCGAGCGCGCGAGCCAGGTCGTCTTCGGCTCACGGATCCACTGCACGATGCCGTACACCGGACCGGTGTCGCGCATCTGGCCCGCGCGGCGCAACGCGTCACGGCGCCGGGCCGAGCTGTGGATCAGCCAGAGCACGTAGGCGAACGCGGACAGGCCGCCGAAGCCGAAGGCCAGGAACCGCTCCTCGGGACGCCAGTGGCCGACCACGTTGAAGACGACCGCGACGAGCGCCGCGAAGAACGACATCGCCCGGTACGCGTAGGCCTGCTCGCCCTTGCGGCGGCGCAGGTCCGCGAGCGCCGCGGTGGCGACGCCACCGAGCTCGAGCACCGCGACCGCGGGCGTGACGAGGACGATCTTGAGCAGCGTCGAGAAGCCGCTGTCCGGCCATGGGATATGGGTCACGCCGGCCCAGACCTGGCCGACCAGCGCCGCGGCAGCCGCGGTCGCGTAGAAAGCGTAGGCGACTTTGTCCGCACCGGTGAGGGGTACGTTGACCAGTTCGCCAGTACTGGTTGTGCTGGTGTTCTCCTGCAAGACGTGCACTCCTGACCGGTTTGGGCTCTCCGGCAGTTCGTCGGGTGGGTGGTACGGCGGCCCCCATAGCGCGCTGCACGAGGCTACCGGTTTCCGGCCCCGAAAGGGGAGGCGAATCCGGAAACGTCTCGAACCTCCCCGTTCCGGTCCCGGTTCTAACCTATGAATTCTTTACAGAACGGATTTATTGACGAAGCAGGAAATTACCCCGGCATCGCGGTTCACAGCAAGATGGCAGGAAACGTGCAGCTGGTCCGAGGACCGGCCGCACATCCTGGGAGCATGAGGGTCGCGGCGCGTTCGTTGAGTGTGCGGGTCGCGGCGGCGATGGTGGCGCTGGTCGCGGTGGTGAGCATCGTGATCGGCGTACTGACGACCGCAGCGATCGGCTCGTACCTGACCGGGCAGCTCGACGGCAAGGTGATGGCCGCCCAAGGGCGCGCGATGGGCGCCTTGAACAACGGATCGTGGGGACCGCCACCGGACGCGCCGCACGGGCAGGACGCCGGCACGGTGACGGTCTACGCGCAGGGCGACAATGCGGCCGGGACAGTGGTCACTGCCGAAGGCAACGTCACCGACCTCACCGACGTGGTCGTCGGCAAGCTCGACAACCTCGCGGCCGGTCGGACCAGCACGGTCGACCTGCCCGGCCTCGGCAAGTACCGGGTGCGCGCGGCCGGCATCGACCAGATCACCGCGATCACCGGGCTGCCGACCAAGGACATCCAGGACACGATCACCAGCCTGATCGGGTGGGAAGCGTTGTTCGGCGGGATCGGCGTCCTCACCGCGGGCGGCGTCGCCGTGTTCGTCGTACGGCGTCAGTTGCGGCCGCTGCGCCGCGTCGCGCAGACGGCCCGCGAGGTGGCGGCGCTACCGCTCGACACCGGCGAGATCGGGGTGACCGCCCGGGTGCCTGACCAGCTCACCGACGAACGGACCGAGGTGGGACAGGTCGCGGTCGCGCTCAACACGTTGCTCGGGCACATGGAAGGTGCGCTCGACGCCAGGCACCGCAGCGAGCAGCAGGTCCGGCAGTTCGTGGCGGACGCGTCGCACGAGCTGCGGACGCCGCTGACGACGATCCACGGTTACGCCCAGCTGAGCCTGCACCAGCGCGATCCCGACCTGTTCGCGCACGCGATGGGCAAGGTGATGGTCGAGACCACCCGGATGGCGTCGCTGGTCGAGGACCTCCTGCTGCTTGCAAGGCTGGACGCCGGGCGGCCGCTCGACAGCCGCTCGGTCGACCTGTCGAGGCTGGCCCTCGACGCGGTCACCGACGCCCGGATCGTTGCCCCCAGCCACCATTGGGAGCTGGACCTGCCGGCCGAGCCGATCGTCGTCATCGGCGACGAGCAACGCCTGCACCAGGTCCTCGCCAACCTCGTGACGAACGCGCTCCGGCACACCCCACCCGGCACCACTGTCACCGTCACGGCCAACCGCAGCGACCACTCCGCCTTGCTCACCGTCCACGACAACGGCCCCGGCATCCCCGCCGACCTGCTGCCCAATGTCTTCCAGCGCTTCACCCGCGCCGACACCGCCCGAACGCGCGCCACCGGCGGCACCGGCCTCGGCCTGTCCTTGGCCCGATCCATCACCGAGGCTCACAACGGCACCCTGACCCTGAGCTCGAGCCCGGGCAGCACGTCGTTCACGCTGGCGTTGCCCGCGTGAGGCGGACCACCAGGCCATCACAATCGCCACCCGCGGCCATCGCCAGGCGGGAACGGGCCGCAGCCCACGAATTGTGATGGCCTGGAGAACCGCGTCAGCTCGCGGCGAGTGCCTTGGTGGCCTGGGCCGCGAAGGTGGCGGCGCGGTCGTCGTCGGAGAGGCCGTCGGCGACCAGGACGGCATAGCGGAGGCGGAGGGTGTCGCCGGCGGGGAACGGGAGTTGCTCGGAGAAGAACGGGGCGGGGCAGACCGCCGCGAAGTCCTCCGAGCGGACGAACCACTCCGGTGGATGGCGGACGTTGTCGGCGGCGTCGGCGACGATGATCGTCGACGCGGTGTCGGTCTCGTCCTGGCGGGCGGTGAAGCCCATCCACGGCGCGCGCTGACCGCGGAGCTCGTCGCGGCCGCTGCCCTGCGGGGCGAGGATGGTGCCGTTGGTGAACGCCCGCGGCCCGCGCCAGAACAACCCGCCGTACCCGGCGTTCGGGCGGCCCGCGGTGGTCGGGCTGCCGATCTGGATCGTGGCGCCGGACGTGTTGGTCATCGCGGTCTCGTAGACCAGCACCCAGCCGTCGTCCGCGAGCCGCGCGGTGATGGTGCGGGACTCGTCGACGACGTGCTCGCCGCTCTGCCGGTGCCACGAGAGGTGGTGCGCGAACCGGACCTCGTCGTCGGACACGTCCAGCGCGTCGACCCGGTCGTGGTCCTGCGAGCCGTTGTTGTCGCGTGGCTGATACCCGTCCGCCTGCGCGTACGTCGGCCCGCCCCAGAAGTTGTCGTGCCCGAAGTGCGGCAGCGACCAGGACAGGCCCTTGTGCCAGAGGTGGTCCCACGGGCGATAGACGCTGACCAGGTCACCGGTCAGCGTCCGGATCGGGTGGAAGTACGGCCGCGGCGACTCGTACTGCGGGTCGTCCGCGTTGTAGACATAGGTGAACAGCTCGCCGCCGCCCGCCGTCACCTGGATCGACTGGTTGACAGCGTGGTTGCAGCCGAGTTTCTGCGACATTCAGCTCTCCCGTTGTTGGGTCCAGGGCGCCCCGATCTCGCTGAACAGCGCCAGCTCGTCCGAGGCCTGGTCGATCCATTGCTCGACGTCTAGGAGGATCGGCCGGCGCTCGAGTCCTTCGCCGTCCCAGCGCACCAGCTCCGGCGCGATCGGTGCCGGGTCCGGCGCCGTCCGGACCGCCTCGACCACGCGGGTGAACCCACCCGTCGCGGCCAGCGGCACGTACAGCGGCACCGCGGGGTCGGCCCGGTGCGCGAGCAGGTTCTCCAGCAGGTCGGCCCGGCCGTACTTCGTGTCGCCGATCAGATCCGACTGGTACGTGAGGACCGCGCGGCCCTCCGATCCGTGCACGATCACCGTCGCCTCGAGGTGCTCGGCCGCGCACAACGTGACCGCGATCAGGATCGGCGTACCGCGCGCGGTCGTGATCCGCACCGACGAGGTGTCGTCGGACTCGATCGGGTTCGCCCGGTACAGCTCGGTCTCGATCGACCGTACGTCGTCCACGCCGGTCGAACCGTCCAGCAGCAGCGCCGCCGCGGTCGCGTGCGCGAGCGGATTCGTCACCGCCCCGTCGACGACGTCCACACCGTCGAGCCGCCGCTTGCCGGACCAGCGCGCGCGCTGGAAGTACCGCGCCGTCCGCACCCACTTCCCCACCGCGCTGATCCCGCGGATCTCACCGAGCTGCCCCTCGGCCATCATCGCCGCGAGCTTCAGCGTGGCCTCCGACGCCTGCGCCTGGAACCCGACCTGCAACGCCCGCCCGGTCTCGGCCACGACCGCGGACAGTTGCTCGAACTCGGCCATGGACGCGGTCGGCGGCTTCTCCAGCAGTACGTCGGCGCCGGCGCGCATCGCCGGCTCGGCCAGCGGGACGTGTGTCTGGATCGGCGTACAGATCACCACGACGTCGACCTCGGTCGCCGCGAGCAGCTCGTCCAGGCTGTCGAAGACCCGGACGCCCGGCAGCAGGTCGCCGCCGCCCCGGGGATCGGCGACCGCCACCAGCTCGGCCCGCCCGGCCTGCGCCAGCCGGGCGACGTTACGGACATGGGAGGCGCCGTGGCCGTGGATTCCCACCACGGCCACGCGGGCCCCCGTCATCGGCAATCAGTTGCCGTCAGCAACACTATTTGAGCTCCCCGTTGACCTCGTCCAGGAAGGCCTTGGCGGCCGCGTCCGGCGCCTGCCTGCCGAACAGCACCTCGGTCGTGTACCGCTGGATGATCTTCTCCACCTGACCGCCGCCGACCGGCGGGGCCGGCGAGGGGTCGCCGAGCTCCTTGCCGATGTCCTGGATGAACTTCGCGGACGCGGCGTCGGCCGGCTGCAGCTTCGGCGTCACCGAGGCGCGGACCTCGGTGTTCGGCGGCACACCCCGCTCGGCGAGCAGTACGTCGCCGGCGGCGGTGTTGTTGGCCAGGTAGTTGACGAACTCCGCGGCCTCCTTCTGGTGCTTGGACCGCGCCGAGATCGACCAGAACATCGAGCCCTTGTAGTACGAGCCGTTGTCGGCGGCCTTGCCGTCGGCGCTCGGGATCCGCAGCAGCTTGAGCTGCTGGCCGGTCGCCTTGCTGAAGGCCACCAGCTGGTTGCTCCAGATGAAGCTCATCGCCAGCTTGCCGGTCGCGAACGCCGACTGGTCGAGCGACGCGTTCATGTCCTGGGAGATCGCCTCGGCCGACGGGATCGCCTTCGCGTCGCGCAGCTTCAGGACGTACTTGAAGAAGTCGGTGGTCTTCTCCGGCGAGACGCCGAGCTTGCCGTCCTTCGTCCAGAGCGACTCGCCGTTCTGCCGGGCCCACAGGTTCAGGCCGGCCTCGTTCGTGCCCAGCGCGCCGGTCCCGGTGATCTTGCCGCCGGTCTTGGTGGTGATCTCCGCGGCGATCCGGGAGAAGTCGTCCCAGGTCCACGTGGTGTCGTCCGGGATCGCCACGCCGGCGGTCTTGAAGGCCGCCGGGTTCACGACCACCGCGAACGAGTTGATGCCGGCGTTCAGCCCGTACAGGCCGCCGTCGAACTCGCCGGCGCCGAGCGTGTCCGGCTCGAACTTGCCGGTGTCCAGGCCCTGCGCCTTCTTCAGGTCGAGCAGCGCGCCGCGGTCGGCGTACTCCCGCAGGTACTTCTCGTCCATCTGGATGATGTCCGGCGCGTCGTTCGCCGCGACCGTGGTGGCGAGCTTGTCCCAGTAGCCGGACCACTCGCCGAACTCACCCTTGATCGTGACGTTCGGATGGTCCTTCTGGTACGCGTCGATCACCTGCTGGGTGAGTTTGGTCCTGGTGTCCGATCCCCACCAGGTGAATCGGAGCGTGACCTTGCCGCCGGCGTCGGACGACCCGCCCGGGCCGCCGGAGTCGCCGCCGCAGGCACTGGCCGCCAGCAACGTGGTGGCCAGCGCCAGGGCCGTCAGGGCGCGTGGGATGTGCCTCATGAAGTGCACCTTTCAGGGAGTTACTTGATGCCGGTGGTCGCGATGCCCTTGATCAGGAACCGCTGGCCCAGCAGGAAGGCGAGGAAGACCGGGACGAGGGAGACGACCGACATCGCGAACATCGATCCCCACGACGAGCTGGAGGTCGAGTCGACGAACGACCGCAGCGCGACCGGGACGGTGTACATGTGCGGGTCGGTCAGGTAGATCAGCTGGCTGAAGAAGTCGTTCCAGGTCCAGATGAACGTGAAGATCGTCGTGGTGGCCAGGGCCGGCACCATCAGCGGCAGGATGATCCGCAGGAAGATCGAGGCCTTGCCGCAGCCGTCGATCCGGGCGGCCTCGTCCAGCTCGCGCGGGATGCCGCGGATGAACTGCACCATCAGGAACACGAAGAACGCGTCGGTGGCCAGCAGCTTCGGCACCACCAGCGGCAGCACCGTGTTGATCCAGCCCAGGTTCGAGAACAGGATGTACTGCGGCACGATCACCACGTGGATCGGCAGCATGATGCTGAGCAGCATGATCGCGAACCAGAACTTCTTCGCGGTGAACTCCAGCCGGGCGAACGCGTAGGCCGCCATCGAGCAGGACACCAGGTTGCCGACGATCGAGCCGAGCACCACCAGCGCCGAGTTCAGCAGGTAGCGGGTGAACGGCTCGGTCAGCGCGTGCCAGCCGACCCGGTAGTTCTCGATTCGCAGGTCCTTCACCAAGATCCCGGGGTCGCGGAAGATCTCGTTGCCCGGGCGCAGCGAGCTGACCACCATCCAGATCACCGGGTACAGCATCACCAGCGCGGAACCGGCCAGCACGACGTGGATCACCAGCGGCCGGATCCGGGACCAGGTGACGGCCGAGGCCCGGCGGGTGGCGACGGTGCGGGTCAGCGTCTCGGTCGTCGTCTCAGTCGTCATAGAACACCCAGTACTTCGAGGCGAAGAAGTTCGCGGCGGTGAAGACCCCGATGATCACGAGCAGGAACCACGCCATCGCGGAGGCGTAGCCCATGTCGAAGTTCCCGAAGCCCCGGTCGTAGAGGTACAGCGTGAAGAACATCGTCGAGTCCGACGGCCCGCCGCTGCCCCCGGAGACGACGAACGCCTGGGTGAACGACTGGAACGCGTGGATGATCTGCAGCACCAGGTTGAAGAAGATGATCGGCGTCAGCAGCGGCAGCGTGATGCTGAAGAACCGCCGCAGGACGCCGGCGCCGTCGACCGACGCCGCCTCGTAGTACATCGTCGGGATCTGCCGCAGCCCGGCCAGGAAGATCACCATCGGCGACCCGAACGTCCAGACGTTCAGGACGACGAGCGTGCCGAGCGCGGTGCTCGGGTCGGAGATCCAGCCCTTGCCCTCGATGCCGAACACGTCCAGCACCTGGTTGAGCAGACCGGTGGTGCCGAACACCTGCCGCCAGAGGATCGCGATCGCGACACTCGAGCCGAGCAGTGACGGCAGGTAGAACACCGAGCGGTAGAACGCCATCCCGCGGACGCCGCGGTCGAGGACGACGGCCAGCAGCAGGGCGATCGCCAGCTGCAGCGGCACCGAGACGAACACGTAGGTGAAGGTCACCCGCAGCGAGTTGTGCAGCCGCTCGTCGGACAGCATCCGGGTGAAGTTCTCCAGGCCGATCCACTTCGGGGCCTGGATCAGGTTGTAGTCCGTGAAGGACAGGTACAGCGAGGCCAGCATCGGCCCGATCGTGATCAGGAACAGACCCAGCAACCACGGCGCCAGGAACAGGTAGCCGGCCAGGTTGTCCTTCTTCTGACCTGCCGTCTTCTTGCCCCTCAGACTGCCCAGCTCACCCAGCGCACTCAATGGTCACCTCTCTTCCGTCCCCGTCGGCCTTCGGCCCGACGCTTAGGAAAGCGCTTGCCTTGGCCGGTCAAGCTAGTACAAGAAACCGGTTCCCGCAAGGGTTCATCGATGAAGGAAGAGGCTGGATCCGGACCGATTGCGAGCTATTGACAGGACAAAGTTCCGGCGCGACAGTTCTGAGCATTTGGCAACCGCTTACCGACGGAGATCCCGATGCTGCGACGTACTTTTCTCACCGGTTCGCTGACCACGGTCGCGCTCGGCGCGCTGCATCCAGGTGCGGCTCGTGCTGAGGTGGCAGCCGTGGACGAGGACTTCCTGACCCTGCTGACCGAGGCGAACCGGAAACAGATTCCGATCGTGCTCGGCAACTTTCAGAACGTTTCCGACAGTGTCCGGACCGTGGCCCGCAAGGCCCGCCGGCTCGTTTCCGGCTATGCGTGGGGACGGTCGCCGTACCATCACGACGCCACGCTCCTCGAGCCGTTGGCCTGGCTCGTCGACCAGCTCGCCGCGCGGCAGCACGAGGACGGCCTGTACGACGTCGGCAACCTGCACTCGCCGCCGGACAGCGCTTTCGCGATCCAGGACGTGTGCATGCTGTACGCACTGCTCGACGCGGACGGTCAGCCGGAGACTGCGTCGATGCGTGCCACGCTGGCCTCGGTGATCAAGAAGGCGGGGCCCGCGTTGGCGTCGGGCGGCGTCCACACGCCCAACCACCGGTGGGAGGTGTCCGCGGCGCTGGCCCGGGCGCACCACCTCTTCCCGGACCGGCGGTACGCGGCGCGGATCGACGACTGGCTCGACGAAGGCATCGACGCGACCCCGGACGGGATCTACAGCGAGCGCAGCTCGACGTACGCCGCCGAGGTGACGAACCCGTGCCTGCTGACGATCGCCTGGCTGTACGACAAGCCCGCTCTGCTCGACTACGTGCAGCGGAATCTCGACGTCACGCTGTACCTGCTCGAGCCGAACGGCGAGGTGGACACGACCGCGTCGCGCCGGCAGGACCAGAAGGGCATCCGCGAGGTCTGGTGGTACCTGACGCAGTTCCGCGAGCTGGCGCTGCACACCGGAGACGGCCGGTTCACGACCGTCGCCAAGAGCATCGAGGCGCGCGGAACCGGTGAACTCGGGGATTTCCTCGCCGAGGTGCTGGAGCGGCCGGAGCTGTCCGCGGTTCTGCCGGCCGCGACCCCGGCGCCTACGGACTTCGTGCAGCACTACCCGTCGCAGGCCTCGGTGCGGATCCGCCACGAGGCTCGGACGGCAACCGTTTTCGGCGGCACCGACTTCCACGACATCCCGGTGATCTCGTCGGGCCTGTCGACGAACCCGACCTTCTTCAAGCTCCGCAACGGTGCGGCGATCCTCGACTCGGTCCGGCTGTCACCGCAGTTCTTCAGCACCGGCCATTTCCGCAGCGACGGGCTGCGGCGTACGGCGCCCGGTACGTTCAAGCTGCAGCAGGAGGTGCAGGTCCCGTACCACCTGCCACTCCCGAAGCGCTATCGCCGCGCGGACGGCCGCTACGCACTGACTCCTGAGGGCCGTTTCTACGCATCCATGGATTTTCCGCACCGCCCGAAGCAGTACCGGGTGTTGCGGACCGAGATCACCGTCGCCGAGGTTTCGTCCGGCTACGACCTGACGTTCGACTTCGCCGGAGACGAGACCGGCTACGCCCTCGAGCTCTGCTTCCGCCCGGGCGGCACCCTGAGCGGCGTGGCGCAGTTGGATGCCGCAGGCAACTACCAGCTGGCGTCGGGGACCGGTAGCTACACCGTCGGCACGGACCGGATCGAGTTCGGCCCGGGCAACGGCGCCGCCCGGGTCGCGATGGACCCGGGCGAGCGCTACACCTACCTGGGCGGCAGCCTCACCCCGGACGGCCTCCGCGTGTACCTGACCGGCCGGACACCGGGGCGTCAGGTGCTCCGGCTGCGCACGTCCTGATCAGGCGGTCCGCACGACGGTCTCGAGTGAGCCGTCGTGCGGAATCCGCAGTACGTGGACGCGCCGCCGCTGGTCCCGCAGGTACGTCCGCGACGACGTGCTGAGCGTCGCCGGACGGCGTGCCGACCAGGTGATCGCGATCGTGGCCGCGCCGCGGCGGATCACGATGCCGTCGGCGGTCGCCGTCCGCGTTTCGCCGTACGGCACGACGGTGCCGTCCGAGAACACCACCTCGTCGCCCGGCTGCAGCACCAACGGGATCTGCTCCGTTGCGGCGCCCGTCGCGGTGACCCGGCGGCTGACCGACTGCGAGCCGATGACGAGCTCCGTCGACACCGAGCCGTCCGGCGTGCGGTAGCGGATCAGGTCCTTCGACGGGTACTCCGCGACCAGGTTGGTCTCGGCATCCGCCTTGCCGTCACGGACCGTGCCCCAGCAGCCGGTCGCGGTCTGCTGCGCGTGGATCAGGGTGCCGGCCGCCGGGTGCCACAGGAAGCCGGTCCCGGCCTTCACCGCGCTGCCTTGCCGCTCGCCGAAGAACGCGCCGAGGTACAGACCGGGCCGGCGGACGTAGAGGTAGTCCTGGTTGCCGTCGTTCTCGTGGCGGCGCTCGGTGAAGTTGTCGCGGCTCAGGTACGGGATGTTCGCGATCGCTGCGCGTTTGGCGGACCGGGTCGGCAGCGTCTCGCCGTACGGCGCGTGCGCGATGATCCGCGGCGACGTGTCTTGCTTGGCCAAGGCCGGCACCGGCGCCGCGTCCGCGGCCCATGCCTGGCGGGTCGCGGCCTTGTCCTCGCGGGAGGTGAAGAACGCCCCGAGTTTCGGGACGGCCGGGACGAAGTGCGAGCCGAGGATGCTCCGGTCGGGGTCCGGGATCACGTCGTCGTAGTACGCGACCGAGGTCCGGTCGGAGACCGCGTAGTACGTCAGCCAGCCGGAGCCGTCGGGCTCGCGGAGCAGGTTGTAGCCGAACCAGTCGGTGAACTTGCGCGTCATCGAGACCAGCAGCGGGTTCCTGGTCTGCAGGTAGAGCTCGGCCATCTCCGGCAGCATGACCTCGAAGTTGTAGTTGATGTCCATGCCGCGCGGGTCGTAGAAGAACCCGGCCGGACTCTGCGCCCGCTTCGCGACGAACCGGATCCGGTCCTCCAGCTTGAGCCACCGGGCCTGGTCGGGCATCAGCCGCAGCGTCAGTGCCGAGCCGGCAACTCCGGCGACAGCCTGGTTCGTGTACTCGAACGGATCGTCCCAGACGACCGAGTTGCCCGGGTCGAGGTACCAGTCGACGCCCTTGCGCAGGGCACCTTCCAGCTGGGTCCGCCGGGTCGGCAAGGCGTTCGCCTGACGCAGATTGGCCAGTGTCTTGGCCAGGTAGCCGATTCCGAAACCGCTGGACGCTTTTCCGCGCTCGCCTGGGGAGTACTCCGGCCATGAGCCGTCCGGGTTCTGCAGACCCAAGTAGTGGTGCAGCGCGGCGTCGAGCCGGCCGAGGAGTGCGCTGTCGCGGTAATACGGGTTCCACGCACGTTGGTTGGCGTAGAACCAGCTGAGCGTGAAAACGTGTTCCTGGACCCGGGAGTTGTACGGCTGGGCCGGCGTCCGCCACCAGCCGCCGCCCATGAAGCCGTACGGGTCGGTGTCGACGATGTCGTTCGTCATCGGCGCGAGGATCACCAGGTACCCCGCGAACCGCTGCTCGCCGGGCGTGAACAGCCGCCGGTCCGGCGCGCCGGCCGGCAGACCCGCCAGCAACGGCAGCCCAGCAGCACGGGCCGGGGCGGCCGTCACAGCTGGGACCAGACCGGCGCCGACGGCACCGAGCAGCACGGTACGACGTTTGACGTGCATGAGTGAGCTCCTGAAGTAGTTTTCAGCGGACGGTGAGAACGGCGAACTCGGGATCGGGGACGCCGCGGCCGCTCCGGACGTGGGCGACCGCGGCGCCCCACTGGGTGAACTCGGGTGTCTTGTCGCGGTAGCCGCGAATGCCACGGAAAACGATGTCGTGACAGTTCCGCAGACCGGCGCCGTACGGGGACGGGCCGAGGACTGTCGCCCTTGTACGTGAAGCGGGGTCGCCGCCCGGCACGTCGTCCGGGTGCCACTTCACGAACTGGGGCCGGCCGGTGGAGTGGCGGCGACTCAGCATGGACGCTCTCCTCGCGACGATCGGAACTGCGGCGAGTTTTCTGCGCCGAACCAGCCGTGGTCAAGACCTCGGCTTTAGTAATCCGAATTAGCAGCGTCGGCGAGCTCTTGACGCCGCTCGGGCAGCTGTTCTAATGTCCCCGGCAATCCGTATTACTGCGAAGGATCGATCGATGCCGGACAAGGCGACCGCCCGACTCACCCAGCGCGACATCGCGCGGCTGGCCAAGGTCAGCCAGACGACCGTCTCGCTGGTGCTGAACAACCGCAGCGACGCGAGCGCGCGGATCCCGGCCGAGACTCGCGACCGGGTGCTGAAGGTGATCCGCGAGACCGGCTACCAGGCCGATCCGCTGGCCCGCCGGATGACCAAGCAGCGCAACCAGATTCTCGGTGTGTTCACCTACGAGTCGGTGTTCCCGAGTGCGAGCGGCGACTTCTACCACCCGTTCCTGGCCGGCATCGAGGACCGCGCCGAGCGGCTCGGGTGGGACCTGTTGCTGTTCACCAGCGCTCCGGTGACCGACGGCCACCGGCGGATCTTCCACGAGAACAACCGGCTCCGGATCGCGGACGGCTGCCTGCTGCTCGGGCGCGAGATCCCGGCCGACGAGCTGGCCAGGTTGATCGCCGAGGACTACCCGTTCGTCTCGGTCGGCCGCCGCGACGACGCCGGCGGCCCGGTGCCGTACGTCGGCGCCGACTACGGCACGGCCACGCGGACGGTCGCGGAGCGGGCGCAGGCGCTCGGCCACCGGCGGATCGCGTTCGTCGGGCTCGGCGAGGGCGCCGAGTCGTCGGCGGACCGGCTGCGCGGCTTCCGGGAGGCGGCCGGCCCGCGCGCACCGCACCTCCCGACGCTCGACCGAACGCCCGGTGAGGTGCTCGACGACCTGCTGGACCGCCGGATCACCGCCGCGTTCGTCGAGGAGCGCGCCGACGCGATCGCGCTGTACGCCGCGGCGGCCGAGCGCGGGGTCGACGTGCCGGGTGACCTGTCCGTGGTCGCGCTCGGCGACGCCACCCGGGCTGCGGCCAGCGACCTGGACTTCTCCGGCTTCCACGTCCCGCGGCGGGCGATGGGCGTCCGCGCGGTCGAGCTGCTCGAGGCAGTCCTCAGCGGCACGGCCACCGAGCAGCAGCTGCTGCTGCCCTGCGAGCTGACCGACGGAATCACACTCACTCCACCCGAAGGTGCCTGAATGCATACCGATGTCCTTGTGATCGGCGGCGGACTCGGCGGCGTAGCCGCGGCTCTCGCCGCGCTGCGTGCCGGTCGCTCGGTGATCATGACCGAGGAGTTCGACTGGCTCGGCGGCCAGCTGACCAGCCAGGCCGTCCCGCCGGACGAGCACACGTGGGTCGAGCAGTTCGGCGTCACGGCGTCGTACCGGGCGCTGCGTGACGGCATCCGTGACTACTACCGCCGCCACTACCCGCTGACCGAGGCGTCGCGGGCCGCTGCCCACCTCAACCCGGGCGCCGGTTACGTGTCCAAGCTCTGCCACGAGCCCCGCGTCGCGCTCGCGGTGCTGGAGGCGATGCTCGCGCCGTACCGAGCCGGTCGCCGGCTCCAGGTCCTGCAGCCGTACCGTCCGGTCGCGGCCGACACCTACGGCGATCGGGTCAGCGCGGTCACGGTGCAGCATCGCGACACCGAGGAGCGGCTGACGCTGACCGCGCCGTACATCCTCGACGCGACCGAGACGGGCGAGCTGCTGCCGCTGACCGGGACGGAGTACGTCACCGGCTTCGAGGCGCAGAGCGAGACCGGTGAGCCGAGTGCGCCCGCCGAGGCGCAGCCGCTGAACATGCAGGCGGTCTCGTACTGCTTCGCGGTCGACCACGTCGACGGCGACGGTGTCGACATGGTCGGGGACAAGCCGGCGAACTACGCCTTCTGGCGGAACTACCAGCCGTCGTTCTGGGGTGATCGGCTGCTGTCCTGGACCGCGCCGAACCCGCGCACCCTGGAGAGCTCGCGGCGGACCTTCACCCCCAACCCCGACGACGACCCGCTCGCGGTGGTCGCGGACCAGCGGCGGACGGGCGGTGACACGAACCTGTGGACGTTCCGCCGGATCGCGGCCCGCCGGCACTTCGTCCCGGGGACGTACGCGAGCGACATCTGCCTGGTGAACTGGCCGATGATCGACTACTTCGAGGGCCCGGTGATCGACGTACCGGACGCGGCGAAGCATCTCGCGGCGGCGCGCGAACTCTCGCACTCCGTCCTCTACTGGCTGCAGACCGAGGCGCCGCGGCCCGACGGCGGCACCGGCTTCCCCGGTCTGCGGTTGCGCAAGGACGTGGTCGGCTCCGCGGACGGTCTGGCGCAGGCGCCGTACATCCGCGAGTCCCGGCGGATCAAGGCGGAGTACACAGTCGTCGAGCAGGACCTGTCGGTTGCGGTCCGCGGTGAGCGCGGCGCGGTGGAGTACGACGACAGCGTCGGCGTCGGCATGTACCGGATCGACCTGCACCCGTCGACCGGCGGCGACAACTACATCGACGTGGCGAGCAGCCCGTTCCGGATCCCGCTCGGCGCCCTGCTCCCGGAGCGGGTCGAGAACCTGCTGCCCGCGAACAAGAACCTCGGCACCACCCACATCACCAACGGCTGTTACCGGCTGCATCCCGTCGAGTGGAACATCGGCGAGTCCGCCGGCGCGCTCGCGGCGTACTGCCTGGACCGCGGCGTCGCGCCGCGGGCGGTCCGCAACACCCCTGCTCTGCTCGCCGAGTTCCAGGACCGCCTGGTTGCTCAGGGCATCGAACTCGCCTGGCCGGCCGTCGCCGGCTACTGATGGAGGACTCCCATGAAGATCCTGACAGCGGCGTTGACCGCCGCGGCACTGCTGACGGCGGCCGGCTGTGGGGGCGGGTCCGGCTCCGGCTCGGGCTCGGGTGACAGCGGGCCGATCGACCTGCGGATGACGATCTGGAGCGCGAACGCCAAGCACGTCGCGCTGTTCGACCAGATCGCCGCCGCCTACAAGAAGGACCATCCGGAGATCGGCAAGATCACCTTCGAGTCGATCCCGTTCGACAGCTACACGACCACGCTGACCACGCAGATCGGCGGCGGCAACGTGCCCGACCTGGCGTGGATCTTCGAGAGCAACGCGCCGGACTTCGTCAGCTCGGGCGCGCTCGAGCCGATCGACAAGGACGCCGACCTGCTGCCGAGCACGACGGCCAACTGGGAGAAGGACGGCAAGCTGTACGCGTACCCGTTCTCCACCTCGCCGCTGGGGGTGTTCGTGAACACCGACCTGGTGAAGGCGGCGGGGCGGCCGGCTCCGGCCCAGCAGATCTCCTCCGGGACGTGGACCTGGGAGGAGGCCGCCAAGACCGCGGCCGCCGTCCAGGCGCGCGGCAAGGGCGGTGTCGTGGTCGGCGACTTCGACTACAAGGGCTGGGACACACTGAACGCGATCTGGGCGGGCTGGGGCGCGCGGCCGTGGAGCGAGGACGGCAAGACCTGCCAGTTCGACCAGCCGGCGATGGTGGACGCGATGACGTTCGTCCACAAGCTGATCTTCACCGACAAGGGCATGCCGGGTCCCGGTGTGACGAAAGACTTCTACGCCGGCGACTCGGCGATGGTGGTGACGCAGATCAGCCGCGCCGCGCTGCTCGAGAAGGCCAAGTTCCACTGGGATCTGGTGCCGTTGCCCAAGGGCCCGTCGGGTGAGTACTCCGTGGTCGGGCAGGCCGGGATCGGCGTCTTCAAGCGCGGCAAGCACGCCGACGCCGCCAAGCAGTTCCTGGCGTACTTCAGCAACGCGGAGAACTCGGCGAGGCTCGCGCAGTTCTTCCCGCCGCCGCGCAAGTCGCAGCTGAACTCGGCCACGCTGGCCAAGGCCAACCCGCTGCTCAAGCCGGCCCAGCTGGACAGCGTCGTGGTCAAGGGCATCGAGAACGGCACGATCAAGCCCAGCCACACCGGGTACGCCGAGGTGCAGCAGACCGTCCGCGCCGCGCTCGATCCGCTGTGGAAGCCGGACGCGGACGTCAAGAGCGTGCTGTCCGGTGTCTGCTCGAAGATCAACCCCCTGCTGGCGAAATGACCTTGCTCCTCGACAAGCCGGCGCCTCCGGTGGCGCCGGCGGAGCGTGCGCCGTACTGGACGATGCGGCGGCGGGACACGTTGGCCGGCTGGCTGATGGTCCTGCCGCAGCTCGCCGGGATCGTGACCTTCGTCCTCGTGCCGCTCGGGCTGGTGGTCTGGTACAGCGTGCACGAGTGGAACGTGCTCGGCGGGACGTTCGAGTTCGTCGGCGGCGACAACTACGCGGCGCTGACGTCCGACGCCCGGCTGGGTCCGGTGCTCAGGGCAACGGGGTTGTTCTCGGTCGGTCTGGTCGTGCTGAACCTCAGCCTCGCGCTGTTCCTGGCCGTGCTGCTGAACCAGAAACTGCGCGGAACGGTGATTTTCCGGACCCTGTTCTTCTCGCCGGTCGTGGTGACGCTGGTGGCCTGGACGATCGTCTGGGGTTTCCTGCTCCAGGACAACGGCGGAATCAACGGTTTCCTGAATTTCCTGGGCATCGACGGGCCGAACTGGCTGCGTTCCGGCGGTACGGCGATGGCGTCGGTGATCGTGGTCCAGCTGTTCAAGAACGTCGGCCTCAACATGGTGCTGTTCCTGGCCGCGCTGCAGGGTGTGCCCGCGGAGCTGTACGAGGCGGCGCGGATCGACGGCGCGTCCGCGTGGGCCCGGTTCCGGCGCGTGACCGTGCCGCTGATCAGTCCGACGATCCTGCTGACGATGATCCTGACCATCGTCGGATCGCTGCAGGTGTTCGCGCAGATCGCCGTACTGACCCAGGGCGGGCCGGAGACGTCGACGACCGTGCTCGTCTACTACCTGTACCAGCAGGCGTTCCAGTTCCATCACTTCGGCTACGGCGCGACGCTCTCGCTGCTGCTGTTCTTCATCGTCCTGGTGCTGACCGTCGTCCAATGGCGGATGCGTCGTAGGTGGGTGTTCCATGAGGCTTAAGTTGGTGGTGTACGGCGTACTGCTGGTGTGCTGTGTGCCGTTCGTGTTCCCGATCTGGTGGATGGCGACGACGTCGTTGAAGCCGGTGTCCGAGATCTTCGCGTTCCCGCCCTCGCTGCTGCCGGGATCGCCGACGCTGGACGCCTATCGCCAGGTGTTCGCGTTGCAGCCGTTCGGCCGCCAGTACCTGAACAGCCTCTACATCGCGCTGGTCGTCACCCTCGGGACGCTGGCCGTGTCGGCGCTCGCCGGGTATGCGTTCGCGCGGATCCGGTTCCGCGGCGCCGGGTTCGTGTTCGTGATCGTCCTGAGCGGTCTTCTCGTGCCGAACGAGGTGACGATCATCCCGCTGTACCGGATGTTCGACGCCTTCGGCCTGGTGGACACGCACTGGCCGCTGATCCTGATCCCGATGCTCGGCGCGCCGAGCGTGCTGGCGACGTTCATCATGCGGCAGTTCTTCATCACCCTGCCTTCCGAACTGGAGGAGGCCGGCAGGGTCGACGGACTGGGTCGCTTCGGCCTGTTCTGGCGGGTCTGCCTCCCGCTGGCCCGGCCGGCGATCGGGGCTGTGTCGATCTTCACGTTCCTGCACAGCTGGAACCTCTACCTCGAACCGATCGTGTTCCTGTCCTCGAAGCAGAAGTTCACCGTCCCGCAGGCCCTCACCCAGTACGTCGACGCGTACGGCGGGCCGATGTGGAACACCCAGCTCGCCGCCGCGACCCTGTCCGCGCTGCCCGTCCTGATCATCTTCGTTCTGGCCCAGCGCCAGTTCGTCGAAGGCCTCGCCCAGACCGGCCTGAAGGGCTGACCGTCAGCCGAAGTCGCGCTCGGCCTCCGGGGGCAGCTCGCGGATCCTGCGCGCGCCCTTGTTCGTCCGCCGCCGCAGGTCCGCGAAGTTGCCGATCAGGTTGACCGCTTCGGGCATGGCCTTCGTCAGCCACAAGGACAGGCCGAGTGACCACCTGCCGTTCACGTCCTTGACCTCGAACCGGACGACGGTCTTGCCGATCCGCACGCGGTGGTACGGCAGGTTTTCGTGCAGATACACCCCGGCGGCGCGCGCGGACTCGGTGAAGCCCCTCTCGAGCAGGGAGGCCCGGATCTCCCTGGCCGCCATGTCACGCAGATCCTGGGCGCTGACGTGCGAGACGTCGTACTCACCGGTCTGGAAACCGCTGGCGGACTCGGGCTGCGCCACCGATTCGGTCAGATGCAGCACCGCCCGCAGCTCCTCCACGCGCGGGACCGGATCGAAGAACGCCTTCGCGTACCTGACCAGATCGGGCTGGTCGGTCGACTGCAGCGCGGACAGCGGGTCGTCGTCCTCGGCGTACACCGCGTCGGTCAGGTCCTGGTACTCCGCCGGCCAGCGCAACTGCAGTCCGACGAGCCCGGCGATCAGCCGCGGGTTCGCCGAGATGGCGCGGACACCGGCGATCCGGAGCAGTAGCAGGAACGAGTTGATGAAGCGCTTGACCTGCCGCGGGTTCACCGCGAGCCCCAGCGTGGCGACGTCGTACGCGATAGCGCCGAAGTCGTCGGGCAGCGAACCCTTCGGCGGGCTCCACCCCGGCACCAGCTCGTTCAGGAAGACGCCGGCCTGGATGTCCAGCCGCGGCACCCGGAACGGGACCTGCACCATCTTCTCGATGAACACGTGCCCCGACGCGTACGGGTACTTCGCGGCGACCGCGCGGACCAGGACGTCGTAGTCGAGCGCCAGGACGAACACGAACCCCGGCACGTCCAGCACCAGGTTGATCGCCTCCAGCAACGACACCACCTTGGCCGGCGAGCACCGGTCCAGGTCGTCGACGAGCACCACGATCCGCCGCTTCCCGAGCGCGCCGGCGATCGCCCTCAGGTCCTGGTACGGCCGGACGTAGGCCGAGTCGAGCGCCGCGGCGTACCCCGCGTCGGGCGCCGCCGGCGCGAATGCCGCGCCGGGGTCGACCTTCACCGGCCCGAGGCTGATCGTCACGCTGCGGACCACCGACGCCAGCGCCGACCGGACCTTCTCGGTCAGCTTCGGGTCGTTCAGCCCCGGGCTGGCGCTGTAGATCGCGTTGAGCATCGGTACGACGATGTGCTCGGCCCGCTCGTACCGCCAGGCGTCGAACGGCACCGTCAGCACACCGGCGTCCTTCGCGAGCTCGGCCCGGATCGCGTTCAGCAGCGACGACTTCCCGCTGCCCCAGGACCCGTAGATGCCCACGGTGAACTGCGGCGGCGACCCGCCCCGGATCGCGGCCGCGATTGCCTCCGCGTACGCCTGGAACCCCATCGTGGGCTGCTCGCTCGGCGTGTCAGCCACGATCGGCAACAACTCAGCCGCCACCGTCTCCTCCCCGGTTGCCATTGTGCCGACCGGCCACCGGCGAGGGAACGGCTCGCGCCCGCGTGGAAAAATAGGTGTGTGAGTTTCCATGCGGCCGCGTTCATCGCCACCAGCCTCGACGGGTACATCGCGCGTACCGACGGTTCCATCGACTGGCTCACCAGCCGGGCCGAGCACGCCGGCGAGACCGGGTACGACGAGTTCCTGGCGTCGGTGGACACCGTCGTCCTCGGACGGAACACGTACCAGCTGGCCTGCACCTTCGACAGCTGGCCGTACGAAGGCAAGCAGGTCGAGGTGCTGAGCACCACGCTCGACCCGGACACCGACGACCGCATCCTCGTCCATCGCACCCTGGACGCGCTGGTCGAGACACTCAACGACCGCGGCGCCCAACGCATCTACGCCGACGGCGCGGCCACCATCCAGACCTTCCTCGCGGCCGGCCTCCTGAACGAGCTCACCATCACCACAGCCCCCGTCCTCCTGGGCGCCGGCATCCCCCTCTTCGGCCCCGTCCCGGCCGACATCCCCCTCAACCACAACGCCACCCGGACCCTGAAGGCCGGCTTCACCCAGTCCGACTACACCGTCGTGCGCTAGAGAAGGCGCGGCGGGAGCGTCGCCGCCCGGCCTCGGCTAGCGGGGTGGGAGTTTGACGACGAGGGTGCCTGCGACGCGGTCGTGGAGGCCCTGGCGGCGGCCGGACTTGTCCCAGTACGGGGTCAGGTAGACAAGCGCGAAGGTGCAGGTTGCCCAGGCGAGGAGCTGGATGAACCAGCGCAGCAACGATTCGCTCCAGCCGACCGGGCCGCGGTCGTCGCTGCGGACCACTTGCAGTCGCAGGAGGCGCTTGCCCAGGGTTCTGCCCCAGATGGCGGTGAGCACGACCTCGTAGGTCGCGATGGCCAGGATGATGCCTCCGAGACGCAGCGTGTCGCCGGTGCTGATCTGTTCGCCGGTTTCCGGCGCGTACCGCGGTGTCAGAAGCAGGAGCGGGATCAGGTAGATGCCCAGGTCGACGAGCCGGGCGAACAGGCGGTCGCGCATGTCGGCGACCACTGGTCGGCCCGCGGCCTGCGCTTGTTCGCGGGCTTGTTTGCGAGCGGCGGTTTCGAGCTTGGATTTCGCGGAGGCGGTCAGGCGGGCTGTTTCCTTGTCTGTGGCGCCGAGCCGATCCAGCTGCTCGGCCACCGTGAGCACATCCGCCCACTGACCCGCCGAGTACAACCGCCGAGCCTCGGCAACCAGCCCGGCACGCCGCTGCTGAGCCTGCGCAGACCGCAGACGTTGCATGGTCGCCGGATCGTTCTGGCCCGCATTCACGAGCTGCTCCAGCACCCCAACCGCGTCGTCCCACCGCCCCTCCCGCATGGCCCCCGCCGCCACCTCGTTCCACTCCCCCACCCGCCGATCCCGCTCCCGCCGCTCCTCTACCTCCCGCTGGCGCCGCTCAGCCTCCTCCCGCCGACGCTCGTCCTCTTCGCGCGCCCGCCGTTCCGCTGCTTCCTGCTCCCGGCGCTCACCCGACTCCCGCTCCCGCCGCTCGGTCTCCTCGCGTTCGCGTTGTTCTTTCTCTTCGTCGACCGGGACCTCGGCGAAGATCCGGCCGTCGGGCGCGCGAAGGTAGATCACCGGTGTCGCCCATTCGACTTCGTTGTCGGCGGCAAAGATCGCCCGCCGTGCCTCGACCATCGCCTCGTCGGCAGGCAGCAGATCCGCGAGCGCCTGATAGAACGACTGGCTGAACACGACAGCCACCGGATCAGAGATCTCGAACTGCATGGCGATCACCGCCGGCACCCCCTGCCGCACCAACGCCTGCGCCACCCCACCGAACGGATCATCGACCGCACTCCGCGCACCCTCACAAGCATTCAGCACAACCAGGCGAAGCGACCGATGACCGCGAAGCATCGTGCCGAGATCGCGGCCCGTCACCAGCCGCCCCTGCCCGCTCTCGTCCTCGAGTACGAGCGCCCCGTCCTCGGCGTCCTCGTCGTACAACCCATGCCCGACGAAGTGCAGCACGTGGTACTCCCGCCGCCGCAACGGACGCTGCAACGCCGCGAGCGACCCGACCGGCAACCGGTCGAGCTGAACCATCCCCCGCTCGATCAGCTCACCGAGCGACCCGTTGAGCTTGTTCCACTCGTCCTCGTTCTGGAGTGCCTGTACGTCGGTGGGCGCGGCGATCATCGCCAGGATCCGCAACGGCGGACGGACCGGGAAGGGCCGCACCGGCCGCGGGATCTCGACGTACCGCACCAGCGGTGTCTCCGGGGACAAACACAGGAACCCGTAGTCCCGGTCGTAGAGGTACTCCCACGGCACGTTCTCCAGCGACGGCGCCAGCCGCAGACGGATGCGCAGCCCGGCATCTTCACCTTCAGCGGCCGCGAGGCTGCGCTCCAGACAGCTGCGTACGCTGCCCGAGAACACAGCCTCGAACAGCTGACCGCCGAAGTCCTCCAGCATCCGGCGTTCCACCGACTCGAAGCGCCGGAGCTTGCGACGCCTCCGTCCGACCGATCCGATGACCTTCAGGACCAGGATCTGCAGATCCTTGTCCGAGAACGGAAGCTCGAAGCTGCCTTCCGCCTCACCGGCCGGTGACGCCATCACCCTGGCGCGGTATCCGTCCGCCCGGGCCTCGATCGCCAGGTCGAAGTTCAGCAGCGCTTGCATGACCTCAGCCCTCGCGGCTCCGCCAGGTCACGGTGATCTTGAAATTGGCCTGCGCCGCGGCCGACGCGATGAACGCCCCGGTCTGTGCGCTGAGCTGCAACCCGAACTCGACACCGACCTCGTCCGGAGCGTCGTCCATCGCCCGCAGCCGGGCGATCAGACTCCGGGCAGCCGGCGCGACCACCGACGTCGCGGCCTCGAAGGTCCGGTCCGCCTCTTCGACCAGCGCCGCCCGGTCCTTCGCGATCCCGCGCATCACCGGCCCGCCCTCGTCCACCTCGACCAGGACCGTCCCGCCCTGGTCCAGCGGAAACTCCACAAGCCGCCTCATCGAACCCACCCCCACCATCCACGATGGCACGGCCTGGCCCGCCGCACCATGACGAGCGGCTGCGGAATGCGCGGTGAGTCGGTTACCTGTTGCCGAGGAGGTGGACGGCTTCGGCGGCCCAGTAGGTGAGGATGGTGTCGGCGCCGGCGCGGCGGATCGACGTGAGGGTTTCGAGGATGGCCTGGTCGCGGTCGATCCAGCCGTTCGCGGCGGCGGCTTCGACCATCGCGTACTCGCCGGAGATGTTGTAGGCGGCAACCGGGACGTTCACGTGGTCGCGGACCTGGCGGATGATGTCCAGGTACGCCAGGGCCGGCTTGACCATGACGATGTCGGCGCCTTCGGCGATGTCGAGGTCGACCTCGCGGATCGCGTCGCGGGCGTTGGCGTTGTCCTGCTGGTACGTCTTCCGGTCGCCGGTCAGCGACGAGTCGACGGCCTCGCGGAACGGGCCGAAGAACGCCGACGCGTACTTCACGGCGTACGCCAGGATCACCGTGTCGAGGAAGCCGGCCGCGTCCAGCGCGGTCCGGATCACGCCGACCTGGCCGTCCATCATCCCGGACGGGCCGACGACGTGCGCGCCGGCCGTCGCCTGCGCGACACCCATCTCGGCGTAGATCTTCAGCGTCGCGTCGTTGTCCACGCGTCCTGCGGCATCGAGGACGCCGCAGTGTCCGTGTGACGTGAACTCGTCCAGGCAGAGGTCGGACATGATCAGCAGTGAGTCGCCGACCTCGGACACCGCGTCCCGGATCGCGACGTTGAGGATCCCGTCGGGATCAAGTGCACCGGAGCCGACAGGGTCCTTCGAGGACGGTACGCCGAACAGCATCACGCCGCCGAGGCCGAGCTGCGCCGCCTCCGCGATCGCCTTGCGGGCGGTGTCCCGGGTGTGCTGCACGACGCCCGGCATCGAGTTGATCGCGATCGGCTCGCGGGCGTCTTCCCGGACGAACATCGGCAGGATCAGCTGCCGCGGTTCCAGCGTGGTCTCCGCGACCAGCCTGCGCACCGCCGCCGACGACCGGAGCCGCCGGGGCCTCACTTCCGGGAAACCAGGCACAGAATCAGCTCTTCCTACGAGAACCCGGGCGACGCTCGGACGGACGGGTGACCGGCTCTCCGGCCTCCACCATGGTGTCACGCCGGTCGGCGCCGAACCGGGCGAGAGCGTCGGCGAGCTCCTCGACGGACGGCGTCTCGGCCATCGCGTCGACCCGCAGGCCGTGCTCCTCGGCGGTCTTCAGCGTCGCCGGGCCGATCACCGCGATCACCGTCGACGCGTGCGGCTTGCCGGCGATGCCCACCAGGTTGCGCACCGTCGAGGACGAGGTGAACACGACCGCGTCGAACTTGCCGGACTTGATCGCCTCGCGGGTCGGCGCGGGCGGCGGGGCGGCCCGCACGGTCCGGTACGCCGTGACGTCGTCGACCTCCCAGCCGAGATCGGTCAGGCCCGCGACCAGGGTCTCGGTGGCGATGTCGGCGCGCGGCAGGAAGACCCGGTTGATCGGGTCCAGCACCTCGTCGAACGGCGGCCAGTCCTCGACCAGCCCGGCGGCCGACTGCTCACCGGACGGGACCAGGTCCGGACGGATGCCCCAGGCACCGATCGCTTCGGCGGTCTTGTCGCCGACCGCCGCGATCTTCAGCCCGGAGAACGCCCGCGCGTCCAGCCCGTACTCGTCGAACTTCTCCCGGACCGCCTTGACCGCGTTGACCGAGGTGAACGCGACCCATTCGTAGCGTCCCTCGACCAGGCCGCGGATCGCCTTGTCCATCTGCTGCGGGTTGCGCGGCGGCTCGACCGAGATCGTCGGGACCTCTTCCGGCATCGCGCCGTACCGGCGCAGGCGGTCCATCAGCGGACCGGCCTGGTCCTTGGTGCGCGGCACCAGGATCCGCCAGCCGAACAGCGGCTTGGTCTCGAACCACGACAGCGCCTCGCGCTGCTCGACGACCGCGCCGACCACCACCACGGCCTCGCCGGTCACCTTCGCCGCGCGCAGGTCGGCGACGATGGTCTCGAGCGTTCCGACCACGCTGGTCTGCGACGTCGTCGTACCGCCGACGGTCAGGGCGACCGGCGTGGAAGCGTCGAAGCCGGCCTCGACCAGCGCGCCGACGGTCTCCTTCAGGACGTCCATCGCGTTCAGCAGGACGAGCGTCTGCTTCGGCTGCAGGCGGGTCAGGTCGAGCTTGTTCTCGGCGAGGTCGACGACGGTGACCTCGCGGTCGCCCTTCATGGTCAGCGGGATCCCGGCGTACGTCGGGACCGCGCTCACCTCGCTGACACCCGGGACGACGTTGAAGGCGATGCCCGCCTTCTTGCAGGCGGCCGCCTCCTCGGCGCCGCTGGAGAAGGTGAACGGGTCACCGCTCAGCAGCCGGACGACGTTCGCCGCGGACTTGGCGGTCTTCACGACCAGCCGGGCCCGGGCGGCGACGCGCAGCGCGCGGCTGCCCTCGGCGCCGGAACCGTCCACGACCTCGACGCCCGGCCTGCAGTAGCTCAGGAACGCGTCGTGCTCCGGGCCCTCGACGACGACTGCGTCGGCGTTCGCGAGCACGTCGCGGCCGGCCAGCGTCAGCAGTGCCGGGTCACCGGGACCGACGCCGACGAATGTCACGTGGCCGAGCGGTTTGGTCTGCTTGACGGTACTGGTCGCGGCCTTCTGCGGTGCCGCGGTGGCGGCTGTCTTCGCGCTCACGTCTGCCTTCGCCCTCGTCGTTTTCCTGCTCGTCCTGTGGGCCGTCTTCTTGGCCTGCTGATGGGCCGCCGTACTCGTGCCCTGTGCCGGTGTCATGTTCGCTCCAGCAACTCGTTCGCCAGCGCCTTGCCGAGAGACACCGGGTCGTCCACCGGCCCGTTGGCGCTGAGCCGCCGTACGCCGTCGTCCTGGCCGAGCGCGCCCCGCAGCCACAACTCGGGGCCGTCCTCACCCTCGACCACCTCGGCGAGCGCGCCGACCGGAGCCGTGCACCCTGCCTCGAGGGTGGCCAGCAGCTGCCGTTCGGCCGTCACCGCCGCGCGGGTGGCCGGGTCCTCCAGCGGAGCCAGCGCAGCCAGTACGCCGGTGTCGTCCGCGCGGCACTCGATCGCCAGCGCGCCCTGCCCCGGGGCGGGCAGCACCTGGATCGGGTCCAGCGTCTCGGTCGCCTCGCCGAGCCGTCCCAGCCGGGCCAGCCCCGCCCGCGCGACCACCACCGCGTCCAGCTTGCCGTCGGTGACCAGCCCGATCCGGGTGTCCACGTTGCCGCGGATCCCGGTGCACTCGACCCCGAGGCCGAGCGCGTCGATCTGGGCGACCCGGCGGGCCGCGCCGGTGCCGATCAGGGCGCCGTGCGGCAGCTCGCCGAGGGTCAGGCCGTCGCGGGCGACGAGGACGTCGCGCGGGTCCTCGCGGACCGGGATCGCGCCGAGCGTCAGGCCGTCGACCGACTGGGTCGGCAGGTCCTTCAAGGAGTGCACCGCGATGTCGATCTCGTGCGCCAGCAAGGCGTCCCGCAGGGCGCTGACGAAGATGCCGGTGCCGCCGATCTGCTCGACCGGTGCGCGGTTGACGTCACCCGTGGTCGTGATCAACACGAGCTCGACCTCGTGGCCGAGGGCCCGCAGTTGGTCGGCGACGATGGTCGACTGCGCGGTCGCCAGCTTGGAGCGGCGGGTACCGAGGCGGATCATGCCTGCTCACTCCCCTTCGGCGTGGTGACGGCTTCCACGGTCGCCTGGTCGAGCGCGAACAACTGCCGCAGCGCGTCGGCGTACGTCGGTCCGCCCGGGTCGCCGCCGAGCTCCTTCACCCGGACGGTCGGGTTGTGCAGCACCTTGTCGACGACGCGGCGGATGGTCCGCTCGACCTCGTGCCGCTCGTGCTCGTCGAGGCCGGGCAGCCGCCGCTCGAGGCGGGCCAGCTCGGCGTCGACCAGCGAACTCGCCATCGCCCGCAGCGCGACCACGGTGGGCGCCACCGAGGCGGCCCGGCGGGTCGCCTCGAACGCACCGGTCTCCTCGCCGACGATCCGGCGGACCTCGTCGATGTCGGCCTGGCTGCCACCCGCCGTACCGATCAGGTCGGCCAAGGTGATCAGGGTGACGCCCGGGATCCGGGCCGCCTCAGGCGCGACGTCCCGCGGCAGCGCGACGTCCAGCACGCCGAGCGGCCGGCCGTCCGCGGCGGAGCGGATCATCTCCTCGGTCAGGACGACGCCGCGCGCGCCGGTGCAGGACACGACCAGGTCGGCGTCGTGCAGCGCGGCCGGTACGTCGGCCAGGCGGACCGCCGTACCACCGATCCGGTCCGCGAGCGCGACCGCGCGGTCGTAGTTGCGGTTGGCAACGGTCACGCTGCGGGCGCCGCCGTTCGCCAGGGTCTGCGCGGCCAGGGACGCCATCGAACCGGCGCCGACGATCAGCGCCCGGCGGCCCTCGAAGCCGCCGACCGCGTCCAGCCCGGCCGAGACCACCGAGCGGCCGGCCGCGTCGATCCCGGTCTCGGTGCGGGCCCGCTTGCCGACCCGCAACGCGTGCTGGAACAGGGCGTTCAGGTCGGTGCTGACGGTCTCCAGGTCCTGGCCGACGCGCAGCGTCTCCTTCACCTGGCCGAGGATCTGGCTCTCGCCGACGACCATCGAGTCCAGCCCGACCGCGACCTGGAACAGGTGCGCGACGGCGCCTTCCTCGAAGTGCACGTAGAGGTGCTCGGCCAGGTCCAGCAGCGGTACGCCGGTGATGTCGGACAGGATCGCGGTGACCTCGTCCATCCCGGCGTGGAACCGGTCGACCGTCGCGTACACCTCGGTGCGGTTGCAGGTGGCAAGCACCGCCGACTCCGCGACGGACGAGGAACTGCCGACCGCGAGGGCGAGCTTGGTGGCCGCCTCGGCGTCGAGGGCGACCCGCTCCAGCACGTCGATGGCAGCGGAACGATGACTGATGCCGACGACCAGGTAACTCATGCCCCGACACCTCCGCCGACACTCGGGAGATCCGTCAGACCGTTCATCGCTGGTAGTTCGGGCACCTGGGGGAGCGCCGCCTCTCCGGACTTTCGTTGTTCGTGGTACGCCAGGATCTGGAGCTCGATCGAGAGGTCCACCTTGCGGATGTCGACGCCGTCGGGCACGGACAGCACGACCGGCGCGAAGTTCAGGATGCTGGTGACGCCGGCGGCGACCAGCCGGTCGCACACCTCCTGCGCCGGACCGGCGGGCGTGGTGATCACTCCGATCGAGACCCGGTCGGCCTCGACGATCTCCTCGAGCTGGGCGAAGTCGCGGACCTCCATGTCGCCGATCCGCTCGCCGACCAGGTTCGGGTCGGCGTCGAGCAGGGCGACGATCCGGAAGCCGCGGGTGCCGAAGCCGGAGTAGTTGGCCAGCGCGTGACCCAGGTTTCCGATCCCGACGATGACCACGGCCCAGTCCTGGGTGACGCCGATCTCGCGGGCGATCTGGTACCGCAGGTACTCCACGTCGTAGCCGACGCCGCGGGTGCCGTAGGAGCCCAGGTAGGACAGGTCCTTGCGGAGCTTGGCCGAGTTGACGCCGGCGGCGGTCGCCAGGTCCTCGCTCGACGCGGTCGCGATGCCACTGTCCGAGAGCGCGGTCAGGGCCCGCAGGTAGACGGGCAAGCGCGCGACAGTCGCCTCGGGGATGCCGCGTTCGGTTCTCGTCGGCGGGCCGGGGCGACGGCTGCTGGCACGCGTCACAATTCTCCTGGGAGCGGTTGGTTCACCGCGGTCTGACGGCCGGCGGCTCTCTTACTCTAGGAGCTTGTGAACGTGAGAACAAAATCGGTGGAAGTGACCTAGCTCATCAGGGCCTTGCGTAGTCGGGCGGGGTCCACGCGCCAGAAGTCGTGCTGCTTGCCGTCGACGAAGGTGACCGGGATCTGTTCGCCGTACTGAGTGAACAGACGGTCGTCCTGGGTGATGTCGACCTCGCTCCACTCCACCCCGGTCTCGGCGCAGACGGCCCGGATGATCTCCCGGGCGTCGTCGCACAGATGACAGCCCGGCTTTCCGTACATCACCACCCGGCTCATCGCTCCGCCCCCCGCAGCCGGCCCTTCGCGACCTTGCCGGTGACCGAGTGCGGCAGGTTCTCCACCACCTCGATCTCGACCGGGCACTTGAACCGCGCCAGCCGGCTCCCGGCGTACTCGCGGACCGCCGCGACGTCGACCGATGCGTCCGGCAACGGCACCACGAACGCCTTCACCGCCTCGCCGGTCTCCTCGGACGGTACGCCGATGACCGCGGCCTCCCGGACTCCCGGAGCCGCGACCAGCACGTCCTCCACCTCGCTGGGGAAGACGTTGAACCCGGACACGATGATCAGCTCGCGCAACCGGTCCACCAGGAACAGGTCGCCGTCGCCGTCCAGGAATCCGACGTCGCCGGTCCGGTACCAGCCCTCCGCGTCCGGGCCGTCGACGCCGTCCGGCCAGTAGCCGGAGAACAGATTGCCGCCACGGATCAGGATCTCGCCGGGGTCGTCGCCCTCCACGTCCTCGCCCTGCTCGTCGGCGATGCGGATCTCGACGTTCGGCAGAGCGCGACCGACCGAGCCCGGCTTCGGCTCGGCCTCGCCCAGCGTCGTGGTGACCCCCGGGGACGCCTCGGTCAGGCCGTACCCCTGGTGGACATAGTGACCGCTGGCCTGCTCGAAGCGGTCCGCGAGCGCCCGGTCCAGCGTGGAGGCGCCGGTCAGCACGACCTTGACCGTCTTGAGCGCGTCGCGCAGATCGGTCCGGGTCAGCAAGGCGTGCAGCGCCGGCGGAGCGAGCGGCAGCCGCGTCACGCCGTACCTGCGGATCAGGTCGAGGGTCTGCTCGGGGTCGAAGCGCTGCTCGACGACGAGCGCGGCGCCGGTCGCGACCGCCCAGCCGAGGACCGCGTTCAGACCGAAGGCGTGGAACATCGGCAGCACGCCGAGCACCACGTCGTCGGGACCCATCCGGTCCTCGCCGAGCTCGCCGAGGTTCCGTACGTTCGCCGCGAGCGCCCGGTGGGTGAGCATCGCCGCGCGCGGATCTCCACTGGTTCCGGAGGTGTAGAGGAGCACCGCGAGCGTCTCGGGGTCGATCGACGGAAGTAACGGAGCGTCACCCTGGAGCTCGCCGGGCGCCACCGTCCGGAGGCCCTCGAAACGGTCCGCGAGCCCCGGGCCGGCGATCGCGAGCCGGGCCCCGGAGTGCGCCGCCACAGTCGCCAGCTCAGCCTCGGTGAGCCCGGTGTTCAGCGGCACGGCGACCAGCCCGGCGCGGAGAATGCCCAGGTAGGACGTGACGAACTCGACGCTGTTGGCCACCAGCAGCAGGACCCGGTACCCGGGCACCAGGCCGGCTGCGGCGAGGCCCTGCGCGGTCCGGTCGACGGCCTGGTCGAGCTCGCTCCAGGTCAGCCGCCGATCCCCGTCGACCAGCGCGGGACGCTCGCCGTGACGTTGCGCTGTGTCACGAAGAATGTCCGCGAAATTCACCATCACCAGGCGAGTCTGTCACGCCGGGGATCCGGCCCGGGACCGACCGTCTTACCCAGAATGGTTGCAGCGGAGCGTAACCACCGATATACAGGTGACTTCGCGGGCGCGCTTCTGCTGAACCTCACACTGCAGAAACCCGGCCGCGCGGGGACCTCATGCGCGATGCAACACCCCCGACAGCAGGCTGCTCCGTCGACGGAGGCAGTCCGCTGGCGCATTCGTGACCATCGGACCGGACGGAAGGCGGCACGCCCCAGCCTGTTGACAGTACGTGCCCGAGCAGTAACGTTCGGTGCTGTCCAATCGCTGTGGCCATTCGCGGATGTGTCGAACGACGTGTCAGTTGAACGGGGAGAACACTTGACCACGCCGGAACCAAGCCCGGACGGGATGCGACGTGCGGAGCTCGTCGATCGCGCCCAGGCCGGGGACGTCGGTGCCTTCGGCGAGCTGTACGACGAGTACTCGCTCACCGTCTATCGCTACATCTACGCGCGGGTGTCGTCGTCGGCACTCGCGGAGGACCTGACCAGCGAGACCTTCGTCCGGGCGTTGCGCGCACTGGACTCGTTCCGCTGGCAGGGCCGGGACTTCGGCGCCTGGCTGGTGACGATCGCCCGGAACCTGATCACCGACCACTACAAGTCCGGCCGGGTCCGGCTCGAAGTGGTCACGGACGAGATCGAGACCCACGACCGGCAGACCGAGGGTCCGGAGATCGACGTGCTGGCCGCGGCCACCGCCGAGGTACTCCGGGACGCGGTCGCCGGCCTGCCCGACGAGCAGCGCGACTGTCTGACGATGCGGTTCTTCGCCGGTCTGTCGATCGCCGAGACGGCCAAGGCGCTGGAGAAATCCGAAGGCGCCGTCAAGCAACTGCAACTGAGGGCCGTACGGCACTTGGCGAAGGTTATCCCCAAGGACTTGAGATGAGGCGGATGACAACGAACGTCTTTCGTAACCCGTCAGGGAGTTACCTCGTTTGCCTGGTGAGGACCTGTCGGTGACCCCGACTGGCCATTGAGGAGAACGAGAACTCATGAGTGACCTACACAGGGCTCGAGCGCGCGCGGAGACATTCGCGCACGCCGTCGATCACGGGCCCCGTCACTCCACGCGACTGGGCGACGACCCCGAGTTACTGGAAGCTGTGGAACTGGTCGGACGGCTGAGGACCGCCGGCGCAGTTGCACCGCGACCGGAGTTCAGTGCCGAACTGCGGCACCGCCTGCTGGAGCAGGCGGCGGCGCGCGCGGCGACCACTGCGACTCCACTGACGGTGCACACCGCACCAGACGACTCGGACGAGCCGCCGGGGAGCGAGGACGTTGGCGCGTCCGTGACAGCTATCCGTCGCCGCCAGGGCCGGAGGATCCGCCTGGTGGCCAGCACCGCCGCGCTGGTGCTGCTCGGAGGTGGCATCGGTTCGGCCGCTGCCGCGCAGCAGGCCATGCCCGGCGACACCTTGTACGGCATGAAGCGCAGCATCGAGAACGTGGCGACCAATGTCGGGGTCGGCGACGACTCCCGCGGCCGGCGCGATCTCGAGCACGCGATGACCCGACTGTCCGAAGTCCGCGAGCTGGCCGGCAACGGCGGGTCCGTGGGCACGATCAACGCGACCCTGGACGACTTCTCGGCACAGGCCCGCAAGGGTGTGTCCAGACTGCTCGCCTCGTACCAGCAGAACGGCGACGAGAGCTCGATCACCGCGATCACCTCGTTCATCACCAGTGCCCGCCAGGCTTTGGTGGCGGCGACGCCGAACCTCCCGCCGGAGTCCTTGAAGTCCGGTGTCGAGGCGCTGGCCACGATCGAGCAGCTGACGCAGCTCACCTCGGCGGCGTGCCCGAAGTGCGCGTCACCGAAACCGGCCGGCGCGCCGGGCACCGGCACCACGAGCAACACCAAGCCGGGCCGCACCACGCCCGGCACCGGCGCCGAGTCGAGCAATCCGGTCAAGGCGTCGTCGAGCCCGAAGGCGTCGACGACGATCCCGGCACCGGTCGGCTCGAGCACCCAGGAGCCGTCCACCCTGCCGACGAAGGTGCCGAACACCACCATCGTGGGCGAGTCCACCGCACCACCGACCAACCTGAAGACGCCACCCCAGCCGTCGTCGTCAAACTCGCCGATTGCGACGCCCACGGTGCTGCCTTCACTGACGCCGACCACGCCGTCCTGGCCGTGGCCGTTCCCGACGACACCGCTGATCAACCTGCCGGGCATCATCCAGACCCTGCTTCCACCCTGGAAGTAGCAGGATCCCCAGCACCCGCAGCCCCCGGCACAGCACCACGTGCCGGGGGCTGCGTCGTATCCCGACCCGCCCTTGCGCCCACCCCCGCGTCCACCTCCGCGTCGTGCTCATCACGGCCGCGCTCACCACATCCCGTCTGCGCGTAACAGCCGCCCGTGTGTACGCCGCTGCCCGCCATCACCGCACCGGCGTACTGCATTCCAGGGGATATCCCGTGGTGTTGTGGCTTCTCCCCTCGCATACCAACAGAGAAGCCCCAACAGCAGGGGATAACCCCTCCTCTGCCAACGGGAGGTGGTGAGGCCCAGCGGGAACGCGGCGCGCGGGGGCAGAGGTGATCTGGGGGCGGCTGGCGTTGGCGCGGGTGGTCAGAAGAAGACGCTGCGGCGTTGCATGAGCAACGCGTAGAGCGTCTGCTGGATGGTCTCGCGGACCTGGTCGGTCACGTTGAAGACCAGCATCGGGTCGTCGGCGGCCCCGTCGGGGAACTCGTCGGTGCGGATCGGCTCGCCGAACTCGATCAGCCACTTGGACGGCAGCGGGATCAGGCCGAGCGGCCCGAGCAGCGGGAAGAACGGCGTGACCGGGATGTACGGGACGCCGAGCAGCCGGGCCAGCGAGGCGATGTTCCCGACCAGTGGATAGATCTCCTCGGCGCCGACGATCGAGCACGGCACGATCGGTACGCCGGTCCGCATCGCGGCGCTGACGAAGCCGCCGCGCCCGAAGCGCTGCAGCTTGTACCGCTCCGAGAACGGCTTGCCGAGTCCCTTGAAGCCCTCCGGCCAGACCCCGACCAGGTTGCCCTGCCGGAGCAGCCGCTCGGCGTCATCGTTGTTGGCCAGCGTCGCGCCGCCCTTGCGGGACAGCTCGCCGACGAACGGCGTCTGGAACACCAGGTCCGCCGCGAGCGTGCGCAGCGGCCGTCCGGTGTGGTCCGCGACGACCACCTGGGTGACGAGCCCGTCGAGCGGCATCGTCCCGGAGTGGTTCGCGACGATCAGCGCACTGCGGTCGGACGGGATGTTCTCGATCCCCCGGACCTCGACCCGGAACCACTTCTCCACCATCGGCCGCAGCATCGGCAGCAGCACCTGGTCGGACAGGTCACGGTCGTACCCGAACTCGTCGAGCTCGTAGTCGCCGGTCAGGCGGCGGCGCAGGAACGCCAGCCACTCGGCCACCCGGCGCTCGCCGTCCTCGCCGAACAGCCCACGGACGGCCCGCTCCAGTCCTGCGAAGTCCAACGGCGGCAGCTCGGGTCCGTCGACGTCCGGTACGGCGCCGGCCGGCTCGCCCTGGAGCTCCGCCGCCCGCGAACCCGCGGCGACGTCGTCGGCGCGCTTGTCGGCGCGGCCCTTCTTCGGGCGGCCGGCCTGTCCGGCGAGCGCCCGCGCCGCGGCCGAAGGCGTCGTACGGCGTCCGGTACCCCTGCCCGGGCGACCGCCGGAGCCGATCGGGATCACGTCCGCGTCAGCCACGCAGCGCCCCCAGGCCCGCGGTGAGCAGACTCGACACCCGCGTCGTCGCGCCGGTCCCGAGCGACCGCCGGAAGTCGTCGAAGGCCTCCGCGGTCGTGTACTTCGGCTCGAACCCGAACTCGGTGCGCATCCGCGTGGTGTCCACGCCGCGCCCGAAGGTGAGGAAGGTGATCTGGTCCGGCGAGAAGTCCGCCAGCCGGGCCCGCCGGACGGCGGCGGCGGTGCCGGACGCGGTGAACGAGGGCATCCGCAGCGTCGGGCGGCCGAGCCGCCGGATCGCCTGGGACAGCGAGAGGACGCCGTCACCGGCCAGGTTGAACGTCCCGGGAAGGTCGTTCACGGTCGCGTGGTGGATCGCCTCGACGCCGTCGTCCTCGTGCAGGAACTGCAGGCGGGCGTCGTACCCGAGCACGGTCGGGACGACGGGCAGGCCGAAGTACCGCGTGATCGGGGAATCGGTCTTGGGACCGATCCAGTTCGCCATCCGCAGCGTGCTGACGCAGACGTCGGGACGGCGCCGGGCGAAGCCCCGCACGTACCCCTCGACCTCGACCGCGTCCTTGCTCAACCCGTGGTGATGGATCGCCCGCGGCGCCATCTCCTCGGTGAACATCGCCGGATCCCGCGCACCCGCGCCGTACACCGTGGTGGACGACTTGACCACCAGCTTGGCCACGCCGGGCGCCTTCTGGCAGGCGGCGAGCAGCTGCATGGTGCCGATGACGTTGATCTCCTTCATCGACGACCGGCCGCCGGCGCTGCCGGGAGTGGCCACGACGCCGGTGTGGACGACCGTGTCCACGGCCTCGGCGGCGATCACCTTGGCGATCACCGGGTTACGGATGTCGGCCCGGACGAACCGGACCCGCCCGAGCTCCGCGCGCGGCGGAACCACATCGATACCGAGAACGGTGCCGATCGACGGGTCCTCGGCCAGTCTGCGGGCACAGCGAGCGCCGGCGTCTCGCGAGACGCCGGTCACCATCACCACCTGTGCCACGGGCAACTCCCAGCCGACCGGGCGCGGCAGACCTGCTTACTTACCGAGCTTGCGGCGCTGCACCCGCGTCTTCTTCAGCAGCTTACGGTGCTTCTTCTTCGCCATACGCTTGCGGCGCTTCTTGATTACGGAACCCACGGTGGACCATCCAAACTCAAAGAGAACGTCGGCAAAGCTTACCCGGAGGTCGCTTCCCCGACCTAAAGCAGGCTCCGTAGGTAGGGTGGACACGGACCTGGGGAGGCTGGATGAAGGCCCGTAAGACTGCGCGGTACGACGGTCTGGCGGAGTGGTACGACGAGCGGTTCGTGGTCGACGCGGAGCCGCATCAGCCCGGTCTGCTGGACCTGCTCGGGCCCGGATCCGGGCCGTGCCTGGACATCGGCTGCGGCACCGGACGCAACTTCGGCACGATCCGGGTCAGCGGCCGCACCCCCGTGGGGCTGGACTACTCGATCGACCAGCTCGGCCGTGCCCGGACGCGCACCGACGGCCCGCTGCTGCACGGTGACGCCGCGGTCCTGCCGTTCGCCGACGCGTCCTTCGGCACGGCGGTCTCGATGTGGATCTCGACCGATGTCGACGACTTCGGCGCCGTCCTGCGAGAGGCGGCCCGAGTGCTGCGGCCGGGCGGCATCCTGGTCGCGTACGGCGTGCACCCCTGCTTCAACGGACCGCATATCGTCTACGAGGACGACGGTCGCCGGACCGTGCATCCGACGTACCGCCAGTCGGGCTGGCACACCGACATGCCGTGGTGGGGCGAGGACGGCATCCGCCGGCGGATCGGCATGTCCCACCTCACCCTGGCCGACTACCTGAACGCCGTCGTCGACAGCGGTCTGGTCATCGAGCGCTTCGAGGAGCCCGGCGGTTACGACATCCCGCACGCACTCGCGTTCCGGGCGCGGAAGGCTTAAGCCGCCTTTCGGATCGCGACCGGGGCGATCGGCTCGGTCAGGACGGCCAGGTGGGGTGTGGCGGTCTTGGTGCTGGTGCTTGCGTAGGCGGCGGGAGTGAAGGCGACGGCGGCCAGGCCCAGGGTCGCGATGGTGCCTACGGCAACGCTCTTGACGAAACGGATCGGCATCGGGAGCCTCCTTCAGGTTGGTGATTCCATCCTGGTCTCCCGGCCTGCGACGGTGCTGCGGGATTCCTGGGAGGTCCTTGGGAGGTCCGGGTACCGTGGCGGCATGGCGTACGTCGTGTTTCTCGCCGGGTTGGCGGCGGTGCTCGCGGGGCTGACCTGGTTCGCCCGGTGGGCCAAGCGCCACGGTCGCGGATCCGGGGTGGCCGGCGCGCTGGCGGCGTACGAGGAGGCGTACCGGACGACCGCACACGAGTCGCACCACGAGCTGCGTCGGCAGGCCGACCGGAAGTCCGAGTCCGGCTCTCCGGACGACTTCTAGCCGAGGTAGCCGGCGATCGGGCCGAGGGTGAGCAGGCCGCTGCCGGCCGCGTGTTCGCCGGCCGCCGGCGCGAGAGCAGCTCGCGCTCTCGCCAGCAGCTCGGGGTCTCTGGTGCTGTGGGCGGTGAATGCCCAGTACGCCTCGAAGAGCAGCCCAGGCGGCGGATCCGGCGATCCGTACACCCACGGGGCGTGCGGTCCGTAGTCGGCCTCGGGGATCGGTTCGTCATGCCGTACGGCGTGCGCGGCCAACGCCAGCGGCAGAAGCCCCTCGCTCAGGCCGGGCATGCCCGCGCCGTCGAGCAGCGCGGCAGCTGCGCGGTAGGACTCCGGGGTGTCGTCGCGCAGCGCGGCGTACCAGCGGGTGAAGACGGCGACCAGCGGCAGCTCGTGCCGGGCGGCCAACGCGTCGGCGGCTGCGGCGTGGTCGTCGGCCGCGGTGTGATCGGCTCTCGCGCACGCGGACTGCAGACGGATCAGGTGGCCGAGAACCTCGTAGGTAAAGAGGTTGTGGCGCTGCGCGAGTGTGACGAGCTCAGCACCGATCACGTCGCGTTCGGGCGCCAGGCCGGCGCGGTAGCAGGTCTGCATGAACCGGCCGTTCAGCGCGAACGCGAGCAGCGCGGGATCGTCGAGACCGCGGGCGAGTTGCTCGGCCTCGAGCGCTGCCTCGCGGGCCCGCGGCGACCGGGAACCGCGGGACTCGAGCGCGATCGTGGCGAGCAGCCGCGCGCGGGGGCCGGCGTGATCCTGTGTCGGCAGCACCCGTTCCGCCGCCGCGACAATCGCGGCCGCCTGCGCCTCGTCGTCGGAGCGGGTCCAGATCGCCGGTACGTCGTACGCGCCGATCACGCGCGCGGTGAGATCGGGGTCGCCGAGTTCCGCGGCCGCCGAGATGGCGGCGAGGCGATGCCGGCGGGCCGCTTCCAGGCCGCCGCCTCCGGTGACCGCGAGGTTGCGCAGCAGGCCGACCGTCGACTCGATCCGGGCGCGGGTGCCGCCGACGGCACGGTCGTACGCGGCGGTGGTCTCGGCCCAGACGGTGCCGGTCGGCGTCAGATGCGCCGCCTGGTTGAGGATGTCGCCCTCGAGCCGGCTCAGCGCGGGACCGGGATCGACGCCGAGCTGATCCACCAGGGTCTCCCGGGCACGGCGCAGTACGGCGAGAGCGTCGCCCTGGCGCTCGCTCCGGTACAGCGCGAGCGCCAGCAACCGCCACGCGTCCTCGCGCCACGGATGTTCGGTGACGTGTGCGTCGAGATCCGGCACCGCCTCGGCGGCTCGTCCCAGCTCCAGCCGCGTCTCCGCGACCCGCTCGACCACCTGCAGCCGCAGCTCGGTCAGCCGGGCGCGCTCGGCCGACGCCCACGGCTCGTCCACGAACTCGGCGTACGCCGGCCCTCGCCACAAGGCCAATCCGGCCAGGAGTTCCGGCAGCAGTTGCTCCGGGGGCAGCGAGGCCCTGGCCGAGGTCTCGAATCGCCACGCGTCGACGTTGTCGGTCTTCAATGCGTAGCCAGGGCCGGACGTCACCAGCAGCCGGGCCGGTTGCCTGGGCGCTCGGTCGGGCTCGATCGCGCGGCGCAGCGCGGCCACGAACGTCCGCACGGCGCTCAGGGCGCCGTCGGGCGGATCGGCCCACAGGTCGTCCACCAGCACGCTCGCCGGCACGACCCGCCCTCTCGCCACGATCAGCCGCGCGAGGACCGCCCGGTGCCGCCGGCCCTTCAGGTCGACCGGTCCCCCGTCCCGGGCCACCACCGGTCCCAGCACCCCGAACTCCACGCGGCCACGGTAGCGCTCATCCGTTGCTCATCCGGATCCGCGACGCTGGTCGGCATGTTGATCGAAGGCTTTGAGTACCAGCAGGTCGAGGGCACGGACGGGGTCGACCTGAACGTGGCCGTCGGCGGATCCGGTCCGCCGATCGTGTTGCTGCACGGGTTTCCGCAGACGCACCTGATGTGGCGGCACGTCGCTCCGGCGCTGGCGGCGGATCACACCGTGATCTGCCCGGACCTCCGCGGGTACGGCGAGAGCGGCAAACCGGCCGACGGGTACTCGAAGCGGGCCATGGCGGCCGATATCGTCGCGGTGGCCGGTCGGTTGGGTCATCGGCGGTTTGCGCTGGCCGGGCACGACCGGGGAGCGTTGGTGGCGTTCCGCGCGGGTCTTGATCACCCGGATGCCGTCTCCCATCTGATGTGTCTGGACGTTCTGCCGAACCTCGACGCGTGGGACGTCATGCAGGGAGCCGGTGCTGCGGTCGGCTTCCACCTCTACCTGATGGCGCAGCCGCCCGGCCTGCCGGAGCGGATGATCGCGGCCAGCTCGGACGAGTTCTTCGGGTACTTCCTGGATCAATGGGTGAACGATCCCGCGGCGATCCCGTCCGACGTCCGCGCGGCGTACCTGGAGGCTTGCCGGCGGGCAGTGCCGTCGATCGTCGCGGACTACCGCGCCACGGCGACCGTCGACATCGCCCACGATGAGCAGGACCTTGCCCGCGGCAACAAGTTGCGCATGCCGGTGACCGTGATCCAGCAGGACTGGGGCACCGCCCTCGGCTTCGACGCCGCCGCCCGCTGGAAAACCTGGACCACCAACCTCCACCACCAAACCACAACCTCCGGCCACTTCATGGCCGAAGAATCCCCCACCGAGATCACCACAGCGATCCGGGCGCTCCTCGACCGCTAGACGGATGCCCCCTCGAGGTACACCGCGGACTCCGCGAGCTCGGACAGGGCGTCTGGCAGCGACGTGCTGATGATGTGGCCGTCGCGCTTGACTGGGGTGCCTGCGACCAGGACTGTGTCGACGTTGCCGGGGTGGGCGGATGTCACCACAGTGGCCACTGGGTCGTGTAGGCCGCCGGCGAGGTTGAGGTCTGTGGCCCTTAGCAGGATCACGTCGGCCTGATTGCCGACGGCAAGCGATCCTACGTCGGGCAGGCCCAGTGCACGCGCACCGGCGGATGTTGCCAGCTGCAGGATCTCGGCGGCGGAGAAGGTCGGGTAGCCGAGGGAGAGCACCTCGTGCATGGCGCGGAACATGTCGCCGCCGGCTGTTGTCACGACGTCGATGCCGAGGCTGAAGTCGACGCCGGCTGCTCGCAGGCGGCCGGCTAGTGGCTGGCCCATCTCCATGCGGGCCTCGACGGTCGGTGTCGCGGAGACTGCCGCGCCGGTCTCCGCGATCACCTTCAGCTCGGAGTCCGGCAGGTTGTTGCCGTGCACGTACAGCGTGGTGGGCCGCGCCAGTCCGGCGTCCCGCAACCGCGTGACCGGATCCGGTGTGTCCGAGCTGCTGCTGATGTGCACCACGACCGGCACATCGAGCGAGTCCGCCAGCTCCCAGTCCGCCCGCACGGTCTCGAACGGCGCGAACGACGGCCCGATCGCCGCCACCGCGAGCCCGAGCCGCCCGGAGCGGCGGGCCAGCACCCGGCGCATCTCCCCCGCCTCCACGGCGCCGCCGCTCAACGGCGACGGCCCGTAACCGAAGACGGCCCGGATGCCGCTGCGCTCCAGCGCGTCCAGCGCCGCGTCGGCGTGGTCGGGGGTGCGCTGGACGTGTGAGTAGTCCTGCACGGTGGTGATCCCGGCGTCCAGGCACTCGAGGGCGCCGACGAGGTTGCCTGCGGCAACATCCTCCGGCCGGAACCGCGACCCGTAGGCACCGAGCACCCGCTCGAAATAGGTCCCGAGACCGGCGTCGACCGCGATCCCCCGCAGTGCCGTCTGCCACAGATGCCGATGGGTGTCGACGAAACCGGGCAGCACGATCCGCTCCCGCGCGTCGATCACCTCCGCGTCGACCTCCAGCCCCGGCCCGACCGCGGCGATCCGTCCGTCCTCGATCAAGACATCGGTGTCCCGGCGGACGACGACCTCCGGGTGGGTGTCGATCACCGTCCCGCCCTTCAGCAACAGCCTCACGAGCATCTCCCTCAGTAGAAAGCTTTGAGGAAAGCTATCATCAAAGAAAGCTAGGCTGTCAACCGTGACCGACGACCCTGTGGACCGGGTGATCGCCTCCTGGGAGCACGAGCTGCCCGAGGTGCTCTATCCGACCAGCGAGCTGACGAAGCGGATCATGCTGCTCGCCGGCGAGCTGAACTCGGCGACCCGGCGGGTGCTCCGCGACCTGGAGCTGACGATGGCGGAGTTCGACGTGATCGTCTCGCTGCGCCGGTCCGGGGCGCCGTACCGCCAGAAGCCGTCCGACCTGGTCCGGATCCTGTTGCTGTCCTCCGGCGGCACCAGCAATGTGACGAACCAGCTGGTCCGCCGCGGCCTGGTCGTCCGCGAGCCCGACCCGGACGACGGTCGCGGGACGCAGGTCCGGCTGACCCCGGAGGGCATCAGCCTCGCCGAGCAAGCTGTGAAGGCCAGCTCGGCCGCCCACGCCGAGCTGTGGGCCGACATCCCGGCCGACACGCTCGAGGCGGCCACCGCCGCGCTACGAGGCCTGTCCGCCCGCGGCCGGTGAACCTCGCGCGGACATACAACGAGGCGGCCCGACCCAGAAGGGCCGAGCCGCCTCGTTCTCGTTGTTATCCGGCTTGAAAGAAGGCGCCCTTGAGGTAGTCGTGCACGGCGTCCTCCGACACCCGGAACGAACGACCCACCCGCACCGCGGGCAGCTCCCCGGAGTGCACCAACCGGTACACCGTCATCTTGGACACGCGCATGGCCGTGGCGACTTCCGCCACGGTCAGGAACTTCACCTCGGCGAGCGGCTGCTCACCACCGGACTTCTTTGATGCCATTGCGCACCGCACTTCCAGCACGGATCGTGCGCCGGCTTCCCCTCCGGCACCTCCGTCCGTGCATGTCACGAGCGTAGTGGCTGTTGGTACGAATGGGAAAGAGGGGGACTCGTGTGACTCACCAGCTCGGATCGAGACCGAGCAGCGGGAAGCTCGCGTCGCGGGTCGCCTTGATGGCGCGGTCCAGCCAGGTGTCGGGGTTGTAACCGGTCGACCAGTCGACGTACGACGCGTCACGGCCGTCGGTCATCCGCAGCGGCGCGACCCGCCCGAACCGCAGCTGGACCTCCTCGCGCCAGGCGTCCGGCACCGGCGTCGCGGGGTCGATCGGCGTACCGGCGACGATCGCCAGCAGATGCGTCCAGGCCCGCGGCACGACGTCGATGATCGCGTACCCGCCGCCGCCCGTGGCAACCCATTTCCCGTCCGCCACCTCGTGCGCGAGGTCGTGCAGCGCGACGTACGCCGCCCGCTGCCCGTCGATCGTCTTCGTCAGGTGCGCCAGCGGGTCCTCGACGTGCGAGTCGCAGCCGTGCTGCGTGACCAGCACGCTCGGGCGGAACGCCTTCACCACGTCCGGTACGACGGCGTGGAACGCGCGCAGCCAGCCCGCATCCCCCGTGCCGGGCGGCAGCGCGACGTTGACCGCCGTACCCTCGGCGCCCGGCCCGCCGGTCTCACCGGCGCTTCCGGTGCCCGGGAAGAGTGTGGTCGGCGACTCGTGCAGGCTGACGGTCAGCACCCGCGGGTCGTCGTAGAACACGGTCTGGACGCCGTCCCCGTGGTGGACGTCCACGTCGACGTACGCGACCCGCTCGGCGCCGTGGTCGAGCAGCCACCGGATCGCGATCGCCGGGTCGTTGTAGACGCAGAATCCGCTGGCCTGGTTGGGCATCGCGTGGTGCAGGCCGCCGGCGACGTTCGCGGCGTGCAGAACGTCCCCCTCCCAGACCGCGCGGGCCGCCTCCACGGTCGCGCCGGCGATCCGCGCCGAGACCTCGTGCATGCGCGGGAAGCAGTACGTGTCCGACGTGCCCAGGCCGTGCACCGGATCGGCCTCGTCGGGGTGGTCGCCGGCCGCTTTCACCGCGGCCACGTACTCGGTGGTGTGCACGGTCTCGAGCAGCGCGTCGTCGGCGGTCGGCGCGGGCGCGACCTTGAGGTGGTCGAGGACGCCGAGCTCACGGGCGAGCTTGATGGTCAGCTCCACCCGGATCGGACTCATCGGGTGTCCCCGGCCGAAGTCGTACGCCGTCAGCCCGTCGTCGAACACCAGCAACGCCTCACCGCTCATGCCCTCGACCTTAACCGTCGCGCCTGCGCAAGCGCGGGTCCGAAGCCGCTCCAACCGGGTTGAGCGGGGTCCGGGCTCAACAGGCACGGACGGCGCGACACCCCTCCCTGGCCGCGCCGGCCCCGCCAGCGGTCCAACAGTCGATTCATCGGCGCCGGACTGCAAAGCGTTACAGATTTTGCCGTCGGAGGCGCAGAAACCGCAGATTCTGGGTCCGCCGCGGCGTCGGGCGACTGCGGACAGTGAGATTCGGACTTGCGAGTACCCTCGGTCGGCCGCCACAGTTCTCCGGTGAGGCAAATGAAACCCAACCGGCGGCAGATCTTTACAGTAGGAGCGGCGGCCGCGGCCGCCGCGACGGTGGCCGCCTCGACCGAGACCGCATCCGCCACCACGTCGTCGGACACCGGGCCGTACGGCTCCGGCGTGCTCGGCTCCTGGGCCGGTGCGACCCGTGCCATCTCCACCGCGGCGCAGTTCCAGCACACCCGTGAGACCAACGGCGTGTTCATGTTCGGCGACAGCATCTCCGTGCAGGACGGCAAGGCGCTCGCGATCCGGCTGCAGGACCGCGACGGCAGCCAGCTGGCTGTCAACAACTGGTCCAGCCGGCCGACGTCCGGCGCGGTCGACGCACTCCAGCAGTGCGCGTCGGCGTACGGTCTGCCGCGGCGCGTGCTGATGGCGAGCGGGTCCAACGACATCTTCGACCCGCCGAAGTTCGCCGCCCAGGTGGCCCGGGCGGTCAGCATCGTCGGGCAGAACCGGATCCTGTACTGGGTCAACATCCAGGTCGTCCGCAAGAGCGTGACCTCGACCGTGCAGCTCGCCGACCAGCGGAACAGCTCGTGGCTCAACATGCAGCTCTACGACCAGCAGGAGAAGTACCCGAACCTGCGGATCATCCGGTGGGCCGAGTGGCTCTGGGTCAAGCCGTACCGGCTGCTCAACTACCTGCGCGACGGCGTGCACCCGACGGTGCCGCTCGGTCAGGACGCCCGCAACGAGCTGATCGTCCAGTCGCTCGTCCAGCGTTGAATTCCTTCCCCACCCCACCGCCCGGTCGGTGAGATATGCTGGCAGCGTGAACACGAACTTGCAGCTGTGGTGGGCCGCCTAGGGCGGTCCACCCGGCGTGTTCGCACGCAGCCACTGAGGCCGCCTCGCCGAGGCGGCCTTTTTCATGTCCTCGGTGAGGCCTCACACACCACCGAAAGGGCACGATCATGACCTCGCTTTCCGGCATCACCCCGTCCGGCCGGCTGACGCTCGGCAACCACCTCGGCGCGCTGCGCCGGTTCACCGACCCGGACGGTTTCTACTTCGTCGCGAACCTGCACGCGATGACGACCAAGCACGATCCGCGAAGACTCGCCGCGCTGACCCGCGAGTTCGCGACGCTGATGCTCGCGGCCGGTGTCCCGGAGGGCACCGTCTTCGTCCAGTCCGACGTCCCCACGCACGCCCAGCTCGCGTACCTGCTGGAGTGCACGTCGTACGTCGGTGAGCTGTCCCGGATGATCCAGTACAAGGAGAAGGGCAAGGGTCGCCCGATGACGCGGGCCTCGCTGTTCACGTACCCGTGCCTGATGGCCGCGGACATCCTGCTGTACGGCGCGGAGCAGGTCCCGGTCGGCGGCGACCAGGACCAGCACGTCGAGCTGGCCCGGGACATCGCGATCCGGTTCAACCGCGAGTACGGCGACACGTTCGTCGTACCGCAGCTGAACAAGGCGGCGCTCGCGACCCGGGTGAAGGACCTGCAGAACCCGACCGCGAAGATGAACAAGTCCGACGCCGACGACGCGATCGGCACGATCCGGCTGCTGGACCCGCCGGACGTCATCCGCCGGCAGATCATGCGCGCGGTCACCGACTCCGGGAACGAGGTCCGGCACGACGAGGCGGACAAGCCGGGCATCACGAACCTGCTGGAGATCCTGGCGGCCTGCACCGACGGCGATCCGGTCGAGCTCGCGAAGTCCTACGCGTCGTACGGCGCGCTGAAGCAGGACGTCGCGGACGCGGTGCTGGCCGTCATCGAGCCGCTGCAGAAGGAGTACGCGCGGCTCACGACCGACCGCGGCGCGATCGAGGACCTGCTCGCGCAGGGCCGGGACCGGGCGCTCGAGGCGAGCACACCGCGACTCCGGGCGGCGTCCCGCGCGATGGGTTTGGCAGGATCACCTGTATGAAGATCCGCGCCGCTTCGTTCAACATCCGCAACTCCTCCGCGCCCGACGGCGACAACGCCTGGCCGGTCCGGCGGAAGGCAACGGTGGCGGCGATCGAGCACCTGGACGCGGACGTGGTCGGGCTGCAGGAGGTGCTGCCCGACCAGCTCGACTACCTGCGCTGGCGGTTCCCGAAGCACGAGCTGGTCGGCGCCGGCCGGGACGACGGCATGAGCGCGGGCGAGCACGCCGCCGTCCTGGTCCGGCCCGGTGACTGGCGGATCGAGCGGCACGAGACCCGCTGGCTGTCCGACGACCCCGGGACGCCGGGATCGATCGGGTGGGACGCCGACCTGACGCGGGTCGCGACCCTGGTGTGGCTACGGCACCGCAACGGTACGACGGTCGGCCTCGTCAACACGCACTACGACCACGCGGGCGAGGTCGCGCAGCTGCAGTCGTCCCGGCTGATCGCGCGCTGGATCACCGGGTCGCTGCCGTGGATCGTGATGGGCGACCTGAACGCGACACCGGACTCCCCGCCGCTGAAGACGCTGGTGGACTCCGGGCTGCGGCTCGCCGTACCGGCCGCCGCGGGCGGCAGCTGGCACGACTTCACCGGAGCGACCGACGACGACCGCATCGACCACATCCTCGTCACGAAGGAATGGACCGTGACCGAAGCGGCCGTCTCGCACTACCGCCCGGACGGCCGCGTGCCGAGCGACCACTGGCCGTTGTTCGCGACGCTAGAACTTCAGTAGGACCTCTTCGCGCAGCCGTTCCAGCGCGTCGAACCGCCGGTTGCCCTCACCGAGGAACGCGTCCGGGACCAGCAGTTCGTCGATCCCGGCCGCCGGGTACTGCGCGACCACGTCGAGCACCTCCTGGGCCGACCCCATCACCACATGGGCCCCACGCTCCTCCAACCGGGCCTTCCGCTCGGTTGCCTCGGTGTCCCCCGGCTCGACGATCTCGAGGAAGGTCTGGGCCGACCGCCTGACGGTCCGGGGATCCCGCCCGACCCGCTCGCAGTGCTGGGCGAACACCTCGCCTTTCTGCGCCGCCAGATCGGGACGTCCCCAGTGGTTCCACTCGTCCGCGTACCTGGCAACGATGCCGAGGGCAACCTTTTCGCCGGAGGCGCCGATCAGGATCGGGAGCTGCGCCGGCTTCGGCTCACAGGGCGCGTCCGACAGCTGGTAGTACTTGCCGTCGAAGGTCGTCCGCTCCTGCGTCAGCAATCCCTTGATGACCTGGCACGCTTCCTCGAAGCGCTTGAGCCGCGGCCCGATCGCAGGGAGCTCGATGCCGTACGCCGCGTGCTCGTTCACCTGCCAGCCCGCGCCGATGCCGAGCACGAACCGGCCGTTCGCCATCTGGTCGATGGTCGCGGCCGCGTTCGCCACCACGGCCGGATGCCGGTACGTGTTCCCCAGCACCATCGTGCCGACCCGGACCCGCTCGGTTCGCGCGACGATCCCGGCGACCAGCGCCAGCGCCTCGTTCACCGGAACGCTCAGGTCGTCCCCGTTCTGCATGAAATGGTCAGCGATCCACACGCCGTGCCAGCCGGTCCGCTCGGCGTACTCAGCACCTTCAAGCACCGACTGCCAGCTCCGGGAGGCCGCAGGCCACAAAGAGAAGTCCATACCCCGACCCTACGGTCGCCCACCCCGACGCCCACCACGCCGCCGCCCACCGCCGCCACCGCCCTACCCGCGGTCCGTTTGAGTGGTGAACCCCGCATGTTGCCCGTTCACCGTTTGCACCCAGCACGGGAAGGGGCACGGCAGAAGGTTCACCCCCGAAACGGCCCTGGACGGCGGCCGGCGGCCGGCGGCGTGGTTTTGGCAGGTTCACCTCGGAGCTTGCCCGTTTCCCCGGTGGCATGCGGACTGTCAACGGGCGCGCTCGAAGGTTCACCACTCAAACGGCCCTGGACGGCCGGGTGGGGTGGGGCGGGCGGAGGGCGGGGGCGGGCGGAGGGTGGGAGGTGGGGTGAGGTGGGGTGGTCAGGTGTTTTCCTGGGCTGCGAGGACGGCTTCGCCGTTCTCTTCCGCCCACTCCGTGAGCAAGCGGATCGGGCCCATCAGCGTGCGCCCGAGCTCGGTCAGGTCGTACTCGACGCGGGGCGGGACGCCGCCGTGGTGCATGCGCGTGACCAGACCGTTGGTCTGCAGGCGGCGCAGGGTCTGGGTCAGCACCTTCTTCGAGATGCCGCCGATCAGTTCGAGCAGCTCGGAGTGCCGTCTGGCGTGATCGTTGAGACCCCACAGCACCACGACCGCCCACTTGTCGGCGATCAGCTCGACCGCGAGCCGGGCCGGGCAATCGGCCAGGAAGACATCTCCGGGTTCCACTCCGTGCACAGCGGTCAGGGTACCCAGAGGTTCCCACGGCGCTGTCTAGCGTCTGCCGCATGAACAGACTTCCCGAGAGCAGCTACCGGCTCTTCGACGAGCCGAAGGACGTCACGATGATCACGATCGACCCGGACGGGTCGCCGCAGGCCGCGCTGGTGTGGGTCGGGCGGGACGGCGAGGACCTCCTGATCGGCGTCGAGGAGAAGCATCGCAAGACCCGGAATCTGCGCCGGGACCCGCGGATCACGTTGCTCGTGCAGGACGACCGGATCAGCCCGCGCGGCCTGACGCAGTACCTGGTCGTGCGCGGAACCGTGCAGTTGGAAGGACCCGGCAACCCGGCGTACAAGACGCTGATGGACCGGCTGGCGCGGAAGTACCTCGGCCAGGAGACGTTCCCGTTCGGCAGCGAGCAGGTGTACGCCGGGGCGACGGTCGTGCGGGTGCGGGTCGAGAAGGTGACCGGGGAAGGGCCGTGGGCGGTCAGATGACGATGTGCCAGCGGAGCAGGAAGGCGCCGATGGAGAGGACGACGTAGAGCAGGACGAGCGCGGCGCCGATGCCGGGGCGCGGGCGGTGGCGGCGGACCGGGGTGGTCAGGGAACGCTCGCGCAGGGCCTCCATCACCGCGGCGACCTCGGCCGTGCGGTCGGTGGGAATGCCGTTGATCTCGTGCTCGTCCGGGCCGCGGGTGAGCACGACGTTGTCGTCGCCGACCTCGATCTTGCCGACGTCCTGCCAGGCCAGGCTGCGGATCAGCATGCTCGTCCGCGCCTTCAGGCCGCTCGGGAACAACTCGACGCGGTACAGCACGACGCCGCCGGCGACCCGGACGACCGATGCGCCGATGATCGTCAGCAGCGCGACGGCCAGCATGTCGCGGGCGCCCATCCACAGCCACGAGTTCAGCGCCGGCACGACGACGAACGGCAGCACGAACAGCGTCCAGGCCCACCACGGCGCCGGGTCCAGCGGCACTCGCCACGGGAGCGGCGGCACCTCCTGCTGCGGCGCAGGCGCGGCGACCGGCTCGACCGAACCATTAGTCATGGGCGGACTCATCCCTCGAACATGGTGGGAAACCTCGGCGCCCACCTTAACGCCACCCGCGCGAGAGGTGTTACTCGGCGGCCAGGGCCCGTGACCGGTTGCGAGCGGCCTCGATCGCGGACAGGAACGCGGCGCGGACCTTGTGGTCCTCGAGCTCCCGGACCGCGGCGGCCGTCGTACCGCCCGGAGAGGTGACGCGCTCGCGCAGGACCGTCGGGTGTTCGCCGGTCTCGCGCAGCAGCTTCGCGGATCCGACCACGGTCTGCACGACCAGATCGGTCGCCGTGCCGCGCGGCAGGCCCATGTGCACGCCGGCCTCGATCATCGCCTCGACCACGAAGAACAGGTACGCCGGGCCGGAGCCCGAGATCGCGGTGACCGCGTCCTGCTGCTTCTCCGGCACCCGGATCACCCGGCCGGTCGCGGCCAGCAGGCTCTCGGCCAGCTCCAGGTGGCTCTCGTCGCAGTGCGCGCCGCGGGAGATGGCGGCCATCCCCTCGTCGACCAGGGCGGGCGTGTTCGGCATCACCCGGACGACGGCGACGCCTTCCGGCAGCCGCGACTCGACGAAGTTGGTGGTGATACCGGCGGCGAGCGAGACGACGGTTTGCGACGGCCGGACCGCCGGGGCGATCTCGGCGAGCAGGTCCGGCATGTCCTGGGGCTTCACCACCAGGACCAGCGTCTCCGCCTGCTTCGCGGCCTCCACGTTCGACACGACGTCGACGCCGTACCGCTCGCGCAGCTCGGTGGCACGCTCCTCCCGGCGCTCGGTGATCAGGAGGTCCTCCGGTCGCCGCCCGGCCCGAATCAGCCCGGACAGCAACGTCTCCCCCATCACCCCGGCCCCGAGAACGGCCACCTTTGCACTCATGCCCACAGACTACTGACGAACTGCTCAGATCCCGGTCCCGCTGCCCACCAGGCGGGACATAGGCTCTCCTCTCCCACTCCTCCGCCCCGAGAAGAGACCGCCCATGCGAATGCTGCGCGCCCTCGCCGTCCCCGCCGCCGCTCTCCTGCTGGCCGGCGGCCTGACCCAAGTCACCGCCGCCGCACAAGCCGTGGCCGCCCCTGGAGCTGCCGCCGTCGTACAGGCCGCCGACACCGACACGGACGACGGCGACACCGGAACCCTGACCAACCCGACCATGGCCACCGTGGTCGCCCCTGCGGCGATGTCGACGGCAGGCTATTCGTACACGTCGCCCGTCGACCACTGCATCCTCTACGGCTACGAGATCGGCGCCACCTGCTACCAGTGGGTCGGTGACGATCAGTGGGTGGTGGACGGCATCGCCAACGGCTGGGCCGCCGTGGTGCACGTACAGACCAACTACGGCAAGGACCGGTACTGCCAGGCGCTCCCGTCCGCTGACGGCTGGGGGAAGTGCAACTACGACCACGTCGAGGGCAAGTGCGTCCGCTGGCAGATGTACGAGCTCAAGGACGGGGACACCCGGAACTTCACGGGCTGGAGCGCCTGGTACGGCACGCAGTACGGCTACCCGTGCTGATTACTTCCTGCTGATCAAGGAGCGGGCGAAGAACTGCAGGTTGGCGGGGCGCTCGGCGAGGCGCCGGACCAGGTAGCCGTACCAGTCCTCGCCGTACGGGACATAGACGCGGACCGTGTGGCCGAGGCCGGCCAGCCGGAGCTGCTCCTCGGGGCGGATGCCGTACAGCATCTGGTACTCGTAGCTGCCCGGCTTGCGCCGCGCGCGGTCGGCCAGCGCGCCGGCGATCCGGATCAGCCGCGGGTCGTGCGACGCGATCATCGGGTAGCCCTGGCCGTTCATCAGGATCTTCAGGGCGCGGACATAGGCCTTGTCGACCTGGCGCTTCTCCTGGAACGCGACCGACTCGGGCTCCTTGTAGGCGCCCTTGCAGAGGCGGACGCGGGAACCGGCGTACGCGAGGTCGCGGCAGTCGGCCTCGGTACGCCGCAGGTACGCCTGCAGGACCGCGCCCGTCGCCGGGAAGTCCTGGCGCAGCTCGCGGAGGATCCCCAGCGTCGAGTCGGTCGTGGTGTGGTCCTCCATGTCCAGCGTCACCGTCGTGCCGGCATTGCGGGCGGCGAGGCAGATCGTCCGCGCGTTGTCGAGCGCGATCTTCTCGCCGTCACCGGGCAGCGCCTGCCCGACCGCGGACAGCTTCACCGAGACCTCGGCGTACTTCGTCAGGCCGGCCGCGGACAGCTTCTTGAGCAGCTCCAGGTACGCGTCGGCGGTCGCGGTCGCGGCGGCCGGATCGGTGACGTCCTCGCCGAGATGGTCGAGGGTGACGCGCAGCCCGTTGCTGACCAGCTTCTCGGTGGCCAGCACCGCCTCCGGAGCGGTCTCACCGGCGACGAAGCGCGCGACGATGCCACTGGACACCGGCAGCGACGCCACCGCCTTCTTGATCTGGGGGCTGCGGGACATCCCCAGCAGCATTCGCCGAAGCACTCCGTGTTCCTCCTCAACCAGGGGTCACTGGTTCGATCGTCGCACCCCTGCTTGTTAGAGGATGCGCCCATGCCCATCTTCAAGCGCCGCCGCCGGAACGCCGTGGAGGCCGACCCGATCGGCGCGTTCTGGTCCTGGTGGTCGAGCACCGGAGCCGGCGGCGTCGCGGACGCCGTCAGCCGCCGGGAGCCGACCGGCGCGAACGCGGAACTGAACGAGCGGGTCGCCCGCATCCACCCCGACCTGGAGTGGGAGCTCGGCCCCGGGCTGCACGCCGAGCACGTGCTGATCGTCACCGCGGCGGGCAACCCGGCGCAGCGTGCGATCGCCCGCCGCTGGCTGCGGGCCGCCCCGCCGTCCGACCAGGTCTGGGAGTACGCCGACCTGCGCCGCCCCGGGCCCGCGGTGACGTTGCAGTTCGACGGGCTCCCGCCGGTCGCGATCGACGAGTCGCTGGTCTCGATCGAACCCGACGCGGCGGCGGTGCACGTCGGCGTCCACCACCCGGTGTTCTCGTCGCTGCCGGTGGACGCGCAGCGGCGGGTGACGTTCCTGATCCTCGACCTGGTGCTCGGCGAGGAGATGGTGGAGACATGGGTGGGCGCGATCGACACGCTGCCGGACGCGCCGCAGGACGCCGTACCGGTGACCGAACTGCTGCCGGCGGTGGCCGGGTTCGCCGCCGAGCACACGCTCGAGGACGGCAGTCCGGCGTGGAAGATGCTGGAGGGGACCCGCGACGGGCAGCGAGTGATCGCGACCGCCGAGTACCCGCTGCGGTCGATCCGCCGGCCGCATCTCGACACCCACGTGGCGGTCGCCATCCACTATCCCCTGGTCCGCGACGACGGGCTGCCCGAGTCCGAGATGCTCGACGAGCTGCGGGCCTTCGAGGACCACCTCACCGATCGCCTCGGCGGCTCCGGCAACCTGCTCGCCCACGAGACGTCCGCCGGCGTCCGGATCCTGCACTACTACGTCGACGGCACCACGCCCGCCGATGCCCAGCTCCAGGCCGCCACGACCGGCTGGCCGCACGGCAAGGTGGCGCTCACCGCGTCCCCCGACCCCGCCTGGCAGAACGTCGCGCACCTGTCGGGGTGATGCAACCTGGGAGTCCGGGCTTTTCGTCTTGAGGGGGAGATGGAGAGTGGAGGCGCGGATGTCGGAGCGAGACCAGGAGTTCGTCGAGTTCGTCGAAGGAGCCGAGGCGGCGTTGCGGCGGACGGCGTTCCTGGTGTCGGGTGACCGGCACCGGGCCGACGACATCGTCCAGGACGCGCTGTACAAGCTGTACCTGGCCTGGCCGAAGGTACGGCGGACCGGCAACCCGTTCGCGTACGCCCGCCGGACGGTGGTCAACGCGGCGTACGACGGGAAACGCCGGCCGTGGCGCCGGGAGGTGGCGATCGCCGACGTACCGGACCGGGCCGGGGACGACGACTTCGCGGTCGGGCACGCCGACCGGGTCGAGGTCCTGGCGGCCCTGCGATCGCTCGGTCCGCGGCAGCGCGCCTGCGTCGTCCTGCGGTACTACGAGGACCTGTCCGTCGAGCAGACCGCGGACATCCTCGGCTGCTCCACGGGCACCGTGAAGAGCCAGGCGGCACGTGGTCTCGAAACTCTCCGACGAGCCATCGACCAGCGGCGGACGAGCCGGGCGCTGTGAAGGAGAACGAGATGGAAGACGTACGAGAGATCAGCGCCGAACTGCACCGGCTCGCCGAGTCGGAGACGATGCAGCCGCTGGACACAACCGAACTACTGGCCCGCGGCCGCCGCACCAGGCGCCACCGCAAGCTGCTGGGCGCGGGCGGTGCGGTCGCAGGCGTCGCGGTGATCGCCCTCGGCGCCAGTCTGCTGCCCAACCTGAGCTCGGCCGACAACCAACCGGGGATCGCCGGCAACCCGCCCGATCGGTTCGAGGCCGTGCCGGGAGTGCCGCGCGGCGAGGCCGGCGCGGACCAGCGAATCACCATGGCCGAAGCACAGCGCCGCTGTGAGCTGCGGAATCCGGACGAGAAACGCAAGCTCGCGGACACCAAGGGCGCCCGGTCCGGCCACCCGGCGACGTACGACGTGAAGGTCGGCGACAAGAAGAACCACTGCATCGTCCCCGGCGGCGACAAGCCGTCGCCCGAGTTGGTCGCGGCGGCAAACAAGGATCCGATGCCGAAGAGCATCGCCGGCAAGCTCCGCAACTGTTCCGTCCTGGCCTGGGTCGACGTGACCGGCTGGCAGGTCGTGGCGTCCGACGAGTCGAGGACGCTCGGACAGGCCGAGGTGGTCGCGATCTCCCCTATCGGCCACAAGGTCATGGAGTGCTCGTTGCAGACAAACGTCCCGTTCGCGACCGGCCTCCAGGGCAACACGACGTTCGCGACGCTGACCAACCTCACCAGCAGCGACCCGCAATTGAACCCGGCCGTCAAGTCCGGCCGGACCGATATGTACGCCGGCGGAGGCAGCAGCGGGCCTTGCACTGCAGGGATCTGCAAGGGGTGGGGAATGAGCGGCTGGGGCCGAGTCGGTTCGAAGGACGCCGTCACGGTCCGCCTGCGGATCGCGAACGGCCCGGTCTACCAGGTCCCGGTCGGCGAGGGCGGCTGGTTCGCCTTCACCTGGAAGAGCTCAGCGGTCCACCAGGAGAAGACGTACCCGAAGGTCGCGGCGTACGACAAGGCCGGGAAGATCGTCAAAGTCTTCGAATAGTTATCAACCGAACGGCGGCCTCGTTGGTCTTACCCATCGAACTTTTCGAAGGGGGAGACATGGGGAAACTGCGTACGACCTTGACCTTGCTCGCGGCGGCCGGACTGGCCGCCGCGGGTGTGAACACCGCCGTCGCCGGGACGACGGCAACCACCGCGTCCTGCGGGCTGAACCTCGGCTCGGTGACGGCCGGTGGTGACCAGACACTGCAACGGCTGACCGCGTCGGCACCGCCGGCGGCGGGTGCGCGGAGCGTCGTACCGAACGTGTACGCCGACGGCGCGGCGAGGATGGTCGCGACGCTCGTCAACGAGGCGACGGCGACCGGCAGTTCCCGGTACGGGCGGGTCGTGCTCGGGGACTCGATGTACCAGCACTGGCTCGAGCTCGACAAGAGCGGCAAGGTGACGTCGTCGGAGCTGGCCCGGATCGGCGGCGGGTGGAGCAGGTTCGTCGACCACGAGACGTCGGTGTTCAACGACGACCCGGCGCACCCGCGGACCTACGAGTACGCGCTCCGCTCGGACGGCGTGCTGTTCCGGTGGGTCGTCGGCGACACCGGCGCCTGGAAGGCGTACGGATCGGCGTCCGGGTTCGCGGCGGTGAAGTCGATGACGCTGATCAGCAAGGCCGCGGCGTACGACACGTTCCTCGCGAACACCCGCGGCGGCGCGCTCTACACCATCCGCATCCCGGTCAACTCCCAGCTGCGGCCGGTCGTCACCAAGGTGCGGTCCGCGACCTGGCAGGGCTTCGAGACGCTCGTCGCCGGCGGTTGCGGCAACTACGGGACCGTTGTCGTCGGCATCGACAAGGAGACCAAGTCGGCGTACCTCTACACCTTCGGTCACGCGGACGGGGCGAAGACGTCGATCACCGGCCACGGAAAGGTGCCTGGCACCTTCGCCGATCCCAGCTACTTCCGCTGGGCCCCGCCGGTGAAGTCCGACTGGCTGTTCGGCGAGTAGGACAGGTCTGGCGCGCGCACCCCACTGCGCGCGCCAGATCCCCTAAGCGGTGCGGCGTCTGAGTGTGGCCGCACCCAGGCCCAGAGACGCCAGGATGAACGCGACGACCACCAGCGTGTCACCGCCGACCCCTGAGGTGAATCCGTTGCCTGCGGCAACTCCCAGGACGGCGTCGACGGCGTAGGACAACGGCAGGACGTCGCTGATCGCGTGCAGGACCGTCGGCAACTGGTCGCGGGGAACGAGCAGGCCGCACAGCAGGATCTGCGGGATCATCACGGCCGGCATCATCTGCACGGCCTGGAACTCGGTCGCCGCGAACGCGCTCGCGAACAGGCCCAGCGCCGTACCGAGGACGCCGTCGAGGACCGCGACCACACCGAGCTGCCAGGCGTCGCCCTGGATGTCCAGATCCAGCAGGTACAAGGCGATCGAGACGACCACCAGCGCCTGGACGACGGCGATCAGCGCGAAGGCAAGCGCGTACCCGAGCAGGAAGTCCAGCTTGCCCATCGGCATCGTGAACAGCCGGGACAGGGTGCCGCTGGACCGTTCGCGCAGCGTCGCGACCGATGTGACCACGAACATGACGATCGACGGGAAGACCGCGAGCAGCGGCCCGCCGATCCGGTCGAAGACCATCGGGGAGTCGGTGAACATCCACCACATCAGGCTGACGAGCAGGGTCGGCAGCACGATCAGCATCGCCACCGTCCGGTGGTCCCGGCGCAACTGCGCCAGCACCCGGGCCGCAACGGCGAACGTCACCCGCGGGGTCATCGCGCACCAGCCTTCCGGTCGATCAGGGTGAGGAACGCCTGCTCCATCTCGCCGGCGCCGGCCGCCGCGAGCAGCGCCTGCGGCGTGTCGTCGGCCAGCAGTTCGCCCTCGCGCATCAGCAGGAGCCGGTCGCAGCGGGAGGCCTCGTCCATGACATGGCTGGAGACGAGCAGGGTCGCGCCGCCGTCGGCGAGCCGATGGAAGAGCGCCCAGAGATCGCGCCGCAGCACCGGGTCGAGTCCGACCGTCGGCTCGTCGAGCACCAGCAACTCCGGGTCGCCGAGGAGCGCGGCGGCCAACGAGGCGCGCGACTGCTCGCCGCCGGAGAGGCGGTCGACACGGGCGTCCGCATGGCCGGCGAGGTCGACGGCCTCGATCACCCGTTCGACGTCGCCCGACGCGACCCCGAGGACCGCCGCGAAGAAGCGCAGGTTCTCGGTGACGGTCAGATCGCCGTACACACTGGGCTCCTGCGTCACGTAGCCGATCCGCCCGCGCAGCTTCGGCGCGCCGGCCGGCAGCCCGAGGACCGAGACGTCGCCGGTCACCCGCGCCTGCAGGCCGACGATCGCGCGGATCAGCGTCGTCTTGCCACAGCCGGACGGCCCGAGCAGCCCGGTCACGGTCCCGGCCCGGAGGTCGAACCCGACCCCGTGCAGGACCTCCCGGTCGCCGCGCACCACGACGACGTCACGGCAGCTCACCGCGTTTTTCATCATATGATGAATTTAGCGCGAACCAGGACCGACGGCAACAGGGAGATTCAGACGACGGCGTACCCGGTGGCCCGGCTCAGCGCGTCCAGCGACGGGTCGCCGTACCGCTCCCGCAGCGCCGCGAAGCGCGTCACCTTGTCCGCGCCGAACCGGCCGACCTCGGCGGCGTAGGTGTCACCGGACAGGAACACCGGCGGCCGCCGCTTGCTGTGGAACTTGTCCGCGTACAGGACGAGTTCCTCCTCGGGCGTCCGCGGCAGGTAGTCGTCGACCGGGATCGGCAGCGCCTGCCGTACGACGTCCTCGCGCGTGATCCCGACGCCGGTGTGACACGACGCGAACCGGCAGATCTCGACCGGGAACCCGAGCGACGCGAGCAGTGCGTGCCCGAGGACGCCGTGCCGCACGTATGCCGTCGAGTCCAGGCGGTAGACACCGATGTCGTGCAGCAGAGCGCCCGCCCGCACCAGGTCGGCGTCGATGTCCAGACCGGCGAAGAACTGCGAGGCCACCGCGCAGACCAGCCGGCAATGCTCGTACACCAGCTCGAACGACGACCGGCTCGGCGCGTGGTCGCGGTGCAGCGCGCGGATCTCCCGGTCGGTCGGGATCTCCATCAGCCCGAGACGTACTGCTGGATCGCCGGCGCGATCCGGTCGACGAGGGCGTCCAGGCCGGCCGAGGCCACCGGCTCGAGCTCGACCACGTAGCGGGTCAGCGCCAGCCCGATCAGGTGGCTCGCGATCAGCGCGACCCGCAGCTTCGCGTCCGGGACGTCGATGAACCGCGAGACCGGCTCCAGGATCATCCGGGTCATCCCCTCGCGCATGATCCGGGCGACCTCGTCGCTGGTCACGACGCTGCGCAGCATCGCCTTCATCCGCTGCTGCCCCTCGTCGGACTCCCAGACGCCGAGGAACACCGTCGCGATCCGGCGGCCGAGATCCTCGCGGGAGCCGTCCAGGATCGCCGCGGCCACCTGCCGCGGATCCAGCGGCAGCGCCATCGCCTCGATGAACAGCTCGTCCTTGCTGTCGAAGTAGTGGTGGACGAGCGCGGCGTCGACACCGGCCTGGCGCGCGACCGCGCGGATCGAGGTGGCCGCGAATCCCTTGTCCGCAAAGGATTCCCGGGCCGCCCGGAGGATCTCGCCCCGGGTGTCGGGCCCGCCCGGACGGCGTCCCGGCGTACGGCGGGCGACCGTCACGGAGTCAGCTCCGAGATCTCCCCCTCCGGGGTGACCGCGAACGACGTCCGGCGGGAGCCCGCCTTCACGAAGTGCTTGCGGGTGAACTCCAGCGACTCGATCAGGTCGATCTCGCGTTCGGACCGGCTGGCCGCGCGGCGGGTGTTGATCTCGATGACGATGTGACCGCGGAAGTCCTGCTTGGCCAGGGCGGTCAGCAGGTCCGCGGCGCGCTGCGTGCCGCGGCCCGGCACCAGGTGCTCGTCCTTCGCGGAGCCGGTCCCGTCGGTCAGGTGCACGTGAGTGAGACTCTTGCCCATCGTCGCGGCCAGCTCGACGCAGTCCTGCTCCGCGGTGGACGCGTGCGACAGGTCGAGGGTGGTGTGCGCGTAGCTCTGCTCGGTCGGGTCCCAGCTCGGCGCGTACGCCTGCAGGCCCTTTCCCGGCGCCCGCCACGGGTACATGTTCTCGACCGCGAAGATCACGCCGGTCTCCGCCTCCAGCCGCGCGATGCCCTCGACGAAGCCGCGCGCGTACTCCCGCTGCCAGCGGAACGGCGGGTGCACGACGACCACGTCCGCGCCGAGGTCCTTGGCCGCCTCCGCGCTGCGCTCGAGCTTGCCCCACGGGTCGGTCCCCCAGACCCGCTGGGTGATCAGCAGGCAGGGCGCGTGGACCGCGAGCACCGGCAGCTGGTGGTAGTCGACGAGGCGCTGGACCGCGTCGATCTGGGTGCTGAGCGGGTCGATCCCGACCATCACCTCGACGCCGTCGTACCCGAGCCGGGCGGCCAGTTCGAAGCCGCTGGCGGTGGACTCGGGGTAGACGGAGGCGGTGGACAGGCCGATCTTCGCGGTCGTACGGGGGTTCATTGGTTCACCGGGGTTGCAGCTGGTCGAGCCGGGACAGGATGACGCCTTCACGCAGGGCCCACGGACAGACCTCGAGCGCGGGCAGGTCGAAGAGGTCCATCACGGCGTCCGCGACCAGCGCCCCGGCGGTCAGCTGGGAGGCGCGGCCGGGCGAGACCCCGGGCAGGGCGGCCCGCTCGGCGGCCGACATCTTGGTCAGTTTCGGGATCCACTCGCTCAGATCGTCGCGGTTCAGCGTGCGCGGCACGTACGGCCCGTCGGCAGACGGGGCCGCGCCGGCGATCCGGGCCAGCGAACGGAACGTCTTGCTGGTGGCCACGGAACGCTGCGGCTTACCGGCCCGCAGTACCGGACCTGCGACCGCGGCCAGCTCCAGCCGGATCCGGCGCCGCAGCGCCCGGACCTCGTCCCTGTCCGGCGGATCCGCGGTCAGCCCCTCGCGGGTCAGCCGGCCCGCGCCGAGCTGCACCGACTCCGCCACCGTCGGCTGCTCGTCCGATCCGGCCGCGATCTCCAGGGATCCGCCGCCGATGTCGAACACCGCGAGCCGCCCGGACGACCAGCCGAACCACCGCCGGACCGCCAGGAACGTCAACCGGGCCTCGTCCTCACCGGTCAGCACCTCGAGGTCCACGCCGGTCTCGTCGCGGACCCGGCACAGCACCTTCTCGCCGTTCGGCGCCTCGCGGAGCGCGGACGTCGCGAACGAGAGCACCGACTCGCAGCCCTTGTCCTCGGCCAGCACGACGGCTTCCTTGGTGAACGCGATCAGCCCGTCGACCCCGGACTCGGCGATCCGGCCGTCCTGGTCCAGGTGCTCGGCCAGCCGCAGCTCAGTCTTGTGCGAGTACGCCGGCAGCGGCGCGGCGCCACGGTGCGCGTCCACCACGAGCAGATGAACGGTGTTGGATCCCACGTCGAGTACGCCGAGCCGCATACCCTCACGCTACTGGACAACCGCAGCAGCAGTGCATTCACGCATGGGCGGCTTCGGCGCGTACGCTTTTCAGGTGCCTGAGGTTTCTCTCGATTTCCCCCGTGCCTGGGTCGAGTTCACCGACCCCGCCGACCCCGACCAGGTCTTCCGCTGCGACCTGACCTGGCTGACCTCCAACTGGAGCTGCATCTTCGGCGGCGGTTGCCAGGGGATCTACAAGGGCCGCCCGAACGACGGCTGCTGCACCCTTGGCGCGCACTTCTCCGACGCCGACGACGAGAAGCGGGTGAAGAAGTACGTCAAGGAGCTCGGCAAGGAGGACTGGGAGTTCCGCAAGGAGGGCCGGAACAACGGCTGGGTCGAGACCGACGACGACGGCGAGCGCAAGACCCGGGTCTGGGAGGGCGCCTGCATCTTCCTGAACCGGCCGGGCTTCCCGGGCGGCGCCGGGTGCGCGCTGCACGGGCTGGCGCTGAAGCGCGGTATCCATTTCGTCGAGACCAAGCCGGACGTGTGCTGGCAGCTGCCGATCCGGCGGACGTTCCGCGAGGTCGAGCGGCCGGACGGCACGACGTACACCGAGGTCGGCATCGGGGAGTACGACCGTCGCGGCTGGGGTCCGGGCGGGCACGACCTGGACTGGTACTGCACCGGTAACACCGAGGCGCACATCGCCGTCGAGCCGGTGTTCGAGTCCAGCAAGGTGGAGCTGCAGACGCTGATGGGCGTGAAGGCGTACGACGTCCTCGCCGACCTGTGCCGGCAGCACTTGGAGGCCGCGCGGCCGTTGCTGCCGCACCCCGCCTCGAAATAGCGCCGACACACCCTCGGTGTGTCGGCTGTCGGTGCGAGACGTAACAATGACTGACATGCGTCTGGATCATCTGTCGTACGCGTGCGGACCCGATGGCTGTGCGGCCACGGTCGAGCGGCTGTCCGCGCTGCTCGGCGCCGAGTTCCTGGACGGCGGGGTGCACCCGCGGTTCGGCACCGTCAACCACATCCTGCCGCTGGAGAACGACCGGTACATCGAGGTGGTCGACGTGCTCGACCACCCGGCGTCGGACAAGGCGCCGTTCGGGCAGGCGGTCCGGGCCCGCAAGGAGCTCGGCGGCGGCTGGCTGGGCTGGGTGGTCGCGGTCCGCGACATGGCGGCGATGGAGAAGCGCCTCGGGCGGCAGGCGGTGCCCGGCAACCGGCACCGGCCGGACGGGGTGAACCTGACCTGGCGGCAGATCGGCGTGAAGGGCCTGATCGCGGACCCGCAGCTGCCGTTCTTCATCCACTGGGACGACCTCGCCGAGCACCCGTCGATCGGCGGCAAGGACCTCGAGCTCACCGGCCTGGAGATCGCCGGCGACCCGTCCCGGGTCACCGACTGGATCGGCCACCCCGCCGACCATCTGCTCGACGACCTCGACGTCACCTGGGCCGGCCCGAACGGTCAGCCCGGCCTGGTAGCAGCCACTTTCAGCACGCCGAACGGCCCGGTCCGGATCTGAGTCAGTGGAGGATCTCCAGGTCGGCCAGGGAGGTCTCCAGGTGGCCGAGCAGGCGCTGCAGGTGCGGGACGGTGCGGCGGCAGCCGACCAGGCCGAAGTGCAGCTCGTGCGCGTAGCTGGTGACGCTGATGTTCAGTGCTTGGCCGTTCAGGACGATGCTTGCGGGATACATCCCGAGCAGGCGTGAGCCGTTCCAGTAGAGCGGGCTGTCGGCGGGGCCCGGCACGTTCGAGATGACCACGTTGTACGGCGGCGTCGTACGGCCGGCCACGCCGGGAAGGATCGCGGCAGGACCGGCGACGCCGAAGCCCAGCGCGCCGACGATCAGGTTCTGCAGCGGGCTGAGGCCGGACAAGACGCGCTTGGCGTGCGCGGTCGACGCCATGATCCGGTGGATCCGGCGCTCGGGGACGGCCTCGTCGGTGGCGAGGTCGGCGATCAGGGTGGCGAGCGAGTTGCCGCCGCCGGGGGCGTCGTCCTTGGTCCGCAGGGAGACCGGCACCATTGCCGTCAGCCCTTTGTCCGGCAGGGCGTTCTGCTCGAGCAGATAGTTGCGCAGGGCCCCGGAGCACATCGCCAGCAGGACGTCGTTGAGCGTCGCGCCGGTGATTGCCCGGACCTTCTCCAGCCGCTCGATCGGCCACGACTGCGCCGCGAACCGGCGCGCGCCGGTGACTCGCTGGTTGAAGATCGTCCGCGGCGCCTGGAACGGCATCGTCGACTCCAGCAGCCCTTTGAGCCCGGCGGCGGGGAGTCCGGCCAGTTCCGCCAGCAGGTGCCCGGCGGCACCGGGCACCTGCGCGGCGGCACCGAGCGTGCGCCCAGGCACGCGACCGAGAGCGGCAAGCAACCCCGCAGGAGTCGGCAGCCCGCCGAACGCCCCTCCCGGGGCAGCACCGAGCCCGGGGCGGGCGGCACCGGGCGCGACCCCGTAGCCGACCCTCGACCCGGCGCCTTCGCCGCGGAGCGGCTTCTCTCCTCCGGCCGGCAGGGCGTAGGTGGCCGGCATACCTGTGCGGGTCGGGTCGGTGGTGAGGGTGTCGTGCATCCAGCGCAGTGCCGTGACGCCGTCGATCATCGAGTGGTGGATCTTGCTGTAGATCGCGAACCGCCGGCTCTCGACGCCGTCGATCAGGTGCATCTCCCACAGCGGGCGGTGCCGGTCGAGGAGGGTTCCGTGCAGGCGGCCGGTGAGTTCGAACAGCTCGCGGAACCGTCCGGGCCGCGGCAGCGCGGACAGCCGGACGTGGTACTCCAGGTCGATCTCGTCGTCCTGCTCCCAGGACCAGTAGCCGAGGTCGACGGGCCGGTTCCGCACCCGGCGCGCGAACAGCGGGTTGACCTCCGGCGCCGCCACGATCTCGTGGTACAGCCGCGACACGAAGTCCCGCGACGACTCCGGGAACACGTGGTCCCGCCCGGCCCCCTCCGGAAGCTCGAACAGCATCAGCCCGCCGACATGCATCGGCTGCTCCCGGGTCTCCCCACCAAGGAACATCGCATCCAGCGGCCCCACCGCGGCCATGCGCCCTCCGCTCCCGATCTGGTCCCCCGACCCATCGTCGCGGCCGGGCGCCACCCCGTCCACACCCCCACAACAATCCGCTCGATCCACCACTTTGACGGGCCGGCGGCGGGCGGCGGGGCGGGCTAGTCGAGGGGGCGGTGGTTGAGGCCGAGGGCCTCGATGCGCTTGAGGTGCGGGCGGAGCCGGCCGAGGAACTCGTCGTACGAGACCTTCGGGGATCCCCAGGCGCGTTCGGCGAAGGCGGACAGCCGGGGCAGCAGCATGTAGCCGACCTGCTCCGGGCCCTCCATGTACTCGGTCCAGATCTGGCACTGGGTGCCGATGACCAGCGCCTTCTCCGCGTCGGACAGCGCCGCCGGGACCACCTCGAAGTCGTACACCTTCTCCAGCGGGATGTTGCCGCCGATCGCCAGCGGCTCGGTCGCGGGGTCGCCCTGGTAGTAGTCGAAGTACACCGACTCGCACGGCGCCATCACGACCTGGTGCCCGGCCTTCGCCGCGACCTCGCCGCGCTGGGCGCTCCGCCACGCCATGATGACCGCGTCCTTGGGGCAGTCGGTCTCGACCATCTCGTCCCACCCGACCAGCCGGCGGCCCTCCTCGGCCAGGACCTCCGCGACCTGCGCGGTGAACCAGCCCTGCAGCTGTCCCGGCTCGTCCAGCCCCAGCTCGGCCTGCCGCTTCTGCGCCGCGTCCGACTCGGCCCACTGCACCGACGGGCACTCGTCCCCGCCCAGGTGGACGTACTCGGCGGGGAAGATGTCCAGCACCTCGCGCAGCACGGTCTTCACGAACTCGACCGTCGCGTCGTTGACGTTCAGCACGTCGTCGCTGATCCCCCAGACCTGCCGCACGGACAGCTGCTGGCCGGGGTGGTTGCCCAGCTCGGGGTACGCCGCGATCGCGGCCTGCATGTGCCCCGGCAGGTCGATCTCGGGGACGACGGTGATGCCACGCTCCGCGGCGTACGCGACGATCTCGCGGAGGTCGGCCTTGGTGTAGAACCCGCCGTGCCGCGTCCCGTCGTACTCGAACTCCGTCTGGCCGTGCGACATCCTGCCGACCATGCTCTCGACCCGCCACGCGCCGACCTCGGTGAGCCGCGGGTACGCCTCGATCTCGACCCGCCAGCCCTGGTCGTCGGTGAGGTGGAAGTGCAGCACGTTCAGCCGGTGCAGGGCGAGGACGTCGATGATCCGGAGCACGAACTCCTTGGGCATGAAGTGCCGCGCGACGTCGAGCATCATGCCGCGCCAGCCGAACCGCGGCGCGTCCGCGACGTGCGCCAGCGGTACGGCGACCTGCCCGCCGCCGGCCGGCTCGGCGGCCTCGACGAGCTGGGCGTACGTCGTCTCGGCGTGCCGCAGCGCGTCCTCGGAGCCGGCCGTCAGCCGGGCGCCCTCGCCGGTGATCTCGATCCGGTACTCGGCGGCGCCGAGGTTCTCGACGACGTCCCGGACGGCCTCGCCGAGCGGGTCGGCGGTCACCCAGCGGCCGTCGTGGACGGTGAGTTCGCGCGGGGCAGGAACGATCGCGATGTCGGACATCCGGACTCCAGGGGGAAGCAGCGCGGGTCGATTTATGTCAGGACGATCCTATAAGCGGCTTCCCTGTCAGGTTCATGAGAGGGTTTGCCCGTGACGAGCGAGCAGCAGCGGACAACTCTCCGGGTCCTGGTGGCGAGCAACGCGCTCGGCGGCGTCGCGACAGCCAGCGGTTTCGCGGTAGCCGCGCTGCTGGCGGAGAACGTCTCCGGCTCGACGTCACTCGCGGGCCTGGTCGCCACCTCGACCACGCTGGGCGCAGCCGTCCTGGCCGTCCCCCTGGCCGGCCTTGCCCGCACCTCCGGTCGAAGGGTCTCGCTGTCGCTCGGCTACCTCATCGCGTTCGTCGGCGCCGCGCTGACGATCGTCGCCGCGCAGATCGGTTCACTCGCACTGCTGCTGGCCGCCGGCTGTCTGTTCGGCAGCGGCTCGGCTTCCAACCTGCAGTCCCGGTACGCCGCGACGGACAACGCGGAGCCCAGCCGGATCGCCAGGTCACTCGGACTGGTCGTGTGGGCAACCACGATCGGAGTCATCGTCGGACCGAACCTGACCGGTGTCGGCGGCTCGGTGGGGACGTCGCTAGGCATCCTGGCGCTGGCCGGCCCGTACGTGTTCTCGGTCGTCGCCTTCGGCCTCAGCTCAGCCACGGTGTGGGTCGGGATGCGCAGCCAGGTGCGGCCCACCAAGGTGGAGCGCCAGCCGCTCGGAGAGACGTTCCGCCAGGTGCTGAGCATCCCGCACGCGCGGCTGGGCCTGCTGGCGATCGCGACGGCGCATGCGGTGATGGTCGGCGTGATGTCGATGACCTCGGTGCACCTGCGGCACCACGGCGCCTCGCTGACCATCGTCGGCTTCGTCATCAGCGGTCACGTGGCCGGCATGTACGCCCTGTCGCCGCTGACCGGCTGGCTGGCGGACCGGCTCGGCCGGATCCCCACGATCGGCATCGGCCTCGGCGTACTGGCCGTGGCGATGATGCTGGCCGCGGTCGCGCCGGACGATGCGCATGCGCTGACCGGACTCGCGTTGTTCACACTGGGCCTCGGCTGGTCGGCCTGTCTGGTCGCCGGGTCGACGCTGCTGTCGCGGTCGGTCCCGGACGACATCCGTACGTCGGCACAGGGGCTGTCGGATCTCACCATGGGCGTCCTGGCTTCCCTTTCGGGCACGGCTGCCGGGCCGGTCCTCGCCTATCTCGGCTTCCACTGGCTGGCGGTCTTCTGCGGCATCCTGCTCGTTCCGGCCGCCGTGCTCGCCGCGACGACCAAACAGGCAATGGCTAGGGTCTAGCGGTGTGAGCATCGCGGAGGGCGGGATCCCGAGCCCGAACATCTGGCACCACCCGAAGGTGTACGAGGTCGAGAACCGCGCGGTCGACCCGAACGGCGTGATCGAACCGGCGATGCGGGCGATCCGCGACTGGGCCGGCGCGACCGTGCTCGACATCGGCTGCGGCACGGGCTTCCACCTGCCGATGTTCGCGGCGACTGCCGCACGCGTGATCGGCGTCGAGCCGCACGGAACACTCGCCGACGCGGCCCGGCGGCGGACGAGCGCGCTGCCGAACGTCGACGTACGGCAGGGTACGGCGCAACGCCTGCCGGTGCCGGACTCGTCGATCGACGTGATGCATGCGCGCTGGGCGTACTTCTTCGGGCCGGGCTGCGAGCCCGGGCTGGCCGAACTGGACCGGGTGATGCGCCGCGGCGGGACCGCGTTCGTGATCGACAACGACGGGAGCCGTTCGACGTTCGGCGAGTGGTTCAGGACGTCGTACCCGATGATCAAGCCGCCGGAGGTGGAGCGGTTCTGGGCGGACCGCGGCTGGCACCGGACGGCGCTCGACATGGGCTGGCGGTTCGAGACCCGCGCCGACCTGGAGGCGGTGGTGAAGATCGAGTTCACCCCGAAGGACGCCCGGCGGATCCTCGCGTCGCACACGGGCGTCGAGGTCGACTACGCGATCAACCTCTGGAGCCGGAGCTTCTGACGACACTCGGGCGCCTGCGCACGGACCTCGCCGCCTCATAGGGTTGACGAACCACTGGACGGGGCTTTCTGGGGAGGCGCCAGGCGCGGATGGACGGACTGCTGCTCGAACGGGTGCCTGGGTTGCCGGAGAGGCTCCGGGTCGATGTCGGTGAGCAGCGTGCGGTGGTGGTGCCTCAGGCAACCGACCGTCGCAGGCTGGCCGACGTCGTGACCGGACTGGACGAACCACCGCCCGGAGCGCTGGTCCTGGCCGGAGGAACGGTCCGGCTGGTGCCCGCGGAAGGCGGTCTGCTCCCTCACCTCACAGTGCTCGACAACGTGATGCACGGACACCGCACCTCGCAGCAGGTCACCAAGCAAGCTGCCCGGGAAGCGAGTCTGGTCAAGGCCGTCGGCTGCGGTCTCGAGGACGTGCTGGACCGCTACCCGTACGAGATCACGCCCGGCCGTCGCCGACTGGCCGGAGTGGCCCGCGCGCTCGGCGCGTACCCTCGCGCGATCGTGCTGGAGGACGCGAACGGCCTGCCTACCTGGGGATCCCTGCTGTCGCTGCGGCCCAACCCCGACCTCGCCTCAGCCGCTCTGCTGCTCATCACGACCAGCGCGGACCGTACGGCGGGATTCGTCGATGCCGAGTAGCCGCAGAGTGTTCCTGGGAGCAGCGGCAACGTTTCTGCTGACCGGATGTTCGAGTGACGTGCTGGGACTGCGGCGCGCGGTCCGGGTGGCGGTGAGCTGGAGCGGTGAGGAGCTACGCGCGTTCCACAAGGTGCTGGAAGGCCTGGGTGCGTTGGACTACCCGGTCGAGGTCGTCCCGCTCGGCGACGACATCTCCACCGCCTTCGGCGCCCGCTCCACCCGCAGGCCGGACATCGTCATGCTGCCGCAGCCAGGTCTGGTCCCGCGGCACCTGGCCGACCTGGAGCCGGTCCCCGACGACATCGCACAGCTCGGTCGCGCACGCCTCTGGAAAGAGCTCCTGGTCCACGAGGGAACGACGTACGGCGTGCCGTTCAAGACGGCGCACAAGTCAGCGGTCTGGTACCGGCCGTCGGTGTTCCGCCAGGCAGGCGTCGGACCGCCCCGGCTGTGGAGCGAGTGGCTGACGCTGAACCAGACACTGACCCAGGCCGGTGTCACACCGTTGTCGCTGGCCGCAGGTGACGGATGGGTGCTGACGGACTTCTTGGAGAACATTCTGCTGGGTATCGCGCCGTCCGTGTACGCCGGACTCGCGACAGCGACCGACCCGCGTCCGTCGCAACACCCGGAGGTCGCAGCGGCGCTTCGGTTGCTGGGCACGATGTGGTCGGCGCCCGGTGTCCTGGCCGGCGGTGTGAAGGAGTCGCTCGTCCAGCAGTTCCCGGATGCACTGGTGGAGGTCTTCGGGCATCGCAGGGCCGCCATGGTGCTCGCATCCGACTTCGCCGAGCCGGTGGTGCGCTCGTTTGCCGCAGACCCTGACGACATAGGGCTTTTCACGTTCCCTCCCATGGCTGCAGGGGCTGCAGCACCTGTGGTCGTCGGAGGTGACGTGATGGTGCTGCCGAAGCCGACCACGGAGGACGCCCGCGACCTGGTCCGCCGGCTGTCCGCGCCGACCGCGGCAGACCCCTGGATCGCGGAGGGCGGGTTCCTGGTCGACGGCCGGACCAGTGGGTACTCCCCCGAGCTCACCCGGCTGGCAGAGCAGCTCACCAAGCCCGGCGAGCAACTGCGGTTCGACCTGTCCGACCAGCTCGGGCGCATCGGCGACATCAACGGTCTGTGGCGCGTCCTGACCGACTTCCTGATCGCGGTCGGCCGGCCCGGGGCCGTCGTACCGGACGCGGTGGGCGACGCGATAGCCGAGCTGCGGAAGGTGGAGGAGAGCTGATGGGCCTGCACACCAACGGCCTGTCACTCGAGGTCGTCGGCCGGGAGATCACCGGCCGGCCGGTCCAAGGCAGACCCCGCCGTCCCGCCGGCCCGTACCTCTTGGGGCTGCCGGCGTTGTTGCTCAGCTGCCTGCTGCTGATACCGATCGGCGTGACCGTGGTGACGGCGTTCCGGACCGACGGCGGGTTCGGCCTCGGCAACTTCGCGGTGATGGGTGACCCGTCCGCTTTGCATGCCGTGGGCAACAGTCTGTTGTGGATGCTGGTCGCGTTCGGGACGGTGGGCGTCGGGTTCCTCCTGGCCTTGTCGAGCTATCGGCTCCCGGCGGTCACGACGTTCCTCCAGCCTGCGCTGGTCATTCCGTTCGCCGTGTCGATCCTGGTGTCCGGTGCGACCTTCCGGCTGATCTTCGACCCGACTCCGGAGCGCGGGACGATCACGGCCGTCTCGACCCGGCTGTTCGGCTCCAGCCCGGTGTGGTTGGGCCCCGGTCTGTTCTGGCTGGTCCTGGTGTCGGCGTTCGGCTGGACATGGCTCGGGTACGTCGTCTCGCTGTTTCGCGCCGGCCTGGACGCGATCCCCGACGACGTGACCCGCACGATCACCGCTGAAGGCGTACGCGGCTGGCGACGGGTGCGGGCGTTGGAGATTCCGTTGCTGCGTCCCATCACCGGGGTGATCACGCTGACGCTGGTCATCGCGGCGGTGCGGGTGTTCGACCTGGTGCTCATCGTCGTACCGGGGTCCATGCAGAGGTCGGCCGACGTGCTGGGGCTGAACTGGTGGCGGGCCACCACGACAGGCGGCGATTCCGGGCGTACGGCGGCCCTCGGCGTCGTCCTGTTCGCGATCGTCGCCACGGTCGGGCTGATCGGCGTCCGCGGGCTGCGGCGGCGCCGGTGGGCGATGCCGGTGACCGTCGTACGGCCGGATCCGTCGCTGGGGCGTCCCAAGCCCACCAAGGTGGTACGGCGGTTCGGGTGGTTCATCGGGTTCGCTGTCGCGCTGGTGTGGATCTTCCCGGCCGTCGTGCTCGTCGCCACGGCGTTGCACTCGCCACGGGAGGCAGGGCTCCACGGCTGGTGGTCGTTCTCGGGGCTCGGGTTCTCGTCGTTCGGAGAAGCGGCGAACGTCGGGCTGTTCCGGGCGCTGCTGTCCACCCTGGTCATCGCGGCCGCGGCTACAGCGGTCCTGCTCGTGATCGCCGTACCGACGGCTTATCTGGTCGCGTGGGGCGGTCTGCCGACGCGGCTCGGGCGGATCGCGATGGGCGTGTTCGTCGTACTGGCCGTGACGCCGGTGCAGATGTACGCCGCACCGCTGCGGGACGCGATCGACACAGCGGGCCTGGCGGGTTCCAGGGTCGCGCTGGCCCTGGTACATGCGGCTGCTGGTCTGCCGTTCGCCGTACTGCTGCTGAGGTCCGCCTTCGCGTCCGCACCGCCCGCACTGGTGTCCGAGGCGTTGCAGGGTCCTGCGCGTCAAAGCGCCGTACTGGCGACTGTGCAGCGGACGTACCGGCCCGCACTGGTTGCTGTTGCGGTGCTGGAGTTCGCGCTGGTGTGGAACGACTTCATCGTCGGGTTCTTGATCAGCGGCCCGGGCACGACGCCGCTGTCGCTGGTGTTATGGGGTGAGGCGCGACAGTTCTCCACGTCGAGCGGACCGGTCGCCGCAGCGGCTGTCGTCGCGTCGGTAGTGCCTGTGGTGCTGATGCTGACGTTCTGGCGGATCGTCGTGCGCGGGCTGACGACAGGGAGCCGGCCATGAGCGAGGAGGAGGACGCTCCGGACCAGCGGGACGAGGAGCCGTCGCGGATCCAGGTGTTCTTCCTGTTCGTCGGCGGTGTCGTGTCCGGCGTACTGACCGATCTCGTCTCACAACTGCTCAGCCAGAGCTTCGGCCAGCGCGGCATCGTGCAGTGGGTCGGCTACTCCGTGGCCGGCCTGCTCGTGCTCGTCGCCTTCGCTCTGTGGCGCTGGCGGTCCCGGATCGTTCGACGGCGTTTGCAGGGTGTGACCCGGCTGCACGCGGCCGCCGAAGAGGCCGAGCAGTGGATGATCGCGCTCGGGACCGACGCCGGCGGCATGGCCGCGGCCGAGTGGTTCACGCTGCACGAGGACGGGCTGCGTGAGCTGCTCGCCAACGAAAAGGCGCAGAACGCGGCGGTCGACGACTTCGCCCGGATCTGCGACGCCCTCGAGGCCTGGTACGTACGACATCCAGATCCGGACGCGCTGCTCCAACTGAGCGAGCTCCTGACCACGACGGCCGAGTCCAGTGGTCGCCGCGGTCTCGCCGAGCTGGCAGCGGCGCGCGCCGCGACGGCGTACCGGATGCTGGGCGATCTGGACGCGGCCACCACCCGCCTGGGCGTCTCGAGCAACATCGCCGCCCACGGTCGTACGGCGGCCGCGCTGAAGATGCGACGCCAGGTCGAACGCGCCCTGCTGCACCTGGCACGCGCCGATCGCGCACCGGCCGGGAGCGACCGCGACGAAGCCGTCCTGAACGCCCGCGACCGACTCGACGACGCACGCCTGACCCGCCCCGGTCCGGACCTCGCGGCGGACGTGGCGATCGCCATCAACCTCGCCGTCGTCCACCTGTACCAGTACGACGGCGAGGGCGCCCTGGAACAGCTGCGGCCGGCCCTCGCCCGCGCGACCGCGGCCGGCGACCTGAGCGGCCAGGCGCACGCCCTGGAGCTGATGGGCGTGGCCGCGTGGATGCGGCGCAACCCGCACGAGGCCGGCAGTCGCTGGGAGCACGCCGCCCACCTGTACGCCGAGGTCGACGAGCGCGACGGCCACGCCCGCTGCCTGCAGCACCTCGGCTCCGCGGCCGTCGTCGCGGGCGACCTGGACAAGGCCCTCGACCTGCTCGAACAGAGCTCGATGCTGCGGACGTCGGAGAGCGAGATCCTGACCAAGTACCTCGACGCGGCCCGGCGAACCTCGGAACTCCCGGTCGTCGCCGACGACCCGCCCCGCCGGACGCCGCGCACCTGGTTGCGCCGCGCCCTGAGACGTTTTGTCGGCGGGCTCAAATAGGTTTGGTCCCATGGCGAAGGCGGCGACTCAGGCGAAGAGCAAGGCGGCGTACGCGTGCTCCGAGTGCGGTTGGACCTCGGCGCGCTGGATCGGCCGGTGCGGCGAGTGCCAGGCCTGGGGCACGGTCGCCGAGATCGGTGCGCCGAAGGCCGCCCGGATCACCGCCGGCCCGGTGACGTCGCCGGCGATGCCGATCGCCAAGGTGTCCGCGATCGAGGCCGAGTCCCGGCCGACCGGGATCGGCGAGCTCGACCGGGTGCTCGGCGGCGGCGTCGTGCCGGGCGCCGTGATCCTGCTCGCCGGTGAGCCGGGCGTCGGCAAGTCCACCCTGCTGCTGGAGGTCGCGGCGCAGTCGGCGCGCGGCGGCCAGCGCACGCTCTACGTGTCCGGCGAGGAGTCGGCCGCGCAGGTGCGGCTCCGGGCCGGGCGGACCGACGCGCTCGTCGACGACCTGTTCCTGGCCGCCGAGACCGACCTGGGTGCGGTGGTCGGCCAGGTCGACGCGGTCGAGCCGTCGTTCCTGGTGATCGACTCCGTGCAGACCATGGCGCACCCGGAGGTCGACGGCGCACCGGGCGGCGTGACGCAGGTCCGCGAGGTCACCGGCGCGCTCGTCCGGCTCGCGAAGGAGCGGCACATCGCGGTCGTGCTGGTCGGCCACGTCACGAAGGAAGGCGCGATCGCCGGCCCGCGGATGCTCGAGCACCTGGTCGACGTGGTGCTCGCGTTCGACGGCGACCGGCACTCCGGGTTCCGGATGGTGCGCGCCACCAAGAACCGCTTCGGCCCGTCGGACGAGGTCGGCTGCTTCGACATGGTCGACACCGGCATCGTCGAGGTCACCGACCCGACCGGGTTGTTCGTCTCCGAGCATGCCGAGCCGGTGGCCGGCACCTGCGTGACGGTGATGATGGAGGGCCGCCGGCCGCTGCTGGCCGAGGTGCAGGCCCTGGTCGGCCCGTCCGCCGCGCCGCAGCCGCGCCGGACCACGTCCGGGCTGGAGTCGTCCCGGGTCGCGATGGTGCTCGCCGTGCTCGGCAACCGGGCCGGCCTGAAGCTGGCCGACCAGGAGGTCTACGTGGCCACCGTCGGCGGCGTGAAGATCACCGAGCCGGTCGCGGACCTGTCGGTCGCGATCGCGGTTGCCTCCTCGGTGATGGACAAACCGATCCACCCCGGCCTGGTGGCGATCGGCGAGGTCGGCCTGGCCGGCGAGGTGCGGCGCGTCGGCGGCCTGGAGAAGCGGCTCGCGGAAGCGGCCCGGCTCGGGTTCACCAAGGCGATCGTCCCCGCCGACATCCCGAACCGGAGCAAGGACGTGAAGCCGATGGACATCCAGAAGAAGTACGGCCTGCGCACCTTCGCCGCCCCGGATCTCCGCTCCGCCCTGATGGCCGCGGGCCTGGCCTGACGCCCCTGTGGCGCACGCCACAGCTGAGACGGGGGATCACCAGCCGCTGGTCCGGGAACGTACGCTGGGGGCGCCCCTCGCCGGGTTCAGTGTGGAGCACCGGCGTACGTCGATGACCACAGGAGACCTGATGACCGGATCCAGAGTTGTCGCGCTCGGCCACTACCAGCCGGAACGGGTGCTCACCAACGACGAGCTCGCGACCATGGTCGAGACCAACGACGAGTGGATCCAGAGCCGGGTCGGCATCCGCGAGCGGCGGATCGCGGCCCCGGACGAGCAGGTCGACGAGATGGCCTGGCGCGCCGCCGACAAGGCGATCGCGAACGCCGGCCTGGACGTCGCCGAGATCGACTACGTCGTGGTCGCCACCTGCACCGCGATCGACCGGTCGCCGAACATCGCGGCCCGGGTCGCCGCCCGGCTCGGCCTCGGCAACCCGGCCGCCATCGACCTGAACACCGCGTGCTCGGGCTTCGCGTACGCGTTGGCCACCGCCGACCAGGCGATCCGGGCCGGCGCCGCCTCGAAGGCGCTGGTGATCGGCGTCGAGAAGCTCAGCGACTGGACCGACTGGACCGACCGCACCACCTGCGTGCTGATCGGCGACGGCGCGGGCGCCGCGGTCCTGGTCGCCGACGAGGACCCGGGCGTCGGTCCGGTGGTCTGGGGTTCGGTCCCGGAGATGTCCGACGCGGTCCGCATCGAAGGGCGCGAGGGCCCGTTCCAGCAGGAGGGTCTGAGCGTCTTCCGCTGGGCCACCACGCAACTGCCGGAGATCGCCAAGCAGGTCTGCGAGAAGGCCGGCCTGAAGCCGGAGGAGCTCGGCGGCGTCGTCCTGCACCAGGCCAACCTGCGGATCATCGAGCCGCTCGCCAAACGCCTCGGCGCGGTCAACGCGGTGGTCGCCAAGGACGTCGTGGAGTCCGGCAACACCTCGGCCGCGAGCATCCCGATCGCGTTGTCGAAACTGGTCGAGAAGCGCGAGATCCCGTCCGGCGCGCCGGTACTGCTGTTCGGATTCGGCGGCGGCCTGTCGTACGCCGGTCAGGTCATCCGCTGCCCCTGACGTGACAGGCGTCGGCCCTCCCGACGCCCGATCCACGCGGGAAACGGGGACTGCACGGTCCGATGCACGGGCGGGTGCACGCGCATTCGCGACCGCTCGCCGATCGGCGGCGGCCCGACCGGACGAGCCTGCGGATATCGGCGCGTCGGCACGCGCCGGACCGCATAGACTCAGGTTCCGTGGCGGCGAACACGGACAAGAACAGCACCGGCGCCCGGCTCCGCGCGACGCTCGCGGCGGTGGCGCCGGGTACCGAACTACGCGAAGGCCTGGAACGGATCCTGCGCGGCCGGACCGGCGCGCTGATCGTGCTCGGACACGACAAGGCCGTGGACGCGATCTCCACCGGCGGCTTCGAGATCGACGTCGAGTTCACCGCGACCGGGTTGCGCGAACTCAGCAAGATGGACGGCGCGATCGTCCTGGACCGGGACGCCACCCGGCTGATCCAGGCCGCCGTGCACCTGATGCCGGACCCGTCGATCGTCACCCAGGAGACCGGCACCCGGCACCGCACCGCGGACCGCGTCGCGCGGCAGACCGGGTTCCCGGTGATCTCGGTCTCGCAGTCGATGCACATCATCGCGCTGTACGTCGACGACCAGCGGTACGTGCTCGAGGACTCCGGCGCGATCCTGTCCCGCGCCAACCAGGCCCTGGCCACCCTCGAGCGCTACAAGCTGCGCCTCGACGAGGTGTCCGGCACGCTGTCCGCACTCGAGATCGAGGACCTGGTCACGGTCCGGGACGTGGCCGCGGTCGCGCAGCGGCTGGAGATGGTCCGCCGGATCGCCACCGAGATCGACGGGTACGTCGTCGAGCTCGGCACCGACGGCCGGCTGCTCACCCTGCAGCTCAACGAGCTCGTCGCGGGCGTGGCCGGTGAGCGTGAGCTGGTCGTCCGCGACTACCTGCCGCCGGCCACGGGTCGCCGGCCGAAGACCGCGGACGACGTCCTGCTCGAGCTGGACGCCGTGAGCCCGACCGACCTGCTGGACATCGGCCAGGTCGCCCGGGCGCTGCAGCTCGGCGGCGCCGAGCAGCTGGACGCGGCGGTCACCCCGCGCGGCTACCGCCTGCTGGCCAAGGTGCCGCGGCTGCCGGGCGCCGTGATCGACCGGTTGATCGACCACTTCGGCCACCTCCAGAAGTTGCTCGCGGCAAGCATCGACGACCTGCAGACGGTCGAGGGCGTCGGCGAGAACCGGGCCCGCACGGTCCGCGAGGGCCTGTCCCGGCTGGCCGAGTCCAGCATCTTGGAGCGCTACGTGTAGGGCCTCGCCACTGACGGTCACCTGACGCCCCCGGTTCGTGAAAGAACCGGGGGCCATCTTGCATTCCTGCCCGCGGCGGCGAATACTCCACATGGAACATTCCGTTTGGAGGATAATGCCCGAGCTGACGCCGTTGGCGATCTCCGTGCTGGCGCTGCTGAACGAGCGGCCGATGCACGCGTACGAGATGTACCAACTGCTGCTGAGCCGCCACAACAACCGGATCGTCAAGGTCCGGCCCGGCTCGCTCTACCACACGGTCGAGCGGCTGGCCGGGCAGCAGTACGTCCGCGCGACCGGCACCGAGCGCGCCGGGAACCGCCCGGAACGGACGACGTACGAGATCACCCAGGAGGGGAACGCGGCGCTCACCCGCCGGGTGGAGAGCGGGCTGGAGAGCTTCGTCTACGAATACCCGCTGTTCCCGGTGGTACTGAGCGAGGCACACAACCTGGAGGCCGACGACGCGGTGCTGCGGCTGCGCCGGCGGGTCGAGGACCTGGACCGCTGGCTGGCCGACGTCGACGAGGCGATCGGCCTCGCGCGGTCCTCCGGCGTACCGGAGCGGTACTGGATGGCCGCGGACTATGTCCGGGGCCAGATCGCGGCCGAGCGCGCGTGGCTCGCCGGCACCGTCGAACGCATCGAGAGCAAGGACTTGGAATGGCTATCCCGCAAGACTCAGTGAAGCCCGAGATCCGGCCGTGGCCGGCGTTGTGGGCGCTGGTGCTCGGCTTCTTCATGATCCTGGTCGACTCCACCATCGTCTCGGTCGCGACCCCGGCGATCCTCGAGGACTTCGGCTCCGACGTCGGCACGGTCGTCTGGGTCACCAGCGCGTACCTGCTCGCGTACGCCGTACCGCTGCTGATCACCGGCCGCCTGGGCGACCGGGTCGGCCCGAAGAAGCTGTACCTGACCGGGCTGGCGCTGTTCACGCTGGCGTCGGTGTGGTGCGGCCTGACGAACACCATCGAGCTGCTGATCGTGGCCCGCGTGTTCCAGGGCCTCGGCGCCTCGATGATGACGCCGCAGACGATGGCGGTCATCACCCGGATCTTCCCGCCGGACCAGCGCGGCCGGGCGATGAGCCTGTGGGGCGCGACCGCCGGCGTCGCCACACTGGTCGGCCCGATCCTCGGCGGCGTGCTCGTCGACAGCCTCGGCTGGCAGTGGATCTTCTTCATCAACGCGCCGGTCGGTGTGGTCGGGTTCGTGCTGGCGATGCGCCTGGTGCCGGACCTGCCGACGCACGAGCACAAGTTCGACCTGATCGGCGTCGTGCTCAGCGCGGTCGGGTTGTTCCTGCTGGTGTTCGGCATCCAGGAGGGGCAGAAGTACGACTGGGGCCAGATCAAGGGCCCGATCACGGTGTGGTCGCTGATCATCGCCGGGCTGGTCGTCCTGGCGGCCTTCGTCTTCTGGCAGTCCCGCACCCGGGGCGAGCCGCTGCTCCCGCTCGGCCTGTTCAGGGACCGGAACTTCTCGCTGGCGAACGTCGCGATCACCACGGTCGGGTTCGCGATCACGGCGATGGCGTTCCCGTTGATGCTGTGGGCGCAGGCGGTGCGCGGCCTGACCCCCACCCGGTCGGCGCTGCTGCTGGTCCCGATGGCGGTCATCTCGGGTGCGCTGGCGCCGTTCGTCGGGCGGCTGGTCGACCGGACGCCGCCGCGGTTCATCGCCGGGTTCGGGCTGCTGTGCTGCTCGACGTCGCTGTTCTGGATGAGCCAGGTGATCGAGCCCGACATGCCGATCTGGGAGCTGCTGCTGCCGATCGCGCTGCTGGGTGTCGCCAACGGCTTCATGTGGGCGCCGATCGGTACGACGGCCACGCGGAACCTCCCGCTGCACCAGGCCGGCGCCGGGGCCGGCGTCTACAACACGACCCGGCAGGTCGGCGCGGTCCTGGGCAGCGCGAGCATCGCCGTACTGATGGAGTCGCGGCTGGCGCACAACCTGCCGGCGGCGGCCGGCGGGACACCCGCGGGCGAAGGGTTCTCGGCCGGACAGCTGCCCGAGATGATCCGGCCCGGGTTCAGCGACGCGATGGCACAGTCACTGGTGCTGCCGGCACTCGTGCTGTTGATCGGCCTGGCCGCCGCATTGATGTTCACCGCACCCAGCCACCTGAAGAAGCAGCCCGCCGAGTCGGCACAGCCGGCTGATCAGACCACCTGAAACGCCTGCAGGCTCGACAAGCGGCCGTCGTACTCGGCCTTGACGACATAGGTTCCGGGCTTGGCGACCGGTTGACCCGGAAGGCAGCCAGGCCTGGACCGACGTCCGTTCCAGGGCACGGTGACGGCCGCTTGTTTGCCCTTGGCAACGACGAGGGTGGCGGTCTGGATCACCTTGTCGCATTGGGTGGTGCTCCAGATCAGATCGTTGCCGGACGTCACCGTGACCGTCAGCTTGTCGGCGTTGACGGTCGCCTTGCAGCCCTCGTCGACCGGGTTCAGCTGGACGACGAAGTTCAGCACCGAGCCGGAGACGATCTTCCGGTTCGCGGGCAGGGCCGCGACGGTCAGGTCCGAGCCCTCACAGGGCTGGTCGCCGCGCGGCGTGGTCTTCGTCGGCTTCGGCGTCGGGGACGCCGTCGTCGTCCCCGACCCGGTGCTCTGCCCGGTGCTCGGGGTCGGCGTCGGGGTGGAGACCGGCGCGGCGCCGGTCGGGTTCGGTTGCGGGTCCGACGAGGCAGCGTTCGTGGTGTCGTCGCCACCGCCGGCGAACAGCCGGGAGATCAGGACGACCAGGACCACGACGACCGCGAGCACAAGTCCGCGCCGGAACCAGTAGACGCTGGCGGGCAGGTGCCCGACCGGACGGAGCAGGCTGCTCATAAGCGCACTCTAATATCGGCCTTGTGCAGGACCACTCAGGCTCGCCGTCGGCCATCCATGACCCAGTACTGCGCTGGTACGACGCGAACGCGCGGGATCTGCCGTGGCGGGAGCCCGGCGCCGGCGCGTGGGCCGTGATGGTCAGCGAGTTCATGCTGCAGCAGACACCGGTGAACCGGGTGCTGCCGGCGTACCGGCGCTGGCTGGAGCGGTGGCCGAAGCCGGTGGACCTGGCCGCAGAGGCTCCTGGTGAGGCTGTGCGGGCCTGGGACCGGCTCGGCTACCCCAGGCGCGCCCTGCGCCTGCACGCGGCCGCTCAGGCGATTGTGGAGCGTCACGGCGGTGAAGTGCCGGACGACCACGACGCCCTGCTCGCACTGCCCGGAGTCGGGACCTACACGGCCGCCGCGATCGCGTCCTTCGCGTTCGGTCAGCGGCACGCGGTCGTCGACACGAACGTCCGCCGGGTCCTCGCCCGGGCCCTGACCGGCGTCGCCCAGCCGAGCATCTCCCCCACCGCGGCCGACCAGCGGCTCGCCGTCAGCGCCCTGCCCGCCGACCGGACCACAGCCGCCCGGTGGGCGGTGGCGTCGATGGAGCTCGGCGCTCTGGTCTGCACCGCCCGGACGCCGCGCTGCGCCGATTGCCCGATCCGGTCCCGGTGCGCCTGGGTCCTCGCCGGAAGCCCGCCGTACGACGGCCCGCCGCGGCGGGGCCAGACGTACGAAGGCACCGACCGCCAGGCCCGCGGCCGGCTCCTGGCCGTCCTGCGGGCCGCGTCGGCGCCGGTACCGAAGTCCGGACTGGACGCTTCCTGGCCCGACGCCGCCCAGCGCGAACGCGCCCTCGACGGACTGGTTGCCGACGGCCTCGTCGAGCCCCTCGCACGCGGTCGCTACCGTCTGCCGGGCTGACACACCAAGAAGCCGGCTCGAAGGTCTCGAGCCGGCTTCTTGAATGGTGGTACTTCAGTTCTTCTTGCTGCCGGTGGTGGCGTCCTGCTCGTCGTCGGCCAGCAGGTCGAGCGGCATCGCCGGCTGGCCGGACAGCGTCGCCAGCATCTGGCGGACGTTGGTCAGCTGCGCGTTGATGCTGTCCCGGCGCTGCGTCGCGGCCGCGAGCTCACGCTCGGACTCGGCACGGATCCGCTCGGCCTTGTCCTTCGCGGCGGCGACGATCTCCTGGGCCTGCCGGTTCGCGTCGGCCAGCTGCTGCTGGGACAGCCGCTCGGCCTCGGAACGCGACCGGTCGGCCTCCCGCTGCACCTGCGCGGCGCGGTCGGTGACGGCGGCCAGCTGCTGCTCGGCCAGCGCCGTGCGGGCGGCGAACTCCTGCTCGACCTTGCCCCGGCGCTCGGCCAGGGTGGTCTCGAAGGCGGCCGCGGCCTGAGCGGACTTGGCCCGCTCCTGCTCGTACAGCGCCTGGGCCTCGCTGCGGCGCGCGGTCGCGTCGCGCTCGGCCTCGTCGCGCATGTCGTCGGCCTGGGTCCGGGCCTCCTCGAGGATCCGGGCAGCCTCGGCGTCGACCTCGCTCTTCCAGTCCAGGGAGTACTGCTCGGCCTCCTTGCGGACCTTCTTCGCGTGCGCCTCACCGTCGGCGACGATCGCCTCCGCGTCGGTGCGGGCGCGGGTCACCAGGTCGCGGGCCTCGTCGTCGGCCAGCGACAGGATCTTCGCGACCCGCTCGCCGAACTCGGTGAACGTCGGCGCGCGGTCCTTGGAGTCCTCCTGGGCGGAGATGACGGCCGCCTCCGCAGCGTCCGTGCGGGACTGCAGCTCCTGGACGTGCCGCTGCAGCTGCTCGGACTGCTGCTGCAACGCGGTCAGGGAGGTGGTCAGCTCACGGATGTGCTGGTCCACCTGGGCAGGCTCGTAGCCACGCAGAACGGTACGGAACGGGGTTGGGCTTTCACTGCTCATGTTTTCCGATGCTCACTTCGATGGGTGGGTGGATCACACATTGTCACTGACAAGGATCTGACTGTCACGTCCTCATCCTGATTCCCCCGTGGAACCCTCACTGGAAGACATTCCACCACCTGGGCGGAACCCCGGTACAGCGAGTGCCTCGATCACACCCGAAAGCTGGGTGAGCTCCTTGGTGATCTCATCACGGCGCTGGTTCAGCGCCGCGACCCTCGCCTCGGCGTCGGCGAGAAGTTTTCGGGCCTGGGCACGCAGGGTGTCGGCGTGCTCGCGGGCCTGGGCCTCGAGCTGCTGGGCCTCGGCGCGGGACTTGCGGATCAGCTCGTGCGACTGGCGCTGCGCCTCGGACAGGTCGTTGGCGGCGCGCTCGCGCAGGACCTGGGTGCTCGCCTCCGCCTCGGCCTCGCGGCGGTTCGCCCGCTCGATGATCTCCCGCGCGTCCTGCGCGGCGGACGTCCGCAGCCGGTCCGCCCGGGCCTGCGCCTGGGCAGTGACCTTCTCGGCCTCCTGCTTGGCCGAGGCCAGCGTCGACTCGGCCTGCTCGCCGGCCGAGTACAGCGTGGTCTCGGCGAGCTGGGTCAGCTCGGCGTTCTCCCGGGCGATCGCTTCCTGGGTCTGCCTGAGCCGGCTGGTCGACCGGCCGACCACGCGCCGCAGGTGCGCGCGCTTCTGCTTCAGGTACTTGTCCGCGTCGGCGGCGGCCTGCGCGCGGATCGACTGCGCCTCGGACTCCGCGGCGGCGATCAGGTCGTCGACGGTCTTCCGGCTCCACAGCGTCTGCTTCTCGGCCTCGGCCAGCGCCGCCTCGGCCGCCTTGTTCGCCTCCTCGACGATCCGCTGCGCCTCGGCCGCGGCCGTCCGGCGGTCCGCCTCGATCGAGTCCACGACGAGCTTGGCCTGGGCCCGGGCGTCGGCCATCAGCCGCTCGTTGCCGGCCTCGGTCTCGGCCTTGCGCTCGGCGATCTCGGCGACCGCCTCGGCCCGCAGCTTGTCGATCTCCAGCGAGATCGCGGCCAGCTTGGCCCGCTCGGTCTCCTCCAGCTCCGCCGTCCGGCGTTCCAGCTCGGTGCGGTTCTCGCCGCGCAGCCGCTCGATCTCGGCATGGGCCTCGGCGATCTCGATGCGGGACCGCTCGCGAGCCGCCTCGACCTCGCGCTCGACCGCGGCCCGCAGCTCGCTCGCCTCGGTCTCGGCCCGGGCGATCAGATCGGCCTCGTTGCGGACGGCGGCCTGGGACACCAGGGCGGCCTGCTCACCGGCGTCGGCGACCAGTTGCTGCGCCTCCCGACCGGCCCGGTCGACCATCGCCTGCGCCGACTCGCGGGCCAGCTGGGCCTCTTCGAGCAGGTCGTCGGCCTCCTCCCGCAACCGGGCGGCCTCGCTCTCGGCGGCCGCGAGCCGCCGGTCCGCCGCCGCCTGGGACTCGACCCGCAGCTTCTCGGCGGCCGCCTCGCTCTCGGCGCGCAGCCGGTCGGCCGCCTGCTCCGAGTCGGCGCGGCGCCGGGCCACCTCGTCGGCGACCGTCGCCCGGAGCTCCTCGGCGGCGGACTCGGATTCGACCTTCAGCCGCTCCGCGATCGCGGCCGCCTCCCGGCGCACCCGCTCGGCGTCGGCGGTCGCCTCGGAGGTCAGCTTCTCGGCCGCGGCGGCGGCATCCCGCCGGACCCGCTCGGCGTCGGCGGTGGACTCGGCACGGAGCCGGTCCGCGGCTTCCTCGGCCTCGGAGCGGACCCGCTCGGCTTCGGTGGTGGACTCGGCACGGAGTTGCTCGGCGGCCCGCTCGGCGTCGTTCAGGACGCGCTGGGCGGCCGTCATCGCGTCGGCCCGGAGCTTCTTCGCGGCGGCCTCGGCGTCGGCCTTCAGCCGCTCGGTCTCGGTGCGGGTCCGGCTCGCCTCGTCGCGGGCGAGATCGTTCTCGTGCTCGGCCTGCTCGCGGAGTGTGTCGGCGATCCGCTGGGCCCGCTCGAGCACCCCGCCCGCCTGCCGCACGCCAAAGGAACCGGTGTCGGCGACCGGTTCCTGGGTCAGCGGCAGACGCGGAGCGTCCATGCGACGAGATGATTCCATTCCCGGCCCCCTTTCCGACAGTCCGGGTCCGAACAGCGTGCTCACAGGGTTAACAACGCGGTAGACAGGCGGTAGGTAACTGCTTCATCAGCAGTCGCGCGATCTTCCCATCGAACCGAAGGCGGACGGAAGCCGTTCAGGCACCGAGTTGATCACGCTCCGCAGGACGATACGACCAATCAGTAGCATGCGCGCAAATCAGGCGTGTCCTTTCGGTACGCCGGGGTGGATCGGAGTACACCCGGCGGGCGCCGGACAGCAGAAGGCCCCGCGCGGTTGCGCGGGGCCTTCTGGGTGATCAGCGGTCGATCACGTGTCCTGCAGACCGGTGCTGCCGGTGGAGCCGCCGGTGGTCAGGTCGGTGAGCTCCAGGTCGGACGTCGAGGACTTCTGGTTACCGGTGAAGGTGAAGTACTCGGTCAGGCCGTCGTCGTTGACCGTGCCTTCCGGCGCGGCGTCGACGAGCACGATCTGGCCGGGACGCAGCTCCCCGAACAGGATCTTCTCGGCCAGCACGTCCTCCACGTCGCGCTGCAGTGCGCGGCGCAGCGGGCGGGCGCCCAGGACCGGGTCGAAGCCGCGCTTCGCGACGAGTTCCTTCGCCGCCGGCGTGAGCTCGATGCCCATGTCCTTGTCCTTCAGGCGCTGCTCGATCTGCGCCACCATCAGGTCCACGATCCGGACGATGTCGTCCATCGTGTGCTGGTGGAAGACGACGATCTCGTCCACGCGGTTCAGGAACTCCGGCCGGAAGTGCTGCTTCAGCTCCTCGGTGACCTTCGCCTTCATCTTCTCGTACGAACCCGTGACGTCGTTCGCCTGGGAGAAGCCGAGGGAGACCGACTTCGCGATGTCCTTCGTGCCCAGGTTGGTGGTCATGATGATCACGGTGTTCTTGAAGTCGACCACGCGGCCCTGGGCGTCGGTCAGACGACCCTCGTCCAGGATCTGCAGCAGCGAGTTGAAGATGTCCGGGTGGGCCTTCTCGACCTCGTCGAACAGCACCACGCTGAACGGCTTGCGGCGCACCTTCTCGGTCAGCTGGCCGCCCTCTTCGTAGCCGACGTACCCAGGAGGCGAACCGAACAGCCGGGAGGCCGTGTGCTTCTCCGAGTACTCCGACATGTCGAGGCTGATCAGCGCGTTCTCGTCGCCGAACAGGAACTCGGTCAGCGCCTTCGACAGCTCGGTCTTACCGACACCGGACGGGCCGGCGAAGATGAACGAGCCGCTCGGGCGCCGCGGGTCCTTCAGGCCGGCGCGAGTCCGCCGGATCGAGCGGGACAGCGCCTTGACCGCGTCTTCCTGGCCGATGTAGCGCTTGTGCAGCTCCTTCTCCATGTCCAGCAGCCGCGAGGACTCCTCCTCGGTCAGCTTGAACACCGGGATGCCGGTCGCGGTGCTGAGCACCTCGGCGATCAGCTCCTCGTCGACCTCGGCGACGACGTCCATGTCGCCGGCCTTCCACTGCTTCTCACGCTCGGACTTCGCGTTGATCAGCTTCTTCTCGTCGTCGCGCAGCCGCGCGGCGCGCTCGAAGTCCTGCGCGTCGATCGCCGATTCCTTCTCCCGGCGCACGGTCGCGATCTTCTCGTCGAACTCGCGCAGGTCCGGCGGCGCGGTCATCCGGCGGATCCGGAGCCGGGCGCCGGCCTCGTCGATCAGGTCGATCGCCTTGTCCGGCAGGAACCGGTCCGAGATGTACCGGTCGGCCATCTGCGCGGCGTTCACCAGCGCGGCGTCGGTGATCGTCACCCGGTGGTGCGCCTCGTACCGGTCGCGGAGGCCCTTGAGGATCTCGATCGTGTGCGCGATCGAGGGCTCGGCCACCTGGATCGGCTGGAAACGGCGCTCCAGGGCGGCGTCCTTCTCGACGTACTTGCGGTACTCGTCGAGGGTGGTGGCGCCGATGGTCTGCAGCTCACCGCGGGCCAGCATCGGCTTCAGGATGCTCGCCGCGTCGATCGCGCCCTCGGCCGCACCGGCCCCGACGAGGGTGTGGATCTCGTCGATGAACAGCACGATGTCGCCGCGGGTGCGGATCTCCTTCAGCACCTTCTTCAGGCGCTCCTCGAAATCGCCGCGATAGCGCGAACCGGCCACCAGGGCGCCCAGGTCGAGGGAGTAGATCTGCTTGTCCTTCAGCGTCTCCGGGACGTCACCGCGGACGATCTGCTGGGCCAGACCCTCCACGATGGCGGTCTTGCCGACGCCCGGCTCACCGATCAGGACAGGGTTGTTCTTGGTCCGCCGGGACAGCACCTGCATGACCCGCTCGATCTCGGTCTCGCGCCCGATCACCGGGTCGAGCTTCGCCTCACGAGCGGACTGGGTGTAGTTCCGGCCGAACTGGTCGAGCACCAGGGAGCTGCTGGGCGCGCCCTCGGTGGGCGCACCGCCGGCGGCGGTGGTCTCCTTGCCCTGGTATCCGCTCAGCAGCTGGATGACCTGCTGCCGGACCTTGTTCAGGTCCGCACCGAGCTTGACCAGGACCTGCGCGGCGACACCCTCACCCTCGCGGATGAGGCCGAGCAGGATGTGCTCGGTGCCGATGTAGTTGTGGCCCAACTGCAGGGCCTCACGCAGGGAGAGCTCCAGCACCTTCTTGGCGCGGGGGGTGAACGGGATGTGCCCGCTCGGTGCCTGCTGCCCCTGGCCGATGATCTCCTCGACCTGGGAACGAACGGCCTCGAGCGAGATACCCAGGCTCTCGAGAGCCTTGGCGGCGACACCCTCACCCTCGTGGATCAGGCCGAGCAGGATGTGCTCGGTCCCGATGTAGTTGTGGCTGAGCATCCTGGCCTCTTCCTGTGCCAGGACGACTACCCGACGGGCGCGGTCCGTAAATCGTTCAAACATCGCCAAAGCGCTCCTTGCCTCAGAGGAGTCGGACGTGCCGTGGTGGCCGACCCCCGTACATGCATGCTAGTCCCCGGTGCCGACAGGCTCGCTCTCGGCGAACACCCGATCACGCGTCCATCGGCCTTCAGGTCGGCATCACAAGGGAACAACCGCACTGATCACCAGCGTGTTCCCGGTTCACCGTGATCCGACAGCTTGTTCGCCACCAGCGAATTCCGCCGAACTACCTGCCGACTCAGCGATCGCATCCGACACGCCGTGTCCCACTCTGTGAAACAACCGGAATGCGGACGGTCCCGACACCCGATGCGGGTGCCGGGACCGACGGCAGCTGGAAATTACTTGGCTTCGTTGTACGCCGCGCGCACCTCGGCCGAGATCCGGCCGCGCTCGCTGACCTCGTAGCCGTTCTCCTTCGCCCAGGCCCGGATGTCCGCGGAGTCCGAGGCCGACCGGCCACGGCCCCGCGCCCGGCCGGTCGCGCCGCGGCGGCCGGCCACCCGGCGGCCGGAGCCGACATACGCGGCGAGGGCGTCGCGCAGTTTGGCGGCATTCTTCTTGGACAGGTCGATCTCGTACGTCGTTCCGTCCAGCCCGAAGGTCACGGTCTCGTCGGCCTTACCGCCGTCGAGATCGTCCTCGAGAACCACCTGCACCCTTTGCGCCATCGATGACAACCTTTCCGCGCCCGCCATCGGGCACAATCCCCCTGCCGAATTGTTAGCACCTGATTTGTACCGCACAAACCAGGCACTTGTCATTCATCGACGCTGCGCATCCTCGGTTACCTTGAGTATTCGCCCGGTTCGAACCGGCCCGTCCGGAATGAATTCGGACCCTGGATTTGCGAAGGCCGTCCGTTGTGCTACGCAACGACCTGCACGGGGATTGCCGAAATCACTCCGGACGGAGCAACGGGAACAGAATCGTCTCCCGGATACCGGTCCCGGTGAGCAACATCACCAAGCGGTCCAGGCCCATCCCCATCCCGCCGGCCGGCGGCATCCCGAATTCCATCGCGCGCAGGAAGTCCTCGTCGAGTTCCATCGCCTCCGGGTCGCCGGCCGCGGCCTGCAACGACTGTGCCTCCAGGCGATCGCGCTGGATCACCGGGTCGTTCAGCTCGGAGTAGGCGACCCCGAGCTCGACCCCGTTGAAGAACAGGTCCCAGGCCTCGACCAGTCCGGGAATTTCCCGGTGCGGCTTCGCCAGCGGCCGCGCCGACTCCGGATAGTCGCGCACAAAGGTGGGCTGGATCAGCGTGTGCTCGCAGAGCTTCTCGAACAAGTCGACCGCGATCTCACCGGCATTCCGGCCGGGCTGCAGCTCGACGTCGTGCTGCTCGGCCAACTTCAGCAGTGTGCGCAGGTCGGTGGTCACGTCGACGCTCTCGCCGACAGCTTCGGACAGCAGCCCGAAAAGCGTCGCGTGCCGGAACGGCTGCTCCACGTCGATGACCGAACCGTCGCGCCCGGTGACCGTCGTCCGACCGATCGCGCGGCCGGCGTTCCGGATCAGCTCCTGGATCAGCTCGGCCATCGTGTCGTAATCGCCGTACGCCTCGTACGCCTCGATCATCGAGAATTCCGCCGAGTGCGTGGAGTCCAGCCCCTCGTTGCGGAACGTCCGGCCGATCTCGTAGACCCGGTCGACGCCGCCGATCATCGCCCGCTTGAGGTCGAGCTCGAGCGCGATCCGCAGCTTCATCTCCTGGTCGAAGGCGTTCAGGTGGGTCGAGAACGGCCGGGCCGCGGCGCCGCCGTTGGTCAGCTGCAGCACCGGCGTCTCGACCTCGACGAAGCCGCGCTCGTCGTACGTCGCGCGCAGCGCCTTGAGGACGGCCGCCTTCGCGCGGACCATCTCGCGCGCCTCGGGCCGCACGATCAGGTCGACGTACCGCATCCGGACACGGGCCTCTTCGCTGAGCGGCTTGTGCTCGTTCGGCAGCGGGCGGAGCGTCTTCGCGGCCATCTGCCACGTGGTCGCCTGCACGGACAACTCACCGCGCCGGCTGGTGATCACCTCGCCCTGGACCGACAGCAGGTCGCCGATGTCGACGAGCTGCTTGAACCGGGCCAGCTCCTCCTCGCCGAGGTCGGCCAGCGACAGCATCACCTGCAGTTCGGTCCCGTCACCCTCGCGGAGCCGGACGAAGCAGAGCTTGCCGGTGTTGCGCAGGAAGATCACCCGGCCGGTCACCGAGACCTGCTGACCGGTCCGCGTGTCGGGCTCCAGGTCCTGCGCGTCGTACGTGGCCCGCAGGTCCTTCAGCAGGTGCGTCCGCGGCACCGAGATCGGGTACGGCGGCACTCCTTCCGCCAGCAGCCGGTCACGCTTCTCCCGGCGGACCCGCATCTGCTCGGGCAGGTCGTCCTGCCCGCTGTCGGGGTTCACCGGGTCCACGTGTGCATCAGTCATGCCCCAAAGGCTAGTGACTGACCGCCTCCAGCTCCGAATCCTTTGTTCCGGCCGTGCTCCGGGCGACGAGGGCGCCGACCACCGCGGCGGCCACCGCGCACGCGAGTCCACAGGTCACGAACGTGCCTCGCGGACCGAGCACCGCACCTGCCAGACCGCCCAGCAGCATCGCGAGAATGCTGAACGACCGGACCGTGCCGTTCAGGGCCGCGATCACCCGGCCGCGGACCGTCTCCGCGGACCTGGTCACCACGAGCGCGTTGGCGGCCGCGTTCAGCAGCCCGCTGCCGACGCCGATCGCAGTGGCGCCGATCATCAGCGTGACGAGGTTCCCGGCCAGTCCCATCAGCACGCTCGACCCGCCGATGGCCGCCATCCCCACAACGACTCCGGCGGCCCTGGACCGGTCACCGTTCAGCCGGCCGCTGTACCAGGCGCCGAGGATCGCCCCGGCGCCGGTCGCCGCGCCCGCCGCGCCGTACAGGGAAGGCCCGAGACCGAGTTCGCCGGTGATCAGGAAGACCTCCACGACGTTGACCGCCTCGCCGGCGACCACGAACAGCCAGATCGCCGGCACCAGAACGCGCAGCAGGTCGTCACCGAAGATCGCGCGCAGGCCGGCCGACACCCCGCCGCCCTCGTCGGCGCTGCCGGGCTCCGGCCGACGACGGGTCTGGACCAGTTGCGCGACGAGCACCAGGACCAGGAAGGTCCCGGCGTCGACGAGCAGGGCGCCACGGGTCCCGGCCCAGCCCACCAGCACACCACCGGCCGCCGAACCCGCGAGCATCGCAACCCCGATCAGGGCCTGACTCGTCCCGGTGGCGCGACCGACGAGATCCTCGCCGACGATCCGCGGGATCAGCGCCCCCCAGGCGGGCCCGGCGACAGCTTGGCCGACCTGCAGCACACAGACCAGCGCCAGCGTGTGGACCAGATCGTGCACGAGGGCCAGCCCGACCCCGGCCACCACCTGCAGCAGCCCTGACCAGACCAGAACCGTCCGCGAGTCGAAGCCGTCCACGATCCGCCCGGCGAACGGGATCATCGCGACGGTCGGTACGGCGAACGCGAGCAGCAGGGCCGTGATCGCGGCCGGGCCGTGACCTTCGGAGACGCGCAGCATCAGCGCGATCAGCGCGATGGAGTCACCCGCGAACGACAGCGCGCGGGCGGGCAGTACGAGCCGGATGTCCCGGTGCGACCAGATCGAGGTCTGAAGTATTTGCTTCATAGTTATGAAGTTAATGCTTCACATTTCCATCCGTCAAGGGGTTCGCTACGCTGACGTCGTGGCCAAGCAGAAGCCCGCGGTGGTGATCACCGATCCGCACGCGATCCGCGCCCTGGCGCACCCCGCGCGGCAGCGGGTCATCGACGAGCTCTACAACGGCCAGGTGCTGACCGCGACCGAGTGCGCCGAGATCGCCGGGCTGACGCCGTCGGCGATGAGCTACCACCTCCGCGCGCTGGAGAAGTGGGGCATCATCGAGCGCGCCGAAGAGACCGCCGACGGCCGCGAGCGGCCGTGGCGGGCCCGGGCGGCGAGCCTGCGGATCGACTCGCAGAGCGGCGGCGCCGGGCGACTGGCGGGCCAGGCGATCATGCGGACCGCCGTGGACGGGGTCCTCGAGCAGTTCGCGGAGATGGCCGAGGACGATCCGTGGGACGACGTCAGCTCGCTGAGCCGCTCCCGGTTGTGGCTCACCCACGAGGAAGCCCAGCGGTTCGGCAAGGAGCTCAACGACCTGGTCGACCGGTACAAGGAGAACCGGACGCAGGCCGATCGTCCGGCCGGTGCGCGCCAGGTCAGCTCGCTGATCGCCGTCGTACCGATCGGGAAGGCCCCGAAGGGCGACTGAACCGTTAGCTGCCTCCGGGCGTATCCAGGAGTACCGTCGAAGCAGAGGGTTATCTCCGCCGGGTGGTCGTCATGCAGTCCTGGGTCCTGTGGTTGATCGTCGCCGCCGTCCTCGGCTCGGCCGAGTTGATGACAGCGACCTTCGACCTGCTCCTGCTCGCGATCGCCGCGCTCGCCGCGGCCGGGATCGGGGCGCTCGGACTCGGCATCGGCTTCCAGGTGCTGGCGTTCACCGTCACCGCCGCCGCGATGGTCACGCTGGTCCGCCCGATCGCGCGCCGGCACCTGACCGGTCACCCGAAGCTGCGCACCGGCGTCGCCGCGCTGATCGGCCGGGAGGCCGTCGTGCTCGCCGCCTGCGACCGGGACGCCGGGCGGGTCCGGATCGGCGGCGAGGAGTGGAGCGCACGCTCCTACGACCCGCACCTGCACATCCCCGCGGGCACCCGGGTCGACGTCTTCGCGATCGAGGGAGCCACCGCCCTCGTGCATCCCCAGGAGGAACCATGGCCGAACTGATCATCGGACTGGTCGCCGCGCTGCTCGCCGTCGTCCTGGTTCTGCGGACGGTACGGATCGTGCCGCAGGCCCGGGCCAGCAACGTCGAGCGCCTCGGCCGGTACCTGCGCACGCTCGAACCCGGGCTGAACATCGTGATCCCGTTCGTCGACCGCCCCCGGCATCTGATCGACCTGCGCGAGCAGGTGGTCTCGTTCGAGCCGCGGTCGGTGATCACCGAGGACAACCTGGTCGTCCACATCGACACGGTGCTGTACTTCCAGGTGACCGATCCGCGCGCGGCGGCGTACGAGATCTTCGACTACATCCAGGCGATCGAGCAGCTCACCGTGACCACGTTGCGCAACGTCATCGGTTCGCTGGACCTGGAGAAGGTGCTGACCTCGCGCGAGCACATCAACTCGACACTGCGCGGCGTCCTCGACGAGGCGTCCGGCAAGTGGGGCATCCGGGTGAATCGGGTCGAGCTGAAGGGCATCGAGCCGCCGGCGTCGATCAAGGAGTCGATGGAGAAGCAGATGCGGGCCGAGCGCGAGAAGCGGGCCGCGATCCTGGCCGCCGAAGGCCAGCGGCAGTCCAAGATCCTCACCGCGGAGGGCGAGCGGCAGGCCGCGATCCTGCGCGCAGAGGGGCAGGCGAAGGCGATCGACACGGTGTTCGAGGCGATCCACCGCAACGACCCGGACCCGAAGCTGCTCGCGTACCAGTACCTGCAGATGCTCCCCGAGCTCGCCAAAGGACCCGGCAACACGTTCTGGGTGATCCCCTCCGAGGTCACGACCGCACTGCAGAACGTCACCAAGGCGTTCAACGGCGAGGTCCCCATGGTGGCGCCGCAGGTGCCGCCCCAGGTGCCGTCGGAAGTGCCGTCGGACAACGGCCACAACCCTGAAATCTCCCGGGGATAGTTGCCCGGTCACCAAATCGGTTGTCCCACGATGTCACTATGGGTGCATGGGGGAACCTCTGCTGATCGCGCAGGCGATCGCCATCCCGTCCGGGGTGGCCGTCCTGGCGTACCTGGTGGTCGGACTTGTCATCGGAGTGGAGAGCATGGGGGTGCCGCTGCCCGGTGAGACCACGCTGATCGCCGCCGCGCTGCTCGCGTCGCAGCAGCACCACCTGAAGATCGAGTTCGTGATCCTGGCCGCGGCGGTGGGCGCGATCGTCGGCGACTCGATCGGCTACTTCATCGGCCGCAAGGCCGGCCGCCGGCTGTTCGAACGGCTCGGCCGCCGCTTCCACCACTTCTCCGAGGACCGGATCGTGCGGGCCGAGAAGTACTTCCACAAGTACGGCGTCTGGACGGTGTTCTTCGGCCGGTTCGTCGCCCTGCTGCGGATCTTCGCGGGCCCGATGGCCGGCATGCTGCGGATGCACTACCCGCGGTTCCTGGCCGCGAACGCCGCCGGCGGCATCGCCTGGGCGACCACGATCGGCCTCGTCGCGTACAAGATCGGCGACAACGCCGACCGGATCTTCGGCCGGGTGTCGGTCGCCGCGCTGATCGCGGTCGGCGTCGCGGTAGTCGTGCTGTACGTCGTCCGCAAGGTCCGCAAGCGCCGCCGGGAGCAGACCGAGGTGCTCGACGTCGCCCCGGCGGTCGAGTCAGCGGACGTGTAGCGCCAGCTGCGGCGTGGTGGTCCCGTCCATCGGCCGACCGAACATCATCGCGCCGGGAATCACGAACCGGTAGACGAAGTCGCCCGGCTGCGCCGCCTTGAACGCCAGCGCCGCCTGGCCGCGACGCATCGGCAGCGCCTTGGAGTCCACCCATCGCCGGGTCTGCCGGTTCCACGCCTGCAGCATCACGATCGTGTTCATGGCCGGCTTCACCGCCACCGACACGGTCACCGTCGAGCCGCGCGCGACCGCGGTGTCGCCGCCGGCGAAACCGGCCGACGCGACCCGGACGACGCTCTTCGTGTACGCCGGCCTGCTCGTCGACGTACCGGTCAGCATCCCGCCCTTGACGTACTCCGGAACGATGATCTTGTACGGGCGGCTGCCGCCGGTCGGCACCGCGATGTCGTAGTACCCGCCGCCCGTCGTCGACCCGCGCGCGGCCGGCGTCCACCGGGCACCGGGCGCCACCTGGGTCAGCACCACGACCGGTACGCCGGCCGGCGTCGCGCGCTTGCTCGTGCACGGCGACTCGAGGTCGCAGCCGACCTGGTGCAGGATGACCCGCCCGCGGATCCGGATCGGCACACTGAACTGGGCCAGCGCCGGGACGGCCGCGTTGATCGAACTGGTCAGCCCGAGCACCTGCCCGCCGGCCCGGGTGCTCCACTCGTTCTGGGTGCGCAACTGGAAGACGTACGGCGGTTTGACGCTCTTGACCACCTGCCGGTTCGAGGTCGTCGCCGGGCCGATCACTTTGAGCATCTGGCCGGGCCGCCCGATCATCGGCACGTACCGCTGGGTCTTCTTGCCTTTCACGTCCAGCGGATCGTTCGGGGTGAAGTCCTGCGGCGCGGCCGGCACCGACCACCTGACCAGGATCCCGCGGCCCTGCGGGGCCACCGCGGCCGCGGTCGGCAGCACCGGCCCGTCGGTGTCGAACACCGGCGACCTGGTCAGATCGCTGGTCACCCCGCCCTGGGACGTCCCGGTCGCCACGGCGATCTTGTAGTTCCCGTCCGGCGGGAACGCCGAGGTCGGGATCTCCCACCGGTTCGGATCGCCGGCCGGGATGTACTTCACGTACGACGGGCTCTCGCTGAGCACGCCCTCGATCGTGATCCGGTTCGGCTGGGCGGCGTCCTTCCAGGTCACCACCACCGCCGGCCGCCCGTTCGGCGCCCAGGCGACGGCGACGTCGGTCGGCGCCGGGTCCGAGGCGCAAGCCGTCAGCGAGACGGCCCCGGCCACCATCGCCAGCGCCACGGCGAGCACCCGCCGCATTCCGCCCATCCCTCGTCTCCTCACGACCGACCGGGTGAACCATACCCAGTCCCAGGTGCCCTTTCCCCAGGACCGTTGCCGGATCGGTACCCCCCATTTACCGTGAGGTAGAGGTCGGGCGGCGAGGTGGCGGCGCGCAGCAGGCGTCAGCTCGCCGCCCGACCTCTAAGCCACTGAGGGGGAACCACGATGGCATTCATCGAGACGCCGAGCGATCCGGAGCTGTTCGAGGCGAACCGGGCGCCGGCGGGGCACGTGCCCAACTACGTCCACGCGTTCGCGGCGCGGCCCGCGGTCTACGAGGCCTGGAAACAGCTCAACGGCGCGATCAAGGAGTCCATGGACCTGCGCCGCTACGAGCTCGCCACGCTGGCCGCCGCGACCGCGCTGAAGTCGAGCTACTGCAGCCTCGCGCACGGGCAGGTGCTGGCCGACAAGTTCTACACCGCCGAGGAAGTCGTGGCGCTGCTGGACGAGCCGCCGAACGACCCGGTCGACCGCGCGGTGATGGCGTTCGCGCGGAAGGTCGCGCTCGCCGCCGACACGGTCACGCAGGCCGATGTCGACGAGCTGCGAACGCTCGGCCTGTCCGACGCCGACGTGCTCGACGTCGTCCTGGCCGCCGCGGCGCGGTCCTTCTTCTCCAAGACTCTCGACGCCACCGGCACCCAGCCGGACTCGGCGTTCAACGGCCTGCCCGACACGCTGCGTGCGGCGCTGACGGTCGGCCGCCCGATCTACTCGGGCTGATTGTCCGGCGCGCCGCCGAGGTGGTACCCGGTCGTGGCACCGGCGTACATCAGGTGCGTCACCAGGCCTTGCGCGGCATGCGGGAGGTTGTGGCAGTGGTCCATCCAGATCCCCGGGTTGTCGGCCACGAAGGCGACCTCGTAGGTCTCCTTGTCCTCGACGTTGAGGGAGTCCGTCCACCACGGACTCCCGGTCGCGCGCACCCCGTCACGACTCAGGACGACGACGTGATGGCCGTGCAGGTGCATGGGATGGACCTGACCGGAGGTGTTCGCGATCGTCATCCGGACCACGTCGCCCTCGCTGACCACGAACATCGGCACGTCCGGGAACTGGTGCCCGTTGATCGTCCACCACAGCCCGGGCTTGCCGTCGAAGAACCCGATCCGCCGGCCGATGTCGTACCGGAACGAGCGGGTGGCCTTCGCCGGATCGAACCCGAGCGGTCGCGCCGATCCGTAGCTCAGCAGGTCGACCCGCTCGCGCGGCTCGGTCCCGGCCGGTGCGTCGCCGTCCCCGATCACCAGCGTCGTCGGTCCTCCGCCGAGGCCGATCCGGACCGCCTTCGACGTCGGCACCTCGAGGTCGATCCGGCCGCCCGCCGTGACGAGCACCGACTTCCCGCTCACCTCGGTCGGTCCGTTCACGTCGGTCCCGTCGACCGCGACCAGCTTGTACGGCGCGCCGTCGACCCAGACCGCCAGCGGCCCGTTGTCGGTGTTGATCAGCCGGACGCGTGTGATCGGGCCCGGCGCCTTCACGCGCCGTTCGCCGTACTCGCCGTTGACCGTGCGGACCTTGTCGTAGGTGTGGACCGCGGCGACCACGTCTGTCGGCGCCGGCTGTACGACCAGGACACCGTACAGGCCCTTCCGCACCTGCTCGTGCGACACCTGGTGTGAGTGGTACCAGTACGTGCCGGCGTCCTTCGCGACGAAGCGGTACACGAACGACTGGCCGGGTCCGACGGCGTCCTGCGTGACACCCGCGACACCGTCCTCGGCGTTCGGTACGTCGACACCGTGCCAGTGCAGGGTGATGCCGTCGGCAACGTTCTCGTTGCGCAGCGTGACCTGCACCAGATCGCCCTGGTTCGCGACGATCCGGGGACCGGGCGACGTGTGGTTCAGCGTGTACCCGTCCATGGACCCGCGACCTGGGATGTCGAAGCGCTCCTGGCGCGCCACCAGATCCACCACGACGTCGGGCCTCTGGTCCACGGGACCCGTCAGCTGACGAACGTCCGTGCCGTGATGGTCGTGCGCGGTCGCCGGGCCGCCGCCGTAGTCGGCGTACCCCATCGCCATCGGCGACAGGTCGTTCGGGACCAGGCTCCGCTGCCAGAAGAACCCGAGCGGCGCGAGCACGACGATCGTCGCGACGATCGCGATCAGCGCACGACGAGCCGGCCGCCGCAGGGTCACGGCCGCCGCCCGTCAGTTGCCAACGGCATCTACGGCGTGGTCTCGGTGGTCGTGGCCGGAGCCTCGGCGGCCACCGGGGCCGGTCCGGCCGCGCGCCGCGAGGCCATCGCCGCGACCGCGAGCAGGGCGAACGCGTTCAGCCCGTGCAGCGCGCCGATCACCGGTGCGCCGAAGGAGGCCGCGGCCAGCCCGAACTGCAACGCGACCAGGCCGAAGACGTAGAGCGCCCACCGGACGCCGCCGTCGACCTTCGCGAAGAACGAGACGATCAGCAACAGGATCGCGAGCAACGGGATCACCGCGCTGCCGACGATGGTGTGGATCATGTGCCCCGCGTTGGCGTCGGAGTCCTTCGTGAACACCAGGCCGTCGTCGACGTCCTTGATGACCGTGAACCACGCGAGGGCGATCGCCATCGCCTGGACCACCACACCGATCGCCACGAGCCCGGCCAAGGCACGGTAAACAGACCTCATACTTCCCCCATCCCCCTGAACTCACCCTGGGCTCATAGTGAGCCAGGTCACGTCAAGGGCACAAGAGGTTGTCCGGGTCAGCCGTGGTTGCGGGCGAAGGCCTGATACAGGCCGCGCAGGGTCAGCAACGGTTCGTCGCGGACCGGCGTCCCGAGCTGGCCGGCGAGCAGCGGCGCGAGTGCACCGGTGAGGACGACCGGGAGGTCTTCGTCGAGAGACTGCTCGGTCCGGATCCGCGCGACCAGGCCGTCGACCAGCGCGGCGAAACCGTGGATCGCGCCGGACTGCAGGGCCTCCACGGTGTTCTTCGCGACCACCGAGCGCGGCCGGACCAGCTCGACGCGGCGCAGCTGCGCGGCCGCCTCGCCGAGCGCGTCGGTCGCGGTTTCGATGCCCGGGGCAATCACTCCGCCGACGAAGGCGCCGGCCGGGTTGACCACGTCGATCGTGATCGCCGTACCGACGTCGACGACCAGGCAGGGCGCGCCGTACAGCGTCACCGCCGCCAGCGCGTTCGCGATCCGGTCCGTGCCGACCTCGCGCGGGTTGTCCACCAGCACCGGCAGCCCGGTCTTCACGCCGGGCTCGACGACGATGCTGGGCACCCCCTGGTAGTAGCGCGCCACGACGTCGCGTAGTTCGTGCAACACGTGCGGTACGGCGGAGGACACGGCGATCCCGGACACCGGCGACTCACCCGTGAGCAGGCCCTGCAGCAGCACGGCCCACTCGTCCGCCGTCCGCCGCGGATCGGTCCCGACCCACCAGTGCCGCTTGACCGTGCCCTCGAACACCAGGCCGACCAGCGTCCTGGTGTTCTCCACGGCCACGGCCAGCAGCATCAGGACTCCTTCAGGTCCAACGCGATGTCGAGCACCGGGGCGGAGTGCGTCAGCGCGCCGATCGCGAGATAGTCGACGCCGGTCTCGGCGACCGCGCGCGCCTTGTCCAGCGTCAGCCCGCCGGACGCCTCGAGCTTCGACCGGCCGGCCACCTTCTCGACCGCCTCCCGCAGCAGCGGGACGTCCATGTTGTCCAGCAGGATCAGCTCGGCGCCGGACTCGACCGCGATCAGGGCGTCCTCGACCGAGTCCACCTCGACCTCGATCGAGATCTCCGGGTACGCCTTGCGCACCAGCCGGAACGCCTCCGCGACGCCGCCGGCCGCGATCACGTGGTTGTCCTTGATCAGCGCGGCGTCGGACAGGCCCATCCGGTGGTTCTTCCCGCCGCCGCAGCGGACGGCGTACTTCTCCAGGGACCTCAGCAGCGGCATCGTCTTGCGGGTGTCGCGGATCACCGCGCCGGTGCCGTCGACCTCGTCCACCCAGCGCCGGGTCAGCGTCGCGACGCCGCTCAGGTGGCAGAGCAGGTTCAGCGTGGTGCGCTCGGCCGTGAGCAGCTGCCGGGTCTTGCCACGCACCGTCATGAGCACGTCACCGCGCCGTACCGAGGCACCGTCGCGGACCGTGAACTCGAGCTCGATCTCGTCCGGCGCGGCGACCTGACGCAGCACCAGCTCCGCGATCTCCAGGCCGGCCACCACACCGTCGGCACGGGCGACCAGCTCGGCGACCGAGACCTGATCCGGGTCGACCGTGGCGGTGGTCGTCACGTCGACGCCCCCGGCCAGGTCCTCCTCGATGGTGGCCCGCACGAGGTCACCGACCCACTGGCGGTCGACTGTCTCATCCATGCCGGTCATTCTCCTCGGATTCGCGCGGAACAAACGTGGTCCGCGGCACAGCCTGCTCGGCCACCGCCGGCAGGGTCAGGTCCAGGCTTCCGGACCAGTGCAGATCATCGCGGTCCGGGTGGTCCTCCCGCCAGTGCGCGCCGCGGCTTTCTTCGCGCGCGGTCGCGGCGGCGATCAGGGCGGAGGCGACCGTCACCAGGTTCGTCGCCTCCCAGCCCGGGGTCCCGGGCTCGCCGGCCGGCTGCTCGATCAGTTTGCCGATCACCGCACCCGCCTCCGAGAGGCCGGCCGCGCTCCGGATCACGCCGGCGCCGACGGTCATCGCCCGCTGCACCTCGGGGACGGCGTCCGCATCGACGAGCCCCGCCGTACGGCGGTCCACGACCGGCTCGCGCCGCGGGGGCAGGCCGTCGGCGAGGTGCGCGGCGATCCGGCGGGCGAAGACGAGCCCTTCGAGCAACGAGTTCGAGGCCAGCCGGTTGGCGCCGTGGACGCCGGTGCACGCGACCTCACCGCACGCGTACAGGCCGGGCACCGAGGTCCGGCCGTTCAGGTCGGTCCACACGCCGCCGGACGAGTAGTGGCAGGCGGGCGCGACCGGGATCAGTTCGCGGACCGGGTCGATACCGTGCGACCGGCAGGACGCGAGGATGGTCGGGAACCGCACCCGCCACTTCTCGTCGCCGAAGTGCCGGGCGTCCAGGTACACATGGTCCTTGCCGGTGGCAAGCATCTGGCGCATAATCGCCTTCGCCACGATGTCGCGCGGCGCGAGGTCGGCGAGCTCGTGCCGGCCCTGCATGAACCGCTTGCCGGCGTGGTCGACGAGAAACGCGCCTTCACCGCGGACCGCCTCGGAAACCAACGGCTGCTGGCCTTTCGCGCTCTTGCCCAGCCAGAGCACGGTCGGGTGGAACTGCACGAACTCCAGGTCCCGCACCTTCGCGCCGGCCCGCAGCGCGAGTGCCATGCCGTCGCCGGTGGACACGCTCGGATTGGTCGTTGCCGCGTACAACTGCCCGAGTCCGCCGGAGGCGAGGATCACCACCCTGGTCCGGATCGCGCCGACACCGTCGAGCTGGCCTTCGCCCATCACGTGCAACGTGACGCCGGCGATCGCGCCGTCGGCCGCGGTCAGCAGGTCGAGGACGAGGGCGTGCTCGATCAGCCGGATGTCCTTGGCGCGCTTGACCGCGGCGACCAGGGCGCGCTCGATCTCGGCGCCGGTCGCGTCGCCGCCGGCGTGCGCGATCCGGTTGCGGTGGTGGCCGCCCTCGCGACCGAGCGAGATCTCGCCGTCGGCCATCGTGTCGAAGCGCGCGCCCAGCTCGATCAGGTCGCGGACGGCGTCCGGTCCCTCGGTGACGAGCACCCGGACGGCCTCCGGGTCGCTCAGCCCGGCGCCCGCCACGAGCGTGTCCTGCAGGTGCTCCTCGGGTGAGTCCTCCGGGTCGAGGGCGGCGGCGATGCCGCCCTGCGCCCACTGCGTGGAGCCGGAGGCGACGACGTCCTTCGTCACCACCAGTACGGAGCCCAGCTCGCGGGCCTTGAGCGCGGCGGTCAGTCCGGCGACCCCGGACCCGATCACCACCACGTCGACGGTGTCGGTCCAGCCAGGTTCCGGCGCGGCCAGCCGTTGCGGAACAGCGGGTCCCGTCACGGGGCCTCCCGCCCTGGACTGAGGAGCGCAGGGAGCCCGGTCCTGGGGCCTCCCGGTCTGGACTGAGGAGCGGAGGGAGCGAAGCGACCGGAGCGACGAGGGAAGACCGGGAGTTCCAGCCCCAGGGCCCGTCGCGACGGAGTCGCGACATTCAGCACAGCGACCGGAGCGACGAGGGAAGGGCGGGAGTTACAGCCCCGTGACCCGCCGCGCCGGAGGCGTGGCATCAGCACAGTCATTCAGGGACCGTATCAACCGATTTCATCTGAGAGTGATGGAAATGTTGTCGATGAGACGGGTCAGGCCGACGCGGGCGGCGATCAGCATCCGGGCCTCGCCCGGGCCGATCACCGGGCCGAGATCGGGGGCCCGCAGCGCGAGATAGTCGATCTTCACCGACGGCACCGCCTCGAGCTCGGCCTGTGCGGCGGCCATCACCGCGTCCGGCCCGTTCATCCCGGCCTTCGCGCCGGCGCTCAGTGCCCGGTACAGCACCAGGGCCTCGTCACGCTCGGTCTCGCTCAGGTACCGGTTGCGTGAGGAGAGCGCGAGACCGTCCGCCTCCCGCACGGTCGGCACCGGCACGATGTCCACGTCCATGTCGAGGTCGCAGACCATCTCGCGGATCAGCGTCAGCTGCTGGTAGTCCTTCTCGCCGAACAGCGCCAGGTCCGGCGCCGTGAGGTGCAGCAGCTTCGACACCACGGTCAGTACGCCGGAGAAGTGACCGGGCCGGAACACACCCTCCAGCTCGTCCGCCAACGGACCGGGGTGCACGGTGATCGACGGCTCGTTCGGGTACAGCTCGTCGCGGGACGGGTTGAAGACCAGGTCGACGCCCTCGTTCTTCGCGATCGCCAGGTCGCTGGCCAGCGTCCGCGGGTACCGGTCGAAGTCCTCGGTCGGCCCGAACTGCAACGGGTTCACGAAGATCGTCAGGACCACGCTGCCGTCCGGTCCGACCCGTTCGCGCGCCTCGGCCAGCAACGCGGCATGGCCGTCGTGCAGAGCCCCCATGGTCATCACGACCGCGCGCGGCCGGATCGCGGCTGCCGCCCGCAGCTCGGCTTTGGTCTGGGTGAGTCTCATCGAGGTGCCTCCCCTGTCCGATCTGCCTGGTGCCCGTCCAGTACCTCGGTCAATCGGCGGACCGTCTCCGCGTCCAGCCGGCCGTCCGCCGCGGCCAGCTCGACCGTCGCGCGGGCCAGCTCGGCGTACGTGCTCGCGATCCTGCGCTGCGTGCTGCTCCCGGTACTGCCTCGCAGTGCTTCCAGATGTGCTGCCACCGTGTCGGCATCGCCCCGGGCGATCGGCCCGGTGAGCGCATGATGACCGGATCGCAGCGTGTTGTCGAGGGTTGCGGCCAGCAGGGGGCGCAGTGTCGCCGCCGGATCCGACACGCCGGCCTCCCGCAGTACGGCGACCGCCTGCGTGACCAGCGTGGTCAGGTGGTTCGCGCCGTGGACGAGACCCGCGTGGTACCGCGCACGCTGCTCGTCGGGGACCCACTGCACCTGCGCGCCCAGCACCTTCACCAGACGCTCGACGAGCGACCGGGCGGCGTCCGGGGCGGTCGCGGTGAACATGACCCCGTCCAGCTGCACCGGGCCGCCGGAAAAGGTCATCGAGGGGTGCAGCGCGACCGGTGTCGCGGCGAGGCCGGCCAGTGGGGCCAGACCGTGCGCTCCGGACAGATGAACGACGTACTGCGCGCTGGTCAGCGGCAGTGTGTGCGCCACGTCGCGGATCAGGTCGTCCGGTACGGCGACCAGGACGACGTCCGCGCTCCTGGTGACCTCGTCGGGGGTCAGCACGGGCACAGCGGGCAGAAGGCGGGCGGCGCGTTCCCGGGACGCGTCCGACCGCGCGGTGACTCCGACCAACCGATGTCCGGCTGCCGCCATGGCTGCTCCCAAGGCGGTCCCGGCCCGGCCGGCTCCGATCAAGCCGATCCGTTCCATCACTCACTCTCTTCTCGTTCCAGTCCCGCAGCGGGGTACCAGACGATCTACCTGTCAGGGTAGGTGATGAGAGCATGGCGCGGTGAGTGATGCATGGGCAGCTGGCACCGAATTGACGGCGATTCTGATCACAGTCCCGGAGCTCGCGGCGGCCACGGACCGCTGGCGCTCGGTGTCCCGGTCGACGGCGCGGCCGCAGGTCCCGCTGACCGAGCTGATCCCGCCGCACGTGACCGTGCTGGTGCCGTGGGTCGCCGAGCCCACCGACTCCGACGTGGACCGGCTCCGGTCGGCCGTGGCGGCCATCGAACCGTTCGAGCTCAGCTTCCCGACGGCCGGCCAGTTCCCGAACGGTACGGCGTGGCTGCGCCCGGAGCCGTTCGACACGGTGCGCTCGATCCTGCTGTCCGTGGTCGCCGCGTTCCCCGAGTGCCCGCCGTACGGTGGTGAGTTCCCGGACCCGCATCCGCACCTGACGATCTCGTCGTCCGCGCAGGGCGGCCCGGCCGTGGTCGCCGAGGCGAACGCCGCGCTGGCCGCGGCCCCGGCGCCGACCGTGCAGTTGACCGAGCTGGGGCTGTGGCGGGAGGACGCTGCCGGTGTGTGGGGCCAGATCGGTGCCGTGCCGCTGGGTTCCGGATGACCGAGACGTACTGCGCGGCCTGGGAACGGGCGCTCTACGGCCCTGACGGCTTCTACCGCCGGGAGCGCCCGTCCGCCCATTTCCGTACGTCGGTGCACGCGTCCGCGCTCTTCGGACAGGCGATCGCACGGCTGGCTCGTCGGCTCGAGGTCACCACGGTCGTCGACATCGGCGCCGGCTCCGGCGAACTGGGCCAGGTCCTGCGTGCCGAGGGCCTGAAGGTCCTGGACATGGAGCTCGACGACGCGCTGCCCGACCGCCTGCACGGCCTGGTGGTCGCGAACGAGTGGCTCGACAACGTCCCGTGCGAGGTCGTCGAGTGGGACGACGAGGGCCTTCCCCGCTATCTCCTCGCCGACCTGACCCCAGGGCCGGTTGTAGAAGGCAACGATCTCCGCTGGCTCGAGAAGTGGTGGCCAGGCGAGCCTGGTGATCGGGCCGAGGTCGGAGTCCCTCGCGATCAGTCCTGGGCCGACGTGGTCAGTCGCCTCACTGCGGGAAGTCTCGCGATCGCCATCGACTACGGGCACGTCAAGGCGTCCAGACCGCCGTACGGGACCCTGACCGGCTTCCGCGACGGACGGGAATGCGACCCGGCACCCGACGGGACCTGCGACATCACCGCGCACGTGGCGCTCGACTCGCTCGGCGGCATCATCCTGAGCCAGCGTGACGCCCTGCGCGCGCTGGGTGTCAGCGGGGCCCGCCCGAGCCTGGAGCTGGCTCAGACGGACGCCAGGCGCTACCTGTCCGAGCTGTCGTCAGCAGGTGAGGCGGCCGAGTTGCTCGACCCGGCTGGACTCGGCGGGTTCGGCTGGGTCTGGACCGCGGCGGACGCGGCCACCGTACGGCGTGCCTCGCGCGCCCTGTCCGCCTGAGCCTCCACAAGCGCCGCAGCCTCCACCTGATCGCGGTGCAGTGCCGTGGCGTCCGTCGGCCCCAGCGGCGTGTCCACGTGGACGTTCGCCAGCCCGAGACGCCGCTGCAGCGGCCCCTGCTCCAGCCGGACCGACTGCGTCTTGTGGTGCAGCACGATCGACGTACGGCGGCTCACCCAGCCACGCGTGGTGACCATGACCTGCCCGTCGACGCCGTACGCCAAGAACCGCCAGCCGATCGGCCGCAGCCATTTTGCGCGCTCCGGAGCCGGGTGCATCTGGATGCGGCTCAGATCGAGGCCAGGCAGTACGCGGGCGAGTACGTACGCCACCTCGGCGCGCTCACCCACCGGCAGCAACTGTGCACCCTCGAGCAGGTCGTCGCCGTCCTCCCGCTGGCCGGCGACGCCGGCGATGTCCAGCTCGACGCGCGACCAGCCGAGCAACCGCCAGATCAGCGGCTCGGTGATCAGCAGGCCCTGCACCCGGCCAGGCGGAACGGTCTGCCGCTGGACGTCGAACAGGCCGCGCTTGGTCCGCAGTCCATGGCTGGACTCCGACAGCGTGAACCCGTGGTTCCCCACGACCTGCTTCCAGATCGGCTGCACGACACCCAGCAACAGCGGTAGACCGGCCCACAGACCGATGTGGAAGTCCAGCACCATCGTCGCGACGATCAGCCAGATCAGTGCACCGGCACTGGCGACGACCGTGGACGACAACAGCGTCGCACCGAGCAGGCGGCTCGTCGGAACGGTCAGCAGCGGCGGAGCCACCGCCTCGGCCTGCTGCTCGTGGGCCTGCTGTTCGGCGGCCTGCTCTCCCTTGGCCCGGACCAGCAGGATGGTGCGGAGCTGCTGCGCCTCCTCGTACCGGAAGAAGCTCAGCTTCCCGTCGCTCTTGCCGCCGCCGGCCACGTCCATCCGCAGCTCGGCCATGCCGAACAAGCGGGCGACGAACGGCTGCGCCACGTCGATCGCCTGGATCCGGTCGAAGCGGATGATCCGGGTCCGGCGGAACAGGAACCCGCTGTCGACCCGGATCGCCTCGGCGGTCAGCTGCCACTTGGTGAACCACCAGGACAGTGCGCCGAGCAGGATGCCGCCCACGAGTACGGCGGCCAGTCCGATACCCGCGATCGTCAGGTTGGTCCGCAGGCCCTCGTTGTTGACCAGCGCGAAGGCCGCGACGACGAAGTACCCCCAGCCCTTGACGAAGGGGGTGAGCGGGTGAAGCCGTTGTCCGACGACCTCGGCGGTCTGCTCGGTCACAGGCCCCACGCCTGCGCCTGGCCGAGGGCGGACAAGCGGTCACGCAGCCGGCCGGCCTCGTCCGGGTGCAGCCCCGGGATCTTCGCGTCGGTCGCCGGCGTCGCCGTGTGCAGCTCCACGGTGGCCATCCCGTACGCACGCTCCAGCGGCCCGGCCGTCACGTCCACGAACTGCATCCGGCCGTACGGTACGACGACCAGCTCGCGGAACATCACCCCGTGACTGACCAGCAGCTCGTCCTCGCGTTCGGCGTACCTCCAGGACCGCTGGTTGCGGCCGATCAGCACCCAAGTCCAGCCGAGGGCCAGCACGATCACCACGACCGCGAGCAGGCCGTACTGCCAGCCCACCGTCAGTCCGAGCGCGAGCAGTGCCGCGATCGCGGCCAGGCCGGCGACGATCGCCGCGTTCAGCCGCCGCAGCGTGGCCAGCTTCGGCGAGACCGGCGTCCAGCTGACATCGGAGGGTGCGAAGAGGTCGTCCACAGGTAAAGCCTGTCACGATAGTGGTCATGAGTACGGAACGAGTCGTGGGAGTCGGAGCGGGATCCGCCGGATTCGACCCTGCCTACGAGCGGGGCGGGACCGGGAGCGGTTCGGAGCTGGCCACCACCGACATGGTGCTCAACATCGGGCCCCAGCACCCGGCGACGCACGGCGTGCTGCGCCTGCGGCTGACCCTCGACGGTGAGCGGATCGTCGGCTGCGAGCCGATCATCGGCTACATGCACCGCGGCGCGGAGAAGCTGTTCGAGGTCCGCGACTACCGGCAGATCATCGTCCTGGCGAACCGGCACGACTGGCTGTCGGCGTTCGCGAACGAGCTCGGCGTGGTGCACGCGGTCGAGCGGATGATGGGCCTCGAGGTTCCCGTCCGGGCCGTCTGGCTGCGGACCCTGCTGGCCGAGCTGAACCGGGTCCTGAACCACCTGATGTTCCTCGGCTCGTACCCGCTGGAGCTCGGCGCGATCACGCCGGTGTTCTACGCGTTCCGCGAGCGGGAGACGATCCAGGCGGTGATGGAGGAGCTGTCCGGCGGCCGGATGCATTACATGTTCAACCGGGTCGGCGGCCTCAAGGAGGACCTGCCGTACGGCTGGCTCGGCCGCGCGGCCGCCGCCTCCGCCGCGGTCCGCACCCGGCTGCCCGACATCGAGGAGATCATCCTCGGCAACGAGATCTTCCGCGCGCGCACCGTCGGCGTCGGCAAGCTCTCCCCGGAACTGGTCGCGCAGTACGGCGTCTCCGGCCCGATCGCCCGCGCCTCCGGCGTGGACGCCGACCTGCGCCGCGACGAGCCCTACCTGGCGTACGGCGAGCTGCAGGACGTGCTGCGCGTCGTGACCCGCCCCGAGGGCGACTGCTTCGCGCGCTTCGCCGTCCTGCTCGACCAGGTGAAGGTCTCGCTGGACCTGGTCGACGCCTGCCTCGACAAGCTGTCGACGCTGCCCGCCGGACCGGTCAACGTCCGGCTGCCGAAGATCCTGAAGGTCCCCGAGGGCCAGACCTACGCCTGGACCGAGAGCCCGCTCGGCATCAACGGCTACTACCTGGTCTCCCGCGGCGACAAGACCCCGTGGCGGCTGAAGCTCCGCTCGGCCAGCTTCAACAACATCTCCGCACTGCCCGCCCTGCTCCCCGGCACGATGATCCCCGACATGATCGCGATCCTCGGCAGCTTGTTCTTCGTCGTCGGCGACATCGACAAGTAACGCCCGTCAGACGTCGCGCCGGGCCACCGGTGGGCGATGGGCGGCGGCGATCAACTGCACGAGCCGGGCCACCGGCAGCGGCTTCCCCGGATCGGGGTGCTGCTTCGCCTTGGACAGGTACGGCGTCACGTACGCGGCCGTCTCCGGTTCGAATCGCCAGCTCTCGCTCAGCGGACCGACGTCGACCACGTCGAACCCGAGCATCCGGATCAGGTCCGTGGCCGCGGCCTTCGCGTCCGCGTCGTCGCCGGCGATCGGCAGCGCGCTGCGATCCGGCGCGTCGGCCGGCCTGGCCAGTGTCACGATGTTCCGCGCGGCGATGTTGTTGAACGCCTTCACCGTGTGGGCTTCGGGCAACCGTTCCTGCAGGAGCTGCGCCGTCGTCACCACCTCGCGGTCGAGCCGGTCGATCCGGCCGTCACGCCGCGGGTAGTAGTTCATCGTGTCCAGCACGACCTTGCCCGCGAACGGCGCCACCGGCAGCTCGGCGTACCGTCCGAGCGGGATGCTCACCAGGACCCAGTCCCCCGCCCGCGCGGCCTCGTCGACGGTCCCGGCCCGGATGCCGAGGGTGCGGGCCTTGTCCACCAGGCTCTCCGGACCGCGCGAGTTCGCCATCACCACGTCGAGGCCTGCGCCGACGGCGAGCCACGCCACCACCGACCCGATGTTGCCGCTGCCGATGACCCCGAGCGTCGCCACGGTGCCTCACTGACCTCGCGGCGCGGTGAGTAGGTCCTGCAGCGGTTCGCGGATGCCGTCGGCGACCGCGAAGACGCCGCGGGACTCCGGCGAGTGGCCGGTGCCGTCGAGGTCCAGCACGGTGACGCCGGCCTCGCGGCAGATCGCCACGCCGGCCATCGTGTCCCAGGGCTTGTTGGAGAACATGATCAGCGCGTCGAAGTACCCGTTCGCCGTCCAGGTCAGCGCGGTGGCCGCCGTACCGATCATCCGGAGGCGCTGCACGCGCGGGTACAGCCGCTGGGTGAGGGCGATCCGGTCCGCGTTCACCTGGTCCGCGTCCGGCCCGACGGCATAGTCGCCGACGGCAACCAACGCGTCGGACAGGTCGGTGCACTCGCTGCCCCGGATCGGCTTCCCGTCGCGGGTCGCGCCCAGCCCCTCGGCGGCCGCGTACGTCGCACCGAGCGCCGGGTGGTCGATCACGCCCGCGACGGCGCGGCCCTCGTGGATCAGGCCGAGCGAGATCGCCCACAGCGGTACGCCGTGAATGAAGTTCACCGTGCCGTCGACCGGGTCCAGCACCCAGCGGGTGCCGTCGGTGGCGCCGCCCTCCTCCTCGCCCAGCACGCCGATTTCCGGCGTCTCCCGCTCGAGGAAGGCCCGCACCTCCCGCTCCACCGCGAAATCCACCTCGGAGGCCATGTCCCGGTCCCCTTTGACCGTCAGCTCCCCCGGCGCCATCCGCTCGGTCACCTCCCGCCCACGCTCGACGGCAGCTTGGCCAACCTTCAACAGCTTCGCAAGATCCACACCCACGAACCTACGCGACGTGCGCCCACCCACCCCGCGCCATCTCAGTGGTTCACCCCGCAAACGGCCCCTTCACACCTCGCCTGCGGCGCAGGAACGGGCATGCCAGACGGTTAACCCCTCAAATGGCCCGGGCGGGCGGCGGCTGGGGCAGGCGGTTGTGGGTCAGGCGATTCCGAGGGCGCGGCGCCTGCGGCGCCAGGCGGCGGCCGCCGCTGCTCCGCCGATGGCCAGTGCGCCGACGGCGGCTGCCTTGCCGAACTGGATCGGGCAGCCGGACGCGCATTCCGGGATTTCGTACGGCTGGCCGGGGTTCAGCTCGTGGGTCTCGTCGGCGGAGACGTACGCCTCGTCGGCCGGGAACGGGAAGCCCTCGGGGTTCAGCAGGCGGTACCAGTACAGGTCGTCCCAGGCCTTGCGCCGGCACGTCACGTTCACCGACGGCGACTCGTACGGCGTCGGCCCCAGCTGGCCGATCGGCAGATGGTCCTCGTTGTAGACCGTGACGTGCCCGTTCGGGTCGTTCATCGTCACAGCCGGATAGCGTGCGTCCAGCCCCATACACCGCAGTATGGGGGCGGACTCAGGACGCGGCCAGGCCTCGGAGCTTGAGGTCCACGACGGTCGGCGCGTCGGCCTGCGAGTGCTTGTCGCCGGCGGCCACGACGGTCGCGACCTCCTGGTCGATCTTGTCGAGCCGCTGGTCGATCTTGTCCAGCCGGCGCTGCATCAGGTCGACGAACTCCGCGTTCTCGACCACGCGCGCGCTGGTGATCCGCGAGTACTCCTGCGCGACCTGTGCGCGCTCGTCGGAGTGGGCGAGCCGCTCGACCAGCAACTGGTGGCGGAACAGGAAGGCAGCAGCGATCGCGACCAGAGCTGCACCGACTGCGGCGGCCCGGAGGATCCAGGCATTCTGCGAGAAAAGCGCGATACTCACGCCCAGGCAGACAACGATCAGCGATGCGTTGGCAACGGTGAGAACTGTGGTCCTGGTTCGACGGCGGCTACCCCTTGACCCCATGGGTCGTCATGTTAAGGGGTCTCGTCGGGGTCCTCGGGAATCCGACACGCGCGTTCGAGCAACAATCCGGCCGTGACGACCAGCACCGAGATCACCGCCGCTGCTCCGGCCATGATCACCCGGTTACGGGGCCCCGAAGAGCCCATCGCTTGCAGGAAGCTTAACGCGAACCCTGCGTACACACCGGTGCACAACGCGCCGACAAACGCGCTCGCCTTGCCGATCATCAACAGGAAGACCGCACGCGACGGTTCGATCCGCTCCCGGCGCACCTGGATCCGCTGATGCGTGTTGCGCGCAGCGGCGAACAGCAACGCGGCCAGGAACGCCCAGGCGATCAGCGTCAGCCACGACACCGCGGGCGCGACCCCGCCGCCGGACTCGATCGCCTTCACCAGCGTGACGCCGACCGCGACACCGAGAACGGCGATTGCGACCAGCAGCCGCCGTGACGTCGGCCGCACCGAACCCGGAGGCGGGCCCTGACTGTCGTCCCGGGGCGCCCGGCCGGGCTCGGTACCGCCGGACACCACTACTGCAGCTCGATGTCGAGCTTGGTCACGCCGTCGGTTCCGACCTTGGCGAGCAACTCCGCGACCGGGCCGTGGCCCGGCAGGACGGCGTCCCGCTCGATGTCGAGCCAGGGCGCCAGCACGAACGCACGCTCGTGCGCCCGCGGGTGCGGGATGGTCAGTTCCTCGGTCTCGATCGTCTTCTGCCCGTAGGTGATCAGGTCGACGTCGAGGGTCCGCGGCGCGCCCGGGACACTGCGCTCCCGGCCGAACGCCTGCTCGACCGCGTGTGCCCGCTCCAGCAGCAGATCGACGGCCAGCGTGGTGTCCGCGAGCAGGACGATGTTCAGGTACGGACCGGACTCGTCCGGGCCGCCCACGGGTTCGGTCTCGTACACCGGCGAGACCTCGACCACCACGACGTCCGGGGTGTCCCGCAGCGCGTCGACCGCGCCCTGCAGGTTCGCCTCACGGTCGCCGAGATTGCTGCCGAGCGACAGGATCACCTGGCGGATCGGCTTCAGGCCGCCGCTCAGGGTGTCCGCGTCGATGACGTGGGGACTAGGGGTCTCAGTCACGAGGATTCTCCGGCTCTGCGCTGCACGGTCAGGACAACGTCGTCGAACGGCACCGTGATCGGCGCCGAGGGTTTGTGGATGGTGACCGCCGTCGCTGTCACCCGCTCGTCGGCGAGACAGAGGTCGGCGATCCGCTGGGCGAGGGTCTCGATCAGGTCCACCGGGTCGGTCTCGATCGCCTGGTGCACCCGCTCGGCCACCACCCCGTAGTTCACGGTGTCGGCCAGGGCGTCGGAAGCCGCCGCGGGCCGGGTGTCCAGCTCCAGCCGGACGTCCACGACGAACTCCTGCCCGTCGGCCCGCTCGTGGTCGAACACCCCGTGGCGCCCGAACCCTCGGATGCCACGGATCTCGATCACATCAGGAGGACATGTGGGATTACTCATCCGCGTCCTCGCTTCGCTGCGGGCGCGGATGAGGCACGAGGCGCACAGTGCTTGATGGTGACCTCGCTCCGCTCGCTCACGGCGCCTCCTCCTGTGGGCCCCCAGACGACAGTACCGGTGAGGCATGGTGGATCCACAACCGCCAGCCGCTGGAAGTTCTGCGGAAGACGTTGGTCGCGAGCGCCTTCCCGCCCGCGAACCCCTCCTCCGGGGCGCCCTCGCCGGACGACAGCACGTTCTCCGTACACGTGACGTAGGCCACGTCGCCGTCCACCCGCACCTGCACGTCGGTGAGGAAGAACTGGATGTACGGCGTGTTCGCGAAGATCATCGCCCAGGCCCGCATCATCTCGGCGTACCCGGAAATGGCCGCGTTTCCGGGATGGATGCACACCGGGTCCGGCTCCGGCAGCCAGACGGCCGCCATCAGGTCCAGGTCGCCCGCCTCGAACGCGTTGTAGAAGGCGGTGTTGGCCTGCAGCACGACGTCCTCCACCGTGGCGCCGGCCGACCCCTTGGGCGCGCCGTCCTGCCGCGGTCCGTCCGTCATACGGTTCCCCATCTCTTCGCCACCCGGACCGCGTCCGCGTTCGGTGCCACCGCGTGGGCCCGGACACACCAGGCACCCGCGGCGGCGGCCAGGGCGGATACGGCCACGCTCGCGTCGTCTCGTCGTACGGCCGGTCTGGGTTCACCGGTCTGCTCGTCGGCGAGCAGCCTACCGAGGAACGTCTTCCGGGACGCACCGATCAGCAACGGTCTTTCCAGGACGGCGAATTCCCGCAACCGGCGAAGAATCTCCCAGTTGTGCTCCGCGTTCTTCGCGAAACCGAGGCCGGGGTCGAGGGCGACCCGGTTCAGGTCGATGCCCGCGCGGCTGATCACGTCGAGGCGTTCGCCCAGCTCGGCGATCACCTCCGCGACCACGTCGGCGTACTCGGCCTTGTTCTGCATGTCGATCGAGTGCCCGCGCCAGTGCATGCACAGGTACGGCGTGCGGCGCTCGGCGACCAGCGGGAGCATGTCCGGATCGGCCTGCCCGCCGGACACGTCGTTGATCATCGTGGCGCCGGCGTCGAGGGCCAGCTCGGCGACGTTCGCCCGCATGGTGTCGACCGAGATGATCGCGCCTTCCGCGGCGAGGGTCTCGACGACCGGGATCACCCGGCGGATCTCCTCCTTCGGCGACGGCCGGACCGCACCCGGGCGGGTCGACTCACCACCCACGTCCAGCAGGTCGGCGCCCTCGGCCAGCAACTCCCGGCCGTGCTTGATCGCGGCACTCGGCTCGAACCACTCGCCGCCGTCCGAGAACGAGTCCGGTGTCACGTTCACCACACCCATGACGAGGCACCGGTCCAGGACCGGCAACCCGTCGACGTGACCCCACGGCGCAGTTCTCACCCACACACCGTAGTAGCCCCCGCCCCCAACCGGACAACCAGCCGCGTTTCCCCTCCCCAACCCATTTGACTGGCTACCCAGCCACCTGGTGGGTTCTGCACCCTCATTCCGGGTGACAAACCCCCCATTTCGCTGGGTAGCCAGCGAAATTGGGGTGCGTCAGTCGGCGAGGATCAGGCGGGACTTCGTCGCTTGGAGGACCGGTGCGATGGGTTGTGCGTACGACTCGTTGGTCTGGCCGTACTTCTCCAGGCACTTCCCGTCGATCAGGGCCGCGCCGCTGGTGATGCCCTGCGCGTAGTTCCCGGTCATGCTGGCGCCGCCGGAGTCGCCCGCCTCGACGCAGGCGGTGTGCTGGAACAGCCCGCGGACCACACGGTTGTTGCCGTAGTTGACCGTCACGTTCCGCGCGACGATCCGCCCGCAGGTCCACCCGGTGCTCTTGCCCGACTTGCACAGCGTCGAGCCGACGGTGGCGTCCGCGATCCCCTTGACCGCGACGTTGCCGTTGCCCCAGCCCTCGACGTACCCCTGCTGGTCCCAGCCCTCGATCACGCCGACGGACCCGAAGTCGTGGCCCGGGAAGCTCGAGGTGGAGGTGTTGCCGAGGATGTACCCGTTGCGGGAGAACGACGGCCGGCCGGACGTGCAGTGCCCCGCGGTCAGGAAGATCCGGTTGCCCTTGCGGGTCTTGGCGTTGAACCCGAGCGAGCACACGTACCCGGTGTTCTTGTCGACCTGGACGCCGCCGCGCAGGCTGAAGTCGTCCGCGGTCGGCCGGACCGAGCCGGACACCCGGCGGACCGTGACCCGGTCGCCGTTCGACTCGGCGCGGGCCAGGAAGCGGTTGGTGATCGAGTCGTGCGCGCTCCGCGGCACCGACACCACCACGGTCCCGGAGACCGGATCGACGTACCAGGACCGGACCTTGCCGGCGCTGGACCTGGTGGCGAGCCGGTTCAGCTCGCCCTGGACGGCGTTCAGCTGCCGGGCCGTGTACTTCACCAGGCGCGGGATCGCGCCGATCTGCCGGACCAGCTCGGCCGTCGACAGGTCCGAGACGGCGACGACCAGCTCGCCGCCCTCGTCGTAGTAGCTGCCCACGAAGCCCGCGTCCGAGCCGAGCTCGGACTGCAGGGTCTCGGCGATCAGCGGGTCCACGGTCGGCTTCGCGGCCTGATGACCGGCCTTGGCCCGCGTGTCCGCGGTGGCCCAGTTCGCCGCGACCAGTCCGCCTGCCGTCAGGACAGCGACCCCGGCCAATGCGGCGCCGACCCGGAAACGCCCCGACATCCTGTCCTCCTCACACCGGCAACTGGTCCCCGTTGGCCAGATGCCACTACGGAAAGTAAACGCTCAGCGACAGAATGTCCATAGTGCCGGTCTCTCAAACTTCAACGAGGTCACGGGTCCCGGGGCTACGGGCCGGCGGGCCTCAGCCGACGATCAGGCTCATCGCCTCGGCGCGGGTGACCGGGTTGCGGAGCTGGCCGCGGACGGCCGACGTGATCGTCTTCGCGCCCGGTTTCCGGACGCCGCGCATCGTCATGCACAGGTGCTCGCACTCGATCACCACGATCACGCCGCGAGGCTGCAGGATCTCGACCAGGGACTCGGCGATCTGCGTGGTCAGCCGTTCCTGGACCTGCGGCCGTTTCGCGTACACGTCGACCAGCCGGGCGAGCTTCGACAATCCGGTCACTCGGCCGTCCCGGCTCGGGATGTACCCGACGTGCGCGACCCCGGTGAACGGGACCAGGTGGTGCTCGCACAGGCTCCAGACCTCGATGTCCTTCACCAGGATCATCTCGTCGTGCTCGAGCGCGAACGTGGTCGTCAGCACGTCCTCGGCGCCCTGCCCGAGGCCGGCCGTGATCTCGGCGTACGAGCGGGCCACCCGGGCCGGTGTGTCCTGCAGACCCTCGCGGTCCGGGTCCTCGCCGATCGCGAGCAGCAGCTCGCGCACGGCCCGCTCCGCCCGCTGGTGGTCGAACTTCGGTGACGTCATCCCTGGAACGCTACCGGCACCGTGAACGGCGAACGCCGCCACCCGGACGGGTGGCGGCGTTCAGCTCACTGCTTGCTGGTCACTTGCTGGACGGCGGGGTCGGGCCGCTGCCGTACTCCGGCGGGCGGATCGCCTCGTCGGGGCCGACCGAACCGCCCGGCAGCACGTCGGACAGCGAACCGTTCTGCTCGGCGTGCGACCCGTTGACCGGCATCACCGGCGGCTGGTCGGACGGCACCCGGGTGGACGAGCCGGTCCAGGCCGGCCGCCGCTCCCGCTTGATCACCGGCTCGAACACGCGGGCGATCTGGTGCTTGTCCAGGGTCTCCTTCTCCAGCAGCTCCTCGACCAGGTGGTCCAGGACCGCCCGGTTCTCGACCAGGATGTCGAAGGCCTCCTGGTGCGCGTTCAGGATCAGCTTGCCGACCTCTTCGTCGACCGCGGCCGCGATCTCCTCGGAGTAGTTCCGCTGGCTGCCCAGGTCGCGGCCCAGGAACGGCTCGCTGCTGTCCTGGCCGAACTTGATCGCGCCGAGCCGCTCCGTCATGCCGTACTGCGTGACCATCGCCCGGGCCAGCGCGGTGGCCTTCTCGATGTCGTTGCTGGCGCCCGTGGTCGGGTCGTGGAAGACCATCTCCTCGGCCGCCCGGCCGCCGAGCATGTAGGCCAGCTTGTCGAGCATCTCGGAGCGCGTGGTCGAGTACTTGTCCTCGTCCGGCATCACCATCGTGTAGCCGAGCGCGCGGCCGCGCGGCAGGATCGTCACCTTCTGCACCGGGTCGGAGTGCGGCAGCGCCGCGGCGACCAGGGCGTGACCGCCCTCGTGGTACGCGGTGAGCACCTTCTCCTTGTCCGACATCAGGCGGGTCCGGCGCTGCGGGCCGGCGATGACGCGGTCGATGGCCTCGTCCAGCGCGCGGTTGTCGATCATCTGCGCGTTCGAGCGGGCGGTCAGCAGGGCCGCCTCGTTCAGCACGTTGGCCAGGTCGGCGCCGGTCATACCGGGCGTCCGGCGGGCGACCGCGGTGAGGTCGACGTCCTGCGCCATCGGCTTGCCGCGGGCGTGCACCTTGAGGATCTTCTGCCGGCCGGGCAGGTCCGGCGCGTCGACGGCGATCTGCCGGTCGAACCGGCCGGGCCGCAGCAGCGCCGGGTCGAGCACGTCGGGCCGGTTGGTGGCCGCGATCAGGATCACACCGCCGCGGACGTCGAAGCCGTCCATCTCGACCAGCAGCTGGTTCAGCGTCTGCTCGCGCTCGTCGTGACCGCCGCCGAGGCCCGCGCCGCGGTGCCGGCCGACGGCGTCGATCTCGTCGATGAACACGATCGCCGGCGCGTTGGTCTTGGCCTGCTCGAACAGGTCCCGGACCCGGGAGGCGCCGACACCGACGAACATCTCGACGAAGTCCGAACCGGAGATCGAGTAGAACGGCACGCCGGCCTCGCCCGCGACCGCACGGGCCAGCAGGGTCTTACCGGTACCGGGCTGGCCGTAGAGCAGCACGCCCTTCGGGATCTTGGCGCCGACGGCCTGGAACTTGCCCGGCTCCTGCAGGAACTCCTTGATCTCCTGGAGCTCCTCGATCGCCTCGTCGACGCCCGCGACGTCGGCGAACGTGGTCTTCGGGGTGTCCTTGGTGACCAGTTTGGCCTTCGACTTGGCGAAGCTCATCACCCGCGAGCCGCCGCCCTGCATCGAGTTCATCAAGAAGATGAACACGACCGCGATCAGCAGGAACGGGATCAGCGTGGAGAACACCTGGCCGATGAAGCTCGGCTTCGGGTTCTCGACGTCGTACCGCTCGATCTTGCCGTCCTGGAACAGCGTCTGCAGGTCGTTCCCGAGCGAGTTGCCCTGGCCGTCGACCCAGTGCGCCCGGAGCTTGGTGCCGTCGGTCTTCTCGACCCGGATCTCCTGGTCCGGGTCGATCAGCGTCACCGTCTTGATCGTCTTGTCGCTCGACGACTTGGCCTGCTGGATCAGCTGCACGACCTGGCCGGTCGGCTCGGTCTTGTACCCGGTCGAGCCGGTCAGGAGCTGCCCGATCACCAGCACGCCGAGGAAGGCGACGACGATCCAGAACAAGGGTCCGCGGAAGATGCGCTTCACGTCCATGATCGGGGCCTAGGCCCCGTCCCTCCTAGCTCGGCAGGCCCGGGTGTCGCGGGCTTGTGACGGTAATACCAGTCCAAGTGTCTCGTGCCGCACAAGACAACACAGCACGAGGGTCACCAATGGACAGTACGACCCGTTGTACAGGCCGTCACCAAGTCTGCCCGAAGCCTAGACCGGGGCGGTGGAGCGGGGAAGGTATCGGCGGAGCTCAGGAATAGACGTGCGGGGCGAGCGTGCCGACGCAGCGCAGGTTCCGGTACTTCTCGGCGTAGTCCAGCCCGTACCCGACGACGAACTCGTCCGGCAGCTCCAGGCCGACGTACTTCACCGGGACCCGCATCTTCGCCGCGTCGGGCTTCACGAACGCCGTGCACAGCTCCAGCGAGGCCGGCTTGCGTGACTCCAGGTTGCTGACCAGCCAGCTCAGCGTGAGACCGGTGTCGATGATGTCCTCGACGATCAGCACGTGCCGGTTGGTGATGTCGGTGTCCAGGTCCTTCTGGATCCGCACCACGCCTGACGACTTGGTCCCGGAGCCGTACGACGAGATGGCCATCCAGTCCATCTCCACGTGCCGGCTGAACGACCGGGCCAGGTCGGCCATCACCATCACCGCGCCGCGCAGGACGCCGACCAGCAGCAGGTCCTTGCCCTCGTAGTCGGCCTCGATCCGCGCTGCCAGCTCGCGCAGCTTCGCGAGGATCTGCTCCTCGGTGTAATGGATCTTGGTCAGGTCCTTCTCGATGTCCGCCGCATCCACGCGGCTCAGCCTGTCACATCCGGGCCGAGGATGATGAATCCGCCCTTGCGGATCGCCCGGACGCCCTGGGGCAGATCGATCCAGCGCTGGCCGCGCCAGTCGGTCACCAGCGCGTCGACCGATGCCACATGGCCGGCGGTCAGGTCGGTGGCGCGGCAACCGGCTTCGAGCGCGGCCTGCCGCAGGACCCGCGTCCGGATCGCGGCGGGTTGGTCCTCGAGTACGCCGACATCGCTGCGGACCTCTCCCTCGGCCCGGCTCAGCGCGGTCTCGGCCACGTCCGCGGCGAGCTGATCGAGCGCATCCGCGTCCGCCCGGAGCAGTCCCGCCGTACGGGCCAGCGCCTCGACCACACCGGGCCCCAGCGCCTCCTCCAGCACGGGCAGCACCTCGTGACGCACCCGGACCCGCGTGTACTGCGGGTCGTCGTTGTGCGGATCGTGCCACGGCCGCAGCCCCGACGCGATACACGCAGCAGCCGTAGTCGCCCGCGGCACCTCCAGGAACGGCCGCCGCAGCAACCCCACCGCCGGGGCCATCCCGGCCAAGGACCGCGCTCCCGACCCGCGGCCCAGCCCGAGCAGCACGGTCTCAGCCTGATCGTCACGCGTGTGGGCCAGCAGCACGACATCTGCGGCCAGCTCGTCCGCCACATCCCGCAGAGCGTCGTACCGAGCCGTCCGAGCAGCGCCCTCCGGACCGCCCTCGGTACCCACCTCGACCTCGCGGACGAGCACAGGGTCGAGCCCAAGCCCACGGCACTGCTCAGCGGCCGTCTCAGCGACGTGCGACGAGTCCGGCTGCAGCCCGTGGTCCACGATGACCGCCCCGGCCCGCAGACCGAGCTTGGGCGCCTCGAAGGCGGTCGCGGCCGCCAGCGCGAGCGAGTCCGTCCCGCCGGAGCAGGCGACCAGGACCGTCGTACCTTGCGGCAGCTCGGCCAGCGTGGCGCGGACTGCCTCCCTGGAACGGGCAACGGCCGGGTGCAGTTTCCCCCGGCGCTGCTCGACCAGGTGCTCAGCCGTGAAGTCGGGCGACCCAGGCATCGGGGTTCGCGATCTCGTTCTTGGTCGGCAACGTGTTCGGGCCGGTCCAGACCCGGTTGAAGCCCTCCATCCCGACCCGGTCGACCACCCGGCGGACGAACGCCGCGCCGTCCTTGTACTGCCGGAGCTTCGCGTCCAGCCCGAGCAGCCGCTTCAGCAGCTGGTCCACCGGGTTGCCGCTCGCGCGCCGCGACGAGAACTTGGACCGGATGGTGTCCACGGTCGGGATGACCGACGGCCCGACCCCGTCCATCACGAAGTCGGCGTGGCCCTCTAGCAACGACATCACTGCCGTCAGCCGGTCGAGCACGGCGCGCTGCTCCGGCGACTGCATCAGGTCCACCAGGCTGAGCTCGGCCTCACCACGCACCGACCTGCCCAGCCGCTGCACCGCCTCCCGGAACATGGCGGCGTACGCCGAGGCGTCCAGCTCGGCCTGGTCCAGGAACAGGGCGATCTCCGAGCGCAGGTGATCTCGCAACCAAGGCACCGCCGTGAACTGCACCCGGTGCGTCTCCTCGTGCAGACACACCCACAACCGGAAGTCCCGCGGTACGACGCCCAGCTCGGACTCCACGTGCATCACGTTCGGCGCCACCAGCAGCAGCCGACCGGTCAGACCGGGACGGTCCGGGTCGGGCTGCGCCGGGTAGAACGGGTCGAACTGGCCGAGCACCCGCGACGACAGGAAGGCCAGCAGCGCGCCGGCCTCGATCCCCGTCACCCGGGAACCGACCGCGGACGACAGGCCGGGAGTCCGGTCCGCCTTCTCGCGCAGCTTGTCCGCGAGCGGCTGCAGCACGGTCCGGAAACCGTCCGCGTTCGCCTGCACCCAGCCGGGCCGGTCGACGATCATCACCGGGGCCGTGGCCGAGGTGGCCTGCAGCCCGGTGAACTCGCGGACGTGGCCTTCGGACTCGGCCGCGAACTGACGCAGCTCGGCGACCACCTGGTCCGCCTCCGCGCGGCTGACCGCCGGCCCCGGGCGCAGCAACTTCCGCGCCACGCCGGTCGCCAGCTGCCAGTCGACCATCTCGGCCGTGGTCCCGCCTTCCGCCGTACTCATACAAAGACCCTAGTGGTATGTCCCAACATGCGCCCCCCGATCAGCAGCCGCAATTGGCCAGCGCGGCGGTCGCACGGTCCAGTGCGGCGCGGGCGTCCAGCGTCTTCGGGACCGGCACGCTGTCACTGGCGATCGCGAACACCAAGAGCGTGCCGGAGCGGTCACGGGCGTAACCAGCCAGGCTGTGGACCCCAGTGAGCGTTCCTGTCTTCGCGCGGACCATACCGGTCCCAGTGCCCGTCCCTGCGGTGGTGAATCGCTCCCGGAGGCTCCCGTTGAAGCCGGCCACCGGTAGACCGCTCAGGAGGTGCCGCAGCTCCGGGTGGTCCTTGGACACGGCGACCCGGACCGCGCCGGCGAGCAGGTCGAGCGGGACCTTGTTGGCGCGCGTCAGACCGCTGCCGTCGTAGATCCGGGCCTTGCTGACGTCCAGGCCGAGTTTGGTCAGCGTGGCGCGGAGGCCCTGGACGCCACCGGCGTAGGAGCCGCCGTTGCCGGTCGCGATGCCGACCTGCCGCAGCAGGACCTCGGCGCCGTCGTTGTCGCTGTGCAGGTTCACGTACTCGACGATCTGGCCGAGCGTCGGCGACTTGACCTGTGCGAGCGGCTTGGCAGCGGCGGGCGCCTTCGTGGCCTTGGTGGTCGCCGCAACCTTGATGCCGTACTGCTGCAGGAGCTTCTGGAAGGAGGTGGCGGCAGTCTGCGCCGGGGAGGTCGACCGCTTGGCCATGCCCGGCGACAGGCGTCCCTCGTTGACCCAGAGCGCCGAGGTCGGGGCGGCGATGCCCTCGGGGACGTAGTTCGCCTCCCAGTTCGCGTTGATCGCCGGCCCGGAGAACAGCGACGCGTCGTACCCGAGGGTCACCGAGGCGACGCCCTGAGCCTTCAGGGCCCTCGCCGTGCTCGCAGCCAAGGCCTGAAGGGTGGCGCGGGCCGGGAAGCCGTCGCTCGCGGAGGGCTTCGCGGCCAGCAGCGGGTCGCCGCCGCCGACCAGGACGATCGAGCCCTGGCCTGTGCTCACCACCTTGGTCGTGAAGGTGTGCTCCGGTCCGAGGTTCGCCAGCGCCGAGACCGTGGTCAGCAGCTTGAGCGTGGAGGCCGGTGTGTACGGCGTGGCGGCCCCGACCGAGAACACCGGCTTGCCGCGCGACGCGTCGTACACGTAGATGCCGTGGTGCGGGCCGAGCGACGGGTCCTTGAGGACCGCCGCGAGCGCCTTGCCGACGCCGGCCGCGGTCGGTGCGGCGCCTTCGGTGGTTGCCGGCACCAGAACGGCCGGTGCCTGCGCCGCGGCCTGCCGTGTGGTCTGCGCTGATCCGGGGACGGCGCGCGCGCTGCTCACCAGGCCGGCGCAGAGCGCCGTGGCGAGCAGCGTGACGAATGCCGCACGGGCAGGTCGGGCCACCGGGCTGCTCCTGTCATTCGGTCGGTCGGAACCGTGACAGTATCTGCCGTATGGAGTTCGACGTCTTCATCGAGATCCCCAAGGGCACCCGCAACAAGTACGAGCTGGACCACAAGACGAACCGTCTGCGGCTGGACCGGACGCTGTTCACCGCGACCCAGTATCCGTCCGACTACGGGTTCATCGAGGACACCCTCGGACAGGACGGCGACCCGCTCGACGCCCTCGTCCTGCTCCCCGAGCCGACCTTCCCGGGCTGCCTGATCCGCTCGCGCGCGATCGGCATGTTCCGGATGACCGACGAGAAGGGCCCGGACGACAAGGTCCTCTGTGTCCCGGCCGGCGACCCGCGCCAGGAGCACCTGCGCGACATCCACCACGTGCCGGAGTTCGACCGCCTCGAGATCCAGCACTTCTTCGAGGTCTACAAGGACCTCGAGCCCGGCAAGTCCGTCGAGGGCGCCACCTGGGTCGGCCGCGCCGACGCCGAGGCCGAGATCACCGCCTCCTTCGAGCGCCTGAAGACCGAAGGACACTAATCGTCTGAGACGCGGCGGAGCAGGCTCAGCAAGGTCTTGCGCTCCGCCGCGGTGAGCGGCTTCAGCAGGTCCGTCTCGGCGGCGTGGATGAGCTCGTCCATCGTGGTGAGCTGCCGCTCGCCCGCCGGGGTGATCGCGACGATCTTGCGTCGCCGGTCGGCGGGGTCGACCCGCCGCGCCAGGAACTCCAGCTCCTCGAGCTCGTCGAGCAGCGTGACCAGATCGCTGCGGTCCAGCCCGATCCGGTCCGCGAGCGTCGCCTGCGCGGCCTCGCCGTCGTCGGCCAGGCTCGCCAGCACGTGGTAGTGCTGCGTCCGGACACCGGCGTCGGTCATGTGCTGCCGGACCAGCCGTTGCGCGTGCTGACTCGCCCGCCCCAACGCCCAGAGCGCGTGGTCGGACAGCCGGTGGCTCGGCGACTTCTTCACCGCACCAACTCTATTGGCACCGGCGACGCGCGGCGTTATCGTGGGAATCTCCCATTATTTATAACTCCCACGATATGGAGCACCCACCATGCGCGCAGTGCGCTTCCACCGCCACGGCGGTCCCGATGTCCTCCAGCTCGACGAGGTCGCCGTCCCCGAGCCCGCCGCCGGTCAGGTGCTGATCCAGGCCGAGGCCATCGGGGCGAACGCCATTGACACCGTCCTCCGCCGCGGCAACTCCCCCTGGGACCGGCCGCTCCCCGGCACGCTGACCGGCGATGTCGTCGGCCGCGTCGTCAAGCTCGGACCCGGCACGCCGCCCGCCCTCCTCGGCCAACGGGTCAGCGCCCTGTCGGAGGATGCGTTCGGCGACTACGCGGTCGCCGACGCCGCCTTCCTCGCGCCGATCCCCGACGACGCCGACGCAGCTGAGGCGACGATGATGTCGATGACCGCCCCGCTCGCTCTCCGGCTCCTCGAAGCGGGCCGCCTCCCGGCCGGAGGCACTGTCCTGGTCCATTCGGCCGCCGGCACCGTCGGCCACCTCGCCGTCCAGCTCGCCCGGACCTACGACCCCGCCACGATCATCGGTACGGCGTCCTCCCCCGCCCGCCTCGACTTCATCCGCGACCTCGGCGCCGAGCCCGTCGACCTGACCGACCCCGCGTGGCCGGACCGGGTCCGCGCGATCGCTCCCGACGGCCTCGACACGGTCCTCGACGCGATCGGCGGCACCGTCTTCGCGCAGGGCCTCGACCTGGTCAAACCCCTCGGCACGATGGTGTCGTACGGCGCGATCACCACCGAGGTGCCGATGATCCCGGCGCTCGGCCTGCGGTCGCGATCGGTGACCGGCGTCTCCCTCTACGGCTGGCAGCAGGCGCGGCCCGACGAGGCGCGCGCCGACATCGCCGAGGCCACCCGGCGCTGGCAGACCGGCGAACTCCGCCCGGTCGTGCACGCGACCCACCCGCTCGCCGACGTCGCCCGGATCCACGAAACCCTCGACGCCCGGGCCAATCTCGGGCGGCTCGTCGCGACCCCCTGAATAGAATCGCCCGGTGGAGCTTCGGCAGCTGAGGTACTTCGTCGGCGTTGCCGAGGAGCTGCATTTCGGCCGGGCCGCCGAGCGGCTGTACATCTCCACCCCGACCCTCAGCCAGCAGATCAAGCAGCTCGAGCGCGAGGTCGGCACCAGTCTGCTGATCAGGCACAGTCGCGGCGTCGAGCTGACCCCGGCCGGGCAGGTCTTCCTCGCCCGCGCCCGGGAGACCATCCAGGCGGCCGGCCTGGCGCTGAAGGACACGCGCCGGGCCGCCGGCCTGGACGAACCGGTGCTCCGGCTCGGCCTGCTGAACGGAATCCCCGGCTGGCTTCCGGCCGCCCTCGAGCAGCTCGCCGCCGAACGCTTCCCGGCCGGCACGGTCACGCTGGAGGCCGGCACCACGACCGACCAGCTCCGGATGCTCGGCGCCGGCGAGATCGACCTCGGCCTGGTCCGCGCGCCGGTGACGTTGCCGCCCGCCATGACATCGGAGCAGCTCGCCGACGAGGAGCTCGGAGTCCTGCTGACCGCGACCCATCCGCTCGCCGCCGAACCCGAACTGACGCTCGACGACCTGGCGGGGCTCGAGCTGATCTGGATCCCGCGCGCCGCCGCGCCCGAGTTCTACGACGACGCGCTCCGCCGGATCGGCACCGGCGTACGGCTGAGCGACATCAGCATGAGCCACTCGCAGCTGCGGTCGGCCCTGCTCGTCCGGCGCTCCGCGATCAGCCTCGGCTCCCGCCGCGCCGCCACGCCGGACATCGTCTGGCGACCGCTCGCGGGCCGGCCGCTGATCGCCCGGTACGCCGCCGTATGGCGCACCGATTCGACCAATCCCGTGCTTCGGACGATGACCGTTAGTCCCGGCCTAACGGTCGTTAGGCAACACGACGTGGCGGACTGACTCACCCGGTGGTTGGCTCGAATCGTCAACCACCGAAGGAGAAACAGTTGCGGGAACACGTCGTGATCGTCGGCGGAAGCTCCGGTATGGGCCGCGCCCTCGCCGCCGAACTCGTTGCCCAGGGCAGCGAAGTCACCGTCGCCGGGCGATCGGCGGACAAGCTCGACGACGTACGCCGGGAGCTCGGCGTCCGCACCGTCGCCATGGACGTCGGCGTCGAGCAGGACATCGAACGGCTCTTCGCCGTCACCGGCCCGGTCAGCCACATCGTCACCACGGCCGCCGACGTCGGCGGCGCTTACCAGCCAATCGCGGCGTACGACGTCCGCGCGGCCCGCTCCGCGGTCGACTCCAAGCTGCTCGGACCGTTGCTGCTCGCCAAGCACGGCGCGCCGCTGCTCGAACCCGGCGGCTCGATCGTGTTCACCTCGGGCATCGCGGCGTACCGGCCGGGCCCCAGGGCCTCGTTGCTCGCGGCACTCAACGGCGCACTGGCCTCGCTGGCCGCGGCGCTCGCGGTCGAACTCGCGCCGTTGCGCGTCAACGTGGTCTCACCCGGCTGGGTCGACACCCCGATCTGGCAGGACGTCGCCGGCGACGCGGCGCCGGAAACCCTGGCCGCGATGGCGGCCCGCCTCCCGGTCGGCCGGATCGGCCGGACCCAGGACATCGCCGCGGCGATCATCGCCCTGCTGCGCAATGGTTTCATCACCGGCACCGTTCTGCACGCCGACGGCGGACACCGGCTGGCCTAGGAAAAGAGCGTCCCCGGCAACACGCCGTTGCCGGGGACCGCTGGATCAGGGGCGACCGAAGAAGTCCGGGGGCTCCCAGTAGTACACGCTGTCGATCTGCACCGGCTTGCCGGTCCGCGGCGCGTGGATCATCCGCCCGTTGCCGAGGTACATCGCGACGTGGTGGATGGTGCCCGGGTCGTTGGGGTCCAGCGACCAGAAGATCAGGTCGCCGGGCCGCAGCTCGTCCTCGTCGATGTGCTGGATCTGCTCGTACTGCGCAACGCTGTAGTGCGGCAGCTGGACGCCGGCCTGCTCCCACGCACCCTGCGTCAGCCCGGAGCAGTCCCACCGGTTCGGGCCGGTCGCGCCCCACAGGTACATGTCGCCGAGCTGCCGCATCGCGAAGTCGATCGCGGCCTGCGCGCCCCTCCGCGTGCCGTGGCGGCCGCCGTCGTTGCCGCCGTCGTTGCCGCCGTCGTTGTCGCGCGGCGGGGTCGGCTTGTGGCGCTTCGGCGGGTTCTTCTTGCCGCTGTTCTGGTTCTGCTTCTGCTGCTCGCGTTCCTCGCGGGCCTTCTCCGCCGCCTCGCGGGCCGCCTCGGCCGCCTCCCGACGCCGCTCGGCGGCCTCCCGGGCGGCGATCCGGCGCTTCAGCTCCGCGGCCTTGCGCGCGGCCAGCTCGGCGGCGCGCTGCCGGGCGAGCTCCTCGAGCCCGCGCTGGCGCTGGGCGGCGACCTGGACCGAGATGTTCTGCAAGGTGGCGAGCTGCGCGATCGACTGCTTGCGCTGCACGCCGATCGCGGTCACCGCCGCCGACTGTGCGGCCTCCGCCGCCTCGGCCGCCTTCTTCGCCTTGGCCGCCTCGTCGGTCGCCTTCTTCACCTTCACGACGGCCTGGTCGGCCTGCACCTTGAACAGGTTCGTCATCACCTCGGTGGCGGTGAACCGCAGGTACGACCCCTGCATCGCCGACGACACCGAGTGCGCGGTGCCGGCCGAGTCCAGCAGCTCCTGGGGGCCTTCGGCGGTGAACAGCGGCGCGAGCTTCGCCACATCGCCGCCGCCCTGGTACGACGCGGCGGCGAAGCGGCCGATCTGCTGCCGCTGGGCGGCCAGCGTCTTCTGCGCCTCGGCGGCCCGGGCCGCGGCGGCGGCCGCCTCGGCCTTGGCCTGCTGCAGCCGGTAGACGGCGCCGTTGTATGCCTCGTCGGCGATGCCGGACTGGACGCCGAGCTGCTCCAACCGCGCGGCCGCGGCGGCGAGCTGACGCTCGATCGCGGCGACCTGGGCGGCCTTGGAGGCGGCGGCCTGCTTGGCACGCTCGACGGCGGCCTTGGACGGAATCACCGGCGGCTTCGGCTTGGCGGCCTCGGCCGGGAGGGTGGGCACGGCCATGGCACCGGCCAAGCAGATCGCGAGCACCCCGGAGAGCAGCACCTTGCCTGCCCTGCCGGTCTTCCCAGCACTCGTGACCCGCCCGCCGGACGTGGCCCTGAGGGGCGTCCGCATCGGGATGGTTCCTTCCGCCGGTCACGAACCCCTTCCCCAGGGTTCGTGAACTTTTGGTCCTCCTGGACCACATACGTGACACTAGTTGCCTGCAGCCCCATTGGGAACAGTTTTCACACAAGTATCTTTGTTTCACCCGTGTGTCGACTTGACAAACTACAAGCTTGTAATTCCGCGAATGCGCAGGTGGGCGCACGAAAACGCCCCTCCGGCCGGCGCCGGAGGGGCGTTTCTGCGAGCTGCTGGGTCAGCTCAGGACGAACGAGGCGACCACCGGCAGGTGGTCCGAGGCCGGCGTCACGGGGACGGCGGCCTTCGTCGGGCGCAGGCCCGCGCTGTGCAGCTGGAAGTCGATCCGCTTGGTCGGGTTGTCCGCCTCGATCGTGTAGCCGGGGCCGCTGCCGACCTCGTCCCAGGTGTCGGCGTACACCGCGGTCAGCGTCTTGATCTCGGGCTTCTCGGGCGTCGCGTTCAGGTCGCCGACGAGCAGCGTCGGGGTCTCGGAGCCGCTGAGCAGCTCGACCACCTTCTGCGCCTGCTCGAGCCGCTCGGCGTTGTTGTTGCTGGTCAGGTGCGTGTTCGCGAACCGCAGCTTGGCTCCGCGCACCGTGATGTCCGCCACGGCCAGACCGCGCTGCTCGCCGGTCGGGTAGAGCGGCAGAAGGGTGTTCTCGAAGTCCTGGATCGGGTACTTCGACAGGATCGCGGTGCCGTACTGACGCCGCGGCTCACCCGGGTTCAGCGGCGGCAGGTCGAGGTTGGCGGCGTACGCGTAGTGCATCTTCAGCCGCTGCGCGAACCAGGCCGGCTGGTCGACCCAGTTGCTCCGCTCGGCCCAGTGCCGGTCGACCTCCTGCAGCCCGATCACGTCGGCCCCGGACTGCTCGATCAGGGCGGCGATCCGCTCGAGATCGAGGACGCCGTCGATCCCGGCGCCGTGGTGGATGTTGTACGTCATGACGGTCAGCGGCCGGCCCGGACGACCCGCGTCGGGCTGAGCCGCGGCGACGGTGGGGACCACCATCAGCAGTCCGGCGAGAACGGTCAGCAATTTACGCATGACCACATCCTTCCGGAAAACCGGCGACACCCGCGCGACGAGCGAGTGTCGCCGGTCTGAACGTGAGGGGGCGTCCGCGGACCGCTGAGCGCGGAGCTGGAAGGCACCGCGACGTGCTGGTCGCGTTCGTGACCTCGACCGACGTCAGGGTGCAGCGCGCCGGCGAGCACCCACCGCCGCGCAGCACCATCTGAGGGGTCAACCCTCCCCGTTGCCGCTTTGCCCCCCGGTATGCATGGGGTCAACCGGCGATCTGCGGGGTTGACCCCTGAGATGGCCGTTCCGAGGAGGCGCCGGGGACGCCGTCACGGCCGTCGTGCGGCGTTCCGGCTCAATGCACGAGCCGGCCGACGGCTCCGTTCGCGCCGGAGGCCCAGCAGCCCGCGTTGACGCCGTGGCCGGCGCATTCGACGCTGTCGAAGCTGCCGTCGTAGAACTGCTTCCAGCTGCGGCCGCCGTCGAAGCTGACGTCGCTCCCGGACGGGCCGACCGCGAGCACGGCCGTCGGCGACCACGGGACGAAGTGCGACCCGCTCCGGTAGCCCTTCGGCGCCTTGTCCGCCGGCACCAGCTGCCAGGTCCGGCCGCCGTCGGAGGTGACGGACGCGGCCTTCACGGCCTCGGTCGGCTTCAGGAAGTCACCACCGACCGCGACGCCGAACAAGCTGTTCCGGAACGCGAGGCTGAAGATGCCGGCCGCTGCGCCGCTGGCCATCGGCGAGTCCGCGACCGTCCAGTGCCGGCCGCCGTCGACGGTCCGGAACACCCGCGGCCGGTCACCGCCGCCGCTCGCGAACCACGCCGTCCGGCCGTGCCCGGCGACCAGGCAGGTGCCGCTCGCCGCGAACGCGAACTCACCGGCGAGTGCGGCCGGCATCCCGTCGCCCGGCTGCACCGTCCAGGACTTCCCGCCGTCGGACGTCGCGGCGATCCGGAACTTTCCGTCCACCGGGTCGCTCAACGCCAGGCCGTGCTTGTCGTCGTTGAACGCGATGCAGTCGTAGAACGCGTTCGCGTCCGTGTTCCGGAACGTTTCCGTCCAGGTCTTTCCGCCGTCGGCCGTGCGGTACACCCGGGAGTCCTCGCCGGTCCCGATCGTCAACGCGACCGCGCGCCGCGCGTCGAACGCCTCGACATCGCGGAACTGCAGCGCTTCGGCGCCGGCCGGGCTGACGTTCTGCCAGTGTTTCCCGCCGTCGACCGTCCGCAGCACGGTCCCGCCCGACCCGCCCACCCAGGCGACGTCCTTGCTGACCGCCGCGAGTCCACGGAACTGCGCCGTGGTCCCGGTCGGTGTCAGCTCCCAGCGGTACGACGATCCGCCGTGAGCCTGGGCGGGCACGACCTGACCCATCAACAACAGACCTCCTGCCGCCAAAGCGGCCACACGCAGGATTCTCATGCGCCGCAATCTAACCGGAGGTCACGTCAGCTTGAAGGACTGCGCGGTGCTGGAGTTGCAGGTGAGTTGGACGAGTTGGGTGCTGTCGGCGGTCGAGCCGTTGGGGACGGTCAGGCACTTGCTGCTGAGCCGGCTGACGAAGTGGAAATAGCCGCCGCCTTCGGAGACGGCCTGCCACTGCTGGTTGTTTCCGCCGCCGTACGTCCACAACTGCAGCCCCGCGTTGTCCGCCGCGGAAACGTCGGTCACATCGATCACCTTGGTGGCGTCGTTGCGGTTGTTGACCCGCGTGAAACCGCTGGATGTCGGCTGGAACTGGAACTGCTGCGCCTGCGTGCCGTTGCAGCTGTACTGCTGGATCACGGTGCCGTTGGCGGTCCCGGCCGCGCGAGCGTCGACGCATTTCCCGTTGGCCTTGTTCGCGATCGAGTACCACGAGGTCGGCGACGGCTGGTCGGCCGGCGGCGTCGTACCGGCCCCGCCCAGCCACTTCAGCGCGTCCATCATGAACTGGTTCTGCGCCGGGCTGTCGAAGGTCGACGAGAGCCGGGTGTTGGTCTCGTAGTTCATCGCGTTGTGGCCGAAGTTCGCGTAGATCATCTTGTAGTTCTTGTTGGTCCAGATGATCGGGTAGTAGCCGCTGTACCAGGACTGGTTCGGGTCGGTGCCGACCGGGAAGCTGGAGGCGTCGATCGAGGCCAGGATCTGGATGTCCGGGTTGTTCCGCAGGTCGTTCTGCCAGCTGTACCACTCACTCACCGAGGAGCGGAACGTCGCACCGGTGTTCACCAGCGCCGGGTGCGAGCGGTTCTCGGTCCGCAACGTGACCGCGGTCGGACCCCAGGTGTTGGACTGGAACCGGCCGGTGCCGAGCAGCGTGTTGTTGAACCACGGCCAGCCGCCGCTCGCGTCGTTGTACGCCGCGACGTGGAAGCCGAAGAACGCGCCGCCGTTGTCCATGTAGTTCTTGAACCCGTTGCGCTGCGCATCGGTGTGCGGCGAGTCGTCGAGGAACATCACCACCTGGTACTGCGCGGCGGTCAGGTTGTTGAGCTGGTCCCAGTTGTTCGTCGCGGTGTAGGTGAAGCCGTTCTGCGCTCCAAACTCCGGAAAACGCTGATTGGCCTCTTTCTCGAAGTCGATGTGGGCGGCGTCCCAGGTGCCGCTGTAGAAGGCGAGCACCTTGAAGGTCGCCTGGACTCCGGCGACCGCGGTCGAGGTCAGGCCGCTGATCAGCAGCACCAGGGCGAGCAGGAATGCGGACAGGCGAAATCGATCGGAAAGCATGGGGGCGGACCTTTCCGTCAGAACCTTATGAAATTTCAATCCTTAAATTAACTCCCGATCAAAGCCCTGTCCAGAGCTCATCGCCTGGCTGCCCAGAACGCCCAGCAAGCGCAGCTTCTCGGCGCTCTCGCTCCCCGGCTCCGCGGTGAACACGATCAGCGTCTGCTGCTGATCCCGGTTGTCGATCAGCTCGCAGTACAGCTCCAGCTCGCCGACGACCGGATGCCGGAACCGCTTGGTCCGGCTGTGCGCGACGACCACCTCGTGCGCGTCCCAGATCTCGGAGAACTCCGGGCTGAGCTTGCGCAGCGCGCGGACGATCGAGGCGGCGTACGACTTCGGGCCGTCGATCGTCGCGACCGTGCGGAGCATCGAGACCAGCAGGCGGCTGTGCGTCGACAGCTCGGGTTCGGCGTACAGCGCCCGCGTCTCGGGATGCACGAACCAGCGGTAGACCTCGCTGCGCTCCATCCCGTCGAAGTTGGTCAGCTCGCCGGCGAACGCGACGTGCGCCGGCGTCTGCGCGACGACCTCGCCGCACCGGTTCAGCAGCAGCGCGGGTGTGTCGTGCAGGCGGTCCAGGATCCGCAGCATGCCGGGGTCGACGTGGCAGGCCCGCGTCGCGCGCGGCGGCGTACCGTGGCCGGCCAGCAGGAACAGGTGGTCGCGCTCCTCCAGCGTCAGGCGCAGCGCCCGCGCGATCGCCCCGAGCATCTCGACCGACGGCTGCGGGCCGCGTCCGCCCTCGAGCCGGCTGTAGTAGTCGGCCGACATCGACGCCAGCGCCGCGACCTCCTCGCGGCGCAACCCCGGCGTACGGCGGCGGCGCCCGCGGGGCATCCCGACGTCTTCGGGCTGCAGGGCCTCGCGGCGTTTGCGCAGGAAATCGGACAGGTCGGCGTACTCCATGTCTCCAGTGTCCACGGGCTCCGGCGGTTAACCACTGCTTGCCGAGCAGTGGCTGACCGCAGCCTGGTTGCCCGCGGCATCCGCTTCCACGCTGGAGGCATGAGAACAACAGGAAACACGATTTTCCTCACCGGCGGTACGTCGGGTATCGGTCTCGAACTCGCCCGCCGGTTCCGCGACCTCGGCAACACCGTGATCATCAGCGGCCGCCGCAAGGACCTGCTCGACAAGATCACCGCCGAGGACGGCCTCGAAGGCGTCGAGCTCGACGTCGCGGACCCGGCGTCGATCAGCGCGGCCTGCGAGACCGTCACGACGAAGCACCCGAACCTGAACGTGCTGATCACCATGGCCGGCATCATGCAGGTCGAGGACCTCCGCGACCACGACCTGGCAACGGCCGAGCAGACGATCACCACCAACCTGCTGGGCACCATCCGCACGGTCACCGCCTTCACGCCGCATCTGCTTCAGCAACAGGACGCGGTGATCATGACGGTCTCCTCAGGTCTGGCCTTCGTGCCGCTGGCGATGACCCCGACGTACAGCGCCACCAAGGCGGCCGTCCACAGCTACACGCAGAGCCTCCGCCACCAACTGCCGCTCCAGGTGATCGAGCTGGTCCCGCCCGCCGTACAGACCGCGCTCCTCAACCAGGAGAACGACGAGCGCGCGATGCCGCTGGCCGACTACGCCGACGAAACGATCCAGCTGCTCCAGAACCACCCGGACGCCGAGGAGATCCTCTTCAACCGCGTCCACTTCCTCCGCGACGCCGAGCGGGAGAACCGCCACGACCAGGTCTTCGCGGCCCTGAACTCAGTCGCCTAACGCCTGCTCGATCCGCTCCACCTTCGCGGCGAGCTGGCCGGTGTAGCCGGGGCGGATGTCCGCTTTGAGTACCAGGCTGACCCGGGGCGAGACCGCGGCGACCGCGTCCACCGCCTGCTTCACCACCGCCATGACCTCGTCCCACTCGCCTTCGATGTTCGTGAACATCGCGTTGGTCTCGTTGGGAAGACCGGAGGCGCGAACGACGCGGACGGCCTCGGCCACCGCTTCGCTCACGCCTCCGGTCTCGTCACCGGCTGACGGGCTGATGCTGAATGCGACGATCATGCATCCAGGATGTCAGGCTCCTCCTGCGCGCGGCGCTCGGCTCCGGAGGTGGTGAGGAGGGCCTTCTCCTTGATGAAAAGGACGGCGATCAGGGCGAGCACCGCGAACGGGACCGACATCATGAACAGGTCCGCGGTCGCCGCGCCGTACGCGTTCTCGACGATCGTCCGGATCTCCGGCGGCAGCTCGGCGATGTTCGGCACCGCGTTGCCGGCGCCGGACGACGCGCCGCCCGGGTTCAACGTCTCGGTGACCTTGTTCGCCAGGATCGCGCCCAGGACGCTGACGCCGATCGTGCCGCCCATGCTCCGGAAGAAGCTGACCGCGGATGTCGCCGCGCCCAACTCCCGGGCCGGTACGTCGTTCTGCGCGGCGAGGACCAGGTTCTGCATCACCAGGCCGATGCCGACGCCGAGGACGAGCATGAAGCTCCACAGCATGTACTTCGAGGTGTGCGCGTCGATCGTGCCGAACAGCGCCAGCCCGATCGGCAGCAGCACACTGCCGACGACCAGGTAGATCTTCCAGCGGCCGTACTTCGTGATCAGCGCGCCGGCGATCGTGGACGCGACCATCATGCCGAGGATCAGCGGCAGGCTCATCAGGCCGGCCTTGGTCGGCGTGTAGCCCTGGGCGATCTGGAAGTACTGCGCCAGGAACACCGAGCCGCCGAACATCGCGACACCGACGAGCGCGCTGGCGACGATGGCCAGCGTCACCGTGCGGTTGCGGAACAGGTCCATCGGGATGATCGGCTCCGGGTGCCGGCGCTCGACCAGCACGGCCGCCGCGAGCGCGACCAGCGCGACCGCGACCAGCCCGAAGCTCCACCCGGAGACCCACTCGAACTTGTTGCCGGCGAACGAGGACCAGACGAGCAGCGTGCTCACGCCGCCCATGATCAGCACCGCGCCCCACCAGTCGATCTTCACGTCCCGGCGGACGGTCGGCAGCTTCAGCGTGCGCTGCAGCAGCACGATCGCGGCGAGCACGAACGGCACGCCGACCAGGAAGCAGGCCCGCCAGCCGAGCGGCGAGTCGACCAGGAAACCGCCGAGCAGCGGCCCGCCGACGGTCGCCGACGCGAAGATCGCGCCGAAGATGCCGGAGTACCGGCCGAGCTCGCGCGGCGGGATGATCGCCGCCATCACGATCTGCACCAGCGCGGTCAGACCGCCGGCGCCGAGGCCCTGGAGGACGCGGCTGCCGAGCAGCACCTCGATGTTCGGCGCGAAGCCGGCCACCAGGGAGCCGATCACGAAGAAGCCCAGCGACAGCTGGACGAGCAGCTTGTTGTTGTAGAGGTCGGCGAGCTTGCCCCACAACGGCACGGTGGCCGTCATCGTCAGCAGCTCGAGCGTGACGACCCAGGTGTACGAGGACTGACTCGCCCCCAGGTCGTGAATGATCCGCGGCAACGCGGTCGACACCACGGTGCCGGCCAGGATCGCCACGAACATGCCCATCATCAGGCCGGAGATGGCCTGGATGGTCTGCCGCGGCGTGAGTGTCGTTGCGGTGCTGACCTCAGCCACGGGTTCCGGTGTGGATGACGAGGTCGTCGTCATGAGTGACCTTTCTGGTGGTGATCCGGCCCGAAGTCGGGATCGGTGCCTCGGGCAAGTAGTTGGAAGCCTTCGTCGAGCAGGTCGCGGATCGGCCGGTCCGGCGCGGTCTTGTGCAGCTCCACCGCGACCCGGCAGGCGGTGCCGGCGGCGCTGACGATCAGCGCCGGCCGGATCGACCCGGCCGGTTCGCCCATCCGCTCGCGGAGTGCGGCCGTCAGCTGCCGCTCGTCGTCGATACTCGACAGCATCAGCTGGTACAGCAGGCTCGGTGAGCTCATGATCAGCTCACCCCGGCGCGACAGCTGGCCGTCGCTCTCCAGGTCCCGCAGGACCTCGTGGACGATGAACCACATCGTGGTCAGCGGCGACTCGCCGGCCGGGGCCGTCCGCAGCCGCTCCAGCGCCGCCTCGAGATGCTCGGGGTTGCGCGCGAGGATCGCGTGCTCCTTGTGCGGGAAGTAGTTGAAGAAGGTCCGCACCGAGACGTCGGCCGCCTCGGCGATCTCCTCGACCGTCACCTGGTCGGGCCCCTTCTCCAGCGCCAGCCGCAGCGCGGCCTCGGCCAGAGCCGCCCGCGTCTGCTGCTTCTTGCGCTCCCGCAACCCACCCTCGACGTGCATCACGCCGTCAAGGCTACGGACAAACTTGCAGTCACTGCAAACAATTATTCCCTGCAACTTTGCAGCCGTGCAGGTTGCCCGCCTAGCGGCGCCGCGGGATCCAGGCCGGGACGGTCCGGCAGTACTCGTCGTACCGGCGGCCGTACCGCGCCCGCAGCGCCGGCTCCTCGTACCACCGGACGAACGACGCCATCACGGCCCAGGCGAGGACGCCGTACGCCAGCACTCGCCAGTCGAGGAACACGAGCGCCTGCCCGAGGATCGCCGCGACCACGCCGACGTACATCGGATTCCGCACGAACCGGTAGTCGCCGCCGACCACGAGCTCCTCGGTCGGCGCGACCGGGGCCGGCGTACCCCGCCCTTCGCGGACGAAGCGCACGAACGCCCGCAGGACGACGAACGCACCCGCAGCCACGATCACGAACCCCGGCCAGAACCGCGGCGCGGCCCAGCCACTGACCCACCACGGCAACACTCCGGCGACCACACAGGGGGCGGCGAAGAAGAACACCGTGCTGCCGAGGATCGCTTTGACCATGGGGATCCCTTAGAATGTCTGCAGAGCCTCCGGCACGGATTCCCGTGTGCGGAGGCTTTCGTGTATGACGACTCTTCTCTACAAGGCCGCGGGTGACATCCACGGTGACGACATCCTGCCGCTCAACCAGTTACGGACGCACTACCCCGCCGGGTACGGCGCGATCAGCCGAACCCCTGGCTTCCGAGGCCGGCGTCGCGGGCGCGGGCCACGGCTTCGGCGCGGCCGGCGACGTGGAGTTTGGTGAAGATGTTGGAGACGTGATTGCGGACCGTCTTGTCACTGACGACCAACTGGCGCGCGATCGCGGCGTTCGTCAAGCCTCGGGCGACCAGGTCGAGGATCTCACGCTCGCGATCCGTCAACTCGGGGAACGGCGCGACTTCCGGTCCGGGCCGGCCGGCGGCGAAGTACGCCAGCACCCGAGCGGCGATCGCCGACGAGAACACCGCCTCGCCGTGCGCCACCCCGTCCAGCGCCCGTCCGATCTGGGCCCGGTCGGCTCCCTTCAGCAGATATCCGCGCGCACCGGCCCGGACAGCGGCGAAGACCGACTCGTCGTTCTCCAGCATCGTCAGCACGAGTACGGCGATGTTCGGATGCCGCTGTGTCACCCGCCGGGTCGCCTCCACGCCGTTCAGCACCGGCATGTGCAGATCCATCACCACGACATCGGGTACCAACTCCTCGGCAAGCCGGACCGCCTGCTCACCGTCCGCCGCCTCACCGACCACGTCCTTTCCCGGCATGGTCGAGATCGCGGTGACAAGACCCTCGCGATACAACGGGTGGTCGTCGACCACCAGCACTCGCACCGTCATACCGCCTCCTTCGGCAGCAGCGCGGTCACCGTCGTACCGAACGGGCCGGATTCGATCTGCAGCTGACCACCGAGTTCCTCGGCCCGCTCGCGCATGGACGCCGTACCGACGCCCACTCGCGGTCGATCGGGCAGCCCGCGACCGTCGTCGACGACCTCGATCCGCACGCACTCCTCCGCGTCGCACAGCCGGACGGCAACGGTCCCCGCACCAGCATGCCGGACCGCGTTGCCGGTCGCCTCACCGGCGATGTGGTACGCCGCGACCTCAACAGCGGCAGGCAGTCCCGGGATCTCGTCCGCGGTCACCCTCACCTTGGTCGTACCTGTGGACAACCGGTTCCCCAACGCGCGCACCGCGGCCGCCAGCCCGAGCTCGTCCAGCATCGGCGGCCGGAGCTCGTGCACCAACGCCCGGACGTCCGCGACCGCCGCGTTGACCCGCGGCACCAGGCGATCGAGCAGTTGCCGGGCGGCTTCCGGATCGTCCGCCGCGAGGTCGCGCGCGGTCTCCAGGTGCAGAGCGAGAGCGGCCAGCGACGGCCCCACGCCGTCGTGAAGGTCGCGGCGGAGCCGTCGCCGTTCCTCCTCCCGCGCGACCACGACGGCCTCGCGCGCACGCTGCGCCTCGCGGGCCAGCAGGACGGTGTGCGCCGCGACAGCGGCCTGCACGGCGAGTTCGTCGAGAGCGCGCAGCTCGTGCCGGTCGAACTCCGACGACCGCGCGACCGTGAGCTCACCGAGCGACTCACCGGCATACATCAGCTCGACGGTCGTGCCCCCACTCGAGCCGTCGCCGTACGACGTCACCGACCCGTCCCGCAGCTCGAGCGTCGCACGCGCTGCCCGCAGCGACCGCGCCACCCGCTCGACCACCGACGGCAGGACCCGTTCGGTCAGGTCGTCGGGTGTGGTGGCCGCCGCCAGTCGCCGGCCCAGTCGCGTCAGTACGGCGTACGGCTCCTCGACATCGCCGTGCACCAGGCGATTGACGTGCCGCTGAAGCCAGGAACGCAGGGGCAATGCGGCCAGCGCAACGACGGTTGTCGCGAGGATCGGCGTACCGGTCGTGGTGCCGAGTCCATCGCCGACCAGCCACACGGTGCCGGCGTACAGGGCGACCACGAGCGATGACAGACCGCCGTACACCAGTGCTCGCGAGATGACGACGTCCACGTCCCACAAGCCGTGGCGCAGCACCGCGATCCCGATCGCGATCGGCAGTGGGAGCATCGCGAGAGCCGCGACCGGACCGGTCGCGGCGGCCGGGAGCAACCTCGCGATCCCGAACAGGACGAGCGTGCAGGCATACCCGACAACGACCCATTTGAGCTGCTGTCGCTCGAGATCCGCGGCCGCTCGCCATCTGGTGACCAATGAGACGAGGCCCATCAGGACCGCGACGAGAAGCAGTAGGCCGGTGACCGCACCGGCTATCGGGCCGCCGACGGCCGCAACGGCGAGTGGGTTCGTCGCGCCGCGGAGGGCCTCAGGGAAGTCTTGGGAGTCGTACGGCGTGAGGGCCCAGACGAGCGTGATCGCGGCAACTGCGGCGAGGTTCACCAGGAGCGCGAGCCGGGACCGCGCGCGGCCGTCCGGCAGCAGCACCGGTAGCAGTACGGCGATCGCGACGTACCCGGGCGCCCAGAGCCAGGCACCCAGCCAGGTCGTCCAGTTGTCGCCGGTGAGTGCCCCGAGCTCGCTGCCGAGCAGTGCGAGACCTTGGGTGAGCGCAATCGCTCCCAGCACGAACTGGATCCGGCGGGCGCCGGGAGAGCGCAGGAGCAGGGCCGCGAGCCCGTACGCGACCGCGGCCGCGAGCTCCATCAACCAGAACGACGGCCCCATCGCGCGGCCCGCGGCGGCGTTGACCGCGTGGACGCCGGCGCCGAACAGTCCGGCGAGAATCGCGAGTATTCCGGGAACTACCCCCATGAAGGCATCATCGCCGCCGAGGTGTCCCGGCGTCACGGGACAAGAAGTCCCGAGCCGGAACGTGATGCCCACCCCTGCCCGCCGGGACGCACCGGCCGGGACCGTGGAGCGCATCAACTTCTACCGAGGAGACACCGTGACAACCACACCCGGCTCCACTGGCACCACCACCGACCTCACCACCGGCCCCACCGCCGATCCCACCACCGGCCATCGGCGGCGGCCCGCGGCGGTTGTCGCGTCGGTGCTGGTTGCGCTGATCGCGGCGGTCGGCGGCTACGGGGCGATCTACTTCACCGGGCTGGAGGGGTGGGACGGGATCGGGGTGAGCTTCGTGGTTGCGTACGAGTTCCTCAGCCTCATCGGCCTGCTGGCAGCCGTCGCCCATCTCCGCGGTCACCGCCTCGGGCGCCCGGCCGTCATCCTCTACGCCACCTGGATCATCTACTTCACCCTCTACAAACTGATCGCCTTCCAGGAAGTCCAGGCCATCCCCTTCGGCGTCCTGGCGGCGATCGCTCTCGCCTGCGTGATCCGCCCGCCGGCCCGCTGACCCTCGTTCGGGGATCTACCCTCGTCGGGGGAGGGCGTTGTGTGGATTCGGTTGCTCGGCGGATTCGGCGTGGAGCGGGCGGGCGTGCCGCTGGACAGCGGGGGCTGGCGGTTGCGGAAGGCCCGGACTCTCGTGAAGATCCTGGCGCTCGCCCGCGAGCAGCGGTTGCACCGGGACGCACTGGTCGAGGCGCTGTGGCCGGATCGGCCCCCGGCGTCCGCGATGAACAACCTGCACCAAGCGTTGCACGTCGCTCGGCGGGTGCTTGCCGGTGACGAGTCGAGCACCGGTTGGCTGGAGTTGCGCGACGACGTCATCGCGCTGCGATCGGACGGACTCGTCGAGGTCGACGTGCGGACTTTCGAACGACTGGCGGCCGCGGGCCGAACCAGTGGCGACCTCGCCGAGCTTCGGGCGGCAGTTGCCGCCTACACCGGCGATCTGCTGCCCGAGGACCGGTTCGAGGACTGGGCCGCGCGGCCGCGGGAAGAACTGCGGGAGGCCTTCTGCGATCTGCTCGTCGACTTCGCGGACGCGGCCGCGGCGAGCAGTTCCGAGGTGGAGGCGCTCGACGCGCTGCAGCGCGCACTCGCCATCGATCCGCTGCACGAGCACGGCGTTCGAAGCCTGATGCGGCGGCATGCGGCCATGGGCCGGTTGTCGGAGGCGCTGGCGCAGTACGAACGGCTGCGCGGTGACCTGCGTACGACGTACGGCTCCGACCCTGATCCGGAGACGCAGCGGCTGTACCGCGATCTGCTCGCCGGGAGCACGGAGGAGCCCGTCACGACGCCCCGGCACAACCTCGCGCCGGGGCTGACGAGCTTCGTCGGCCGCGAGCGGGAGATCGCGGATGTCCATCGCCTGCTCGAGCGCGGCAGGCTGGTCACGCTCACCGGTGTCGGCGGCGCCGGCAAGACGCGGCTGGCGGAGGAGGCCGCGCGCAGACTGCTCGACTCGTACGCGGACGGGATCTGGATCGCGGACCTGGTACCGGTGGCGGATCCGCACCTGGTCGCTGACACCGTTGCCGCCGCACTCGGGCTGGATCCGGCGGCCGGCTCGGACTCCCTGCGGACCTTGCTCACTCGCCTCGCCCCTCGCAATCTGCTGCTGGTGCTCGACAACTGCGAACATCTGCTCGCCGCCTGCTCCGGACTCGCGGGCGCTCTGCTGCGCGGTTGCCCCGGAGTCAGCGTGCTGGCGACCAGCCGGGAACCCCTGCACACCGAGGGCGAAGTGACGTTCCGGGTGCCCTCACTCGAACTGCCCGAGGCCGGCGACGCCGCGGACGTGGCCCGGCTCGGGACGTTGCCTTCGGCGCGACTGTTCGTCGAGCGAGCCCAGGCCGTCCGTCCCGGCTTCGTCCTCGACGCGGACAACGCCACGGCCGTGGTGGAGATCTGTCGCTGCCTCGACGGAATCCCGCTCGCGCTCGAACTGGCAGCTGCTCGTGCCTCGCACCTGGAGCCGGCGGAGATCGCGGAGCGCTTGAGTGACGCGCTGGCGCTGCTCGGCCGACCGGGTGAGCTCACTCGGCACGCGACGTTGCGAGCCGCGCTCGAGTGGAGTCATGCCTTGCTGTCGAACGACGAGCAGGTACTTCTGCGCCGGCTCGCGGTCTTCGCCGGCAGCTTCGCGCTCCCTTCGGCGGAGCGAGTGTGCGCGGACGAGCGCCTTCCGGCGACGGACGTGCTGGACTGCCTCGGCCGCCTGGTCGACAAGTCCCTGCTGCTGGTCGATCATGACGGTCCTCGCTCGCGCTATCGCCTCCTGGAGACCATTCAGCAGTTCGCCCGGGAGCGGCTCGTTGCCGCCCGGGAGATCGAGCAACTGGAGAGCGCGCACTGCCGGCACTTCCTGGAACTGACCTTGAACCAGGACCCGGAACGCGCCGGCGTCGTCGTCGAGCGTCCACAGCTGCTCGATGTCGATCACGACAACCTCCGTGCCGCGCTCGGATGGGCGCTCCGCAACGATCGCGAGCGGGCCTTGCTGCTCGGCGTGAACCTGGCTCAGTACTGGCTGGCGCGGGGACACTTCGCCGAGGGAGCGGGCTGGCTCGAACGCATTCTCGCGGTGGCCGTCGAACCGTCCCGGGAACGGGCGCGGGCGATCTTCGCACTCGCGGTCCTCGACGCCCGGAGCGGTTTGAGCGACAGATTGCCGGGCCTCGGAGACCAAGCCGTTGCGGTCGCCGAACAGTCCGGCGATCCCACCGACGTCGTGTACACGGGGGTACTGCGCGGCACACTCCTGCTGGGTAGCGGCGACCTCGACGAGATCGAACAGACCGCCGAGCAGGCGCTCGCACAGGCCGACGCCCTCGGATCCGCACCGGTCGCCGCCACCGCCCAAGGGTTGGCCGCGATGGTCGCTTTGTTCCGGGAGGACGTCGTGCCCGCGCAACAACGATTCGCCGAATGCCTGCGGCGACTGGAGCTGATCGATACGACGGCTGCGCCCTTCTTCCCGGCGGTGACGCTGTGTCTGCCGCTCGCGCCGGTCGGGGGGTCGATGGTCCCGGTATTCGAGGAGACGTTCCTGCTCGGCCGCCGGGTCGGTGCCGTGCGGGCCCGCGGCTACGCCCTGTCCGCGTACGCCGACGCGCATCGGCTGGCGGGCGACCTGGACGGCGCGTTCGACGCCGTACGACGCTCGGTCGACACGTTCGCCGGAATCGGCGACGGGTCCGGGCTAGGCCATGCGCTCAACCACCAGGGCTGCATCGCACGCGACCTGGGACTGTTCGATCCGGCCGAGAAGCATCTTCGTGACGCGTTGCGGATTCGTGAGCAGCTCGGTGACAGGCGTGGTGAGAATCTGACGCTGGCCAACCTCGGGCTGCTGGCCGCGGCGGCCGGTGACCCCAGAACCGGACGGCGCCTCGCGCGCATCGCCCTCGACCGCGGCGACGCGGTCGACGACCGGCCGGCGGCCGCGGGCGTGTTGCTGAACCTGGTCGTTGTCGAGCTCTTCGCCGGCGAACGGCGCGCCGCTCGAGTGCTGTCCGAACAGGCCGTCGAGGCCTTTCGGCCGCAGGGCTACTTGCGACTCGAGGCCTGGGGCCGGCTGGTCGCCGCCGAGCTGGCCGCGGACGACGGTGACGCTCAGGCAGTCGACGGACACCTCCGAGTGGCATCCGAGCTCTTCGGGAAGCTGGGTTGCCGCATCGGCACCGCCCGCGTCGCCGCCCTGTCGCAGCACGGCTGACAACACACGCTGATAGCGGGCTAAGCCACGCTAAGTCGTTGCGAAGGCGGCCTTCCTAACGTCGTTCCCGTCCAGGAGAGCCTGGTAGGACAACTAGGAGCGGAAATGACAACAACGCAAGCCCGGCAGGACGCACTCGGGGAGGCCACGCTCGGCGAGTTCGCCGAGGGACTTCGTGGCGAGCTGATCCGGCCGACCGATCCGTCGTACGACGAGGCGCGGTCGATCTGGAACGCCGCGCATGACAAGAATCCCGCGCTGATCGTGCGCTGCCGCGGCGTGGCCGACGTCATCAGGGCGGTGGAGTTCGCGCGGAGCGAGGGGTTGGCGCCGGCCGTGCGGGGCGGCGGGCACAGCATCCCCGGCTTCTCCACGACCGACGGCGGCCTGGTGATCGACCTGTCGCCGATGAACGCCGTACGGATCGACCCGGACCGGCGCCGGATCGTCGCGCAGGGCGGCTGCGTGTGGGGAGACGTCGACGCGGAGGCGCAGGCCTTCGGGCTCGCGGTCACGGGCGGTCTGGTGTCGACGACAGGGGTCGCCGGCTTCACGCTGGGCGGTGGGATCGGCTGGCTGGTCCGCCGCGCCGGACTCGCGTGCGACAACCTCGTCGGGGCCGATGTCGTCACGGCGGACGGCCGGTACCTGCACACGAGTACGGACGAGAATCCGGAACTGCTCTGGGCGTTGCGGGGTGGCGGCGGCAACTTCGGAGTGGTCACATCGTTCGAGTTCACGGCCCACGAGGTTGGTCCGACGGTTCACGCCGGCCTGGTCTTCTACCCGGGCGACCATGTGGCTGAGGTACTGCGCGGCTTCGGTGCGGCGGCGGGATCCGCACCGGACGAGTTGTCGCTGGCACTCAACCTGACCACCGCGCCACCGCTGCCGTTCCTGCCGGAGGAGGTGCACGGCAAGCCGATCGTCGCCGTCCTCGGCATGTATTCGGGGCGGACCGAGGACGGGGACGCGGCGACCAGGCCCTTCCGTGAGCTGGCGCCGGTGGTGGCCGACCTGTTCGGACCGATGCCGTACACCGCGATGCAGACACTGCTCGATCCGCTGTTCCCGCGCGGCATGCGGAACTACTTCCGCTCGGCGTTCTTCCACGATCTCGGGCCGACGACTGTCGATGCGCTCGTCACGGCGCACGCCCAGGTGCCGAACGGCGTCTCCGAACTCCACATCCACCATCTCGGTGGCGCGATGGGCCGGGTTCCGGCGGACGCCACCGCGTTCGGCACGCGGGACCGCGAGTACATCCTCAACGTCGTCGCCAGGACGCCGGATGCGAACGGGTACGACGAGGCGGTCCGGTGGGCTCGCTCGTCCGCGGCAGCGCTCGGCCCGGACTCGGCGTCGTACGTGAACTTCACCGGCGAGACGAACGAGGAGATCGTCCGGGCGTCCTACCCGACGGCAACCTACGACCGGCTCGTCGCCGTGAAGAACACCTACGACCCCACGAACCTGTTCCACCTGAACCAGAACATCCCCCCGAGTCGCTAGCGAGGTGTGCGGAGGTCCCGCCGGGAGCTGACGCCGCGCTTGGCGAAGATGTTGCGCAGGTGGATCGCGCCGTCACCCGCCCTAGGGTGTGTCCCTAGGGCCCTCCCCAGGTCTCTGACCGAGTCGGCTGCGATGGTTCAAGGCCGGCGCTCGGGACCCCCGGGCCGCCGGGTGACGGAGTACGGCGGGCCACCGCGGGCCGAGTAGCTGCCCCAGCCGGACGTCGCCCGACCGGGCGACGCCACACCGCCGAACGACACGGTTCTGGCGAAGTACTGCCCGGCGACGGCCCGGCCCTCCTCGAACGCCTTCCGGCCGATCGCGCAGGACCGGCTGAAGATCAGGTGGGACCCGAGGCCGGACAGGTCGGGGAGCTTCCCGAAGTGCTTCCACATCGCGTTCGTGATCCGGCGCTCGGCGATCCCGCGTTCCTGGGCGAAGCGCGGGTCGCCGAGGCCGTAACGGTCGGCGATGACGCCGGTCGCGACGGCCCACTTGCCGGTCGCGTTGACGATCGCCATCCGCCGCAGCATCTCGAGACGATCGGCGTTGTCGAGCCCGCCGAGTTCGTAGGCCAGCGTCTCGGCCGCGGGAGTGAACCGCTCGTAGGCGGGGAACCCGACCACGTTCTTGATCCCCGGGGCCACGAGACCGAGCTGGAACTCGTCGACGTAGTCGTCCAGGGTCTCGTGGCCGTAGCTCTCGGTCACGCCTTCCTCGAGCGCCCGCACCGCCGCAATGCGGAAGTCCTGTTCCGCGTCCGCGTGCTCGGTGCCGCGTCCGGCGAGCAGGTGCAGGTTCTCGTGGTACACCACGGCGAGCGCCTCTCGGTACCGCAACAGCGTCGCATCGTCCTGCTGCTGCCCGGCATGCAAGAACATCTGCCGGAGCGGCCGCAGGACCCGCTCCTCGTCGTACCGGATGACGTGATCCCAGCCCGCCGAGCCGAGCACGCGCAGGCCGTCGTCGGTCAGCTTGTAGGGCTGCACCTCCCACGTCCCGTTCCAGCTCGAGTGGTCGGCGCCGCTGACATTCACCGCGCCCACGTGCTGCAGCCGCATGAACTCGTCGAAGGTGGCAGGTTGCGGTAGCGGCATCCTCACTCGCCGACGTCCGCTCGCCAGCTGTTCGCGAGCTGGGCCAACGGCTCGTTCAACGCGAGGAGGGCGTGCTGCTCGAACTCGTCGCGCGTCTCGCGCGAGACGGCCGTGATGCCACGGATCCCCCGCTCGAGCCGGGCCACCCGCTCCCGCGCGTCGCCCGCGTCCAGCTCCGCCTCGGCGGCGATCCGTTGGGCACGCTCCATCCGCTCCCGGGCGTCGGGCGACAACTGCGCCGCCCACCGCTCGATCAGGAACTCCGCGGTCTGCCGCAGCCGTGCGTCCTCGATCTCCGGTACGACGCCACGCAGCGCCGTGAGCGCTTCAGCTGCGTCGACAGCACCGAGCCGCCAGCCGCGCTGCGCCGCCTTGTAGCGCTCGAGGAATTCGTCGTACGGCACGCGGTCACTGTAATTCAATCTGGCCGGACCGGTTGGTGAAGGTGCCGCTCTGCCAGGTGCCGGAGTGACAGGACGTCGCGCGCCGGCCGCGGGCGTACCGTGGTGGGGGTGGGTGGTCTTGGGGGTGGGGATTCGGGACCTGTTCGGGGGGAGCCGCGGTGGCCGAGTGTGGCTGCCGTGGTGCTGGCGATGTTGTTGACGTTGGTCCGGCCCACGGACTTACGGCTGCTGCCGGCGTGGGTGCTGCCGGTGGTCGAGGTCCTGCTGCTGACGGTCCTGATCGTGCGGGATCCGGGGCGGATCGACAAACGGTCGTCGTTGTTGCGTGGAGCGTCGATCACGGTCGTGACGCTGCTCGTGCTGGACGCGCTGGTGGCGACCGTGCGGCTGATCGCAGCGCTCATCCATGGCGGGTCGATGACCAACTCACCGACCAAGCTGCTCGCCGCCGGTGCCGTCGTGTGGTTGTCGAACCTGCTCTCGTTCGCGCTGCTGTACTGGGAACTCGACGCCGGCGGCGCCGCCAACCGCGCCCATCGGATGCCGCAGTACCTCGACCTCGCCTTCACGCAGCAGGTCAGCCCGGAGCTCGCCCGGCCGAACTGGCGCCCGGGCTTCGGCGACTACCTCTACCTGTCGCTGACCACCTCCATCGCCTTCAGCCCCACCGACGTGATGCCCCTCGCGCTGTGGGCCAAGCTGGCCATGGGCCTGCAGTCGATGATCGCGCTGGCCGTCGTGGGCCTCGTGGTGGCCCGAGCCGTCAACGTCTTCACCTGAGCGGCGGTAGGGCGGCCAACAGCCGAGATCTGGCGAATCTCGCCAACCGGCGCGGCATGATCTCGTTCACGTCCGTGGAGATGCATAGCATTGCTATGTATATTTGCGAGTGTGACAACACGAGATCTGACCGGCCTCGGGGAAGACCTGGTGGTGGCGTCGACGCGGCTGTCGCGGCTCGCCACCCGGAACGTGAACACGCTGCCGCACGCCGCGATGCGGGTGCTCGGGCGGCTGGACGAGCTCGGGCAGGCGCGGATCAGTGAGCTGGCCAAGGCCGACCGGTGTTCGCAGCCGACCATGTCCAACCTGGTGCAGCGGCTCGAGGACCAGGGGTGGGTGCGGCGCGCCCAGGACCCGTCCGACTCGCGCGCCAGCCTGATCAGCCTCACCGACGCCGGCCTCGCCGAGCTGCGCAGTGCGCGGCGGCAGGCCGGGGCCGCGCTGGCCGCACACCTGCGCCAGCTCCCCGCCGACGACCTCACCACCCTGGAGGCCGCCGTCGCCATCGTCCACAAGCTCCTCACCCTCGAACCTTCGGAGGCCACGTCCCGGTGAGCACGTCGTCGTTCCTGAAGCAGCCCAAGTCCGTCTGGGCGGTCGCGTTCGCCTGCGTGATCGCGTTCATGGGCATCGGCCTGGTGGATCCGATCCTCAAGCCGATCGCCGAACAGCTGCACGCGAGCCCGTCCCAGGTCTCGCTGCTGTTCACCAGCTACATGGCGGTCATCGGTGTCGCGATGCTGATCACCGGCGCGGTCTCCAGCCGGATCGGCGCCAAGCGCACCCTGCTCATCGGTCTGGCGATCATCGTCGTCTTCAGCGCGCTGGCCGGGCTGTCCAACAGCATCGGCGCGATCGTCGCGTTCCGGGCCGGCTGGGGACTGGGCAACGCGCTGTTCATCGCGACCGCGCTCGCCACGATCGTGAACTCCGCGGCCGGATCGGTCGCCGAGGCGATCATCCTCTACGAAGCCGCGCTCGGCGTCGGCATCGCGGCCGGCCCGCTGGTCGGCGGCGAACTGGGCACGATCTCCTGGCGCGGCCCGTTCTTCGGCGTCGCGGTCCTGATGACGATCGCGCTCGCCGCGACCGCGTTCCTGCTGCCCGCATCGCCGCCGGAGGCACGGCGTACGTCGGTCGTCGAGCCGTTGAAGGCGCTGCGGCACCGGTCGCTGGCGACTGTCGCGGTCACCGCGCTGTTGTACAACTTCGGGTTCTTCACGCTGCTCGCCTTCACCCCGTTCCCGCTGGCGATGTCGGCGCGCGAGATCGGGCTGATCTTCTTCGGCTGGGGTATCTGCCTGGCGTTCACGTCGGTGTTCGTCGCGCCACGGCTGCAGCGCCGGTTCGGCACCCTTCCGGTGGCGATGACCGTGCTGCTGCTGTTCGGCGCCGATCTCGCGGTGATGGGCGTGTACGCGCACCACAAGCCGGTGCTCGCGGCCGGCGTCATCGTGGCGGGCCTGTTCCTGGGCATCAACAACACGCTGATCACCGAGGCCGTGATGGCCGCCGCCCCGGTCGAGCGCGGTACGGCGTCCGCGGCCTACTCCTTCGTCCGCTTCTCCGGCGGCGCGGTCGCTCCCTGGCTGGCCGGCAAGCTCGGCGAGGAGTTCAACATCCAACTCCCGTTCTACGTCGGCGCCGTCGCCGTTCTGCTCGCCGTCGCCGTCCTCGCGACCGGCTGGAAGCCCCTCTCGCACCTCCGCGTCCCCACCACCCACTCTGAGTCGGAAGCCGAAGCCCTCACGGCCGCCGACGCCTGACCCTTCAACCCGACCCCGCCGGAGCCTTCTTCCGGCGGGGTCGTCATGTTGAACCCGGATGGTCGGTGCCGCAGGTAATGCCGTCGTGTGCAAGTCGACAGGAGGTATCGGGTCCTCAGGTAGTGCACCTGAGCCTGAACGTGCCCGCGCGTACAGCGTCTCACCGGTGCACTACCTGTCGACCTTGCACGCCCCGCGCGGCTGGCCAAGCGTCGCGAGAACATACCAAACGGTATGGTATGGTTTTCTGGTGTTGAGTCGTACCGAGTGGTTGGATGCCGGGCTCGAGTTGCTGGCTGGTGAAGGGGCGCCGGCGGTGACCATCGAGCGGTTGACCGGGGCGCTCGGGGTGACGAAGGGGTCGTACTACCACCACTTCAAAGGGGCCGCGGGGTACAAGGCGGCCTTGCTGGAGTACTTCGAGGCGCGGTACACGACGCGGCTGATCGACACGGTCGAAGGCGCCGGCGACAACGCGGCGGACGTGAAGCTGCAGCACCTGTTGCGGCTGGTGCTGGCGGATCCGGACAGTGCGGGGCTGGAGATCGCGGTGCGGGCGTGGGCGCTGCAGGATCCGGACGTGCGGGCCGCGCAGGAGCGGGTGGATTCGGCGCGTACGGCGTACCTGAAGAAGCTGTGCCGCGGCCTGAAGACGGAGGTGGATCCGGACCGGTTCGCGCAGCTGCTGTACCTGATCCTGATCGGCGCCGAGCAGGTGCTGCCACCGATCCACAAGCCGGACGTGCGGGAGATCTACGACCTGGTCCTCCGCCTCATCGACTAGAGGAGTGCACATGCCGACCACCCTGCACGAGCTCGACGACCTGGTGCCGGTCGTGGACGAGATCGACGTGAAGACGGCGCACGGCGACGTCACGCTGCGGGAATTCGTCGCCGGCTCGCTGGGGCACAGCCCGTTGTGGATGAAGGGGTTGTTCGCCGTCCGGATGGCCGTCGCGGCAGTGCTTCGCCTCGAGACGACGGGGATCCCGGACACGCGGCGGTTGCGGCCCGAGACCGTGAGCTTCACGCCGGGCGAGAAGGACGCGTTCTTCACCGTCGTACGCGGCGAGGAAGACCACTACCTGCTGCTGAAGGTCACCGACAACCACCTGATCGGGTACCTCGCGTTCATCACCGACAACGAGCGGCCGGCCACGTTCAAGGTCGTCACCCTGGTGCAGTTCCTGCGCCCCGCAGGGCGGTTCTACTACAACCTGATCCGCCCGTTCCACCATGTCGTCGTGCTCAGTATGTGCCGAGCCGGCGAGACGTCGCGCGATAGGCAGTGAGCGCTGCCGCGATCCCGACAACGGCCAACGCCGACGCGAAGATCAGGCCGAGCAACTGCCACGGAATCGCCAACGCTGCCAGGCCGTAAGGCCCTGCGGCGATCCCCGCGAGTGCCGCCGCGGCGACCAATGATCCAAGCAGGACGCCGACCACCACGACTGTCACCGACTCCACCAGGGCCACCGTCACGACCTGCCCTCGTGTCAGCCCGGCCAGCCGCGACAACCTGAACTCCTGCCGCCGGTCGGCCGTCGACATCACCACGGCGTTGACGACCGCGACCGCGGTGAAGATGCCCGCCAGGCCCATGAGCGCGGCGAACAGCCCGGAGTTGCTCCGCTGCTGCGCCTCACCCCGCGCCCGCGCCCATTGCTCGACAGTTTGGCCGTCCATCGTGGCGCCAGGCGCGAGCTTCACCAGCGTTTCGGTCCGTCCGCCGGCCGGCAGCAGACCCCGCGGGATGAAGAAGTTCTCACTCACGTCGAGCGTTTCGGGCATGATCGCGACGACCTTCACCGCGAGCGTTCTGTTGCCCAGCGCAACCTTGAGGGTCGATCCCAGCTTGTAGCCCTCGGCCGCCATTCCAGGCCCGATCGCGATCGTCCGCCCGGTCAGCCGATCCAGCGATCCCTTCCGCGGCCGCAGTTCGTGCGTTCGCTGGTACGCCACCGGGTCGATCCCGATCGCCTCGGAGTACACCGTTTTCCGAAAACGTGTGACGGCGATCGGTACGGCGGTCTGCACCGAGGCGGCCATGATCCCCGGTCCCGGCAGCACCGCGTGATCCGCGACGACATCGGCCGTGAGCAACCGCTGCTGCTCGACCCCGACCGCCTTCGCCAGCGACCCGAACGTGCCCCATAGCCCGACGACCAGCCCGACGAGCACGATCAGCGGCGCCGCGGTCGCCGCGCTCCGCCGTACGGCGTGCAGCACGCCGGCCCGCGCGAGGTCGGCGATCACGTTGCCTCGGACAACCATCGCGGGCAGCCGGCCGACCAGCGGGACCACGACCGGGCTCAGCTGGCTCAGCGCCACGGCCCCGCTGATCATCACCACCAGCCCGATCATCAGCCCGGCCACGAGATCCCGCGCCGCCTGCGCCGCGATCACCAGCAGCACCGTGCCGGACGCGGCCGACAGCCCCCAGAACCAGCGCCATCGCGTCATCACCCGCCGCGCGGCCTGTCCCTCGACGATCGCCTCGAGCGCGTTGACCCGCGACGCCCGCCAGGCCGCGGCGAGCACGCCGGCCAGCGCGGTGCCGACGCCGACGATCATCGCCGCCCACATCGCGCCCTGATCCCACGGCGCCTCGAACCACTCCGGCAACATCCCCAGCTGGACGAGCAACCACGACTGCGCCCAGGTCGCCAGCACACCCACCGGCACCCCGGCCACGCTGCCGACGGCCCCGAGCAGGCCGGCCTCGGTCGCGACCATGAGACACAGGTATCCGCGCTGCGCCCCGACCAGCCGCAACAGCCCGAACTCGCGCCGCCGTTGCACGGTCATGAACCCGAACGTCGTGCTCACGATGAACACGCTCAGGAAAACGGCCAGCATCACCGACATTCCGAGCAGCGTCGCGGCCCCGACGTAGCCTTCGCGGACCTTCGCCCGCTCGAAAGCCGACAACCCCGCGGGCAGCACCGGCCGATCCGTCGCAGTCAGCATCTGCAGCCCGGACAGCACCAAGCCGACCCCGAGCGCGACAGCGACCACCGCACCAGCGAACAGCTGCCACCTGGTCCGCAATGCCTCGACAGACAACCTCAGCATGCACCCAGCCAAGCGGCCCGGACGCCGCGGTGCCCGGGCTCCAGCACCCGACCTCGGGTAGCTCGGGCGCTACCTGGCCGACAGCAGCAGATCGACCGTGCTGTGGTTGGCCAGGCCGCCGAGCGCGCCGAGAGCCCGGAAGGTCAGTGTCACGTCGACCACGGTCGGCGCGTCGAGCCGAACCCGGAACACGGTTTCTTGTCGATGCTCCCCGGTCAGCTCGTGTGCCGGCACCTCGAGCTGGAGCCCGCTGACCGGTTCGGACTCGACGACCAACGGCCCGGTGACGAAGCCGTCGTTGACGACCGTCACGGCGATCGGGTGCCACGCACCCGGCGTCAAGGTGCCGATGGGCGCACCGCTGCGGGCAACGTTCACCCGCGCCTCCGGATTGATCGTGACCGCGATCGGCGCGTCGGTCTCCACCGGTCCGCAGCACCCGATTGCAGGTGCGTGGTGAGTCATCAGTCGACCTCGCATTCCTCGAGCCGTGACAGGTAGACGGCCTGCGCCTCGTCGTACGCCTGCCGCGCCGCGTCCCGCTCGCTCTCCCGGATGAACCCGGACTTCGCCTTCCACAGCTGGTCGACGCAGTCGTGCAGCCACTGGGCGCTGCGGCGTGACGCCCGGACCGGCCGGCCGCCGACCTCGAGGAAGACCGGCTGGGTGTGCACGCTACGCAGGATCCGCAACGCCAGCCAGGACGAGCGTTCCACCGTCACGTCGAAGGCGATCTCCTGCTCGGTGCCGTCGGCAACCACTTGCTGGGACGCCACCGCGAAGCCGTTCACCACCAGCTCGACGACGACCGAGCGCGACGTACCGATCCGGGCGCGCTCGAGGTGCCAGCCGACCGGCGCGCTGTACGCCGGACGCCCCGCCGGCGGTGGCGGCGGCTGCTCGGGCAGCCAGGCGGCGACCGTCGCGCTGACCCGCACCTGCCCGGGCGCGTCCAGCTGATGCTCGCGACCGACGTCACCGTCGACCGCCAGGTCGAAGACGTGACTGCGGCCGTCACCGAAGTACGACGCTTTCTCGCGGAGCCCGGCGATCCAGGCCTCGATCGCCTGCGGGCCCGACGGCGGATCGGTCAGTCGCACATATGTGCGGCCGACGCCGGGGCCCTCGTCGTAGATGCACGGATAGTCGGTCTCGCCGAGCATCAGCGTGCGATAGCCGACGCTGAGCAGGTGGTACCAGATGTTCAGCTCGGACGCGGGCGCGAACTCGGCGCCGCACTGGAAGTCGGCGGCCCCAAGCGGTACGTCGACGACGATCTCGTTCGAACCGATGCTCTGGAACGACGGCACGACGTAGTTGGGCAGCTCTTCGGTGCCGACCGCCAGGCCGAGCCCGCAGTGCGCGTACCCGACCAGGGCGTTCTGCGCCTTGCCCCAGCGCATGACGGGCAGGTTCCACGACGGCCAGTCCTCGATCAGCGACGTCCCCGGGTAGTCCTGGTCGGACAGCCCGAGCAGGATCACGTGTCCGGAATGGCTGGACGGAAAGCCTGACACCTCGACGTCGTACCGCAGGGCGCTCTCGCCGTCGCGGTCCGTCGGCCTGGGCGTCCACGTCATGCCCTGTGCGGCTTGCATCTCCGGGTACTCGAGGTCGGCCGCCGGGCTGATCGACTCACCGCTGAAGAACTGTTTCTGGTGGTAGTAGCACGGCGCCCAGGTGAGCACGCTGCCGAGCCACAGTCCTTCCCCGCGGACATGCCGGATCATCGTCTCGGGCGTGACGCCTTCGCTGGGGACGTTGTAGTGCGAGCATCCGCCGGCATGGATGTGCGGGTCGCCGGAGTAGTACCCGCGGCTCGCCGGATCGACCCAGCGGTCGAGTGTGACCGGAATGCTGTCTGTTTCCGTGCCGACCTCGGCGTCCAGCACCACAGTCCGGTACTCGGGCCCGCGGATCGCGGAAACCCGGTACTTGCCTTCGGGCAGCCGGACCACCTCGCCGGTCGCCCGGTAAACGTGTTCGTGGAAGAACATGTCCGGCGCCAGACGCATCGCCTTCGACGGGTACGAGCGACCTTGCCCGTCCTGGATGGTGATCGCGGCCATACAGCTGCGGCCGTCGGGCTCGCGGATGTCGAGCTGGATCTCTCGCGCCGGCGCGCAGTCGAACTCGAACGAAGCGCCGTACTCGCGCACCTTGAAGCCCGTCCGCTGACCGGCGATCCGCAGCGGCGATCGACTCAGACTCCTGTGGTTGTGCTCGTCCGCCGCGACCAGCATCACTCCACCCGACCGAACACCGTCGTCGCGGGCGTAGAGGCTGATGACCTTGTACTCGACCTCGAGGCCGGACAGTTCACCGGGCGCGGCGAGCTTCGTGTCCAGCCACGCGTGCTTGATCCGCGGGACGACCGTCAAGGTGTCGTGCAGCGCGATCCGCGCCGAGTGGCTCTGGTGGTCGATCATTGCGTACGTGCCGCCGTCGAACGTCGCCAGCTCGGCCTCGATCCGGTGCGGATTCGCCACCCGCACAAGGAAACTCCGCCAGCCGTGCTGGACCAGGCGCGGCGGTGCGGCGCCCGGCGCGCAGAGGGCCATCCCCTGCTCGTCGATCGACACCTCCACCAGGACGAACGGCTGCAGGAGCGCTTCGAGCTGGCTGCGCCGGTCCGCCTCACTCAGCGAACTGCTCTCCAGCTTGGACAGTTGGGTGACAGCGTCGGCCGGCAGCGGATCGCCGAGTTCCTGCAGTTTCCGGGCGGCGCGGACCGCGGACGCGAACAAGGGCTGCACTGGTGGCTCTGACACCGAGGGACCTCCCTGATGGCGAGTTCCTTCGCGACCCTACTCGGCACCGACTACCTCAGCACCTCCAATAACGCGGCGACGTCCGCCTGGTCCAGGTCGCGGGCACCGATCAGGGCCTGCATCAGCAGACCGTCGAGCGCGGCCACCAGGAGTCTCGCCTTCTGGGGATCCGCCGTGAAGGCGCGGGCGATTTCCGTCAGCGGCTCCAACCACGCCCCGGCCGTCTCCCGCAGATCCGGCCTCCGGGCCGCGAACAGGTACAGCTCGTACAGCGCCAGAGTCCGCCCACGGCGCCGTACGACGCTGTGCTCGATCAGCCTGGCCAGCTCGTCGGCCGGCCGCGCGCCCAGCTCGCTCCCGCGGCCGTGGAGCTCGGCGGCGAGGTCCTCGGCGGCCGACTGCAGCGCGGCGACCAGCAGGTCGTCCAGTGTCGGAAAGTGATAGGTGATCGACGCAATCGACACGTCCGCCACGGCGGCCACCGCGCGATGGCTCACACCTGCGACTCCGTCGCGTTCGATCACGGTCAGCGTCGCCGCGAGCAGCTCGCCGCGGCGCTGCTCACCGCGCACCCGGCGCCCGTCGACACCCCGCCTGACCTGCACGAACAGCAAACTATCAGGACGTTCGTACGGATTGATTTTGCTCTCCGGAATCGCGGGATCCAGCGTTTTCCGCGACTTAGGCTCGGATCTCGTGGCCCCCTCAGAACTGACGACAGCGATGCGGCGCGCGCTGAAGCGCGCGGACGACGGCAAGACCCTCGACCCGGCGGAGGTGGAGGTGCTGCTCGGCGCGAGCGGTGACGCACTGACCGCGCTGATGGCGACCGCGGCCCGGGTCCGCGACCAGGGCCTGGCCGACGCCGGCCGGCCCGGGATCATCACGTTCTCGAAGAAGGTCTTCATCCCACTGACGCGGCTGTGCCGGGACCGCTGTCACTACTGCACGTTCGCGACCACACCCGGCCGGGTGCACGCGCCGTACCTGTCTCCGGACGAGGTGCTGGAGATCGCGCGGCAGGGTGCGGCACTGGGCTGCAAGGAAGCGCTGTTCACGCTCGGCGACGCCCCGGAAGAGCGGTGGGAGGCGGCGCGGACGTGGCTCGACGAGGCCGGGTACGACAGCACGCTCGACTACGTCCGGGCGATGGCGATCCGGGTGCTCGAGGAGACCGGCCTGCTGCCGCACCTGAACCCGGGCGTGATGTCGTGGCAGGACCTGCAGCGGCTGAAGCCGGTCGCGCCGAGCATGGGGATGATGCTGGAGACCACGTCGCGGCGGCTGTTCGAGGAGAAGGGCCAGCCGCACTTCGGATCGCCGGACAAGGACCCGGCGGTCCGGCTCCGGGTGCTCGAGGACGCCGGGCGCTCGAACGTGCCGTTCACGACCGGGCTGTTGATCGGCATCGGGGAAACGCTGACGGAACGTTCCGACTCGATCTTCGCGCTGCGGAAAATCGCCCGGCAGTACAACGGCATCCAGGAAGTGATCATCCAGGGTTTCCGGGTGAAGCCGGACACCGCGATGCGCAACGACGCCGACGTACCGCTGGACGAGTGGCTGGCCGCGATCGCCGCGACGCGGATCGTGCTCGGGCCGCGGGTTCGAGTCCAAGCGCCGCCGAACCTGGTCGATCTGGCCGAGTGCCGGGCGCTGCTGGACGCGGGTGTCGACGACTTCGGCGGGGTCTCGCCGCTGACGCCCGACCACGTGAACCCGGAGCGGCCGTGGCCGCAGATCGACGACCTCGCCAAGGTGACCGCCGACGCCGGGTTCGTGCTGCGCGAGCGGCTCACCGCGCATCCGGAGTACCTGCGGGAGCCCTGGCTCGATCCGCGGCTGATCTCGCACGTCGAGGCACTCGTCGACCCGGCCACCGGTCTGGCGAACGAGGCCGCGAAGCCGGCCGGTCTCCCGTGGCAGGAGCCGGACGGCGGGTGGGACAGCGTCGGCCGCACCGACCTGCACACCGCGATCGACACCGAGGGCAGGCGCACCGAGACCCGCTCCGACTTCGACGCCGCCTACGGCGACTGGGACGTACTACGGGAGCAGGTCGCGGAACGCCGCGCCGCCGAAGCGCCGGCAACCACGCCAGGCATCGGCGAGGCGCCTGGTTCGACCGCCCCTGAACGGATCGCTGCCGACGTGAAGGCGGCCTTGGCCGCTGCTGAGCGTGACCCGGCTGGGTTGTCGGATGCGCAGGCGTTGACGTTGATGACGGTGACCGGGCCGGCGCTGGACCAGCTCGCGCGGATCGCCGACGACCTGCGGAAGGCGACGGTCGGCGATGACGTGACCTACGTGGTGAACCGGAACATCAACTTCACCAACGTCTGCTACACCGGCTGCAGGTTCTGTGCGTTCGCGCAGCGCCGCACCGACGCCGACGCCTACTCGCTGTCGATGGACGAGGTCGGCCAGCGCGCGGAGGAAGCCTGGGTGATCGGCGCGACCGAGGTCTGCATGCAGGGCGGCATCCACCCGGACCTGCCGGGTACGGCGTACGCCGATCTGGTCCGCGCGGTCAAGGACCGGGTGCCGGACATGCACGTCCACGCCTACTCGCCGATGGAGATCGTGAACGGCTCGGTCCGGACCGGTCTGTCCATCGAGGAGTTCCTGATCTCGGTGAAGGAGGCCGGGCTGGACAGCATCCCCGGCACCGCGGCCGAGATCCTCGACGACGACGTCCGCTGGATCCTCACCAAGGGAAAGTTGCCGACGGCAAGCTGGATCGAGGTGATCAGCACCGCGCACAAGGTCGGCCTGCCGTCCAGCTCGACGATGATGTACGGCCACGTCGACGCGCCGCACCACTGGGTCCAGCACCTGCGCACGATCGCCGCCGTCCAGGACGAGACCGGCGGCTTCACCGAGTTCGTCCTGCTGCCGTTCATCCACCAGAACTCGCCGATCTACCTGGCCGGCGTGGCGCGCCCCGGCCCGACGTACGACGAGAACCGTGCGGTGCACGCGATGGCGCGGATCATGCTGCACGGCCGGATCGACAACATCCAGTGCTCGTGGGTGAAGCTCGGCGTCGACGGCTGCGTCGCCGTCCTGAACGGCGGCGTCAACGACATCGGCGGCACGCTGATGGAGGAGACCATCAGCCGGATGGCCGGATCCAAGCACGGCAGCCGCAAGTCGATCGCCGAACTGACCGCGATGGCGACCGCCGCCGGCCGCCCGGCGCGCCAGCGCACCACGACGTACGGTGACGTCCCCGCCCGCCCGGCCACGGAACTCGAGCTCGCCTGACGCTCCTCCCTCCCGGAGCGCCAGGCGACCGGTCACTTGACCGGGTCGAGATCGACGGCCCGGTTCCGGCGCTTGCTGCCGACGCGGTGCCCGAAGGCGACGAGTAGGTTGCCGATGATGTAGATGCCGCTTGTGACGACGAGGTACCCGAACGGCCAGGCGTTCGGGTCCGCCGGGAACGCCTGCGAGTGGTCGCCGACCCAGCTGCGCATCAGGTACACCAACTGGAACGTGAAGCAGTAGCCGAAGATCGCGATGTACGCGACGTACGCACTCAGCCGGTTCCGCAGGAAGAAGCCGAGCGGAAACGCGAACAGAACGGTGGCGATGGCAATCATGGGAAGTCCCCTCCTCGAGTAACCGACTCCGCCACGATCGCGCCGGCAGGCGCTGCGCCGCATCGGTGCTGTCGCCGGATCACAGCCCGCGCCCGCCACTAAGTGCTGGCACGGGTGCGCGAACGGCCGTTCGAGGTCATCATGTGGTTGTGGTCCGGCCTTGGCGTCTGGTCGTCGCCGCGACAGTCCTGTTCGTCGCGGCCGCCGCCGTACGCGCGGTGCTCGCCTACGGACCGTCGTCGATCGGGGGCCCGGCAGACTGGCCGTTCACGACCACCCTCCTGTTGCCGGCCTTCCTGCTCAGCTGGCTGGTCGTCGTTCGAGTCCCTGTGAGTCCGATCGGACCGGCGCTTGCGCTGACCGCCACGATGCCCACGCTGGTGTTCGTCGTGGAGGACTGGGGCGCGACGGCACGAACCTCACGACCGTGGCCGGCGGCATCCACCCTGGACGGGATCGCGGACGGTACCTGGCCCTGGATCTTCCTTGGCTTCGTCACGCTGGTCCTGCTCTTCCCGGACGGATTGCTGCCCGGCCGGATCTGGCGGTGGGTCTTGGTGGCGATGCCGGTTTCGGCGACCCTCGTGACCTTGGTCGTCGTCCGGGAGGGCGCCGCGCGGACGAGTCCTACGCCACCGCGCGTACTGCTGATCGTCGTCGCCTTCGGCGCGTTCCTGGCAGCCTTGCTCGCGGCCGCGTCCAGCTTGGTCGTGCGCTACCGGCGCGGCGACGAACTCACCCGGCAGCGGCTGCGCTGGCTGATGGCCGCGGCCGTCGCGGTACCGATCCTGCTCGCCGCGAGCTGGCTGGGGACCGCGCTCGGCGTACCGGGGACCTTGGCCTACACCTGGTTCCTGGTCGCCATGCTGCTTCTCGTCCCCGGCGCGATCACCGTGGCGATCCTGCGGCACGACCTGTTCGACATCGACCGCCTGCTCGGTGCGACCGTCAGCTGGGGCGTGACCACCCTGCTCTCGGCGGGCGTGTTCGCAGCGGTGGTCCTGATGGTCGGCGGCTTCTTCCCCGATCGCATCGGCGTCACGACTGCCGCGTTCGTCACCGCACTTGTCCTGCTCCCGCTCTACCACTGGATTCACCGGGCGATCGGCCGCTTGGTCGATCCGGACCGGACCGTCGCGCTGACCCGGATCCGTACCTTCGTACGACGGGTGCGCGACGGCGAAGCCGAGCCGGAACAGATCGAGGCAGTGCTACGGACCGCCCTCGACGACCCCGGACTCCAAGTCCTGCTCCGACGCCCCGGAGCGGAACTCGACGTACCCACCGGGGCGATTCCCTTGCACACCGGCGACTCCGTGGTCGGCGCGCTGGTCCTCGGCACGACGTCGGCGCGCCGGGTCCGGCGCGCGCGTGAGGCGGTCGTCGAGGCCCGGCTGCCGATCGAGGTCAGTCGCCTGCGGCTGGAACTGCGCAAGGCGCTGGCCGAGGTGCGCACGAGTCGGGCGCGGTTGATGGACGAGGTGAACGCGGAGCGGCAACGCCTGGAACGGGATCTTCACGACGGCACGCAGCAGCGGCTGATCGCGATCGGGATGCGGCTGCGGTCGGTGCAGTACCAGTTGTCTCCCGGCGCATCGGCGTACCGGGAACTGGACGAGGTGGTGGAGACGCTCGAGCACACAGTCGCGGAGCTTCGCCGGATCGCGCACGGCGTGCGGCCGAGTCGCCTCGACGACGGACTCGCGGTCGCGCTGCGGCATCTGGTCTCGGACAGTACGCTGCCGGTCGATCTCGTCGTACCCGAACTGGAGATCGGTGAGAGTGCCGCGACGACCGTCTACTTCACGGTCGGCGAGGCGATCGCGAACGCGCTCAAGCACGCTCGGGCAACCCGGATCTCGATCTCGGTCGGTCTGACGGACCACGTACTGCGTGCCGTGGTGCGCGACGACGGCGTGGGCGGCGCCAAGGAGGGGTTCGGGTTGACATCGTTGCGGGACCGGGTCGCGTCAGTGGGCGGGGAGTTCACCGTCGACAGCCCACCCGGGGCCGGCACCTCGATCACCGTGGAGATCCCGTGCGCATCGTGATCGGCGAGGATTCCGCCTTGTTCCGCGAGGGTCTGAGCCGGCTCCTGACCGAGAACGGTCACGTCGTCGTCGGTATGGCGGCGTGCGCCGAGGCGCTTGTCGACGTCGTCCGCGCGAAGGATCCGGACCTGACGATCATCGACGTCCGGATGCCGCCGACGATGACCGACGACGGCGCGCGGGCTGCCGTGACGCTACGCGCGGAGCGGCCGGACCGTCCGATTCTGATGCTGTCGCAGCACATCGAGACCCGGCACGTGGTCGGACTGGTCGGCACGGGCGGGTTCGGGTATCTGCTCAAGGATCGCGTGCTGCGCGTCGGTGACTTCCTCGACGCGATGCGCCGGGTCGTGGACGGCGGGTCCGCGCTCGATCCGGCGATCGTCGCCGCGCTGGTGACACCGACACGCCTGGGCGATCCGCTGTCCGCGCTGTCCGCACGGGAACGCGAGGTGCTGGCGCTGGTGGCGGAGGGCCGCTCGAACAGCGCGATCGCCGCGCACCTGGTGCTTGCCGAGCGGACCGTCGAGAGCCACATGCGGAGCATCTTCCAGAAGCTCCGGATCGACGACGCCCCGGACAACCATCGGCGGGTGCTCGCCGCGCTTGCCCAACTCCAGCAGTGAATCTTGACAATTGGTTAGTTGTTGCGGCAGGCAACATCTGCACGGAAAGTGAAGAAAGTTTTACTGAGCGTTGCTTACTTCAAAGGCAATGCAAATGTTTGAACCCGAGGATTCCCGGTACGCCGGGCGCCGTGACAACGTTCAGTTGTCGGCGACGGACGGGTCGCCGGCGCAAGGTCCAGGTGGTTCCCGCAGCACTCCCGTCCGCGACCGGACTGTACCTCCCCTGCCGGTCACGGAATGAGACGCGGGTCCGCCCTCCTTCGGGCCACTGCCCTCTCGGGGCAACAGCAGGACGCCGGCCGTGTCGGTGGGGTGTTGGTCGCCAGTGAGGTGGCGACCAACGCCCGGCACGGTCGGCGTTTCTTACTGGATGCTGCCTTGCTGTACCGGTGCTGCTGGGGACCGGTACAGCGGGCAGCTTTCTGGTGCGGTCAGTCGGCCTAGGCCCTAGTACGGGTACGTGTCGTCGCGGCGCGTCGGGTCCAGGTCCCACAGGGAGAACTGGACGACCTTGTGCGACTCCTCGCCGCCGCCCGGGACGAGCCCGAACGACTCGTACTCCTTCGAGCCCAGCCCGTCGAGGTAGCAGAGCAGCTCGAAGGCCGACTGCGCGTCCTCGATGTCGTCGATGACCTCGTCGTTCTGCGCCTCGTCCGCGCGGCTGCGCACGTACTGCACGAAGGCGTCCGGGTCCGTCACCACGTAGTCGTAGCGCGCCTGGTAGCTGAGCCGGATCCCGTTCTCCGGGACCAGCGGCTCCTCGAGCTCCTCGAGGTCGTCCAGCGGGCTGCCCTCGACGATCTCCCGGTAGTCCGCCGGGTCGTCGAAGTCGTCCGGTCCCAGCGGCAGGTCGTCCAGCTCGTCGGGGTCGTACGAGTCGATCCCGAGAAAGATGTCGCCCCAGCCTCGTTCGTGGACGGCGTCCGCGAGCGCCCGGGCCTGGACCCGGACGTTCTCGATCGCGCCGGTGGCCCGCAGGTCGTGCAGATCCAGAGCGTCAGCCTGCTCCAGGAGCACCCGGGCGAGTTCACGGGCGGCCTCGGCGGCCGAGGCGGGTTCGATCGGCTCACTCATGCTGTGACGGTACAACCATGGGCACCTCCACTGCCGAGCCCGGTACTCCGAACGCGTCGACGAGCCCCACCGCCGCCGGCCGGACGGCCGCGCACAACTCGTTGACCAGCGCGGTGATCGCCTTCGACCGGCCGGGCGACAGCCGCCCGTGCTCGAGATACCACGCGCGCTCCGCCTCGATCGTGGCCAGCGCGTGCAGGTCGTACAGCTCCTGCAGGCGCGGCCGGATCTCGTCCGGCGCATTCCGCACCGCGGATTGGAACGCTTCGAGCACGACCCGGTCCACATGGGCGCGACCGGCCGCGATCACATGGTCCTGGCACCGGTTGAAGACCTCGAACGGCTCGTCCCCCGCATCGATCCCCGCCTTCAACCGCCGCGCCACCCCGGACAGCATGTGCTCCTCGCGGAACCGCAGCAGGCCCGAGTGGTACGCGTCGTCGCGCAACCCCGCGTCGGGGTCGGCGGTGTCGCTGCGATTCGGTACGGCGTCGCGCAGCCGCTCGATCAACGGTCGCAGCGCCGCCTTCTCGACCGCGATCTCCACGGCCTGCGCGGCGACGAACCGCGCCGTGCCCAACGGGTCCAGCTTGCCGAACGATTCGCGGTAGTCGGTCAGGAGACCTTTCGCCACAAGCTGCAGCAGGACAGTGTTGTCGCCCTCGAAGGTGGTGAACACATCGGTGTCCGCCTTCAATGTCGCCAACCGGTTCTCCGCCAGGTAACCCGCGCCGCCGCAGGCCTCCCGGCACATCTGGATCGTCTCGGTCGCATGCCACGTCCCGAGCGCCTTGGTCCCGGCCGCCTGCGCCTCCAGCGCGCGCCGGTCGTGCTCGTCCCGGTCGTCGCTGAACACCCGGACGAACTCCTCCACCAGGTCGGCCTGCGCGAAGTGCAGCGCATACGTCCGCGCGAGCAGCGGCAGCAGTCTGCGCTGATGCATCCGGTAGTCGAGCAGGAGCGCCTCCTCGTCGCTTCCCGGTGCGCCGAACTGGCGCCGCTGCGCGGCATACCTGATCGCGATCGTCAGGGCGACCTTGCTCGCGTTGATCGCGGCGCCGCCGACCGAGACCCGGCCCTGCACCAACGTGCCGAGCATCGTGAAGAACCGGCGGTCCGGATTCTCGATCGCACTGGTGTAGTTGCCGTCGGCATCGACCTGGGCGTAGCGGTCCAGCAGGGCGTCCCGCGGGACGCGGACCTGGTCGAAGACGATCCGCCCGTTGTCGACGCCGTTCAGCCCGAGCTTGGGACCGCAGTCCGACAACGTCACGCCCGGCAGCGCCGAACCGTCCGCGCCCCGGATCGGCACCAGCAGGCAGTGCACCCCATGACGCTGCCCCCCGACGACCAACTGCGCGAACACGGCCGCCATCCGCCCATGGCGCGCCGCGTTGCCGATGTAGTCCTTGCGCGCCGCCGCGGTCGGCGTGTGCACGACGAACTCCTCGGTCGCCTCGTCGTACGTCGCCGTCGTCCCGACGGCCTGCACATTCGACCCGTGACCGGTCTCGGTCATCGCGAAGCAGCCGAGCAGCCGCCCGCTGATCGCGTCCGCCAGGTAGCGCTCGTGATGCCTCTTCGTCCCGAGGTGCAGGATCGCGCCGGCGAACAGGCCGAACTGCACACCGGCCTTGACCATCAGCGACAGGTCACCGAAGGCCAGCGTCTCGAAGGCCGCGATGAACCCGCCCAGGTCCGCCTCTCCGCCGTACTCCTTCGGGTAGCCGCGCCCGGGCAGCCCGTCCGCGGCCGACTCCAGCAACAGGTCCAGGATCCGGTCCCGGTACTCGTCGCGCGGCAGCCGCACCGCCAGCTCACCCAGGTCGGCGTGCGCGGCCAGGCCGGCCCGCACGACGTCCCGCGCCGCCTTGTGCGGCCCGTCCAAGTAGTCCCGCATCGCCGATGTGCTCATGTCCTCTAACTTACGAGGAATCGCCGCTACTTTCCGTCACCGTTCTCTGACTGTGGAAAAGCTGGCATCAATCCGCATCTACGGCGGTACGCTTTCTCTCGTGCCGAATTTGCGGATCAGTGAGGCAGCCGCGCTCTTGGGCGTCAGCGACGACACGGTGCGGCGCTGGATCGAGCAGGGCCGGTTGGCGTCGAAACAGGCGAGCGGGCGGATGGCCGTCGACGGGCAGGCGCTCGCCGCGTTCGCCCAGGAGCTGGCCGACTCTCCGGAGCCGGGTCACACGGCCGCGGCCTCGGCGCGGAACCGGATGCGGGGCATCGTCACCCGGGTTCTCAAGGACGGCGTGATGGCCCAGGTCGAGATGCAGGCCGGGCCGTTCCGCGTCGTCTCGCTGATGAGTCGTGAGGCCGCGGACGAGCTCGGCCTGGAGCCCGGCGTGGTGGCCGTCGCCTCGATCAAGTCCACCCATGTCGTCGTCGAGATCCCGGAGGCCTGATGGTCCGCCGTACCGCGTTCGCCGTCCTCGCCGCTGTCGCCGCGCTCGCCCTGGCAGGGTGCGGCGACGACACCCCGGCCGCGTCGTCATCGTCGGGCAGCTCGGCGACGCCGACGGTGTCCGGGACCGTCGAGGTGTTCGCCGCCGCCTCCCTGACCGGGACGTTCACCCAGCTCGGCAAGGACTTCGAGGCCGCGCACCCCGGCGTCAAGGTGCACTTCAACTTCGCCGGCAGCTCGGCGCTCGCCAAGCAGATCAACGAGGGCGCGCCCGCGGACGTGTTCGCCTCGGCGGCGCCGAAGAACATGGACGACGTGAAGGACAAGGGCACGCCGACGACCTTCGTGAAGAACACGCTGGAGATCGCCGTGCCGAAGGGCAACCCGGGCAGGATCACCGGGATCAAGGACTTCGCGGACAAGGACAAGAAGATCGCGATCTGCGCCGCGCAGGTGCCGTGCGGAGCGGCTGCCGAGAAGGTGTTCAAGGCCGTCGGGATCACCGCACAGCCCGACAGCCTCGAGCAGGACGTGAAGGCGGCGCTCACCAAGGTCGGTCTCGGCGAGGTCGACGCGGCGCTCGTGTACAAGACCGACGTACTGTCCGCCAAGGACAAGGTTGAGGGCATCGAGTTTCCGGAGTCGGCGAAGGCCGTCAACGAGTACCCCATCGCAACGCTGTCCGAGGCTCCGAACCCGGACGGGGCCAAGGCCTTCGTGGAGTATGTGCTGTCCGACAACGGCAAGGCCGTGCTGACCGCGGCGGGCTTCGACGCGCCATGAGTCGTCGGAGCAGGAGTACGAGCGGGCGCGTCCCTCTCGTGCTCTTGCTGCCTGCACTGCTCGGGTTGGCGTTCCTGATCGTTCCGTTGATCGGACTGCTCGCCAAAGCCCCCTGGTCGACGCTGCCGGGGCAGCTGTTCAGCGCTGAGGTATGGCAGGCGCTGCGGCTGTCGTTGGTCTGCGCGACTGCCGCGACTGCTGTGTGTTTGCTGCTGGGCGTCCCGCTTGCATGGCTCCTCGCCCGTGGCGGACTGCCCGGCCGGAGCGTGATCCGGGCGTTTGTGACGGTTCCACTGGTGCTGCCGCCAGTAGTCGGCGGTGTTGCGCTGCTGCTGGTCCTCGGGCGGCGCGGCCTGATCGGTCAGCACCTCGATGCCTGGTTCGGCATCTCGTTGCCGTTCACGACTGCCGGTGTGGTCGTCGCCGAGGCGTTCGTGGCCATGCCTTTCCTGGTGATCTCCGTCGAGGGCGCGTTACGTGCCGCCGACCCGCGCTACGAGGAGGCGGCCGCAACACTCGGTGCTGGACGGTGGACCACCTTCCGGCGTGTCACGCTTCCTTCGATCGCGCCAGGGATCGTTGCCGGCACGGTTCTGTGCTGGGCGCGCGCACTGGGCGAGTTCGGCGCCACCATCACATTCGCGGGCAACTTCCCCGGCCGTACGACCACCATGCCGCTGGCCGTGTACCTGGCGCTGGAGACGGACCCCGACGTGGCCGTCGTACTGAGTCTGGTGCTCCTGCTCGTTTCTGTCGTCGTACTGGCTTCTCTTCGCGAGCGCTGGATCGGTGGGCTCCGGTGACCCTGTACGCCGACCTACGGGTGAGCCGCGGCTCCTTCGGTCTCGCGCTGGACCTGACGGTCGCGCCGGGCGAGGTCGTCGCGCTGCTTGGGCCCAACGGCGCTGGCAAGACCACGGCGCTGCGTGCGATCGCCGGACTGCTCGCGCTGGACAGCGGCCGTATCGCCCTGGACTCCACAGTGTGGGACGAGCCGCCGGGCGTCTTTCGTACGCCGGACCGCCGGCCGATCGGCGTCGTGTTCCAGGACTACCTGCTCTTCAACCACCTGAGCTGCTTGGAGAACGTGGCCTTCGGTCTGCGTGCCCGTGGTGTCGAGAAACAGACCGCCCGGATGGAGGCTGCTCGTTGGCTCGAGACCGTCGGCCTGTCGCAGTACGCCCGTACTCGTCCCCGCGCGCTGTCCGGCGGCCAAGCCCAGCGGGTCGCGCTGGCGCGAGCACTGGCCACGGACCCCGAGCTCCTCTTGCTCGACGAACCGCTCGCCGCCCTGGACGCGAGCACGACCCTGCACGTCCGCGCCGAACTGGGTCAGCACCTCAGGCGCTTCGAAGGGCGCACACTCCTCGTGACGCACGACCCGCTGGACGCCATGGTCCTGGCCGACCGCCTGATCATCATCGAGAACGGTCAGGTCGTCCAGGAAGGCAAACCCACCGAGGTCGCCCATCGCCCGCGCACCGACTACGTAGCTCAACTGGTCGGCCTCAACCTCTACCGCGGCAACGCATCCGGCACCACAGTCACCCTCACCGAGGGCGGCATGATCACCCTCGCCGAACCGGCCACCGGTCCGGTGCACGTGGCCTTCCCGCCCGCAGCCGTCAGCTTGTACCCCGAGCACCCGTCCGGCAGCCCCCGCAACACCTGGCCCGCCGTCGTCACCGGCATCGAGCAGCACGCCCACACCGTTCGCGTCCGCCTGAACGCGGCCCCCGCCGGCCCCGCCGACCTCCTCGCCGACATCACCACCGCCGCGGTCGCCGACCTCCACCTCACCCCGGGCCAACCCCTCCACACCACCCTCAAAGCCACCGAGGTCCACACCTACCCGGTCTGAGCACGACACATCTGGCCGGAAGTTACGGGCCGTGACGGGGTTGTCGTGGATTGACATGGTGTTACAGGGCGATTCACGCTCGCGGCGCGCAGTACTGTAACGAAGAGTGTTTATATACTCACTCGTGGTGTGTGGGTTCTTCACACGAGAGTGATGACATCGTGCACTACGCCGACCCTGCTCCGGGCGCCCAAGATGTGGCGGGCACCAACGGAAAGGGGGTCGGACAGTCATGCACGAGAGCTACGAGTTCTACTGCCTTGCGGATCGGCGGTTCTACGAGACGCCGGCCAACCGTGGTGCCCAGCATCCGGATTTCGCGATCACGCAGCGGCCGGTGCCAGGCGGCTGGCGGCACGTGCCGGGCGAGCAGTGGATGCACTACGCGCCGGAGAATCTCCAGCTCCCGCTGCAGGGCTGGAAGGTCCACGTCTCGGCGCGGCTGCAGGACGTCGAGCGGACGCTCGACGCCGTGTGGGAGTACTGCGTCCCGCGCGGCATCGCGTTCAAGTACCTGCGCAACGAGGCCGTCCTGGTGATGGTCAACTCCAAGGCCGCTCCCCGCGGGTCGAGCGGCAAGCTGGTAACGATCTACCCGACCGACGAGGCCCAGCTCGAGCTGGTGCTGAAGGAGCTGAACGAGGTCCTCCAGGGCGTCGCAGGCCCTTACATCCTGAGCGATCTGCGCTACGCCGACGGCCCGCTGTTCGTGCGGTACGGCGCCTTCGTCAGCAGGCACTGCCTCTCGCCGACCGGCGAGCGCGTGCTCGCGATCGAGGACGCCAACGGCACCCTCGTGCCGGACCATCGCGGCCCGACCTTCGTCACGCCGCCGTGGGTCCAGTTGCCGGACTTCCTGCAGCCACATCTCGACGCACGCAACGCGGTCACCACCAACGACCTCGCATACACGATCGACGGCGTCATCCAGTTCTCCAACGGCGGCGGTGTGTACCTCGGCCACCACAACGAGACCGGCGACCGCGTCGTCCTCAAGGAGGGCCGTCCGTACGCCGGGCTCGACATGTCCGGGCGGGACGCGGTCGCGCGGATCGCCCACGAGCGCGACATCCTCGAGCAGCTCGCCGGCCTGGACGCCGTACCGAGGACGCACGACTACCTCCAGCTCGGCGACCATCACTTCCTCGTGCAGGAGCACATCGACTCGGTGTCACTGCAACGCGAGCTGGTCCGGCGGTATCCGCTGACGCACCCGGACGCGACCGAGGCCGACAAGGCCGGGTACGCCGAGTGGGCGACCGCGATGATCGCCAAGGTCGGCGAGGCCGTCGGGCAGTTGCACGAGCGCGGTGTGGTGTTCTGCGACCTGCATCCGGACAACCTGCTTCTCGACGTGAACGGCAAGCTCACGCTGATCGACTTCGAGGTCGCGACCAGGGCCGAGGACCGGGCACGCTCGACGCTCGCCCACCCCGGGTACGCCGCTCCGCCGGACCGGCAAGGCGTCGACGTCGACCGATATGCCCTGGCCTGTATCGCGCTCGGCGTCTACGCGCCGCAGGCGACGATCCTGTTGAATCTCCATCCTGGTAAGGCGTTCCAGCTCGCGGACATGATCGCCGAGACGTTCCCCGTGGCGCGCGACACCCTCGACGACGCGGTGCGTACGATCGTCGGCGCCGACGCGACCAACGAGCTGGACGGCATCGCACTCCCCGGCCGGGCCGGCTGGACCGACGTACGTCAGGCGCTCACCAAGGCGATCCTCGCGAGCGCGACACCGGAGCGCACGGACCGGCTGTTCCCCGGCGACATCGCGCAGTTCCGCGACGGCGGCGGCATCGACCTCGCGACCGGCGCGGCCGGCGTCCTGTACGCGCTGGCCAAGACCGGGGCCGGCCGTTTCCCGGAGTACGACGACTGGCTGCGCAAGCAAGCCGTCAGCACCGCGACGGGCCCCGGGCTGTACGACGGTCTGCACGGCGTCGCCCATGTCCTCGACGAGCTGGGCTACCGGCAGGACGCGCTGGACCTGGTCGACCGCACCCTCGACGACGACTGGAGCTCCCGCGAGCTCGGGCTGCACTCCGGTCTCGCCGGCATCGGCCTGAACCTGCTGCACTTCGACACCGAGCCGGCGCTCCGGGCGAAGGCGGTCCGGGTCCTCGACCTGGTCGCCGACCGGCTGGAGACCGACGTAGCGGAGATCAGCGGCGGGCAGCACGCACGTGCCGGCCTGATGCACGGCTCGTCCGGCCCGGCGTTGCTGTTCCTGAACGCCTTCGAGCAGCTCGGTGACACCGGTCTGCTCGACCTCGCGGAGATCGCGATCCGGCAGGACCTGAAGCGCACGGTGCTCACCGAGGACGGGATGCGCCAGGTCAACCAGGGCTGGCGAACCCTCCCCTACCTGGAAGAGGGATCCGTCGGCATCGCGCTGGTCCTCGAGCGCTACCTGCGCCACCGTCCGTCCGACGAGCTGAACCTGCAGCTGCGGGAGCTGCAGCGGGTCACGCGTTGCGGCTACTACGTCCAGCCAGGGCTGTTCATGGGCCGCGCGGGCATTCTCCTCGCTGCTGCCGTGCTCCAAGACCAGGTCGACGACCTGGTGCACGGTCTCGGCTGGCACGCGATGCCGTTCGAGGGCGGTCTCGCGTTCCCGGGCAACCAGTTGCTCCGTCTCTCGATGGACCTGGCGACCGGATCGGCCGGCGTCCTGCTGGCCCTGGGCACGGCGCTGCACGACGCGCCGGTGTCCCTCCCGTTCCTCGGACCTCCCCAGTGGTCCGAGTCCCCATCCCGACGAACCGCACCGAAGGAGGTGTAAAAACATGGCACTTCTCGACCTTCAGGGTCTGGAGACCCCGGGTTACGGCCACGGCGGCCACCACCACGGCGGCTCCACGCTGACCGTGCTGGGCTGCGCCTCGCAGACCCCGAGCAACCTGAGCCTGCTGCTCTGCCACTGATACGGCACCTGTATTGCCAGGTAGTGAGGCCCTGGGTGGTGACACCGCCCAGGGCCGACCTGTAGCCCCGGGCCTGCCTGCTCGTTGTGTTGGTGGGACAAGGGGAGAGTGAGGTGATCGACCCGTGCAGTCTTATCCATGCGCCGAGCGTCTGACGCTCGTGGAGCAGGTGCACGGTAGTGACGTCGCGGACCCGTACCGCTGGCTCGAGGACTCCGCGGCCGCGCCGACCGAGCGATGGCTGCGGGACCAGGACGAGCTCTGGCTGACGTACGCCGCGTCGCTGACCAGTCGGTTCGGCTGGAAGAACCACGTCCGGCGGTTGTCGGACGTCTGCAGCGTGTCCACGCCCGTCTGGCGCGGAGACCGCTGCTTCACGCTGCGCCGCGCGGCCGGGCAGCAGCACGCCGTCCTGTACGTCGACGAGAAGCCGCTGATCGATCCGAAGCAGCTCGACCCGACCGGCCTGACCACGCTCGACGCCTGGCAGCCCTCGCCGGACGGCACGACGCTCGCGTACCAGCTGTCCCGCGGCGGTGACGAGCGCTCGTCGCTGAGCGTCCTCGACATCGCGAGCGGCCAGGTGGTCGACGGGCCGATCGACGGCTGCCGCTACTCGCCCGTCACGTGGCTCCCCGACGGAAACACCTTCTACTACGTGCGCTTCCGGCAGGTGCGCCGTCACCGCCTGGGCGATCCCGACGACGTCACGGTCCTCGCGGACGAGGCGTCGTACGGCCTGGAGATCAGCGCCGACGGCCGCTGGCTGACGATCTGTACCGCGACCGACGTGTGGCTCGCCGACCTGACCATCGACGCACCGCCGCGGCATCTGCCGCAGGACGCGACGACAATCATGTCAGTGGGTCCGGACGGCCGTCTGTACGTCGTCACCGCGCAGGACTCGACCACCGGGCGGATCTGCGTCGGCGACCCGACCGAGCCGACGGTCTGGCACGACTACCTCCGCCCGGACAAGCCGCTGACCGGCCTGGCGATCCTCGACGACGTGGTCCTGGTCAGCACGACCAACGAGATCACCGTGCACGACCGGGAGAGCGGCCGGCTGCAGACGACCCTGGACCTCCCCGGCAGCGGGTCAGTGGGTGCGTTGACCGCCCACGGCAACCGAGCCTGGTTCAGTTACACGGACAGCGTGACGCCGCCGACCGTCTACTGCTACGACGCGAGCACCCGCACCACAATTGGAGACGTCGCCGCGCGGGAAGCCACGATGCGCCGGCTGACGACCAGAACCGGTGTCGAGCTGCAGGTGATCGGCGAGCCGGGGCCGCGTCCGACGATCCTCTACGGGTACGGCGGATTCGGGCAGTCGCTCACGCCGGCGTACTCCGCCTTCGCGCTGGCCTGGGTCGAAGCAGGCGGGACCTTCGTGACGGCGACCGTTCGCGGCGACGGCAGCTCACACCACGCCGGAACGCGCCACCACAAGCAGAACGTTTTCGACGACTTCATCTCCGCCGCCGAGCACCTGATCGCCGATGGCTGGACCACCGCCGACCAGCTCGCCATCTGCGGCGAGTCCAACGGCGCCCTGCTGACGGCGGCCGCGCTCACCCAACGCCCAGAGCTGTTCGCCGCCGCGGTCTGCTCGGCCCCGCTGACCGACATGGTTCGCTACGAGCTCTCCGGGCTCGGCGAACGCTGGACCGCGGAGTACGGCACGGTGCAGGACGCAGACGACTTCGAGACCCTGCTCTCCTACTCGCCGTACCACCGCGTCGCCGACGGCGTGAAGTACCCGGCCGTCCTGCTGACGGCCTTCGGGAACGACACCCGCGTGGATCCCTTGCACGCAAGGAAACTGTGCGCGGCGCTGCAACACGCGACGGCCGGCAGCCGACCGGTCCTGCTGAGGTTCGAGCCGGACGCCGGGCACACCACCGGCGGCATCGGCCTGGCCGCCGACATGCTCGCGTTCGTCGCGGACCAGACAGGTCTCCGCCGATGATCACCTTCAAGGAGGTGGCCAAGCGGGGGCGGGGCTGGTTGCCGCTGATCGGAGTCAACGCGCTCATCGGCAGCGCCGTCACGCTCGCGCTTCCGGCGGTCCTCGGGCGTTCGGTCGACTCGATCGTGGCCGGCGCCGGGTACACGCGCTGGCTGGTCGTCGCGGCGTCGCTCATCGGGCTCGGCATCGCGGCCAGCATCATCGACGCGTTCGCGGGCGCGGCCTGCGTCGCCGAGACCACGGCCTGGCTCCGCCACCGGCTGGTCCGGCACGTCGTCCGCGGCGGCCCCGGCGGTACGCGCGACTTCGAGACCGGCGACCTTGTCACCCGCGTCTCGGCCAATGCGACCGACGCCGCCCAGGCCGGGCCGGCCGCGGTGACGGCGATCGCGGCGGTCGCTCCCCCGCTCGGCAGCCTCGTCCTGCTGGCCGTGATCGACCCGTGGCTGGCGGCCGCGTTCTTCGGCGGCGTCCTGCTCGTGGTCCTCGTGCTCTGGACCTTCGCCAAGCGGACCGCCGACGTCAGCCTGGCCTATCAGGAGACCCAGGGCCGGATCGCCGCGCTGCTGTCGGAGGCGCTCACCGGCATCCGCACGATCACCGCAGCCGGTACGACGGAGCGCGAGGAGCGCCGCATCCTCGGGCTGTTGCCCGAGCTGCACCGCAACGGTGTCGTCACCTGGCGGATCCTGGCCCGCTCCGGCGCGCAGGCCGCGGTCGTCGGCCCGCTCGTCCTGGTCGCGGTCCTGGCCGTCGGCGGCATCCAGCTCGTCGGCGGCGACATCACCGCGGGAGAGCTGTTCGCCGCCTCGCAGTACGCCGTGCTCGGGGCCGGCCTCGGTAACCTGACCGGCGTGCTCGGCGAGCTCGCCCGCGCCAAGGCCGGCGTCCGGCGGTCCGCCGAGGTGATCGCGGTCGAGCCCGTCGCGCACGGCACGTTGACGCTGCCGTCCGGCCCCGGGCAGCTGACGTTCGACGGTGTCAGCGTGGTCGCCGACGGGAACGTCCTGCTCGACAACGTGAGTCTCGAGCTCCCCGGTGGCCTGACGGTCGCGGTCGTCGGCCCGAGCGGCGCCGGAAAGTCCGTGCTCGCAGCGGTCGCGGCGCGGCTGCGGGACCCGTCGACCGGCCAGGTCTCCCTGGACGGCGTACCGTTGCAGGCCGTCAGCCGGCATGCGCTGCGGAGCGCGGTCGGGTGTGCGTTCGAGCGCCCGCAGTTGGTCGGCCGGACGATCGGCGAGGCGATCGACCCGCACGCGGTCAGCCCGGTCCGCACGCTCGCGGCCGCCCGCGCCACGCATGCCCACGACTTCGTCAGCCGGCTGCCCGACGGGTACCTCACTTCGTTGCACAAGGCACCGATGTCCGGCGGCGAACGCCAGCGTCTCGGCCTGGCCCGGGCCTGGCCGGCCCGCCGTCTCCTGGTCCTCGACGACGCCACGTCGAGTCTGGACACCGCCACCGAACGCCAGATCAGCCGCACTCTCACCGAGGACCGGCACCGCCGCACCCGCCTGATCGTCACCCACCGCCCGGCCACGGCGGCCCGCGCCGACCTGGTCATCTGGCTCGACCGAGGCCAGGTCCGCGCCATCGCCCCCCACGCCGACCTCTGGCACAACACCTCCTATCGAGCCGTTTTCGGATGAAACGAGAGCTGTCGTACGGCGCTGCCGCGCTACGGAAGCGGGCCACGGTCAGGTTGATCGGGTGGTCGGTTCCGGAGATTCTGCCGACGGCGGTGTACGGGGTTGCGGTGGCGCGGGCGACGGACAGCTTTCTGGGTGGCCATGCCTGGCAGGGAATCGCCTGGCTGGGCGGGCTGGTCGCGACCGCCGGTCTGGGCGCGGCCGGTGCGCGTCAGGTGTACGGGCGGCTCGGCGAGCTGGTCGAGCCGTTGCGGGACGATCTGGTCCGGCGGGTCGTCCGCGGCGCACTCCGGACCGCGGACGAAAGCGCCGTCGCCCGCCTGAACCGTCAGGTCGAGATCGTCCGGGACACGTTCGCTGGCCTGGTCCTCGTGCTGCGCAGTTTCGCGGTCACGCTGTTCGGCGTCCTGACCGGGTTGCTGTCGCTCGCTCCGCTCGTCGCCGCCTTCGTCGTACCGCCGTTCCTGCTGGGGTTCGCGTTGTCGCTCGCGGTGCTCGGGATGGCGGCGGACCGTGTGCGTGCGTCACTGACCGCGGACGAGGACCTCGCGGCCTCGGCCGGGATGGTGTTCGGCGGCGTCCGCGACATCAGCGCCTCCGGGACCGAGGAGTATGCCGAATGGCTGGCCGGCGTGCCGATCGACGCGTATGCGGCAGCGGAACGCGCACTGGCGAAGGTTTCCGCGCTACGGACGCTGTGCTTCGCCGTGGGCGGCTGGTTGCCGCTGCTGATCCTGCTCGCGACCGGACCGTGGTTGGTGGGCCGCGGCGTCAGCACAGGTACGTTGCTCGGCGGGCTGACCTATGTCCTGATCGGCCTGCAGCCGGCGCTGAACACGGTGATGAACGCTCTCGGCGACAGTGGTCTGCGCTACGTCATCACGCTCGGCCGGATCCTCGACACGTCGACCCCGACCGACGCGCCTCGCACCGTCGACGTACTCAACGGCTATCAGGTCCGGCTGCGCGGACTGACCTTCGCGTACGGCCTCAGGGCCGAGCCCGTGCTCGACAAGCTCGAACTGACGATCCCCGAAGGCGAGCATCTCGCCGTCGTCGGCCCTAGCGGTATCGGCAAGTCGACGCTGGCCGGGCTGGTCTGCGGCATGCTGACTCCGACCGACGGCCACGTGCAGCTCGGCGGTGTTCCGCCGGCCGATGTCAGCCTCGAGCGGCTCGCGCAGACCCGGGTCCTGATCCCGCAGGAGGCGTACGTCTTCAGCGGCACCGTGCGCGACAACCTCGCCTATTTGTTGCCGGACGCAACAGATCGTCAGCTGGAGCTCGCCGCGAAGACCGTCGGCGCCGAGCAGCTCGTCGAACGTCTCGGCGGCCTGCACGCCACGGTCCGTCCGGGCGAGCTCTCCGCCGGCGAGAAGCAGCTGCTCGCGCTGGTCCGCGCCTACCTGTCGCCCGCGCCGCTCGTCGTGCTCGACGAGGCGACCTGCTTCCTCGACGCGGAGGCCGAGCGCCAGGCCGAGGAAGCCTTCGCCAAGCGCGAGGGGACGCTGGTCGTCATCGCGCACCGGATCAGCTCGGCGCTGCGGGCCAGGCGGATCCTCGTGCTCGACGGCAACAAGGCCACCCTCGGGACACACGCCACGTTGATGCGCACGTCCCGGATGTACCGCGACCTGCACGGCAACTGGACGCCCGGCCCTCAGATCCAGCCCGCGTCCTGAGCCTTCCGGATCGCCTCGATCCGGCTCCGGGAGCCGGTCTTGGCGAGGATCCTGGACAAGTAGTTCCGCACAGTGCCCGCGCTCAGGCTGAGGGTCCGGGCGACCTCCTGCGCGGTCGCGCCGGTGGTCACCTGGCGCAGCACCTCGCACTCCCGCTCGGTGAGCGGGTTGTCGCCCGCCTTCAGCGCGGCCACCGCCAGCCGGACGTCGACCACCGGCAGCCCCTTCGCGACGTCGCGCACGGCCTGCACCAGTTGGTCGGTCGTCGCGTCGGTCGCGATCAGGCCGATCCGCGGCGCCTGCTTCACCAGCGCCAGACTGGTCGCGGCGATCGCCTCATGGTCGATCAGCACCAGCACGCCGCGCCCCGCGAGCTTGCGGCAGAGCTCCTCGATCCGGATCCGGCCAGGCAGCTGCGGGTCGAGCAGGAACACCTCCGGACGTCGCCCCGCCACCTGGAGGACGTCCTCCGAGCGGTCCAGCTCGGCCACCACGTCCAGGTCGTTCTCCGTTGCCAGCACCGCGGCCAGTGCACCACGCACCAACGTGCCACGATGGCCGAGAGCCACTCGGATCACCGCTTCTGCCCCCATCACCGTCTGTCGCCTCACCACCCCCAGCGGTGAAATCCAGCTGCCGGACGGCGGTTGCCCGTGTTTCGATCAACGAGTGAACGCACCGAATGGCACGCACGAATCCACGACCTGCCCCGGCTGTGGCGCCGTACTGCCGGTTTCACAGTGGCCAGGTACGCCGAAGTACAACGCGTCCGGCGCGTGCGCGGAGGTCGCCGGGGAGCTGCTCGGCTTCGAGGTACAGCACGCGGCCCGGCTCGGATACCTGCACCAGCTCCGGATCGACGCGTACGGCGCGCAGCACGTCGCCCCGGCCGCGCCGCGGATCGGGCCGGTGTTCGCGCTCAACGGTCTCTACATGTTCTTCGAACGCGGCTCGGGCAACATCGACGTCCGCACCGCGCACGGGATCATGGCGAACTCGTACGCCGACTGGCCGCGCCTCGTCCCGCCGGCCCGCGTCGGCGAGCTGACGGCGTACGACGTGCTCACCGCGGGCGGCGTCGACGAGGTCGAAGCGGCACTGCTCAAGTGGGCCCGGGAGGTCTGGGAGTCGTGGCCGGACGACGACCGGGAGACCATCCGCGAACTGACCGTTCGACTGGTCCCGGAACGCTGGTTCAAGCGCTGAAAAACTGATCGGTTCCCAGGCGTACAGTGCGGCGTGTCGCGGCCCGGAAACCGTTCTGTTGTTGGGCTTTCGGAAGTTCAGGCTCCGGAAAAACTTCGGGGCAGATCACGGATTGGTCTTGCGTTTCCGGCGATCCTCACACAGGATGACTCAGGTCGCGTCGTTACCGTGGCGTGACCATTCGGACGCTGTCCCGTGACCTGGTCGGCGCCGCGTCCGGGTGCCTCCCCCTGCACGGTGCGTTCCACCATGCCCAAGCTCACGAGGAGCGCTTTCCAGATGTCCAAGGCCCGACATGCGCGCGCCCGGCGAAGCACTCGCCGGGTGGCCCGAACCATCTCCATCGCCGGTCTGGGAGCCGGTATCACCGCCGCCGGCGCCGCTTCGGCGTTCGCGACCGACTACAAGGTCAAGTCCGGCGACACCCTCTCCGAGATCGCCCAGGCCAACGGCGCCGACTGGCACGAGCTGGCCCGGATCAACAACCTGAAGGACCCGAACCTCATCCTGATCGGGCAGACCCTCACGCTCGACGGGGTGCAGAAGGCCGCCGCCGACCCGGCACCGCGGACCACCCAGAAGAAGGCCGAGAAGGCCGAGACGAAGAAGAGCTCGAAGCCGGAGCGCAAGGCGAAGACCAGCCGGTCCGAGGACCGCCCGAAGAGCAGCGGCAAGGCCAACCTGAGCGGCGCCTGGGCGAAGGTCGCGAACTGTGAGTCCAGCGGCAACCCGCGCGCTGTGAACCCGGCCGGCTACTACGGGCTGTTCCAGTTCGACCTGCGGACCTGGCGCAGTGTCGGCGGCTCCGGCAACCCGGCGAAGGCCTCCGCGGGCGAGCAGCTGATGCGCGCGAAGAAGCTCTACGCGCAGCGCGGCGCTTCCCCATGGCCGGTCTGCGGTAAGTACCTGCGCTGAGCCGGACCCGGCCGGGCGGGCGACGGTAGACCGTCCTCACACGCTCGTCCGGCCCACTGGACCGCTTCCCGCCCATCGTGACGGGTCAGTGGCGCACTCATCCGTGAGCGCGATGGGTGGGAAGCACCAGAGTTCAGCTGCGCGTAATGACCAGCATCTGGTCGGCGCCGACCTGGAACTCGTAGGGCACCTTGCGGATCTCGTAGGTGACGCCGTCGAGGGACTCCAGCAGCTCCGGCAGCCACGGGATCGTTGCCCCGGCACCCTGTTGCACCAGCGGGAAGATCCGCACCTCGGAGTTGCTGACCCGGATCAGCTCCCGCAACGCGGCCTCGTGCCAGTCCCGGTCGTACTTGTCGGACCAGGTGAACAACAGATGTGAGCACAGCACCAGCTCGAACCGGCGATCCCCGAACGGCAGGTCCGGCAGGCCCGCGGCGACGTACCGCTCCGGCGCCGCCTCGACGTCCTGCAGGAACCGGTCGGCCGCCTCGATCCGGTACTGGTCCTTCCGCTCCGGCGACCCGTACCAGTGCCAGACGAAGCTCCCTGCATGCTCGTCGACGATGCCCGACGTCGCCGGCAGGCTGCGCCGGACGCTGTCGACGAGCTCGGCATGGTCCAGCTCGTACGCCGGATCGGCGGCGATCGCGTCCACGCCACGGGCCGCAGCCTCGGCCGTGAAGCCGGCGCCGCCCGCACAGCAGTCGAGCACGGACTCAGGGAGTTCCACCAGGTCGAACATCGCTTCGTACTCGGCGTACGAGCGCGAGGTCACCAGCACGGGTCTACCTTTCGACGGTTGTCTTCCGGCGCAACCGGCGGTCGAGGGTGGTCGCCCCCGCCGCCAGAGCCAGGAACAGTACCGCCACCAGCAGACAGTTCAGTAGCACCCGTCCGTACCCGTGCTCGTCGACGTTCACGAACGGGTACGGATAGAAGTGCACGAACTCGCCGCGGATCAGCGTGAACGCGAGCCACAGCAACGGGTACACGATCGACCACCCGACGATCCGCCAGTCGGTCTGACCACGCGGGCCGAACAACAGCCAGCCGAGGACGCCGGCGATCGGGGCGGCAGTGTGCAGCAGGAAGTTCGACACCCAGGCCCACCCGCTCAGCTCGTCCAGCCCGGCCAGCACCGCGTGATAGACGATGCCAGTCACCGCGATGCACAGCACACCGTTGAGCCGCAGTGTCTTGAACACCGCGCCCCGGGTCCGGTCCGGCCACAGCGCGAGCACGAGCACCGTACCGCCGAGCAACAGGTTCGACTGGATCGTGAAGTACGCGAACACGTTGAAGAGGCGTTCGGGCGCGGTGGAGAAGAAGCCCTCCTCGTTCCGCGCCGACAGCGGCAACTGGATCACGATGCCCGCCAGGACCACCGTCACGGTCAGCCAGGTCCAGATACGCCCCGTCGTCGTCATGAACGCAATGTACGACGACCACGAGGCGTACGCCGGGACCTCAGACGGACTCCTTCTCCCGGTCCGGCGCCGCGGCGCCCTCGAAGGAGTAGCTGAACGACACGATCGCGTCGATGACCAGCACGATCGTCCAGGTCCAGGCGGGCCCGAGCGCGGCGTCGTACCCGCGGCCGGAGAGCAGGCCGAGGCCGATCATGATGCCGACGCCGACGACGTACGCGAGCAGGTGCCGGAACCAGCCGGCGCGCTCCCGGCGGGCACGCTCCGGGCCCTTCTTCGGCGGCTTGACCGGACGCGGGGCGCCGGCCATGTAGTGCGCGGCCCACTTGTCGGCCCACTGCAACGTCTGGTGGCCGAAGCCGACGCTGACGCCGATGAAGATCGCGGCCAGCGAGTGCTTGAACGACGGCTCCGCTCCCCGCTGGATGTCCACGACGCTCGCGACCAGCATCACGACGTCGACCAGCGGCACGCCGGCCAGGAGCACCAGACCGATCTTCGGCAGCCGGAGCAGGTAGCGGGCCGCCAGGCCTGCGACGAGCAGGACCCAGAACCCGATCTCACACGCGGCGATGACAGCAAGCAGCACGGTGTTCCCCTCCCGAGTTTTTAAGTACGACCGTGTTGTAAAACGAGACTAACACAGCTGTGCTAAAAAGGACCACATGCCGAAGATCGTCGACCACGCCGCCCGCCGCGAGGAGATCGCCGAAGCGCTGTGGCGAGTGGTCCGCCGGGACGGGATCCGGGCGGCCTCGGTGCGCACGATCGCCGCCGAGGCGGGCTGGTCCGCGAGCGCGGTGCGCTACTACTTCCCCGACCAGGACGGGTTGCTGAGCTTCGCGATGGATCTGGTGTCGCGCCGGGTGACCGAGCGGGTCGCCGCCATCCAGCCGAAGGGCTCCGCGACCACGATCGCGCTGCGCTACCTCGAGGAGGCGCTGCCGCTGGACGCCGAGCGGCGCGCCGAGTTCGACGTCTGGATGGCGTTCATGGCGCAGGCCCAGGCCGAGTCCGGCGCCGGCGGCCTGCGCGCGCACGTCGACACCGTGCACGACGGTCTGCGGCAGCTGTGCGAGTCGCTGCTGAACGCGCTCGCCGAGGACGGCGCGCTCCAGGACGATCTCGACGTACGCCGGGAGGCCGAGCGCCTGCACGCCCTGATCGACGGCCTCGCACTGCACGCCGCCATCCAGCCCGACCGCACCAGCCCGGCCCGGGTCCGGCAGCTGCTGCGCCAGCACCTCGAGACGCTGATGGCGCGGCAGTAACCCCTTGCAAACCTGGGTTTTCGGACAAGAATCGCCGAGACCGGCCTAAAACCGCGCGGCACGTGGCACGATCACCGCATGGAGTCCGAGGGGGTGATCGTCGTCAGTGGAATCATGGCGGCGGGGAAGTCGTCGGTGTCCCAGATGCTCGCCGAGAGGTTCCAGTACGGCGTGCATCTGCGGGGGGACGTTTTCCGGCGGATGATCGTGAGCGGGCAGGCGTCGATGGCCGACGACGTGCTCGCCGCACAACGCCAGCTGCAGCTGCGCTACCGGCTCGCCTGTCAGGCCGCCGACGAGTACGCGAAGGCCGGCTTCACCGTGGTCCTGCAGGACGTGGTGATCGGCGAGCTGCTGCGCGAGTTCCTGGACGGCATCCGGACCCGGCCGCGGTACCTGGTCGTGCTGACGCCCCGGCCGGAGGTCATCTCGACCCGGCTCGGCGGCGCGCACCATCTGGTCGACGAGCTCGACTACGAGCTGCATGCGTTCAGTCCGCGGCGCGGGCTCTGGCTGGACAACTCCGACCTGTCGGTGGGCGAGACCGTGGACGCGATCCTCGGCCGGCTCGACGAGGCGCGCTTCGACTGATGCGGCCGTCGCTACCCGGGGGTAGTTTGAGTGGATGACCGTACGACGGACGTCCTGCAACCTCTGTGAAGCGATCTGCGGCGTGCTCGTCACCGTCGAGGACGGCCGGGTCACCGACATCCGCGGCGACGAGTCCGACCCGCTGTCCCGCGGGCACATCTGCCCGAAGGCGGTCGCGCTCCGCGATCTCCAGGAGGACCCCGACCGGCTGACCACACCGGTCCGGCGGACGGCCGACGGCTGGCAGCAGATCGGGTGGGAGGCGGCGTACGAGCTCGTCGTCGGCAAGCTCACCGGGATCCAGCGTGAGCACGGACGGAACGCGGTCGGGGTGTACCTCGGGAATCCGAACGTGCACAGCCTCGGCGCGCTCACCCATCTGCCGACGATGGTCCGGCAGTTGCGGACCCGGAACCGGTTCAGCGCGACCTCGATCGACCAGTTGCCGCACATGCTCGCGTCGTACCTGCTGTACGGGCACCAGCTGATGATCGCGGTGCCGGACATCGACCGGACGTCGTACCTGTTGATGCTCGGCGCGAACCCGCTGGCATCGAACGGGAGCATGATGACCGCGCCCGGTTTCGGAAAACGCTTGAAGGAACTGCGGAAACGCGGCGGAAAAGTCGTCGTCGTCGATCCGCGGCGGACCGAAACGGCAGCGGTTTCCGACGAGCATCACTTCGTCCGGCCGGGGACCGATGCGGCCTTCCTGCTCGCCCTGATCCATCAGGTCGTCTCCGACGGTCACGCGCGCGTCGCGGCGTACGTCGACGGTCTCGCGGCCGTGGAGGCCGCGGTGGAGAAGTGGACCCCGGAACGGGCCGCGGACATCACCGGAATCCCGGCGGACGCGATCCGGCGGATCGCGCACGAGTTCGCGACGGCCGATCGGGCGGCCTGCTACGGGCGGGTCGGAGTGTCGACGCAGCAGTTCGGCGCGGTCTGCCAGTGGGCGATCCAGGTGCTGAACATCATCACGGGGAACCTGGACCGCCCCGGCGGGACGATGTTCCCGCGGCCGGCTGTGAACGCGTTGCTCGGACTCGGGCGCGGGCACGTCGGCGCCTGGAAGAGCCGCGTCCGCGGCCTGCCGGAGTTCGGCGGCGAGTTGCCGGTGTCGACGATGGCCGAAGAGATCCTGACGCCGGGCGAGGGGCAGATCCGGGCGATGGTGACGGTCGCGGGGAACCCGGTGCTGTCGACACCCGACGGTCGCCGGCTCGACGAGGCGCTGGGGTCGCTCGAGTTCATGGTCGCGGTGGATCCGTACATCAACGAGACCACGCGGCACGCCGACGTGATCCTGCCGCCGGCGCCGCCGCTGGAGCGGGACCACTACGACGTGATCTTCCACCAGCTCGCCGTCCGGAACACCGCGCGGTGGAACGACGCCGTCCTGCCGAAGCCGGCGTCGGCGCGGCACGACTGGGAGATCTTCCGGGACCTGGGGCTGGCACTGGTACGCCGTACCCCGTGGAGCCGGCGCCGCGTACAGACGACGGCACGGCTGCGGTTGTCACCGCGGCGGATCGTCGACGCCGGGCTGCGGATCGGTCCGTACCGCTTGTCGGTCGGGAAGCTGCGCCGGTCACCGGGCGGGATCGATCTCGGGCCGTTGCAGCCGGCGCTGCCCGGAGCGCTGCGGCGGACGTCGAAGCGGATCGACCTCGCCCAGCCGCTGATCCTCGACGATCTGCCGCGGCTGGATGCGCTGACGACCGTCGCCCCCGGCGCGTTGCTGCTCATCGGCCGCCGGCACCTGCGCAACAACAACTCCTGGATGCACAACTCCGCGCGCCTGGTGAAGGGCAAGCCGCGGCACCAGCTGCTGATGCATCCGGGCGACCTCGCCGACCGCGACCTGACCGACGGCCAGCTGGTCACCGTCACCTCGGCGGCCGGCGCCGTCTCGGTTGAGGTTGCCTCTAGCAACGACATGATGCCCGGCGTGGTCAGCCTGCCGCACGGCTTCGGCCACAACCACCCCGGCGCGCGACTTTCGGTGGCCAGTCAGGTCCCCGGACCCAGCGCGAACGACATCACCGACACAGCCTTCGTCGACGCCGTCGCCGGCACCTCCGCGGTCAACGGCGTACCCGTCACCGTCACCGCCGGCTGAGCAGCTCCGACACACGCGGGGTTATCCCCGCCTGTTGGGGGTTCTTCGTTGGCATACCGACGAAGAACCCCCAAGGCGAGGGGTTATCCGTTCGCGCGAGGTGGGGGGCCGGAGCTGTCGCGGATGAGCAGGAGGGGCGTCGAGTAGAGGTGTGACTGGGGTTGGGCGCCGGCCAGGAGGTCCAGCAGGCGGTGGGTCACCTCGGTTCCGTAGCCGACCACGTTGTGACTCAGGGCGGTGAGTGTCGGGTGGGTGATCCGGCACAGCGGCGAATCGTCCCAGGCGACCAGGGTGATGTCGTCGGGGATGCGGAGGTCGAGCGCCTGGACGACGGCCAGCCCGGCCACCGCCATCAGGTCGTTGTCGTAGACGATCGCGGTCGGGCGCGGGCTGGCGGCGAGGACCTCGCGGGTCGCGTCGGCGCCCTGCGTGGCGGAGTAGTCGGTGTGATGGGTCGAGGCCGTCAGCCCGAGCCGGCAGGCAGCCATGTCGTACGCCTGCTCGCGGATCCAGACGTCGCCGAACTCCGGCGGACCGGCCACCCGCGCGATCACCCGGTGGCCGAGCGACGCCACGTGGTCGAGCGCCGCGGTCATCGCCGCGGCGGCGTCCGTCCAGACACACGGCATCCCGTCGGCGAGCGCGGGATCGCCGACCAGGACGGCCGGCAGACCGAGCGTGCGCAGCACCGGGATGCGGGGATCGGCGACCCGCAGGTCGACGACGATCACGCCGTCGACCCGGCGCTCCGCGGCCCACTTCCGGTACGTCGCGATCTCGTCGTCCAGATTCGCGACGACCTGGAGCGCCAGCGAGTACGACTTCTCGGCCAGCACCGCCTCGATCCCGCCGACGAAGCCCATGAAGTACGGCTCCTCGCTCAGCGTCTGCGCGGTCCGGGCCAGGACGAGCCCGAACGTCTCGCTGCGCGCCGCGGACAACTGCCGGGCGGCGCGGTTCGGAGCCCACTGCATTTCCGCGGCGACTTTCAGCACTCGCGCCCGGGTGGCCTCGGACACCCCGGGCCGATTGTTCAGGGCGTAGGACACTGCGCCTTGTGAGACACCGCAGCGCCGTGCGATCTCTTTGATGGTTACGTGCGACACGATGGCACTCCTCCCCAGCGACCGGACCGCTGACGAGCGATCCGGACACTCACAGTGTCCTCCGTCACGCACACCATGTCAGGATCTCCGCACAGAAAGTGACCTGCCCGGGACCAGCGGGCTGAACGGCCTGTCAGGTGACCGCCCAGTCGTTGGGCGGAGGGTGGTGGGGACGGGGCAGGGTGGGATACGGTTGCCGTCGTTACTTAACCGGTTCGGCTTATCAGTCGGCGCCAACCCCAGGGCAGCGGGTGCGGCGCCGCCGACAAGGAGAAACCATGGTCGCAAAGGACCACCTGTCCCTCCAGTTGTACACGGTCCGGGGCAAGCTCGAAGAGGACTTCGACGGCACCCTGGCCCGCATCGCGGAGATCGGCTACACCAAGGTCGAACCCTTCGGTGTAACCGCGTTCGCGGACCGTCTGGCCGAGGCGCTGCCCAAGCACGGACTCTCGGCCCCGACCACGCACGCCGGCCTGCTCCGCGAGGACAGCGCCCCGATCTTCGCCGCGGCGCAGCGGCTCGGCATCACCACGGTGATCGACCCGCACACCGACCCGGCCCGCTGGCAGGCCGCGGACGACGTCAAGGCGATCGCCCAGGGCCTGAACGAGGCCGCGAAGGTTGCTGCCGACCTCGGCATCACGGTCGGCTACCACAACCACCAGTTCGAGCTCGAGTCGACGATCGGCGGCGCGCACGCGCTGGAGATCCTCGCGGACAACCTGTCCGACGAGGTGATCCTCGAGGTCGACACGTACTGGGCCGCGGTCGGCGGCGCCGACGTACCGGCGCTGCTGAAGAAGTTCGGCGAGCGGGTCACCGCGATCCACGTCAAGGACGGCGACGGGACCTTGAACAACAAGGCCCAGGTCGCGGTCGGCGACGGCACCATCGCGGTCCGGGACATCCTGGCCGCGGCGCCGCAGGCGCTCCGCGTGGTCGAGCTGGACGACTTCACCGGCGAGATCTTCGACGCGGTCGAGGGCAGCTACGCCTTCCTCACCGGAGAGGGCGCACCGGCGTGAACGAGCGAAGCGAGTTCACCATCAAGCACAGCGCCCTTCGTGCCTCATCGGCGCCTGCAGCGAAGCGAGGACGACGATGAGCGCAGTCGGCGTAGGTGTGATCGGCGCCGGAGTCATCTCCGACGCCTACATCAAGAGCATGCAGAGCTTCCCGGACCTGAAGGTCGTCGCGATCGGCGACCTTCGGCCGGAGGCCGCCAAGGAGAAGGCCGAGCAGTACGGCATCGAGGCCCACGGGGGTCCCGAGGCGGTGCTGAACAACGCCGATGTCGAGATCGTGGTCAACCTGACCATCCCGATCGCCCACGTCGAGGTGGCCCTCGCCGCGATCGCCGCCGGTAAGCACGTCTGGAGTGAGAAGCCGTTCTCGCTCGACCAGGAGAGTGGCCTGAAGCTGCTGGCGACGGCCCAGGACGCGGGCCTGCGGCTGGGCTGCGCCCCGGACACCATCCTGGGCCCGGGCCTGCAGGAGTCCCGGCGGATCATCGAGCGCGGTGACATCGGTACGCCGCTGACCGCGCTCACCCTGATGCAGTCCCCCGGACCGGAGTCCTGGCACCCGAACCCGGCGTTCCTCTTCCAGGAGGGCGCGGGCCCGCTGTGGGACATCGGCCCGTACTACCTGACCACGCTGGTGCAGCTCTTCGGCCCTGTCGCCGCCGTCGCGGGGATCGGCTCGAAGTCGCGGGACAAGCGCACGATCGGCTCCGGTCCGCTGGCGGGGACCGACTTCGACGTCACCGTGCCGACGCATGTCAGCGCGATCGCGAAGTTCGAGTCGGGGCAGTCGTCGCAGAGCATCTTCAGCTTCGACTCGCCGCTGCCGCGGGCCGGGTTCGTCGAGATCACCGGTTCGGACGCGACCCTCGCCGTACCGGACCCGAACGGGTTCGACGGTGCGATCAAGATCCGCCGGCGCGGCGCGGAAGACTGGGAGACGATCGCCGAGACGAAGGCGGTCGCACAGCGCGGGACCGGCGTCCTCGAGATGGCCCGCGCCATCCGGGCCGACCGGCCGCACCGGGCGACCGGCGCGCTGGCGTTCCACATCGTCGACGTGATGGCGTCCATCACCGACTCGATCGACACCGGCGCGTTCGTGGACGTGGCGAGCACAGTCGAGGTCGCGCCGATCCTGCCCGACGACTGGGACGTCACGGCGGCCACTCTGTGAGCATCCTTCTGGATCCCCGGCGGACCGTCGTGTTCGCCGGGGACTCGGTGACCGACTGCGGCCGCCGTACCGATCCTTCCGGACTCGGCGACGGCTACGTCCGCGAGCTGTCCGACGATCTCGGCGAGCGCCGGCCGGCGATCGTCAACGCCGGCATCAGCGGCAACCGGGCGGCCGACCTGGCTGCCCGGTGGTCCGCCGATGTGCTGGCCCACGACCCGTCGCTGGTGTCGATCCTGATCGGGATCAACGACACCTGGCGGCGGTACGACGAGGACGACCCGACGACGCCCGAGGACTTCGAGGCGTCGTACCGGTCGCTGCTCGACCCGCTGTCGTGCCCTGTGGTCCTGATGGAGCCGTTCCTGCTGCCGGTGAAGGACGGGCAGGAGGAGTGGCGCGAGGACCTCGACCCGAAGCTCGAGGTGGTCCGGAAGCTGGCCGTCGAGTACGGCGCGATCCTGGTCCCCACCGACGTCGAGCTGACCAAGCAGGCCGCGTCGGCCGGTGCGGCGACGCTCGCCGGCGACGGCGTACACCCAACCGCTGCCGGACACCGCGCCCTCGCCGATCTGTGGCGACGGTACGTCCTGGACGCCTGACGTTCCCCTGCTTCCGTGCCTGGCGGGAGCAGCGCGGTTCTACTAAACCGGTTCACCTACTTCCGCCCGCGACTCGGAGCCCGACTGTGACATCACTCAAGACCTTCGACCTGACCACCGAGGGTGGTACTGCCTGGACGGTGCACGCCGTCGAGGGGCCGGCGCCCGACGGCCTGATCAGCCGCGCCGTCGCCGCGACCGTGCCGGGCGAGGTGCACACCGACCTGCTCGCGGCCGGCGAGATCCCGGACCCGTTCGACGGCGACAACGAGTCGCAGCTGCACTGGATCGGCCGGACCCGCTGGGCGTTCCAGACAACGTTTTCCTGGGTTGCTGACGGCAACGACCGGCAGGAGTTGGTGGCCGAGGGGCTGGACACGGTCGCGACGGTGACGCTGAACGGCCAGGAACTCGGCCGGACCGCGAACCAGCACCGCTCGTACCGGTTCGACGTCACCGGCGTCCTGGTGGCCGGGGACAACGAGCTGACGGTCGAGTTCGAGGGACCGGTGACGGCGGCCGAGGCGGAGCGCGCGAAGGTCGGCAGCTGGCCGCATACCAACCTGCACCCGTACAACGAGCTACGGAAGATGGCGTCGAACTTCGGCTGGGACTGGGGACCTGACGTCGCCACGGCCGGCATCTGGCGCCCGATCCGGATCGAGTCCTGGTCCGATGTCCGGATCTCCTCGGTCCGGCCGCTCGCCCGGGTGGACGGTTCGGACGGCGTGCTCACGACGCACGTCGAACTGGCCTGGGCCGACGACACTGCCGGTGAGGCCACCGTGACGGTCGAGGTCGGCGGCACGCAGCAGTCGGCAACCGTCAAGCCCGGCACCGACACCGTGGAGCTGGTCAGCACGGTCGCCGACGTGGATGTCTGGTGGCCGCGCGGGTACGGCGAACAGCCGCTGTACGACGTGACCGTGACGCTGAACGACGACGACTGGCACGCTCGCGTCGGCTTCCGGAACGTCACCGTGAACGTTGCCCCGGACAACGACGGTACGCCGTTCGTGTTGTCGGTGAACGGCAAGCCGATCTATGTGCGCGGCGCGAACTGGATCCCCGACGACGCATTCGTCACCCGCCTGAACGCCGACACGTACCGGACCAGCGTCGAGGATGCGGTCGACGCGGGGATGAACATGCTGCGCGTCTGGGGCGGCGGGATCTACGAGAGCGAGCTGTTCTACGACGTCTGCGACGAGCTCGGCATCCTGGTCTGGCAGGACTTCCTGTTCGCGTGCGCGGCATACTCGGAGGACGAGCCGCTGCGGAGCGAGGTCGAGGCGGAGGCTCGCGAGGCCGTCACGCGGCTGAGCCGGCACGCCAGCCTCGCGGTCTGGAACGGCAACAACGAGAACATCTGGGGGTACGTCGAGTGGGGCTGGCGGGTCCCGCTGGCCGGCCGGCCGTGGGGCGCCGGGTACTACCTCGACCTGCTGCCCCGCGTGGTCGCGGAACTCGACCCGCGGACGCCGTACGCGGCCGGTAGCCCGTACTCGTTCGACCAGTTCATCCACCCGAACGACGACCGGCACGGCACCATGCACATCTGGGACGTCTGGAACCAGGTGGACTACACGACGTACCGCAAGTACAAGCCGCGGTTCGTGTCGGAGTTCGGGTTCCAGGGGCCGCCGGCCTGGTCGACGCTGACGTCGGTGGTGCACGACGTGCCGCTGGATCCCTACGGTTCGCAGATGCTGGTGCACCAGAAGGCGTTCGAGGGCAATCTCAAGCTGGAGCGCGGTCTCGGCGACCACCTCCCGGCCTGGAAGGACATCGACGACTGGCACTGGACGACGCAGCTGAACCAGGCGCGCGCTGTTGCCTATGGCATCGAGCACTTCCGCTCGCTGTTCCCGTTGAACACGGGGGCAGTTGTCTGGCAGCTCAACGACAACTGGCCGGTGGTCTCGTGGGCAGCCGTTGACGGGCACGGGATCCGCAAGCCGTTGTGGTACGCATTGAAGCGCGTGTACGCCGACCGGCTGCTGACCGTTCAGCCCCGGAAGGACGGCCTGATCGTTGCCGCACACAACGACACCGACGCGGTGTGGTCGACCGAGGTCACCGTCACGCGGCGGTCGACGCTCGGCGACGAGGTGCTCGCCCGGGAGACGTTCGCGGTGGAGATCGCGGCCCGCTCCGCGGTGGTGAACGAGCTGCCGTCGTCGGTCGCGGTCGCCGAGACGCCTGCCGCCGAGTACCTCGAGGTGCGCGGCGCGGACGGCGTCACGGCGTACTGGTACTTCGTCGAGGACACCGAGCTGCAGCTCGCGGGTGACGCGTACACGGCCACGGTCACGCCGACCGAGGGCGGGTACGACGTGACGGTCAGCGCGACCGCTCTGGCGAAGGACCTGGCGCTGTTCCCGGACCGGCTGGACGCGGCAGCGCGGGTGGACTCGTGCCTCGTCACGCTGTCCGCGGGCGAGCGCCACACGTTCCACGTCACCGGCGCCGACGCTCCGGCCGAGGTCGCCGTACCGGTGCTGCGATCGGTGAACGATCTGCTGAACTGACTTACGTCGAGACCTTGACTAATGGTCGGGCGGGACCGCTACTTGGAGGTGAAACCCCTTGGTCCCGCCCCACCTCGGAGGTCTTGCCGTCATGCGCGCTCTCGCCGCCGTACGACGTCAGCGGCCGGCTGCCCGCACCGAGGGGGATCGACGGCGGCCTCGGCGCGGACGGGAAGGTGACGTTCACGTTCAGCCGGGTGGCCGGCGCGAAGGCGTACCGGGCGTTCCGGAACGGGCAGGCGCTGCAGTGGATCAGCGACTGGGGTCAGCCGACGCTGCAGGTCACCGACACGAGCCCGTGCGACGGCGCGCACTACCAGGTGTACGCGATGACGGCCGAGGACATAGCCGCGTCGTCGATCGGCCAGATCAGCACGTCGTACCGGCTGGACTCCTCGAACCGCTTGGCGGTGTACCGGGTGCCGGTCGGGACCACGCTGAACTATCGCGTGTCGGCATACAACGACGTCGTGCAGACCGCGCTCGGCTACAACGCCGGCACCGGGATTTGCGCAGCGGACGCGCGGATCATCCCGTGGGATACCCGGCTGTACGTCGCCGACTACGGGCACTGCTACGCGACGGACATCGGCAGCTGGATCAAGGACGACATCGTCGACGTCTGGTTCCCGCCTGGGCCGGACGCGGACAACTGGGGCATCCAGCGCCTCACGCTGACCGTAGAATGATCCTTTGTGACCTGGGGGAAACGCGTTGCGGTCGGTGCGTTGCTGCTGACTGTTGCCGGATGCAGCGACACCACACCGACCGCCGGAGTCGTCACTGAGACACCACAGACGCGTGCTCCTGATGCACCGGTACACACGGTTCGCCCCACGCTTGCACCGGTGCACGCCAGACCAGGTGCCTCAAGCAACGTCAAGCTGATGCCCGTGCTCGACCACGGGCCGCGGGACCGAAAGCGGGTCGCGTTGACCTTCGACGCCGATCTGACCGCACTCATGCGGCGACGGCTGGTGTCGGGGCAGGTCAAGTCGTACTACAACAAGGCGCTGATCGACGCGCTCCGGGCGCTGCATGTCCCGGCGACCATGTTCCTGACGGGGATGTGGATGGAGCAGTACCCGCAGGTGGTGAAGGAGCTCGCCAGGGACCCGCTGTTCGAGTTGGGGACACACACCTACGACCACCGTGGTTTCACCAAGCATTGCTACACGTTGGGGACCGTGCCGCGTGCGCAAATGCTGACCGACGTACAGCGCGCCGTCGTACAGCTGGACCAGCTGGATCCGCACGCGACAAGGTGGTTCCGGTTCCCCGGCGGCTGCTACGACACCACCGCACTGCACGAACTGGCCCCGGCCGGCGTCACGGCAGTCGGCCTGGACGTGCCAGGCGCCGACGGCTTCGCCAAGTCCCCGCAGCCGATCATCAAACAGGTTCTCGACCACGTCCAGAGCGGCTCGATCGTCGTCCTCCACATGCACGGCGGCGACAACGCGCCCTACACCGCCCAAGCCGTCGGCCCGATCGTCCGAGAACTCCGCGCCCGCGGCTACGAACTCGTCACCGTCACCCAGCTCGTCAGTCGACGTTGACTGCGACGTACTTGGTTTCCAGGTATTCGTCGATGCCGACGGTGCCGCCTTCGCGGCCGAGGCCGGATTGTTTGACGCCGCCGAAGGGGGCGGCGGGGTTGGAGACGATGCCCTGGTTGAGGCCGATCATCCCGGCCTCGAGGCGTTCGGAGACGCGGAGGGCGCGGCTCAGGTCCTTGGTGAACAGGTAGGACACCAGGCCGAACTCCGTGTCGTTCGCCATCCGCACGGCCTCGTCCTCGGTCTCGAACGCGGTCAGCGGCGCGACCGGCCCGAAGATCTCCTCCCGCTGCAGCCGGGCACTCCGCGGTACGTCGGCCAGCACCGTCGGCTGGAAGAAGTACCCGTTGCCGTCAGCAACCGCTCCGCCGGTGAGCGCGCGGGCGCCCTGCGCGATCGCGTCGGCGACCAGGTCGGCCACCTTGTCGCGCTGCTTGCCGTCGATCAGCGGGCCGACGTCGACGCCGTCCTCGGTGCCGCGCCCGACCTTCAGCCGGGACATCCGCTCGGTCATCCGGGTCGCGAACTCGTCCATCACCGACGACTGCACGTAGATCCGGTTGGCCGCCGTACAGGCCTCGCCGCCGTTGCGCATCTTGGCCAGCATCGCGCCGTCGACGGCCTTGTCGAGGTCGGCGTCCTCGAACACCAGCAGCGGAGCGTTCCCGCCGAGCTCCATGCTGGTCCGCAGCACCTGCTCGGACGCCTGCTCGAGCAGCGCACGCCCGACCGCCGTCGATCCCGTGAACGAGAGCTTGCGGGCGCGGCCGTCGCGGATCAGCGGCTCCATCACACCACCTGCGTCGTGGGTGGTCACGACGTTGAGCACGCCGGCCGGGAGCCCGGCCTCGGTCATCAGCTCGGCCAGCTTGAGCATCGACAGCGGCGTCTGCGCGGCCGGCTTGATCACCATCGTGCAGCCCGCCGCGACCGCCGGGCCGATCTTGCGGGCGCCCATCGCCGCCGGGAAGTTCCACGGCGTGATCAGCAGGCACGGACCGACCGGCTGGCGCATCACCAGGAACCGGCCGGAGCCGTTCGGCGCGATCTGGTAGCCGCCGTCGATCCGGACCGCTTCCTCGGCGAACCAGCGGAAGAACTCGGCCGCGTAGGCGATCTCGCCCTTGGACTCGGCGACCGGTTTGCCCATCTCGAGCGTCATCAGCAACGCGAGGTCGTCGGCCCGCTCGGTCATCAGCTCATAGGTACGGCGGAGGATCTCGCCGCGCTCCCGTGGCGGCGTCGCGGCCCAGTCGGCCTGCGCGGCCACGGCGGCGTCCAGCGCGGCCTTGCCGTCGGCCGGACTCGCGTCGGCCACGTCGCAGAGCGCCGTACCCGTGGAGGGGTCCTCGACGGTCAGGGTCTTGCCGTTCTCGGCCGCCACCCACTTGCCGCCGATGAACAGCTCGGTCGGACACGCCTCGACGACTTCCCGCTCTCGTGACATGAGCCTGCCTTTCACCTAGTCGGGCAGTACCCAGATTAGGCGGTCCGGATGAGCGCCCCGAGAGGTACGCTCGCCACAGCCGAGGGCTCACTCCGTGGCCGAGTAGCAGCGGCCACGGCCTGGCTCCCGGCTCCCGCACAAATGTGGGTGCCGATCCCCCATGCGCGCCGTCGCCCTGGCTGGCAACCTGTCAGCGTGCTCAACTCAGCGGTGCGCCAGGACAGCCTCGCGGCGGAGTCCGACTGCGAGGTGTACGAGCTCGACGCGCACCGCCCGGACCAGGCCGCGGAGCTGACCAGCCGTCAGATCGCGATCGGCCGCCTGATGTCCACCGGCCTGAAGGACGCCGCGGTGGCCCGCGAGCTCGGTCTGTCGCTGCGGACCGTGCGGGCCGAGATCAGCGCGATGGTGGCCGCGCTCGGCGCCAGGTCCCGCTTCCAGGCCGGCTGTTTGCTGACCCGCCGCTACGGCTGAGCCATGTCCTGACCTGCGGCGCCGAGGCGCCGTCGTTACAGTTGGCTGCCATGCAGCCCCGTTCGCCCGCGGTGGTCGGCAGACGCCGGGAGATCGACGGTCTTCACCGGCTGCTGGCCGATGCTCGCGGCGGGCGTGGCGGCGCGGTCTTCCTGGCCGGCGAGCCCGGGATCGGCAAGAGCCGGCTGGCCGCTACGGCCACCTCCCGCGCACTCGACGACGGTATGGCGGTCCTGCGTGGCCGGGTCGGCGCGATCGGCACGATGATCGCGTTCCGGCCGTTCACCGAGGCGCTGCTGTCGTTGGTGCGGCGCGACGGGATGCCCGCGAGCGAAGCTCTCGGACCGTACCGGCGCGTGCTGGGGCGTCTCGTCCCGGACTGGGACGACGGTACGTCGCACGACACCTCGGCTTCGCCGGTCCTGCTCGGCGAGGCCGTACTGCGGCTGCTCGCGCTCGTCGGGAAGGACCGCGGCTGTCTGCTGGTCCTGGAGGACCTGCACGGTGCCGACCCGGAGACGCTGGCGGTCATCGAGTACCTGCTCGACAACCTGGATGGGCAGCCGATCGCGCTGGTCGCGACGACGCGGGACGAGGTCTGTCCGGCGTACGAGCTGGCCAGCTCGTCGGCACAGCGTGGCGCGGCAAGACTGGTCGCGTTACCGCCTCTCCAGCGCCATGACGTGGCTGAGCTTGCCGCAGGCTGCCTAGAGGTTCCGGTTGACGACGTACCGGAGCGACTTGTCGATCAGTTGTGGCAGGACAGCGCCGGAAGCCCTTTTGTCGTTGAGGAACTACTGCAGGAGGCGGCCCGCTCCGGCCAGCTCGTGACAAGCCCGGACGGCCGCGTGCAGGTGGCCGATGACCTGCGCGGGAACGTGCCGGACGCGGTAGTGCGCAGCGTCAACAGCAGGACGGCGCAGCTCGGGCCGCAGTCGCAGAACATCCTGCTGCTGGCTGCTGTCATCGGGCACCGGTTCCCGTTGAGCGTCGTACGCAAGGCCGCCAGGGTGGACGAGCGCTTGCTCCTGACAACGCTCCGGGCCGGCACGGCGGCGCAGCTGGTCGAGCCGGACGAGCCGGCGCCGGACTGGTACGCGTTCCGGCATCCGCTCACCGCCGACGCGTTGGTGACCGGTCTGACGCCGACGGAAGGGTCGGCGCTGGCCCGGCGCTGTGCGGACGCGGTCGAGGAGCTGTACCCCGGACTGCCCGGCGAGTGGTGTCCGATGGTCGCGGAGCTCGCCGAGACGAGCGGGGACCGCGGCCGCGCCGGGCGACTGTTCGCGCTCGCGGGGCGTCGGTCGTTCGACGACGGGTCGGCCGGCTCGGCGATCAATCTGCTGGACCGCGCGAACGCCCTGCTCGCGGATTCCGACGTCGTCGACCGGGCCGACGCCCTCAGCTCACTGCTGCTCGCCCTCAGCGCAACCGGCCGGCTGGAGCACCTCACCACACACGCGGAGACGGTCGACGAGCTCGCGGACCGTCACCTCGACAGTCGCAAGGTGGCCGCGCTGCACGTCCAGCTGGCGAACGCCGAGATGATCGCCGGCCGCTGGGCGGACGCGCTGACGCACGTGGCGACCGCCCGCTCGCTGCTCGGCCCCGAGGCGGACGATGCCGATCTCGCACCGGTCGACGTCGTCGCGGCAAACCTCGAACTGGCCCGGGCGAACCCCGATCGGATCGAGGCCGCCGCCGCACTGGCCACCCGGGCCGTCGCGGCCGCGGAGCGTGCCAAGCTGCCCGAGGTGGCCTGCGAGGCCCTGGACCTGCTGGGGATCCTGGCCCGGGAGCACGACCTGGACCAGTCGATCGCTTATTTCCACCGCGCACGCCAGGTGGCCGAGGATCACTCGCTGGCATTCCAGCGCGTCTGCTCGCACATCTTCCAGGCGGGCACGATCTGCCTGGCCGACGGCAGTGTCCGCGAGCTGGAGCACGCCCGGCAGCAGGCCCTGCGGGTCGGGGCGATGCCGCTGGCGTACGAAATCGACGGCATCCTCGGGCAGCAGGCGGTCCTGCGGTCCGAGTACGCGCGGGCCGCCGAGATCATCGACGAGTGTCTCGAGGTCACCCGGCGGCTGCGGGTCGGCCGCTCGGCGACGTACTTCCTGGCCACCAAGGCGATGCTGGAAGCCCACCAGGGCCGACGGTCCGCGATGGAGGCGGCCCTCGCCGAGGCCGCGAACTGGGGCGGCGAGCGGGCGTCGTACGAGCTGCCGTACTCCTACGGTCTGGCGAGGACGTTCTGCGCGCTGCTGGAGGAGGACCGCGAGCTGGCTGAAGCCGACATGGCACAGGCGCTCGAGTACGACGCGCAGAACCCGACCACGCTGCACATGGTGGGCAAGAACGGTCTGGGGCTGCTGCTGGACGTACTGTCCGGCCGGAGCGGCTGGGCGCAGTTCAAGACGGTGACCGCGACGGCCGCGAGTGGGATGCGGTGGAACAAGCAGTACGTGCAGCTGGCGCATGCCGTACTGCTCGGACGGGACGGACAGGTCGACGCGGCCAACACCGCTGTGCTCGCCGCGGTCGATACCGCCTCGCTGTACCCGATGGCGAGTCAGCTGGGTCTGCGGCTGGTCGCGGAGCCCGCCCACGCCGACGGGTGGGGTGAACCGGTCGGGTGGTTGCGGCAGGCCGAGGAGTACTTCCACAACGCCGGCATCCCGGCGGTGGCCAGCGCCTGCCGCGGTCTGCTGCGGCAGTTCGGTGCGACGGTGCCGCAGCGGCGGAGCGGTTCCGAACACGTACCGGCATCGCTGCGCCAGCTGGGCGTCACCGCACGCGAGTACGAGGTGTGCCGATTGCTCCTGGACCGGATCGGCAACAAGGCGATCGCAGCCCGGCTGCACATCTCGCCGCGAACCGTCGAGAAGCACGTGGCCGGTCTGCTCACGAAGACACAGCAACCGGACCGCGACGCGCTGAGCAGTTTCGTCCGGAGCGTTCTTCGGAACTGAACAGTGCCGATTCCGGGCACGGATGCGTGTGCAGGACGCTCCGGGACCTCTCGGGTGATAGTTGTCGACTCACGCACCGGTGTCCGCCAGTCGGCGCGCGCAATGGACAGTATTTACGAACGCTCGCTATCTATACTGTGCGAGTGGCAGGCAAGGGGTCGGACATGAGCAAGGGAACGGTCGGCGGCGGCGGCACGACGATGCTGCGGCGGATCAACGTCGCCTCGGTCCTGGATGCGGTCCGCCGATCCGCGCCCGCGCCGCTGCGCGTCGCCGAACTGGTCGAGCGCACCGGACTGGCGAGGCCGACGGTCGCCCAGGCCGTCGACGAGCTGCTCGACGCCGGCTGGCTGCAGCAGCACGGCCCCGACTCCGCGGACCGCTCGCTCGGCCGCCCCGCCATTCGGGTCTCTCTGCGCGGGCGCGCCGCTCCCGTGCTCGGGCTCGACGTCGGCCCGCACCGGGTCACCGTCGGCGTCTCCGACCTGGCCGGCCGCAAGCTGTCGCTGGTACGGCGCTCCGGGCCCGGCTGGACCGCGCAGGAACTCCTCGGGGTCATCAGCGAGGTGATCAACGAGGCGCTCGCGGAGGCCGAGGTACCGGCCGAGGACATCGCCGCCGCGGTGGCGGCGAGCCCGGGCATCGTGGACGAGCACACCGGCCGGGTCCAGCTGGTCCCGAGCGTGCCGGGCTGGTCGGCGATCGACCTGATCAAGCACGTCCGCGGCCTGCTCGACTGCCCGGTCATGCTGGACAACGACGCCAACCTGGCCGCGCTGGCGATCGCGGCCGCGCGCGGCGGGACCGGCACCCTGCTGGCGGTGCAGTGGGGTGAGCGCCTCGGCGCCGGCATCGTGATCGACGGCCGGCTGCACCGCGGCACCGGCGCGGCAGGCGAGATCGGCTTCATCGCCACCGACCCCGACGACGTGATCAACCCCGACGACAGCCGCGGCCCGCTGGAACGCGCGGTCGGCTCCGAGGCGATCGCGGCGCTGGGTCGTCAGGCCGCGCTGGACAACCCGCAGTCGCGACTGGCCGAGCTCGGCGGCGAGCAGCTCGACACCGCAGACGTGTTCGCCGCGGCGGCGGAGCGGGACCCGGTGGCGCAGGCCGTCGTACAGCAGGTCGCTCGGGCGTTCGCGCGTGCGTTGGCCCCGTCTGTCCTCGTGCTGGACCCGACGGCCGTCGTGATCGGCGGCGGTGTCGCCCGCGCCGGCGCCGTACTGCTGGACGCCATCTCGGACCAGCTGCGGCTGCTGACTCTCAACCACCCGAAGCTGGAGCTCTCCGCGCTGGCCGAGGACGCAGTGGTGACCGGCGCGATGCGCATGGCCCTCGACGAGGTCTGGCAGCGCAAACTCCCGACACCGGCGATGACCAGCACTACTTAGGCCCCTTCACCAGCTTGGTACCGGGCGCGCCGCACCAGCAGGTGTAAGCGAGCTCGTACAACACCTGCCCCGCCAGATCCACCCGGCGGTCCAGGCCCGTCACCATACTCATCGGCAGCAACATGCGCCGGTCACACGCCGCACAGGTGATGACGATCATCGCGCTCGCCAGCCGTAGGCGCGGTTCAGATACAGACGGTGGATCCGGCGCCAGTGCGCCTGCACGTCGTCCAGCCACCACTTCCACCGCAGGCTTGCCGGTATCCACTCACTCATTGTGCACACCCACTACAGAAAATTACTGCCACGACTGTTTCAGTGGATTCAGCGTACGCCACCCCAACCCCAGAGCGAAAGAGGAAGCGCTGACCCACGCGTACAGCAAGCGGTTGACCGTCAGGCTGGTCGGCGCTCTCGACGAGACATCGTCAATCGTCGAAGTTGTGAAAGCGTCGGTTCTGACCACAGCGCAGAGCTTGACGGCCAGAGGCTTCACCGTTGAGTTCCAATCGGTCCGCTATTCGCGGGCCGAACTGGAAAAGCTGGCGATACGGCTGTTCGCCACCGTGGAGGAGTGGGCGCCCGGCCTGACGACGCACTCCAGCCGGACCGGCACCCGCACGGGCCTCGGTGGAGGCGCCGGAGACTGTAGCCCAAGCCTGGAGTCGATCTAGCCCGGCAAACGTCTGGAGACCGCGGTGGCTATGGCGTCGGGGCGGTCCAGGTGGACGAGGTGGGCTGAGTTGGGGAGGACCTCGACTGTTCCGCCCAGGCGGTCGGCCAGGCGTTGTTGGCCGGCCAGCCAGCGCTTGGCGGTGAAGCGGGAGGTGCCGCCGGTTGCCACCAGCACGGTTGTGGGTGCGATGGGGTCCACCGGATCAGCGACCAGTTTGGCGACCTCGGCGGCAAGCTCCCAGCTGCCGGCCAGTTCGTCCCAGAACAGCAGCCACGAACTCTCCCCGCCGTACCTTGCCCTGGCCGTTGCCTTTGACAACAGGTCATGGTTGGACATGCTGCCGAGCCGTACGATCAGCCGCCGGAGCGCGGGACCGAGCAACCGCGGTACGCCGACCCGCCCGAGGAACCGCGCCGCCGCCCGCACGGCCCGGTCCCCGCGCTTCCCGGGGTAGAACGCGCGCAGCCCCGTCTCCGAGGTGAGACTGCTGTCGACCAGCACCAACCTGGTCACCTCGTACGGCCGCGTCAGCGCCCACCGCAGGACGGCCAGTCCACCGATCGAGTGCCCGACCAGCCCGATCTCCGCGTCAGGCTGTACGCCGGCGGCCGCGCGCAACGCGTCCACGCCGGACGAGATCGGCGTCCGCCACGGATCGATGACGCGCACGTCCTCCCCCGGCAACAACTCCACCACCCGACCGAACTCCTCCGGAGTCTCAGCCAGGCCAGGCACCACGATCCACGTCACGGTCATCGAGGTAAAGCGTGCCTCAGACCTGGTAGCAATGTCCCCAGCATTACGCAGACGAGCAGGATCGCTACGCGTTGGAGGATGCCGGGGGCGTGCAGGTCGTTGCCGGTGACCACGTCGTAGCCGGTCTGCAAGCCGAGCCAGGTCTGCGTCACAACGACCCCAAGAGCGAGTACCCCGACCGCCTTGCCTCGGGCTCCGCCCCAGCCGGACCGGCGGAGGACCAGGACCGCGAAGACGCCCATGGCGATGCTGCCGAGGCCTGCGAGTGTCGAGGTCACCTCGTGGAGCACCAGCGCCACCCCGACCTGGCCGTTCGCCTCAGCTGCCCGGCACGCGGCACTGGCGGACGGTGCGCAGTCCATCGGCGAGAACGAGTCGAACAGTGTGCCGAGGCCGAAGACCGCCGTACTGGTCAGCAGACCGGTCACCTCCCACCGGAACCGTGCTGCCGGTCTGGCCAGCACTACGGCGACCAGCAGCAACACGCCCGTCGCCAAGTCCATAACCCGTGCGTACAAGCTCGTGGGCTGGTCCCGCGCGCCCAGCTCACTGAGGAACGAGTGCTGGACGTCGAGCGGAAAGCCGGCCGCCGCCTCCAGCAGCAGGCTGCAGTACAGCACACCGGCAGCGAGCATTAGGTTGCGGATGAGGCGGTAGGGAAGGGCGGGCATGGCTACACCGTGTCATGTCAACCTAAGTATTGACTGTGGCGTCAGCTGTACTGTCGAGGTAGTGCTAGGTCGACCGAAGTCACAGCGAACTAGTGGGATGATCGGCTGGTGCGGTCGGAACAAGCAGCAGTGATCCCGGCGTGGCAGCACCGGGCCGCGGTCTGGGTGGGCCGCGTCGTCGTGCTTGCCTCGGTGTGGTCGTTCATCGCCATCCCGTTGCACGTCGCCGCCCCGAAGCTCGTCAAGCACGTCGACTTCGCGTTCGACTTCGTCGGGATCCCGGCCGGGCACACGATCTTCTCCGCGGTCTACCTCGCGGTGGTCGGCAGCGCGTTGCTGCGCGGGAAGCGAGCCGCACTGCTCTGGGTGCTGTGGGTCTTCGAGGCGCTCTGGTTCCTCGCCCAGGTCGCCGGGATCGCGTTCACCAGCGTCCGCCTCGCCAACCCGACCGACGCGGAGCTGCTGCGCGACTTCGGTCCGGCCAGTGTCCAGGATCTGGAATGGGGCATCGTCCAGGCGATCGTGGTGGCCGCGATCGTCGTTCTGCTGTGGAAGATCCGGGGCGCCTTCCCGGCCCGGCTGGCGCCCGGCAGCCGGCGGCTCGCGATCGGCGCGCTGGTGTTCGGCATGCTGATCTCGATCGCGGTCAGCATCACGCTCACGCAGCTCTTCCCGCGCACGCTCGTCGGGCAGCGGCAGAAGATCGGCTGGGCCGTGATCGCCGCGCTCGGTCAGTCCCGCAGCAAGATGGGCGGGCACGAGGGCCACGGCTGGATCGGCCTGACCGTCGGCGCGATCTCGGCGGCCTCGCTGGTGATCGCGTTCTGGATCTTCCTCCGCTCGGTCCAGCGCGTGCGGTACCTGACCCAGCCCGAGGAACTCGAGGTACGGCGCCTGCTCCTGCTGCACGGCGAGCGGGACTCGCTCGGGTACTTCGCGACGCGCCGCGACAAGGCCGTCGTGTTCGCACCGGGCAACGACGCCGCGATCGCCTACCGGGTGGTGAACGGCGTCAGCCTGGCCAGCGGGGATCCGCTGGGCGACCCGGTCGCCTGGCCCGCGGCGATCCAGAGCTGGCTGACCGAGGCCCGCCGGTACGGCTGGTCGCCGGCCGTCCTGTCGGCGAGCGAGGAGGCCGCCCAGGCGTACGTCGACGCCGGGCTGCGCGCGTTGTCGATGGGCGACGAGGCGATCATCGACGTCGCGGACTTCACGCTCGAAGGCCGGACGATGCGGCCTGTGCGGCAGGCGGTGACGCGGGTCCAGCGGGCCGGGTACCACGCCGAGGTCGTGCGGCACGGGGACCTGTCGCCCGAGGCCTTGACGCAGTACGTCCAGCTCGCCGAGCAGTGGCGCGGGGCCCGGACCGAGCGCGGGTTCTCGATGGCGCTGGGCAGGCTCGGCGATCCGGCCGACGCGCGCTGCGTGATGGTGATCGCACGGGACGCCGAAGGCGCCGTCCGCGGGCTGCTCTCGTTCGCTCCGTGGGGTGTCCGGGGCGTGTCGCTGGACCTGATGCGGCGCGATCCCGAATCCGTGAACGGCTTGATGGAGTTCATGGTGACGTCGCTGGTCGACGCCTGCGTCGATCTCGGCGTGCACCGGATCTCGCTGAATTTCGCGATGTTCCGGGAGATCTTCAGCGATGCCGAGCGGGTCGGCGCCGGGCCGGTGCTGCGGCTCACGAGCGCGTTGCTGACCGCCGGTTCCCGCTTCTGGCAGCTGGAGAGCCTGTACCAGTCGAACGAGAAGTACCTGCCGCGCTGGTCGCCGCGGCTGATGTGTTACTCGCGTGGTGCGTCGCTCGCGCAGGTCGTGTTCGCGGCCGGTACCGCGGAGGGCTTCCTGCCCGCGCCGCGGCCGTGGACCCGCGTCGACAGCGTCGAGACGGCCGAGCGGCACGCGATCATGGCCGCGGACGGCCGCGCGTTCGCGACCGCCGTCCACGAACAGGAAGAGGAGTTGCTGCGGCCGGCGCTGCCGACCCGCAAGTTCACCGAACAGGAGCAGATCCGCCGGACGAAGCTCGCCGAGCTCGTTGCCGCGGGCATCGACCCGTACCCGGTCGAGGTGCCGCGGACGGAGACCCTGGAGCAGGTCCGGGAGCGGTACCCGAACCTGCCGCCGGACCACCACACCGGCCACACCGTGTCCGTGACCGGCCGCGTGCTGCGGATGCGGAACCACGGCGGCCTCGCGTTCGCCCAGTTGCAGGACGGGCTCACCCAGCTGCAGGTGATGCTCACCGCCGCGGCGTGCGGCGACGTACCGCTGGACCGGTGGCGGCGGCTCGTCGACATCGGCGACCACGTGAGCGTGACCGGCGAGGTCGTCACCAGCCGCCGCGGTGAGCTGTCGGTCGCGGCGACGGACTGGGTGATGGCGGCGAAGTGCCTGCACCCGTTGCCGGACAAGCGGAAGGGGTTCACCGACCCCGAGGCGCGGGTCCGGCAGCGGCACCTCGACCTGGTGATGAACCCGGACTCGCTGCGGATGATGCAGCAGCGCAGCGCCGCCGTCCGCGCGCTGCGCAACGGGTTCGAGAACCGCGGGTTCATCGAGGTGGAGACGCCGATGCTGCAGGCGGTGCACGGCGGCGCGAACGCGCGGCCGTTCGTCACGCACATCAACGCCTACGACACCGAACTGTTCCTGCGGATCGCGCCGGAGCTGTTCCTGAAGCGGCTGAGCGTCGGCGGGATGGGCAAGGTCTTCGAGCTGAACCGGAACTTCCGCAACGAGGGCGCGGACGCGACGCACAACCCGGAGTTCACCTCGGTCGAGGCCTACCAGCCGTACGCCGACTATCACGTGATGCGCGAGCTCACCCGCGAGCTGCTGATCGAGGCCGCCACCGCGGTGTACGGCAAGCCCGTCGTCCGCCGCGACGGCGAGGAGATCGACATCTCCGGGGAGTGGCCGGTTGTCACGGTCCACGACGCGGTCGGCCGGGCGGTGGGTACGGCGATCGACTCGGAGACACCGGTCGAACGGCTCCGCGAGCTGTGTGCGGAGCACAACGTCCACACGACCTTCGAGATGTCGGCCGGCGAACTCGTGCTCGAGCTGTACGACGAACTCGTCGAGCCGACCACGACGCTGCCGACGTTCTACACCGACTTCCCGCTCGAGACGTCGCCGCTGACCCGTAACCACCGCACGAATCCGCGTCTCGCCGAACGCTGGGACCTGGTCGCGTTCGGCGCCGAGATCGGCACGGCGTACTCCGAACTCGTCGACCCCGTCGAGCAACGTCGCCGCCTCACCGAGCAGTCCCTGAAGGCCGCCGCGGGCGATCCCGAGGCGATGTCGCTGGACGAGGATTTCCTGTCGGCACTGGAGTACGCGATGCCGCCGACCGGCGGTCTGGGCATCGGCGTCGACCGGGTGATGATGATGCTGACCGGCCAGAACATCCGCAGCACGCTGGCGTTTCCGTTCGTCCGTCCCGCACCACGGGACTGATGCCTTACCCTGGACAGCTCACGGGTTGGGGAGACCCTGGGGGTGGGGATGAAGCGCTGGCTTGCGCTCGGTATCGGGGTGTGCCTGGTTGCGGGCTGCGGCGGGAAGCCGGAGGCCGCGCCGAGCCCTGGCACGTCGGCTTCCAACAGCGCCGTGCCCGCGCCGGCGTCATCGGTACCGACCGCCGGTCCGTTGGATACGGCGGCTTACCAGGCCGAGCTGACCCGCATCGACCAGGTGCTGGCCGGTCCGGCGCGAGCGCTGACCCGGGTGCGGACAGCCGAGGCCCTGAGCGAGGCTATGAGCACACTCGCGGAGTCACTCAACACGATCGCGGTCCGGCTCGCCGCGCTGACGGTGACGTCCCGGCTGACCGGCGCCCACGACCTGCTGCAGGAACGCATCGGGGTGGCCGCGACGCGGTTGACGAGTTCGGTGCAGAAGACCGAGGAGGACGCACGCTGCGGCGGCGCCGCGTACACCTCGCAGAAGGTGCAGCGACAGCTGCGCACCGACCTCGGCACCGCGCTCGTGCAGTTGCAGCGACTCCGGCTGACGTTCGGCAAGACGCTCCCTGATCCGGGTCCGGCGCCGGAACAGACACGGCCCGACAACGGCGACGTGCTGGTACGGCGGGGTGCGAGCGGAATCGGCCGCCTCAAGATCACCAACGGTACGTCGAAAGACGTGGCGATCTCGATCGTCGGCGACGGGCAGCCACCCGGTAGTCCACAGGTGATGGTCTACCTCCGGGCGACCCAGTCGGCGACCGTGAACCGGATCTCCGGCGCGTACCGCCTGTACTTCAAGAGCGGCACGGACTGGGACGCCGACCACCGCAGGTTCCTCGCGGACTGCACGTTCAAGAAGTTCGACCAGACCTTCGGCAAGAACCAGGCCTGGCAGGTCAATCTCCAGCCCCGGCCGGGCGGCAACGCCGACACCACCGAGGTCGAGGCGTACTAGGTCTTAGAGGCCGAGCTTGTCGAGCAGGTGGCCGAGGATGCCGCCGAGGCCCCCGGCGGGCTGGTCGGGGTTGTCAGGTGTCGACGGCGGAGTGCTCGGCGTGGTGCTGGTCGGGGATGCCGTCGGGCTCGTCGACGTGCTCGGACGGCTGGTCGGCGTCGTGGTCGGGTCGGTGGACGGCGGCGCGGTCGGTACTGTCGGCGGCCGTTTCGTCGCGACCGGGATGGTCGGCTCGGTGGTCTGCACGATCTGCGGCGTCGGCGTGCCCTCGGCGGGCGTGGGGTACGGCGTGCTGAGACCGACCGGCACCTGGACCTCGCCCGTCTTGGTTGCGCTCGGCAACGGCGTCGGCACCGCGGTCGGCGTGACGCCGGGCGTGGCGGCCGGGGTCGTGCTGGTGTGGGGCGGGAGCACGGCGACGTTCTGCGTGGGCTCGCCCGGCTGTGGGCCGGCGATCGGCGCGGCCGGCTCGGGTCCGCCGCCGGGCAACGGCAGGAAGCCCGCACCGATCCGCGGGCCGCCGAGCAGGGCGACGAGAACCAGCGCGAGGTAGCAGAACAGCAGCAGGCCGGCGCCGGCTGCGACCTGGCGGCGACGTCGCGGGTTCTGCCAGGGCGGACGGCGGGAAGCCGTGGCAGACATTGGATTCACAAGTCCCGGAGGGTATCGGTTGACGAGTAGTTTCAAACAGTAGGTGGAAGAAATTCCACGGAGAAACTCAATAGTCTAGTAATTCTGAACCACTTACGCATTCGTAGGAATGCGGTGCGTTAGCTGACAACGCGCCGATCTGCACCACACCAGCCGTTTTCCTCTGCCAACCTGCTCTCATGAATCTGGTGCTGCTGCACGGTCTGGGAGCCAACGGCCGGGTCTGGGACGCCTGGCCGGATGCCGAGTACGCTCCCGACCTCCCCGGCCACGGCTCGGCCGCCGCGCTCCCGTCGTACACCTTCGCCGCCATGGCCGCGGCAATCGCCGCAGATCTTCCGGTACGCCGGGGCGTCGTCGTGCTCGGTCATTCGCTCGGCGGCGTGATCGCACTCGAGCTGGCGAGCGGGCGGTACGACGTCACGGTGAGCCGGGTCGTCGCGCTCGGAGTGAAAGTGAGCTGGACGGCCGACGACCTCGGGCGGGCGAACGCGCTGGCGCAGAAGCCGGTCGCGTGGTTCGAGAGCCGCGACGAGGCAGCCGCGCGATTCCTCAGGGTCTCCGGCCTCCAAGGACTCGTGGACCCGGCCGACGCCGTCGTGGACCACGGTCTGCTGGAGGACGACGGCCGCTGGCGTCTCGCCCTGGATCCCGGGACCTTCGGTGTCGGCGCGCCTGACATGCCCGCGCTCATCGCGGCGAGTCAGGCCGAGGTGGTGCTCGCGCGCGGCGAGCGGGACCCGATGAACAGCGACGCCGAGTTGCACGCCCTGCACGACCAGGTCGTCACGCTGCCCGGCCTCGGGCACAACGCCCAGGTCGAGGACCCCCAGGCGGTGGCGGCGCTGCTCAGGTGAGCGCCTGCAGGCCGATCACCGACAGCAGGCGGAGCTTCTCGGCGGCTTCGCTGTTGGGCGCGGCCGTGTAGACGACGATGCGCAGGTCGCTGCCCGGCACGGCGAGCACGTCGCAGTCGATGTCGAAGGTGCCGACGTCGGGATGCCGGATGGTCTTGCGCTCGGTCTGGTGGAAACCGACGACGGGCTGGTCCCACAGCCGCGCAAACTCGTCGTACCCGGTCCGGAGCTCCTCGATCAGCGCAGTGAGCTGCGGGTCGTGCGGGTAGCGGGCGAGGGAGGCGCGCAGGTCGGTGACCATTGCGACCCGGAAGTCCCGCTGCTGGTCGGCGGTCTGCACGACGCGGTCGCCCGAGCCGGCGAAATGCAGGTAGATGATGTTCCGCCACCGGCCTTGCCACGTCGACGGATCGCCGATCATGGCCGCGAACAGCGGGTTCCAGGTGATGATTGTCCAGGCGGCGTCGCAGACGCACAACGGTGCGCCTTCCAACTGGTCGACGATCCGCTGCACCCCCGGCGGGATGTACGCCGAGATGCGTCCGGGCGACGGCTCGACCTCGCCCGCGAGCACGAACAGATGGTTGCGCTCGGCATCGGACAGCCGCAGCGCCCGGGCCAGCGCGGTCAGCACCTGGACGGACGGCGACTCCGACCGGCCCTGCTCCAGCCGCACCACATAGTCGACCGACAACCCGGCGAGCTGCGCCAGCTCCTCGCGCCGCAGCCCCGGCGCCCGGCGCTTCCCACCGGACGGCAGGCCGACTTCCGACGGCGTCACGCGATCACGCCACGCGTGCAACGTCCTGCCGAGCTCGCCCATGTCCTCCAGTATCCCGGGCCGGCGGCTGATCAGCCTGGTACTGCCATTCCCTAGGACATCGCGGGTACTACCTGCCCCGGAACGCCGGCGCGAGGGTGGAGCCATGACCACGACACTCATCACCGGGGCCAACCGAGGCCTCGGATACGAAACCGCCCGCCGGCTGGTCGAAGCCGGCCACACCGTGTACGTCGGCGCCCGGGATCCCCAGCGCGGCAAGCAGGCCGCGGACGAACTCGGCGCCCACTACCTCCCGCTGGACGTCACCAGCGACGAATCGGTCGACGCCGCCGCGGAACAGCTCACCGAGCTCGACGTACTGATCAACAACGCCGGCATCCCCGGTCCGTTCAAGGAGGCCCGGGACCTGACGGCGGACGAGTTCCATCAGGTGTTCGACCTGAACGTCTACGGGCCGGTGCGGATGATCCACCGGTTCCTGCCGCTGCTCGAGCGCAGCGCCAACCCGGTGATCGTGAACGTGTCCAGCGGTCTCGGCTCGATCGCCGCCGCGGTGCAGGCGGACGCGATCGACACGGTGCCGGTGTGGGTGCCGGCCCCGGCGTACGGCGCCTCGAAGGCGGCGCTCAACATGCTGACGGTGCAGTACGCGAAGCAACTGCCGAACCTGCGGATCAACAGCGTCGACCCGGGCTACACCGCGACCGACTTCAACGGCCGCACCGGCTACCAGACCGTCGAGGAGGGCGCGGACATCATCGTCCGGCTCGCCATGATCGACAAGGACGGGCCGACCGCGGAGTACCTGAGCCTGCACGGAACCATCCCCTGGTGATCAAGGGGTGATCACCGGGTCAGCACTCGATGACGTTGACGGCGAGACCGCCGCGGGAGGTCTCCTTGTACTTGATCTTCATGTCCGCGCCGGTCTCGCGCATGGTCTTGATGACCTTGTCGAGGGTGACCACGTGCACGCCGTCGCCGTGCATCGCCATCCGGGCCGCGTTGATCGCCTTCACCGAGGCCATCGCGTTCCGCTCGATGCACGGGATCTGCACCAGCCCGCCGACCGGGTCGCAGGTCAGGCCGAGGTTGTGCTCCATCGCGATCTCGGCCGCGTTCTCGACCTGCTGCGGCGTGCCGCCGAGGACCTCGCAGAGACCGGCCGCGGCCATCGAGCAGGCGGACCCGACCTCGCCCTGGCAGCCGACCTCGGCGCCGGAGATCGACGCGTTCTCCTTGTAGAGCACGCCGATCGCGCCGGCCGTCAGCAGAAACCGGACCGCGCCGTCCTCGGTCGCCCCGGGCACGAAGCGCCGGTAGTAGTGCAGGACGGCCGGGATGATGCCGGCGGCGCCGTTGGTCGGCGCGGTGACGATCCGGCCGCCGGAGGCGTTCTGCTCGTTGACGGCGAGCGCGAACAGGTTCACCCAGTCCATCACCTTGAGCGGGTCGACCGACCACGGGTCCTGGCTGAGCTTCTTGTGCAGCGCGTGCGCCCGGCGCGGCACCTTGAGCCCGCCGGGCAGGATGCCCTCGGTCTCGCAGCCCTCGCGGACGCAGTCCTGCATCACCTGCCAGATGTGCAGCAGGCCGTCGCGGACCTCGTCCTCGGTCCGCCAGGCGAGCTCGTTCGCGAGCATCACCTCGCTGATCGACAGCTGCGACTCCCGGCACCGGTCGAGCAGCTCGGCACCGGTCGTGAACGGGTACTTCAGCGGGGTGGTGTCCGGTACGATCCGGTCCCCCGCGGCGGCGTTCTCGTCGACGACGAACCCGCCGCCGACCGAGTAGTAGGTGCGCTCCCGCAGCACCGCGCCGGCCGCGTCGCGCGCCACGAAGATCATCCCGTTCGGGTGGTACGGGAGGGCCTTGCGGCGGTGCATCAGCAGGTCGGTGTTCTCGTCGAACGCGATCTCGTGAGTGCCGGCCAGCAGGATCCGGCCGCGTTCGTGGATCGTCTCGACGCGGGCGTCGACCGAGTGCGTGACCACGGTCTCCGGGTCGGCCCCCTCGAGCCCGAGCAGGACGGCCTTGTTGCTGCCGTGGCCGTGCCCGGTGGCGCCGAGTGAGCCGAAGAGCTGGGCCTCGACGGTCGCCGTCGCGGCCAGCAGGCCGTCGTCGGCGAGGCCGAGCGCGAAGGTCCGGGCGGCGCGCATCGGTCCCACGGTGTGGGAGCTCGACGGGCCGATCCCGATACTGAACAGGTCGAAGACGCTGATCGCCATCGTGTGGAGGTTCCTTCCGGTCGCCGTTGACCGTTTGGTGTCCTCCCCGCTCTGTCAGGCGGATGCCTTCCAGAGGTGCCTCGCCCGCGCGGTGAAGGTGCCTGAGAGATTCTTGGGGAGAGTTGCTCCTACGGCGCCCGGTTCGTGTCCGGGTCTCTCCCGCACGGGTTCATGCGGCTGTTGAGTTTGCTGATGCTGTGGACGGTACGGGGGTCCGCCGGGCCACGTCAATCCGGCCGGTGCGGACCGCCCAGATCTCGAAGAACCAGGTGAACAACGGAGGAACGCTTGCCGCCAGCGCGGCCAGCGTCACCGGCCAGGACCAGCGCAACGGCCCGCGTACGGCGAGCACGGTGACCACGTAGATGACGAAGATGCCGCCGTGGATCGGCCCGAAGATCTTGACCCCGATCTCGTTGTCGGACAGCACGTACTTGAACAGCATCCCGATCAGCAGTCCGGTCCACGAGATCGCCTCGGCGATCGCCACCGTCCGGAACCACGCCGCATGTTTGGTACTCATCACGACCGACCCTAACAAGGCCCCCAAGCCGTGATCGGGGTCATCCGGGGCTCCTCCCCGATGCCGCCAGCAAGCGATTGCCCGAAGGATCGTCGGCATGACGTTCATCCGACGCGCCCTGGCCGGCGCGCTAGTACTCGGTGTCGCCGGCGCCGGGCTGACGGCCACCGCCTCCGCCTCCGCCTCGGCGACCAGCCCGCCGCTGCACTGGGCCGACTGCAAACCTGAGGGCAAGGACGATCCCGCGGTGGTGGAGGGCTCGCAGTGCGCGACCCTGCAACTGCCTGTCGACTGGCGGAACCCGGGCGGGCCCACCTTCGGCCTCGCACTGGCCCGGAGAAAGGCATCGGAGCCGAGCGAGCGGGTCGGGGTGCTCGTGTTCGGCCCGGGCGGCCCGGGTGATTCCGGGGTCGACCGGATCAAGACGGGGATCAACCGGTTCAGCACGGACCTGCAGGACCGCTTCGACATCGTCAGCTTCGACCCGCGCGGTGTGGCACGCAGCAACCCGGTGAAGTGCTCCGCCGACCTGCTGAACAAGCAGCCGTCGCCGATCATCAGGAGCGCGGCCGAGTTCACCGCCACCATCAACTACAACCGGCAGCTCGCAGCGGACTGCCGTGAACACACCGGCCCGCTGTACGACCACATCGACACCTGGCAGACGGTGCGCGACGTCGACGCCGTACGGCGGGCGCTCGGCGAGTCCACGATCTCGTTCCACGGCAGCTCGTACGGGACCCTGCTCGGAGCGCAGTACGCCGAGACGTACCCGCACCGCGTCCGCGCGATGGTGCTGGAGAGCGTCATCGACCACAGCTCCGCCCCGACGCGTGACTTCCTGGACGAGCAGGCGTCCGCGGGACAGGACTCGTTCGACGAGTTCGTGAAGTGGTGCGACGCGACGACGAGCTGTGCACTGCACGGCACCGACATCCACGCGCGCTGGGCGGACCTGCTGGCCACGTCGCCGGATCCGTTCACCTTGAGCTACTCGGTGTTCCGTGCGCTCTACGAACCGAAGTGGGCTGCACTGGCCGAGCTGCTGAAGGCCGGTGTGACTCCCCCGAAGCCCACGCAGACCGGTGCGTACCCGCTGGCCGTTTTCTGCCAGGACTGGAACCTGCCGGTCCGGGACTACCGCGAGTACGCCGCACACCTGCAGCGGCTCGCCCGCAACAACCAGGACCTGCGCTATCCCGGTCAGCTCATGGCAGTGTCGATCTGTCTCGGCTCTCCGCCCGCGAACAACCCGCAGCACCAACTGAAGGTACGTGGGCTCAAGACACCGGTACTGCTCGCCAACGCGATCCACGACCCGGCGACCGGCTACTCGTTCGCACAGAGCGTGGAGCGCCAGCTCGGGCGGAACGGCGTACTGTTGACCTACCAGGGCTGGGGGCACGGCAGCTACACGAAGAGCCCGTGCATGCAGAGCACAGTCGACGACTACCTGATCGCGAAGGACGTACCCGAGCGTGGCAGCAGCTGCGCCGCCGTACCCCCGGTGGGGTAGTGGGTCAGACCGGCACGCCGGTCACTTCGAGGACCCTGTCCAGGTGATCGCCGCGGACCAGTCGCCCCGACATCAGCCGGAGCTCGGTGCAGGCGCTGTCCAGCGCCTGCGCCTGGGTCCGGCAGTTGTCGACGTACCAGAACGGGTCGTCCGGTTGCGGATCGTCGGCGTCGTCGATGTCGGCGTACCAGTGCCGGCTGCCGCAGTTCACTACTCGCACACGCAGGTTCATGATGTAACTCCCCCGTACCCAGGGATCCTGGGTTCCCCCTTTTGGCCCCAGTCCAGGACCGACTCGGCCTGGCGTGTGATCAGAGGCCCCCCACTCCCACACGCCGGCCGAGTTCGACCCTCCCCCGCCTTCTACATCGGGGCTCCCGCGGCGAACGTTACTGGCCGTAACGAGTAATTTTGATTACTTCGCCGCGAGGTGCGATCGGGTCCACTGTTCGAGACCGTCGGTGGTGATCGGCAGGTCCTCGGTGAGGATCTCCAGGCGGTCGGAGTGGACCACGACGTTGTCCTCGATCCGGATGCCGATACCGCGCAGCTCCGGCGGGACGGTCTCGTCGTTCGGGTGGAAGTACAGGCCCGGCTCGACCGCGAGCGCCATCCCGGCCTCGATGGTGCCGGCGAAGTACGCCTCCGGCCGGGACGCGTCGCAGTCGTGCACGTCGAGGCCGATGTAGTGCCCGGTCCCGCAGACGATGTACCGCCGGTGCTGCTGCCCGTCCGGGCCGAGCAACTCGTCGATCGACGCGTCCAGCAGGCCCCAGTCACGCAGGCCTTCGGCCAGCACCCGGAGCGCCTCGTACTGGAAGGCGCGGTACGGCGCACCGACCTTGACGGCCTCGAGCGACGCGAGCTGCGCCTTGTGCACCAGGTCGTGCACCTGCCGCTGGGCGGCCGTGAACTCGCCGGTGGCGGGGAACGTGCGGGTCACGTCCGCGGTGTAGAGGGTGCGGGTCTCGACGCCGGCGTCCAGCAGGATCACGTCGCCCTCGTTCACCGGGCCGTCGTTGCGGACCCAGTGCAGCACCGGAGCGTGCTTGCCAGCGGCAACGATCGACGCGTAGCCGACGCCGTTGCCCGCGGTCCGCGCGCGGCGGTCGAAGGTGCCCTGCAGCCAGCGCTCGCCGCCGCCACGGATCGCCTCCGGCAGCTCCCGCGCCACGTCACCGAACGCGAGCACGCTGGCCGCGACCGCTTCGCGCAGCTGGTCGAGCTCCCAGTCGTCCTTGATCCGGCGCAGCTCGGCGAGTGTCTGTCGCAACGCGTTGCCGTCGGTCGGCGAGGTCCGCACCAAGGCGTCCAGCATCGGCTCGACACCCGGCACCGACAGCATGAACGGGACCGCGCCACGCACCGCCGCGGGCAGTTCCTCGAGCGGGCGGCAGGCGATCTGCAGCGCGTCCGACCAGTCCTTCAGGCCCGGCACCGGGCCGATCCACAGCTCGCCGTCGCGCGCGTTCGCGAAGAAGTCGGCCTCGTCCGGGCCGGCCGTCTCGCGCAGGTAGAGCGTCGCGTCGCCGTCCCCGGAGATGACCAGGACGGCGCCTTCGGCCTGGCACCCGGTCAGCCAGACGAAGTCGCTGTCGGCGCGGAACTGGTAGTCGGTGTCGTTCGACCGGACCGGCGCCCGGCCGGCCGCGAGGGCGATCCGGCGTCCCGGCAGCGCGGCGGCGAGCTTGCGCCGATGCTCCGCGGCCGCCTCGGCGAGCCCCTCCGGCACCGTCACCGAGCGGTCCACCGGCCCCCAGCCGCGAGAGATGAACTCCCGGAACCCCTTGGCGTCGATCGGGCGGTAGGACTTCGGCGTCTGGTCGGTCCGGGCGTCATCGGTCATGAGCTGAGCTCCCCTTTACAGCTGTCGGTGTCAAGGGCGTGGGTGGTGGCTCAGCGCCGTCGCGTCGAGCTGCTGTCGCTCAGCGGGCCACTGACCGCGACCGAGCTGGC
>NZ_JBFAXS010000005.1:0-699204 GCF_040680955.1 Kribbella sp. NPDC051936 | reverse complement strand
CGCCCAGTCCTCCACGTTCAACACCTCACGATCGTCACGGAGGTGGGTCAAAGTTCACCCGGAACCAGAGGGTCAGTATTCAGCCGGAACCGACATTCCATGCCATTCACAGTTGCGCCTAGAGCGTCCTTGCCGCCAGCCGGGCGTTAGCGTGCGACATGGCGGCCGGCTGACCAACGATTGCCTCGATCCCTTCAAGCTCAAGGGGCCGAGGCAATCGCGCCGATCAAACCGAAGCTACGTCAGACGCCAGCACGCGGCGACTAATCAGATCGAAACTGGTTAGCCGTTGATGAACAGATAGTCGGCCTGGTACGGGACATTGACGATCGGCGTGACGTGCGGGTCGCAGTTACCGGCCGGGGCGACGCCGCCGACCGTGTTGAGGCGCAGCACCTCGACTGCCTTCGCCAGCAGGCCGGTCGAGTCGCCGATCTGAGTCGCGTCGAGGTCCAGTTCGGCGATGTTGCCCGCTCCGTTCCCGTTCCTTGTGACGACCTTGGTGCCGCTGACCGCGCTGCCGTCGGGTGCTTGCCACTGGGGCGGGCCGGCGACCGGCTGGACGAAGGTGTGGTGGATGCCGCCGGTGAGGTGCGCGTCGACATTGTTCTGCGTAAAGGCGAACGAGCCGTCGAGTTGCGCGGTGCAGGCGTAGATCTGGCTGCCGAGGACCACCGACTCCTGCAGCGCGGCCACTCCGGTCGTGCTGACCGCGTGACTGAGCAGGTGCAGCTGGCCACGTACGGCGCCGTTCGGGAAGTCAGTGTTGCGCAGGTCGGTGTAGAAGCCGCTCGGGTTTGAGCGCAACGCGTCAAGCACACTTGGGTCGGTGACCGTGACGCTGCCGGAAGCGAAGCTACCCCCTCCGCTCGGCTTGGTGAACAAAGGTACGACGACCGGCCCGTCCGCTCCTCGACCGGCGGCGTGGATGGCTGCCTCGGTCGGGCTGCTGATGCCGCGCCAGGACACCGAGTAGCTGAGCGTGTTGCCCTCGATCCCGATGAGTTCCAGCGCTTGCCCGTCCGGATCACCGCCAGCTACTTCGTTCCGGCCTTCCAGGCTCGCGACGAGGCCTGCGGGCGCTGCGGTCGGGTCGCCCGGCACCGTGATCCCCGCCAGCGGTGTCACCTGGGTGCTCGCTTCCGCCGCGCCAACGGCAAGGGTGGCGGAAGCGGCGGTCGCGACGACGGCGGCGCCGATGCCGTGGGCGAGGCGGCGTTTGATGCTCTGAGACATGGTGATGGTCCTTCCGGATCTGCGGCCGACGCCGTGTGCCCGGCCCGCATCCAGTAGCACGTCGATCTGGCGCCCGGCGCCCAACCGGAAACGGGGAGAAAGGTCACAGCCTCTTGGATGAACCGAATCGACGCCGCGTGCGTGTCCGCGATTCCTACCGCGGGTTCGTGTCATCAGTGCAAGCGGAGTGATCGAGTAAATCTCTCTGTTGGTCGGCCACAAGGACACTGAGGTGGCGGACCGTCTACGCTCACGAGCTCCGGCCGATCCCCACCCGCGGGAGTCCAAGCGATGAGCCAACTGCTGACCCAGAAACGGTGGTCACTCAGGTCATCCAAAAGGCCGGTCTCCCGAGTGGGAAACCGGCCTCTGGTCTGCGGTGGAGCTTAGGGGATTCGAACCCCTGACCTCTTCCATGCCATGGAAGCGCGCTACCAACTGCGCCAAAGCCCCGCGGTGTCTTGCGACTCCGAAAGCTTAGCGGATGAGGGCCTGCAAAGAAAAATCGGTTCCCTCGTGGGGCTGGTGAGGTACGCGACACCCCTTCCAGGGCCCGCTGACGGGCGTGTCTTAGCTGCTCTGCTGCGGGCCCACGGTATGTCGCAGCGCCGCCAGCAGCACGTGAACAAGGCCCTGGGGCAACGGTACCCAGGACCTCACCTGTGCGGCGGCGGACTAGGCCCGCTGGAGGCCGATCCGGCAACGCTCTACTCCAGCACGCACGCGGCGTCTCAGTCCGGCCCAGGACTGGCCAAGCCGCCGGCGACGCCAGCCAGAGACAGTCACGCGAAGCGGTGTCCTTTCGGCGCGTCGCCACACGACAGCAGCCCGTACGCCGGGCGGTCCGCGGACCGGATGTGCGCCGCCGGAGGCGGCCAGAAAGACAGTCGCCGCGGAGCGGTGCCCTTCGGGGCGTCGTCACCAGACAACAGCTTGTACGCCGAGGCGGTCGCCCGCGAGGCACGCCGACTGCGGCGGCCAACAGTCAGCCGCCGCGAAGCGGTGTCCTTGCGGGCATCGTCACACGACAACAGCCCGTACGCCGGGCGGCTGCCCGCGGACCAGATACGCGCCGCCGGAGGCGGCCAGAAGAACAGTCGCCGCGAGCGGTGTCCGATGGGCGGTGTCCTGCAAGGCCTCTAGCGCTGGGGGTCGTCGCTCATTACTGGCTCGGGGAGGGAGCCCGCGTTCCATTCTTCGATTCGCCAGCCGGCTCGGCCGGGGAGGAGGGAGACCCAGTTGCAGTTGGAGAGGCCGCCGAAGGCGGGCCAGTTGGCTTGGGGGATGCCGAGGAACAGGCAGATGCCGACGCGGGCGGCGAGGCCGTGGCTGGCGACGACGATGGTGTCCTCGGAGGTTCCTTCCAGAGAGATCCGGGTGAGGGCCTCGGAGAAGCGGGTGGCGACCTCTTCGACGGTTTCGCCGTTGGAGCCGCGGCGCTGCGGTTCGCCGCTGCGGATGCGGGCGGCGGCCTCCGGGTTCATGGCGGCGAGCTCGGACATGGTGAGGCCGGCCCAGTCGTCGACGTCGATCTCGCGGAGCGCTTCGTCGTACTCGATCTTCAGACCGGTCAGCAACGAGAGCTCACCGGCGGTGGCCGCGGCGCGTTGGAGGTCGCTGGCGAAGAGCCGGGTGGGCGCGAGGGAGGCGAGCCGGGCGGCCGCGGCTCGGGCCTGCGTCAGGCCGACCGAGTCGAGCGGGATATCGGCCTGGCCTTGGATCTTGTCCTGCAGGTTCCACTCGGTCCGGCCGTGCCGCCAGACGATCAGCCGTCCTGCGCTCATTCAGAGACGCCGGGGACGGGCGACGGCAGCGGGATGGCCGGGCAGTCGCGCCACAGGCGCTCCAGGGAGTAGAACGAGCGCTCCTCGTCGTGCTGGACGTGGATGACGATCTCGAGGTAGTCGAGCAGCACCCAGCGGCCTTCGCGGGCGCCCTCGCGGCGGACCGGCTTGGCGTCGAAGTCGACGCGCAGCTTCTCCTCGATCGCGTCCACGATCGCGCGGACCTGGCGGTCGTTCGAGGCGGACGCGACCAGGAAGGCGTCGGTGATGGCGAGCTGCTCGGAGACGTCGAAGGCGAGGACGTTCTCGGCCTTCTTGTCGTGGGCCGCTTCCGCGGCTGCGGTCAGCAGCTCGATGGCGCGTTCACTGGCAGACATGGACGTCCTAACGGTTGGTGTAGAGCTCACGCTTGGCGATGTACTGGACGATCCCGTCCGGCACCAGGTACCAGGTCGGGTTGCCCTTGGCGACCCGGGCGCGGCACTCGGTCGACGAGATCGCCAGTGCCGGCACCTCGAGCAGGGTGATCCGGTCCATCGGCAGCTGGTCCAGCGGCAGTTCGAGTCCTTCGGTGCCGGGCCGCGTACAGCCGACGAACTGGGCCAGCTTGAACATCTCGTCGACGTCCCGCCAGGTGAGGATCTGGGCGAGCGCGTCGGCGCCGGTGATGAAGAACAGCTCGGCGTCCGGGTACAGCCTGGACAGGTCGCGCAGGGTGTCGATCGTGTACGTCGGACCCGGCCGGTCGATGTCCACGCGGCTGACCGAGAACCTCGGGTTGGACGCGGTCGCGATGACGGTCATCAGGTACCGGTCCTCGGGCGGGGAGACCTTCCGGTCCGACTTCTGCCAGGGCTGGCCGGTCGGGACGAAGATCACCTCGTCGAGGTCGAAGTAGGACTGCACCTCGCTGGCCGCGACCAGGTGCCCGTGATGGATCGGGTCGAACGTGCCACCCATCACGCCGATGCGTCGTACCCGCTCCACCGCCGCCATGCCCATCGAGCCGCTCAGCTGTGCGGCCGGCCCTTGCCCATGATGACGGTGACGAGCAGCAGCAGGACGAGCACGAACAGCGCGAACCCGCCGAACCACCACTTCGAGATGTGCGAGGCCTCGACCGCGGCCTCTTCGACCGCCGCGATCTGCGGCACCAAGTACGTGAGCATGAGGCAGAGCCTATCTCGTGACCGCGGAGACGACAGCGACCGGTGGCCCTGGACTCTCGCCCAGGCGCACCGGTCGCGATAGGAAGGTCAGCGGAGGCGGGCGGTACGGGTCAGCAGCCGGCGCCAGTTGGACGGCGCGGCGTGCGCGCGGCGGGCCTGCGCGGCGACACGGTGCATCTCGTCGATCCGGGCACGGGCAACATCGGGGGTGATCATGATTCCTTCACTGGGTTGGTACGGCGGAACCGGGGTGGACTGTCCCCGGTACCTCAAATTGTACGGTAAGGGCTACGCTCTCACAAACGAATTAAAGGCACAGAGCATTCCTGACCTTGGAATCTGTGGTGAACGGGAGGCGTCATGGACGCGATCGACCGGCAGCTGATCGAGGCGCTCCGGCTGAACGGCCGGTCCAGCTGGGCCGAGCTGGGCCGGGAGGTCGGCTTGTCCGGCCCGAGCGTGCAGGAGCGGGTACGGCGTCTCGAGGAGCGCGGCGTACTGCTCGGGTACCGCGCCGTGGTCGCCCCGGAACAAGTCGGCCTGGGCACGAGTGCGCTGATCGGGCTGTTCCAGCGCGACGACGTCGAGACCGACGACGTGGTGGAGCAGGTCCGTGAGATCCCCGCGGTCGAGGACTGCTGGTTCGTCGCCGGCGACCAGGAGCTCGTGGTCAAGGTGCGGGTCGCCGACGTGACCCAACTGGAGGCGGTCGTGGGGTCGCTGCGCCGCGTGAACGGCGTGGTCAGGACGCGGACGACGGTTGTGCTGTCGACTCGCTGGGAAGGACGTCCCGCGCCCCTGCCCGACTGAGCAGCAGTACGGCACCCGCCGCGAGCGCGAGGCCCGCGGCGACGGGGTAGAGCAGCCCCGGGGCGTGCTGGTACGTCGTACCGCCGATCGCCGGCGCGAGGAACATGCCGCTGATCGAGGCGGCGGCGTACAGGCTGGAGTACCGCCCGACCATTCCGTCCGGCGCCGCGTCGGCGACATGCGCCGTGGCGGTCGGCTTGTAGAGCATCTCCCCCGCCGTCATCACGGCGATCGCCACCGCCGCACCGCCGAGCGCCGGCCAGACGCCGAGCACGGCCAACCCGATACCGATGCACGCGAAGCCTGCCGCGATCACTCGGGTCGCGCGATGGCCGCGCAGCCGTACGGCGAGCGGGGCCTCGCACAGAACGATCACGACCGAGCTGGCGCCGAGCAGCACGCCGTACGCGACCGTCGTCGTGCCCGCGTCGCGTAGCAGCAACGGCATCGTCGCGAAGATCTGGCGGTAGACGGTGTCGACGACCACGATCGTCACCAGCACGGCCAGAACCGCGCGATCCCTCAGGACCGTCTTCCACAATCCGGTTGTCGACAATCCTGTTGTCTGTCGGGCATTCGGGACCCAGCGCCAGATGATCGCGGCCATGACGAGGCTGGTGACCGCGTCGACGACGAACACCAGCGAGAAGTCGTACGCCGCGAGCAGACCCCCGAGCGGCGGGCCGATGGTGAAACCGGCGTTCGAGGCGGTGCGAGACAGCGCGATGCCCTCACGCCGACGCTCGGCCGGGAGTGAGGTGGCGACGAGGGCGCTGAGATTGGGACGCCCGGCACCGCCGAAGAGGCCGGCCAGCGCGGCGACGACGGCGATCGACGGACCGGGCACCAACGGCATGGCCAGACAGGAGATCGCCCACAGCAGCTGGCTCGCGAGCGCCGCCGTACGCAGGCCGAAACGGTCGCCGAACCATCCGCCGCCCAGGTTGCCGCCGACCAGACCGACGCCGTACGCCGCCGCGGCGAAGCCGGCCTGTTGCGCCGACATGCCGCGATCCTCGACGAGGTAGAGCGTGAGGTAGATCCAGGCGAGCGCACCGGCGCCGTTGACGAGCTGGCCGACCATCACGGCCTGGAGCCAGGTGGGCAGTTCCGCGATTCGGCGCCAGTACACGTCCGCCCCCTGAGCTAGAGTGAGTTCCTGTCGGGAACTTACTCGACGGGCCGTCGGGGCGGCAACTGGATTCGAAGGAGTGCGGACGTGCGGCGGAGCACCTTCTCGCCCGAGCCGGACTGTGCGATCGCGCAGTCCCTCGGCGTCATCGGCGACGGCTGGGAGCTGCTGATCGTCCGCGACCTGGCGCGCGGGTTGTCGCGGTTCGACGAGCTCGCGGGCTCGCTGCACATCTCGCGGAAGGTGCTGACCGAGCGGCTGAACAGCCTGGTCGACAGCCGGATTGTCAACAAAACTGCGTATCAGGACCGGCCGACGCGGTACGCGTACGAGCTGACGCCGCGCGGTCGCGCGCTGCTGCCTGTGCTCGTCGCACTGCAGGACTGGGGCGACCGCTGGCTGCTCGGGGACGGCTCGCTGACCGGAACCAACGCCGCAGACGAGCCGCCGGCACAGCGCCTGCACGACCTCGTGGGCCAGCGGATCCCGTACGTCGCCCTACCGTCAACCCGCAGCACGACAGCCGACGCCCCGGCAGCGCGCGGCACGACGGCCGACGACCCGGCGGCGGGCGGCGCGGACGCCGACGCCCGCTCCGCCCGTGGCTCGGCGGTTGACGTCGATGGTCTGTCGGCGCGCGGTGCCACGGTTGACGTGGTTGATGTGGGCGGGCGGGCCACTGTGATCTTTGGGTATCCGGCGACGGGTCGGCCGACTCCGTTGCCGGATGGTTGGGGTGAGATCCCCGGGGCCGCCGGTTGCACCTTGGAGAACCGGCTGTTCGCGGCGCGGTACGACGAGTTTGCGGCGAAGGGGATCGCGGTGCGCGGGGTGAGTACGCAGCGGACCGACGAGCAGCAGGCGTTCGCTCAAGCGGAGGAAATCCCACACCTGCTGCTGTCCGATCTCGATCTGGAGCTGACGGCCGCGCTGCGGCTGCCGACGTTCCGCGCGGGTGGGTACGAGCGGCTGAAACGGTTCGTCCTGATCGTGGGCGCGGACCGGGTGGTGCGATCGGTCCGGTATCCCGTCACCGATATCGCCGACGCGGTCGAGTGGGCGCTCACGACTGATTGAAGAACGACTTCACCTCGGCGGCGATGCGGCGGACGGCCTCGGGCTTGCCGTTCGGGTTGACGCCGCCCGGGTCCGAGGACGAGCCGTGGTCGTAGCCGTCGAACTCGATCCGGCGGCAATGCGGCAGCACCTTCTCCAGCGTCGCGCGACCGGGCTCGAGGCCAGGCAGGCCCTTGCTACCGCCAAGGAGCAGCACCTCGGCGTCGACCGTACGGAACGCGTCGAAGGAGCCGGCCAGTTCGGCGACGATCGCGCCCTCGGCGTGGATCGTGGGGGCGAGCTGCCGCATGGTGATCGCACCCCGCGCGGCCTGGCGCTCTTCCTTCGCCATCATCTTCTCGGTCATCCAGCGGAGCAGGCCGCGCGGCATCACCTTCAAGAACGGCGGCGCCATCTCGAAGCCGAACATGCTCGTCACCATCGCGCCGGCGACATCCCCGCGGGCGATCTCCCGGTCGAACCGCGCCAGCCACTCGCGGTGCGGAGCGCCGTCGGCGACGATCGCGGGCTCATACAGCGCGACCTGTTTCAAGGACGGGAGGGTGCGGGCCGCCTCGAGGACCACCGCTCCCCCGGCGCTGACACCGAACGCGCGCTGCGCCCCGGCCGCGTCGAGGACGGCTTCCAGGTCCTCGATCTCGGTGCGGACGTTGTGGTCCGGCCGATGCGGACCCGAGAGCCCGCGGCCGCGGCGGTCCGGCAGGTAGACGGTGAACTCGTCGGCCAACGCCTCCGCGAACAAGGTGTGACTGCGGGCGGATTCCATGCTGCCGTGCAGGACGACGACCGCAGGTCCCTGCCCGGTCGTGTAGTAGCCGATCTCGGTGCCGTCGCGGGAGGCGACGGCACCTTGGGTCAATTCTGCTGATCTCATGAATCGATAGTTACATGTGCTCTAGTTACATTGCAACTAGTTTCTCAAGCCCCTATGGTTGGAGCGTGACTTTTCGACGCTCGTCGCTGGCGCTCGCGATCCTCGGCCTGCTGGAGAACGGGCCGCTGCATCCGTACGGGATCCAGCGGCTGCTGAAGCAGTGGGGCAAGGACCAGGTGGTCAACGTCGGCCAACGGACCAGCCTGTACCGGATGATCGTGCGCCTGGAGGAAGCCGGACTGATCACGGCGGGCGCGACGGAGCGGGACGAGCGGTACCCCGAGCGGACCGTCTACCACCTCACCGACGAGGGGCGCACGATCTGCCGGGAATGGCTGGCGGAGATCCTCACCACGCCGCGCAACGAGTTCCCCGAGTTCCCCGCGGGCCTGTCGTTCGTGATGCTGTTACCACCGCAGACAGCCGGCGAGCTCCTCGCACAACGCCGCGAGCGCTTGACGAAGCGCATCGCCGAACTGCAACTGGAGCTCGGGTCCGAGGTCGACGGCCACCCGGTCCCCCGCTTCGCTCTTCTGGAGTCGGAGTACCAGGTCGCCGTCACGGTCGCCGAAGCCGAATGGATCGACAGCGTGCTCGACGACCTCCGGACCGGCGCCCTGACGTGGACGCCCGGCCCGGCCTGATCAGGTGCGGATCTGGCCTTCGCCGGTGACGACGTACTTGGTGGAGGTCATCTCGGGCAGGCCCATCGGCCCGCGGGCGTGGAGTTTCTGGGTGGAGATGCCGATCTCGGCGCCGAAGCCGAACTCGCCGCCGTCGGTGAAGCGGGTGCTGGCGTTCACCACGACCGCCGCCGAGTCGACCGCGGTCGTGAAGCGCCGCGCGGCCGCCTGCGAGCGGGTGATAATCGCGTCGGTGTGACCCGAGCTGTACCGGCGGATGTGCTGCACGGCGTCCTCGAGCGAGCCGACGACCGCGGCCGACAGGTCGAGCGAGTTGTACTCGGTCCCGTAGTCCTCCTCGGTCGCCGCCACCACACCATTGCCAGCAGCAACTACCGCCGCGTCGCCGTGCACGGTCACACCGGCTTCGGCGAGGGCGGGCAGCGCGCGGGCCAGGAACTCCTCGGCGACATCCGCGTGGACCAGCAGCGACTCGGCCGCGTTGCAGACGCTCGGGCGCTGGGTCTTCGAGTTCAGCAGGATCTCCAGACCGAGGCCGAGATCCGCGTCCGCGTCGATGTATACGTGACAGTTGCCGACACCGGTCTCGATCACCGGCACGGACGACTCGCTCACGACGGTCTGGATCAGCCCGGCGCCGCCACGCGGGATCAGTACGTCGACCAGCCCGCGCGCCTGCATGAGCTCCTTGACCGCGGCCCGGTCCGTCGGCACGCCCTGGACGACGTCGGCCGGCAACCCCGCCGACTCGGCAGCATCCCGCAGTACGGCGATGATCGCCTTGTTGGACGCGGCCGCGGACGACGAACCGCGCAGCAGGACAGCGTTGCCGGACTTCAGGCAGATGCCCGCGGCGTCGGCGGTCACGTTCGGACGGGCCTCGTAGATGATGCCGACGACGCCGAACGGAACCCGCACCTGGCGGAGCTCGAGGCCGTTGGGCAGCGTGTATCCGCGGACGACCTCGCCGATCGGGTCCGCGAGGCCGGCGAGCTGCTCCAACCCGGCCGCCATCCCGTCGACGCGCGCCGGGTTCAGCGCCAGGCGGTCGACGGTGGACTCCGGCGTACCGGCTTCCCGCGCCGCGGCGACGTCGACGGCGTTCGCCTCGACGATCGCGTCCGTGTTGTCCCGCAGCGCCGCAGCCATCGCGTGCAACGCCGCGTCCTTGGTTGCCCGGGACGCCTCCGCCAACGCGTACGACGCCACGCGCGCCCGCCGCGCCAGCTCGATGATCTCGCTCACCCCTTCATCGTAGTGCGGCCCCGCCGCCTCCCTGCCCCCTCGTCTCTCAGATGGACTTTGTGCACCCACCGACCACGAGATCGCGGCGAAAATGCGCGGTGGGTGCACAAAGTCGGCCAGATGATCGACCGCGTCGTGTTCGCGCTGGCCGACGTCGGTACCGCTGTACCGCAGATCACCGGCGGCGTAGGCGTGGCAGGCGGGCCAGGGCGTGGGCCAGTGGGACGACTGCGGCGAGGGCGAGGTTGAGGCGGCGGTCGGGCGGTGCGATCGGCACGCCGTCCGCGCGCAGCCGACGCCAGGCCCACACGCTGAACGGGATCACGACCAGCGGCGTGGTGACCAGGCCGGGCGTGTAGCGCCGGAGGACCACCGACTGGGCGATGTGCGTGCCGGCGTGCAGACCGAAGCCCAGCAGCGACGCTTGGAAGAACTTGCTGCGTCCGCCCGTCGCGGCGCCCGCGGCGGAGGCGGCCGCCATCGCGATGCCGGTCAGGCCGATCGCGGTGGCTGCCTCCGTCCGCGACATCGGCAGCACCTTCGTCAGCGGTGCCGGCAGATCCGGCTGCTGCGAGAACGACGGCATCGTGGCGAGTTCCTCGAGGTCGTGGACGATCCAGGCGGCGAGGAGGCCCCAGGCGAGCTTCACACCGTCATCGTAGGTTGTGGCACCGCAGGCTCTGGCTCGAGAGGCTCCCGCTCGCGAGACTCGCGAGACTCCTGCTTGCGAGGCTCTTGCTCGGGAGCCCGCTGCCGGCGGTCGCGGAGGATCTTGAACAGGGTCCGCAGCGTCAGCAGCGCCACGATGCCCACGATCTGACCGCCGAGAACGACCTTGGTGACGTCGACTGCCGGCGACCAGGTGACCTCGTCGTCCTTGATGACGTAGACGCCGACCGGCCGTGCGGACAGGCCGATCCCACCGCCGGACCCCTCGGCGCCGCGCCCGTTGGCGTCCTCGCCCCGGCCGCCGCCTCCGCCGCCGGCGATCCGTGCGACCGGAAGCACCGTGAGCCCCTTGTAGCTCACCGGAGCACCGAACACCGTTCCGGCCTTCACACTGTCCACCACTCCGCGCAGCACTTCGAGAACGTCCGACTGCGTCTTGTCCGGCTTTCCCATATCTGTCGGCCTCCCCTGGTCTCAACCGCTCATACATCGCCTCCAGACTCGGCGCGACGCCGTACGGCGTCCAGAGGACTCGGTCCCGGCAGAACGGGACCTCTGGGACGGGACAGTCGCCACCGCCTCGGCGAGACTCGTGCCGAGGAGGTGCGATCATGCTCAAACAGATCGAACGCCGCCCCTCACGGGCGAGCCGGCGGACCGGCTACGTGTTCGCCGTCATGTTCAACGCCGTCGCGCTCTACGCCATCCTTGTCTGGCCCGGCTGGCAGCAGGTCCCGTTCCTCACGTCCGACACCGAACAGGTGCTCGGCTGGGTCAGCGCGACGCTGATCGCGGGACTCGCGGTGAACGTCGTCTATCTGCTGACGGACCCGCGCTGGCTGAAGTCGCTGGGTGACCTGACCGTCACCGGCGTGGGACTGGTCGCGATCATCCGCGTCTGGCAGGTCTTCCCGTTCGACTTCGGGGACCCTTGGGTGCCGCTCGCACGGATCGCGCTGGCGATCGGGTTCTTCGGGTCGATCGCCGCCATGATCGTCCAGCTCGTCGTCCTGGTAGCGGACGGGAGCCGAGCGCGCCGCCGTTAGAGCAGGACGAGGTCGTCGCGGTGCACGACCTCGCGTTCGTACGCCGCTCCGAGCTCGCGCGCGAGGTCCCGCGTGGAACGCCCGAGCAGGTCGGGCAGCTCGGACGCGTCGTAGTTGACCAGCCCGCGAGCGACGACGACACCTGAGGGCGAGACGAGGTCGACAGGGTCGCCGGCCGAGAACGTGCCTTCAACGGCGGAGATGCCGGCCGGCAGCAGCGACGCGCGGCGGTGCGTGAGGGCGCGCACAGCACCCTCGTCGAGGTGCAGGATGCCCTGGCCGGAGGTCGCGTGCGCGAGCCACAGCAGGCGTGTCTTGCGGCGCCGGCCGGTGGGGTGGAACAGCGTGCCCACCGGCTCTCCGCGAAGTGCCTCGCCGACCCGCCCGGCGGAGGTGAGGATCACCGGGATCCCTGCCTCCGTGGCGATCGCGGCCGCCTCGACCTTCGTCTGCATCCCGCCCGTGCCGACGCCGGACGCCCCGGTCTTCCCGATCGCCAGCGGTTCCAGGTCGGCGGCGCCGCGGATCTCGGTGACCATCGACGTACCGGGCTTGCGGGGATCACCGTCGTACAAGCCGTCGACGTCGGACAGCAGGAGCAGCAGGTCCGCGTGCACCAGGTGACCGGTCAGCGCCGCGAGCCGGTCGTTGTCGCCGAAGCGGATCTCGGTGGTCGCGACCGTGTCGTTCTCGTTCACGATCGGCACGACGCCGAGCTCGAGCAGCCGGGCGAACGTCCGGTACGCGTTGCGGTAGTGCGATCGCCGGGTCACGTCGTCGACCGTCAGCAGCACCTGCCCGACGCGCAGCCCGTGGGCCGCGAAAGCGTCGCTGTAGCGGGCCATCAGCAGCCCCTGGCCGACCGAGGCGGCCGCCTGCTGCGTCGCCAGGTCCCGCGGCCGGGTCCGCAACCCCATCGGGGCCAGCCCGGCGGCGATCGCGCCGGAGGAGACGAGCACGACCTCGGTGCCCGCCACCCGGCGCGCCGCGATGGCGTCGACGAGCAGCCGGAGCCGTTCCAGGTCGATCTTGCCGCGCTGGGTCAGCGATGACGAGCCGACCTTCACGACGATTCGCGTGGCGTTCAACGCCTCCGCGCGATGCTTCATGAAATCAACCGTTCTGGTCGAGATCCTCCGCCGCGGCCAGCTCGCGCGCCTCCTTGCGCGCCTGCTTCGCCGCGGCCTCTGCCGCTCGCTTCGCCGCGGCCGGGGACAGGTCGACCTCGTCGGCGTCCCAGTTCGCGCCGTACTGCGACCAGTCCTCGGCGCGCTCCCCCTCGCGGAAGGCGTGGTACTCGGTGTCCTTGGCCTGCCGCCGCTGTGCCGCGGGGCGAACCTCCTCGAGCCGGTGGTCCTCACCGCGCCGGGCGAGGATCTCCGCGCCGGCCTGCACGTCGGGCGCGAAGTCGAACACGATCGCGTTCGGACCGTCGCCGATCACCACCGCGTCGCCCGGCCGCGCACCGAGCTTCAGCAGCTCCTCCTCGACGCCGAGCCGGTTCAGCCGGTCGGCGAGGTAGCCGGTCGCCTCCGCGTTGGCGAAGTCGGTCTGCTTCACCCAGCGCTCGGGCTTCTGGCCCTGGACCAGCCAGCCGCCGTCGTCCGGCAGCTTCTTCACCTTGAACTCGGGCCCGCCCTGCACCTGCGGCCGGATCACGATCCGCGTGGTGTCGGGCTTCTCCTGCTCCGCGCGCCGCCGTACGACGATCTCGGCCATCGCGAACTTCAGCGCCTCCAGGCCCTCGTGCGACGCGGTCGAGATCGGGAACACCCGGTACCCGCGCTCCACCAGCTCGGCCTGCACCATCTCGGCGATCTCACGCGCGTCCGGTACGTCGATCTTGTTCAGGGCAACGAGTCGCGGCCGGTCCTCGAGCCCGCCGTGCGCGGTCAGCTCGGCCTCGATCGTGTCCAGGTCGCTCAACGGGTCGCGGCCCGGCTCGTACGTCGCGCAGTCGACGACGTGGACCAGCGCGGCGCACCGCTCGACGTGCCGCAGGAAGTCGTACCCGAGGCCACGGCCTTCGCTCGCGCCCTCGATCAGACCGGGGACGTCGGCGACGGTGAACGTGGTGTCACCGGCAACGACGACGCCGAGGTTCGGGATCAGGGTGGTGAACGGGTAGTCGGCGATCTTCGGCCGGGCGCGGCTGATCGCGGCGATCAGCGACGACTTGCCGGCGCTGGGGAACCCGACCAGGCCGACGTCCGCGACGACCTTCAGCTCCAGGACGAGCGTGCGCTCCTCGCCGTCCTCACCGAGCAGCGCGAAACCGGGTGCCTTACGGGAACTGCTCGCCAGCGCCGCGTTGCCCAGACCGCCCTTACCGCCCTGCGCCGCGACGAACTCCGCCCCCGGTCCGACGAGATCGGCCAGGACGTCGCCGTCCGCCGTACTGATGACGGTGCCGTCCGGGACGCCGAGGACCACGTCGCCGCCGTTGCTGCCGGCCTGGTTGTCACCCTTGCCCTGGGCACCGTTCGTCGCGGTGCGGTGGCTAGAGCGGTGGTAGTCGACGAGCGTCGTCACGTCCGGGTCGACGCGCAGGATCACGCTGCCGCCGTCACCGCCGTTGCCGCCGTCGGGACCGCCGAGCGGCTTGAACTTCTCCCGGTGCACCGAGGCGCAGCCGTTCCCGCCGCGGCCCGCGGTGACATGCACCGTGACGCGGTCGACGAAACTGGGGATGGCCATCGGTGTTCTCTACTTCCTGTTGAGACAACTGTCCTACACAGTCTGTTCACACGAGGCCATCTCAGGGGTCAACCCTCGAGCTTGCCGGTTGCGGAGCCAGATTCTCGGTCCGCAACCGGCCAACTCAGGGGTTGGCCCCTGAGATGGCCTCCGGTACAGCAAAAGGGCGGGTGCGCGGTATTCCGCGACCCGCCCTTTCGACAGAGCTTCGTGAACCGGGTGGCGGTGTTACTCCGCCGGCGCCGGGACGATGTTGACGACGCGGCGACCGCGCCGGGTGCCGAACTCCACGGTGCCCTCGGCCAGCGCGAACAGCGTGTCGTCGCCGCCACGGCCGACCAGGTTGCCCGGGTGGAAGTGCGTGCCGCGCTGCCGGACGATGATCTCGCCGGCGTTCACCAGCTGACCGCCGTACCGCTTCACGCCGAGGCGCTGGGCGTTGGAGTCACGACCGTTGCGGGTCGAGGCCGCTCCCTTTTTGTGTGCCATCTGTTGATCAGCTCACTTCTTCTTCGCGTCGATCGCGGTGACCTTGACCTGGGTGTAGTGCTGACGGTGCCCCTGGCGCTTGCGGTAACCGGTCTTGTTCTTGTACTTGAGGATGTTGATCTTCGGGCCCTTGGTGCGGCCGAGAACCTCAGCCGACACGGCCACGTTGGCCAGCGCCGCGGCGTCGGCCGTCACGGTGTCGCCATCGACGACGAGGACCGCCGGCAGCGCGACGGTGTCGCCCACCTTCTCGGTCAGGCTGTCGATCTCGATGACATCGCCGACGGCGACCTTCTGCTGGGTGCCGCCACTGCGCACGATCGCGTACACCGTGGATCTCACTCTCTGCTGGATCGGAAAACTTACGGGTGTGATGGTGTGAGGTCGTCGCGAGGACGAACTCCTCACACACTTTCACACCGACACGAGTAGGGTGCGCCGAGCGCACCCGCTCAACTTTACAGGGTTGAGCCTGCAAAGTTGAAATCGGGTCAGCTGCCGGTGGTGACGAGTTCCGAAGGCTCGGTCGCGTCACCGTCGGTAGCGGTCTTGCTCCGGCTGCGGCTGCTGCGCCGCCGCCGGGTGGTCTTCGGTGCGCCGTTCTGCGCCGCGTCGGCCTCGACGACCTCGGTCGCCTCGGCAGACTCGGGTGCGGTCTCGGCGGCCGGGGCCGGGAAGCCGGTGGCCTCCGGGCTCACGTGCTCCTCCGCGTCCGCGGAGACCGGGTAGCCGGTGGGCTCCGGCGTACCGTCCACCGCGACCGGCGTGGCGTCAGCCTCGTCCTTCTTCGCGGTCGCCGCAGCGATCTGGGCCAGCCTCTGGGCGGCGTCGCCGTTGTGCTGCGGCGCCTCCGGCTCGGCGGCCTGCTCGTCCTCGCCGCGGCCCTTGCCGCGGCGGCGGCGCGAGCTCTTGCGGCCGCCCTCCTCCGCCTGCTTGCCGTGGTCGTGACCGCCCTGACCGTTTCCGCTCTGGCCGTTTCCGCTCTGGCTGTTTCCGCTCTGGCCGTTGCGACCGTCGCGGCGACGGGACTCCTTCGGCTCGTCGTGCAGGATCAGCCCGCGGCCGCCGCAGTGGTCGCAGTTCTCGCTGAACGCCTCGAGCAGACCGGTGCCGATCCGCTTCCGGGTCATCTGGACCAGGCCGAGCGAGGTGACCTCGGCGACCTGGTGCTTGGTGCGGTCGCGGCCCAGGCACTCGACCAGCCGGCGCAGCACCAGGTCCCGGTTCGACTCCAGCACCATGTCGATGAAGTCGATCACGATGATGCCGCCGATGTCGCGGAGCCGGAGCTGCCGGACGATCTCCTCGGCCGCCTCCAGGTTGTTCTTGGTGACGGTCTCCTCGAGGTTGCCGCCGGAGCCGGTGAACTTGCCGGTGTTCACGTCGACGACCGTCATCGCCTCGGTGCGGTCGATGATCAGCGAGCCGCCGGACGGCAGCCAGACCTTGCGGTCCAGCGCCTTCTTGATCTGCTCGTCGATCCGGTAGTTCGCGAAGACGTCGCCGTCGCCGCTCCACTTCTCGACCCGGTCGGCCAGATGCGGCGCGACGCCCTCGACGTACTCCCGGACCTGGTCGTAGGCCCGGTCTCCGGAGATCACCAGCTTGGCGAAGTCCTCGGTGAACAGGTCGCGGACGACGCGGATCAGCAGGTCCGGCTCGCCGTACAGCAACTGCGGGGCCTGGCCGTTCTTGGACTTCTTCTCGATGTCCTCCCAGGCGGCCTGCAGGCGGCTGACGTCGGCGGTCAGCTCCTCCTCCGACGCGCCCTCGGCGGCGGTCCGGACGATCACGCCGGCCTCGTCGGGGACGATGTCCTTGAGGATCGTCTTCAGCCGGTTCCGCTCGGTGTCGGGCAGCTTGCGGCTGATGCCGCCGTTGCCGCCGCGCGGCACGTACACGACGTACCGGCCGGGCAGGCTGATCTGGTTGGTCAGGCGGGCGCCCTTGTGGCCGATCGGGTCCTTGGTCACCTGGACCAGGACCGACTGGCCGGACTTCAGCACCTGCTCGATCTTGCGCGGGCCGTTCGCGCCGCCGAGGGTGGCCCAGTCGACCTCACCGGCGTACAGCACCGCGTTGCGGCCCTTGCCGATGTCGATGAACGCCGCCTCCATGCTGGGCAGCACGTTCTGCACGCGGCCGAGGTACACGTTGCCGATCAGCGAGGTCTGCTCCGCCGTCGTCACGTAGTGCTCGACCAGCACGTTGTCCTCGGAGACCGCGATCTGGGTCAGGTCCTCGCGGGACCGGATCACCATCGTCCGCTCGACCGACTCGCGCCGGGCCAGGAACTCGGCCTCGGTGACGATCGGCGCGCGGCGGCGGCCGGCGGCACGGCCCTCGCGGCGGCGCTGCTTCTTCGCCTCCAGGCGGGTCGAGCCCTCGACCGCGGTGATCTCGTTCGCGGTGTTCTTGCTGCGCGGCTCCCGGACCCGGACGACGGTCTCGTCGGGGTCGTCCGGGGACGCGGCGCCCTCCTCGCCCTTGCGGCGGCGACGGCGGCGGCGACGGCGGGACGAGCTGCTGCCGGACTCGCCGTCCTCGTCGGTGCCCGCACCGTCCTGGTCGGCGTCCTCGGCCTGGGCGTCGGCGTCCTGCTCGGAGTCGTCGTCGTGGTCGTCGGCGTCCTGCTCGTCGGCGCTGTCCTCGGCGCCGTCCCCGTCACCGGACTTGCGGCGGCGGCGACCGCCGCGGCGGCGCCGGCGACGACGGGTGCCCTCGCCGCCCTCCTCGCCGTCCTCGGCCTCGGTCTGCGCATCCGTCTGCGCATCCGTCTGGGCATCCGTCTGGACATCCGTCTGGACGTCCGTCTGGGCCTCGGTCTCGTCGGCGACCGCCTCGGCGGCCTCCAGGACCGGCGCGGCACGGTCGGCCGCGACCTCTTCGGGGGTCTCGGCGGTCTGCGGCTCCGCGTCGCGGTTGCGGCGGCTCCGGCGGCGGCGCGTGGTCGGCGGCTGCTCGTCGTCGCCCGGCACCGGGGTGGTGTCGGAGGTCGCCTCGACCGGGCTGGTCGCCTCGACCGGGCTGGTCGCCTCGGCCTGCGCGGGCGCCTTCTGCGCCTTGGCCTGGGAAGTCTCGACGGGCGCCTGGAACAGCACGGCCGCGGGGGCGGCGGCGCGCCGGCGGGTCCGCCGGGTGCCCGTCTCCTCGGCCGGAGCCTCGGCAGCCGCCTCAGCCGGGGCAGCCGCCTCAGCCGGGGCAGCGGTCGGCGCGTCGGCGCCGTCCTCGGCTGCGGCCCGGGCGCGGGTGTTGCGGCCGCGGCGGGTGCTGCGACCGCCGTCCGCGTCAGCGGCCGTCTCGCGGGGGCCCCCGACGGCAGCGGAGTCGACAGCGGGGTCGACAGCGGGGTCGACAGCGGGGTCGACGGCCGCGGTCTTCGACGTACGGCGGCGGGAGGTGCGCTTGCGGGCCGGCGCGTCGTCCGCGGGCGCCGCGTCCGCACCCGCACCGGCGGTGGCGTCCGCGGTGGCGTCGGCGACGGGGCCGTCCGTGACCGGGGAGTCGTCGGCCGGAAGCGGGGCGGCCGCCTTCTTGGCGGTGCGCTTGCGGGTGGTCTTCTTCGCGACCGGCGCGTTCTCGACGACCGGGCCGGCGTCCGCGGTGGACGTCGCGGTCTCCTCGGCGAACTCCGGGAACGCGTCCTGGCCGGCCGCCTTCTTCGCGGGGCGCTTGGCGGCGGTCTTCTTGGCCGGGGCCTTCGCGGCGGCCTTCGTGGCCGTCGTCTTCTTCGCGGCGGCCTTCTTGGCGGCCGCCTTCTTCGCCGGCGCCGGGGCCGGGTCGGCCGTCTGGTCGTCGGACTGGGTCGGGACCGCCGTCACGTCGTCGGCGACGGTCTTCTTCGCCGCACGCTTGCGCGGCGTGCTGGTCTTCTTCGCGGCCGCGGCCTTCTTGGCGGTCCTGCGCGCAGAGGCGGCGGGCTGGGCGGGGGCAGCGGTTTCGGCTGCTTCGGTGGTCGGCTCGTTGTCGAGCATGTAGTGCGGGTCTCCTCAAGCCCTCCGGCGCATCCTGCGACCCCTGTCACGGGTCCGGGCGCGGCCACAAGGCGGTCACGGTTCGCCCCACCTGGCCCTCGGGTACTGCACGGGCCGCGGTACGGCGGAAGCCTGCTGGATCCGCTCCGCCCGCGCTCAGGGCACAGAGGGAGCGGCGGCGTCGCCCTCCGCTGTGTGCGTCTGGTGGGGACCTGCCTGGCCGGTCGCGGTCGCCTGGTTGGCGTCGCGGTCACGAGCGAGCGGGTCTTCCACCGTGCCGGTGTCCGTGGTGAGCGGGCCCTGGGCGAGCCTGGTCAAAAGAGCCGGGCCCGTCACCGGGAGCGTCGCTACCTCGAGCACGCCGGCGAGAACGTCGTCGGGTCTCACGGCCGGGGTTCCGTGCCGTAACACCACTTGCAGTATCGCACACGCCGCAACCGACCCCGGTTCACTCGCGACGGTGAGTCGGAGAACGGCAGCCCGACAGTCGAACGAGCGAAGCCCTCGTTTGGTCATGCGCTCGACCGGAATTTCCTCCCGGTCGAGGAACGCCCGCACCGCCGCCGCGGCCGCCTCCGGATCCGCCCCCGGCAACGCGATCCGCCACTCACTGGCCTCCAGCCGCTCCGCCAGCGCACCCGGCCCGGCGACGACCACCTCGAGGACGTCCAGACCGGGCGGCAGCGCCTCGTCGAGCGCGGCCCGGACCTGCTCGGCGTCCCGCTCCTGTGTGAGCGAAATCTCCAGATACTCCGCCTCCGAGGCGGCCCCGGTCGGCGCGGCGCCGGCGTACGAGATCTTCGGGTGCGGGCTGAAGCCGTGCGAGAACGCCACCGGCAGCTCGGCCCGCCGTACGGCGCGCTCGAACGCCCGCTGGAAGTCGCGGTGTGAGGTGAATCGCAACCGCCCGCGCTTGGCGAACCTCACCCGCAGTTTCTGGACGGCGGGGAGTTGCTGCGACGGCGGAGCTTGAACTGGTGGCACGCCGACAGTGTGTCAAAGACCGGCCGCCTCGCGCTCATTCGGACGCGGTGTACCGCTCCTCCGGCTCGAAGGCGAACTCGGCGTCCAGGTCCAGCTCGACGTGCACGACCCCACGGAGATCGTCGAAAACGACCACCCGGCTGCCGTCGGCGGGCACCCGGTCGGGCGAGGTCCGCATCCGCCCGGCAGCACGTGGGTTCCGGCCGGCGACTCGTACGCGATGACGACGTCGAGCTCGGGCGCCAGACCCTGACGTCGCCGAGCGTCACGGTTCCGGAGAACCGGCGGCCGTCGAGCGTTCGGCGGAGCGTTCCGGGTCGAGCGTGACGAGGAGGAGCAGGTAGCCGGCGACAATCACGGCGAGGATGCGCCACACCAGCGACACATCGCCGGGAAGGCTGACCACGCAGGTATCTTCGGGCGCCGACGTCGCGCCGCAGAGCCACGACGTACCCAGCAGGCTCACCGCGCCCCAGACGGCGAAACACAAGGCGCTCGTGACCGCTGCCTCCCCGGTCGCCGGTTCGCGACGAACGCTACCGGCCAGACGACCTCAGGGCTGGACCGCGGACTTACCGGTCAGATAGAGGGCCCAGCCGAGGATCCCGAACGAGACCAGCGCGAGCAGGGTCCGGACCAGGTTGAAGGTCACCCACTTCGCCTCGTCGAACGCCGCGCGGGCCGCGGCGACGTCGATCGTCGCCGGGTCCCCGGCCGCCTTGAGCGCGTCGTTCAGCGGGACGTTGACCGCGATCGTCAGGATCACCGTGACCAGGTACAGCACGAACGCGACCGCGATCCACGGCAGCGCCTTCTCCTTGAGGCTGAACAGCCCCGCGAGCAGCGTGAAGAGCAGTGCGCCGACGAAGCCGAGGCCCAGGAACAACGGGTTCACGATCGCCCGGTCGACCGCCTGGAACGCGCTGACGAAGGTCCTGTCGTCGGTCTTCGCCAGGCCCGGCATGAACGCGTTCGCGTAGATCGCGTACACGCCGGCCACCAGCCCCGTCGTCATCGTCGCCAGCATCAACGAGGCCACCCGCAGTCCGTTCATCTCTCTCCTCCAGTACGGCGGGAACTCCCCGCACCAGAAAAGTTAGAGGCGCTGCCTCGCCGCGGACATGTCGGCGAGGCTCACGTGCATGTCCGGCTCGCTCAGAGCTTCGCGCACTGCCCTGAGCGCGGCCCCGACACCTGGTTCGGCGCCTCCAGGTTGGTCGGCGTGGGAGCGTTTCCGGAGCAGGTCAGCGGGCCGTCGACGGTGTTCCCGGCGAGCGTGGCCGGGTCGGTCGTGCGGCTGTTCGTGACGGAGACCGGCCCCTGGACCGTGCTGCCGACCGCGACCAGGCTGCGGCTGATGCCGTTCGCGCTGACCGGTCCGGTGATCGTGGAGCGCAGCAGGTGCAGATCGGCGGCCTGATCGGCCCGGACCGGGCCGTTGAGGCGCGAGTCGGTCGCCACCAGGGACGCGCCGGCGGCGACGAGGATCGGGCCGTTCACGGTCGCGCCGGTCAAGCAGGTGACGCCTGTGCGCACGGACAGCGCGCCGTCGTGCGTCCCGGTGACGGTCGTCGTACAGGCCGGTGCCGGGCGGAGCAGCGTGACGGCGAACGAACGCGGGTCGCCGATGTTGCCGGTGGCATCGATGGCGCGGTACTCGACCCGATGACGCCCGTACCCAGGCGGGACGTCGTCCCACGGCACGATCCGCGGTACGCCGAGCTTGCCGTACACGAGCTGGTCGATCGTCGTCCCCTCGGCGGTGAACCGGAACGGCGCGGACGCGTCGGTCGGCCAGCCGTAGTAGTTGTACCAACCGTCGCCGTCGACGCGGAACTCCGGGACGACGTACCCCGCGCTGTCGTCGTGCGCCGCCAGCCCCATCGTGAACGCGTCGTTGTAGATGTACTCGGGTCCGCTCGGTTTCTGCACTGCGAGCAGGGGTTTCGACATCGTTGGCGTGACCACCGGTTGGATGCCGTCGACGTCCCAGGTGCGTGTCTCGGTGCCGGCTGTCGCGGTCAGCGTGTGCCGGCCGGTCAGCGCCAGCGGCGCCAGGTCGAGGTCGCGGTCGTTACCCGGATTGTCGACAATCCGACCGTCGACCTTCCACGTGATCGCACCGGCGGACTGCGCGGTCTCGGCGTACACGACCTCGTCGGCGCTCACCGGGTGCTCTGTCGAGGTCGAGCTGGTGAACGTCGGCGTCGTGGGCAGCGGTGCGGTGGCAGCCGGGTCGATTGTCCACAATCGGACTGCGGTCGGGCGGACGGCGGGATCGCGGATGAACTCGGTCGGGTCGACGATCGTCGCCGTCAGCGTGTGCGTGCCGGGCGCGAGGTCGAGCGCCGACAGGTCGACGCTCCGCGCATTCGCCGTCGGCAGCGCCGTGCCGTCGAGCGTCCAGGTGACGTCGAGCTCGTGGTCGACCGGATGCAGCGTCTGCAGCCAGACGACCTGGCCAGGAGCGACGCGGCCGGCCGGGGTGCTGTCCTGGAACAGATTCGCCTTCGCGGAGAGGCGCTGCGTCATCCGCTCCCGCGACGGCTGGTCGAAGTAGTACCCCAGGGCTTTCATCATCGAGTGGGCGCTGGGCCGCCAGACGCCCGATCCGGCGTACATCCCGCCCTCGTACCGGCCGATCATCCCGCCGGACTCGGACGGCTCGCCCAGCCAGCGGTACCACTTCTTCTGCTGCGCCAGCATCTGCTGCTCGGTCAGCAACGTGTGGTGGATCGAGGACGGCTCGGGCCCTTGGTACGGCGCTCCGCGCTCGCCGCGGGCGTAGTAGTCGTACTCGTCCTGCAGCCCGCCGAGCGAGTGGCCGAGCTCGTGCGGCGTGATCAGGGCGGAGAGCGCATTGCCGCCGGACGCTGTGGCGTACGTCCCGCCCGCACCGCCGTACGTGTCGCTGTTGCCGATAGCAAGAATCTGCCGGTTGGCGCTGGTGGTGCCGGGGACCAGGTCGGCGTACTGGGTCGCGGCCGCCTGGCTGACCGTCAGCAGCCGCTGCACGCTGCCCGGGTTGCAGCCGCCCCAGAACCCCATCTGCAACGGGGTGTCGCGCTTCGGGTCGGTGAGGCCCGGATCGCAGTCGACGCCGGACTCGGGCGAGGCGATCTCGACGGCGTACACGTTGACGTAGTTCCGGTACGACTTGAACGGCTCGATGCTCCAGAGGATGTTCAAGTGCTTGTCCAGCTGCTCCCGGAACTTCGGCAGCTCGGCCGCGGTGTAGCCGTCGCCCATCACCACCAGGTTGAACCGTGACGCGGCGGGGCCGGTGACCTGGATCGGTACGACGGTCGCGTCCGGCGCGGCTGCCCGCGCGGGCAGCGCCGCGAGGACGCCGGCGAGCAGCGCGAGGACCGCGGTCAGGAGCTTGATGCGCATGGTTCTCTCCCCCACCTGGGCGACGGTGCCGTCAGCAGCTTACGAAGCTCCGGCCGGGCGTGTGAGGAGTTCCCGCGTGGCGACGTACGAGCCAAGCGGGCGATCGTGCGGCATCATGAGGGGTCGGGGAAGCGTGAGGCCGCGTCCTCTCAGATGAAGGGAATTCGATGACGGAACCGGCACAGTCGCCGCGGCGGGAGCCGGACCCTGCGGTCGTGGATGCCGGTGACGGCGACGGCAAGGGCATCTACTGGGTGCTGAAGAACGTGATCGTCGGACCGCCGGTGAAGCGGATCTTCCGGCCGAACGTGGTCGGCGCCGAGAACGTCCCGGAGACCGGGCCCGCGATCATCGCCAGCAACCACCTCTCGTACTCCGACTGGATCTTCATGCCGCTGGTACTGCGCCGGCGCGTCACGTTCGTCGCGAAGTCCGACTACTTCACCGGCGCCGGGATCAAGGGCCGGTTCCAGCGCGGGTTCTTCAAGGGCACCGGCCAGGTGCCGATCGACCGGTCCGGCGGGTCGGCGTCCGAGGGCGCGATGCGGGCGGGGATGAAGGTGCTCGAGCGTGGCGAGCTGTTCGGGATCTACCCGGAGGGCACGCGCTCGCACGACGGCCGGCTGTACAAGGGCCGGACCGGGGTCGCGCGGCTGGCGCTGGAGGCCAAGGTGCCGGTGATCCCGTGCGGCGTGATCGGCACCGACGTGGTCGCCCCGCCCGGAAAGGTCGTAGCGTCGTTCGCCTCGCCGACGGTGAAGTTCGGCGAGCCGCTCGACTTCTCGCGGTACGAGGGCATGGAGGGCGACCGGCTGATCCTGCGCGCGGTCACCGACGAGATCATGTACAAGATCATGGAGCTGTCCGGCCAGGAGTACATCGACATGTACGCCACCAAGGCCAAGGCCCTCGAGGGCCGCGCGGTCACCGGGGCGCCGGAGAAGGTCCGCAAGACGGACACCTGATCCGGTTGGTGAGATCGGGTGGGTCTACCCTGGGAGATCGTGGACGGACCGATCGCTTACCAGGGTGAGCCAGGCGCCAACTCGGCGATGGCGTGCACCGACATGTTCCCGGACCGCGAGCAGCTGCCCTGTACGACGTTCGAGGACGCGCTCGAGGCGGTCAGCAGCGGCCGGGCCGGGCTGGCGATGATCCCGGTGGACAACTCGATCGCGGGCCGGGTCGCGGACATCCACCACCTGCTGCCGGAGTCCGGGCTGCACATCGTCGGCGAGTACTTCCTGCCGATCCACTTCCAGCTGCTCGGCGTCCCGGGCACGTCGCTCGACCGGATCCGGACCGTGCGCAGCCACGTGCACGCGCTCGGGCAGTGCCGCAAGATCATCCGCGAGCACGGCTGGTCGACGGTCGTCGCGGACGATACGGCGGGGGCGGCGCGCGAGGTGTCCGAGCTCGGCGACCCGACCGTCGCGTCGCTGTCACCGCGGGCCGCGGCCGGGCTGTACGGGCTCGAGACGCTGGCCTCGGACGTCGAGGACGAGCACCACAACACGACCCGCTTCCTGGTCCTGTCCCGCGAGCCCGACGTACCGCCGGTGGACTCCGGCCCGGTGATCACGTCGTTCGTGTACCGCGTGCGGAACGTGTCGGCGGCGCTCTACAAGGCGCTCGGCGGATTCGCGACCAACGGCGTGAACATGACCAAGCTGGAGTCGTACCAGCTCGGCGGCATGTTCTTCGCCACCCAGTTCTACGCCGACATCGAAGGCCACCCCGAGGACCCCAACGTCGCCCTCGCCCTCGAGGAACTCGCCTTCTTCTCCGTCGAGGTCCGCATCCTCGGCGTCTACCCCGCCAACGAGTTCCGCGCCCAAATAGCCGAACCCGCCGCCAACCGAGCCCTCCGCCCCCACCACTAGCCTTGCGCGTCGTGCTGGTCTCCACCGACCAGCCCGGCCGGCATCCCGGGCGGCCGTGGACCGACCCCGGGCGGGAGGTCCCGGCACATGTCGTCGAGCACTACCAGTCGCAGCAATTGGCATTGAACCACCTGGACGTGACCGCACCCCGGTCCCCCGAGCACATCGCAGACGACTTGCTTCAGCTGCCGCCCAGCTGTCGTCCCTCCGGGGAAGACAGCTCCCGGGGTCTGTGAACAAGCTATTACTTGTTCACAGACCCCGGCAGCTGTTCCCGGAGGACTGCGCGTACGGCGGCGCTCAGGCGCGTCCTGTCGTCGGTGTGGAGGTCGAACCACTCGTGGCCGGCGGTGTCCGGGGAGGTGACCGCTGCGGGTGGTGAGAGGAGGGTGAGGTCCAGGACCACGCCGTGGTGGTGGAAGTCGATCGGAGTGCCGGTGGACGACTGCCGGACGTGAATCGCGAAGGGCCGGAAGTCACCGATGGGGCTGACGGTCAGGCCGAGTTCTTCTTGCAGCTCGCGTTCGAGGGTTTGTGGCCAGGTTTCGCCGGGTTCGGGGCGGCCGCCGGGGAGGTCCAGGAGACCGGTGTACGGCCCTCGGGTCTTCTGAACCAAGAGGAGCCGGGCGGCGTCGCGGATCCGTGCGTACACCCCGAAGTGGTACTGCGGCATTCGGGGATGCTAGCTCGGGTGTGCGGCCCGACAGGAGGTGTCGGTCCGTCGGGTAGTGCACCTGAGCGTGAAGCTGGTCGCGCGTACGGTGTCTCGGCGGTGCACTACCTGTCCGCCGTGCACGCCGCAGGTGTAAATGGGGAGCAGGGCGTGGGGTGGGTGCGTAGGGTCGGCGGGTGGAGATCATCAGGGTTGACGGGTCGGATGCGGATGTGTTTCGGCGGTTTTATGCGGTGAAGTTCGGGGTGCGGCGGGAGGAGTTGGAGTTTCCGGCCGGGATGGGGGTGGAGGAGGCTCGGGTGGTGATGGCTCGGGAGCATGCCGAAGTGCGGGCGGACGGGCTGGGGCTGGTGGACGGGGACGCGTGGCTCGGGATCGCGTGGCTCGACTGGTGGCTGGTGGGGAACACCGACACCGTCGACGTGGAGCTGGCCGTCGCGCCGGAGTACCGGCGGCGCGGGGTCGCGACGAGGCTGCTCGACGCCGCGATCGACCGTGCGAAGGCCGAGGGCCGGAGCATCGTGTCGGGGACGAACATGGCCGGCGATCCGGTGACCGGTGAGAGCCCGGGTACGGCGTTCGCCGCGGCGCGCGGGTTCGTGAAGAAGCATGCTGAGCTGCATCAGGTGGCCGAGCTGCCGCTGGCGGGCCTCCCGGAGCATTCGGTGGACGGGTACGAGATCGTCCAGTGGCGGGAGCACGCGCCGGACGAGTGGATGCCGCAGTTCGTCGAGCTGCTCAGCGGGATGAGCGAGGACGTACCGACCGGCGACCGCACGACCGCGGCGCTGCGGTGGACGCCCGAGCTGGTCCGCGACACCGAAGAGCGGCGGCTCGCCCAGGGCCGGTTCACCTACACTACGGCCGCCGTCCACACCGCCTCGGGCGAGCTCGCGGCGTACACCCAGATGGGCGGTACGCCGGAAACGCCCGAGCGCCTCAACCAGTACGACACCTACGTACGCCGTACCCACCGCGGCAAGGGCCTCGGCATCGCGGTGAAGGCCCCGAACCTCCGCGCCCTGCAGGCCGGCGTCCCGCTCCCCGCCGTACTCCACACCTGGAACGCCCCCGAGAACGCGCCGATGATCGCCGTCAACACCAAGCTCGGCTTCCGCCCGGTGGCCCAGCGCACGATGTGGGAACGCGCGATCTGACCTACCGCACCCGTTCGGCCCGGTGCCGGCGGACCCGCCAGGCCACGATCGCGGCCACGACGACGCCCGCCACGACCAGAGCCGCGACGCGGCCGAACGTCTTCTCCACGCGGGAGTACGAGTTGCCGGCGAGATACCCGAGCAGGACTACGGCCGTGCCCCACACGATCCCGCCGGCCGCGTTGAACGCGAGGAACTTCAGGTACCGCATCCCGGACATCCCGGCCAGGGCGGGCATCGTCGCGCGCAGGAACGCCACGAACCGCCCGAGGAACACCGCCGCACCGCCCCGCTCCGCGAGCTGCTTCCGCGCTGCCTCGAGTCGTCCCGCCCGTCGCTGCAGCACGCGGTGCGTGAGCAGGTGCGGCCCGAAGTACCGCCCGACCTCGTAGCCGACGCTGTCGCCGAGGATCGCCGCCCCGACGACGACCACCAGGATCACCGGCAGTGACGTGTGCCCGAGCGCGGCCGTCACCCCGCCGAGCACCGCCGCGGTCTCCCCCGGCAGCACGAACCCGACGAACAACGCGTCCTCGGCGAAGACCAGCAAGCCGACCATCCCGTACACGGCGATGCCGTGCAGACCCAGCAACCAGTCGGTCAAACTCTTCACCCTGCCAGGGTCCCACCTCCCACCAGGCCGCTGCTGAAATTCTCCAACCGCGACAAGGGTTCCGGCGAAGTTGACTGCCGGGTGTACGAAGCCTTGTGCGCGGTCGGTGATCGGCGGATCGTGAATCGCAGAGCAGGGCGTTTGGGGGCCGACTGTTCGGTGGGGGAAGACGGCAGGGCCGTCTTCGATCGAGGGCGCGCTGGGGGTGATCGCTTCGGTTCGGCGTACGCCGGCCTGCTCGGGTGCCCCCGCGGAAGGGGGAAAGATGCCGAGGAAGGCCAACGGGCGAGCGGACAAGCACCGCGACGAGCACCGGATGCCGGGCGAGTCACCGGCGACCGAGCCGGACGTGCAGACCGCGAACGGACAGCCCGCGGCGGACGGCATGCCGACGGCCGGGATGAACAGCCCGGCCGCATCGAGCGGTACGGCGAACATGACCAGCAGCGGATCGCCCGCGGCCGGCATGGGCGGTGGCGGGTCGCCGGCCGCGAACATGAGCGGCGGCCAGGCCGGTGGTGCCGGTATGAGCGGCGCGACCGACGGCGGGCGGACCGAGTACCCGACCCGTCGCGAGTGCGGTGTGATGGACGTGCACCGGCGGCTGCTGTCGACCTCGCCCGGGTACGCCGCGGCGCGGTCGGCGCTCGAGACCGCGACGATGGCGTACGTCGCCGGCGAGGAGCGCTTCACCGGGATCGCGCGCATCCCGGTCGTCGTGCACGTCGTCTGGAACACCAACGCGCAGAACATCTCGCAGGCCCAGATCGACAGCCAGATCGACGTGCTGAACCGCGACTACCGCGCCACGAACCCGGACACCAGCATCGTGCCGGGTGTCTTCAGCGGTCTGATCACGGACTCGAGGATCGAGTTCTACCTGGCCACCGAGGACCCGAACGGGAACCCGACGACCGGCATCACCCGGACCCAGACCACCAGCACGAGCTTCGGCACCGACGACAAGGTGAAGTCGTCGGCGACCGGCGGCATCGACCCCTGGGACACGGCGCACTACCTGAACATCTGGGTGTGCCAGCTCGGCGGCGGCCTGCTCGGGTACGCGCAGTTCCCGGGCGGACCGGCGAACACCGACGGCGTCGTGATCCTGCACAGCGGGTTCGGCACGAACGGCACGGCGGCGGCGCCGTTCGACCTCGGGCGCACTGCCACCCACGAGGTCGGGCATTACCTGAACCTGTTCCACATCTGGGGTGACGACGGCAGCGGCTGCAGCGGCAGCGACGAATGCGCCGACACCCCGAACGCGGCCGGCCCGAACTTCGGCGTACCGACGTTCCCGCACGTGACGTGCAGCAACGGGCCGAACGGCGACCTGTTCTACGACTACATGGACTACACCGACGACCGCGGCATGGTCATGTTCACGGCCGACCAGGTGACCCGGATGCAGGCCTGCCTGGACACCGTCCGCAAGGACCTGCCGGACTTCGGCGGCGGCGGCGCCGGGACGCCGGAACCGGCCGGATCGGTGGTGGCCTGGGGCGCGAACCGGCTGGACGCGTTCGTGCTCGGCACCGACCTGGCGATGTATCACAAGTGGTGGGACGGATCGGCCTGGGGACCGTCCGTCGCGGGTTACGAGTACCAGGGTGGGATCTGCATGAGCGCTCCTGAAGTCGCGTCCTGGGGGCCGAACCGGCTGGACGCGTTCGTCCTCGGCACCGATCACGCGCTGTACCACAAGTGGTGGGACGGCTCGTCGTGGAACGGCTACGAGTACCTCGGCGGCGTCTGTACGAGCCCGCCGCGGCTGGCGACCTGGGGCCCGAACCGGCTCGACGCGTTCGTCCTCGGCACCGACCGGGCGCTGTACCACAAGTGGTGGGACGGCTCGTCCTGGAACGGCTACGAGTACCTCGGCGGGATCTGCATGAGCCCGCCCGAAGTCGTTGCCTGGGGCGAGAACCGGCTGGACGCGTTCGTGCTCGGCACCGACAACGCGGTCTACCACAAGTGGTGGGACGGCTCGTCCTGGAACGGGTACGAGTACCTCGGCGGGGTCTGCGCCTCGCCGCCGCGGGTGGTGGCCTGGGGCGAGAACCGGCTCGACCTGTTCGTGATCGGCACCGACTCCGCGCTGTACCACAAGTGGTGGGACGGCTCGTCCTGGTCGGGCTACGAGTACATGGGCGGCGTGTGTACGTCGGCGCCGACCGTCGTCTCGTGGGGCTCCGACCGGCTGGACGTGTTCGTCCTCGGCACCGACTCCGCGCTGTACCACAAGTGGTGGGACGGCTCCGCGTGGGGACCGTCCGTCACGGGGTACGAGTACATGGGCGGGATCTGCACCGACGAGCCGCGCGTGGTCTCGTGGGACGCGAACCGGCTGGACGTGTTCGTCACCGGCACCGACAAGCAGCTGTACCACAAGTGGTGGGACGGCTCGGCCTGGGGACCGTCGGTCACCGGGTACGAGGCGCTCGGCGGCGTGATCAGCGACTTCAAGGTCACGATCCCCGAGACACCCGCCGCGATCGGACAGGAAGTGAAGATCTGACCGCCTCACCGATCGGGCACTGGACGCATTCCGCCGAGGAGGACCACGACGGGATCAGCGTCTACCGCCGCGACGACTTCGCCTTCCCGCCGGCCCGCGGCCGGCGGGGGGTGGAGTTCCGCGCCGACGGCACCTTCGTGGAGTACCTGATCGGTCGCGGAGACGCCCCCGAACCCGGGCCGACAGGACGCTGGGCGGCCGACGGCCGCCTGACCGCCGGCTCCGGCACGCCCGCCCACTTCACCACCACAGCCGACCGCCTCGACATCACCTGGCAGCACTGAAGTCCCGGGGCGGGGAGGAGTGACATGACCGCTGGACCTGTGCGTTATCTCGTCGTACCGACCGCGGATGCCGCGGGAGGGGCGCGGGCGGCGCGGTTCGGGGACAAGACCCTGCTCTGGGTGCCCGCGGACCAGCGCCTCGGCCGCGCCTCGCGCACCGCGCCCGGCCTGCTGCTCGTCACACAGATGGGCCGGAGCTTCCAGAACGACTACCCGGACGTCGCCCCCGTGCTCGATCACGGTCGGCATCTGGTGATCTCGGCCGCCGACAAGCCGCGTCGACGGTCCAACAACTGCTGGCGGATCGAGCCCCTCCGCGCCGGCACCACGGTCGTCGACGTCCCTCCCGTCGTCCCCGCGCGCGCGGATCCGTTCGTCGCGGACCTGGTCGCCGACGTGTCCACGGCGTCGTACCAGAACGACCTGACCTGGCTCGCGAACCTGCCGACCAGGCACTCGCTGAGCGCCGGATTCACGCAGGCGATGGACTTCGCCGCCGACCGGATGGTTGCCCTCGGCTACCAGACGGGCCGGACGCCGATCACGGTCGGCGCCGGGCAGTCGGCGAACCTGGTCGGCGACCGGGCGGGCGCCGGCACCAACCGCGGACTCGTGATCGTCACCGCGCACCTGGACTCGATCAACCTCGCCGGCGGCTCGGCCGCGGCGGCGCCGGGCGCCGACGACAACGGGAGCGGTTCGGCCGGTGTGCTCGAACTCGGCCGGCTGCTGGCGGGCAGCACCTGGCAGCACGACCTCCGGCTGATCCTGTTCGGCGGCGAGGAGGAGGGCCTGTTCGGCAGCAAGCAGTACGTCGCGGCGCTGCCGCCGGCCGAGCGGACCCGGGTCCGCGCGGTCCTGAACATGGACATGATCGGCACCCGGAACACCGCGACACCGACCGTCCTGCTCGAAGGCGCGGCGGTGTCGTCCGCACAGATCGGCGCGCTGGCGACCGCCGCCGCGACGTACACCGGCCTGCACGTCGAGACCTCGCTGAACCCCTTCGCCAGCGACCACGTCCCGTTCATCACCGCGGGGATACCCGCCGTGCTGACGATCGAGGGCGGCGACAGCGCGAACGGCCACATCCACTCCGCGAACGACACCCTCGCCTTCGTCGACTGGGCGTTCGCCGCCGAGATCCTGCGGATGAACATCGCCGCGCTGGCCGGCTGGCTGGAGCTCGCGGCCGCTCGCCGGCGTCCGCAACCGGCGGGTTCGGTGGTCGCCTGGGGGCCCGGCCGGCTCGACGTCTTCGCGGTCGGCACGGATTCCGCGTTGACCCACAAGGCGTTCGACGGAAGCTGGCACGACTTCGAGTCCTTGGGAGGCGTTGTCCTAGGTCCTGTCTGGTGATCCAGCGCCGTAGCGAGGAGGTGCTCGGTGCGGTGCATCGGCGTGCGGGGGCGAAGGTCTCGATGCGGAGCATCGTGGCCTTTGCACCCGTGCGGCGAGGTGCCGTGCCGAGTGCCCCGCAGTAGGCGATGGATCACCAGACAGGGCCTAAGCTGACGGGCATGTGGAGCCCGAATGCGCGTGACGTCGGCGGACTTCCGACCCGGTACGGCGTACCGACGCGCTCGCGGGCGCTGGTGCGGACCGACGCGCTCGGCACCGTGCACGACGAACTCGTCGCTCTCGACGCGGGGCTCGTCCTCGATCTGCGGTCCGACTGGGAGCTGAAGCAACCACATCCGCTCGACGGCACACCGGCGTACCGGCGGATCCCCTGGATCGACCCGGACGCCGAGCGGCTGCGGGATCCGGAAGCCGAGCCGCGGCTGCTCGACGTCTACCGCAACAGCCTGACGCGGAACGCTGCCCACGTCGGCCGCATCTTCGCCGCGATCGCGGACGCGCCCGCGGACCGGCCGGTGGTGGTGCATTGCAAGGCGGGCAAGGACCGGACCGGTCTGACCGTCGCGGTGCTGCTCGAGCTGGCCGGCGTGCCGCGCGCCGAGATCGCCGCCGACTACGCGATCAGCGAGGTCCACCTCGGCACGCAGGACGGGCCCGAGTTCTCCCGGACCCGCCCGGAGACGATCATCGGATCGCTCGAGCATCTCGACGAGCTCGGCGGCGTGCGCGCGTACCTGTCCTGGCTGGGGTTGAGCGCGGCCCAGATCCATCGGCTGGCGACCCGGCTGGTGCCGGTCGACGTACCGGCGATCGTCTTCGACTTCGACGGCCTGCTGATGGACACCGAGACGACGATGGTCGAGAGCTGGCAGGCCGAGTGGGCCCACCACGGCCTGGAGCTCGACCTGACCGGCTTCTGGCCCGGCCACGGCGGCGACATCACCGAGGAGCGGTACGCCGTCCTCGCCGCGGCCGTCGGCGCCGGCTTCGACCGTACGGCGAGCCACGCCCGGCGCGTCGCGCACCGGAACCGGTTGCACGCCGAGCTCGACTTCCGGGCCGGGATCCGGGACTGGATCGCGACCGCGCGGGAGCTGGGCCTCCAGGTCGCGATCGCCAGCAGCTCACCGCGTACGTGGGTGCGGCCGCACCTGGAGCGGGTGGGCGCGGTCGACCTGTTCGACCACATCGTCACCGGCGACGAGGTGGCCGCGCACAAGCCCGACCCGGCGATCTACGAGCTGGCCCTGCGGCGGCTGGGCGTGCCGTGGGCGGTCGCGGTGGAGGACACGGCGCACGGCGTCGCGGCGGCGCAGTCGGCCGGGATGTACGCGGTCGCCATCCCCAATCCGTACGTGCAGGCCACCGCGGTGGCGGCCGCCGACCTCGTTCTGGGCAGCGCTGACGATCTTTTGCTCACGGAACTGCTGCTCCACGCCACGCCGAAGGACTCGACGGTTGTAACCGAGTGACCTAATCTGCTGACACTCTGTAGGTTTCCAACTGAAGGGTGCTCAGATGCGGAAACTCGTTGGTGCGGTCGCGGCCGCTGCTGCTGCCGTCGCCGGTCTGGCCGTGGCGACGCCGGCCCAGGCCTCGACCTCCGGCACGCAGGCGTGCGATCTGGTGACAGCCAAGTCGGTCGGGTACTCGGCGTTGATGCTGTACGTCGCCGTCGGTCTCGAGGGGTGCTCGAACAGCGTGACCGAGGTCCGGGTCGAGCTGCAGAAGGGCTCGAGCGCGTCCGGCCCGTTCACCACCGTCGCGGAGACGTACGCGTACTCCGGCGGCGGCGCCTGGTTCGACGAAGGCACCGGCTGCGGGTACTACGTCGGCGTCGCGCACTGGCAGGACCAGACCGAGACGACGCCGACCCCGGCGTACTACTGCAACTAGCTAAACGACGGAGAGCGGGAGGAGCTTCTTCCCGGTCGGGCCGATCTGGATCTCCGTGCCCATCTGCGGACACACGCCACAGTCGAAGCACGGGGTCCAGCGGCAGTCCTCGACCTCGATCGCGCCGTCCTCCTCGAGCGAGTCCTGCCAGTCCTCCCAGAGCCAGTCGCGGTCCAGCCCGGAGTCCAGGTGGTCCCAGGGCAGCACTTCGGCGTACTCACGCTCGCGCGTCGTGTACCAGGCGAGGTCGACCGGCTCGTCGGCGAGGGCCTTCTCGGTGCACTCGACCCAGCGGTCGTACGAGAAGTGCTCGCTCCAGCCGTCGAACCGGCCGCCGTCACGCCAGACCGCCTCGATCACCCGGCCGACGCGGCGGTCACCGCGCGACAGCAGGCCCTCGATGATGCCGGGCTTGCCGTCGTGGTACCGGAAACCGATCGCCTTCGCGTACTGCTTCTCCGAGCGGATCGCGGCGCCGAGCTTCGCCAGCCGCGCGTCGGTCTCCTCGGGGCCGAGCTGCGCCGCCCACTGGAACGGCGTGTGCGGCTTCGGCACGAACCCGCCGATCGACACCGTGCAGCGGATGTCGCGCCGGCCGGAGGCCTCCCGCCCGGTGGCGATCACCTTCTTCGCCAGGTCGGCGATCGCCAGCACGTCCTCGTCGGTCTCGGTCGGCAGCCCGCACATGAAGTACAGCTTCACCTGCCGCCAGCCGTGGCTGTACGCCGCCGCGACGGTGCGGATCAGGTCCTCCTCGGTGACCATCTTGTTGATCACCTTGCGCATCCGGTCCGACCCGCCCTCGGGCGCGAACGTCAGGCCGCTGCGCCGGCCGTTGCGGGAGAACTCGTTGGCCAGCGTGATGTTGAACGCGTCGACCCTTGTCGACGGCAACGACAGCGAGACGTTGCTGCCCTCGTACCGGTCGCCGAGGCCCTTCGCGACGTCGGCGATCTCGCTGTGGTCGGCGCTCGACAGGCTGAGCAGGCCGACCTCCTCGAACCCGGACTGCTTCAGCCCGTTCTCGACCATGTCGCCGATCGTGGTGATGCTCCGCTCGCGCACCGGCCGGGTGATCATGCCCGCCTGGCAGAACCGGCAGCCGCGGGTGCAGCCGCGGAAGATCTCCACCGAGTACCGCTCGTGCACGGTCTCGGCGAGCGGGACCAATGGCTTCTTCGGGTACGGCCACGCGTCCAGGTCCATGACCGTGTGCTTCGCGGTCCGGAACGGTACGCCCGGCCGGTTCGGCGTCACGCGCTGGATCCGGCCGTCGGCGAGGTAGTCGACGGTGAAGAACTTCGGGATGTACACGCCGCCGGACTTCGCCAGCCGGAGCAGGACCTCGTCGCGACCGCCCGGGCGGCCCTCGTCCTTCCACTCCCGGATCACCTCGGAGATCGCGAGCACGATCTCCTCGCCGTCACCGAGCACCGCGGCGTCGAGGAAGTCCGCGATCGGCTCCGGGTTGAACGCGGCGTGTCCGCCGGCCAGCACGATCGGGTCCTCGTCGGTCCGGTCGGCGGCGTGCAGGGGGATTCCGGCCAGGTCGAGCGCGGTCAGCATGTTCGTGTAGCCGAGCTCGGTCGAGAACGACAGCCCGAACACGTCGAACGCCCGCACCGGCCGGTGGCTGTCCAACGTGAACTGCGGGATCGCGTTGTCCCGCATCACCTTCTCCATGTCCGGCCAGACGGAGTACGTCCGCTCGGCCAGGATGTGGTCCCGCTCGTTCAGCACCTCGTACAGGATCTGCACGCCCTGGTTCGGCAGCGCGACCTCGTAGGCGTCCGGGTACATCAGCGCCCACCGGACACTGACCGCGTCCCACTCCTTGCTGACCGAGTTCAGTTCACCACCGACGTACTGGATCGGCTTCTGCACACTCGGCAGCAACGCCTCCAGGCGCGGGAACAGGGATTCCACAGTCATAGACAACTTCCAGTCAGCGATTCGGAGCGCCTACCAGCCTAACGCCGGAGGGCCCGTACGCCGCATTCAGGCGAGGTGGGCGAGGAGGAGGGGGTTGATGACGTCGGGGTGGGAGTAGGTGACCAGGTGGGCTGCGTTCTCGATGACTTCGAGGTGGGCGCCGGGGATCTGGCCGGCCAGGGGGACGACGGTTTCCGGTGGGACGGAGGTGTCGGAGTCGGTGGTGATCAGGAGGACGGGGGCGGTGATGGTGCTCAGGCCCGGGAGGAGGTCGAGGTTGCTCAGGGCCTCGCAGCAGGCGGCGTAGCCCTCGGCGGGGCAGTTCAGGAGCATGTCGCGGATGGGCTCGATGTCCTTGAACTCCGGCAGGAACCAGCGGCCCAGGGTCGCGTCGACGATGGCCTGGGTGCCGTCGGCGCGGACCTGCGCGGCGCGGTCGGTCCACGGCTGCGGGTTCGCGGCCAGGTTCGACGGCGGGCAGATCGCGACGAAGCGGTGGAACCGGTCCGGTGCGTTCTGCGCGAGCCACAGCCCGACCGCGCCGCCGAGCGAGATCCCGACGTACGACGCCTGCTTTACCTCGAGCTTGTCCAGCAGCTCGACGACATCGCCGCCCAAGTCCTCGATCGCGTACGGCCCGTCGGGTACGTCGGAGCCGCCGTGACCGCGATGGTCGAACGCGATCACCCGGAACCGCTTCGCCAGCACCTCGACCTGCGGCGCCCACATCCCCTGGTCCGCACCGAGCGACGACCCGAGCAGTACCACGGGCGCGTCGGCCGAACCGGTCTCCACGTAGTTGAGTCGCATGTCCCCCACCCTACGAACTCAGCGGCATGATCGTCGTGCGCCGGTGGTGTTCGAAGACGACCGAGCTGCGGATGTCGGCGATCTCCTGGCGTTTGGCGAGGGCCAGGACCAGGTCGCGGAGCGCCTCGGTGTCCTTGACGGCGACGTGGGCGAGGAAGTCGGCGCCGCCGGAGACCATGAACATATCCAGCGTCTGCGGCAGGTCCATCACGTACGCCTGGAACGCCGTCGCCACCGCCATCGCCTGCGGCCGGAGCTTGATCGAGATGATCGCCTGGGTGGACCGGTCGATCGCCTTCAGGTCGACGGCCGCGTGGTACCCGCTGATCACGCCGCGGTCGCGCAGCCCGCGGATCCGCTCCAGGCAGGTCGACGGCGCGATCTTCAACTCGGCCGCCATGTCGCGGTTCGTGCGGCGGGCGTCGTTCTGCAGCATCCGCAGCAGCGCCGTATCAAGTTCGTCCATGCCGCCCAGTTTCCCAGATCCACCGAACGATGTTCGGGATCAGCCGCGAATCATCGGCCAACGGGCTACGGTTTTCGCCGTGCTGACGAACAAGATGGTCGTGATCATCGCGACCGAGGCTCCCATCGGCGTCGCCCTCAACACCGCCGCCCTGCTCGGCGTCGGCCTGGGCAGCCATCACGACGACACCGTCGGGCCCGACACCGCCGACGCTTCCGGCACGCCGCACACCGGCATGTGCGCCCACCCGATCCCGATCCTCCGCGGGGACGACCTGCAGGCCCTCCGCGCGCAGGCGGCCGCCCGCCCGGACGTCACCGTCCACGACATGCACCAGGTGGCCCAGCGGGCGCGCACCTACGAACAGATGTCCAGCACGCTCGCCGGGACGAAGCCCGAGGACATCCAGTACCTGGGCCTCGCGCTCTACGGCCCGCGCCCGTCGATCGACTCGCTCACGGGCGCCTTACCGCTCTACCGCTGACAGCTTCTCCGGGTTGGCCTGGAGGTGGATCGCGGTGATCCCGGAGCCGTCGGTGTACACGGTGAGGACGTGCGGCTCGCCGCGGACGAGGACCTTCAAGGCAGGCCCGGTGGCCAGGTCCACCGCGGTGACGGTGAAGCCGGGGCGGGTGTAGATGTGCGCGAAGAAGCGCGCGACCCTCTCGCGGCCGATGACCGGCCTGCGGGCGGCACGGAGGCGCCCGCCGGAGTCGGTCCAGGACGTCACAGAGTCCTTGAGCATCGACTCCAGACGTGCGAGATCACCCTCGCGGGCGGCGGCCACGAAGTCCAGGAGCAGGCGGCGTTGCTCGGTCGCGGACGGGCGGAACCGCGGCCGGTCGTCGTCGAGAGCCTGCCGGGCCCGGCGGTGCAGTTGACGACAGTCCTCCGGCGTACGGTCGAGGATCTCGGCGATCTCCTCGTACGGGAGGGTGAACGCGGTCCGCAGCACATAGACGGCGCGTTGCGGAGGAGTGAGGCGCTCCATCAGGTGCAGGAGCGCCAGCGACACGTCGTCCAGCTCGAGGGTGTCGGCCGGCACCGGCTCGGGGAGCCACTCGCCGATGTAGCTCTCGCGGCGCGCCTGCCGGGTTCGCAATACGTCGACCGACAGCCGCGTCACCACTCGGGTCAGGTAGCGGCGCGGCTCAGCCACGTCGGTACGGTCCGCGGCCGACCAGCGGACGTACGCGTCCTGCAGCACGTCCTCCGCGTCGTGCCAGCTCCCCAGCATCCGGTACGCGAGCCCGGCGAGCATCCCGCGCGCCGACGCGAACTCGGTCAGCGTGCTCGTCAGCCCGTGACCTCCGGCAGCTTCCGGGTCGCGATCATCAGGCGGTTCCACAGGTTGATCATGCCAATCGCGAGCAGCACGTGCGCGGTGCCCTCTTCGCCGAACTGCGCGACTGCGGCGTCCCACACGTCATCGGGCACGCCGCCGCGCCCGAGCAGGGTGACCGCGTCCGTCAGGGCCAGGGCAGCCCGCTCGCGCTCGTCGTAGAAGGGCGACTCGGTCCACGCGGCGAGCCCGAACAGTCGCTGCGTGGTCTCGCCGTCCTTGAGAGCGTCGGTGGTGTGCATGTCCACGCAGAACGAGCACTCGTTGACCATCGACGCACGCACCTTGATCAGGTGCAGCAGCGTGTGGTCGACCTGACTCTGGGCATAGCTCTCCACGCCGAACACGGCCCGGAAGGCGGCCGGGGCGATCCTGCTGAAATCCATTCGTTGTTCCATGCCAACACGACGGTCCGCCCCACGGCCGGCGTGACGACGAGGGTTGTGACGCCGGTCACGCCGGCTCCAGCACGTGGCGGGCCTTCGTGACCGCTGCCTCGGTGGCCGCGTCGAGCTCGGTGCCCTGGCCGGCGAGAACGCCGACCGACACGATCACGTCGTCGACGCCGGTCACGACAGCGGCGTACTCGAGTCCGCGCTTCGGGCCGCTGGTGCCGGTGAGCCGGAACGCGAACGGCTTCGAGCCGTACTCCGGGGCGGTGATCGCCTCGACCTTCATCGACGTGCTGCCGGCGCCGTCGGTCTTGAGCGTCACCTTCGGGCACGACTCGACCGCCTCGGCGTATGAGTCGCGCAGCTCGGCGACCTGCTCGGCGGTGCTCATCGAGTCGAGGCCGAAGTCGATGTACGGGCCTTCCTGACCGCCGGTGAACGTCCGCGCCACGCTGGCCTTGGAGCCGGGCGCCTTGGTGGCGTTCAGGTACTTCACGAGCGTCTTGCAGCGGCTGCTCGGCGAGGAGAACGGCTTGGCGTCCTCGTCGGGCTCTTCCTTGTCCTCGGTGAAGCCGCCCGGCAGATCGGCCAGCTCCAGCAGCGCCTTGGTGAGCTCGGCGGTCGTCCGGGCGACGGGCGCGGCCGGTGTCGAGGCCGTCGGGCTCGGCGTCGGAGTGGCGGCCGGCGGCGCGGCGCTCTGCTTGTCGTCACCTCCGCCGCAGGCGGACAGCGACAGCACGAGAACGGCGAGCATCACAAACCTCGTCATGGGGCGGACCTTCCGAGCTCCGGGCGGGGGCCGAGCAGGGAGCAGCGTACCTGACCTGTCAGTCGGCGGGTCAGTAGCGGTGCGAGCGGAGGTGGATGTTCTGCAGCAGGCCGATCGCGAGCAGGCAGGCGAACATCGACGAGCCGCCGTACGACACGAACGGCAGCGGCAGGCCGGTGACCGGCATGATGCCGAGTGTCATCCCGATGTTCTCGAACGCCTGGAACGCGAACCAGCAGACGATCCCGGTCGCCACCAGCCGCCCGAACACGTCCCGCGCGTTCACCGCGATCCGCAACCCGCGGAACAGGATGATCGCGAACAGCACGATGATCGCGCCGGCGCCGATCAGCCCGAGCTCCTCGCCGGCGACCGTGAACACGAAGTCGGTGTGCTGTTCGGGGACGAACGCGTTCTGCGTCTGGCCGCCGTGGAACAGGCCCTGCCCGAACACACCGCCGTTGCCGATCGCGATCCGCGCCTGGTTCACGTTGTATCCGATGCCCTGCGGGTCCGACGACGGGTGCATGAACGCGGTGAAGCGGTCGATCTGGTAGGTCTTCAGCACCTGCAGCTTGATCGCGATCGCCGCGACCAGCACGCCCGCGGTGAGCAGCCCCAGCATCCAGCGTTTCGGGACGCCGGAGACCGCGATGATCCCGAACACGATCGACCCGAGCACCATCACCGTGCCGAGGTCCGGCTGCAGCATCACCAGCACCACCGGCACGGCGGCGACCGCGACCGCCTGCGCGACGTCGAGGGTGCGGGCGTCCTCGTGACGGTCGGTCTCGCTCTTCTCCGCGATCAGCAGCGCCATGCCGACGATCACCGCGAGCTTGGCGAACTCGCTCGGCTGGATCGACATGAACGGCAGCTGGATCCACGACCGGGACCCGTTGATCGTCGAGCCGACGCCGGGCACAAGCACCAGGATCAGGCCGATCACCGAGGCGACGTACAGCAGCGGGGCGAGGATCCGGACCCGGCGGTGGTCGGTGATCGCCGCGCCGACCGCGAGCACCAGGCCGATCGCGAAGTTCAGCGCGTGCCGGATCAGGAATGCGTCCGGGTTGCCCTCGGTCAGCGACGTCCGGTTGTGGGTCGCGGACCAGATCAGCATCGCGCCGAGGAACGACAGCGCAACCACGCTCAGCACCAGGACCCAGTCGACGTGCCAGACCGTCGACCGGCGGTCCATCCGCGGCCGGGTCCGGATCGGAGTCAGGAGCGCCATCTCACTGCCCCGGCTTCTGCTGGGCGGGCGGCGCCGGCTTGATGTCGTACAGGGTCTCGTAGATCTTGCGGACCGCGTCACCGCCGGCGCCCGAACCGGTACCGGCCTGGCTGATCATCATCACCACGGCATACCGATCGGTGTACGACGCGAGCCACGACGTGGTCTGCTTCCCGTAGACCTCGGCCGTCCCGGTCTTGGCGCGGACCGGGATCTTGTCGAGTGGGAAGCCCTGGAACTTCCACGCCGCCGTGCCCGACACCGTGGTCTGCTTCAGCGCGGTGTCGATGTACTTCAAGGTGTTCCGCGGCACCGGGAGCTTCGCCTTCACGACCGGCTTGATCTCGTGCGGTTTGCCGTTCGCGCCGATCCAGGACTGGACGACGCGCGGCTCGTACAGCGTGCCGCCGTTGGACAGCGCCGAGTAGACGGTCGCGAGCTGCAGCGGGGTGAGCGTGGTGTCGCCCTGGCCGATCGCGAAGTTCACCGCGTCACCGGCGCGGTACTTGTACCCGTCGACGCAGAACTCGCGGGCGAACTGCTTCAGGAACGCCGACGTCCCGGCGGGTGGATTGTCCGCGATCTTGCAGTAGTAGTCCTTCTGCGCGTCGTAGTACGTCTTCTTCCACTTGCGGTCCGCGATCCGGCCGCTGACCTCGCCGGGCAGGTCGATCCCGGTCGGCTTGCCGAGCCCGAACTTCTGCGCCATCTCGACCAACGGGTCGCGGGTCGTGACGTCGCTGGAATTGCCGCCCTCCTTGAGCCACAGCGCATACGCGATCCGGTAGAAGAACGTGTCGCAGGACAGCGCCAGCGCCTGGTCGAAGCCGATCATCCCGTACGACGCGGACTCGTAGTTCTTGAACTTGCGGTTGCCGACCTCGAAGAACGACGAGCAGTCGAGCCGCGTCTTCGGGCTGTACCCGGCGCCCATCGCCGCGGCCGTGGTGATCGGCTTGAACGTCGACCCCGGCGCCAGCTGGCCCTGCAGCGCGCGGGACACCAGCGGCGTCCCGGACTTGGTCGAGTAGAGCGCGTCCAGCTCGCGCTGGGTGATGCCGCCGACCCAGACGCCCGGGTCGTACGTCGGGTAGCTGGCCATCGCCACGATTCGGCCGGTCTTGGTGTCCATCACGACCGCGGCGCCGGAGTCCGCGACGTACTTCTTCTTGGTGATCTTGTCGTACTGCTTCCGCGCGGTCATGATCGCGTTCTTCAGCTGCGCCTCGACCGAGGCCTGGATCCGCGCGTCGATCGTGGTGACGAGCGTGGCGCCCGGGACCGGAGCGGTCTGCTTCTTGATGCCGGTGGTGTACCCGACCGCGTCGACGATCACGTCCTTCTCACCGGGCGTGCCGCGCAGCAGCTTGTCGTACGACCGCTCGACGCCGGCCCGGCCGACCAGGTCCGAGCGGTGCGGCACCGAGTCCTGCCCGGCCTTGTCCATGTCCTCGAGCTCTTCGGTCGTGATCGGCGACAGGTAGCCGAGGATGTGCGCCGCGTTCACCTTGAACGGCGAGGGGTAGGCGCGCAGCGTCTGCGAGTCGGCGGCGATCCCCGGGAAGTCCTCGCGGCGCTCCATCACCTCGATCGCGACCTGCTCGCTGACGTCCTTCGCGACCGGGATCGGCTGGTACGGCGTGCCGTTCCAGCAGGCGGGCGGTTTGGACGCGCCCGGCTCACCGCACAGCATCGTGCGCGCCTTCAGGTCCTTCGGCTTCTGGCCCAGCACCTTCGCGAGCCGGGCGAGGACGACGTTCTGCTGGCTGTCCGGGAGTTTGGCGAGCACGGACCGGTCGACCGTGATCACCACCGAGACCCGGTTGCCGACCAGCGTCCGGCCCTGCGAGTCGACGACAGTGCCGCGCGGGGCGGGGATCAGGACCTGGCGGATGTGCTGCTGGGTTGCCGCCTGGCTGTAGTCGGCGCTCGACATCACCTGCATGTACCAGAGGCGGCCGAACAGCGTGCACAGCAAGGAGAAGACCAGCACCCCGATCACGAGCAACCGCAGCCGCGCCTTCAGCGGCGCCTCGAAACCGTCCCAGCTCATCCGCGTCCTCGCTTCGCTCCGGGCGCGGATGAGGCACGAGACGCACTGTGTTTGATGATGAACTCGCTTCGCTCGTTCATGGCGTGACTCGCCTGCGCTCACGAGCTGGTTTGAGGCGGCCCATGAGCCACATGACCAGCGGGATCACCACGATCGCGCCGACCACGTCGTACCCGGCGGCGATGCCGAGGCGGACGCCGAACTCGCTCCAGTCGACCGTCGGGTCGTGCAGCAGCGATCCGGTGGCGCAGTACAGGAAGAACGAGATCGCGGTCCCGAGCACGACCGTCAACGCGACACCGAGCGGCCCGACCGGGCTGCCGGACGTCTCGCGGCGGATCAGCCCGGCGACGTAGCCGGCGATGGCCAGGCCCAGCGCCCAGCGGCCGGCGGTGTGGTCGGCCGGTGGCACGACGTCGAGCATCAGGCCGCCGGCGAACCCCGCGATCGCACCCCACTCCGGGCCGCGGGACAGCGCCAGCGCGATCACCACGATCAGCGTCAGGTCGCAGGTCACGCCGGCGACCGCGATGTTCGTCAGCACGGACGTCTGCACAGTGACGGCGATCATCAGGAACAGGGCAGCCAACCCGATGCGCAGTGCTATCACGTCAGTTCCCCTTCCCGGTGAGTTGTGCGCGCGGCGGCCGGGCGGGAGGCCCGGTCACCACGCCGACGGTGTCGATCCGGGTCGGATCGACATACGGCTTCACGGTCGCGGTGGACCCGAGGGCGCCCTGGTTCGGCGTCACCGAGGTGACGACGCCGATCGGGACACCCGGCACGTACGGCGCGTTGCCGCTCGAGCCCCAGGTGACGATCCGGTCGCCGGCCTTCGGCCGCGCCTTCGGGTCGACCAGCTTGTAGTCGAGGGTGCCGGCCACGTCTCCCCGTCCGGAGACGAAACCGAGCGCCATCGTCGCATTCAGCCGGCCGCCCACGGTCGAGTTGCGGTCGCCGATCAACAAGACGGTCGCGGTCCCCTGGGTGACCCGCACCACCCGGCCGACCAGACCGGTCCCGTTCAGCACCGTCATGTCGGTGCGCACACCGTCCGCCGTCCCGGCGTCGATCGTCACCGTGTGGCTGAAGTTCTGCGCGCCACCGATGCCGATCACCCGGGCCGGCGTCATCGTGTACGCCGGGGCGACCTTGAGCAGCTTGTCCAGCTCCTGCGCCCGGTTGCGGGCGTAGTCGGAGGTGTTCAGCTCCCTGGTCAGTTCCTCGTTGTCCTTCTTCAGTTTTTCGTTCTCTGCTTTCAACCTATCCATTTCCGCGAAGCGGTCGCGGAGGTTGTCCACAGGCTGCCGGGCCGAGGTGGCGGTGGACTCGAGCGGGCCGAAGACACCGGCCGCGGCCTCCCGCAACGGCTCGACCGGGGATCCGGCCGAGCGGCGGGCGTCCAGCACGATCAGCGTGAAACAGGCCAGGACCACCAGCAGCAGAACGGTCCGGCGGCGGCGCACTTCGCGCGGCGTACCCGCCGAACGCAGCGGGGCCTCCCCGGCCGAGCGGAACGCGCTCCGGGTCGACGGCGTACCGAGGTCTTTGAGCATCGCCTGCTACCTCAGCGCCGGTTGTCGGTGACCAGGATGCGGTTGAGGGTCTCGATGTTGTCGACGCACTTGCCGGCGCCCAGCACGACGGCGTCCAGCGGGTTCTCGGCGACGTGGATCGGGATGCCGGTCTCGTGCCGCAGCCGCTCGTCCATGCCCTTCAGCAGCGCGCCGCCGCCGGTCAGCACGATGCCCCGGTCGACGATGTCGCCGGCCAACTCCGGCGGGGTCTTGTCCAGCGTCGCCTTGACCGCGTCGACGATCGCGGTGATCGGCTCCTCGATCGCCTGCCGCATGTCCGCCGACGACACCTTCACGGTGCGCGGCAGGCCGGAGACCATGTCCCGGCCGCGGATCTCACTGTCCGGGCCGTCGGTGGTCGGGAACGCCGACCCGATCGTCATCTTGATCTGCTCCGAGGTGGCCTCGCCGAGCAGCAGCGAGAACTCCTTCTTGCAGTAGTTCACGATCGCCTTGTCGATGGCGTCGCCGGCCACCCGGATCGACTGACTCGTCACGATCCCGCCGAACGAGATGACCGCGACCTCCGTCGTCCCGCCGCCGATGTCGACGACCATGTTGCCGGTCGCGTCGCGGACCTCGAGATTGGATCCAAGCGCGGCGGCCATCGGCTCCTCGATGATGTACACCTTGCGGGCGCCGGCCATGTACCCGGCGTCGCGGACCGCGCGCTGCTCGACCGCGGTGATCCCGGACGGCACGCAGACCACGATCCGCGGCTTCGCGAAGTACCGCCGGCGGTGGACGCGCTGGATGAAGTACCGCAGCATCTGCTCGGCGGCGTCGAAATCGGCGATCACGCCGTCCTTCAGCGGCCGGATCGCGGTGATGTTGCCCGGCGTCCGCCCGATCATCTTCTTCGCCTCGTGACCGAACGCGACCGCCTCCTGCGGCTCGTCGGTCCGGGTCGCCACCACCGACGGCTCGTTCAGCACGACGCCCCGGCCACGCACGTAAACCAGCGTGTTCGCCGTCCCGAGATCGACCGCCATGTCGCGGCCCAGCATGCTGTTCGCCACCGCGGCACCTCCCACTCGACCCCCGACCAGGCTAAACGCGCCCCGCGCACAGCCCGTGGACCGACACGACCCGTCCGCCCAAGACAGATCGTATCGGTCCGAGCACCTGCAGTCCGCAACGGCCTTGCAATTACAGCGATTCGGCGGCCTTCTCCAGGTCGTCGACGGTGCCGGACATGACGGTCGGGAGGTACTTGGTGAGGTGGTCCAGGGGCCAGTTCCACCAGGCGATCGCGAGCAGGCGGTCGACGTCGGCGTCGCTGTAGCGGCGGCGGACGAGTTTGGCCGGGTTGCCGCCGGCGATGCCGTAGTCGGGGACGTCGGTGGTCACGACCGAGCCGGAGGCGACGATCGCGCCGTGGCCGATCCGCACTCCGGGCATCACCAGGGTCTGGTAGCCGAGCCAGACGTCGTTGCCGATCACGGTGTCGCCGCGGCCGGGTAGGCCGGTGATCAGGTCGAAGTGTTCGGACCAGGAGCCGCCCATGATCGGGAACGGGAACGTCGACGGGCCGTCCATCCGGTGGTTGGCGCCGTTCATGACGAAGCGGACGCCTTCGCCCAGTGCGCAGAACTTGCCGATGACCAGCTTCTCCGGGCCGTAGTGGTACAGCACGTTGCGGGTCTCGAACGCGGTCGGGTCGTCCGGGTCGTCGTAGTACGAGAACTCCCCGACCTCGATCAGCGGCGAGGTGACGAGCGGTTTCAGGAGCACCACCCGGGACTGGCCGGGCATCGGGTGCAGGACGCCGGGGTCGGGGAGTCCGGGCTGGTTCACGGCAGGTCGGGGAACCAGATCTTGATCTCGCGGGCGGCGGACTCCTCGGAGTCGGAGCCGTGCACGAGGTTCTCGCGGTTGGACAGCGACAGGTCGCCGCGGATCGTGCCGGGCGCGGCCTTGCGGCCGTCGGTGGCGCCGTTCAGCGCGCGGACGACCTCGATCGCCTCGTCGCCCTCGAGGACCATGGCGACCATCGGGCCGCTGACCACGAAGTCCCGCAGCGGCGGGTAGAAGGCCTTCTCGACGTGCTCGGCGTAGTGCTGGTCGGCCAGCTCGCCGTCGATCGTGCGCAGGTCCATGGCGACGATCCGGAGCCCCTTGGCCTCGAACCGGCCCAGCACCTCACCGATCAGGCCACGGCGTACCGTGTCGGGCTTGAGCAGGACCAGGGTGCGCTGCGACATCTGTCAACTCTCTTTCGAAGTGGTCTGGCCGGCTGAGCCTAGCTGCTCCTGCGCTCTCTTGGTCTCCTCGATGCGGCGGCCGAGGACGATCGCGGCGACCCAGAAGGCCGCGAAGGCGAGGCCGAGGACGAACATCACCGGGACGACGAAGCCGAGCCCGACCGCGCCGACCTGGACCAGCGAGCCGAGCACGTAGCCGGCCCGGAACCGGAGCAGACCGGTCGCGACGAGCGCCAGCGCGAACAACCCGACGCAGACCGGGACGGCCACCGCGGGGCGGACGTCGGCGACCGAGATCATCACCGGGGTGACCAGGGCCAGGACGACCGACTCGAACGCGAGCACGATCGACGCGAGCGACCTCATGTCTGGTCCTTGCCCTTGCGGACCAGCAGCGCCCGCGCCTCACCGGCGGTGATGACGGAGCCGGTGATCAGTACGCCGCCGCTGCCGAACGCGACCGCGTTCTCCTCGGCGAGCCGGATCGCGTCGTCGATCGCGTCGATCAGGTGCGGGCGGACCAGCACCCGCTCCTCGCCGAACACCTCGGCCGCCAGCTCGGCGAGCTCCTCGGCCGGCATCGACCGCTCGACGAAGCTGTTCCGGGTGCAGATGACGGTTTCCATGATCGGCTCGTAGGCCTCGAGGACGCCGTACACGTCCTTGTCCTTCATACAGCCGAGGACGCCGATCAGCGGCTGGAACTGGAACGCCTCCGACACCGCGGCCGCGGTCGCCTCGGCGCCGTGCGGGTTGTGCGCGGCGTCGACGACGATCGTCGGGCTCTGCCGGACCACCTCGAGGCGACCCGGGCTGGTGATCTGCTCGAAGCCGGCCTGGAGGAGCTCGGTCGTGACCCGGCCCTCGGTCTCCGGGCTCGCTCCGAGCAGGGCCTCGACGGCCGCGACCGCGGTGGCGGCGTTGTGCGCCTGGTACTCGCCGTGCAGCGGGAGGAACAGCTCGTCGTACTCACCGCCGAGGCCCTTGATCGAGACGACCTGGCCGCCGACCGCGAGCGTCCGGCTGACGACGCCGAACTCGATCCCCTCGCGGGCCACCTGCGCGCCCACCTCGGCGGACCGGCGGAGCAGGACCTCGAAGACGTCCAGGCTCTGCTGCGCCATCACCGCCGTACCGCCGGGCTTGATGATGCCGGACTTCTCGCCGGCGATCGTAACCGGATCCGCGCCCAGCAGGTGCGCGTGGTCGACCGCGACCGGGGTGATCACCGAGACCGTCCCGTCGGCGACGTTGGTGGCGTCCCAGGTCCCGCCGAGGCCGACCTCGATCACCGCGACGTCAACCGGGGTGTTCGCGAACACGGCGTACGCCATCCCGACCATCGCCTCGAAGAACGTCAGCGGGTGCTCCTGCTCGGCGTCGACGAGGTCCAGGTACGGCGCGATCTCCTCGTACGCCTCGACGAACAGTTCCTCGCTGATCGGCTCGCCGTCGAGCGTGATCCGCTCCCGCACCGACTCCAGGTGCGGGCTGGTGAACCGGCCGGTACGCAGCCCGGCCTCGCGCAGCAGGGTGTCGATCATCCGGGCCGTGGACGTCTTTCCGTTGGTGCCTGTCAGGTGCACCACCGGGTAGGCCTTCTGGGGGTCGCCGAGCAGCTCGACGAGCCGCTGGACGCGCTCCAGAGAGGGCTCGATCTTGTGCTCCGGCCAGCGCTGCTGGAGCCGTGCCGACACTTCGGCGAAGGAGAGGTCGCTCATCAGGAGGCCAAGTCTAGGAGGGCGTGTGGATAACCGGTCGGAAGCACCCCTTGACAACCACTAACATTGTGCGCATGAGCCAGACGTCCCGCGTTCCAGACAAGCCCAGCCTCGACGGCCTCGAGGAGAAGTGGGCTGCCGTATGGAAGGAGCAGCAGACCTACGCCTTCGACCGCAGCGCCGAGCGTGCCGATGTGTATTCCATCGACACCCCGCCACCGACGGTCTCCGGGTCGCTGCACGTCGGGCACATCTTCAGCTACACCCACACCGACCTGGTCGCCCGCTTCCAGCGGATGCGCGGCAAGAAGGTCTTCTACCCGATCGGCTGGGACGACAACGGCCTGCCGACCGAGCGCCGCGTTCAGAACTACTACGGCGTCAAGTGCGACCCGTCGCTGCCCTACGACGCGGACTTCACGCCGCCGGAGAAGCCGGACCCGAAGAAGCAGCTCCCGATCTCCCGGCAGAACTTCGTCGAGCTGTGCGGTGAGCTCACCCACATCGACGAGCAGGCCTTCGAGGCGATGTGGCGCCGGGTCGGCCTGAGCGTCGACTGGGAGCACCTCTACACCACGATCTCCGAGGACTCCCGGCGGACGTCGCAGCGCGCGTTCCTGCGCAACTTCGCCCGCGGCGAGGCCTACCTGTCCGAGGCGCCGACGATGTGGGACGTCACGTTCCAGACCGCGGTCGCGCAGGCCGAGCTCGAGGCCCGGCCGTATCCGGGCGCCTACCACCGGATCTCGTTCCACGGCGCCGACGGCCCGATCTACATCGAGACCACGCGGCCGGAGCTGATCCCGGCCTGTGTCGCGCTGATCGCACACCCGGACGACGAGCGCTACAAGCACCTGTTCGGGACGACGGTGACGTCGCCGCTGTTCGGTGTCGAGGTCCCGGTCCTGGCGCACGAGGCCGCCGAGATGGACAAGGGCGCCGGCATCGCGATGTGCTGCACGTTCGGCGACCAGACCGACATCCAGTGGTGGCGTGAGCTGCAGCTCCCGGTCCGCACGGTCATCGGCCGCGACGGCCGGCTGCTGCGCGACACCCCGGCGTGGCTCGAGGGCTCCGAGTTGTACGGCGAGCTCGCCGGCAAGACCGTCTTCAGCGCGCGCGAGCTGATCGTCCAGAAGCTGCGCGACAGCGGCGACCTGGACGGGGAGCCGAAGAAGACCGAGCGGATGGCGAACTTCTACGAGAAGGGCGACAAGCCGCTCGAGATCGTCTCCACCCGGCAGTGGTACATCACCAACGGCGGCCGCGACGCGGGCCTCAAGCAGGAGTTCATCGAGCGCGGCAACGAGCTGGCCTGGGTCCCGGAGCACATGCGGCACCGCTACCTGAACTGGGTCGAGGGGCTGAACGGTGACTGGCTGATCTCCCGCCAGCGCTTCTTCGGCGTCCCGTTCCCGGTCTGGTATCCGATCGACGCCGACGGCGAGGTCGACTACGACCACCCGTTGATGCCGTCCGAGGCCGAGCTGCCGATCGACCCGACCTCGCAGGCTCCCCGTGGGTACGACGAGGCGCAGCGCGGCAAGCCGGGCGGGTTCGAGGCCGACCCCGACGTGATGGACACCTGGGCGACGTCGTCGCTGACCCCGCACATCGCGTGCGGCTGGGAGCGGGACGAGGACCTGTTCCGCCGAACCTTCCCGATGGACCTGAACACGCACGCACACGAGATCATCCGCACCTGGCTGTTCTCCCGCGTCGTCCGCGCGCACTTCGAGAACGGCTCACTGCCGTGGGCGCGGTCGATGATCTCCGGGTTCGTCGTCGACCCGGACCGCAAGAAGATGTCGAAGTCCAAGGGCAACGCGATCGTCCCGTCGGAGATCCTGGAGAAGTTCGGCTCCGACGCGGTCCGCTGGCGGGCGGCGATGGCGCGGCCAGGCCTGGACTCGCCGTTCGACGAGTCGCAGATGAAGGTCGGGCGCCGGCTCGCGATCAAGGTCCTGAACGCGTCGAAGTTCGTCCTCGGGTTCGGGGCGACCACGGTCGACACGTCCGCGGTCACCGAGCCGGTCGACCTCGCGATGCTGCAGCGGCTGCGCGCGGTCGTCGCCGACGCCACCGCGGCCTTCGAGCGGTACGACTACACCGGCGCGCTGGAGATCAGCGAGCGATTCTTCTGGACCTTCTGCGACGACTACGTCGAGCTCGTCAAGGAGCGGGCATACGGCGGTCAAGGCGAGGCGCCGGCCGCCTCCGCGAAGGCAGCGCTGGCGGTCGCGTTGTCGGTCCAGCTCCGGCTGCTCGCGCCGTACCTGCCGTTCGCGACCGAGGAGGTCTGGTCGTGGTGGCAGGAGGGTTCGATCCACGTGGCGTCCTGGCCGACGCCGGACGGTGACGTCGCGGTCGCAGCGCAGGAGCCCGAGGTGCTGGACGCGGTCTCCGAGGTGCTCGCGGGGATCCGGGGTGCGAAGTCCGAGGCGCAGGTCTCGATGAAGACCGAGGTCTCCAAGGTCGAGGTCACCGGTCCCGCCGCGCGACTGTCGCTGGCCGAGCGGGCCGAGCCCGACCTGCGCGCCGCCGGCCGGATCACCGGCGAAATCGTCTGGAACGCGGATGACTCCGATGCGGTCAAGGTCGTCGCGACACTCTGACCGGGTTCGCCGAATGCCCGCCGCCCCGGCCCGGGGAGGCGGGCACTCGCGCGTTCCGGGTGAATCCTCACCCTGTGAGATCGGTTTGTCATCATGTGGAACCATCGGGGCGAGCCAAAAGCTGCACCCCGTGACCCGACCGTCCGAGGAGCCAACCGATGAGCGACCCCACCAACCCGGCGCATCCAAAGGACCAGCCCACCACCCCGCCCAGCACCCCCGCCGCGGCCCCATCTGACGGCCCGACCGACACCGCCGCCGACACCGCCGAACTCCCCGCAGTCCCGGCCACAGCCCCCGCCTCCCCCGAGCCGTCCGATCCCCCGACGCCGGATCCTGGCTCGGGCGCAGGTACGGCGGGCACGGGCACGGCGGGCGCAGGTACGGCGGTTGGTGCTGGCGGGATGGGGACGGGCGCCGGCGCCGCGGACGCGGGCTCGCGTGAGCAGGTGGGTAGTGGCGGGGTGGCGACCGTGACTGCGGAAGCTGACGGGCCGGCGGCTGGGAAGAGCGCTGCAGATGAGGAGAAAGCTGCGGACGGGCAGGCGGGGAAGAAAGGGCTGCGACGGTTCAAGGTTCGTGGGCCCTGGGTGACGGTCGGTGGGGCTGTTGTGGTGTTGGGGGTGCTGGCTCTGCTCGGGTACGTGTGGGGTCTCGGGCCTTTGAGCAGGCTGAACGCCGAGCGTGCCATCACCCCGCCGGCGAAAGTCGCGGGGCTGGACCGGATCACCGATCCGAAGATCCGCACGGAGGCACAGCTCGACCAGATCCGGGACCGGCTGAGTCAGATCAACGACGGCAAGAAGGTGATGGTCGAGGCGTACGGCAGCCTCGAAGGTGACCGGTTCTACGTCGTGATCGCGTTGCGCGGCCGGGTCGACGTCGACAAGGTGGTCGCGGACTCCGGTGCGAGTCCGGACAACATCAAGAAGATCGGCCATTCCACCTGTATCGACGCGGTCGGCAACCTCCTCACCCAGTGCTACCGCGGCTCCAACAGCCTCACCGTCATCGCCCAGGTCGCCAACGAAGGCGTCACAGTCGACCAGGTAGAACCCGTCGCCGAAGAAGCCTTCAAAGCCATGCGGTAACAAAGACAACCAAGTTTGGTACGTTCATTTTTGGTTGTATCATGTGTGGGTCTCTGAGGGACGGTGCACATGGATCACTTCTACGGCCGGATCCCGGAACTCGAAACGCTCAACAGGCTGCTGCGTCGGGTCGAGGACCGCGGTCGGACAGGACGTCCGGGCAAGGCTGTGCTCATGCGTGGGCGCCGCCGGGTCGGCAAGTCGCGGCTCGTCGAGGAGTTCATCGAGCGTTCCGGGCTCCCCAGCCTGTTCTTCACAGCGTCCGCCCAGTCGAACGCCACCACAGACGTCCGACTGTTCGTCGAGGCAGGAGCCGGCTCAACACTCCCGCAGGCCAAACTGTTCGCCGGACAGACGCCGCACGACTGGGACGCGGCTCTGCGGCTGCTGGCGGCCGCATTGCCCGCAGACCAGCCCAGCGTCGTCGTCCTGGACGAAATGCCGTACCTCATCGCGAACGACCCAGGCTTCGAAGGCACGCTGCAGAAGCTCTACGACCGTGAACTGTCCCGCAAACCGGTGCTGTTGCTGTGCGTGGGGTCGGACCTCGCCATGATGGAGCGCCTGAACGACTACGACCGGCCGTTCCATCAGCGGGGGACGGAGATGGTCGTGCCCCCGCTGAGCCCGGCCGACGTCGCGGACATGCTGCGGCTGGAGCCGGCCGAGGCGTTCGACGCGTACCTCATCTCCGGTGGTCTCCCACTGATCCTCGAGGACTGGCCGGCGAACGCCGGAATCTTCGACTACCTCGGATCGGCACTCGCCGATCCGACAACAGCGCTGATCGTCAGCGGCGAACGCTCGCTCGCCGCCGAGTTCCCCGCGGACGCCCACGCCAGGCTGGTGCTCTCGGCCATCGGATCCGGCGAACGGACCCACACGATGATCGGCCGGGCCGCCGGCGGCCTGCCCGCCACCAGCCTCAATCGCGCACTGCACCTCCTGACCGCCAAGCGGGTGGTCGAGGCGGTAACGCCGCTGTCCACCCGCCCGTCGAAGGAGACGCGGTACTACGTCGCCGATCCACACCTTCGTTTCTGGCTGGCCTTCCTGGGCCCGCACCTCACCGAGGTCGAGCGCGGGCGCGGCGACCTCACGCTGGCACGCATCCGTGAGTCCTGGCCGTCATGGCGCGGCCGAGCCATCGAACCCGTGGTGCGCGAGTCCTTGTTCCGCCTGCCGGCCGAGGGGCTCCCCCACGGCACCGGCGCGATCGGCGGCTACTGGACGAGAACCAACGATCCCGAGATCGATCTGGTCGCTGCGGATCGCGGCCCGGTCGCCAAGCACATCACCGCCGTCGGCTCGATCAAATGGCTGGAGCGCAAGTCCTTCGACGCACACGACCTGAGCCGGCTGCATGTCCACCGATCTCAGCTCCCGGGCGCGAACGAGGCGACCCCGCTGATCGCGGTCGCCCGCGCGGGGGTTGCGGTCGAGGGCGTCCAAGCGGTCGGTCCTGAGCAACTCCTGTCCGCCTGGCGCTGAGCCAGTCAGCCAGGTCAGGTGAGGAGGCCGGCGATGAGGATCATGACGGGGATGGAGAGCAGGGTGCTGAGGAGGACTGCGCTGCGGGCGAGGGTTCGGCTGGCTCGGTAGTGGACGGCGTAGACATAGACGTTCTGGGCCGTGGGGAGGGCGGCCAGCAGGGTCGGGGCTAGTAGGGCGGGGCCGTGCAGGTCGAGGACCCAGTGTGCAACCGCGTAGGCGACCAGCGGCTGTGCGAACGTCTTCAGCCCGACGGCAAGTACGACGTCACGCCGCAAGGTGATCGAGTCCTTCGTCCCGGCGCTGAGGCTCAGCCCGTAGGCAATCAGCGCGACCGGTACCGCCGCCGCGGCGATCAGGTCGATCGGGCGCATCACCAGCTCCGGCAACCGCACCCCGAGCAGCGACACCAGCAGCCCGAGCAGTGACGCCACGGTCAGCGGATTGCGCAGCGGTCGCGTGACGACGGTCCGCAGCGACACGCGCCGCCCGGTCCCCTGCCGGTCACCGTCCAGTACGGCGAACGCGACCGGCGCCATCACCAGCACCTGGAACAACACGATGGGTGCGACCAACGCACCGTCGCCGAGCACGTACGCCGCCACCGGTACGCCGAGGTTGCCCGCGTTCACGTACGACGACGCGAGCACACCGATCGTCGCCTGGGACCTGCTCCGCCGCCAGATCACCGCCGCGATCAGCAGGAACACCACCTGCACCACGAACAGGCTGATCAGGTTGGTGACGAGGACGACCGAGAAGATCGCCTGCAGGTCGGCCCGCGCGACGGTCGTGAACAGCAGCGCCGGCGTCGCGACGAAGAACGCCAGCCGGGACAGGACGAGCTCGTCCTGTGAGCGCAGTACGCCGAGGACGCCGACGACGTACCCGAGCACGGCCACCGCGACCAATGCGCCGAAGGCACCGACGACGGCGGACATCTCAGGTACTCAGCGGGCTGGACACGCTGTCGATGGTAGAGGTAAGCGCTGTCCGTCGAACCCGGATGCTCAGGAGCTGGACGGTGACGTGCGGCACCTCGCGACGATCCCGGCGAGGACTGCCCGGAAGTGTTCCCGGTCGGCTGCACTGAGCTGCCCGACCAGGTCATCGAGGGCCTTGCCGACCTCCGCATGGAACGCGGTGGCAGCGCGGCGGCCAGGCTCGGTGAGGGTCACCCGCACGGCCCGCCGGTCACCAGGAACGGGCGACCGTTCGGCCAGGCCGCGCTTCTCGGCGCGGTCCATCAGGCCGGTCAGCGCCGCCTTCTCGACGCCGAAGCACTGCGCGAGCTCGGCCATCCCCTTGGGGCCGTCCAGCAGGACGCACAGCAGCCTCGCCTGCTGCGGTGTCAGGTCGTGGCGCTCGGAGATGCCGCCGTAGAGGCCCTGCACCAGACCGGTCACCTGCACGAGCCCAGTCACCGCATCCATCTCCGCAGGGTCCAGGTCCGCGCCGTGCACCTGCGCCAATCCGGCGAAGCGCCGCCCGCGAGCCGCGTCCGGCGGCGTCTCCGTCTCACTCACCACTCCACGGTACATGGGATGTATAGTTAATGACGCATACAGTAAATGCCATGAACTATCGAGGAGGATCGATGTCCTTCAGCGAAGCGGAGACCGCCTATCTGCGGTCGCAACCCCTGGGCCGGCTCGCCACTGTCGCGGACAACGGCCAGCCGGACGCCGTCCCGGTCGGCTTCGAGTACGACGGCACGCACCTCTACATCGGCGGGATCGACCCGGTCCGGACCCGCAAGTACCGCAACGTCCGGGACGGGAACACGAAGGTCGCGTTCGTGGTCGACGACCTGGTGTCGGCCCGCCCGTGGATCCCCCGGTACCTGCGGATCTACGGCGAGGCGGAGCTCGTCGAGCGGGACGGCCAGTTCGGCACCGCGGCGTACCTGCGGATCACGCCGACCGTGTCCTGGAGTTTCAACCTGGACGGACGCCCCTTCACCCACGACGAGAAGGTCGTCACGACCCGCACCGTCCACACACCGGAAGGGGTGCCGAGCCGATGAGTTTCGACACCCGGCCAGGGACCCGCGGCGCCCGGCAGCCGAAAGGCCGCATGCTGCGCTGGATCAACACGCTGCTGGCCCGCCGGATCCGGCGCCGCGGCGGCAAGTTCATGGGCTTCGACGCTCTGGTCCTGCACACCGTCGGGCGGAAGACGGGTGCGGAGCGCATGACCCCGGTCGGCTGGTTCCCGGCGGCCGACGGCAGCCGGTTGATCGTCGCCTCCGCGGCCGGCGCCCCGGGCAATCCAGCCTGGTACTACAACCTCGCCGCCAACCCAGATCAGGTCCGGATCGACGTCGACGGGCAGACCGTCGCGGTCCGCGCGGAGCAGTTGCACGGAGCGGAGCGCGCCGCGGCCTGGGAGCGGATCGTCGAGGCGGCGCCGCGCTTCGCCGAGTACCAGGTGAAGACCGATCGGGAGTTGCCGGTGATCCGGCTGGTCGAGCGGCGCTGAACCGTCACCTGGAAGATGCTTACGAGTCGGGGCGATGTCTAGAAAGATTCCACCGCATCCTTCGAGGATGGGGTATGACTACTTCCGCTCGAGTCTTCACGACCGCCCTGGCAGCGGCCGCGGTGTTCGGATCCCTGACCGTCGGCGCTCCCACCGCCACCGCGGCTCCCACCGCAGAGCAGGCCACGCAGGGTTTGCCGCTCGGCGACGCCGATCTGGCCGAGACGCGTACCGACCGGACGCTGGCGCGCGGCGTCACGCTGACCCGGATCGTGCGCGGTACCGACCCGGCGCCGGCCGACCAGATCAACACGACGCCGCGCGGCCCGTGGGTCGTCAACGTGCTCACCATCGACCCGCGGACGGCCCGCGGTCACCTGAAGGCGACGTACGGGCCCGACCTGGCCCGCGTCGAGAAGACCTCCGACCTGGTGAAGTCGGCCGGCGCCCTGGCCGGCGTGAACGCGTCGTTCTTCACGTTCACCGCGAACCCGCAATACCCGGGCGATCCGGTCGGCCTCGGCCTCTTCGACGGCAAACTGCTCAGCGAGCCGCTCACCGACCCGACCGAGGCCAATCTGGTGATCGATGCCAACAGCAACAGAGTCGTGACCGGCCACCTGCGCTGGACCGGCACCGTCCGCAACCGCGCCACCGGCGCCGAGCTCCCGCTCGAGTTCCTCAATCACCCGGCGGTGGTTCCGACGGCCTGCGCCACGCTGCCCGATCAGACCGCGTGCACGGTGCCGGGTGACGTCGTGCGGTTCACGCCGGAGTTCGGCGCCGCGACCCCGGCCGGCGCCGGCGTCGAGGTCGTGCTCGACCGCCGCGGCTGCGTCGTCCGTACGGCGACCACGCGCGGCACGACGCTCAGCCCGAGCCAGACGTCGTTGCAGGCGACCGGCCAGGACACCGTCGCGCTGCTCCAGCTGGCGAAGGGCTGCCTGCGCACGGACCTGGCGGTGTCGGACGAGAGCGGCCGCAAGGTAGCGCTGCGCAGCGGACTGTACGGCGTGACCGGCCGCTACCAGCTCACGAAGAACGGCGAGATCGTCGTACCGGACGGCACCGGCAGCTTCTTCGACCGCAATCCGCGCACGATCGCCGGGACCACGCGCGGCGGGACGATCGTCCTGGCCACGATCGACGGCCGGCAGACCACGAGCGTCGGGACCACGATGGCCGAGACCGCGGCGGTCGCGAACGCGCTCGGCCTGCACGACGCCATCAACCTCGACGGCGGCGGCTCGACGGCGATGGCGCTCGGCGACGGCACCGTCGTCAACCACCCGAGCAGCACCGGCGGCGGCGAGCGAGCCGTCGGCGACGCAGTCGTCTTCGTCCGGGGGCCGGTGAACCGGTAGTACGTTGAACGTATGCGACTGGTGCTGTGGGCTGCCGTGCTGGTGAGCGCGGCAGCCTGCGGTGCCGACCAGTCGAGGAAGGAGCCGGCCGTGACCGCACCGGACAGCATCACCGTCACCAGTTCGGCGTTCCGCGACGGTGAGACGATCCCGCGCAAGTACACCTGCGACGGCGAGGGCGTGGCTCCACCGCTCACCTGGAAACAGATCCCGGCCAACGCCGCGGCGTTGGCCGTGGTCGTCGACGACCCCGACGCACCGCGCGGTACGTTCACCCACTGGGTCGTGCTCGATCTCGAGGCGACCGCCGCCACGCTCGCGGAGGGCGGCGTGCCGCCGGGCGTGAAGCAGGCGAAGAACTCCGGCGGAAAGACCGGGTACTACGGGCCCTGCCCGCCGAGCGGCACGCACCACTACCGCTTCACCGTCTACGCGTTGTCCGGGCCGACCGGTCTTCCCAACGGCGCCGACGTCGGCGAGGCGCTGGAGGCGATCGACGGCAAGAGCATCGCCCGCGGCCGGCTGACCGCGGTCTACGCGCGTCAGTAGCCGTAGCCGCCGCCCGACGACGACGGTGCCTTGGTCGGGGCTGCGGCCGCCGTCGTGGTGGCCGCGTGCCAGGTGAAACCGACGCCGGAGAAGGCGTCGGAGAAGTTGTTGCCCTTGGCCTCGCCCGCGGCGGTGTCGAGCTTGAAGGTGTAGAGCGGCTTGCCCTGGAACGTGAGCTGCTCCGCACCGGTGTCGGACCGCTTGATCGTAGCCAGGCCCTGCACCGCCTGCGAGTTCCCGGTCGCGGGAATCCAGAAGCTCAGGCAGCTGCCCGTGCACTTGAGCGCGCCGCCGGCCTCCTGGTCGGCGAAGTACAGCGTCTTTCCGGAGGCGTCGACGAGTGTCTGCCCGACGCCGTTGACGTCCTTGACCGAGACCGCGGCGCCCGCCGGCGCCGCGCCGCCTCCCGCGGCCGGCTGGGAACCGCCGCAGGCAGTCAGCCCGGCCAGCGCCGCCACCGTTGCGCCTAGCAACAAGATTGTGGTTTTCATCAGGATCTCCTCTCCCCCAGCAGATACGCGGGATCCGGCGTGACGGTTCAGTTGAACCTTCCACCGCCGCCGTGCGTACTCCTTGGGTGTGGATGACGACACAGTGATCCGCGCGCTGTACGACAAGTACCGGCGGCCGTTGTTCGGATACGTCCTGCGCTCGGTCGGCGACCGGCAGTACGCCGAGGACATCGTGCAGGAGACGATGACGCGCGCCTGGACGCACGCGGCCGACCTGGATCCGGACCGGGCCGGGCGCTGGCTGTTCACGGTCGCCCGCAACCTGGTGATCTCCGGGCGCCGCCGGCAGGGGGCCCGGGTGACGGAGGTGCCGCTCGACGACCGCGAGTTCCCGGCGCTCGGCGACGACATCGACCGGGTGCTGCAGGTGTGGCAGGTGGTCGACGTACTGCGGGGGCTCAGCCCGGACCACCGGCAGGTGATCGTCGAGCTGTTCTACCGCCGGCGCACCGTCAACGAGGCGGCCGCCCTCCTCGGCGTACCGCCGGGAACGGTGAAGTCACGCAGCTACTACGCACTGCACGCGCTGCGCGCAGCACTGGAGGAACGAGGTGTGACCGGATCATGACCTGCCCGGAGACGATGTCGATCGGCGCCTACGTGCTCGGTGCACTGGAGGCGTCCGAGCGTCGTGCGGTGGAGGAGCATCTCGTGTCGTGTACGGCGTGCCGCGAGACCCTGCTGCAGTTCGCGCATCTGCCGGGGCTGCTGCACGCAGTGCCGGTCGAGGACATCGAAGCGGATCAGCCGGAGCCTGCGCCGCTCCAGCTGAGCAAGAAGCGTGCGCGACGTAGGTGGGCGGCGCCTGTCGCCGCGTCGGTGGCGGCGGTCACTACTGGTGTCCTCAGCTGGGGTCTGCTGACCGCACCGGCGTCAGCGACCTGGACCGCGACGGACGGGGTCGGTGGAATCGACACGACAGCCCAACTGACCAGTCGGGGCTGGGGCACAGACATCCAGCTCCGGCTGACCGATCTGAAGCCGTACGAGCACTGCGTGCTGGTCGTCCACGGCCGCGACGGGACCGTCGAGAAGGCCGGCTGGTGGGCAGCGAACGGCAGCTACAAAGCAGACGTCCCGGTCAGTACGTCGATCCCGCTCGGCGACATCGACCACCTCGAGGTGGTCGACGCAGGGAACACCGTGCTGAGCACGGTGTCCCCCACGACGCACTGATTCACCAGCTGTTGTTGGAGATTCCCGTGCCCAGGTAGACCTGGTCGTAGGTGTTGCTGTCATGGTCGTCGGTGTAGGCCACAGCAACTTCGGCGTACGGCGAGACCGCCACTGTCATCTGCTCCTGACGACCTTCCGGCACCGAGCTCAGCCGCTGCGACGACAGTCGTCCTGTGTCGGTCCCGTCGGCCCCGTAGCCGCGCACCCAGACGTCGGGGTCGGCACCCGGGACTGTCCAGCCGACCACGGTCTGCGCCTGGTCATCGATACCGATCGACGGCCCGGCACCTGCCGCCGCGACTTGTACGTCGCCGTACCTGGCCGTGCCCGCGCTGTTGAACAGGCGCGTCCAGACGCCCGCCGACTCCCACGCGACCGCGAAGTCGCCGTTGAAGTTGGCCGCCGCGGCCGGATGGGTCTGCTGGCCGGTGGTGTTCACGTTGGCGACCCGGCGCGACAGCGTGGCCGCGCCGTTCGTGCGCGCCAGCCGGATCAGTCCGATGTTGTAGTCGCCGTTGGCGTCGCCGTCCTCGTCCCACACGACAACCGCGTCACCGGACGCCGATACGGCCACATCCGGGTTGTGGTGCTGGCCGGTCGTCTGCGAGGCGGTCACCTCCCAGGCACGTGTGGTCGGACCGGTGTAGCCGGCTGCCTTCACAGTGGCCGGCGTACCGGTCTGGATGTCTTCCCAGGCGACGGTGAACGCGACGGCAGCACCGGACGGCGCGCCGTCCGGGTCCACAGCGACGCGTGGGTTGATCTGCTGACCGGTGGCGCTGCTGTTGGCGTTGCCGGAGGCTGTGACGGTGCCGGCAGTGTTCACGACGCGGTACGGGATGTTGTAGTACCCGTTGCCGTCCGGGTCGTCCTGCCAGACGACGACAGCGTTGCCCTTGTCGTCCAGGCCGACGTCCGGGTGCAGGTGCCGCCAGTTCGTCACACCGCTGCTGCCGCCGGCCGACAGCTTCGTCTCGTACACAGCTGTGCCGTTTCGGAACAGGCGGAGGTAGATCTCGCTGTGCACGGGGTCGGTCGCGTTGTCCGTGTCGCGGTCGTCCTCCCACGCCACAGCGACGTACCCGTTCCGGTTGATCGCGACGGATGCGGCGTCCTGGTCGCCGGTGGACACACTGTTCGCCGTCACCCAGGTGGGCGCGGCAATGTGCGCGGCGGCCGTGGCCGCGGTGAAGGTCAGCGCGGTGGCTGCCAGTGCGGTGATCGCCAGAGTTCTCTTCATCGTCACACCGCCTGCAATCCGGGCCGGCCTTCTTCGATGACGAACGACTTCGCCGTGCTGACCGCGGCGTCGTGCTCCGACACCTTCGCGACCGCACGGAAGTCGGCCCGCAGCTGCGTCGGGCTGATCGTCGTCCGGATGTAGCCGCGACGGTTCTGGTAGAACTTCAGCCACGGGTTCTCCGCCAGGTTCGGAATCGTGGTGGATCCGTCGCCGTCACCGCTCGAGGTGACCGAGCTGGTCACCAGTTCGGCGCCGATGACGGCCGAGCTCGCGTTGCTGTAGTCGGCCTTCAGGTCGCTGGCCCAAGCCCGGTGGACGTCGCCGGTCAGCACTACAGGGTTGCGAGTGCCGCGGTCGATCCAGCCTTGCTGGATGCGGGCCCGGGAGGCGCGGTAGCCGTCCCACGAGTCCATGCTCCCGGCACCGGCCGAGTCGAACCGGCGGGCGAAGAACACCTGCTGTCCGAGGATGTCCCACGTGCCGTAGTGCTGGTTGAGACCGTCGAGCAGCCAGGTCTCCTGGGTGTTGCCCGGCAGGCTGCGCGTGGCGAGATCGGCGTCGGAACACACCTTCCAGCCGTCGCCGCAGGCCTGGTCGTTGCGGTACTGCCGCGTGTCGAGCATGTGGAACGTCGCGAGACTCCCCCAGCGCAACCGGCGGTACAACGGGATCGAGTTGCCGCTGTTGGCCTGTGCCGACCGCAGCGGCATGTTCTCGTAGTACGCCTGGTACGCCGCCGTCCGGCGCGCGGTCCACTGCGCCGTGGTGAGCGAGGGCGTACTGTCCGCCCGCACCATGTTCGCGTAGTTGTTCTCCACCTCGTGGTCGTCCGGTACGACGATCCACGGCGCGACCGCATGCGCTGCCTGCAGGTCGGGATCCGACTTGTACTGCGCGTACCGGCGGCGGTAGTCCGCCAGCGACACGATCTCGCTCGTGCCCGCGTGCAGACGGGGCCGGCCGGTGGTCGCGCCGTACTCGTAGATGTAGTCGCCCAGGAAGAGGATGAGGCCCGGGTTCTCCTCGGCCATCCGCCGGTAGACGGTGTAGTAGCCCTCCTCGTAGTGTGCGCACGAGGTGAACGCCATCACCAGGTCACGTCCGTTGGTGCCCACGGCCGGCGCGGTCCGCGTGCGGCCGACCGGTGAGAGATGGCCCTGGGCGCGGAAGCGGTAGTAGTAGTCGGCGTCCGGGCTGAGGCCGCCGGCGACGACGTGCACCGAGTGGGCGGAGGCGTACTGCGCCGTGACCGTTCCGGATGCGACCAGGGTGCTGAAGGTGTCGGTGGTCGACACCTGCCAGTCGACGGCGACGTCGGCGTTCGCCATCCCGCCCTGGCCGTCGGCGTTCAGCGGCGACGGCGCCAGACGGGTCCAGAGCACGACGCTGGTGGCGTCCGGCTCGCCGGACGCGATGCCGAGCTGGAACGGATACGGGACGGCGGCGGTGGCGGTGATCACGGATGACTGGGCGGCAGCCGGGAGGGCGCCGGCCCCGGCCGCGGCGAGTCCGCCGAGAACTAGGGTCCTGCGACTGATTGGGCTCATGAGCCTCACCTTCACGGGTACTCAGGGCGGTAGGCCCCCGAACCGGTCGAACTCCTGGTGACCGTTCGGGAACCTTGAGTGTGCGTGGTGCTCCGTGCCCATGATTGCGCAGAATTGGTAAATTTCCTACAGCAGGACGAGCAACAGCAGAACGGCGGCCGGAACGCCCTCGAGCAAGGTGTTCAACCAGAGTCGCCGCTCCGTTGCGAGCAGCACGAGCGCAAGGAAGACGTGCTGCCCGGCGGTGAACGCGACCAGCGCCTCACCCTGCGGTACGTGCCCGGTCCGGGCGAGGACGACGCCGAGCGCCAGCGCGACGCCGGTCGTGAGGTTGTAGAAGCCGAGGTTCACGATCCACAGCCGGACCGCGTCGAAATCCCGCCGCTCGAGCAGGAACATCGGGTACAGCCGCGGGTGGCGGTAGAAGAACGACTCCATCAGCCACACCGATCCCAGCATCACCGCGATCGCGATTGCCAGGACCTGCGCGGCGGTACTCACAGCGACCTCACAGCGACACCGCGACGCCGTGCCGGCTGGTGATCTCGCCGAGCGCCGCGTAGTCGGCCGGATCCGCGCCGGCCAGGTCCGCGAAGAACGCGCCCATCCGGCCGGTCTGGCTGATGGCCAGGAACTTCGCCGACGGCGTGAGCACCGAGAACGTGTTCACGGTTCCGGCCGGGATGCTGATCGAGGCGCCGGGCCCGAGGTCGTACCCCTGATCCCCTGCCTGCACGAGGATTCGGCCCTGCAGGACGTAGAACGCCTTGCTCCACGACTCGGTGTGCGGCGGCGAGGCGTCGGCGCGCGGGGCGTCGATCTCGAACAGCTCGTACTGACCACCGGTGTGCTCGGCACCGATCTTCACGGTCGCGGTCGCGTCCGGCGCGACGTACTCGACGCCGCTGCCCGCGTTGCTGAGGTGCACTGTCTCGTTCCTGGCTGTCTCGTTCATGGCTGCGACGGTAGGGAGCGCCGTCCGCCGGTGGTATCCCGTGCGGACGGGCTCCGCGGGGCCGCCGGAATCCCCACATTTCAGGGATAGGCGGCACCGGGACGGCGGCGCATACTGAGCGCATGTGGGAGGGCCGGGCGCGGGCCGCGCGCCGGGAGATCGCGGCACTCGCAACCTCGGGGATGGGGGTCGCCGAACTGCACGCTGCCGCGATCGAGGTGGTCGAACAAGTCGTCGGCAGCGAGCTCACCTGCTGGGCCGGGATCGACCCGGGGACGCTGGTGATCAGCTCGATGACCAGCGGCGCGGCCCGGACCCCACCGGAGTACGAACCGCTCCTGGCGGAGACGGAGTACGCCGGAACGGTGCCGAACTCGTTCGCCGAACTGGCCCGCACGTCCCACCAGGTCGCCCGGCTGTCGGACCTGCCGTACCGCGAGGTCGTCGGGCACCGGCGGCTGAACGAGGTGTGGCGGCCTCTCGGGATCGAGCACGAGGTCCGGACGACGTTCGTCGTCGACGGGGACTGCTGGGGCGCGGCCGGGTTCGTCCGCAGCGGCCCGGACTTCAGTGACCGGGAGGTGGAGTTCCTGGGGTCGGTGGCGCCGGTCATCGGCGCGGCGACGCGGGTTGCCGTTCGCACGGACGCGCACGGGTACCGCGGAGGGGTCGGCCCGTCGATCGTCGTCACCGGCCCGGCGGGCCGGCCGCGGGCGATCACCGCGGCTGCCCGCACCTGGCAGGACGAGCTGGACGAGATCGCGCCGGGCCGTTTCGGCGTACTGCTGCGGGCAGTCGTCACCGGAACGCGCGCAGCGTCGTCCGGGACGTTCCAGGCACGGGTGCAGACCGCGGCCGGCGAATGGGTCCTGCTGCAGGGCAGCCGGCTGCTCGGTGACAGCGCCGACGAGGTCGTCGTCACGATCGAGCCGGCGAGCGGTCACCACCTGCTCGGCATGCTGCTCGCGGCGTACGGCCTGACCACGCGGGAGCGGGAGATCTGCCTGGAGGTCATCTCCGGGCACGGCACCGGCGCGATCGCCGACCGGCTGTCGATCTCGCCGCACACGATCCAGGACCACCTGAAGTCGGCCTTCGCCAAGGTCGGCGTCCGCAGCCGCGGCGAACTGGTGGCGACCCTCAGGCCGGAATGAGCTGCTTGCGATAGGTCCCCGGGGGTACGCCGAAGTCACGCTTGAACGCCTTCGCGAACGCGAACTCCGACGTGTAGCCGATCTCCTTCGCCACCGCGGCGAGCGGGCGGTCGTGGTCGCGCAGCAACCGCGCCGCGGTCGTCATCCGCCAGCGGGACAGGTAGGTCAGCGGCGGCTCCCCGACCGCTTCGGTGAACCGCCGGGCGAACGCGGCCCGCGACAACCCGACGCCGGACGCCAGGTCGGCCACCGTCCACGCCGCACCGGGCTGCTCGTGGATCAGCTCCAGCGACTGCACGACCGCCGGATCGGTCAGCGCACGTGCCCAGCCGCGATCCGTCGGGCAGTCGTTGTTCTCGAACCAGGCCCGCAGGATCAGCACCAGCAACGCGTCGACCAGCGCCGGCACGACCGCGGCCGCGCCGGGCCGCTGCGCGTCGAGCTCCTCGCCGAGGATACTGATTGCCGTGTGCAACGACCGGTGGCGTGCCGGGCTCGCCGGGACGACGACCACGTCGGGCAGTCTGCTCAGCACCGGGTGCGGGCGCTCGCGGTCGAGCCGGTAGGTCCCGCACAACAGCAGCGACCGCGCGCCCTGCCCCTGCTGCGGCTCCTCGACCGAGGGGTCGAAGTCGACCAGCGGCGAGTCGGGGTGGTCGGCCAGCGCGTGCTCGGCCCCCCGCGGCAGCAGCACCGCGTCGCCCGGCCCCAGCGGGATCGGGTCGCCGTCCGGCGGCAGCAACCACGCCGTACCTTGCAGGATCAGGTGGAACGTCGCGCCGAACGAGTGCACGAAGCGCAGCCCCCACGGACCCCGGACGTCGGTGCGCCCGGACGTGGCCGGACCGGTCCGCATCGCGGCGACGACATCGGCGAGTACATCCATACCTGTCATGATACGCGCACCGATCAAGACGATCGGACATAAATCAGCGCTCTATGGACATAGATCGGCTCGCACACGCGGCCTACTGTCGATGACAGAACGTCAACGACAAGGAGCAGGAATGAGTATCGTCGTCACCGCCGCCACCGGTCATCTGGGCACGCTCGTCATCGACGAACTGCTACAGCGGGTGCCCGCCGAGCAGATCGTCGCGGTCGCGCGGAACGCCTCGAAGGCGGCCCCGATCGCGGACCGCGGCGTCGAGGTCCGGATCGCCGACTACAACGACCCGGACGCGCTGGCGAAGGCCTTCGGCCCCGGCGACACGGTCCTGCTGATCTCCAGCAGCGAGGTCGGCAACCGGCTCGCTCAGCACCAGGCCGTCATCGACGCCGCGAAGCACGCCGGCGTCGCGCGGATCGCCTACACCGGCATCCTCGGCGGCCCGGAGGCCGACCTCGCCCTCGCCGCCGACCACAAGGCAACCGAGCAGGCGATCCTCGACTCCGGCCTGACCTACACCTTCCTGCGCAACGGCTTCTACAACGAGGTCTACACCGAGCAGCTCGCGACGCAGCTCGAGCACGGGGTCGTCGGCAGCACCGGCGACGGCCGGCTAGCCACTGCCTCCCGGCGCGACTTCGCGGCGGCCGCGGCTGTCGTCCTCAGCACGGACGGCCACGACAAGGCGGCGTACGAGCTGAACGGTGACACCGACTGGTCGCTGGCCGACTACGCCGCCGAGCTCTCGCGGAAGACCGGCAAGGAAGTTGCCTACAACAACGTGCCCGGCGAGGTGCTGCTCGGCATCCTGACCGGCGCCGGCCTGCCGGAGCCGCTCGCCGAACTGCTCGTCGACATCGACAAGGCTGTCGAGCGCGGCCTGCTGACCGGTCGCGGCAGCGACCTCACCCGCCTGATCGGGCGTCCCACCACCCCGCTCGCCGACAGCATCGCCGCGGCTGTGCACTGAGGACAGGAGGTATCCAGGCCCCGGCCCGTCTTCGCGGTCTGTCCCACGCTCACGGCGACGTATACGTAGACGACTACGTCCTGTCGTCAGAGCCACTTGACCCGATGCCGGAAGTTCTCCAGGAACTCGGCGTTCGCCTCGTCGCCGCCCGGGGCGTTGCCGCTGCGCCAGATCGGCGGCGTGACGCCGCGGGCGACGAGTTCCTCGAGGGTTCGCAGCACGATCGAGTTCAGCGCGAAGGCGTTCGCGAATGTGGAGACCGCACCGACCCGCTGCGGCAGTCCGTCGAGCTCGATCACCGCGTCGCCGATCGGCACCAAGGTGTCGACGGCGACGTCGACGAGGTCGTGCAGGTTCGCCCGCGACGGGTGCCGCGCCGGATGGTCCGGCGCGGTCCGCTGCGCGTGCTGCCGCGAGCTCACCCCGATCGTCCGTACGCCGCGCTCCTTCGCCGCGAGCGCCGCATCGATCAGGGCCGCGTTGATCCCGTACGCGTTCGCCAGCACGAGAACGTCGTCCGCGCCCAGGCCCGCGGTGTCGATGACGATCCGGCCGTACCCCGGCGTACGCTCGACCGCCATCGAGCGCAGAGCGCCGTTCGACAGCAGGGTGCCCTCGTCGAGGATCGCGGAGACGTGCATCAGCCCGCCGGCCCGGAAGAAGATCTCCTGCGCCGCCAGGTTCGAATGCCCGCCCGGACCGTAGACGTGGACGAGCCGGTCGGCGGCGATCTGGTCCGCGAGGACAGCTGCGGCCGCCGTGATCGACTCCTGCTCCTCCGCCTCGATCCGCCGGAGCAGCTCGGTGATCGCGGTCAGGTACGCGCTCGTCACGGTGCCGCGACGAGCTTGTTGTGTTGTTCGCCCAGGCCGTCGGCCCAGACCCGCAGGACGTCGCCTTCGCGCAGGTACCGCGGTGGTTTCTGGCCCGCGCCGACACCGGCCGGCGTCCCGGTGCTGATCACGTCGCCCGGGTAGAGCGTCATGAACTGCGAGATGTAGTGCACCAGGTGCGCGACGCCGAAGATCATCTCGGCCGTCGAACTGTCCTGCAGCGGCTCGCCGTTCACATCCAGCCCGAGCTTGAGCTGTTGCGGGTCCGGCACCTCGTCGGCGGTCAGGATCCACGGTCCGAGTGGGCAGAACGTGGCCGAGTTCTTGCCCTTGTCCCACTGCCCGCCGCGCTCGAGCTGGAAGTGCCGCTCGGACACGTCGTTCACCAGGACATATCCGGCGACGTGGTCGAGCGCCGTCGCCTCGTCTGCGATGTACGCCGCCGTCCGGCCGATCACGACGCCGAGCTCCACTTCCCAGTCGGTCTTCTCGCCGCCGCGCGGAATCACCACGTCGTCGTACGCACCGACCACGGTGTCCGGAGCCTTCAGGAACAGGATCGGCTCGGCCGGGGCCTGCTGCCCGCCCTCGGCCGCGTGGTCGGCGTAGTTCAGCCCGACGCACACGATCTTCCCGGGGCTGAGCGGTGCGGCGAGCCGCACCGCCCCGAACTCCACCGGCGCGTCGGTGGCCGCGGCGGCGCGTTCCCGCCAGCGGTCCGGGTCGAACGCCTCGGACGCTCCCGGCAACGTCACCACCCGGCCGTCGTCGGCCAGTACGGCGTCGCGCAGTCCGTCGTCGGCGTGGATCCGGAGCAGTCTCACTTGTTCCTCCAACCAGAGTTCTTGGCCCAGTTCAGGTAGGCGATCCCCAACGCGTGCGAGCCTTGCACCGGAACCAGCTGGACGGCGTCGTACACGCGCAGGGACTGCTGGTACACGAGCAGATCCTGCTCGGCGTACTCGCCCCAGCGCGCGCACTGCACCGCGTTCGCCGGAACCGCGACACCTGTCCCGTCGACCCGGTACCAGACCTCGGTCGCCGACCGGACCAGCTTCTGCGTGAACGTCTTCGTGAAGCGCTGGATGTCGGTCGCGGGCCCGCCGTCGATCCCCGCGTCGTACGCCGCGTGCACGAACTCGGTGCTGATCGCGGCGTGGCTCAGGTCCTCGATCTGCTTCGCGGCCGGGTACGACGGCGTGTACTCCGAGATACCCGCGGTCTTCGCGTACCCGGCGTACAGCTCGCTGTACGGCGGCCAGTAGGTCCACACATAGGCATCGTCAACGAGTCGCAGCGCGGGCTCGTACGCCTTCAGCATCTGCAGCACGCGCGTCCGGTACTTCGGCTGCTTGGTCACGCGGAACAGTTCGACCAGCACCTGCCCGATGCCCTGGCTCTGGTTGTACGGCTGGATGGTGCCGTCGAACGGGATCGGCGCACCCTTCGGCCACACGTAGTCGCCAGTGCCGTCCGCGCGCGAGACCCACTCCGGCTCGTGGAACTCGACGGCCCCCTTGGCCGCATCCAGGACCTCGCGCGCGAAGTCGCCTCGCTCGCCGCGGAGCTTCGCCGACTGCAGCACCATCCGGGCGTAGCGGGCCAGCGGGAACGCGATCATCCCGGTGTGCACCGCGAAGACGTAGTACTGCGACGTGAACGTGATCGTGGCCGCCGCCGGTGCGGGCGCCGCGGCGGGAGTCGTGCGGAGGTCGACCGCCGTCCAGCGCAGGGACGCGTTGTAGGCGTTGTTGACCGCGGTCACGACGTACGCCGGGGAGGCCGGATCGAGGCTGACCGCCGGCAGCGTGACAACGGTCGTGGTAGCGGGGTTGCGGAGCACGAGGTCGAAGGTGCCATCGGCAACGTTCAGGACTGCGGCGGTCGACTCGGCCGATCTGGTCCCGGCCCAGCGGAGCTGCACCGCGGGGGCGCCGTTCCAGTCCGGGAGGACACCGTGGCCGGCGGTGTAGTTGCCCGCGGTCCGCCAGACCGGGCCGGACCTGCCCTTGTAGTCCTTGACCCTCCGGGAGTGGTCGGTGGTCCGCATCAGGTGCCGAGCGCGGTCCTCGAACGTGCGCAGGTAGCGCTCGTCCTGGTAGGCCTCGTACATCCGGAGCAGGCCGAGCAGGAAGTAGGACTCACCCCAGGCGTAGAGCCCGGCCTCGTTGTCCTGGGCGTTGGAGGCGAGATAGCCGGCCTGCGCGGCGTCGAACGCCTCTGGGGAGTCGTAGACCAATGGATCGGCGGAGGCCGACAGGGCGGGGAGACCGGCCCAGGCGGCGACACCGCCCGCTGTGGTTCCGAGAACGAACGTGCGGCGGGTGGGGTTCATGATTGCCTCACAAGGGTGGTGGGGAGGTCAGCCTTTGACTGCGCCGCCCATGCTGTTGAGGATGCGTTTCTGTAGCAGGAGGAACACGATGACGACCGGCACCAGTGAGATCACGGTGCCGGCGGCGAGACCGCGGACGTCGGTGCCGGCGACGCCGCTGAGGTAGGCGATCCCGAGGGCGATCGGGAATTTGGACTGGCTGGTCAGCACCACCAGCGGCCAGATGAAGCTGTTCCACACCGAGACGAAGCCGAGGATCGCCAGCACGGCGAGCGTCGGCGCGACGATCGGCACGCAGATCCGCCAGAAGATCGCGAACTCGTTCGCCCCGTCGACGCGGGCGGCCTCGACGATCTCGTCCGGGATCTGCGAGAACGCCTGGCGGAGCAGGAAGATCCCGAGCGACGACAGGACGGCCGGCAGGATCACCGCGGCGAACGTGTCGGTCAGGCCGAGCTGGCTCATCACCAGGAACCGCGGGATCAGCATCAGCTCGCCGGGCAGGAACATGATCGACAGGAACAGCATGAAGAAGACCCCGCGGCCGCGGAACGCGATCCTGGCCAGCGGGTACGCCGTCAGCGCGGACACCACGAGGTACACCGGGACCGTGATGCCGACGTAGATCACCGAGTTCACCAGGAACCGCGCGTACGGGATCGTCGTCCAGGCTTCGCGGAACCAGTCGGCCACCGGAGGCCGCGGGATCAGGTCGGGCGGGAAGCCGAACACGTCCTGACTGGCGGGCTTCGTCGCCGCGCTGAGCAGGATCAGGAACGGCCCGACGAACAACGCCGCGACCGCGATCAGCAGCACGTACAAACCGATCCGCCGGCCGTTGATCCGCGGCTTCGGTCGGTACAACCTGCGGGCCATCAGACGTCCCTCCGCCGGGTCACCAGGAGGTTGAAGCCGGCCAGGACGATCATGATCGCCCACAGCAGCAGGCCGACGGCGCTCGCGTAGCCCATGTCGTAGTCCTCGAAGGCTTTCGACCAGATGTAGTAGCCGAGGGTCAGAGTGGAGTCGAGCGGCCCGCCCCGGGTCAGCACGTAGACGGACTCGAAGGCGCGCATCGCCTCGAGCATGCTGAGCACGAGCGTCACCGCGAACGTCGGCCGCAGCGACGGTACGACGACGTGCAGCAGCCGCTGCCAGGCGTTCGCGCCGTCGATCGTCGCGGCCTCGAGCTGGTCCGACGGCACCGCCTGCAGGCCGGCCAGGTAGATCATCATGAACAGACCGGCGTTCTTCCACGCCTCCAGCAGCACCACGGTCGGCAGCGCCCAGTGCCGGTCGAGCAGGAAGTCGGTCGGTCCGGCGCCGAACAGGCCGAGCAGCCAGTTGACGACGCCCTCGCGGTTGAACACGTACCGCCAGGCGACCGCCACCGCGACCATCGACGTGATCACCGGCAGGTAGTACAGCATCCGGAACGCCTGGATCGCGCGCAGCTTGAGGTTCACCAGCATCGCCAGGAACAGCGGCGCGACCACGGTCAGCGGCAGGAACATCAGCACGAACAGCAGCGAGTTCCGCAGCGCGATCCAGACCCGCGGGTCATGCGCCAGCCGGACGAAGTTGTCCAGCCCGGAGAAGCGCACCGGATGCACGATGTCGTAGTCGGAGAACGCCAGCTGGATCGCGATCACCGCGGGCCAGGCGAACATCGCGGCATAGAACAGCAGTCCGGGCAGCATGAACACGTACGGCGTGTACCAGTGCTGACCGACGACGCGGCCCTTGAGACCGGGCATGTTGCTCCTCGTGTCTGAAACCCAGATTTCAGATACCAAGCTGACGGGAACCGTAACGCACAACCTCCGACACCGGAAGCGGTAACTCCAGAAAATATTGGACAGTTTCCGTTGACTCTGTCGAACAGATGACGAACACTCTGGTGTCTGTAAGCCAGGTTTAGGACATTCCGTTCTGAAGGAGCCAATGATGGCCCGACCCCTGCTCAGACTCCGACTCGCTGTTGTTGCCACTCTCGTGCTGGCGCTGGCCGGCTGCGTGTCCGGCAGTCCGGCGGGCGGTGACGGCGACCAGAAACAGTCCGGCGACGCCTACTCCGGTGACGTCGAGTGGTGGACGATCAACCTGCAGAAGAACTACGGGCCGGACATCCAGAAATGGATCGACGCCTACCAGAAGGAGCACCCGAAGGTCCACATCAACTGGGTGGACGTGCCGGGGGCGGACATCACCACCAAGCTGCTGGCCTCGATCGCCAGTGGCAAGGTGCCGGACGTCGTCAACTTCACCTCGGCCACGACCGGGTTGTTCGCCGGCTCGATGGCCGACCTGAACTCGTTGTTCAGCAAGGAGGACGTGGCGGCGTACCTGCCGAACCTGACCGAGCCACTGGTCGTCGACGGCAAGCGCATCGCGATCCCCTGGTACAACGGCGGTACGTCGCTGGCGTTCTACAACAAGGACCTGCTGGCCAAGGCGGGCTTCGACCCGGCCAAGCCGCCGGCGACGTACGACGAGGCACTCGCGCTCGCGACGAAGTACCACGACGCGACCGGCAAGTCGGCGACCAACTTCATGGCGTACTCGAGCGTGGTGCAAGCCAACGGCATCCCGCTGCTGTCCGAGGACGGCAAGCAGGCCGCGTTCAACACCCCGGAGACGCTGGCCCTGCTGGAGAAGTTCAAGCCGCTCTACAGCTCCGGCGCGATCGCGCCCGGCAGCCTCGGCGAGAACCCGCGGGACCTGCCGCAGTCGCTGGAGAACAAGCTGATCGCGTTCAACCCGGCGGCCGTGTCCAGCTCACTGCTGAACGTCGAGAAGAACGCGCCGGCCGTCTACTCGTCGATCGTGGTCGGTCCGCCGGTGACCGGTGCCGACGGCAAGTTCTACATGCCGGGCCAGCAGGTGATGGGGATCCCGGCGAAATCGGACAACCAGGCCGCCGCGGCCGCGTGGCTGAAGTACGTCGCCGCGCCCGAGCAGCAACTCGCGCTGTGCAAGCTGGTGCCGATCTACCCGTCGTCGGTGAAGGCCCTCGCGGACCCGTTCTTCACCGACATCAGCGGAACCACACCGGCCGACCAGGCCCGGAAGATCCTCATCGACACCTTCAAGCAGAGCGTCGACGCGTCGATGGGCTCGGGTAACGACGAGCAGCTGCGGCAGTTGTTCGACGACCAGGTGCGCGCGTACATGTCGGGCACCAAGACCGCGAAGCAGGCACTGGACGACGCCGAGAAGGCGTGGAACGACACACTGGCGAAGGGTAAGTAGACGTGACGGACACACTGCGGATCGGGATCGTCGGCGCGGGGATCATGGGCCGCGGCAACGCGTTGTCGTTGTCCGGCCGGGCCGACGCCTCGATCACCGCGGTCACGAGCCGCTCGGCGGAGTCGGCCGAGCGGCTGGCCGACGAGATCGCCGGGCGGGGCGCCCGGCCGGTCGTCCATCCCGATCTCGAAGCGTTGCTGGCCAGTGACACCGTCGACGCGGTCGTGCTGACCACGCCCGACGACCTGCACGGCGAGATGATGGTCCGGGCCGCGGAGGCCGGGAAGCACATCCTGGTCGAGAAGCCGATGACGACCTCGGTCGCGGAGGCGGACGCGGCTGTGAAGGCGATCCGGGACAACGGCGTGATCGCGATGTGCCTGTTCAACCATCGCTGGGTGCCGGCGTACGCCCAGGCCTACGAGCTGCTCGACGGCCTCGGCGACGCCGCGGTCGCGTACGCCCGCAAGGACGACACGATCTTCGTGCCGACCGAGATGCTGTCCTGGGCCGACCGCACGACCTGCGCGTGGTTCCTGTCCAGTCACGACATCGACCTGGTCTCCTGGCTGCTCCGCGACCAGGTCAGCCGGGTCTACGCGACGGCACGCTGGGGCAAGCTCCGGTCGCTCGGGATCGAGACCCCGGACGCCATCCAGATCCAGGCCGAGTACTCGCGCGGCGCGGTCGCGACGTTCGAGTCCGCGTGGATCTATCCCAACACGTTCCCGACGACGGTCGACTCGTACGTCGCGGTGGTCGCCGACAACGGCGTCGTACAGCTCGACCGGCAGAAGGAGAACGTCGTACTGGCGCGTCCCGACGGCTACACGTACCCGCGGAACATGCTGCAACGCGTCATGCACGGCATCCCCGCCGGCGCCTACGCCGACGCGATCGCCCACTGGGTCGACTGCTGCCGCACCGGCCGCGACCCCCTCATCACCATCGAGAGCAGCCGCAACGTCACCGCCGTACTGGAAGCCGCTCACCTCTCCATCGAGACCCGCCAACCCGTCTACGTCTCCATGCTGGTCGCATGAGCGAGGGTCCTGAGAAGCCGCGGCACATCGACGGGCGGATCAATCGGATCGGGACGGACGACCTGATCAAGGCGTTCGGGTCGCCGGCTACTGATCTGGCGGGGCTGCGGGCCTTTGTCGGTGGGCAGTTGCAGCGGCCTGCCTGGCCGTTGCCCGAGTGGGCATCTGCGACGCGGCCCACTCCCGCGGCGGCTGCCGTACTGGCTGCGGCTGCTCCGTTGCTGGATGGTGTGGACGTCACGGGGAGTGGGCTGGGCCGGTCGCAGCTGTACGGCTTCCACTACCTCGGGTGGCTGGCTCCTGGTGTGCAGGCCTGGCAGCTGACCGGCGACATCCGCTATCTGCAAGCTTTTGAGCAGCATCTGGACGAGTGGGTGTCACGCCGGGACTCGGTGACTGGCGAATGGCCGGGGCTGGACGTCATCTGGTACTCGCTCGGCACTTGGGCCCGCTGCCGCAGCCTGCTGCCGGCACTCGAAGTGCTGACCGACTCGCCGCTGTCCGACCGCGTGTGGGGCCAGCTGGTCGCAACACTCGTCGGCGGAGCCCGCTGGGCGTACGACGAGCATGACGTGTTCCGGCACGGGAACTGGCAACTCGTGTGCGCCACGGAACTGCTGCACCTCAGCGCCGTACTGCCGTCGCTGGTGGAGTCGGCGGCGTGGGCGGAGCGTGCGCGGCAGCGGATCGAGGAACACCTGGTGCTGGACGTATATCCGGACGGTGGGCACTACGAGCGCTCACCTGGGTACCACCGGATGGTGTTGACGGCACTGCAGACCGCTGCACGGATCGACCCGGCGGTGGCGGCACATCCCCGGTTCGCCGCAATGCACACGTGGATGTGCGAGCTGGTGTCGACGGGCGGCTGGTTGCCGCATCTGCAGGACAGCGGGATCGAGTGGCCGGCAGCGTCGTTGCTGCGCGGGAGTTACCTGCTGAACGACCCGGTGCTCGCACAGATTGCGGGACAGTGGCTGTCGCCTTCGGAGTTCGCTGCCGAGGTGGCGACCTTTCCGACACGGCCGGACCGTGCGGAGTGGCTGTTGCCGGCAGCGGTTCCTGAGCTTCCGCCGGCAACCGTCCTGCCCGAGTCCGGGTACACGATCCTGCGCGGTCCTGACGTGCGTGCGGTGATCAACCACGGGCCGCACATCGAGCACGAGCTGGAGTCGCACTCGCATCGCGCCGTACTGGATCTGGTGCTCGACGGGTGGGGACAGCCGTTGCTCTGGGAGGCGGGTGGTCCCCCGAGCTACGACGATCCTCTGTATCAGACGTGGTACCAGTCAGGCCGCGGTCACAACACAGTGCTCGTGGACGACCAGGAGCTGTCTACTGACCGTCGCATCGCTGTCGACTCGCTGGTGGACGCCGACGTAGTAGCGATCTTCTCCGCCCGCCACCACGGCAACGGCCTTGAGCAGGCGCGGACGGTCGCGATGGTCCGCGAGGAACCGTCGTACGTCGTCGTCACCGACCACGCGGACGGCCGACACACGTTCCAGGCGAACTGGCACGCCCTGCATCCATGGCGCCAGGTAGGGCCTCTCGCTTACGACGCCGCCGGCCCTGACGGACCCGGCCTGCTGCTGGTCGAGGCGGCCGATCCAGCAACAACCACGGCCCGGGTCTCCGAGGGAGTCGCCCGTCGTCCGGTTCTCGCCCGTCGGGTCGGCGAATACGGCCCGCTGCATTCGCTCGGCCTCACGCGGTCGACCGGGAACTTCACGACCGTACTGATCCCGCACGCCGGCGCCGAACCGCCCGAGGTCTCAGTGCAAAGCATCGACGGCGAACTGGTCGTCACATCCGGCGAGACGGTCGACCGGATCGGTCCGTCGACCTGGACGCGGAACGTCGACGGACAGTTGTCGTGGGCAACCGGTTGGCGAGTCCGGGAGCTGCCCGAAGTGCTCCGGAGCACCGACGACGTCGACGTCGTGGCCAAGGTGAGCGGGGGCCACGTGCGTTTCGCGATCACCTGCGCGGGGCGATGCGGCCTGTGGGTCCGGGCGGGTGGCGAGATCCGGCTCGGCGGCACGATCATTGACACGACGACCGAGAACGAATGGGCTCACCTCACCCTCCCCTACGCCGGGCCCTGGACCGTTGACGGGGTGTGGCATGGGTGACCAGGTGACCGACGCGGCCACTGCAGGATGGTTCGACGCGCGGATCGTCAGCGGCGCGCACCCGGCTTCGCTGCTCCCGCCCACCGATCGGGACGCGATCGCCGCGCATCTCGATCGGTACGCGTTGTCCGGCGCCCTGGTGAGCGCGATGGCGTCCTGGCTGCACGACCCCATCGGCGGAAACGCGGAGGCGTCCGCGATCGCGCACAGCCTCGCCGACCGCGGCGTCCTGGCGTGCTGGACCGCCGTCCCGCCGACGCCGGGTGAGCTCGATTCCCTGACCGCACTGGTCGAACGCGCCGTCGACGACGGTGTCGCCGCCTTCCGGATCCACCCGGCGTCCCACGGCTTCTCCCCCGCGCTGCTCGACGAGTTGTACGACGCGCTGCAGGCCCGTCACCTGCCGTTGTGCGCGGACGCCGCGGAACTGCCGTGGCCGGACCTGACCCGGATCGCGCTCCGCTTCCCGGAGCTGCCGATCGTCGTGTCGAACCTCGGCTACCGGAAGCTGCGCGAGCTGTGGGCGGTGCTCGACGGGCACGCAGGCGTGTACGTCGATCTGGTCGACTTCGCCGCGCACCAGGGCCTCGAGTGGTTTGCCGCCAACAACCTCGCCGACCGGCTGCTGTTCGCGACCGGCCTGGGCGTCCGCGATCCCGGCGAGAGCGTCGTCCGGCTCGCGTGGTCGGGCCTCGACGACGCGACGGTCCGGCTGGTCGGGTCCGGCACCGCGGGCAGGCTGTTCCGGAGCGGGGTCCGGTCATGATCGGGCGCCGGCCGCAGCATCGAATTGTCGACGTGCACGCGCACCTCGGCCCGTACTCGCTGTTCTTCATCCCCGAGCCGGACGCCGCGACGATGGTCGCGGTGATGGACCGTACCGGCACCGACGTCACCGTGCTCTCGGCGAACCGCGCGATCCAGCAGGACGCGCACCTGGGTAACTCCCAGTCGCTCGCCGCGGTCGACGCGTACCCGGACCGGATCGCGGCGTACGCGGTCGTCAACCCGTGGCAGGACCCGGAGCGCGAACTCGAACGGGTCGCGAGCGACGACCGGTTCGTCGGGATCAAGGTGCACCCGAGCCTGCACCGCTACCCGGTCACCGGCGCGCGGTACGCCGCGGTGTGGAAGTTCGCCGAGTCCACCGGCTGCCCCGTCCTCAGTCACTCCGAGCACCAGTCGCCGTACGACGCCCCCGCGCTGTTCCGCACCGTCGCGGAGCGGTACCCGGGGACGTCGGTCATCCTCGGGCACGCCGGCATCACACCGGCCGGTGTGGACGAGGCGATCGAGGCGGCGAGCCGGTACGACTCGCTCTGGCTCGAGGTCTGCGGTTCGCAGATGACCGGGCCGCTGATCCGGTCGATGGTCGACCAGGTGGGCAGCGGCCGGGTGCTGTTCGGTTCGGACTTCCCGTTCATCGACCAGCGGATGTCACTGGGCCGGGTGGTCTGCGCACCGTTGTCGGAGAGTCAACGCCAAGATGTTCTCAGCGGGAACGCCCGCAAGCTGTTCCGGTGGCGGCCGTTGCCGGACGGGCCAGGAGAACGAGGGGTTGACCTATGACCGACGAGACACAGCAGACCGAGCAGGTGTCCGGCGAGCGCCTGCCGTCCGTGACGGTCGGTCTGTTCGGGCCGCGCCGGCTGGTGAAGACCATGTCGGAGGTCGGCCAGGAGGTCGCGGAGCGGTCTGCGCACGGCGTGCGGTTCCTGACCGGCGGGTACGACGACCTGTCGGAGGCCGAGGAACGGTATCTCCGGCTGCGGGACCGCATCGACTCGGCGGTGTTCCCCGGACCGTGGGCGTTCGACCTGGCGACGACCGGCCACTGGCTCACTGTCCCGTCGACGCACCTGCCGCTGACCGGCGCCGCGCTGTACGCCGCTCTGCTGCGCGCCTCGCTGACGATCCCGGCCGTCGACCTGAGCCGCGTCAGCATCGACTCGCTCTCCCTCGCGGACGTCTCCGAGGCGTACAGCGAGATCGGCCTCGACACGGCGCAGGTGTACGACGTCCCGTACGAAGGGCCCGAGTCGGTGGCCGGCTTCGCGGCGTTCCACCGGGAGAAGTTCGAGCGCCAGCACACCACCGTCGCGCTGACCACGATCCTGTCCGTGGAGCGCGAGCTGCGCGCGGACGGCGTACCCGTACTGCGGATCGCGCCGACGCGGTCGAGTGTGCGGGACGCGCTGGAGACCGCCGTACTGCTCGGGCAGGGCACGCGGATGGGTGCGCACCAGCTCGCGATGATCGCCGTACAGGTCATTCCGTCCGGTGCCGAGTCAGGTGATTACTGGCAGCAGGAGCTGGCGTTGTCGACGCACCAGAAGCTGCTGTCCGAGGCCCGCCAGGTCGGTGCCTCGGTAACGCGTCGCTCGGACACGCTCTTCCTCGTCACCACGACGTACGGCGCTCTGCTGCGGCTGACAGAGCAGTTCGCCGTCGCGCCCTTCCTTGGTGCGTTGACGGCACAGCTGGGCGTGCCTGTCGCTGTAGGCGCGGGCACCGGCCAGACTGCGCGTGCTGCCGAGGCAAACGCGCTCATGGCCGTTGAGGAATCTGTTGCGGCCGGCGGCAAGGTAGCGGTGTATCTGGACGGCAGCAGCGACCGGCTGGACCTGGAGCCCGGTGCTGCGACGACTGACGCCGCACCGATCGACGGTACGTCGCCGATCGACCAGCGGGCGCTGGAGATCGTCACCTCGATCGCCTCTGCCATGAGCTCCGCGCCGGGCCGGCAGGTCGTGGTTGACGTCGAGAGCGTCGCCGCGATCATGCAGGTCACCCAGCGCACCGGACGCCGGATGCTGAAGGAGCTGGTCGAGGCAGGTCTCGCTTGGCCGCTACCGCCGGCTCGCTCGACCGGGGGCGGACGGCCACGCCAGCAGTTCCGGCTACTGACCGAGAAGCTCGACTAGGAGGACGCTGTGCCCACACAAGCCGACCACCTCTATGCCCGCGCCAAGAAGGTGATCGCCGGCGGCGTCTCCAGCGACGCGCGGCGCGCCGACAAGCCGCTGTTCGTCGACCACGCCCGCGGCGCCGAGCTGTGGGACGTGGACGGCAAGAGGTACCTCGACTACGTGCTGGGGCAAGGCCCGAACCTGCTCGGCCACGCCGCCCCGCTCGTCGCGGACGCGGTCTCCGCACAGGTGCGCCGTGGCGTCGCGTACGCCGCGCAGCACGAACTGGAGGCCGAGGTCGCCGAACGCCTGTGCAGCATGGTGCCGGCGGCCGAGCTGGTCCGCTTCAACAGCGTCGGCTCGGAGGCGGTACACGGCGCGATCCGGCTGGCCCGCGGGCACACCGGACGGCCCAAGATCGTGAAGTTCGAGGGCAACTACCACGGCTGGCTCGACCCGGTCCTGTACAGCGTGCACCCCGACGTCGCGCTGGCCGGCGACGCGAAGCACCCGACCGCGGTCGGCGGTACGGCGGGCCAGCCGCGCCACGACGCGGACGACCTGATCGTCCTGCCCTACAACGATCTTGCTGCCGTCGCCGCGGTGCTCGACCGGTGCGGGGACGAGGTCGCCGCGGTCATCCTCGAGCCGCTGCTCTGCAACACCGGCTGCATCACTCCCTCCCCCGGCTACCTCGAAGGTCTGCGCGAGCTCACCAGGCAGCACGGGTCGTTGCTGATCTTCGACGAGATCATCACCGGGTTCCGGGTCGCTCCGGGCGGGGCGGGCGAGCTGCTCGGCGTCGTCCCCGATCTGGCCGCGTTCGGCAAGGCGATGGCCGGCGGGATGCAGGTGTCCGCGCTCGTCGGCTCGGCCGAGGTGATGGGGTCGATCGCCGACGGCAAGGTCGCGCACGCGGGCACGTTCAACTCGCACCCGGTCGCGATGGCCGCGGCGGACGCCGTCCTGACGTACCTCGACGAGAAGCGTGCCTCGGTCTACCCACCGCTCACCTCGACGGGTCAGCGGTTGATGGCCGGCCTGCGGACGGCGGCGGAGCGCCAAGGCGTACCGCTGCTCGTCGACGGGCCCGGTCCGGTGTTCCAGACCTACATCACGGACCAGGCCGCCGTCACGGACTATCGGTCGTTCGCCGCCTGCGACCGGGCCGCGATGGCTCGGTTCCATGCGGGGTTGTTCGCTGCCGGGATCAACATCGTCCCGCGCGGGCTGTGGTTCCTGTCCACCGAGCACACCGCGGACCAGGTCGACGAGACTCTTGCGGCAGCGGACTCAGTGCTTTCCTCCCTGTAGGTAGGAACAGGAGGCCGGGAACCCGCCGTACGGCGGACCCGGCCTCCTGCTGAGCAGCGAGTGTCAGGCGCTCTTCTCGCGCCGGTCGCGCTTGCTGCGCTCGATCTGGTCGCGCGGGATCAGCGTGGGGTTCACGTTCTCCAGGACGACCTCGCCGGTGACGACGACCTTCGCGACGTCCTCGCGGCTGGGCACCTCGTACATCACGTTCAGGAGGACTTCCTCCATGATCGCCCGCAGGCCACGGGCGCCGGTGCCGCGCAGCAGCGCCTGGTCCGCGATCGCCTCGACCGCGTCGTCGCTGAACTCGAGCTCGACGTTGTCGATCTCGAACAGCCGCCGGTACTGCTTGACCAGCGCGTTCTTCGGCTCGGACAGGATCTTGATCAGCGCCTCGCGGTCCAGCGGGGACACCGTCGTGATCACCGGGAGCCGGCCGATGAACTCGGGGATCAGACCGAACTTGAGCAGGTCCTCCGGCATGACGTCGGCATACCCGCCGAGCTCCTTCGGCTTCTCCGGCTCGCGGCTCGTGTTGAAGCCCAGCGTCTTCTTGCCGACCCGCTGCTCGACCATATGGTCCAGGCCGGCGAACGCGCCGCCGACGATGAACAGCACGTTGGTCGTGTCGATCTGGATGAACTCCTGGTGCGGATGCTTGCGGCCGCCCTGCGGCGGCACACTCGCCGTCGTCCCCTCGAGGATCTTCAGCAGCGCCTGCTGGACACCCTCACCGGAGACGTCCCGGGTGATCGACGGGTTCTCGCTCTTGCGGGCGATCTTGTCGACCTCGTCGATGTAGATGATCCCGGTCTCGGCCTTCTTGACGTCGTAGTCCGCCGCCTGGATCAGCTTCAGCAGGATGTTCTCGACGTCCTCACCGACGTACCCGGCCTCGGTCAGCGCCGTCGCGTCCGCGATCGCGAACGGGACGTTCAGCATCCGGGCGAGCGTCTGGGCGAGATAGGTCTTGCCGCAGCCGGTCGGGCCGATCAGCAGGATGTTCGACTTGGCCAGCTCGACGGCCTCGTCCTTCGCGTGCCGGCCGGCGCTCGACGCGCCCTGGCCGTCGCGGACCCGCTTGTAGTGGTTGTAGACCGCCACCGCGAGTGCCTTCTTGGCCACGTCCTGACCGACGACGTACGCGTTGAGGAAGTCGTAGATCTCCCGCGGCTTGGGCAGCTCGGTGAGTCCGACCTCGGAGCCCTCGTTCAGCTCCTCCTCGATGATCTCGTTGCAGAGATCGATGCATTCGTCGCAGATGTAGACGCCGGGACCGGCGATGAGCTTCTTGACCTGCTTCTGGCTCTTTCCGCAGAACGAGCACTTGAGCAGATCGCCGCCGTCACCAATGCGTGCCACCGGGACAGATCCCTTCTATGCGCAGTCGGACCGTTTTCGACGGTACCCCGTCCGGGGCCGAAAAACCGCGCTCGCCACCGGGTTGTGACTACGCCGGTGGCGAACGCGTCAAGCTCTTGACAGCCGGTCAGACCGGCCGAGCCTGATCTGAACCTGTTCAGACGCCGGCCGGGACCGGGGCCTTGAGGGACTGCAGGACGTCGTCGATCAGGCCGTACTCGATCGCCTGCTCGGCCGTCAGGAACTTGTCCCGCTCGATGTCCCGGGACACTTCCTCGTGCGACTTGCCGCTGGCGTCGGCGATCATCTTCTCCAGCAGCGCGCGCAACCGGAGGATCTCGTTCGCCTGGATCTCGATGTCACTCGACTGGCCGTACGTACCCTCGGTGGCCGGCTGGTGGATGATGATCCGGCTGTTCGGCAGGGCGAGCCGCTTGCCCGGCGTACCGGCGGCGAGCAGCACGGCGGCGGCCGACGCGGCCTGGCCGAGGCAGACCGTCTGGACGTCCGGCTTGATGTAGCGGACCGTGTCGTAGATCGCGGTCAGCGCGGTGAACGAGCCGCCGGGCGAGTTGATGTAGATGCTGATGTCGCGGTCGGAGTCCATCGACTGCAGGCACAGCAGCTGCGCCATCACGGCGTTCGCGATCTCGTCGGTGATCGGCGTGCCGAGGAAGATGATCCGGTCCTCGAACAGCTTCGTGTACGGGTCGATCCGGCGCATGCCGTACGACGTGCGCTCCTCCCACTGCGGGATGAAGTAGTTCATTGGTGCGTCCTTAACTGACGGAGTGGGAGATCAGGAGTTCGGGCTGCCCTGGCTGAGCTGAGCGGCGCTGCTGACCACGTGGTCGATGAAGCCGTACTCCTTCGCCTGGTCGGCGGTGAACCAGCGGTCCCGGTCGGCGTCGTTCTCGACCTGCTCGAGCGCCTGACCGGTGTGCTCCGAGATCAGCCGGAACAGCAGCGCCTTCAGGTGCAGCGACTGCTCGGCCTGGATCTTGATGTCCGACGCCGTTCCGCCCATACCGCCGGAGGGCTGGTGCATCATGATCCGCGCGTGCGGCAGAGCGAAGCGCTTGTTCTTCGCGCCGGCGCAGAGCAGGAACTGACCCATCGAGGCCGCCAGGCCCATGCCGACGGTGGCGACGTCGTTGGAGATCCACTGCATGGTGTCGTAGATCGCCATGCCGGAGTCCACCGAGCCACCCGGCGAGTTGATGTACAGCCAGATGTCCGCGTTGGGATCCTGCGCGTTCAGCAGCAGCATCTGCGCGCAGATCGCGTTCGCGTTGTCGTCGCGAACCTCGGACCCCAGGAAGATGATCCGATTTTTCCGCAGCTCGCGGTAGATGTCGTCGTCTTGTCCGCCGGATCCGTTGCCGCCCGCGGCGGTGGGGCTGGCTGCAAATGTCTCGTTCACGAACCCGACATTACTGGTCGGCGGCGACAGACCTAAGGCTGGGCCGGAGGTGTTCGCTCACGGCGCATCGCCCGCCCGCCGTTCGTCTGCTGTGAGCGAATTCGGGCGCGTTCACCAGCCGCACAGGACAACGGATCCGGATTCGTCGGCCGCTGCCTCGTCAGGTACCTCCGGCGCGGCCGGGCGGTCCGGTTCCCGCCGTACCTCCGGCTCCTGCAGCAGCGCGGTCACACCCGGCCCCCTCGCCTGGAAATCGTTTCACCAGCCACCGTAGGCGAGGTTTCTTGCGATCGTGTCGCGATCGTCCGGCGAACATGCGTACGGCCCGGACCCACCTGGGGTCCGGGCCGTACGGGGTCTTGCGGGCCTTGCGGGGTGGTGCCGGCGGGTCAGGCCTTCGCCGGCTCCGGCTCCTCGGCGGTCGCCTCGGCCTCGGCGGCCTCCGGGTCGGCGTAGGTGCCGTCCGGCTGCAGGGTCTTCAGCTCGACCGTGTTGCCGGAGGCGTCGGTGACCTTCGCGTTCTCCACCAGGTAGGCCAGCGCCTTGCCGCGGACGACCTCGGACACCAGGCTCGGGACCAGGTTGTTCTCCACCGCGTGCTGGGCGAACTGGTCCGGGCTGACGCCGGAACGCTGCGCGTGCCGGACGATGTGCTCGGTCAGCTCCTGGTCGTTGACGCTCAGCTCCTGCTGCTCGGCCACCAGGTCGAGCACGAACTGCGCCTTGATCGCGTCCTCGGAGCGCTTCTTCAGGTCCTCGTCGAACTCGTCCTGGGTCTGCTCCTCGCCCTCGAGGAACTGCTCCATGGTCATCCCGGAGTAACCGAGCTGCTGCTCCAGGTTCTCCTTGCGGGCGGCCAGCTCGTCGGTCAGCAGGCCCTCGGGGACCGGCACGTCGACCAGCGTCAGGATCTTCTCCAGCACGGCGTCGCGCGCCTCGCCGGCCTGCTCGAGCCGCTTGCCGCGCTCCAGCCGGCCCTGCACGTCGGCCTTCAGCTCGTCGGCGGTGTCGAACTCCGACGCGGTCTGCGCGAACTCGTCGTCGAACTCCGGCAGCTCCTGCTCCTTGACCGCGGTCACGGTCACCTCGACGTCGACGTCGTCGCCCTTCAGCGAGCCGCCGACCAGCTGGGTGACGAAGGTCTTCTTCTCGCCCGCGGTCAGGCCGATGACCGCCTCGTCCAGCCCGTCCAGCAGCTGACCGCTGCCGACCTGGTAGGACAGGCCGGTCGCCTGCGCCTCCTCGACCTTCTCGCCGTCCTTGCTGGCCGACAGGTCGATCGTGATGAAGTCCTTGTCGGCGACCGCGCGCTCGACCGGGTTCAGCGAGCCGAACCGCTGGCGCAGCGCCTCGATCTGCTCGGTCACCTCGTCGTCGGACACCGCGATGTCCTCGACCTCGGCCTCCAGGCCCTCCAGGTCCGGCAGTGTGATCTCCGGGCGGACCTCGACCTCGGCGGAGAACTGCAGGCTCTCCTTGTCGTTGAACTCGGTCACGTCGACCTCAGGCCGGCCGATCGCCTTCACCTGGTTGTCACTGACCGCCTGCGAGTACAGCTTCGGGAGGGCGTCGTTGATCGCCTCCTCGAGCACGGGGCCGCGGCCGACCCGCTGGTCGATGACCTGCGGCGGGATCTTGCCCTTGCGGAAGCCCGGCACCACGATCTGCTGGCCGATGCTCTTGTACGCCGCGTCGAGGCTCGGCTTGAGCTCCTCGAACGGCACCTCGACGATGAGCTTGACCTTGGTCGGGCTCAAGGACTCGACGGTGCTCTTCACGGTGGCGGTTCTCCTTGATTCGGTGACATGTTGCGACGCCGGACAGCCGACGCCACAGCCGGTGCTGCACGGGGTTTGTCGGGGCGACAGGACTCGAACCTGCGGTCTCCTGCTCCCAAAGCAGGCGCGCTAGCCACTACGCTACGCCCCGCAGTGACCGCACGAGTCTAGCCGCCCAGAACCAGTGCTCGCGCCACCGGGGCCCCCGAAAACCCGTTTTGGGTCCACAGCGCTCCGTATGGAATCATGTCCGAGCACCGCGGGTGTAGCTCAATGGTAGAGCCCCAGTCTTCCAAACTGGCTACGCGAGTTCGATTCTCGTCACCCGCTCGGAACGCAGAAGGCCCGTAGCCAAAGGGAATCCCTGGCTACGGGCCTTCTCTCACGCTGAGGCCCGATCCGGCCGCGTGCAATTAGCGTGCAACTAGGGGGTCGGCACCAGCACCCCGGCGGCACCGTCGTCGTCATCCCGCCTGTTCTCGCGCTCAACCACCTCATTCAGGGCGGAGGCGATCTCCCGAGCCCGTGCATCAGTAGCGTGCTGGTAAATCAGCGCGGCTCGCATCGTCCCGTGGCCCATCCTGTGCATGAGTTCCTTGGTGGACGCACCACTCTTCGACGCCAGGTGGTTACCGGTGTGACGCAGGTCATGGAAGTGGAACCCAGCCGGTAGGCCCGCAGCTTCGACCTTGGCCGTCCACTTCACGGTTGACCGCCAGCTCCCCCGCTTTGGCGTACCACCGCGCGGGCCGGTGAAGACGAGAGCCGTCTGCCCTTCCTTGACGTGCTCCGATAGATGAGTCCGCAGCTCTTCAACGAGCACAGCCGGGATCGGGACCGCGCGGGTACCAGCCGCCGACTTGGGCGGCTTTACCACCAGGCGGCCCCCGCTCAGCTCAGCGATGCTTCGGTGCACGCTGATTGTGGCGTCGTCCAAGTCGACATCGATCCGGCGCAGCGCGATCAGCTCGCCCCAGCGCAGGCCGGTGAACGCGGCAGCCAGGATGAAGGCTCGAAAGCGTGGACCAATCGCCTCAGCCAGCGCGTACACCTGTTTGACGCTGGCGACCGGTCGCTCAGCCCGGGCGGCGGTGTCAGCACCCTTGATACGGCACGGGTTGCGCTTGATCCTCCCGTCATCCACGGCAGTTGCCATGACTGCCCGAACCAGCCTGTACGCCTTGGCCACAGCATCCGCCGACCGCCCCTCCTCGGCCAGCTCCTTGCGCCACTTGCGGATCGTCTCGGGACCGATAGCCGCGAGTTCCTTCCGCCCGAGGAACGGATGGACGTGGAGTCGCAGCAAGGTCGCGTACAACTCCCGCGTGCGTTCACTCAGCTCATGCTCTTCGATCCAGCTCGCCGCGAAGTTGCCGAACGGGGCCAAGCCCCCCGAAGCCCGATCGGACATCTGACATGACCACTGCGCCCGACTGGACCCACAAGCACGCCGACCAGCTCACCGACCACTGGTGGTGGCGGCCCGGCTGGCAAATCGGCACGCGGTTCTATGCCTGGCACATCAACGTCTTCGAGGACGCGGCCCCGCTGCACCGCCTGGCGGCCCGCTATCAGGCCGAGCTGTCGAGCGTGCCGGGCCTCGACATGATCCCGCAGCAGTGGCTACACCTCACCATGCAAGGCGTCGGCTTCGTCAAGGACGTGACCACAGAGCAGGTCGACGCCCTCCTGGAGGCCGCGCGCTCCCGGCTCAGCGAGCTGGAGCCGCTCAAGGTCCGGTTCCAGCGGCCAGTTATCCGGCCCGAGGCGATTGCCCTTCCGCCGGACCCGTTCGTGCCGGTCCAGGACATCCGGTACACCGTGCGAGCTGCGATCGCGGATGTGTTCGGCCCGGACGGCGTCCCCGACAACGCCGACAACTACCAGCCCCACATCAGCCTTGCGTACGTCAGCACTCCGCAGCCCGCCAGCGTCACACTCGACACGATCAACCGAGTCACAGCCGACCCGGCCGACCTGACCATCAACGCCGTGTCACTCATCGAGATGCACCGCGACAACCGCATGTACGAGTGGCGGACGGTCGACGCTGTGCCGCTCGGCCACTCCGCCTAGCTCCCCGGTCTGTGCTCCGCCCGTTGATCAGCGACACATGTCTGCCAACTGACTCGCGACAGCCTAGAAGCCCGGCCACCACACCTGGGGCGGCGGCCAACGCACGGATCTGCCGATGACAGATCATCGGTCGGTCGGAAATGATGGAGCGGTGATGTGGCCGCCAAGTGACGAGCTTCCTGGGTGGAAGACCTCGGTCACCAAAGTGTCGGCAGGTGTGTTCAGGGTGAGCATCGTTGACGCTCGGGGTCATCGAGTCCAGGTCGTGGGCTCTGATCTGGATCAGCTCGTGGAACGTTGTCGGGTTGAACTTCTGGAGAATGGCCAAGCTGTGGGTCCTGAGCGAAGAATCCCGCCGTGGGTGGATCCTGGGACGCCTGAACGCCCGTGGCTGGACGTCGAGGCGGCGGTCCCTTGGTTGCGGCAGGAGCCGTACCTCGTCAACCCGAGTAGCGCCTCAGAGCTCCGAGAGCGCCTGTTCCGTGCCGGCTTCGTGGTGGTCGACGTGAGCTTGGCTGAGAGTCCGGAGGACCCGGAGGGTGCCTTCCTCGAAGCACTGACGCGAGGCTTGGGGTTTGATGAATTGGGCGCCGGAAGCTGGGCTGCGTTCAATGATCGGCTCTGGGATTTCCTGACGGGCGAGGAGTCGACGCCGCATGCCGTGGTGATCGAGGGTCTCGATGCGCTTGCTCGGTTCAGTACCTACCACTTTCTGCGGTGCGTGCATAACCTCCTGTCCTTGACCGAAGGCGCTGCCCTCGCTGACGTCACGGCCAACCGTCAAATTGAATGCTTCTTTGTTGGTGAATGGGTCAATCAGCAGACCGTTGTCCACGTCGAGGCGTGATCGTCAGCGACCCGCTCCCGAGCGAAGCCCCTGCCACGATCGGGGATCAGGCTCCACTCAACGCCGTTGGCGCGGACTGGTGGGGGTCAGTTCCACGGCAACCGATCGAGCTGCCGCGTTCGATCCTCCGGCCTGCAACGTCCGGTTCTGCCGCGATCCGTGCTTTCGCACTGTCGCAGATCACCTGGCGGACGAGTGACGCACATCAGTCGACGGAGGACACCTAGCTCCCCCGGTCTCTCTGCCGAGTTTGGCTCTTATGGATCAAGGGCGCGCCTTCGGCGCGCGGCCCCGGACTGCGGGCGGCGCCGGGGCGCCGTCCTCGCCGGTGCCCAGCAGCAGGGACGCTTCCTCGTCCAGGCGCTCCCAACTGCCAATGACCGACGTGTCTGGCGTCTGACCTCCCGATAGCCCCATCCCCCTCGCCGCTCGATCGTACGGTCATCACGACCCACATCAAGAGCGCCTACGGCGTCCCTGCGGGATCGGCAAGCCGACTCTTGACATGCGCCGCGCTGACCTGGGTTTGGCAGCTATGAGGGGGACGGGGCAGGTGTGGCGGTCGACCTACCTCCGTGCAATTAGCGTGCAATTACGACAGGTCAGCCGGGGTCAAGTGGGTCACTCAGCGGGCACCCTTCCACGCCTAAGCGGGACCCGTCAGCGTGCCATCGACCGATCTTCCAAACTGGCTACGCGAGTTCGATTCTCGTCACCCGCTCGGGCGAGCGGCGAGGTGTGCCGACGGAAAGCGTCGGCCTGCCTCGCCCTCTTCTTTTGTGCGACTTCGCTTCGCTCGGCGCGGGCGGGGGCTTCGCCACCCGCACCCCGTTGGCGTGGGCTGGGTCCGCTAGTTGGCGCCGCTCAGTCAGGTGGGTATCCAGGACGGCCACCAGGTGGGGACACCGCCGGAGCATCGCGGGTCGGGTGAGTCGACTGGTGTGCCTTGCCAGCGAACACAAACCACGCGAAGACGGCCAGTACGCCGAGCAGTTTCTGACGCCGGGTGCTGCCAGAGACGACGGCGAAGAGCAGGCCGAACAGGAACGGCAGCACGAAGAACAACAGAGTCGCGGAGTTGGCGCCGGCATTGACGCCGACGTCGCAGGCCCCCCACCCATGGCCCAGCAGAGCGGCACCTCCGTACGCAGCGAGGCCACCGAGCAAGGCACCGAGGCGCCGCCCAGCCGGAAAGCGATCCCGCCAGTAGGAGGGCTCCTCCTCCACCCTGATCGACCTCATCACATCCGGTTGGCTCTACGCGCGAGCTACCCCAGCCGGTGACCCGCCGGCGTCTCATCCCCACGGACCAGGGGCGCCCTCTGCCGCCCTGACTGGTGGACGCCAGAGGTCACCCAAGGGTTCAGGCGTGGAGTCCCCATCTTGGACAGACTTGCTGCCACCCGTACGCCGTAGGGTGTGGCGGGTGGGATGGGATGCGTTGGGGTTGTGGGGGGACGACGCTGTTCGGGTTGAGCGGTTGTCGGGTGGGGTGGCCAATGACGTTTGGCGGGTGCGGGTTGGTGGGCGGGTGGCGGTTGGGCGGCTCGGGGGGCGGAGTGATGCTGATCTTGCTTGGGAGACCGAGCTGCTGCGGTATCTCGACCGTGAAGGGCTGACGGTGCCGGTGCCGATTCCGACCGTGGACGGGCGGCTGTTTGCCGACGGGTTGGTGGTGATGACGCATCTGGACGGTGGACCGCCGGAGACGCCGGCCGACTGGCGTCGGGTGGCCGGCACGCTGCGTGAGTTGCATCGGTTGACGCGGGGCTGGCCGCAGCGGCCGGGGTGGCGGTCGTCGACCGACCTGCTGCATGCCGAGACCGGTACGAAGATCGATCTCGGCGCGATGCCGCCGGAGGGTGTGGTCCGGTGCCGGGCCGCGTGGGCGCGGCTGGTTGGACGTGAGACGCGCGTCGTCCATGGCGACCCCAACCCCGGCAACATCCGCATGACCGCGGATCATGTCGGGCTGATCGACTGGGACGAGTCACACGTCGACGTCCCGGACCTCGACCTCGTCCTGCCCGACAACGCCGCCGACCTCGACGCCGCCGCGTACGACGTCGCCGCCCAAGCCTCCGCCGCCTGGGAAGCCGCCGTCTGCTGGGACGACGACTACTCCGTCAAACGCCTCGCCGAAGTACGTCCCGCCTGAGAACGACTCAGGAGCCCTGAGCTTCTCCGCCGGCGGATCGCCCCAGGACAGTGGGCGGGCGCGCCGCTACCGGTGCAGGCGGTGTAACCAGCGCGTCGCCTGGGCCGGCCGGGTGAGGTGGAGGAACTTGAGGTTCGGCAGGTCGGGGCGGGTGAGGAGCGTGCGGCCCTCCTGGCGGCGGACTTGGTGGGATGTCCAGGCCCAGCGCAGCGGATGCTGAGGATCACGCCAGATGGCTGATCCTCCGGGCTTGTGCGCTCCGGCTGGTCGGCGGGTCAGCTCGATCCTGACGGTCCGGCGCAACGCTCGCCACACGACCAGAGGCTTCGGGTAGTCGAGGAAGACGACAGTGTCCGCCGCCCGGTAGATGAGCTCGTCGGCGTAGTACGGCGCCCCGTCGAGGATCCATCGGGGCCGGGCGGCCAACTCGGCCAAGGCTTCGAGGTATTCGCGCGATCCCATCGCGCCCAGTGCGTCCCGCTCGGTCAGGGGCAACGCCGTACGCGCGGCCAACTCTCTCGCGAGGGTCGACTTGCCGCTGCCGGCGCAGCCCATGACCACTACCCGGTCCACGCCTCCAAGAATGTCAGGAGAACGCGGGTGGGCCGCCGTGGAGGGAGCGGCAGGTGGCACCGGGGTCGGTGAAGAAGTTGGGGACCTGGGTCTTGGCGTCGTAGTACCGGTGGAAGACGGGGGTCTGGGAGCCGGACAGGGGCGGGACGATCCAGCTCCAGTCGGCGGGGCATTCGCGGCCGGCGCGCTCCTCTTTCTCCAAGTGGATGAGGAACCTGCGGGACTCGGTGTGGTGGTCGCTGACGGTGACGCCGTTCAGGGTGAACGAGTGCAGGACCGCGCGGTTGATCTCGACCAGCGCCTGGTCGCGCCACAGCGTCGCCTCGTGTGAGGTGTCCAGCCCCATCCGCTCGGCGACCTGCGGCACCAGGTCGTACCGGTCGCTGTCGGCGAGGTTGCGGGCGCCGATCTCCGTGCCCATGTACCAGCCGTTGAACGGCGCCGCCGGATACGAGACGCCGCCGATGTCGAGCCGGTTGTTGCTGATCACCGGTACGGCGTGCCAGCGCAGCCCGAGCCCCGCGAACCAGGGCAGCTCGGGGTGCTCCAGCGGGACCTCCTGCACCGCGTCGCCGGGCAGCTGGAACATCCGCGGCCCCTCGTCGACGGTCTCCACGACGAGCGGGAGTACGTCGAACGCGCCCGGCCGGTCGGGCGGCCGCCACCCGCGCTGGATGAGCTTGGTGGTGAACGCGCGATAGCGGGGGTCGCCGAGCGATCGCCCGTTCGGCTGCTCGTACCCGGCGTACCGGATGAGTTGCTCGTTCCAGATCCTGGGCGCGGGCCGGTTCGGCGTCTCGGGGGCGAACACGCTGATCATCGGCCGGATCTTGCCGCCGTTGTGCGCGCTCCGCAGGTGATCGAAGCAGTGCGCGGCGACGCTGCCGGCGTCGGACACCGTCCGCAGGTCGCGCACCTGCAGGCTCCGCCAGTACAGCCTGCCGATGCACCGCTTGTTGTTGCGCCACGCGACGCGGGCGCCGAACGTCAGCTCGTCGGCGGTGTGCCAGTACGTCCCGGTCAGGTCGATCTCCTGCATGACCGCGGCGAGCCGTGGCTCGAGCCGCCCGGCCCGCGGGTTCTCGGCGTGGAAGAGCTCGAGGAACTCCTTCGCCGCGGCCCGGACCACCTCGACATCGGCGACGTCGGGCGCAGGCTCCGGTACGGGCGGGCCTGACGAGACCGGACAGCCGGTACGCCGGTCACCGCCCGGCTGCTCGGCGTCAACCTGGGGCCGAGGCCCTCCACCCTGCAGGCGAGACCTGCCGCCCCGGCGGCGAGGTCCGAGCCGAGGCTCGCCCGCTGGGGGCCGGGAGTCGCCGGCCTGAGCTCGGGATTCGCCGGGTTGGGGACGCTGGGTGCCGGGGCGTGCCTCGACGGCGTACGCGACGCAGATTCCCACCGCCAGGAAGAGAATTGCCGCGCCGAGCGCGATCGCGACGACTGTCGGGAGGTCGCCGCCGAGGCCGAGCGCGCCGACGACGCCGGCCGCCACGGCCAGCCCGAGAGCCGCCAGCGGGCGGGCCAGCGGGCGGGCCAACGGGCGTGCGGGCAGGCGGCGAAGAGGCACCGGCGCTTGATGGGCCGGAAGGCCCAACGTGTCGTCCTCTGCGGGAGCGGGTCTCAGAGGAGCTCGCACCGGTCAGTCCGAGCTCGGAGACGCGGGGCCGCTCCCGTTCCGCAGGCGGACCTGCCAGTCGCTCATGTCGTCGAACCAGGCGTCCTTCTGGCGGGCCTCCGGCTCGCCGGGGACGGCTGCGCTGCCGATCCGGTCGACCTCGGTGGCGAAGGTGTCCACGATCGACTGCATCCGCACCTGGGCCGTCTGGGCGTACGAGCGGACCTGCTGCCCGGCCGAGTCCATTGCCTCCTCGACGATCCGGCGCTCGTGGGCGCGTGCCTGCCCGATGCGCTCGCGGGCGTCACGGCTGACGTCCTGGACCATTTCCTCGGCGACGAGCTGCGCCTGGCTGAACAGCTGGACGATCTGCTCGTTCACGCGGTCGCCGGCCTGCTCGTACTCGTCCACCTGCGTCTGCGCGCGCTGGAGCTCGGCCCGGGTGCGCTGCAGCTCTGCCTGGAGACGCTGGTTCTCGGCCCGGCTCTCGCTGAGGTCGCTGGCCGTCGCGTGGACCTGCTCGGCCACCACGTCGAGGTAGTCGTACACCTGGTCGGCGTCGAGACCCCGCAGCCGGCGCTGGAACGTCTCGCCCCGGATCGCTTCGGGTGTCCGGTAGTGCGGAGAGCCGTGGCGGTGCTTTCCGTTCGTCACTTGTTGTCTCCTGACCTGGTCAACGCTGGGCCGGCGGTGGCGGTGTGCTCGTCAACGGCCGCGTAGTAGAAGTGCTCGTACTTGATGTGCTCGGTGTCGACACCAGCGGCGGCGAGCCTCTCCAGCGTGTGCGCGACCATCTGCGGTCCGCCACACACCATCGCCGTACGCCCGTGCAGGTCCTGCTGCGCCGCGATCGTCCCGGCCTTGCCGCGCGTCCCCGGGTAGGACGCGTCGTCGGACACGACCTCCGTGTAGTCGAACCACGGCCGGGTCTGGGCCAGCTCTCGCAACCGGGGGCGCTCGTACAGGTGCCAGGGCATCCGTACGCCGTGCAACAGCTGGACCCGCGGCGCTGTGCGCGTCCGGTTCCACTCGTTGTCGATCTGCTCCAGGACCGCGAGCAGCGGGGCGAGACCCGTTCCGCCGGCGACCATCAGCAGGTCCCGTACGTCGTCGTCGCGCCGGGTCAGCCGCTCGCCGACCGGCGCGCCCAGCTTCACGGCGTCACCGGCTTTGAGCGACCGTACGACGCTCGGGCTCACCTGACCGCCGTCGATCTGCTGGACGTGCAGGTCGATCGAGCCGTCGGCACGCGGGGCGTTCGCCGGGCTGAAGTACCGCCACATCTTGGGGCGCTGCGGGATCTCCATCGAGATGGACTGACCGGGGCGGAAGTAGTACGCGCGCCGCGGCCGGACCGTGAGCAGGGTGAGATCCATGGTGCGCCGCTCGACCGAGAGCACGTCGGCGTCCCACCAGTCCGGGCTGGTCTCGGAGGACGTCTCCGCGGACTCGACCATGATCCGGGCGATCACCTGGTAGGCGGCCGTCCAGTGCATGGCGAGGTCCTCGTCCCACTCGGGGCCGAGGAAGTGCTTCAGGGTCGCGCAGAGCGAGGCGCCGACGGCGTTGTAGTGCTCCGCGACGACGGCGTACTTGCGGTGGTCGCGGCCGAGGTGCTGCAGGAAGGCCGCGTCCTGGTCGATGTGGTTGGCATGGCTGACGATCCGGCCGAGCGCGCTGACGAACTTGTCCCGCTGGCCCGACATCGACAGCGGAAACATCGCGCGTACTTCGGGATAGGAGACGAACAGGTGTGAGTAGAAGTACAGCGGCACCTGTTCACCGTGTCGCGTCACCCGGTCCCAGCTGTCCTGGAGGGCGTTGGCATCCATCGGGCTTCGCTATCCGGCTCGAGAAGGCAGCTCCTCGAAAGGTGCGAACGGCCCGTCAGCGGGCGCGATTGACTGCCGTTCGTCGGCAGGTCGCGCCGACGGATACTGCGTTGACAAGGGTGCCCTCCCAGTTCCAGTCCCCGAGTCTTCTTCTTCAGTCCTCAGTTTGTCTCCGCGGAGACCTACCCCCGGGCTCTGGCACCGAAACCGCCAATCGGACTTGAACGTGCCGAAAACCCCGAGCCGCGCTCAAACCCTTTGAATTCAAACGATTGAGAGGCTCAGGGAGCTCGGAGGAAGGCGATGCCGTCGACGGTGGCCGGAGCTGTCGAGGTGGAGATGATTTTCAGGGCTCCGGTGCGGAACGGGGTCGTCGGGAGGTAGGTGACCACTCGGCTGGTGGTGGTGGCCGCGAGTGAGACGGTGCCGATCTTGATGTTGGCGTGGTAGATGTCCACGCGGCCTTGGCCCGGGCCGTGCAGGGCTACCAGGGCGACGCGCAGGCCTGCCTCGGTCGCCTTGGTCAGGTAGGCGCCGTTGGCCTTGAGGATGGTGGTGGTGCCCTGGAACGCGAGCGTGCTCGTGGAGCGGGTGACCGTGCCGGCCGACGTGAGCGCGCGGTCATCCTCGGGGGCGACCGAGCAGATGGGAGCCGACCAGGCGGAGAGGTTGCCCAGGTAGTCGCGGGCGCGAACCATGAAGCATTCGTCCCAACCGAGACGCGGCGCCCAGGTGATCGACGTGATGCGCGTGTTCTGCCAGACCGTCGGGTAGATCCACTTCCCGAACGCGACACCCGGCGCAGCGGTCTTGTAGACCACGTCGTACGACGCGATGTCGGTGTCGTCCTTGTACGCCCAGCGCACCGTCGCGGATCCACTGAGCTGGACGCGATCACCGATCCGCCACGTGACCAGCGACGGAGCGGTCCCGTCCACCTCACTGCAGTACGACGCGCTCCACGCGCTCAGGTTGCCGGCGTAGTCACGCGCCCGCACCTGCCAGCACGTATCGGTGCCGATCGGCGCGGTAAGACTCGCTCCGGTCGTCTTCAGCCCCTGCCACGCGGCAGGCTGGACCCACGCGCCGTACGGCGAGGTGCGGTTCGGGCGCTGCTGGTACTGCAGGTCGTAGCTGTTCACACCCGTCGCCGGCGAGTTCGGGTCCTGCGGGTCGTCGTACGCCCACTCGAAGGACAGACTCGTGTTGTCGCGGATCCGGTCACCCGCCGACGCAGCGGTCAGTACGGGCGCCACGGTGTCGGGGCGCTGCTGCGGGTCTGCGGCCAGCCAGCTCAGCGTGATCACGCGAGGCTTGCTCGACGCGTCGGCGTACACGATCTTCGCCAGTCCGGAGCCGTCCGCGCGGAAGCTAGGAGTAGCGGTGCGGATCGGCCCGTACCGCCGCTGGCCCAGCGCCTGGTCGTTGAGATCGGTCACCAGCAGGTCGGAGCCGGACGTCTGCACCGCGAAGCCGTTGCCCAGCTGAGAGTCCGCGGCCACGGACAGATTGCGCGGCGGCTGCGGCCCGTTGACGTCCACGACCTGGTTGCAGCCGCTCAGCACAGCCCACCGGCCGTTGACGTCGTCGGGGCCGACTGTGCACGCGCCGGCGACCAGCACGGTCTTCACCACACCGGTCGTCAGGTTCTTGCCGTCCAGATGCCCCGGCTCGGTCACCTTCCAGACCGTGTCGCCCGCCATGGCGAACGGCGGGGCGAAGTCGGCCAGCTTGGTCTTCGTCGCGACGTCGTACACCTCAGCCGTCGCCGGCGCGGCCGCCCGGTGCGAGACGAGCTTGCCGCCCTTCCCCAGCACCACCTCGTCCGTCGCGGGGAACGTGAGCCCGCCGACCTTCGCCGTACCGCTGTCGAAGGTCAGCAGCGATGACCCTTCGACCTGCAGCGGCTTGCCGTCGTTCGAGCCTCCGGAGGCCGTCCAGGTGGTCCCGTTGTTGCTCGTCTCGTAGACAGGGTTCGAGACGACCACACGCGTGCCCGACATCCCGACGTCGACCGCGGTCTTCCCCGGGACGAGCACACCCTCCCCCAGGTGCTCCGGCGGGTCTGCCGCCATCACCTGCGACGACACCGTCAACGGCAGCAGTACGACGGCACAGACAGCAGCCGCCTTCACGCGAAAGCTCGGCACAGCAGACCCCCAGTACTCCTTCATCGTCGCGCCGCACCCTAGCCAGTAACCACCGGTAACGGAAGCGCCCTGGAAAACCGCGTGACACACAGTGACCGCAGGAGGATCCTGAAGGGCTGGCCAACAGTCACTCACCAACCACGAAGGGAACTGATGCAGGCGGGAATCACGGTGTCGGCGGCCGAGCTGCCCGAAGTACTGCTGCACGTGGCAGTGGTACGCCCGGTCTTCCTCTGGGGCGCACCGGGGATCGGGAAGAGCAGTCTGGTGCGAGCGTTCGCGGAATCGCTCGGTCTGGAATGCGTCACGCTCCTGGGCACCCAACTGGCGCCGGAGGACCTGATCGGCGTACCGCAGATCGTCGACGGCCGCAGCCGCTTCGCACCGCCGGTGGCGATCGCCCGCGACGAGCCGTACTGCCTGTTCCTGGACGAGCTGAACGCGTCCTCCGCCGAGGTGCAGAAGGCCTTCTACTCGCTGATCCTGGACCGCCGCATCGGCGAGTACGAGCTGCCCGAGGGCTCCGTCGTGATCGGGGCCGGCAACCGCGCCACCGACAACGCCCTGGCACGCCCGATGGCCAGCGCCCTGGTCAACAGGCTCGTGCACATCCATCTGCGCGCCTCCGCGACCGACTGGCTGCGGTGGGCGGGGACGGCGGGCATTCACCCGTGGGTCCTCGAGTACCTGCGCAACCGCCCGGACCACCTGTGGACCGCGCCACCGAAGACCGAGGAGCCGTTCTCGACCCCGCGCAGCTGGCACATGCTGTCGGACGCCCTCCTGTCGTACGGCGACGACGTATCCAACGAGACCCTCCGTGTCCTTGCCTTCGGCACCTTGTCGGCGGCGCACGCGTCGACGTTCCGCGCGTACGTGAAGACGGTGCGGCACGCGTTCGGCCTGGACGCCGTACTGAAGGGCGAGACCGGCTGGCCGTCCGCGCCGGAGGACCGGGACCTGCTGTACTTCCTGGCCGAGACGTTCCGGGCCCGGCTGGTCAAGGAACTGGCCGCCGACAAGGCGTCCGCGAGCCCTGCGGCCCGTCAGCTCGCACACCGCGGCAAGGCGCTGCTCGTCGAGCTGGCGGAGATCTCGCTGGAGGTGGCGCAGTTGGTGATCGCGGCCGACGACGACGGCCGCCCGGTGTTGCCGACGTGGTTCCTGGTCGAGGTCAGCCGCGACCTGCCGCGTCTTGTGGCCGCACGTGCCTAAGAAGAAGGCGCGACGGGACCCGGCCTGGGAGGCGATCCAGGCCGGCTGGGGCGTCGTCGCCCGGCACCCGCTGTTCGCGCCGATGGCGGACTGGGCGCACAGCCCGCTCCGCGACGACAGCTGCCCGGCGGACGGCTGGGCGACCATCGACTCGAACGGTCAGATCCGTACGCACCGGACGCGCCGGGCGACGCCGGAGGAATGGTCGTGGGTCTTCGCGCACCTGCTGATCCACCTCGGCCTGGGTCACGCCGAGCGGGACCTGTCGGCAGCTGACCAGGCTATGAGCGCCTCGTACGACGTGGCGGTCAACTGCTACCTCCAGTCGCTCAAACTCGGTACGCCGGTCGTCGACCTCCCGGTGTCCTTCCCAGCCATGGAGGAGGACGCGCTGGCGCGGCTGTGGCGGCGCGAGGGTGTACCCGCGGACTACGAGCGCCTCGGCGTTGCCAGTCACGCACCGGACGTCCAGACCGCCCGCTGGAACGGCTGGGGCAAACCGCCGAACTGGAGCGAGCTGTTCGCGGCCGGCCTCTCGGCTGCCGCTGCAGCGGCTGTCGACGTTGCAGGCGGCGCACGCTCCTCGCTGACCGCGGGTCGCCGCGGGAGGGACAAGTGGGACCTGGCTCTCGGCTGGTTCGTGTCGTCGTACCCGCTGCTCGGCGCGATCGCGTCGAGCATGAAGGTCGTCGCCGAGACCGAACTCGCGCGTGGCTGGGACATCCACACCGCGGCGGTCAACGCGTCCGTCGGCGAGATCTACATCAACCCGCTCACCGACCTCACGCTCGACGAGTGGCGGTTCGTGATGGCGCACGAGATGCTGCACGCCGCGCTCCGGCACGGTGAGCGCGTCGGCGGCCGCGACCCGTACCTGTGGAACGTCGCCGCCGACCTGGTGATCAACGGCTGGCTCCTGGAGATGGGAGTCGGCACGATGCCCGACGGGGCCCTCCACGACCCCGCGCTCAAGGGCATGTCCGCCGAGCAGGTCTACGACCGCATCGCCACCGACCTGCGCCGCTACCGCAAGCTGGCGACGCTGCGCGGAGTCGGCCTCGGCGACGTCCTCGGGCACCCGCTCCCGCATGCAGGCGAGACTGCCCGCGCGGCCGGGCTGGACGACATCTACCGTCGCGCGCTCAGCACCGGGCTGGCGTACCACGACTCCTCCCGGGGCACATTGCCTGCCGGACTCGTCGAGGAGATCCGCGCGCTGGACCACCCGCCGCTCGCCTGGGACGCGCAGCTGGCGCGCTGGTTCGAGGAGCACGTCCCGGCCATCGAGAAGACCCGCACGTACGCCCGTGCCTCTCGGCGCCAGACCGGTACGCCGGACATCCCGCGGCCCGGCTGGATCCGCCCCGTCGAGCTCGAACGGCTCCCGACGTACGGCGTCGTTCTGGACACGTCGGGCTCGATGGACCGCGAGCTCCTCGGCAAGGCACTCGGCGCGATCGCGTCGTACTCACGCGCCCGCGACGTACCGGCCGCGCGGGTCGTGTACTGCGACGCTGCGGCGTACGACGCCGGCTACGTGCCGGTGGACGACATCGCGGGCCGCGTGAAGGTGCACGGTCGCGGCGGGACCGTGCTGCAGCCCGGTGTCGACCTTCTCGAGCGCGCAGCCGACTTCCCTGCGCACGGGCCGATCCTGCTCATCACCGACGGCCAGTGCGACGTCGTCCGGGTACGACGGGAGCACGCGTGGCTGATCCCCCGCGGCGCATCACTTCCGTTCACCGCGAAGGGGCCGGTGTTTCGCGTGGAGTGAACTGCCTCTGCTCAGGGCGAACAGGCGTAGTCGGACGACTCTGCTGAGTGACAGGTTCGCAGGCATGGCATGGGTCGTGAGAGGCGAGTTCCGAAAGCTGTGGATCGGGCAGCTGGTGTCGGCGTCGGGCAGTGCGGTCACCACTGTCGCGCTGCCGCTGGTGGCCGTCGTCAGCCTGCAGGCGTCAGCAGTGCAGATGGGTGCGTTGTCGGCGTTGACGATCGCGCCGCACCTCGTGTTCGGGCTGCTGGCCGGCGTCTGGGTCGACAGGTGGTCCCTCCGCCGCGTGCTGATCTGGACCGATGTCGGTCGGCTGTTCCTGCTCGGCTCAGTGCCAGCCGCGGCGGCACTGGGCTGGCTGCGCATCGAGCAGCTGTACGCCGTCGCCGTACTGACTGGAGTGCTGACTCTGCTGTCCGACACCGCGTCCCAGACGATGATCCCGTGGCTGGTGCCACGGGCGGAGCTGATGCAGGCGAACAGCGCAGCGCTGCTCAATCTCAACCTCGCCTCCACGCTCGGTCCCTCCACGGCCGGCTTCCTCGTGCAGGTACTCACGGCACCGTTCGCGATCGTCATCGACGCGGCGTCGTACGTCGTGTCCACGGTGGCGGCGTACCTCATCCGTGAGCCCGCCCGTGGAGCTGTGCCGGAGCGGTCCCAGGTACGACTGTCGGCCGGACTGCAGGTGCTGTTCGGCGACCGGATGCTGCGGCCGCTCGTGGTGTCCGCGGCTGTTGCGGCCATGGCCGGAGCGACGCAGGGACCGCTGGTCGTGCTGTTCCTGATCCGGGAGCTGCACAAATCACCGGCGTTCGTCGGGCTTTCGCTGACCGCGTTCGGTGGTGCCGCGGTGGCGGGTACGTTCGTCGCCCCCGGCTGGTGCCGGCGCGGAGGAATCGGCCGCTCCTATCTCAGCGGTGTGTTTCTGGCGTCACTCAACGGCGTGGCATTGTTCACCGGCGTGACGCCGCTCATCCTGCTCGGACAGGTACTCGCCGGACTCGGAATGTCCTTGTTCGCCGTCCCGCAGCGGACCCTGCGACAGTCCATGGCCCCACCGCACCTACTGGGCCAGGTAACCGCCTCATGGCGAACCCTGGTGATCGGCGGCCAGACCGTCGGCGCAGCCGTCTCCGGCGTGCTGGCCGCCGCGATCCAGATCCGCCCGACGCTGCTGCTGGCCACCGGAGGCATGCTCGGCGGGCTGCTGATCGCCCTGTGCTCCCCGCTCCGGGACCTCCGGGAACTACCCCAAGAGGCATCAGGCCGGCGATCGATCGCCACGCACTGATCATGGAACGTGATAGGTCCGGAACCCCTCGCCGCCTGGCACCCGGACGGCCTATTGCGACAAGCGGTAATTCATCGCCCGGGAATGGAATTGGCAGGACAAGCGCTTACCCACTGGGCGATACTGGAAAGTGCGCCGTTTTCAGGTCGCCGAAACCCTTTGACGAAGTAGATGGGAAGTGCGCCCGTCCAGATGCCCTCCGAGCACGCTGTCCAAGCGCCGTCGATCGCTGCCCCTACCACCCGTGCCCCCGAACGTAGCCGCAATCTGTGGCGGCTGCGTCCCTATCTGAAGCCCCACCGCTGGCGCCTCTCGGTGATGTTCACCACCGCGATGCTCGGCGTCGCCGTCAGCCTCACCGTCCCGCTGGTCACCAGGGCCATCATCGACGGCCCGGTCACCCGGCGCGAGCTGAGCATGCTGGTCCCGCTGGCCCTGCTGGCCCTCGGGCTCAGCATCTCCGAGGTCCTCCTGGTCTGGATGCGCCGCTGGGCGCAGTCACGGACCGTCAGCGACCTGGAGGCCACGCTCCGGCACGACCTGTACGTCCGGCTGCAGTCGCTGCCGATGGAGTTCCACACCCGCTGGCAGAGCGGCCAGCTGCTGTCCCGCGTCACCACCGACCTGTCCACCATCCGCCGGTTCATGGGCTTCGGCCTGCTGTTCCTGGTGATGAACGTCCTGCAGCTGGTCGTGGTCACGATCCTGCTGCTCCAGCTCTACTGGCCGCTCGGTCTCGTGGTCCTCGTGGCCGCCGTACCGATCGTGATGGTCTCGCTGAAGTTCGAGAAGAAGTACCTGCGGATCTCCCGCAAGGTGCAGGACCAGCAGGGCGACCTGGCCACCCGGATCGAGGAGTCGGCGCTCGGCTTCCGGGTGATCAAGGCGTTCGGCCGCCGGCCGCACGTCCAGGCGCAGTTCGACGACGAGGCGACCACGCTGTACCACACCGAGGTCGAGAAGGTCCGGCTCGCATCCCGGTTCTGGAGCTTCCTCGGCGTCATCCCGAACCTGACCCTGGTGATCGTGCTGCTGCTCGGCGCGCTCGCCGTCGGCCGGGAGGCGATCACGCTCGGCACCCTGGTCGCGTTCATCACGCTGATGCTGTCGCTGGTCTGGCCGGTCACCTCGCTCGGCGCGATCCTCGCGATGGCCCAGGAGGCGATGACCGCGGCGGACCGGATCAGCGAGATCCTCGACACCCACTCGGTGATCAAGTCGGGCGCGGAGGAGCTCACCCACCCGCGCGGTCACCTGCGCTTCGAGCACGTCGGGTTCCGGTTCTCCGACGACTCCACCGAGGTGCTGCACGACATCAACCTGGACCTGACTCCTGGTACGACGCTCGCATTGGTCGGCGCCACCGGGTCCGGCAAGACCACGCTGACCGCACTGGTCCCCCGGCTGTACGACGTGACGGCGGGGCGGATCACCATCGACGGACACGACATCCGGGACCTGACCCTGGTGTCGCTGCGGACCGCGGTCGCGTCCGCGTTCGACGACCCCACGCTGTTCTCCATGAGCGTCCGGGAGAACCTCACGCTCGGCCGTCCGGACGCCACCGACGCCGAGGTCCAGCAGGCGCTGGAGGTCGCCCAGGCACAGTTCGCCAACGACCTCCCGTGGGGCCTCGAGACACGCGTCGGCGAGCAAGGCATGTCGCTGTCGGGTGGTCAGCGTCAGCGGCTCGCACTGGCGCGGGCAGTGCTCGCGAAGCCCGCCGTACTGGTGCTGGACGACACCCTGTCCGCGCTCGACGTACACACCGAGGCCTTGGTCGAGGAAGCGCTGCAGAACGTGCTCTCCGAGACCACCGGCATCGTGGTCGCGCACCGCGCGTCGACGGTGATGCTGGCCGACAAGGTCGCTCTGCTCCAGAACGGCACAGTCACCCACGTAGGAACCCATCAAGAACTACTGGCCACGGTGCCCGAGTACCGGCACCTCCTGGCCGCAGAGGAAGAGGAGGTGCACGCATGACGACGACCCAGCAGACACCTCCTCGCGAGGATGTGAAGGACGACCAGCCGGAGGAACAGAGCTGGCGGGGTCAGTTCGAGGAGGACCCCGACCGCGAGATCTCCCGGGCCACCAGCATCCGGCTGAAGGAGGACTCCCGGAAGCTGCTCGGCGAGCTGCTCAGGCCGTACCAGAAGCTGATCTGGCTGCTGGTCGTGATCGTGATCGTCGAGAACGGCGCCCGGCTCGCCGTGCCGTACCTGGTGCACCTGGGCATCGACAACGGCATCCCGCCGATCCTCGCCGGTCAGGGCTCGCGGGAGCTGATCACGATCGTGATCGCCGTGCTCGCCTCGGCACTGCTGCAGGCCTGGGCACGGCAGCTGTTCCTGATGCGCTCCGGCCGGCTCGGCCAGACCATCCTGCTCGGCCTGCGGCGCCGGGTCTTCGACCACTTCCAGCGGCTCAGCCCGGCCTTCCACGACAAGTTCACCTCGGGCCGGGTGATCTCCCGGCTGACGTCCGACGTCCAGGTCATCGACGAGATGCTGGCGAACGGGTTCGACGGTCTGGTCACCGCAGCGCTGACCCTGGTGGGTACGGCGATCATCCTGCTCACGCTGGACCTCAAGCTCGGTCTGCTCGCGCTGCTGTCGTTCCCGGCGCTGCTGATCCTGACGGCGTGGTTCCGGAAGCGGTCCGCGGTCGTCTACCGGCAGACCCGGGAGGCGGTCGTGCTGGTCATCGTGCACTTCGTCGAGTCGATGACCGGGATCCGCGCGGTGCAGGCGTTCCGTCGCGAGCCGCGCAACGAGGAGATCTTCCACGGCGTCAACGACCGCTACCGGAAGGCGAACCTGAAGTCGTTCCAGCTGAACGCGATCTTCATGCCGTCGATCAAGGGTGTCGGCAACATCACCATCGTCGCGATCCTGGCCTACGGCGGTTACCAGGCCTATCACGGGCACGTGACGGTCGGCGTCCTGACCGCGTTCCTGCTGTACCTGCGGCAGTTCTTCGAGCCGCTGCAGGACATCTCGCAGTTCTACAACACCTTCCTGTCCGCCTCGGCGGCGCTGGAGAAGCTGTCCGGCGTGCTGAACGAGACCCCGGACGTGCCGGAGCCGATCCAGCCGGCCAAGCCGGGCCCGGCGCGGGGTCACCTCGAGCTGCGGAACGTGCGCTTCGAGTACGTCGACGGCGTGCCGGTGCTGCCCGGCCTGCAGCTGGACGTGCCGGCCGGTCAGACACTGGCCCTGGTCGGCACGACGGGTGCCGGCAAGACCACGATCGCCAAGCTGGTGGCCAGGTTCTACGACCCGACGGGCGGGCACGTGCTGCTCGACGGTGTCGACCTGCGGGACCTGTCCGAGGACGACCTGCGCGAGCGGGTCGTGATGGTGACGCAGGAGAACTTCCTCTTCACCGGCTCGGTCGCGGACAACATCCGGTTCGGCAAGCCGGACGCGACGATGGAGGAGGTCGTCGAGGCCGCGAAGGTGATCGGCGCACACGACTTCATCATGGCGCTGCCGAACGGCTACGAGACCGCGGTCGAGAAGCGCGGCTCGCGGTTGTCCGCGGGGCAGCGGCAACTGGTCGCCTTCGCGCGGGCGTTCCTGGCCAACCCCGCCGTGCTCATCCTGGACGAGGCGACGTCGAGCCTGGACATCCCGAGCGAACGGCTGATCCAGCGGGCGCTGAAGACTATCCTGGCCGACCGTACGGCGATCGTCATCGCCCACCGGCTGTCCACGGTCGAGACCGCCGACCGCGTCCTGGTGCTGGAATACGGCCAGATCATCGAGGACGGCGCACCCGACCACCTGATCACGGTGGACGGCCACTACGCCGGACTGCACCAGGCCTGGGAAGAATCCTTGGCCTGACCTGACGGCACACAGCGGGGCGCAGGGGTCTTCCCTGCGCCCCGCTACCCGTTTCGGCGGGCCGCGTTCGTGTCCCGGACGACGGCCCACGCGTCGGCGACCGGGCCGACGTGCCGGAGCTTGTCCGGGTTCACCACCGCACGGATCGCCTGGATCTGTCCGTCGGCGATGTCGAGCGTCCAGGTGTTGACCACCCGACCCGCATTGTCGCGGAAGATCGCGCCGGGCTGGCCGTTCATCACGTGCGGCTCCACGACACCACCGATCTGGGTGAACGGCGCGGACAGGGCAGCCAACATTCCCGCGACGTTGTGAGCGCCTGTGACGACGCCCCGGCCCCACTGCGGCGCCTTGCCACCGGCGTCCCCCACCAACTGGACGTCGGCGGCCAGGAACTCCAGCAGGTTGTCGACGTCGCCTTCTTTGAACGCGTCGAAGAAGCGCACCGCCAACTCCTCCCGCTCACGCTGGTCCGCAGCGAAGCGCGGCCGCCCTGCCTCCATATGGCGACGCGCTCGCACCACCAACTGACGGCAGGCGGCCTCAGTCCGTCCCAGCGCCGACGACACGTCAGCGAAGTCGAACCCGAACACTTCCCGCAGCACGAACCCTGCCCGCTCCAGCGGAGACAGCCGCTCCAGCAGGAGCAGCGCGGCCATCGACACCGAGTCGGCCAGCTCAGCCGCTCGCTCCGGGTCCTCGTACGGGTCGGACAGCAACGGCTCCGGGAACCACGGTCCGACGTACGTCTCCCGACGGCGCCGAGCAGACCGCAGCACGTCGACGCAGATACGGGTCACGACAGCGGACAGGAACGCCTTCGCGGACGCCGGCTCCGTCCGTGAGGCGGCGTACCGGAGCCACGTGTCCTGTACAGCGTCCTCCGCCTCGCTGACGCTGCCGAGGATCCGGTAGGCGATCGAGAACAGCAGCGGTCGCAGCTCCTCGAACTCCTCGTCGCGGGTGCGCATTACGCCAGCTCGGCCTTAAAACCCTGACGCCACGACGGGTACTGCAACTCCCAGCCCAGCTCCCGCTTCGCCTTGGCGTTGGAGAACCCGCGGCCCTCGGTCATCATCACCACAGCCTGGTCCCCCGCCAGCCGTCGCGCCAGCCACACCGGAACACGCAGCGGCGGCTTCGCGCCTGCGCACTCCGCCAGGTACGGCAGCCAGTCGCGGGCCGGTGCCGGGTCGTCATCGACGATGTTGAACACACCGCCGGCCTTCTGCTCGACAGCCAGCACTGTCGCGCCGGCCGCGTCGTCGAGATGCACCCAGGAACTGTAGCCAGTTCCGCGTCCCACCAGCGGGTACTGGCGTTTGCGCACGAGCTCCACCTGGTCGTCGATGGCCCCCGGGCCGTAGAACGCGCCGTACCGCATGACAGCTCCACCGATCTTCAGCACGAGGTCCTCGATCCGGCTGAGCGCCTTCAGGCCGACGTACGCGGCTGTCCCTTCCAGAAGGTCCAGTGGGTCCTCCTCGGTCTTGACCCACCCGCCTTCGCGGATGCCGTTCCAGCTCGCGTAGCCCTGGGCAACGAAGTGCGGCACACCGACTGCCTCGGCCGCGGCCAGCAGGTGGTCGGTCCCCTCGGTCCGCAGCCGGTTGGTCTTCGCGAACCAGCGGTCCGGGTGCTTGATGTCCGGCTTGCCCGCATGCGCCATCGAGATCGCGGTCATCTGGTGCACGATCACGTCCGGCCGTGCGAGCGCGACCGCCTCGCCGACAGCCGCACCGTCCAGCCCGTCCATCACCACTGCTTCGGCACCTGCTGCTCTGACCAGCTCCAGCTTGGCCGCACTGGTCGTCGTAGCGGTCACCTGATGCCCACGTGCTACGAGCTGCGGCACCAGCCGCCGCCCCAGAACTCCACTCCCACCAGCCACGAACACACGCATCCTCTTCACACTCCTTGATCGGTTGCGCCCCCGAGACGAGACAGCGCGGCCGGCTGTGACACGCCAGGTTTAGGAAAAATATTTTCGAAAGTCCTCGCCGAGCTGTTGACCGGTTGCGTACCGCCATTTAGTTTGGGCCGCGATCAAAATCGGAGGTCAGGTTGATGAACCGACGTACCAGGGTCCGGCGATGGCTCGCCGCGACGACCGCGGCAGCCACTGTGGCAACGGCGGCGCTGCTGCTCGGCGCGCCATCCGCACTGGCGGACTCCCCGGAGCAGGGCCCGTCCGCCCGCCCGCTCTTCGACACCGGTCCGGCCAAGGACGCGATCCGGCGCCTGGTCGGCACCGGGCACGGCAGCCAGATCACGCTCGCCACGATCCCGGCGTCCGCGGGCCGCGACACGTTCCGGATCATCAGCCGCGGCGCGCGGCCGGTCGTCGAGGGCAGCAGTACGTCGGCGTTGCTGATGGGGTTCAACTGGTACCTCAAGCACGTCGTGAAGGCGGACATCTCCTGGACCGGCGACCAGCTCGACCTGCCGCCGGTCCTGCCCGCGCCGCAGCGGCCGATCGAGCAGTCGTCGGTCGTCGAGCACCGGTTCGCCGGCAACGACACCGAGGACGGGTACTCCGGCCCGTACCGGACGTTCGAGGACTGGGAACGGCTGATCGACGTCCAGGCACTGCACGGTGTGAACGAGATCTTCATGCCCATCGGGACCGAGGCCGTGTACTACGAGGCGCTGCAGTCCTTCGGGTACCAGGCGGACGAGGTGCGCGCCTGGATCCCAACACCCGGGTACCAGCCGTGGTGGCTGCTGCAGAACATGTCCAACTTCACCGCGCCGGTCGGCGCCCAGGTGATCCAGGAGCGCGCGGAGCTCGGCCGGCGGATCGCGGACCGGATGCGATCGCTCGGGATCACGCCGGTCCTGCCCGGCTATTTCGGCACGGTGCCACGGAACTTCGCGGCGAAGAACCCCGGCGCCACCACGGTGCCGCAGGGCACGTGGGTCGGGCTGGAGCGGCCTGACTGGCTGGCGCCGACCGACCCACTGTTTGATCGGGTCGCGGCCCAGTTCTACGCGGTCCAGGAGCGGATCCTGGGTCCGTCGACGATGTTCAAGATGGATCTCCTGCACGAGGGCGGGCGGCCCGGCAGCATCTCGGTCGGTCAAGCGTCCGTCGCGGTGCAGAACGCCTTGGACAGGGCACATCCGGGCGCGATCTGGGCGATCCTCGGCTGGCAGAGCAACCCGCGGCCGGAGACGATCGCAGCCATCGACCGTAGCCGGATGCTGGTCGTCGACGGGCTGTCCGACCGGGCCTTGAGCCCTGACCGCGAGAAGGACTGGTCGGGGACGCCGTACGCGTTCGGGTCGATCTGGAACTTCGGCGGCAACTCCACCATGGGCGCCCCGATCCGCGCCTGGAACGAGCGTTTCTGGGCCTCGCTGGCGAAGCCCGGCTCGGCCCTGTCCGGCATCGCGATCATGCCCGAGGCCAGCTACAACAACGCGGTGGCGATGGAGTTCCTGGCCGAGCTGCCCTGGCACGACGGCCCCGTGGACCTGGACCAGTGGTTCGCCGACTACGCGGACGCCCGGTACGGCGGGACGGACCCGAAGGCGCGGGAGGCGTGGCGGATCCTGGCCGAGACCGCGTACTCGATTCCGCCGAACGGCGGCCGCTCGTCGGGCCACGGCGGCCTGTTCGCCGCGATCCCGAGCCTGACGGTCCAGCGGCCGCACAGCTGGGCGCAGGCGGCGTTCGCCTACGATCCGGCCGAGTTCGCGGGTGCGCTGCCCGCACTGCTCGCGGTCGGCAGCTCGCTGCGCAACAACACGGCGTACCGCAACGACCTGCTGGAGGTCGCACGTCAGTCCGTCGCCGACCGGTCCCGTACGTTGCTGCCGCAGATCCGGTCGGCGTACGAGGCCGGGGACCTCGGGCGCTTCACACAGCTGACCGACACGTGGCTCGGGTACATCGCCGGCGTCGACGACCTGGTCGGTACCAACGAGCAGTACCTGATCGGACGCTGGCTGGAGCAGGCCAGGAGCTGGGGTGCGGACAGCACCGAGTCCGCGCAGCTCGAGTACGACGCGCGCAAACAGCTGACGTCGTGGGGACTGCGCACCACAGACCTGCAGGACTACGCGTACCGCGAGTGGTCCGGGCTCCTCGACGGCTACTACGCGCCCCGCTGGAAGCAGTACTTCGAAGCGCTGAAGGCCACGGCCACACCGCAGATCGACTGGTACGACGTGGCGGAACGGTGGTCGTCCGACCAGACGACCTACCGCACCAGACCGACCGGCGACACCTACGTAGAGGCCACCAAACTGCTGGACCGACTGCGCAACGACGACTACGAGCTGACGCTGACACTGCGGCCGACGGGGACTGTGGACTCGTCAGGAGCCGCTCGAGTCACGGCAACTGTGACGAACACGAACTACTTCGCCGCAGTGACGGGACTGACCTTCGACATCCCGGCGCCCACTGGATTCACGGTCGAGCCTGTGGGCGAGGCGCCGGACCGGATCGAGCCAGGTGGAACGGTGTCGCGTACGTGGACTGTCCGTGGAGGTCCGACCAGCCAGGTGTCGCTCGACGTGACGATGCGGTCCGATCAGTCCTCACGCAAGGCCAGCGCGGTCCTGCCGGTCGCAGCGACCGGGCGGTACCAGCTGAGCGACCTGCAGTTCGCCTCTTCACGGAACCACGACGGCGTCTACCCGGTCGCACGCGACACCGTCACGCCGGCCACGCCGTCCGGCAACGGCCGGCCGATCCTGCTCGACGGTGTTGCCTACAGCAAGGGCCTCGGCACCAACGCGAACGCCGACGTCCGGTTCGAGCTCGGCGGTGGCTGCGGGCGCTTCACCACGGTGGTGGGGATCGACGACGCGATGAACCACACTCCCGACGGCGATGTGGTCGTCCGCGTCTTCGGTGACGGCAGACTGCTGACCGAGTCCGGCGTACTGCGCAGCGGGATCGCGGGCGACGCGTCGAAGGCGGTCGTGCTCGACGCGGACGTCACCGGCGTACGGCAGTTGCGGCTGCAGGTGCACCAGTACGACGCGAACCGGTACTTCGACGCGTTGTCGTTCGGCGTACCGACGGTCACGTGCTCAACGCCGCCGCCGGTCTCCTTGAGCCTCGGGAAGCCTGTAGCGGCTACCAGCGCGGAAGGTGGCCACGCGGCGGCCAGCGCGGTCGACGGCGATCTGAGCACCGGCTGGTTCTGCGCGCCCGCACAGTGCGCAGGGCAACCGTCGTCGCTGCAGGTGGATCTCGGCGCTGCTCACGCACTGTCCGCTGTCCGCGTCACGCCGTACTACGCCGACGGCCGGTCGTACCTCTATCGTGTCGACGGAAGCGTGGACGGGCAGACGTGGACCCGGCTGGCGGAGAAGGTGACCCACAAGGCGCAGACTGATGTGGGCGACCGGTACGACGTGACAGGCGCCTACCGGTACGTCCGGGTGACCGGATTCGCGAACACCACCAACGCCTACACGCTCCACCTCCAAGAGTTGGCGGTGTACGGCGTGTACTGAAGGCAGGGATGACGAAGGCGATACGGATCACCGAGAAGGTGACGCCCGGCGTACTGCGCGAGCGCAACACCCGACTGGTCCTGCAGACCGTGCTGATCGGCGACGGCAGCATGTCGCGCGCGGACATCTCCCGGTCGACCGGTCTGGCGCGCGCGGTGGTGTCGGAGATCGTCGAGTCCCTGATGGCACGGCATCTGGTGGTCGAGGAGGCCGGGACGCCGAGCGGCCGCGGCAAACCCGCGAAGCCGCTCCGCGTCGACACCGGCCGCCAGTGCCTGCTGATGGCCGACCTCCGGCCGACCGAGATCGTCGCGGGCGTGGTGGGACTGGACGGGGTGATCAGCACGACCGGCCGGGTGGCCCTGCCGCCCGGCCCCGGCGTCGACGACGTGATCTCGGTCCTGGGCAGCTTCCTGCGGCAACTGGCCGCCGACGACGGGCGGACGGTGCTCGCCGCGGGCGTCGCCGTCCCGGCCATGCTGTCGCCGGAGCAGGGCATCGTCGAGTCGATCCAGTTCCGCTGGCACGACGTCGACCTCGCCGGGCCGTTGCGGGAGGCCCTCGGGTACGACGTGGTGCTCGTCAACGACGCGACCGCGGTGGCGATGTCCGAACTCTCGCACCGCAGTCAGGCCGGCGGCAGTGTGATCGTGCTGCACATCGCCGGCGGTATCGGGTCCGCCATCATCCTCGACGGACGCGTGCACCTCGGCGAACGGCAGCGGGCCGGCGAGGTCGGGCACATCGACGTCGGCGTCAGCGACCGGCGCTGCGAATGCGGCCGGACGGGCTGCCTGGAAACGGTGGCGAACCTGCCCGCGATCCTCGGCGACGCCTCCGTCGAGGACCTCGACGCGGTCGCGGCCCCCGGCGAGCCACCGGAGCTGCGAGCCCTCGCCGAGCGGGTCGAATTCGCGGGCCGGAGCCTCGGCGCGCTGGTCTGCGTCCAGGCGGCGATCCTCGACATCCCGGACGTCGTGATCGACGGGCCGGTCCGCCGGGCCGGGGCGCGGCTGCTCGACGCCATCGAGCAGGAGCTCGCCCGCCGCCTGCCCGCGGTCGACGTACGCCGTCCGCGGTTCTCGACGATGGCGGACCGGAGCAAGATGCACGGCGCGGCGGCCGCGGCGATGCTGCAGGAACTCGGAGTCCTCTGGCACATCTCCCCGGACCGCGCCGAGACCTGATTGTCGGAGGGCGTCGGTACCTTGACTGACATGCTGACGACGCTGGCGGTGGAGAACTACCGGTCACTGCGGCGGATCGTCATGCCGCTGCGCGGTCTGAACGTGGTGACCGGTGCGAACGGGACGGGCAAGTCGAGTCTGTACCGGGCGCTGCGGTTGCTGGCCGACGCCTCGCGGAACGGGGCGGTCGCGGCGCTTGCCCGTGAAGGTGGGTTGCAGTCGACGCTGTGGGCCGGGCCGGAGCAGGTGCGGAAGGATCGACCGACGCAGGGCACCGTGCGGACCGGGCCGGTGACGTTGCGGATGGGCTTCGCGGGCCACGACTACGGCTATCTGATGGATCTCGGGTTGCCGATCGCGCACGGATCAGAATTCGACCTGGATCCGGTGATCAAGCGCGAAGCCTTGTGGGCCGGGCCGTTCCTCCGCCCGGCGGCGCTGCTGGTCGAGCGCAACAACCACGAGGTGCGGATCCGTTCGGCGAGCGGTGAGTGGCAGCGCGGCGGGCACCCGCTCCAGACGTTCGACAGCATGCTGAGCGAGTTCGCGGATCCGGAGCGCGCGCCCGAGCTGCTGCTGGTGCGAGAGCGGCTGCGCGGGTGGCGGTTCTACGACCACTTCCGCACGGACGCGACAGCGCCCGCCCGTCGGGTACAGGTCGGCACGCGCACCGCCGTGCTCGCCGCGGACGGCGCGGATGTCGCGGCCGCCCTGCAAACGATCCGGGAGCTGGGCCCACACGGGGCGCTGGACGAGGCGATCGAGCTGGCCTTTCCCGGCAGCCGGGTGCAGATCGTCAACACCGCAGGCCGTTTCGAGATCGCGTTCCACCAGCACGGTCTGCTCCGCCCGCTGTCCGGGGCCGAGCTGTCCGACGGCACCCTCAGATATCTGCTCTGGGTCGCCGCGCTGCTCACCCCGCGGCCGCCCGAGCTCCTCGTCCTCAACGAGCCCGAGACCAGCCTGCACCCGGATCTCCTGCCCGCATTGGCCAACCTGGTGGTGACCGCCGCGAAGGAGACCCAGGTCATCGTGGTCACCCACTCCCGCCCGTTCATCGCCGCACTCGAAGCCCTCTCCCCCGACCTCCAGACACTCGAGCTCGCCAAGGAGAAGGGCGCCACGACCATCACCGGCCAGGGCCCACTCGACGAGCCGCCGTGGAAGTGGCCGAGCCGCTAGGGACCGGCCGGTACGTCCTGGGGTTTCACGCTCTCGAAGCGAACCAAGATGACCGAACCCGCAGCGGACAGGAGGAAACCGATGATCGCAGCCGGCCACCAGCCGGCACGGACGGCATCGTCGAGCACGAAGACGCCGACGGCGGCAGGTGTGACGGTCTGCAGCGCGATCATCGGCGTGGTGGCCAGCGTCACCGATCCCCGCTGCAGCGCCAACGAGTAGAGGATGAACGCCAGCGCGCCGCTGATCGGCAAGGTGTAGAGCGTCGGGCTTCGTACGAGCTCGCTCATCGACCCGTCCTGCAACAAGCGGGCCGAGATCGCGACGCCGGCGTACCCGAGACCGGCCAGCAGGCCGAGCAACGCCGTGGACACACCGTGCTGCGAACGGCTGGCGACGGCGCCCAGGACAGCAATCGTCACGAGCCCGATGATGATGCCGATCGTGAGGCCGTGGTGCTGCGCGCTGTCGCCGGCATCACCGGCAGCCACCGCGAGCAGACCGAGCCCGACGCAGACGCCGATCACCGCGGACCATTCCAGCGCGCTCAGCCGGTCCGACATCAGCCGCGTGGCGAGCAACGCGGTGATCACGAGACTGACGGCGATCCCGGCCTGCGCCAGGTACAGCGGCAGCAGGCGCAGCGCGACGAAGTGCAGCCCGAAGCCCGCCAGGTTCAGCGCGAGCGCACCGAGGAACGCGGGCTGCTTGAGCAGCGCGGCCACGAATCCGCCGAGCCGGCGCGGATCCAGCTCCGACTCGGTCGGCACCTTCCGCGACCCGACGGCCTGCAGGATCGCCGCGATACCGAACAGCACCGCGGCGCCGAGCGCCGCGCTCAGCCCGAGAACCACTACGCGACGGCCCTACGGCGCCAGGTGAGGTAGAGGCTCAGGCCGCCGTAGTACACCAGGTACGACAGCGAGATCGCGACCACGACCACGTTCGGGTCCGGCATCTGCGCGAGCAGCACGGCGTACGACGCCAGCCAGATCGCGGTCGTCAGCAGGTTCAGCGAGCGGAACGCCTTGGTGCGCGACGGGTACACGTACTTCACCGGGATGAAGACGAGCACCGAGCAGACCACCAGGATGATGCCGGTGGTGACCGGGCTGAGGCTCAGGACCACGACATAGAACGCGACCACGTTCCAGTAGCTGGGGAAGCCGAGGAAGAAGTGGTCCTCGGTCTTCGCGTCGACCCGGCAGAACTGGTAGCTGGACGCGAGCAGCGGCAGCGCGCCGAGCACCGCGCCCCAGGTCCCGGACGGGAGATAGCCGCCGGTCCACAGCAACACGATCGGCGCGAACGCGTACGTCAGGTAGTCGACGATGTTGTCGAGCATCGCACCGTCGAACCACGGGATCGTCTCCTTGACCCGCAGCCGGCGGGCGAGCATCCCGTCCGTGCCGTCGATCACCAGGGTCGCGAGCCCGAGCCAGAGCGCCCGCACGGCGTCGCCGTCGATGGCGGCGATGACGATCAGCAGCGCGAGCACCGTTCCGCTCGCGGTATAGGCATGCAGTGCCAGTCCGGCCAGACGCAGCCGCGTCGACCCGACGAACGGTTCCCGCACCGCGTCGTGTGTGGTCAGGACAACTCCCAGAACTCAGGCGACGCAAGGCGTCGGGCCGGGTCGAGGTCGACCCAGCCGTCGCCAGCGTCTCACAAGCCTGGCCCGCGCCTCGTCACCGACCGTCGACCGAGGCGAGATCTTTGCAAGGACTTAGTTGACCGGGTCGAGCAGGAAGAGCGGGATCTTCCGGGTGGTCTTGGTCTGGTACTCGGCGTACGGCGGGTACGCGGCCACCGAGCGCTGCCACCACTCGTCGTACTCGTCGCCCTCGATCTCGCGCGCGACGTACTCCTTGGTGACGTCGCCGTCCTGGAGGCTGACCTTCGGGTCGGCCTTCAGGTTGTAGTACCAGACCGGGTTCTTCGGTGCGCCGCCGAGCGAGGCGACCGCGGCGTACACGCCGTCCTTCTCGACCCGCATCACGGGCACCTTGCGGATCTTGCCGGACTTCGCACCGCGCATAGTCATCAGCACGACCTTGAGCCCGATGATGTCGACCGCGTCGGTGGTCCCGGCCTCGGTGACCTTCTCCACCTGCTCGCGGACCCAGTCGCTGGTGCTGGGGGCGTACTCGTCGCTGTTGGTTGTCATGTCACCCATGATAATGGTGACGCATCACCATCAACAGCCCCGGCGCGTCGCGCGGACAGGTCAGAGCGCCGGAGCGAGCTCGGTCAGGGCCGCGAGCGCGTTGTCCCAGGCCTGCACGGACTGCTCGGGGTCGTGCTGCTCGTCCAGGCGGTCGAAGCCCGACTCGACCACCAGCAGCCGGGTGCCGTCGCCCTCGGGCGTGAGCGTGAACTCGACCAGGTTCGCGTTGCCCGGCACCGGCTCCACACCCGGCTCCACGGCGTACCGGTAGGCGAACCGGCGGCCCGGCTCGACCTTCTCCACGAAGCCGCGGAACTCGCCGTGCTCGTCCCAGCGCATCACCAGCCGCCCACCCGGGCGCAGATCGATCTCCGCCCCGCCGAACGCGTACCACCGGGCAAAGGTCTCCGGCTGCGTCACCGCGGCCCACACCACCTCCGGCCGGGCCTCGACGTACACCTCACGCTCCACGCTGTCCATGACGCCTATCCTCCCCGTTCGGGGGTGCCCAGATTCGTCCGGCTTGATTCATCGGCCTCGACTCATCGGGCGCAGGAGCGGAGCTGGGTTGCGGTCGCGATCGTCGCCTCGATCCAGCGCCGGCGCAGGAAGTGCGCCTTCAGCAGCCGGTGGACGCCGTCCAGCACGACCAGCCGGCCGCGGTACGCGACCAGGTTGATCGGGAAGTCGAGGTCCGCGTCCATCACCCGCTGGTAGTGCGCGCGGAAGTTCATCGGCGTCTCGGCGACCTGGTGCGGCGTCACCCTGAACCGTTCGCCCTCGAGCTGCCACAGCGGCAGGTCGAACATCCAGACCAGGTCGGCGATCTCGACCGGCTCGACCTTCAGGTCGAGCTCCCACAGTTTCGCGAGCTGCCAGCGGTACGGCGGGAACACCTCCCGCAACGCCTCCGGCATCATCGCGACGAGTTCCTCGAACGACACGTCCGGCGCCGCCGGATCCGCGTCCGAGCCGAACGTGTCACCCAGCCCATCGATCGTCACGACGGAGCAGGCTACGCCATCGCCGGGGCGACGACGGACCGGTACGCGGCCGCCCCGGACGGAGCGGGCGGCCGCGTGCGGATGACGGTCAGGCGGTGTGCTTGCCGCGGCGGCGGAAGGTGACCACTCCGGCGCCGGCCATCAGGATGCCGCCGGCCGCGAGCAGCAGGCCGCCCGCGAGACCGAACGCACCATTGCTGTTGGCAACCGAGTCGCCGTCGGATCCGCCGAAGCCGGCGTCGATCGCGGTCGGAACACCGGCGGTCGGCGTGTCACTCGGCACGTCGGAGACCGGAGTCGACTCGGTCACCGGCGGCGGCGTGCTCGTCGGGTTCACCGAAGTCCCCGGGGTGGACGGCGTGTCAGTCGGCGTCGCAGGCGGAGTGTCCGTCGTGGTGGGCGACTCCGTCGGCGTGGTCGGCGGCGTCGTGGGCGGAGTGTCCGTGGTCGTCGGCGGGGTCGTGGGCGGAGTGTCCGTGGTCGTCGGCGGGGTCGTCGGCGGCGTCGTGGGCGGAGTGTCCGTCGTGGTCGGCGGAGTCGTCGGCGGCGTGGTGGGCGGCGTCGTGGTGCAGCCCTCGACCCAGAACACCTTGTGCTTGACGTCGTTGCCGATCGAGCCGGGGGCGTTCACGGTCAGCTTCACGTGGTAGCCCTGCTGCGGGTGCGGCTCGCCGGTGAACTTCAGCGTGTAGACCTCACGCGCGTCCAGGTCCGTGCCGCCACCGGCTTCGTCCTCGCCGATGAACGGGTTCAGGTTGCCGGACACCACCTGCAGGCCGGCATCCGCCGTCGGGGCCTGGTCCTCGAAGGTGACCGTGGCCTTGTACGAGTCGTCCTTGTCGTAGTTGTAGAACTCGACGGTGAACGTGCAGCCCTGGTGCGGGTTGTTGTCCGGCGGTCCGCTCTGGATGTCGGCGCCCTCGATCTTCACCGTGCCGTTGTTGCCCGGTGGGTTGTGGCCGGCGGTCTGATCCGCGTTGGCCGAGGGCGCGACGAGCAGAGCCGCCGCGCCGAGAAGCAGTGAAAGCGCTCCGGCGCCGGCGAAGATGCCGGCCGCGCGGGAGCGAACGCCCGTGTGGGTCATGTCCGTCCTCGAACGAGTGCAGGGGTTAGGCCTTGGAGAAGTATTTCGGTTCCGTTACGGCAGTCAAGCTCGTTCGGTAACGATTGGCCCGCGTGTCGCAGGGTTTTCCACAGCCCCCGCTGCCCAAGGCCTGTGGACAGCGCACAAACGACAGACCGAACCGATCCCACCGGCCGGCGTCCACCACAGCCGATACCCCAGAACTCCGATCTCGAGCGACGCGTCGCCGCCGCACTCGTCGTACTCACCCGCACACCACGTCCCAGCGGTCGTGGCAGTGGAGTGAGCAAACGCGCCACCCGCGAGAAGCATGCCGCCGACCTCGGACAGCCTGTCATCACGGGCTCGCCGTCACCGAACGGATCGGCGCACTAGGCAGGCCGGCGTTCATAGCAGTCGGCACACCGGAACCCGCCGTACTCGTAAGGCGCGTCGATGCCGAACTCGTCGTACGCGCCCGTGGAGGGCTGCGGAAACCACGTCCCAGCGGTCGTGACAGCGGAGTGAGCCGACCGCGCCACCGGCCAGAAGCACTCCTCCGCGCGCCATCAGTTGCCACCGGCCCCGGTCGGCCTGTCGTCACTACTTGCCGCGACAGGTCGGCGGACCGGGCAGGGCGTTCACCGCAGTCGGTACGCCAGAAACTCATCAAGCTCGTACGGCGCGTCGGCGCAGGAATCGCCGTACGAGCCGGCGGAGGGCTACCGACAGCGCGCATCCCTGCGGTCGTGACAGTTGAGCGAGCCGATCACGCCACTGACGAGAAGTACTCCTCCGGACGTCATCAGTTGCCGCTGGCCCCGGTCGGCCAGTCGTCACTGCTTGCCGCGATGGGTCGGCGGACCGGGCAGGCCGACGTTCACCGCAGTCGGTACGCCGGAACTTGCCGAGCTCGTGCGGCGCGGCGGTCCTGGGGGCGTCGTACTCGCCGGTGGAGGGCTGCGGACAGCACGCGTCCCGGCGAAGTGAGCCGATTGCGCCACTCGCGAAAGCATGTCGCCGCCCCACGTCGAACTGTCGTCGGTTGCCGCGACCGGACGGGTCGGCAGGCCGGGGTTCGCCGAAGTCGGTACGCCGGAGCTTGCCTAGCCCGTGTGGGGCGTCGGCGCCGGCGTACTCGTCGGTGGAGGGCTGTGGGTCCCGGCGGTTGTGACGGCCGCCGGGACCGGGGCTCTATCTGGTGTGGCGGCCGTGGCGGCGGAGTGAGCCGATTGCGCCGCCGGCGAGGAGCATGCCGCCGAGCGTCATCAGGATGCTGCCCGCCTGGGACGGGCTGTCGTCGCTGGTGACCGCGACCGGGCGTGTCGGCGGACCGGGCAGGCCGGCGTTCACCGCAGTCGGTACGCCGGAGCTCGCCGAGCTCGTGCGGTGCGTCGGCGCCGGAGTCGTCGGCCTCGTCGTCGTACTGGCCGGCGGCGTACTCGACACCGTTCCCGGAGGCACCGTCGGCGTCGTCACCGGAGTGCTAGGAGGCGTGGTGGGCGGCGTGGTCGGAGGCGTCGTGGGAGGCGTGGTCGGAGGCGTCGTGGGAGGCGTCGTGGGAGGCGTGGTCGGAGGCGTCGTGGGAGGCGTCGTGGGCGGTGTCGTCGGAGGCGTCGTGGGCGGTGTCGTCGGAGGCGTCGTCGGCGGTGTCGTCGGAGGCGTCGTCGGCGGCGTCGTTGGCGGCGTTGTCGGGGGTGTAGTTGGGGGTGTGGTTGGGGGTGGGGCGTCGCAGCCCTTGACCCAGAAGACTTTGTGTTTGGTGTCGTTGCCCTGGGCGCCGGGGGCGTGGATGGTGATCTTGAGGTGATAGCCCTGCACGGGATGCGGCTGGCCGGTGAACTTCACCGTGTAGACCACGCGTGCGTCGAGGTCGTTGCCGCCGCCTGCAGGATCGCCGCCGATGAACGGGTTCAGGTCGCCGGACACCACCTGCACGCCGGCGTCGGACGTCGGCGCCTGGTCCTGGAAGATGACCTGCGCGTTGTACGGCCCTTCCTCGTAGTTGTAGAACTCGACGGTGAACGAACACCCCTGGTGCGGGTTGTTCTCCGGCGGTTTGTCGCCGAGCTCCACCCCGTCGATCTTGATCGTCCCGTTGTTGCCCGGCGGCGCCGCCATCGCCGCGCCGGCCGGCAGCGCGTCCCCGCCCGGCCGCACGAACATCGCGGCGGCGCCGATCAGAAGCGTGAGCGCCCCGGCGGCCGCCACCATCGTGGCAGCCTGAGCGCGAACCCCCTTGACGACCATCCCCAGTCCCCTGTCTCACCAATGGTCACAATCCGGGCGGACATCTCTCCAGCAGTATGCCCCTCTCGTTGCCCAAGTCAACAAAGTCGGGGGATGACAACGAGAGACTTGGTTGCCTCAGGCATGCGCCATGCGGTGGATGATGACGATCGCCGAGTCGTCGCCCGGCCCGCCGGCGGTGGCCACCAGCTCCGCGGCCGCGCCCAGGAACCCCTGCCCCACCAGCCGCTCCGCGTGGCCCGCGAGCCGGTCCGTGCCGCGGCCGATGTCCTGGCGCGGCGTCTCGACCATCCCGTCGCTGTACAGGAACAACGCGTCCCCGAGCTTCAGCTGCCCGTGGTTCACCTCGAACTCGGGCGACTCCACCAGCCCGAGCAGCGGCCCGTCGGTGTCCCGCGTCTGCCAGCGCCCGGACCACGCGTCGAACTGGATCGCCGGCGGATGCCCGGCCGTCCGGACGTCGAAGTCCCCCGTGCGCAGGTCCAGCACGACGTGCACCACGGTCGCGAAGTCGTCGTCCCACTCCTGCCGCCGGATGTACCGGTTCGCCGACGACAGGAACTCCTCTTCCGGTACGACGCCCAGCAGCCCGCCGAACGCGCCGGACAGCAACAGCGCCCGGGTCCCGGCGTCGATGCCCTTGCCGGAGACATCGACCAGCGCCACCTCGAGGACGTGCTCGTGCACCGTCGACACGACGAAGTCACCGGAGAACGTCGACCCGCCCGCGGACTGGATCGCGACTTCGACCCGCCAGCCGGGCGGCAACGTCGGCAACTCGCCCTGTGCGGTGAGCGTGTCGCGCAGCTCCATCAGCATCGACTCGCCGCGCGTCCCGGGAACGCCGAGCCGGCTGCGCACCTTCGCGCTGGTGATCATGATCCAGCCGACGACCACGAGCACGAGCACGAAGCCGATCCGGGGCAGCGTCAGGCCGCGCGACAGGACGACGTACGCGCCGAACGTCGTCGTGATCGCGGTCAGCGCGACCAGCTCCCCGAACCGCAGCAGCACGCCGCCGACCACCAGCGGGACGATCAGGAAGGAGGCCGGCACGAACGTCGACCAGGCCAGGCACGCGATCGAGATCAGCAACTGCACCAGCATGAGCGCGCCGAAGGCGACGCGGTGCGAACGGCGGGCACGCCGGCCCAGCGCCTCGACCCGGCGGCCGATGCGTCGTATCAGCGCGAGTCCGCCGCTCTTCCTCATGGTGTGAAGAACATAACGGTACCGATCGGTCCGTGCATCACTTCGAAACACAACCGATGACTGTCAGCTCTTGCGAGTGAGACCGGTTCGCTGGCACTTGGGGCACCAGAACAAGTTACGGCCCGCGAGGATCTTCGTGCGGATCACCGACTGGCAGACGAAACACCGTTGCCCCTGACGCCGGTAGACGTAGACCTCGCCCCCATGGTCGTCCCGGCGCGGGTCACGGCCCATCGCCTCCGGGGTGTGGTCGTCGGCAACGGTGTCGATCCGCCCGGTCTCCACGCCGTACTTCATCAGCGCGAGCAGGTCGTCCCACATGCCCTGCCACTCGCGCTTCTTCACCACGTTGCCCGGTGTCATCGGGTTCAGCTTGGCCCGGAACAGCACCTCGGCGCGGTACACGTTGCCGACCCCGCTCAGCACGTCCTGGTTCATCAGCAACTGACCGATCGGCAGCTTGCTACGGTGGATGCGGTTCCATGCCAGGTCCGGATCCGCGTCGTCACGCAGCGGGTCCGGACCGAGCCGGCCGAGCAGCTTGTCGCGCTCCTCGTCGGTGATCACCTCGCACACGGTCGCACCGCGCAGGTCGGCGTACGCCGTGGCGTTCTGCAGCCGCAGCCGGACCTGACCGACCGGTTCGGGGACCGGCGCCGGGCGGATGTCCATCTTCCCGATCAGCCCGAGGTGGACGTGCAGCCAGCCCGCGCCCTCGAAGTCGGCGAGGAAGTGCTTGCCGTGCGCCTCGGTCTGGCGCAGCAGGTGCCCGTCGAGCAGCGCGGCGCCCTCGGCGAACCGGCCCTGCGGGCTCGACGCCCGAACCGTCCGGCCGCCGAACGCGTCCCAGACGTCGTTCGCCAATCGATGCAGGGTGTGACCTTCAGGCATAGTTCCTCTTATGGGGACGACAGATGGATCCAGAGGGGGCCGGACGAGTCCGCCCACCCCGGCCGTTGTCGGCACCGGCCGGAGCATGCGGGCCCGCGACGTGTCGCGGCCCCGTCAGCCCGTCGTACGTCGCCCCGTCCTGCCGAGCACCGATGCGGCCGATGCGGCCGATGCGGCCGATGCGGCCGATGCGACCGATGCGACCGAGCACGATGATCAGGGCAGCGGCGGGAGTTCGCCGGTGGACTCGTAGGCGGACAGCATCTCGATCCGGCGGGTGTGCCGTTCCTCGCCGGAGTAGTCGGTGGCCAGGAACGTCTCGACGAACGCGGTGGCCTCCTCCTCGGTGTGCATCCGGGCGCCGACGCTGATCACGTTGGCGTTGTTGTGTTCGCGACCGAGCCGCGCGGTGTCGGTGCTCCAGGCGAGCACCGCCCGGACGCCCTTCACCTTGTTGGCGGCGATCTGCTCGCCGTTGCCCGAGCCGCCGATCACGATGCCCAGGCTGCCCGGTTCGCCGGCCACGGCCTGGCCCGTGCGCAGGCAGTACGGCGGGTAGTCGTCGACGGCGTCGTACACCGCCGGACCGTGGTCCACGACGTCGTGCCCGGCAGCCGTCAGGTGCTGCACCAGGTGGTTCTTGAGTTCGAAGCCGGCATGGTCGGAGCCGATGTGCACTCGCATGGCCCGCAATCTACTTGTCAGCTTTCCGCACGTGTACGCCGCCTGGCACCGTCAGCTCCGCGGTCAGCTCCGTCACAGCGGCGTACGCCTGCTCGTACGGCGTCCCGCTCGGGTGCAGCGTGAAGACCGCGACGATGCTCCGGTCGTCCGGCCCGACGGTGCCGGTCGTGTGCAGCGCGTCGTTGACGAGGTCGACCACGGACTCCGGTTTCGCCCGGTCCGACCGATACCCGCTGGACCCGTGGAACCCGGACCAGCCCTGCTTGATGCTGTAGCCGTCCTCGAAGACCGACGGGATCCCGAAGAACTGGTCGAAGCCGTCCGTGCCGTGGCGGGTGGCCTGGTGCAGGTGGCCCATCACGAAGTCGCGGACCGGCCGCGGGGCGTCCTCCAGCAGGTGGCGGTAGATCCGGACGGTGTCGGCGGCGGTGATCGCGACGTACCCCCAGAAACCCGGGTGGCTGGGCGGCGGGCCGGCCGTGTGCGTCAGGCCGAGCCGCTCGGCCGTGCGGTCCACGATCGCGGCGCCACCCAGCTGGTCCCAGTAGTAGCTCGCCGCGTCGTCGTCACTGCTGCGCAGCATGACCTCGAGCCGTTTCCCGTCGTCGGGCGGTACGTCGTACTCCGGTCCGCGGCGTGCGAAGAAGTCCAGCGCGATCAGCAGCTTCACCACCGACGCGGACCGGAAGCGCTGGTCCGCGTCCTCCTGGTGGACGAACTGCCCGGTCTGGCGGTCGAACACGGCGACGCCGGCGGCCAAGGTCATCTGGAATCCCACTCACTCCTGGACGGACTCATGAGTGAGTAACTTTCACCGCCCGGGTGCTGAGAGTTCAACCCCTGAACCGTCAGTCGAAGATCGGCCCGCGGTCCCGGGTGCGCTTGATCTCGAAGAAGCCCTCGGTGCCGGCCACCAGCCGGACGCCGTCCCAGAGCTTGCCGGCCGCCTCGCCCTTGGGCGCCGGGGTCACCACCGGACCGAAGAACGCGGTGCCCTCGACAGAGATCACCGGCGTGCCGACCTCCATCCCGACCTGGTCCATACCGGCGTGATGCGACTTCTTCAGCGCGTCGTCGTACCGATCGGTGTCGGCGGCCTCGATCAGCGACGCCGGCAGCCCGACCTCGGCCAGCGCCTCCTTGATCACGTCGCCCTTGCCGTCGCCGATCCCCCGGCCCTCGACATGGATCCGCCGGCCGAGCGCGGTGTACAGCGGCAGCAGAACCTCGTTGCCGTGCGCCTGCTCGGCCGCGATCAGCACGCGGACCGGGCCCCACGCGTTGCTCAGGAAGCTGCGGTACTTCTCGGGGAGCTCGTCACGGCCGTCGTTCAGAACGGCGAGGCTCATCACGTGCCAAGTCGTCGTCACGTCCCGGACCTGCTCGACCTCGAGCATCCAGCGGGACGTCATCCAGGCCCAGGGGCAGGCCGGGTCGAACCAGAAATCAGCGGAGGCAGTCATATTCACCATCATACAAAGTTGAAACAACGGTTATACCGACTCGGTATCCAATACCCAATGTCGGGGGGAAACCCTCGGCCAACCCGCGAGCCAGGTGCATAGGATGCCGACATGCCTGGAACCAACCTGACGCGCGACGAGGCGCGTTCCCGTGCGGGCGTGGTCAGCGACGTGAGCTACGCAGTCGAGCTCGATCTGGCCAACGCCCCGACCGGTGCTCCGACCTACCCGTCGGTGACCACCATCACGTTCGCGGCCGAGGCCGGGGCGAGCACCTTCGCCGACCTGATCGCGGACACGGTCCGTTCGGTGACGCTGAACGGCGTGACCCTCGACCCGGACGCCGTGTACGACGGTGCCCGCATCCAGCTCGACGGGCTGGCGGAGCGCAACGAGCTCACCGTGGTGGCGGACTGCCTGTACTCGCGGACCGGTGAAGGGCTGCACCGTTCGGTCGACCCGGCCGACAAGGAGACCTACCTCTACACCCAGTTCGAGGTGCCGGACGCCCGCCGGGTGTTCGCCACCTTCGAGCAGCCCGACCTCAAGGCCCCGTTCACCTTCACCGTTTCCGCACCGGCCCGCTGGGTCGTCATCTCGAACGCCCCGACGCCCGAGCCCACGCCGTACCAGGGCGCGAACGGCGAGGAGCTGGCGCGCTGGGAGTTCCCGCCGACCGAGCGGATCTCCACCTACATCACCGCGGTGGTCGCGGGTCCGTACCACGTGGTCACCGACGTGTACGAAGGGCCGCACGGGACGTACCCGCTGTCGCTGCTGTGCCGTCCGTCGCTGAAGGGCGCGCTGGACGTCGACGACCTGTTCGAGGTCACCAAGCAGGGCTTCGCGCTCTTCGAGGAGGCGTTCGGTACGCCGTACCCGTTCCACAAGTACGATCAGGCCTTCGTGCCGGAGTACAACATGGGCGCGATGGAGAACGCGGGCTGCGTGACGCTGCGCGACGAGTACCTGTTCCGCAGCCGGACGACGCACGCGGAGATGGAGGCGCGCGCCAACACCGTGCTGCACGAGCTGGCGCACATGTGGTTCGGCGACCTGGTCACGATGACCTGGTGGGACGACCTGTGGCTGAACGAGTCGTTCGCCGAGTGGGCCAGCCACTGGGCGCAGGTGGTCGCCACGACGAAGTACTCCGACGCGTGGACGACGTTCTGCAACGCCCGCAAGAACTGGGCGTACCGGCAGGACCAGCTGCCGTCGACGCACCCGATCGCGGCCGACATGATCGACTTCCACGCGGTCGAGGTGAACTTCGACGGCATCACCTACGCCAAGGGCGCCTCGACGCTGCGCCAGCTGGTCGCGTTCGTCGGTGAGGACACCTTCGTCAGCGCGCTGAAGGAGTACTTCAAGGACCACGCGTTCTCGAACACCGAGCTCGCCGACCTGCTGAAGCCGCTGGAGAAGGCGTCCGGCCGCGACCTCGACGACTGGACCGAGCGCTGGCTGCGGACCGCCGGCGTGAACACGCTGCGGGCCGACTTCGCCGTCGACGACCAGGGCGCGTTCACGTCGTTCGCGATCGAGCAGACCGCGACCGAGAAGTTCCCGGTGCTGCGGCCGCACCGGCTCGCGGTCGGCCTGTACCGGCGGAGCGAGGCCGGCCTGGTCCGGACCGAGCGTTTCGAGGTGGACATCGATGGGCCGCGCACCGAGCTCCCGGAGCTGACCGGCGCGACCCAGCCGGACCTGGTGCTGCTGAACGACGACGACCTCACCTACGCCAAGATCCGCCTCGACGAGCGCTCCCGCGGCACGCTGGTGGAGTCGATCGACCAGCTCACCGAGTCGTTGCCGAGGGCACTCGCCTGGGGCTCCGCGTGGGACATGACCCGGGACGCGGAGATGCCGGCCAGCCAGTACGTCGGCATCGTGCTGCGCGGTATCCGGGCCGAGACCGACCTGACCGGTGTCCGCTCCCTGCTCAACCAGGCGAGCAGCGCGATCAACCAGTACGCCGCTCCGCAGAACCGGCCCGCCCTGCGCGCGCAGTTCGAGGAGGCGCTCGCCGGACTGGTCGCCGACTCGGAGCCGGGCAGCGACCACCAACTGGCGTTCGTCCGGGCGTACAGCTCGGCGGTGTTCTCCGACACCGGTGCCGACCGGCTCGCCGGCTGGCTGGAAGGTCGCGACCTGCCGCAGGGCCTGGTCGTCGACACCGACCTGCGCTGGACGCTGATCGTGGCGCTGGCCCGGCTCGGCCGGATCGGCGCCGACGAGATCGACGACGAGCTCACCCGCGACACCACGATCACCGGTCAGGAGCGGGCCGCCCAGGCCCGTGCCGCCCGGCCGACCGCGGAGGCGAAGGAAGAGGCCTGGCGGGTCGCCGTCGAGTCCGAGGACACTCCGAACGAGACGCAGTTCCGGACCATCCTCGGCTTCCAGCAGCCGGGCCAGGAGGACCTGCTGCGGCCGTACGTCGACAAGTACCTGAACGCGGCCAAGGACGTGTACACGCGGCTCGGCTCGTCCATGGGCGAGAACGTGCTCGTGTACCTGTCCCCGCGGCATCTCGCCGACCAGGGCGCGCTCGACGCGCTGACGGGCTGGCTGGCTGTGGAGTCGTCGACCGTCGACGCTCCGACGCTCCGGTACGTCACCGAGGCCCAGGCCGACCTGACCCGCGCGATCGCCGCGCAGGCGAAGGACATCGTCGCCTGACAGCCTTCCGACAGGGCCGGTCTCATCACGGGACCGGCCCTGTCGCTTTGAACCTCGTCGTGCGGTAAGACTGGGTCGGTGCCCGCCTCTGATCCCGCCTTGGCTGGTGCGGCAGCTGTTGCGCTGACCGGACTCGCAGAGGCGTACCGACCCCGCCCCATCACCCCACTGATGCCCTGGCGGTACACCCACCGTCTGGTGAAGCCGTACGTCGTCACAGCGCGCGGCCGGCAATGGGACGACCACATGGTCGACGTCGCCCGCGGTACCGCCACCCGGCAGCTCGAGTTCGACGACGCGATGGGGTCCGTCGGGCTCGGGGTCGTCGTACTGCATCTGGGCGACGACGGCATCTACCTCGTGGTGCAGAGCTGGGCGAAGGACTTCCAGTCACGGCTGAGCATCTTCAGCGGGATGGACGTCGACGACCTGCGGCCGGCACCGATCGGCGCCGCGCCCTGCGTCTGGGAACTCGAGGTGCTCAGCCACGAGCGCGCGTCGTACGTGCAGCACATCCTGTCGGCCGGCGTGGACGTCGACAGCTGGCTCGACGACGTCCTCGACACCCGCCCCACCCCGCGCCCCGACGGCATACCGTCCGGCACCTAGTTCTGACCAGCCGCGTCCAGACGGTTCCGCTGGTCCGCGGTGAGCTCCAGGTCGACGGATGCGAGCGTCTCGTCGAGCTGGGCGACCGACGACGCACCGACCAGCGGGATGATCGAGACCTCGCCACCCATCAGCCAGGCCAGCACCACCTGGTTCGCTGTCGCACCGGTCTCGCGTACGACGTCGTCCAGCGCCAGCTTGCGAGCTCTCGTGCCGGCGTGGTCGTACGACTCGTCCAGCGGCTTGTCGGCGCGCACATAACCACCGCTGAGCAGAGGCGAGTACGCGACCAGGCTCATGCTGGGCTCTGCACGCAGATAGCTGAGCAGCTGGCCGTCGGTGACTCCGATGGCGCCGTCACGCGACCGGAGTCCGCCCTGATCGGTCCGGGCCCGGAAGTACGTGTGGTGATGCTGCAGCACCTCGCACCCCGGTAGACCTGCCGCAGCCGCCAATGTCCTGAACCGCTCGATCTGCCAGCTCCAGTAGTTGCTCAGCCCGACCAGGCCGACGGTCCCCTCGGCCACGTGTGCGCCGAAGGTCTCGACCTGCACCTCCAGCGGTACGGCGGGATCGGGCACGTGGGCGTAGTACACGTCGACATGGTCCCGGCCGAGGTTCTCCAGACTGCGCGCCAGCGACTCCTTGATCACCTGTGGCGACAGGCCCTCCAGGTCTTCACTGAGCTGCCTGGCGGGCCGCGGCGGCCGGCCACCGACCTTGGTCGCGATCGTCAACTCGTCGCCCACGCCGCGACTCCGCAGCCAGCGGCCGAGCAGCTGCTCGCTCTCACCGCCCTGGGTGCCGTTCACCCAGAACGCGTAGTTGTTGGCCGTGTCGACGAACGTCCCGCCCGCCTCGACGTACCGGTCCAGGATCGCGAACGAGGTCGCCTCGTCGGTCACCGTCCCCATCAGCATCGCCCCGAGGGCGATCTGGCTGACCCGGCGCTGCCGCGCGGAGTCGCCGCCAATCGTCAGATATCGCATGACCGTCAGCGAACCAACTAGAGCGCCCTCTAGGTCAAGCGGTCCGGCAGAACGCGTTGTCGATGAGCTGCTTCGCGGCCTTCTCCTGGGCGAGCAGGGCCGGCACCGAGTCGTTCAGCTGACTCGACATCGACTCGACGACGCTGCGGCGGCCGCCGGAGGCTGCCAGCGCCGCCGGACGGCAGCCATCGCCTCCGGACCCGGACAGTGGTAGCGCGAACGCTACCCGTGAGAATCAAACGATTGTTGGTCGGCGGATCGTGAAGGGGTGTGCGCGGTGCGCGATTCCCTTCTGGGGAAAGAGATTCTTACCACCTGAAGAAGGCTCACTTACTCGTGCGTTCGGTTTAAGCTGCACCGCATATATCCATCAGGGTGTCTGGGGAGGGGCCCTTGCCGTGACACGCGTCGACCACCGGAAGCCGCCCGCCCGGGCTGCCCGCAGACAGCAGCGGCCTGCCGCCCGACGGAACGCGCCCGCGGCGCGGTCGCGGAAGCCGCAGCGATCGCGCAGTGCGATCGGCGCAGCGATCGTGGCCGGCCTGGCGATGGTCGCGGTGTTCGCGTTCATCCTCACCCGCGGCGCGGACTCGGAGACACCCGCCGACGGACTGCGCATGGGGTCAGGGACCGACAACGGCGCCGCGGCACCGGCCGCGCCGACCGCGAGCGCGACCGGCAGCGTCACCAAGGCCGACCGGAAGCCGCCGGTGTCCGCGACCGCCCCGAAGCCGACAGCGAAGGCTCAGACGACCACGCCGCCGCCGGTGAACACCGGTCCGGCCTCGCCGAAGTTCAAGAGCGGCCAGTGGATCGCGATGCTGGACAAGTACCCGGCCGACGCGGGCGAGACGGCCAAGGAGACGGCCGCCAAGATCACGCGCGCCGGCATCCCGGCGAAGGCGATGCTGGTCGACGGTCAGTACCCGGGCCTCACGACCAGCTCACTCACACCGGTCACCGGCACCTGGATGGTCTACCTCGGCCCGGGCACGTCCTCGGAGCAGATGCTGAACCTGTGCCTGGACCCGCGCACGCAGGCGGCGTACCAGAGCCCGTGCCCGACCTACGAACCGGCCGGCTGAGGTACCGAGGGCACTGACGGCACTGAGTCGGTCGCCAGCCGGGCGTGCAGGTGCGAGTCGTGCCGCTGCCCGGTCGGCTCGACGTAGTAGTCACGCATCACGCCTTCGAGCTGGAACCCGGCGCGCTGTGCGACGTGGCAGGACCCCGCGTTGACCAGCGCGTGGTCGAGCGAGATGCGGTGCAGCCGCAGGCCGTCGGCTGCGAAGCCCCAGCGCGCGGCCGCGTCCAGCGCGCGGGCGCCGAGCCGGCGACCACGGGCGAGCGGGCTCACCCAGTACGCCGCCACGGCCTGGTCCGGTACGCGGTGGACGTCCCGCAGCGTCACGCTGCCGATCACCTGATCGGTCTGCGTGTCCGCGATCGCGAAGACCGCGTTGCCGCGCGCCCAGCTGTCGATCCGCGGCTCGAGCCAGCGGCGGGCGCGCTTGTCGGCCGGCGTGCTGATCACCGCCGTACCGGCGGTCCAGCGGAGGATGCCAGGGTCCTGCAGCGCGAGGGCCACCGCAGCCTCGTCGGAGGCGACGAACGGACGCAGTACGACGTCGTCCAGGTCGATGCGACGGGACTGCAGGGCCGCCACGTCAGAGCTTGTGCGGCTCGTTGTTCGCGTGCAGCAGCGGCGGCTGGTGGGCGTGCGCGCCCAGCTGCTGGACGCCGGTGACCAGGCCGCCGGTGAGGTCACCGGTCGCGAACGAGGTCTGCATGGTCAGCGCGGCCAGGCCGGCGGACGCGTCCGACAGCTGCCGCCTGGCCAGCGAGCCGGTGACGATCTCGAGGCGACGGCCGGCCGGGTCGACGTACACCAGGATGCTGCTGTCCGGGTCGTCGAGCTCGTTCAGCAGCTCGATCGCGAACGGGCGGGTCTCCGAGTCCGCGCCGCCGACGTACACCGAGAAGTGCAGGCCGGAGGTCTCCTCGGCGTGCCGGACGGCGCGCTCGATGTCGTAGAGCTGGTCGGGGGTGAATGCGTCACCAGCTGGCACTTGCGCCTCCGAGCGTGCGGGCGACGCCGGTGCCGGCGGTCGCGGTGGCACCCGGTGCACTGGTCAGCTCAGGCATCTCGGGCAGGTTGGCCGGGTCGGGCTTGGTCGCCGTCGGTCCGTTGATCCAGACCGGCGGGGCCCACCAGGACAGGCCCGGACGGTACCGCGGGCCGCTCGCGATCGACGACGCGAACACCAGCAGCGCCAGCACGGCGATGACGAGGGCAGGAATCCCGACGAACACCAGCAACGAGTGCCCGGACAATTCGACAATCACAAGCCGAAGCCTAGTACCCGCAGCACGGGAGGGACCGAGGCCCCTCCCGCAAGACCTGTCAGCAGCTCTTGTCAGCAGCTCTTGTCAGCAGCCGCCGCAGTTGTAGTAGGTGATGTCCCAGTGGCTGCCTTCGTCGGCGTAGATGTTGCCGGCGCCGGAGCGCCACTGGGCGGCGCCGTCGCCGCGGTCGGCGATCCGGGTGAACGTGTTGCGGATGTAGTTGCCGACACAGGTGTACTTCGAGATGTCGACCTTGTATCCGTTCCAGTGGCTGTAGGTGCCGCTCGCGTGGCCGACCTCGGTACCGCCGGTGATGTTGACCGCGCACCCGCTGGCCGTCTTCAGCGTGCGCACGCCGTACGCCGTGCTGTCGTTGATCTGCTCGAACGACGTGCACGTGGAGTTGTAGCGGTCCGAGCAGCCACCGCTGGACGACCAGGTCAGGCCCGCGGCCCGGAAGATCGAGGTCGCCTGGGAGTGCGTCAGCTTGGTCAGCGCGGACGCCTGCTCGACCGCCACCACTCCGGGCAGCAGACCGACGAGCACGGCGACCAGGGGAACCACGACGCGACGGAGCAACTTCATGGGGACACTCCTTGAAATATGGGGCGGTTATTTCAAGGAGTGCAATTCCCAGGAAAGTTATTGGCGAAACGTCAGGTTGAATCAGAAATTAACGTCCGAGCACTGATAGAAGGCGTTCCCGGTGTCGGCGATCGTCCAGACCGCGAGGATCATGTGCCGCCCGGACCGACCGGTCGGGATCGTGCCGGGGTGCGACACGTCGTTCGGCGGCCGGCTGCCGTTCATCTTGATCGTCAGGAACGGCGTCAGCTCGAGCGCGGACCGGGTCAGGGGCTGGGACGGGTTCCAGCCCTGCTTCGTCATGTAGTACGAGAAGTCGGCGGTCGAGTGCGGGGCGGTCAGGTGCCAGGTGAACGTGAACCCCTGCCCACCTTGCAACTGGGTAGCCGGCCAGGCTCCCCCGCGCTGGTCGTCGAGTTCGTGGAACTGAGCGAGCCCGGCCGAGCACAGCACACCGTCAGCCGGTCCCGCGGCCGGGAAGCCCTTCGGCCCTTCGACACTCTGCGGCTCCCACTGGATCGCGCCGCAGTTCTGTACCGCGCCTTTCTGACACAGCTTGGCGCGACTGATCGGCGAGTTCGTCCAACCATGTCCGTAAGCGAGCGGGACCGACGTACTGACCGTCAGCGCGAGAGCGCCGACGGCAATTCCGGCCAGGCTGAGCCTTCGTTTGGGCAGCATGCAACAAACTCCTTCAACTGTTGGGGCGGTGGACAGCGAAGGAAGGCGCCTCTCCTGCTCAATAGAAAACAACCGTTCAAATCTATTGTCAACGGTTCGTGAGCAGGCGGGTACAGAAAGATACGAAGAGCTAGATGTTCAGCGCGCCGATCAGTCGTCGGAGGCGCTGGTTGTTGGGCAGGTCCTCGATCAGGACGGGCTCGCCGCGCGGTCCGCCGAGCGGGACGCGCCAGTTCGGGTACTCGTCGGTGGTGCCGGGCTGGTTCTGCGTACGGCGTTCGCCGACGGCATCCGTCAGCGCGACACCGACGAGCTTCGCCGGCGTGTGCGCGACGTACCGGTGCATGGCCTCGACGATGCGCTCGACATCGCCGTCGGTGTTGCTGAGCAGGTGGCGCTCACGCAGCGCGTCGAGCCAGGCGTCGCGATCGGCTTCGTCGACCGCCAGCTCCTCTTCCACAGGCCGGGTCAGCAGCCCCAGCCGGTTCCGCAGCTCGACATGATCACCGGCGAGGTAACCGGCCGTCGGCGGCAGGTCGTGGGTGGTGACCGTGGCAAGGCACAGCTCCCGCCACCGCTCCGGCGACAACGGCTTGCCGTTGGCATCCCGCTCGAACCACAGCACCGACGTACCGAGGATGCCCCGCTCGGTCAGGTAGTCGCGCACCCATGGCTCGACGGTCCCTAGGTCTTCACCGATCACGGTCACCCCGGAGCGTTGCGCTTCCAGCACCAGGATGCCGACCAGTGCCTCGTGGTCGTACCGCACGTACGTGCCCTCGGTCGGCCGCTCCGGCGACGTCACCCACCACAGGCGGAACATGCCGAGGATGTGGTCGATCCGCAGCCCGCCGCCGTGCCGCATCACCGCACGCACCAGGTCCCGCCACGCGGCGTACCCGGTCTCGGCGAGCGCGTTGGGCCGCCACGGCGGCTGCGACCAGTCCTGCCCCTGCTGGTTGAACGCGTCCGGCGGCGCACCCACGTGGATGTTGCGCGCAAGTACGTTCTGCAGCGCCCAGGCGTCGGCGCCGTCCGGGTGCACACCGACGGCCAGGTCGTGAACCACGCCCAGCGACATGCCGGCTGCCTTCGCGCGGGCCTGGGTCCGCGCCAGCTGCTCGTCGAGCTGCCACTGCAGCCAGCAGTGGAACTCCACCGCGTCCGGATTCTCATTGCGGAAGGCAACAACTTCCGGCGAGGTCGGCTCCTGCAGTTCCTCGGGCCACTTGCTCCACTCCGGCCCGTGCACGTCGGCGATCGCGGCCCAGGTGGCGAAGTCGATCAGCCCCTGGCTCTCCCGGTCGCAGAACGCGCCGTACTCCGCGATCCGCCCCACGGACGGCTGCACGCCGAACAGCACCTGCAGCGCCTCCCGCTTGGCCGCCCAGACCGTGTCGCGGTCGAGCGCCGTCGAGTCCTCGCTCAGTGCGCGTACCTGCAGCGCCAGCGCCCGCACCCGGTCGCGCTCCGCCGGGGCGAGGTCGCCGTACTCGTCGATGTCCTCGATGCGCAGGTAGATCGGGTTCGCGAAGCGCCGGGACGCCGGCAGGTACGGCGAGGGCTCCATACGGCCGGCCAGCTCCGCGGCGTGCAGCGGGTTCACCAGGACGAAGCCCGCTCCCAGGTCGTGCGCCGACCACGCGGCAAGGTCTCCCAGGTCGTGCAGGTCACCGATGCCCCAGGAGCGGCGGGAGCGCACGGAGTACAGCTGCAGCACCCAGCCCCACGTCCGCTGCAGCTTCTCCGGCTCCAGCTTCGCCGGCGTGACGATCAGGGTGCTGACCGAGATCTCCGGGTTGGTGCCGATCCGCGCGCACAGCCGGTGGTACCCGAGCGGCAGGTCGCCCGGCAACTGGAACGTCGCCTCACCGACCTGGACACCGTCGATCCACTCCGGCTCGACCCAGTGCTCCTGCTGCGGGATGTCCCGCCGGTGGCCGCCGTCCTCGAGGTCGATCCACACCTCCGCCGCGGAGCCGTGCGGGAGGTGTACGGCGAACCACGGGGTCCAGCCCTCCCGCATCACGACGGTTGCCGGCAGCGTCCGGCGCCAGCGCGCCTGCTGGTGCTCGGCCAGCGCCAGGGCCGCCTTCTCCGGCGTCGAGGCGTCCACACCGAGGGCCGCGAGTACGTCGGCCACGACCTCACTGGAGACGATCACATGCTCGCCCTGCCAGTTCCAGTACTCCGTCGCCACGCCATGGGCAACCGCTAGCTCGACAAGGGCCGGAGTGGGAGCAGTCACCCCAGCGAGTCTGCCGTATCAACGGCACCCACGGCCAAACGGCGCGCGTTGAAGACCCTCCTACGCGTTCGAGCGGCGTCGGCTGAGCATGAGGACGGCCAGCAGGAGGACCGCGCTGGCGACGACGAGGCCGATGGCGACGCCGGCCAGGTTGTCGGTCAGTTGATACAGGGCGGTCGGCCAGATGACCAGGAGGATCGCGCAGCCGACGACGGCGTACGCCGAGCGCCGGGTCCGCCCGTACGCGACCAGCAGCGCCGCGGGGCCCGCCGTACCGACGGCCAGCGCCATGATCTCGCCGCGCTCCTGGACCAGCCAGCAGATCGACGAACTGAACATCGCCGCTCCGGCCAGTGACCACGACGTCACCTGATCACGCACCAGGCCGAGCATCGCGAACACGAACGCGACGATGATGAACCCGGTCCCGGCGATCCCCGCACTGTTCGGCGCCGACCCGGTGTCCGGAGTGAGGACATCTGCCGTGATCACCAACACACCCACGGCCAGGATCCCGAACGTTGCCACCAGCAACGAAGGCTGCGTCAGCCACCACACCCCGCCGGCCGCCAAAGCGAGCGCGATCGCCACCCCGGCCACCCGGCCGGTCTCCCCCTCGATCGCCACGTAGGTCGCGAACCCGGCCACGCAGCACCCCAGGGCCGCGAGTGCCGAGCTCAGCTGTTCCCGCCGCCGCAGCAGCGCCAGCACGACCGCGGCGCCGAGCAACACGACCGCGGCCGCCGTACCGGTCGTGATCCGGGCGGCGCGACCCATCTCACCCCAGTTCGCCAAGGTCAGGAGCGCGACGGCGCCGAGCAGCAACGCGCCGCCGACGTACCCGAGCACCTCCACCAGCGCGCTCGTACGGGCGGGGGCAGGCGACCGCTTGCTCTTGGCCGGCTCCGGCTCGGCGGGCTCCTGGTGCGGACGGGGCCGGCCGGGGTCGGCGAGCGCCGCGTCGATCTCGGCGTCGGCGGCGTCCCGGATCGAGTCGGCCTGGTACTGGCGCAGCACACCAGCGCTCACGAGCCTGGAGAGCTCGTCGTCCAGCCGGCTCGACATGCTTTTCCGTCTCCTTGTCAGCCCTACTAACATCAGGCGGCGAGATGCCTATTCTGACCAGCTACCTTGCGTCCCTAGTCAGTCACCCCCCGTTTTCCCCGTTGTTGAGTCTGCCGGACACGTTCCCGACGTTCTTCCGGATGGGCAACGACGGCAAGCTGGAGGTGACCGATCAGGTCGTGGTCGTGCCGGCCCGGATCGCCGGCCTGATCATCGGCTTCTTCGTGCTGCGCTGGCTGCTGCACAAGATCATCCGCCGGTTCGCCCGGCGGACCGGCAACGGTGCGGTGGCCGGCGTCCTGTCCAAGTCGAAACTCGGCCAGGGTTTCGTGGAGAGCACGCTCGCCAGCGAGCGCCGGACCCAGCGCGCCGAGACGATCGCCTCGCTGCTGTGCAGCGCGATCACCATCGTGCTGAGCGCGGTCCTGGTGGTGATGGTGCTCGCCGAGCTCGGCTTCAACATCCTCCCGGTGATCGCGTCCGCGAGCATCATCGGCGTGGCGCTCGGCTTCGGCGCGCAGACGCTGGTGAAGGACTTCCTGGCCGGCGTGTTCATGATCTTCGAGGACCAGTACGGCGTCGGCGACCTGATCGACATGGAGAAGGCGACCGGCGTCGTGGTCGCGGTCGGCCTGCGGATCACCACGCTGCGCGGCGAGGACGGCACCACTTGGTACGTCCGCAACGGCGAGGTCCTCCGGGTCGGCAACTTGACCACCCGCGACCCGAACAGCACCCTGACCTCCGGCGTCGGCTCCGGCACCGAGAAGGAAGAAGAGGCCAGGGCCGACGACAGCGCAGCCACCGAGAAGCAGGACGAGGCCCGGAGCTGAGACGCGGACGCCTCCCGTGCCGAGGCACGGGAGGCGTCAGAGCGGTGGATTCAGCGCCGGTGATTCAGGCGGTGATTCAGGCGGTGAAAGTGACGTCCAGGGTGATCGGGACGGCGGACAGCGCCTGCGAGACCGGGCAGTTCTTCTTCGCACCCTCGGCGAACTCCGCGAACTCGTCGGCGGTCAGCCCGGGCACGTTGCCGTTCACGGCCAGCTTGATCCCGGTGATGCCCTCACCCGGCTGGAAGGTCACGTCGGCCTGGGTGTCGAGCGACGCCGGCGGGTTGCCGGCCTGCGCCAGCGCGTGCGACAGCGCCATCGAGAAGCAGGTGGAGTGCGCGGCCGCGATCAGCTCCTCCGGGCTGGTCTTGCCGTTGGCGTCGTTCGCGCGGGAGGCCCAGGTGACGTCATAGGTGCCGACACCGGACGACTCCAAGGCGACCTGGCCGGCGCCCTCCATCAGCGAGCCTTCCCAGTGGGCCTTCGCCGTACGAGTGGTAGCCATGCTCGTGTTGTCTCCTTCTGGAAGATTCAGACAGTGGTTCAGCGGCCGGACACGTCGATCGCGCCCGGGTACTGCGGTTCGTCGGTGTTCACCATGCTGTGCGCGGCCATCACCATGTAGCGCCAGATCTCCTCGTCCCGCTCCGGGGACAGGGCGATCTCGTCGAGCGCGGCCCGCATGTGGCCGAGCCACCGGTCCCGCGCGCCCGGGGTGACGGCGAACGGGGCGTGCCGCATCCGCAGCCGGGGGTGCCCGCGCTGCTCGGAGTACGTCTTCGGGCCGCCCCAGTACTGCTCGAGGAACATCCGGAAGCGCACCTCGGCCGGACCGAGGTCCTCCTCCGGGTACATCGCCCGCAGTTCCGGATCGGCGGCAACCCCGCGGTAGAACGCTGCCACCAACCGGTGGAAGGTCTCCGCCCCACCGACGGCGTCGTAGAAGCTCTGCTGCTCAGTCATCTCGGACCTAGGGTATGTCGCCCGATCCCACGCCGTAGCGAGCAGGTGCTCGGCGGAGCGCCTCGGCGTGCTGGAGGGAAGGGCTCGATGTGGTTCCATCGTGCCCTTTCCTCCAGTGCGGCGAGGTGCCCGCCGAGCGCCGCGCCGTAGGCGTGGGATCGGGCGACATGCCCTCCTCTCAACTGGTCACAAGGTGTCGGAGGAGGGCTGCCTTTTCGGTGTCGCCGAGGGGCCGTTTGGCGTGGGTGGCGCCGTCCACGGCGACGATCACCGACTCCGCCTTGGCGTACACGTCCTCCGCGCCGGCGCTGCGGTCCACGATGCGGGAGCCGAGCGTGTACGACGACGTACCGACGGAGGCGATCCACACGTCCACGTCGTACGGCGGGTGCCGGAGCAGGATCGGGCGCAGGTAGTCCACCGTCTGGCTGACCAGCACGCACGGGTACTGCGCGAAGAAGTCGCCCGTCGTCTCCATCACCTGCCCGAGGAACGCGATCCGCGCCTCCTGCAGGTAGTCGAAGTACCGCACGTTGTTCACGTGGTCGTACGAGTCGATGTCGGACCACCGGACCAGGACCGGGTGTGTGTACATCAGGCGCCCACCAGCTTCTCCAGCGCGGTCCGCTCGACCGGGGTGATCCGGCGCAGGCGGTTCGCGGTGAAATCGAACGGGACCAGCTTGGTCCGCGCCTCGACGTACGTCCGGCGTTCCGGCTCGGCGTCGAGGATCTCGTAGTCGACCGTGAACGACGCGGCCCGGATCTCGCTGATCCAGAGCTCGATCCGCACCGGCTCGGGCCGGAAGTGCAACGGCGCGCGGTACTGCACCTCGTGCCGGGCCACCAGCAGGCCGGTCTCGAGGTTGTCGGCGCCGAGCTCCTTGGCGGTCCGGAACAGGAAGTCGACGCGGGCGTCCTGGAGGTAGTCCACGTACCGGCCGTTGTTCACATGGCCGAGCGCGTCCATGTCTCCCCAGCGCAACGGGCAGTCGTAGACGTGGCGGTTGTGATGATCCACACCACGATCATGTCATCCGGGGTACTTCCCGGGTGACTGACCGTGGGTAATGTCATCTCCGGCAGACCAGTGGACCGATTGGAGTGGTGGATGAGCGAGCAGCGGGTGGCGATCGTGACCGGGGCGGCCCGGGGAATCGGCGCGGCCGTCGCGCAGCGGCTCGCCGCGGACGGTCACGCCGTCGCGGTCGTCGACCTCGACGAGGGCGCCTGCGAGGCGACCGTGAAGGCCATCACCGAGGCCGGCGGCAGGGCGATCGGCGTCGGCGCCGACGTCAGCAAGGCCGACCAGGTCACGGCTGCCGTCGAGCGGGTGGCCGCGGAGCTCGGCGCGCCGACGATCCTGGTCAACAACGCCGGCGTCCTGCGGGACAACCTGCTGTTCAAGATGTCCGAGGACGACTGGGACACGGTCATGTCGGTGCACCTCAAGGGCAGCTTCCTGATGTCGAAGGCCTGCCAGGCGCACATGGTCGAGGCCAAGTACGGCCGGATGGTGTTCCTGTCCTCGACCTCGGCCCTCGGCAACCGCGGCCAGGCGAACTACGCGTCCGCGAAGGCCGGTCTGCAGGGCCTGGCGAAGACGCTCGCGATCGAGCTGGGCAAGTTCGGTGTCACGGCGAACGCTATCGCGCCGGGGTTCATCGAGACCGACATGACGGCCGCGACCGCGGCTCGCGTCGGCGTCGACTTCGAGGAGTTCAAGAAGGCGACCGCCGCGAGCATCCCGGTGCAACGCACCGGCAAGCCGGAGGACATCGCCGCCGCGGCGTCGTTCTTCTGCAGCGAGGAGGCCGGCTTCGTGTCCGGCCAGGTCCTGTACGTCGCCGGCGGACCGCGGAACTAGGAGGCAGGCGACATGCCGCAGACGTTCAACGGCGTCGACGAGGTGGTGCACGCGGTCGGCACAACGCTCGGTGAGAGCGCGTGGCTGGAGATCACCCAGGAGCAGGTGAACCAGTTCGCCGACGCGACCGGCGACCACCAGTGGATCCACGTCGACGTCGACCGCGCCGCCAAGGGCCCGTACGGCGGGACGATCGCGCACGGTTACCTGACGCTGAGCCTGATCGCCCGCTTCGGCGAGGAACTGTTCAAGGTCGACGGCGTGATCGCGAAACTCAACTACGGCGTCAACAAGGTCCGCTTCCCGGCCCCGGTCCCGGTCGGCACCCGGGTCCGCGCCGGCGCCTCGATCGCGAACGCCGTACAGACCCCCGCCGGCGTCCAGGTCTCCCTCAACTGGGTGATCGAGCTGGAAAACTCCACCAAGCCGGCCTGCGTCGCCGAAACGGTCGTCCTGCTCGTTCCTTAAAGCGGGCAGATCAGCACCGCGTGGGTCGCGATGCGGTGGTAGCCGAGCCATTCGTTGACGGCGATCATGGGGGCGTTGCCGTCGTAGTTGGCGGTGTAGGCGCCGTGCACTCCGGCCTCGGCGGCGCGGTGCAGGGCCGCGGCTTTGACCAGCTTGGCCAGGCCGCGGCCGCGGTACTCGGGCAGCGTCGATGTCATCTTCGACCAGATCATCGTGTGGTCGCCGAGCCCCAGCGTGAACGCGACCACGCGGCCCTCGTACACGGCGGCGACGCTCAGATCGAGCACCGTGTCCGGGTTGCGCCAGACGCCCGCCAGCCAGTCGTCGTACGGCCGGGTGGAGATCTTGGCGTCGCCCGGCTTGGTGCGCTGGGCAACCATGTCGGCCTCGTACAGCAGCCGCGGATCGACGGCGCCGGCCGACAGCAACTCCACGCCGCTCGGGATCTCGGGCAGCTCCGGCGCCTTCCGCGGATCGATGCCCGCGTAGTGCACCTGGCGCGTCTGCCGGTACCCGAACCGGGCCGCCCAGGCGACCGATCCCGGGTCCGCGAACACCCGCGCCGACGTCGCGCCGGCCGCCCTCAGGTTGGCATGCGTTGCCTCCAGCAGCCGCGTCCCGATCCCCCGCCGCCGGTACTCCGGCCGGACCAGCACCCGCAACTCCCCGTCCAGCGGGTCGGAACCGGCGATCAGGCCGTCCGTCGCCCAGCCCGCGAGCGTGGCATCGTCGCCGACGGCCGCGAACGTTCCCCGACCGGGTGCGTTCCCCGTGCCGGTCCGGCGGGCGAGCGCGCCCCGGGTGGTCGCCAGGTACGGCACCAGTGCGTCGTGCAGCGCGACCGCCGCGTCCACATCGCGTGGCTCAGCCGCCCTGATCTCCATCTGAAACTCCTTGGGCACTCCAACGACACCGAAGTTCCCCGGAATCTAGCGCCATTTCAGGTGCATACCGGAAGTGAACCCATTACAGCTCGGTCTCAGAGGGTTTTCAGCAGCCCCAGCTCGGTCTGCACCCGGCGGTACCCGAGCCAGTTGTTGACGGCAAGCATCGGGCCGTTCTCGTCGTCGTTGGACGTGTACGCCGAGGTGATCCCGGCGGCCGCCGCACGCCGGAGCGCGACCGACTTCACCAGCTTCGCCAGGCCGGTCCCGCGGTAGGCCGGAACCGTGCCGGTCATCCCCGACCACATCCGGTCCCCGGCCGTCTCGACGACGGTGAAGGCCGCCATCTCCTCGCCGGCCATCGCGCCGACGCTGAGCGACCTGTCCACGGAGGGGCTGTTCCAGACCTCCTCCAGCCACTGGTCGTAGTCGACCGAGTCCAGCGGCGAGTCGCTCGGCTCGTCCAGCGACGCGATCGTGTCGGCCGTGTACGCCGTCCGCGGATCCACGCTGTCCAGCGCCACCAGCTCGATCCCCGCCGGCGTCTCCGGCTGCTCGGGCAGATGCGCCGTCAGGTCGAGGCCGGCGAAGTGCATCTGCCGCGTCCCGTCGTACCCGAGGTTGCGCGCGAACTCGAGCCCGTCGGGCTGCACGAACGACCGGACCCGGACCGCGCCGACCTCGGTGAGGTGCTGGTGCAGGCGTTCGGCGAGCTCGCTGCCGATGCCCTGCTTGCGGTGGTCCGGATGCACGTAGATGCTGAGATGGGCCTGCCCCGGCTGACTGGTCCACACGTTGATCCCGGCCGAGGCCCACGCGACGATCTCACCCTCGCGGTCGGCGACCAACGGCAGGAACCGTTCCTTCGGCGACTGCACGGTGATCAGGTGCCGCGTCGCCGCGGCCGACATCACCTTGTACGGCGCGACGATCGCCCGGACCGTTGCCACCGCCTCGGCATCGTCTGCCACTGCCAGCCGTACCACCGCCCGAGTCGTCATGCCCGGACCCTAGCCAGCAGGCTGGAGAGCCGCCACGGATTAAGTGATGTGATCGCGCGCGTCCCGTGATTCGGATGTGCGCCGGACTCGTACTAGAGTGGCGCGGTGCTGTCGGACTGATCGCCCCGACCGCCGGAAGTGCCATCGTGGTTCCACGCGACGGGGTCACCGGCGGCGGGGCGTCCGGGCCTAGGCTTGAGCTCATGCAGATCCCCGACGGTGCGGCGGCCGCCCGGACGCTGGCCGGCCTGATGGTCTCCGACGCCCCGCGCCCCGAGTTCGCCGAGCCGTTCCGCCCGTTCGCGCCGCTGATCGGGAGCTGGGACCTCGACGTCGCCTGGTACGACGACAGCGGCGCCGTGATCCGGCAGACCACGGGGGAATGGCACTTCGCCTGGGCGCTCGACGGCCGCGCGGTCGCCGACATCTGGATCACTCCGAGCCGAGCAGCGCGGGCGACCGACGGTGACGGGGAGTGGGGACTGTCGATCCGGATCTACGATCCCGGACTGGAGGCGTTCCGCTCGACCTGGCTGGGTCCGAAGGCCGCGTTCGTGATGCCGTTCATCGCCCACGCGACCGCGGACACCATCACGCTCGAGGCGCAGAACGCGAGTACCCGCTGGCAGTTCACCGGCATCACCACGACGGGTTTCCACTGGCGCAACGAGGACATCGCTGCCGACGGCAACGTGATCCTGCGGCAGACGTTCGTGGCCACCCGTCAGCCGTAGGTCGCCACCGCCGCCTTCGCCAGCTCGAGCATCCGCGCCCTGATGCCGGCCGGCTCCAGCACCTCGACATCGCCGGCGAACCCCAGCAGTACGCCGCACGCGGCCTCGCGCACCCGGAAGTGCATCCGCAGGTGCGGCCATTCGTCGTCGGCCGGTACGTCGCGCGCCGCCTCCCCCGTGGCCAGCATCGGCGTGGCGATCCGCCGGACCATCTCGACCCGGTCCGGCCGCACCCGAACCAGCACGTCCGCCCCGACCGGCAGTTGCCGCTCGAGCCCTGAGCGCAACCGCTCCCACTCGGCGCGGACGTCCAGCCCTTCCGGCCGCTCCGCCGCCTCCTCGAGTACGTCGGCCTGCTCGACGCGGGACACCCGGTACATCCGCGCGGCGCCACGATGCGCAGCCACCAGGTACCACCTGCCGGCCTGCTCCACGAGCCCCCACGGATCGACGGTTCGTTGCTGAACGCCCTCACTCGCCGACGCGTAGCGCAGCCGCACCCGCCGGCGCGTGACGACGGCCTGCCGCAGTACCGGCAACGCGCCGGTGTCCTCGGTGTCGGCGAACCACCGCCGCCGGTCCACCACGATCGCGCCCGACAAGGCGTCCGCATCGCCCTGCAGCTCGGCCGGCAACGTCGCGGACAGCTTCCCCATCGCCGAGTGCAGCGCGTCCCGCAACCCGAGCTCTTCCGACAACGCCGCTCGCCCGGACCAGGCGAACAGCGCCTGCGCCTCGCGCGGTGTCAGCTCACTCACGTCGGCGCGGTACCCGGGCAGCAGCACGCAGCCCCCGTTGCGCCCACGCTCGGAGTACACCGGTACGCCGGCCGCCGACAACGCCTCCATGTCCCGCATGACAGTCCGCGTCGACACCTCGAGCCGCTCGGCCAGCTCCCGTGCGCTCAGCCTCTCGTGCCGCTGCAGCAACAGGATGATCTGCAACAACCGGTCCGCGCGCATGTTTCCAACAATATGGGACAGAAGATGTCGTATATACCCCTCGAAGCTGTCTTCATGACCAACGACCCACGCGCACTGTTCGTCCGTGCCCTCGACCAGACCCAGCAGCTCGTCGACACCACCAGTCCCGACGACCTTGACCTCCAGACCCCCTGCGACGAGTACGACGTCCGCACTCTCCTCGGCCACCTGCTCACGGTCGCGGCACGAATCGACCTGGCGCTGAACGGCGGCGACCCGCTGACCATCCCCGTCGTCACCACCGGAGTCGACGACGTCCCGGCCGCCTGGAAGGAACGCCGCATCGCGCTCGACGCCACCCTGGCCGACGACTCGATCCTCGGGCGGACCTGCAAGCTGCCCTGGGGCACTTTCCCCGGCGCAGCAGCCATCGGCGCGTACACGGGTGAGCTCGCCACCCACGCCTGGGACCTGGCCACGGCGACGGGCCGCCGTGACCAGCTCGACGAGGAGCTGGCGGCACAGGTGCTTCCGATGGTTCGGCAATACGTCCCGGCCGAGCAGCGCGGCGGGCACATCCCGTTCGGCCCGGTGGTACCGGTGGCCGCCGACGCGCCGCCGTACGACCAGCTGGCGGGCTGGCAGGGCCGCCGGCCCTAGGCGATCCCGCCGTTCAGCATCAGCCCGCCGTCGATGGTGATGGTCTGGCCGGTGATCCACGACGCCTCGTCGGACAGCAGGAACCACACCAGCGAGGCGACGTCCTCCGGCCGGCCCAGCCGTCCCAGCGGGTACGTCGACGCCACCTTGTCCTCACGGCCCTCGTAGAGCGCTCCGGCGAACTTGGTCTTCACCACCGCCGGGGCCACGGCGTTGACCCTGATCTCCGGAGCCAGCTCGACGGCCAGCTCCTGCGTGACCCGGGACACCATCGCCTTGGTCGCGCCGTACCAGCCGATGCCGGGTGACGGCCCCTGACCGGCCACCGAGGACAGGTTGACCACGGCCCCGCCGTGCGCGCGCATCCACGCGTCCCGGCAGGCCCGCACCCAGGCGATCGCGGCCAGCACGTTGGTGTCCACCATCTTGGCCGCGACCGCCTGGTCGACGTCCAGCAGCTTTCCGTAGATCGGGTTGATGCCGGCGTTGTTCACCAGCAGGTCCACCGAGCCGTACGTCGCCACCGCGGCGGCCACCACCTGCGACCGATGCTCCGGGTCGGCCGCCTTGCCGGCCACCGCGAGGGCGTGCTCCCGGCCGCCCAGGGCCTCGACCGCCTGGTCGAGGGTCTCCTGGGTGCGTCCGGTGATGACGACCCGCGCGCCGTCGGCCACCAGGCGCTGCGCGATCGCCAGCCCGATACCGCGTGAGGCTCCGGTGACGATCGCCGTCCGGCCGTCGAGGCTCATCAGCTGAGGCGCTCGAGCACGATCGCCATACCCTGCCCGCCGCCGACGCACATGGTCTCCAGGCCGAACTGCTTGTCCTCGAACTGCAGACCGTTGACCAGCGTGGTCATGATCCGCGCGCCGGTCGAGCCGAACGGGTGGCCGAGCGCGATCGCGCCGCCGTGCACGTTCAGCTTGTCCTCGTCGATCCCGAGCTCGCGCGCGGAGCCGATCACCTGGACCGCGAACGCCTCGTTGATCTCGACCAGGTCGATGTCGTTGATGCTCATCCCGGCCCGGGCCAGCGCCTGCTTCGAGGCCTCGACCGGCCCGAGGCCCATGATCTCCGGCGACAGACCGCTGACACCGGTCGACACGATCCGCGCCAGCGGCGTCAGGCCGAGTTCGCGTGCCTTGGTGTCGCTCATGATCACGACCGCCGCGGCGCCGTCGTTCAGCGGGCAGCAGTTCCCGGCCGTCACGGTGCCGTCGGGGCGGAACACCGGCTGCAGCTGGCTCACCTTCTCCAGCGTCGTCCCGGCCCGCGGGCCGTCGTCCTTGCTCACCACGGTCCCGTCCGGCAGCGTCACCGGCGTGATCTCGCGCTCGAAGAACCCGTTGTTGATCGCCTTCTCGGCCAGGTTCTGCGAGCGGACGCCGAAGACGTCCTGGTCCTCGCGGCTGATGCCACGCAGCGTCGCCACGTTCTCGGCGGTCTGGCCCATCGAGATGTAGATGTCCGGGATCTGCCCGTCCGCGCGCGGGTCGTGCCAGGTGTCGTTGGTCTCGGCGTACTTCTCGGTCCGCGCGACCGCGTCGGTGAAGAGCGGGTTGAACGAGCTCGGGTCGCCGACACCGGCGGAGCCGAAGTTCTTGTACCGCGAGACGCACTCGACGCCGGCGCTGACGAAGATGTCGCCCTCGCCGGCCTTGATCGCGTGGTAGGCCATCCGCGCGGTCTGCGTCGACGACGCGCAGAACCGGTTGACCGTGGTCGCCGGCGTGTTGTCCCAGCCGAGCTGCACCGCGACCCGGCGCGCCATGTTGCCGCCGTGCTCGTCGTGCGGCTCCGCGCACCCGAGCGCGAGGTCCTCGATCTGGTCACCGGTCAGCCCGGCCTTGCCGACCGCGGCCTGGATCATCTGTACGGCGAGGTCGTCCGGCCGGATCGTGGTCAGCGATCCCTTGTACGCACGGCCGATCGGCGACCGGGCCGTGGACACGATGACTGCTTCAGGCACAGCAATTCCCTTCTACAGGCCGAGGTCGCGGCCGATCAGCTCTTTCATGATTTCGTTGCTTCCGGCCCAGATCTTGGTGACGCGGGCGTCGCGCCAGGCGCGCGCGACCCGGTACTCGTTCATGTAGCCGTAGCCGCCGTGCAGCTGGACGCAGGCGTCCAGGATCTCGTTCTGCACGTGGGCGCTCCACCACTTCGTCTTCGCCGCGTCCACCGCGGACAGCCGGTCCTCGTCGTGCGCGACGATCGCGTTGTCGACGTACGACTGGGTGACCTCGGCCTTGGTGACCAGCTCGGCGATCAGGAACTTGTTGTACTGGAACGAGCCGACCGGCTGGCCGAACGCCTTGCGCTGCTTCACGTAGTCGATCGTCTCGGCGAGGATCTGGGTGGCGTGCGCGATGTTCGACACCGCGGCGCCGATCCGCTCCTGCGCCAGCCGCTCCATCATGTGGATGAACCCGCGGTCCAGCTCGCCGAGCACGTTGCCGTCACCGACGAACAGGTCCTCGAAGAACAGCTCCGACGTACCGGACTCGGTCTGGCCGACCTTGTCGAGCTTGCGGCCGCGGGCGAAGCCCTCCATACCCTCCTCGACCACAAACAGCGTGATGCCCTTCGCGCCCTTCTCCGGCGTCGTGCGGGCCGCGACGATCACCAGGTCGGCCATGTCGCCGTTCGTGATGAAGGTCTTCGAGCCGTTCAGCACCCAGCCGCCGTCGGCCTTCTTCGCGGTCGTCTTCAGCGCGGCCAGGTCCGAACCGCCGGACGGCTCGGTCATCCCGATCGCGGCGACGTACTCACCGGCACAGAACTTCGGCAGCCAGCGCTGCTTCTGCTCCTCGGTGCCGAGGTCCACGAAGTACGGCGCGGCGCAGTCGTAGTGGATGCCGAAGCAGCTCGACAGCGACGCGGAGACCTTCGACACCTCCTCGGCGAACACGGCGTTGAACCGGTAGTCGCCGACGCTCGAGCCGCCGTACTCCTCCGGCACGTCGAGCCCGAGGAAGCCCTGCTTCCCGGCCTCCAGCCAGGCGGCACGGTCGATCGTCTTCTCTTCGAGGAACTGCTCCATCCGCGGCACCAGCGAGCGGTCGCAGTACTCCTTGGCGCTGGCGCGGAACGCGTGGTGGTCCTCGCCGAAGATGACGCGCTCCATGGGGCCTCCCCGAGGATTTGAGACAAATGGCTAAGCGCTTGCTTAGCTTCACGCGTTCGGTGCAAGGTGTCAACGTGTCCGCAGTCACCGATCCCCTGGTGTGGGAGCACGTCCAGCCGGCCGCGGCGCGCCGGCTGCTGACCGGCGCCGTCGACGCCTTCGCCGAGCGCGGCTACCAGGCCACCACCACCCGCGACATCGCCTCGCGCGCCGGGATGAGCCCCGCCGCGCTGTACGTGCACTACCCGTCGAAGGAGCGCCTGCTCTTCGAGATCAGCCGCTACGGTCACAACGCGGCCCTCGACGTACTGCGCTCCGCCGACACCGGCTCCGCGCCCGCGGACCGGCTCCGCTCGCTGGTCGCGGCCTTCACCGCCTGGCACGCGGAGCATCACACGATCGCGCGCGTGGTCCAGTACGAGCTGGCCGCCCTGTCACCCGAGCACCTGGCCGAGGTCGCGACGATCCGCCGGGCGATCTCCGCCCAGATCGAGCAGGTTCTCGCCGACGGCGTCGCCGCGGGCGAGTTCACGGTGCCCGACCTGCCCGGCACCACCCTCGCCGTGCTCTCGCTGTCCATCGACGTCGCCCGGTGGTACACCCCGCACCGCGGCGACCCGGCCGCGCTCGGCAAGCTCTACGCGGACCTCGCCCATCGCATGGTCCAGGCATAGCAAAGACCCCGCGCCGAGCGGCGCGGGGTCTTTCGGTTTTGCCGGGGTCAGGCCTGCAGCGCGGCCTGGACGTCGAGGTGGATGTCCACCTTGTCACCGATCAGCAGCTTGCCGCCCTCGAGCGGCACGTTGAAGTCGATGCCCCACTCCTTGCGGCTGATCGACGCGGAGGCCTCGAAACCGATGATGGTCTGGCCGTAGGCGTTCTGGTCGACGCCGAGGAACTCGACGGCCAGCTCGATCGGCTTGGTGACGTCCTTGATGGTCAGCTCGCCGGCCAGGACGTAGTCGTCGCCCTCGGGCTTGATGGCGGTGCTGACGAAGGTCATCTTGGGGCTGTTCTCGGCGTCGAAGAAGTCGCCGGAGCGCAGGTGCCCGTCGCGCTGCTCGCTGCGGGTGTGCACCGACGCCAGCTCGATCGCGACGTTGGTCGTGGACTCCTCGATGGAGTCCTTGACGACGATCTCGCCGCTGAACTCCTGGAAGGTGCCGCGGACCTTGGTCATCAGGTGCCGGACGGTGAAGCCGACCTCGCTGTGCGCGGTGTCGAGGGCGTACGTGCCGGCGACCAGGCCGGGAATGCTGCTGGTCGCGGTGCCGGTGGTGGTGTCGCTCATGGGGTCCTCTCGGAAGGTGGTTCGTACTGGTCGGGGGCGACGCAGCCGTGGTAGTTAAAACTTCAACCGATGACTACGACAGTAGGCAGTAACGGTTTAAAAGTCAACTACATTCCCGCTACACTGTTCCCGTGACGATGGAGACTGAGATGGACCGGGGGACTCGGTGGCTCGACGCCGAGCAGCAGGTGGCGTGGCGTGCGTACCTGCTGGGCACCGCACGCCTGATGGCCAAACTCGACGAGGATCTGCGCCAGTTCGGCCTCGGAATCAACGACTACGAGATCCTGGTGCGGCTCTCCGAGGCGCCCGACCGGCGGCTCCGGATGGCCGACCTCGCCGACCGGCTGCACCAGAGCCGGTCCCGCCTGACGCACACCGTCGGCCGCCTGGAGGCCGCCGAGCTGGTCCGCCGCACGTCGTGCACGAGCGACAAGCGCGGCGTCTGGGCCGAGCTGACCGACGCCGGCTTCGCCCTGCTCGAGCAGGCCGCGCCGTTCCACGTGGAGGGCGTCCGGGAGAACCTGGTCAACCTCGCCAGCCCCGAGGACTTCGCCGCGGTCGGCCGGGTCTTCGACGCCGTCTCCGAGCACATCGGCCAACGCTGAAGCCGTCGGCTAAAGCGTTTGAGACCGGCCGTCCGCGTCGGGGAACCTTCTTCGCGTGACGGAACTCCCCCAGGACGGCCGGGCCGGTATCGACGCAGCGCTGGTACGGCGATTGATCGCACAGCAGTTCCCGCAGTGGGCCGGTCTCCCGGTGACGCCGGTCGAAGTCGACGGCTGGGACAACCGGACGTACCGGCTCGGCGCCGGGCTGACCGCCCGGCTGCCGACGCACGCTAGCTACGTGGCGGCCGTGGACAAGGAGCACACGTGGCTGCCGGTTCTCGGTCCACAGCTCCCGGTCGAGATCCCCGAGGCCGTCGCGAAGGGCGCGCCCGGCGAGGGCTACCCGCACCCGTGGGCGATCCGGCGCTGGATCGACGGCCGGACCGCGTCAGCGGACACCGTGACGGACCTGCCCGGTTTCGCTCGGTCGATCGCGGAGTTCATCCGCGCCTTGCAGGACGTCGACCCCACCGGCGGGCCGCTCGCCGGTGCGCACAGCTTCCATCGCGGCGGCCCCCCGGCGTACTACCACGACGAGACGATCGAGGCCCTCGCCGCATTGAAGGGCCGGATCGACACCGATCTCGCGCGTGAAGTGTGGGACGCGGCGCTGGCGACTTCCTGGGACCGGCCGCCGGTGTGGTTCCACGGCGACATCGCCAACGGCAACCTGCTGGTCCGCGACGGCCGGCTCTCCGCGGTCATCGACTTCGGTACGTCGGGAGTCGGCGACCCTGCGTGCGACCTGGTGATCGCCTACACCTTCTTCTCCGGCGCCTCCCGCGCCGCCTTCCGGGAGGCTGTCGACCAGGACGCCGGCACCTGGGCCCGGGCCCGCGGCTGGGCGCTCTGGAAGGCGCTCATCACCGAGGACCTGCGCGTCGTTGGCAACGTTTTGACCGACTATCTGGCGCAGACCGTTTAGCCGGGCGGCCACCGGCGTTACCTTCGGAAGATGTGGTGGTTTCTGGCCGCGTTGGGGGGCGGGAGTTTGGCACTCGCGGGCCGGTACTTCTGGGACCGGCGAGCCGCGCAGCGCGGTGACGCCGAGGAACTGGAGCAGATCCGCAAGCTTGCCGACGAGGACGTGACGCTGCTCGGCGAGGAGCTGCGGCGGCTGGACACGCAAGTGGAAGGGCATCCGCTCGACCCGGACGCGCGGGCGGACTACCAGGTCGCACTCGACGCGTACGAGGCGGCACAGCGGGCAGTCACGCGCATCCGGGCCGCCGACGGCATCAGCTCCGTCGCCGACACGCTGGCGACCGGTCGCTACGCGATCGTCTGCGTCCAGGCGCGGATGCGCGGCGAACCGGTGCCGGAGCGCCGGGTTCCGTGCTTCTTCAACCCGCAGCACGGTCCGTCGACGACCGACATCGTCTGGACCCAGCCGAAGTACGGCACCCGGACCGTACCGGCCTGTGCCCAGGATGCTGCCCGGATCGGCGAAGGTGACCAGCCGAAGGTTCGCTACGTCAAGTACGGCAGCCGCGAGGTCCCGTACTGGGAGGCGGGCGCAGCCGTGATGCCGTACGGCCAGGGGTACTTCGCGGCCACCGCCGGCATGAACTTCATCCCGTTCGCCGGCTTCGAGCCGAACCCCGGCAGGTCCTTTGGCTGGGGACATCTCGAAGGCCCCACCGGCCACGACTTCGGCGGCGAGGGCTGAGTCAGACGTACGCCGTGACGCCTTCGTACTCCCCCACCGGGGCGGCGCCGACCGCCTCGTACTCGAGCAGCATGAGTCCGCTCGGCGTCGCCTCCTGTGCCTGAAGTCTCAGCCCTGCCCCGTCACCCGGCTGCTCGAACAGCCGCCTTCCGGCGCCGAGCACAGTCGGCGCGACGACCAGCCGCACCAGGTCGACCAGCCCCGCCTTCAACAGCGCGTACCCGAGCCGTGCGCTGCCGTGGATCTGCAGCTCGCCGCCTGGCTGCCGCTTCAGCTCGCCGACGTCGTCGAGGCCGGTCAGCACCGTCGTCGGATGCCAGGTGCCCGCGGTGCGCGTGCTGGTCACGACGTACTTCGGTAGCGAGTTCATCCGCTCGGTGTACGGATCGTCGGGGTCGGTGACCTGCGGCCAGTCGCGCGCGAACGCGTCGTACGTGCGCCGCCCCAGGAGCAGCCCGCCGGCGCGTTCGAGCCATTCGGCCGTCCGGCGTACGAAGAGCTCGTCGATGTACGGCACGAGCCAGCCGCCGCGGGTGAAGCCGTCGGTCGTGTCCTCGGTCGGCGAGCCCGGCCCCTGGCTGACGCCGTCGAGCGTCACGAACTCCGTCAGTACGAGCTTCATCGCTCCACCAACTTCGCCAGCTGCTCGGTGACCGTTCCCCATCCGTCCGCGAACCCCATTTCCGCGTGCCGGCCGCGAGTCGCCGGGTCCCCGTGCCGGGCGATCATCCGGTACGCCGTACCGTCCGGGTGGTCGTCCAGGAGCACCTCGGCCGTCATCGCGATCGGCTGCGGATCCGCCGGGCGCCAGGTGCTGTCGATCGCGTTCGTGAAGGCGATCCGCTCGAGCTCGTCGGCCACCAGGACGACCGCCTCGAGATGCGGTACGAAGTCGCTGCCGTCCTCGCTGAGCCGCGTGACGATCGCCCCGCCCGGCCGCATCTCCAGCCGCTCGACCCGGCAGAGCGCCGGAGCCGGCACCCACCACTGCTCGAAGCGTCGCGGATCGGTCCAGGCCCGCCACAGGGCCTTGCGGGGCGCGCGGATCACCCGCTCCACCATCAGGTCCAGCTCCGGATCGAACCCTGTACGACTCACGATTCCTCCTCCTCGATGACGAAACGCTCCAGCCGGTCGGTGCGCTCCTCCCAGATCCGCCGCTGCTCGGCGAGCCAGCCGTCCACCAACTCCAGCCGCTCCCGGTTGAGCACGCACGTGCGCACCCGGCCGGTCTTCACGGTGCGGATCAGCCCGTTCGACTCGAGCGTCCGGACGTGCTTCATGAACGACGGCAACGTGATGGGGAACTCCGCCGCGAGCTCGCCCACGCTCGTCGGTCCCCGCCCCAGCCGCCGGATGACGCTGCGCCGCGTCGGATCGGCGAGCGCAACGAAGACACCGTCGACCTGCTCCGAATACTGTGCCATGAGGCTAAGTATTGCCGCGGCTCGATAGTTAGCGCAAGGGCTAAGTGTTGGAACGCGCGAAGGGCCCCGGCTCCTGATGCGGAGCGGGGCCCTTCGGGTCGGCCGATGCCTCTTCGGGCTGTTCGCGTTACTCGCGGGTGAGCTTGCGGTGGGTGACGCGGTGCGGCCGCGCCGCCTCCGGGCCGAGACGCTCGATCTTGTTCGCCTCGTAGGCCGCGAAGTTGCCCTCGAACCAGAACCAGTTGGCCGGGTCGTCGTCGCTGCCCTCCCAGGCCAGGATGTGCGTCGCCACCCGGTCCAGGAACCACCGGTCGTGGGACACGACCACCGCACAGCCCGGGAACTCCAGCAGGGCGTCCTCGAGCGACTGCAGGGTCTCGACGTCCAGGTCGTTGGTCGGCTCGTCGAGGAGCAGCAGGTTGCCGCCCATCTTCAGCGTCAGCGCCAGGTTCAGCCGGTTCCGCTCACCGCCGGACAGGACGCCGGTCGGCTTCTGCTGGTCCGGGCCCTTGAACCCGAACGAGGCGACGTACGCCCGGCTCGGCATCTCGAAGTTCGCGACCTTGATGAAGTCGAGCTCGTCGGACACCTGCTGCCAGACCGTCTTCTTCGGGTCCAGGCCGCCGCGCGACTGGTCGACGTACGAGATCTTCACGGTCTCGCCGAGCTTCAGCGAGCCCGCGTCCGGCTGCTCCTCGCCGACGATCATCCGGAACAGCGTCGACTTGCCGACGCCGTTCGGCCCGACGATACCGACGATGCCGGCCCGCGGGAGGCTGAAGCTCAGGCCGTCGATCAGCTTGCGGTCGCCGAAGCCCTTCTCCAGCTTGTTCACCTCGAGCACGGTGCTGCCCAGGCGTGGGCCCGGCGGGATGTTGATCTCGTCGATGTCGAGCTTGCGGTTCCGCTCGGCCTCGGCGGCGAGCTCCTCGTACCGCGCGAGCCGGGCCTTGCTCTTGGTCTGCCGGGCCTTCGCGTTCGACCGGACCCACTCGAGCTCGCGCTCCAGGATCTTCTGCCGCTTGGCGTCCTTCTGACCCTCGACGACGAGGCGCTGCTTCTTGGTCTCCAGGTACTTCGAGTAGTTCCCCTCGTACCCGTACGTGCGGCCGCGGTCGAGCTCGAGGATCCACTCGGCGACGTTGTCCAGGAAGTACCGGTCGTGGGTGATCGCCATGACGGCGCCCGGATACTTCTGCAGGTGCTGCTCGAGCCACAGCACGGACTCGGCGTCCAGGTGGTTGGTGGGCTCGTCGAGCAGCAGCAGGTCCGGCTGCTGCAGCAGCAGCTTGCAGAGCGCGACCCGGCGGCGCTCACCACCTGACAGCTTGTCGACGATCGCATCCGGCGGCGGGCAGCGCAGCGCGTCCATCGCCTGCTCCAGCTGCGCGTCGATGTCCCAGGCGTTGCGGTGGTCGAGCTCCGTCTGCAGGTCGCCCATCTCGGCGAGCAGCGTGTCGTAGTCAGCGTCCGGATCGGCCAGCTCGGCGGAGATCTCGTTGAAGCGGTCCAGCTTCTGCTTGGTGTCGCCGACCCCTTCCTGGACGTTCTCCAGCACGGTCTTGCCCTCGGTCAACGGCGGCTCCTGCAGCAGGATCCCGACCGTCGCGTCCTCGGCCAGCCGAGCCTCACCGTTGGAGGGCTGGTCGAGCCCCGCCATGATCTTGAACAGCGAGGACTTACCGGTGCCGTTCGGCCCGACCACGCCGATCTTCGCCCCGGTCAGGAAGTTCAGCGTCACATTGTCGAGAACGACCTTGTCGCCGTGCGCCTTCCGGACGTTGCGAAGCGTGTAGATGAATTCCGCCATACCCCAGAGCCTATGTCATCCACAGGCTCCGACTTTCCCCGCCCGACCCGGCCCCGATCGGTGCATCTTCTCCGTCGACAGAACTCTTCACGGAAGGCGATCCCATGAGCCTCAACGAAACCTATGTGACAGTCTTCGGCCGCGTCGGCAGCGATCCTGACCTCAAGGAGCGCGGCCACTCCCCCCACCTGTCGTTCCGGCTCGCATCCACCCCGAGACAGTTCGACAAGAACCTCGGCTACTTCATCGACAAGACCACCACCTGGTTCCAGGTCGAGTGCTGGCGCCAACTGGCGCAGAACACCGCCGACTCGGTGCAGCTGGGCCAACCGGTCATCGTCGCCGGCAAACTCCGCACCCACGAGTGGAAGGACGACAACGGTGAGCCTCGCAGCCGCCTGGTCCTGGAAGCCTTCGCCATCGGCCACGACCTGAACCGAGGCACCACCAGCTACACCAAATCCGCGCCCCGCTCGGAAGCCTCCACGCCTGAAGTCACCGCCACCCCGTTCCCCGCCGACGAATACTCCACCGCCTCGCTCCCGCTGGCAGCGGACGCCGCATGAGCTCGACGACTCGCAGCGCCCTCGCAGCGAAGGTCAGCGACGCCGCCGAACCCCATAGGTCAGTGTTGACTTATATAAGTGAATCCCGGCATTGTGGTGCTCTCCAGACATCCTTAGGAGAGGGAACCACCCGTGATCGACATCCTCGAGCACATCAACGCGGTCCAGCGCGAGGTCAGCCGCACCGGGGAGACCGTGACGGTGCTGATGCGCCGTTCCTACCGGGCCGAGCCGGCCGAGGTGTGGGACGCCCTGACGGATCCGGAGCGGATGCGGCGCTGGTTCATGCCGGTCAGCGGCGACCTGAAGGTCGGCGGCTCGTTCCAGCTGGAGGGCAACGCCGGCGGCGACATCCTGGAGTGCGATCCGCCGAAGAGGTTCAAGGTGACCTTCGGCGGCCCGACCAGCCTGCTGGAGCTCCGGCTGCTGCCCGGCGCGGACTCCTCCACGGAGCTCGAGCTGGAGCACTCGATGGGCGAGGCCCCGGCGCCCGGCGGCTCCGGCGCGCTCTGGGTCGGGCCGGGCTGGGACGGCGGCCTGCTCGGCCTCGCCCTCTACGTCACCGGCGAGCTCCCGGCCGACGCCGACCCGGTCGAGATGGCCAACTCTCCCGAGGTCGTCGACTACAACGAGCAGTCCGTCCGCGCCTGGATCGAGGCGATCCGGACGTCCGGCACCACGGCCGAGGAGGATCTCCTCAACGCCGCCAAGATCTCCCTGTCGCAGTACGCGCCAGACGCCGAGCTCTGATCGCCCTCGCCGCCGCGCGTCGTCTCATCCGCGAGGCGCGGCGGTCGAGCACCGCCTGCCCGCCGGCAGAACCACCGACGGGCGGCGGACTATCCGCGGGCAGCGGCGACGCTGTCCCGGCACTTCGCGTACGCCGCGAGCTCCTCGCGCGCCGGCGCCACAACGTGGCTGTCGGCAACGTTCACCAGCTCGGCGCGAAGCGCCGTCGCCACCTGCCGGGAGCGCCGCAGCGCGCCGTTCGTGGCGAACACCCGGCAGACGAACGAGAGCGCCACTCCAAGGACGGCACCACCGACCAGCATGATCCACGCGTAGGGAATGCCGTTCCATTCCGGCAGCGGCGGATCGTTCCGGTTGGCGATCCGCGCCACCAGCAAGGCGATCAGCCACGCGGCGCCGCCGAGCGTGACCAGGAACAGCAACCACTGCACGACCCTGGCGAAACCCCACCACCCGGGGTTGCCGGACACACCCAGATCGGTCCGCGCGACCGCCTGGTCGAGTTCGTCTCCGAGCGACTCCTCGCGCCGCCGGATCGCCGTACGCACGGAGTCCGCCCACGGGCGCGACAGGCCCTCGGCGGCCTTGTTCGTGATCGTCCGGACCGCGGCATCCATCCGCGCCCGCTGCACTGGCGTTGCCGCAGGCAACGAAGAGCGCGCGATCGCGACCTCGCTCGCCGCGGACTTGCGCAGCGCCTTGCCCTGCTCGCGCGAGACCTGGTCGCCGTGCAGCCGCCGCAACGGATCCGGACGGAACCGCCCGAGCCACTTGGTCAACGGCCACCCGGTCGCCGCCCGCGCCCGCTGCAGGTAGGAGCGCCGTACGGCGTCCGATACGACGGACAGCCCACTCGCGTCCGCGAGCGCGTCGACGAGCTCGGTGACATCGGCCTCGGCGATCTCCGGCGTCTTGGCGTTGCCGCACTGGCTCGCCATCCGGTCCGCGACCCGATCGACGTCGGCCGCGAGCCGCTCCCGCGCGGAGCGCTTGTTGCTGACCCGCTTGACCAGCAGCGAACGGACTTCTTCCAGACCGTCGCCGCTGGTGGCCGACGTGGCGACGACGGTCGGCGACTTGAGGCCGTCCGACTTCAGCAACCGGTCCAGGTCCTCGAGGCAGCTCGTCCGCTGGTCGGGCGTCAGCTTGTCGATGTGGTTCAGCGCGAACACCATCACCGGGGAATGCGAGGCGAACGGCTTGATGTACCGGTTGTGCAGCGCCGCGTCGGCGTACTTCTGCGGGTCCACCACCCATACGAGCAGGTCGACGAGCTCCACCAGCCGGTCGACGATCAGCCGGTGCTCGACCTCGGTCGAGTCGTGGTCGGGGAGGTCCAGCAGCACCAGACCGTCGAGGTCTTCGGAATGGGCTTCCTCGAGCGAGCTGCGGTGCTGCACCTGGTGCCGGCGCGGGATGCCCAGCCAGGTCAGCACCTCACCGGCCGGCTCGTCACCCCAGACACAGGCCAGCGGCATCGAGCTCGTCGGCCGCCGGGTTCCGATCGCGGCCAGGTCGAGCCCGGTCAGCGCATTGAACAGCGACGACTTCCCCGAGCCGGTCGCGCCCGCGAGCGCGACCACCGTCAGGTCGCCCGACATCCGCAGGCGCTGCGCGGCCCGGTCGACGATCTGCCCGGCCTCGGTGAGCACCACGGGGTCGAGCCGGCCGTCGCCGGCCTCCGCGGCCGCCTCGAGTGCGTCGATCTTCTTCAGGACATCGGTCTCGGCCCGCACCGGGGTCTCGACCGTATCCACTGTTTCCGTCACGTGCAGTCCTCCACCGCGCGCGCGGCCTCGGTGAGTTGCCTGGCCGTCTCGGCGTCGACCGGATGCTGGTCGAGGACAGCCAGATACCGGGCGAATTCGGCATCCATCAGGGCATGAACCTTACCGTCCAGCTCCTCGCGTGCCTTGTCCACCATGCCCTGAACGGCCTTGTCGCCGAAAACTGCCTCCAGCAGCCGCTTCCCGACGACCGCACTGCCCGCGCCGGCGCTGGCCTCGGCACCCTTCGGAATGCCTGCGCCGCTGGCGAACACCACCACCATGAGCGAGAGGCCCAGCCCGTTGACGCCGTACTCCAGGATCCGTGCCGTCGACTTCTTGTCCGCGCCTTCCTTGCGGACCAGCTCGAGGACGAAGGTCTGCCACTCCCGGACCGCCCGGCTCGCAGCGGCCGCGAAGTCCTCCGACACCACGCCCAGCGACTGCCCACTGTTGCCCTCGGCATCATTCGCCTCGGCGGCGGCCAGGAGCTGGCGACCGGGAGCAGTTGCCTGCCACACCTTCTCCGCGCGCTCGGCGGCAGCTGTCGCATGCTCGCCCAGCAACGACTCCAGACCGGACTGGATCGCGTCGCTGACGTCACGGGTCTCCGCCGGCTTGTTGCCGAGCGAGCTCTTCAACCGATCCCGCAACCGGCCGGCATTGGACTGCAGACCCTTCAGCAGCTCGCCGGTCCCGACGAACTCCTGCCACCGGGCCAGCACCTCGCCCCGCAACAGCGTCCCGTCCTGGCACGCCTTCGCGATGTCCTTGACGCCCTGGTCGAATGCCGACTCCGCCGAGGACCGCAGCTCCACCGCGGTGTCGGCCTGCGCCTTCACCGCCTCCGCGAACGGCGCGGTCTTCTTCACCATCGCACTGACCGCGCCCTGCAGCGTACGGCGCACGACCGCCGCCCGCGCCTCGGCGTCAGCGGCCAGGTCCGCCAGCCAGTCCTTGATCGAGGCAACGGCCGGCTGCGGCAACATTCCGTTGCCATCGACAACAGTCTCCTGGATCGAGAACAGCGGCGACTCCCCGAGCCCGCGCTCGAGCAGCATCTGCGCGAGGTGGCCGGTGATGTCGTCGATCGTCTCGCTCGGCGCCCGGTCGAGCACGACCGCGACCGCCGTACTGCGATCCGACGCGCTCTGCAGAAACTCCCACGGCACCGCGTCGGAGTACCGGGCCGCAGTGGTCACGAACAACCAAAGATCCGCCGCCGCGAGCAGCTGGGTCGCGAGATCACGGTTCGTCTCGACGACCGAGTCGATGTCCGGCGCGTCCAGGATCGCCAGGCCCCGCGGCACGGTGTCGGCCTCCACCAGCCGCAACTGCCCCGCGTCCTCCATGCCACCCGGCTCGTCCGAACTGGTCCGAGCCATCCCCGGCAACACCCGGTCCCCCACGAACCAGTCGGCATCAGCCGGGTGATGAATCAGCACCGGCGACCGCGTCGTCGGCCGCAGCACGCCCGGCTCGCTCACGACCTTGCCGATCACCGTGTTCACCAGCGTCGACTTACCGGCGCCGGTCGACCCACCAACCACAGCCAGAATCGGAGCCTCGAGCTGCACCAACCGAGGCAACAAGTAGTCGTCGAGCTGATCCAGCATCGCCTTCTGCTGCTGCCTAGCCTCGTCAGCCCCCACAACCTCCAACGGCAACTGACTCCCCGCCAGCACCCCCCGCAGCTTCATCAGCGCCGTAATAAGCGCCATAGCAGCCTGCTCAGCCGCCAACCGCCGAGCCAACTCCTCCCCAGTCAGCTCCGGCTCATCCCGCCCCTCAGAACCGTCACTGGAAGCCCCTTCGGCCCCGTCCCCCTCACCAACACCTCTCGCAGCCGCAGCCACGTCCCCCTCGGCCGAGTGACCCTCGACAGCGTCACCTTCAGCCGCGTCACCCTGGGCCGCGTCGCCTTCAGCCGCGTCACCCTGGGCCGCTTCACCTTCAGCCGCGTCGCCCTCAGCCGCGACACCCTCAGCAGCACCACCCCTGGCCGGATCAGCCTCGGGCGCGTCGCCCTCGGGAGCGTCACCCTCAGCCACATGCCCCTTAGCCGCATGACCCTCGGCAACAGCGCCGTCAGCCGCATCGTCCTCAGCAGCCGCAACGGCGCCACCATCAGCCGAGCCATCGCCCGCCGCATCCGCCTCGTCGACGACCGCGCCCTCGCCGGCGGGATCAGCTGGCTCATCTCCAGCGCTGTCCCCAGCAGCGCCGCCCTCGACATCACCGTCTTCAGCCGTCCCGCCCTCCCCAGCGGCAGCGTCATCCGGTGAGCCATCCCCGGCCGCACCCGCCTCGCCGACCGGAACAACCGGCTCGTCTCCAGCGCCGTCCCCGACAGCGCCAGCCTCGCCATCGGCGGCCGTACCGCCCTCCTCAGCAGCAGCGTCATCAGCCGAGCCATGCCCCGACGCACCCGCGCCGTGACCGCCGGGAGATCCGTCTAGAGACTCGTCAGCGCCATCTGCCGCGGCTCCGTCAGCAGCAGCCTCTTCGCCGCCGTCCGCCGCCGAGGAATCGATCGACTCGTCGCCAGGGCCATCCACGCCGGCGCTGCCCGCCGACCCATCGGCCCGCTCAGCACCCGCAGACTCATCCGACTGACCAGCAGGCTCATCAGCAGCCGCCCCAGCGCCCCCTGCAGCCACATCCGCGCTGTCAGCAACGCCCGCACCAGCCCCGACGTTCGCAACAGCCTCAGTACCCGCGTCGGACCCCTCGACCACCGGGCCGGCTGAGGCATCCGCCTCGCCGCCTCCAGCCGCCTTGCCGTACGCATTGCCACCCTCGGCCGCGTCTTCCACGGACTGCTCATCCGCAGCCTCCGCAGCCCCGTCGCCAGCCTCGCCGTCATCGGCAGCCGCTGCGGGCGCCTCCACCGCTCCATCGCCCTGTACGTCGCCCTGAGTGTCAGGCGCCCCCTCGGCACCACCGACAGTCCCAGCCGCCACGCCAGTTCCAGCCCCGCCGCCGGCTCCAGCCCGGCCCCCAGCTTCAGGCCCATCGCCAGCCTCGGCCGCGTCGCCAACTTCAGCCCCGTCGCCAGCTCCAGCCCGGTCCCCAGCTTCAGGCCCATCGCCAGCTTCAGCCGCGTCGCCAGCTTCAGGCCGGTCGCCAGCTTCAGCCGCGTCGCCAGCTTCAGCCGCGTCGCCAGCTTCAGCCGCGTCGCCGGTCCCGGCGCCCTCGCCCTTACCGTCCGCCGGGCTCGCTTCGTCTCGGTCGCCCGCACGATCCGCCTCGTCGGCAGGGTCTGCGGGGTGCACGCCGTCGGCGACCTCCGGGGGGTGCGGCTCATCGGCACCGTCGGCGGCCTGGGCCGTGTGAGCTGAGGTGTCGGCCTTCTCCGGTTGTTTGGGGAGGCCGATGATGATGTTGCCGTACTCGAGAGGGAATCCGTCCGGCGACTCGTCAGGTTCGTACACGACACCGACCGCCGAGCGCGGGCGCTCGCCTGCGGTTGCCGGACGTACGGCGGCCTGCTCGGCGGTCGAGGTACCAGATGGGCCGCCCGTCCGGCCGGTCGTCGTACCAGCAGTTGCCGAACCTGCGGAGGCCTTGCGGTCTGCCGTGCCCGGGTCGCCGCCTTCTGCGGCTGTCAGCCCAGCTGATGCCTGGCCGTCCGGGTTGCCCGACGCAGTTTCCACGGCGGAAGCGTCCTTTGCGTCGGCTTGCACGGCAGACGTCTCCCCGGCAGTTCCATCCTGGGGCCCGGTCCCTGCGGCCGCCGCGCCTCGATTGGCGTCGGTGGACGCATCAGCCCGGGCGGGGGCGTCAGCTGTCCCCTTTGCCCTCGTGCGGGCCCCTGCGGGCGTGTCTGCAGCTTTGCCGTCTGCTGACACGCCTGCGGCGTCGTCGGCTGCGGAGGCCACTGGGGCGTCCGCCGAGGCGTCGGCGGTGCCGTCGCCCGGCTGGGCCGCACCAGACTCCTCGCCCGGCTGCGCCTCAGCCGATCCCGGCTGGGCCTCGCCCGCGCCAACTCCTTGCCGGGCGCTGGCCGCCACGTCTCCAGGCTGAGCGCTGGTTGAGCCGGAACCCGGCTGAGCCTTAGCCGATCCTGGCTGCGCCTCGCCCGAGTCGGCCCCTTGCTGCGTGCCGGCCGCCACGTCTCCAGGCTGAGCGTTCGCCGCGCCGTCCGTCGGCTGGGCGCTGGTCGAGCCGGAACCCGGCTGAGCCTTAGCCGATCCTGGCTGGGCCTCGCCTGATTCGGCCCTTTCCTGCGTGCTGGCCGTCGTGTCTCCGGGCTGAGCGCTCGCCGAGCCGTCCGCCGGCTGGGCGCTGGACGAGTCGGGGCTCGGATGGGCCTCTGTCGCGGCCGGCAGGGGCTGGTCCGAGTCAGCCCCTCGCTGGGCGGTGGCTGAGCTGTCTCCGGGCGGCGTGGTTGCCGTGGAGGGGGTGGGGTCGTCGGTGGGCTTTTTGCGGCGGCGGCGCCAGAAGCCTCGGGGCTTGGGGGGTGATTGGGCGATGAGGTTCGCCAGCTCCTGGGCATGCTGATCCTGGTTCGGAACCCGCGGTTCCGAACCGTCACCAGCTGCTGACCTGGTGTCAGCCACGGCGTCCGCCCACGAGCACAGAGTGCCCGGTCGGACAGCGCAGAAGCAAAGTCATCGTCATCCCCGTTTGGCGGCGTGGACGGGTGGCAGTCACTGCGGTGGTGGATACGGACCGTATCCTCCCGGCGGTCCTTGTCGTCCAGGGGGTCCCGGTGGGTAACCAGGCTGACCGGTTCCGTGACCGGGTTGTCCGGAGGGATACCCGGATTGAGCAGGCGGATATCCGTCCTGCGGCCGCGGGTACGGCGCCTGGCCCGGCACCGCGCCGTCCACTCCTGGCACCGCTCCGCCCGCGCCCTGCCCTGCTCCGCCGAGCCCCGGCTGCGCACCAGGCCCACCAGGTGCCCCCGGCCCCACCTGCACCCCAGGTCCACCAGGCCCCATCTGCCCCCCAGGTCCACCAGGCGGGATCGGCGCGCCGGGATACCCGGGCGCACCGGCGTACTGCGGTGCGGCCTGAGCGAACGCCGGCATCGGCGGGAACGGGACGCTCGGGCGCCGGTCCCGGAGCTCGTCGAGCAGCGACTTCTCGGTCTCCAGCGCCTCGGGGCCGATCACCTGGCGGACGATCTTGTCGCGCAGGTACGCCAGCTCGGTCGCGTTGTGCTGGAAGGCCTTCGCGGCGGCTTCCGCCTGGGAGCCGTATCGGCGCGCGTTCTGCCGGAGCGCCTTGCGCCCGCGCAGCGTCGCGATCAGCGGTACGTCCTGCGGCACCAGCCAACCGAACCGGACGTAGTCATACAGCCGCGAGGCGATCATCTGCCCCTCCCGCGACCGCATCACCAGCGCGAAGACGACCAGGCAGATGAACAGCGGCACCATCAGGCACAGGTACGCGAGGATGAAGCCCCCGCCGCCGGCCCAGCTCGCCGACGCGTTCCAGGCCGCGTGCGCGAGGACCGCGGCCAGGTACCCGACGACCGGGGCCAGATACCGTACAGCGGTACTTCGGTGCCGGATCGCGACGCCGATGCCGATCGCGGTGAACGACGTGAAGAGCGGATGCGCGAACGGCGAGATCACGCCGCGGATAATGAACAGCGCGAACGCGCCGCGCAGGCCGGCGTCGCTGCCGGCCTCCTCGGAGAGCGTGTTGAAGACGCGGCCGTAGTACAGGATGTTCTCGGTGAAGGCGAAGCCGACGCCCACCATGCCGGCGTACACCAGGCCGTCGATGATGCCGTCGAACTCCTTGCGTCGGACCAGCGCCAGCAGCAGGATCACGGAGCCCTTGGCGAACTCCTCCACCGGCGGGGCGACGAAGACCGCGGACCGGTCGCCGCCGACGCCGGTCTCGGCCAGGCGGTGCGACACCTCGGTGTTGATGAAGATCGCGACCAGCGTGGCGATGAACGCGCCCCAGCAGAGCGCGAAGACGATGTACTTCGTGGGCTCGGGCTCGTACCGGTCCAGCCACAGGTAGAGCGCGATCACCGGGATGACCGGGACGAACGCGAACACCAGGCCCCAGGTGAAGCCGCCGGCGCCGGTCGACTTGGCCACGATCCCGAAGATCACCAGACCGGCGATCGCGAACACGACCGCGATCACGATGCCGATCAGCACGCCGCGGTTGCGCCGCTGCCCGGGCACGGGATGGCTCCCGAGCACGTTGGGCTGCGGGTACGGTCCGCCGGGTGAGTACGCCGACCCCGCCGCGGGCTGCGGCGCGCCGGACGGGCCTGGTGAGGGGTGACTCATGCCCCGAAGCCTAGTTGGGGTCAAGATCCAGCGGCAGGACCACCCACTCAGCGTTACCGGGATGGAACGACAACCCTGTACTTCGGCCCCGCCGCGAACCGGCACGATCAGGAACCCGGAGGCGAGATCACCCGGAGATCTGAGACACTCTTCCGTGCCACGCGCCCGTAGCTCAGCTGGATAGAGCGTCGGACTTCTAATCCGTTGGTCGCAGGTTCGAATCCTGCCGGGCGCGCAAGCTGTGACCTGGGCAGATACCGGACCGGGGTCTGCCCAGGTTCGACTCTGGAACAGGATTCGGCCGCGACCCGGTGACCGGCCGTCGCGGGCAGTACACTGAAGTCCCCCCATCGTGTGGTCCGGCCTTGCCACCCAAGGCGCCACACGGGACGGGTGCCCCGCTTCTCGGACCGGGGCACTCCGTTCACGCCGAGCCACAGCCTTGACGTCGAGTCTTCGCTTCCGGCATGAGCCGGGCGTTGTGCGCTAGCGGCAACGACCATCGGTCGAGGTACCGAGCGCGTGGTGCGCTGCTGCGTTGGGTGTGCCGGCGGGGCGGCCCCAAGTTGGCTGTCCGCGCGGTTGCGCCCGCTTCGCCGGTGGCCCAGGCCGAGCTCATCCACCGAGGGGGAGGCGATTCGCCTGGATCGATTGTGGGGTGGCGGCAGATGCGTTCACCACGACCAGGGGAGCCTGATTGTGCCTGCAGACCTGAGCGACCGTACGGATTTCGAGAACGCAACGCGGGGTTTGGTGGCGCGTCTGGAGCCAGGGGTGATCAAAGCAGCCGACGGCCGGGTCGTCTATGACGCTGATGCCTATACCGCGGCCACGTCCGGACAGTGTCCTGACACGGTGAATCCGAGTCTGTGGCGGCAGAGTCAGCTGACGTCGATCCAGGGCCTGTTCGAGGTGACGGAGGGCATCTACCAGCTGCGCGGCATCGAGCTGTCGAACATGACCATCGTCGAAGGCGACGCAGGGGTGATCGTGATCGACCCTGCGGTGTCGGCCGAGGTGTCTGCTGCTGGTCTCGCGCTCTACCGCGAGCACCGCGGCGATCGACAGGTACAGGCGGTGATCTACACACATTCGCACATCGATCATTTCGGCGGTGTCCTGGGCGTGGTGGATGCCGACACGGATGTGCCGATCGTGGGGCCGGCTGGGTTCCTAGAGCACGCGGTGTCGGAGAACGTCTACGCCGGAACGGCGATGCTTCGTCGCGGGCTGTACCACACCGGAATGGGCCTGCCGGTGAGCGCGACCGGGACCCTCGGAGTCGGCCTCGGTCCAGGCACCTCGACCGGCACGGTCGGATTGATCGCCCCCACGCTTGACATCACGCGCACCGGCCAGGAGGAGACCCTCGACGGTGTGCGGATCGTCTTCCAGCTCACGCCCGGCACCGAAGCGCCGGCCGAGATGAACTTTCAGTTTCCGCAGCGGCGCGCCCTGTGCCTGGCCGAGAACGTTACCCACAACCTGCACAACCTGCTCACGCTGCGCGGTGCCGAGGTACGTGACGCGCGCGGCTGGTCCCGCTACATCAACGAAGCCATCGAACTGTTCGGGGACGACTCCGACGTGGCGTTCGCGTCCCACCACTGGCCGACCTGGGGCTCGGACAACATCGTCACGCTGATGAAGCAACAACGTGACCTGTACGCATTCCTGCACGACCAGACGCTGCGACTGATGAACCAGGGCTATGTCGGCAGCGAGATCGCCGAAACGATCGAACTGCCCCCTGAGCTGGACGCGGTCTGGCACACCCACGGCTACTACGGCTCTGTCAGCCACAACGTCAAAGGGATCTACCAGCGCTACCTCGGCTGGTACGACGGCAACCCCGCCCACCTCTGGCAGCACCCGCCAGAGGCAGCGGCCGCCCGCTACGTCCAAGTGATCGGGGGCGTCGAGGCCACCGTGGAACGAGCTCGCGAGTTCGCCGAGTCTGGAGACCTCCGCTTCGCCGCCGAGCTCGCCAGTCACGCCGTGTTCGCCGACCCGGCCCACGCCGGCGCGAAGACGCTGCTCGGCGAGGTGTTCACCCGCCTGGGCCACGGTTCGGAATGCGGCACCTGGCGCAACAACTTCCTCACCGGCGCACAAGAACTTCATGGTCCGGTCGCACCCGCCCCCGTGAGCTCGGCCGGGATGGCAAGTGCCCTCACCGTCACCCAACTGTTCGACAGCCTCGCGATCCGCGTCGACGGACGACGCGCGTGGGATCTCAAGGCGTCCATCCTCTGGCGCTTCAGCGACACCGGCGACAGCTACCGAATGGAACTGTCCAACGGCGTCCTCACTCACCACCCGACCAGCCGAACCAAGGACGCAGACCTCGTGATCACGCTCACCGAACCGCAACTGCTCCGCATGCTCGGCGGTGCGGGCAGCGACGACGTCCAGTTCGACGGCGATCCGACGATTTTCACCAAGATCAGCAGCCTCACCGACCAGCCCGACCCCGCCTTCGCGATCGTCACCCCGTGAACCTCTAGGCCCGGCCGCTCGCTGTCAGGCTTCGGGAACGTCGACCACGGCGACCGGTCGGTCTGCGTCGTTCAGCACTCGCCGGCTGACGGATCCGAGCAGGATTCGGCGTACCAAGCCCTTGCCGTGGGTGCCGACCACGATCAGCCGCGCATCCTTGGCGTGGTCCAGGATCGCCTCCGCGGCGGGGCCCTGCACTGCGACGGATTCCACGCTCACCGAGGCGGTGTCGGTGCCCTGCACCTCGTCGAGCGCATGGGCGATGGTGTCGGCGGTCTCCCGCTCGACGTCGGCCTGCATGCGGGCGACGAGCTCCGGGTCGTCCCGGAGCGCGGGATGCAGCAGCTCGTAGGCGGCGACGGCGCGGACCGCGGTTCGGTGCACGGCTGCCTCGGCGAGCGCGTAGCGCAGCGCGTGCACGCCGAACTCCGACCCATCGATGCCGACCACGATCGGGCCGGTCGTCGGCCGCTGTTCCTCTCCGACCACGACCAGCGGACATTTCGCCTGGCTCGTCAGCCGGTTGCTCACCGAACCCATCAGTGTGCTCGCGACGCTGCCCAGCCCGCGCCGGCCGACCACGACGGCGTCCGCGGCCTCTGAAGCCTCAGCGAGCAAGTAGGCCGGGTGGCCGAGCTGCGAGGTCAGCTTGCAGGTGAGAGCGGGCGCGAGCTCCCGTACCCGTGTCGCCGCGGCCTCGAGCAGCTGCCCGGAGAAGTCGATGTACCAATCCACAGGCTGGCTCGGTGCGCCGTAGAAGCCGTAGAAATTGAGCTCTGGAACGAGCGTGTAGGCGTTGAGCAGCTCGAGTTGCTCGCCTCCGAGGCGTGCCCGCTCCACCGCCCACTCGAGCGCGTTGCCGCTTTGCTGTGAGCCGTCGATGCCGACGACGATCCGACCGGTCATGTGACGTCCTCCCGCGAGAGAGCCCAGGGACCCGAATCTAGCGTGCGACACCCCTCATAGCACGCCTATCAGGATGATGATCGTGGCGGGGAGCGCGATGAAGACGGTGATGAGATAGACGGCGAGGACCCACCTGCGCTCGGACGCGACGCGAGCCAGGGTCTGGGCGCAGAACAGCGGTACGGGACGCAGGAGCGGTATGACGTAGATCGCCACGATCGCGAAGATGTTGTAGAGCAAATGCACGAAGGCTGCTTGCAGGCCGATCTTCGCGTCCTGGCCGACGACCGCGAACGCCGCGAGTACCACCGTGAAGGTCGTGCCGAGGTTGGAGCCGACGACGACCGGATAGATCTGCGCCGGCGTCAGGATCCCCGCTCCGGCGAAGGGCACCAGCACGGACGTGGTGATGGTCGAGGACTGGGTGACGACGGTGACTCCCATGCCGGACGCCATGGCCAGGTAGGCATTGCGGCCGACCGCGCTGATCAGGGCGTCGCGGGCCTTTCCGACCATGAGCTGCTTGAGCAACTTTCCGAGATAGCGGACCGCGACCAGGATCAGGCCGGCGCCGATCACGATCGTGACCAGCGGACCGAGCGCGCTGCTGAGTTGCGAGGTCGCATGAATCACGGCGTGTTCCACCGGCCGGGTCGCCGCCCGGATGAAGTTGAAGTGGGCCGGATTCGGCAGCCAGCCCGTGCCGTACAGCGCATCGGTCAACGCCCCGCTGACGCGTTCCAGGGGATGCCAGAGCAACTCGACCGGGAAGAAGATCAGCAGCGCGAGCCAGTTGTAGAAGTCGTGGACGGTGGACGCGCCGAGCGCCCTGCGGAACTCGGTGCGGTTGCCGACGAAGGTGAGGGCGACCAGGCTGGTCGTGACGGTAGTGCCGACGTTCGCGCCGAGAATGATCGGGATCGCGCTGTGAACGGACAACGCGCCGGATCCGACGGCGGTGACAGTGATGGCTGTCGTCGTGGTCGATGACTGGATCAGGACCGTACCGAGGATGCCGACACTCAGCCCGACCAACGGGTGCTCGGCGAAGGCGAACAGGGTGTGCGCTGCCTCGCTGCCCAGCCCCGCGAACCCGCGGCTGATGATGCTCACCGCGCAGATCAGCAGGTAGATCAAAGCAGCGACACCGCACCACTCGACGGCAATGATCCAGGTGGCGCGCTGCGCGACCTGGCCACCGTCAACAGCGGTGGCCGCAGGCGCCGAGCCGCTGGCAGCGGACCGTCCAGCGACGTGCCCCTTCTCAGGGGAAATGTCCGGCCCCTGATCGGGCCTGGCTTTCGCCATACGACCAACACTACGAGTTCCCGACGAGTCGAGCGCCTCGTCCGTGGCGGGTGAGGCTGCCGTTGGGTCTCCAGCCCTAGCGTTGTGGGCTCGGTCTCGGTCACCGGGAGGGCTCGCATGAGCGACACCGCGCAGGTCAAGAGCCGGGCGGGTGGGGTGCTCGCGGCCACGTGTATCTCGACGCTCGTGGTGAACGCGAACACCTCGGCGGTCAGCATTCTGCTGCCCGCCATCTCGGAGGACACCGGCACGTCGGTCACCACGCTGCAGTGGGCGGTGACCGGCTACTCGCTGGTCGGCGCCGCGGTCATCGTCACATCGGGCTCGCTGGGCGACGTGTTCGGCCGCAGGCGGGTCTTCCAGTTGGGCCTGCTGCTGTTCGTGGCGTCGTGCGTGCTGATCGCGCTGTCCGGGTCAGGCGGGATGGTGATCGCCGGCCGCCTCATCCAGGGCGCGGCGGGGGCAACGATCCTCGCGTGCGGCCTGAGCCTGCTCACGGTCGCCAACGAGGGCTCCGCGCAACTGCGGGCGGTCTCGTTGTGGGGCGCGGCGGCGGCCGTCGGCGCGGCCGCGGGTCCGTTGGTGGGCGGCGCGCTCGTCGGGATCACCGGATGGCAGGGGCTGTTCTGGATCGACGCCGGCATTGCCGTGCTCTGTATGTTGCTGACGGCAGCGACCGTGAGCGAGTCACGCGACCCGGATCGGCCGAAGACGATCGACTACGCGGGCACCGTGCTCGTCGCGCTGACCCTGACTCCGCTCATCCTCGGGGTCTCCAAGAGCAGCGACTGGGGCTGGATCTCCGTTGCCACCTTGGGGTGCTTCGCGATCACGATCGCGGCCGGGTACGCGTTCATCGCAGTCGAGCGACGCGTCGCCGTACCGTTGCTGGACCTGTCGCTGCTGCGCAACCGCGTCCTGGTGGGCTCGACCATCGCGATCCTCATCGGCGCAGGCACGATCAACGCGCTGATGTACCTGCTCAGCCTGTACTTCCAGGATCCCGCCGTGCTCGACTTCAGCCCGCTCCAGGCCGGACTGGCGACGTTGCCGGCGACCGTCGGTCTCGTCGTCGTGGCGCCCTTCGTACCGAAGCTGGCCGCGAAGATCGGCGGCCGGCAGACGATCGGCGCCGGATTCGCCCTCACCACGCTGGGATTCGTCATCGTGGGCTTCGTGGACGCTTCGTGGAAGTACGTCGCGTTCCTGCTGCCGCTGATCGCCATCGCGGTCGGCATGGGCCTGTCGAACGGTCCCGCGTCGTCCGCGTCGACGGCGTCGGTTCCGCAGAACCAGGTCGGCGGGGCTTCCGGTGTCTCCAACATGGCCCGGTACGTCGGTGCCGCGGTGGCCACCGCGCTGGCCGCCACCATCTACGGCTCGGTGATCGGCAACCGGACCGCCGACGGCGCGTCGCAGGGTGACTCACTCGCCTCGGGTCTCGCCGCGGCCTCCTGGATGATGGCGATCTTCAGCTTCCTGGGCGTCCTGATGGCATTCGTGATCGGCCGGCACCGCGCGGCCACCGGGACGCTCGACGACGCCGCCGCGGCAGCGGCCGCGCACACCCACACCCTGCCGACCTCGGCAACTGCCGGACGAACGACAGCCGAGCAAGGCTGAGCTCGACGCCCGCACCCGGGAGGAATCGATGACCACAACCCGGCCGGCAGCACCGGCTCCCTTCACGACCGAGGACTACGCGGCACGGATGCGGCGCGTCCTGGCCGACGCCGTACGCGCGGGGCTCGACGGGCTCCTGATCACCCCCGGGCCGGACCTGGTCTGGCTCACCGGGTACCGCCCGACAGCGATCACAGAGCGACTGACGGCGCTTGTCCTGACTCCGGATCAGGAGCCGACCCTGGTGGTGCCGACCCTCGAACGACCGGACGCCGAAGCGGCTCCGGGCGCGCCGAGCCTGACGATCGTCGACTGGGCCGACGGAGACGACCCGTTCGCGAGAACCGCCGGCTACCTTCGCGAGACCGGAACTCTTGGCATCGCGGACTCGGCCTGGGCACTGCATCTGCTCGGCCTGCAGCAGGCGGTTCCCGGATCCTCGTACCGCTCCCTCACGCAGAGCCTGCCGATGCTCCGGGCGGTCAAGGACGCCAGCGAGCTGGCCCGGCTGGAGGCGGCCGGAGCCGCTGCGGATGCGACGTACGAGCGGATCCTGGAGGTGCGGTTCTCCGGCCGGAAGGAGACCGACGTCGCGGCCGATCTGGCCGGGCTGCTGCGGGAGTTCGGGCACGAACAGGTCGACTTCACCGTGGTCGGCTCGGGTCCCAACGGCGCCAATCCGCACCACGAGGCCGGCGACCGGACGATCGAGGCCGGCGACGCGGTGGTGCTCGACTTCGGCGGGCTGATGTACGGCTACGGATCGGACACCAGCCGCACCGTGTGCGTGGGCGAGCCGTCCGCCCGGATCCGCGAGGTGCACGAGATCGTGCGCCTGGCCCAGCAGGCCGGCGTCGAGGCGGTCCGGCCGGGCGTCGCGTGTCAGGAGGTCGATCGGGCGGCCAGGAAGGTGATCACGGAGGCCGGCTACGGCGAGCGGTTCATCCATCGCACCGGCCACGGTATCGGCACCACGACCCACGAACCGCCGTACATGATCGAGGGTGAGGAGCAGCCGCTGGTGCCCGGGATGTGCTTCTCCGTGGAGCCGGGCATCTACCTCGCCGGGGAGTTCGGGGTGCGGATCGAGGACATCGTGACCGTCACCGGGACCGGCGGGCGCCGACTCAACAACACCGGGCGCGACCTGCGCATCGTCCGGTAAGGCCATCGCAGGGCGGGTGTCCCGTGTACGTCATCCGGACAGGATGAGGACCAGCCGACCGCCCCCCTTCCAGACTGTGACGAGTGGCCTACCTACTGGGGCCTGGGGAGCGGAGGCTCTCATGAATGCACGAGCAACGCATCGAGGACGGTCATGAGCGCCGCGGACGTGCCGGCCGACGGCACCGAAGCTGCTGCCGCCGCGCGCTCGCGCGCCACCACCACCCAGTGGATCTCGTGGGTGGCGCTGGCGATGATGACGACGAGCTCGGTCGCCAGCCTCCGGGCGGCGCCGACGATGGCGGTGTACGGACTGGCCTGCGTCTTCTTGTACCTGCTCCCGGCCATCGTGTTCCTGCTGCCCACCTCGCTGGTTTCCGCGGAGTTGGCGTCGGGTTGGAACGGCGGGATCTACAAGTGGGTCTCGGAAGGCATCTCCAAGCCGGCAGGCTTCCTCGCGGTGTGGTGCCAGTTCGCGATGACGATCTTCTACTACCCGAGCCTGCTGGGGTTCGTGGCGAGCACCCTCGCGTATGTGTTCAACCCGGAGCTGGCCAGCAGCGGCGTCTGGACTGCGGCGGTCATCATCGTCGTCTACTGGTCGGGTGTCTGGGTCTCCTCCCGCGGTACCAAGGGCGTGGCCGGACTGGCCAGCGGGGGCCTGATCATCGGCACGCTGATCCCGGGCGTCGTCCTGGTGACCCTCGGCATCGTCTTCCTCGGCCAGGGCAACCCGTCGGCCGCGCCGATGACCGCCGACAACATCTTCCCCGCGTGGGCAGGGCTCTCGAGCCTCGTGCTGATCGTCAACAACTTCCTGTCGTACTCCGGCATGGAGATGAACGCCGTGCACGTGTCGTCGCTGCGGAAGCCTGCCAAGGAGTTCCCGCGGGCGATGTTCCTTGCCATGGGCATGGTGCTGGCGATCTTCATCCTGCCCGCGCTGGCGATCAGCTGGGTCGTACCGGCCGAGGAACTGTCCCTCACCGCCGGCGTGATGCAGGCCTTCGACGCCGTCTTCGCCAACTTCGGCTGGCAATGGCTGACCCCGATCGTCGGGATCATGCTGGTCACCGCCTCGCTTGGCGGCATGCTGACCTGGCTGGCCGGGCCGTCCAAGGGGCTGCTGCTCATCTCCCGGCAGGAGGGCTACCTCCCGCCGTTCCTGCAGCGCCTGAACAAGAACGGCGTCCAGCAGAACATCCTGGTCGTCCAGGGCCTGCTCACCACCGTGATCGGCCTCGCGTACGCGTTGATCCCGGACGTGTCGAGCGCCTACTGGATCTTCTCGGTGATCACCACGCAGGTGTATCTGATCATGTACCTGCTGATGTTCGTGGCCGCGATCCAGTTGCGCCGCAAGGATCCGGACCACGCACGCGGCTACCGGGCGCCGATGCTGTTCGGGTTGTGCGGCGTCGGCTTCGCGGCCTCGCTGGCCGCGTTGCTGGTCGGATTCATCCCGCCGTCGCAGTTCGAGTCCGGCAACTCCGGCGTGTACCTGCTGATCGTCGGCGGCGGCGCCCTCGGTCTCGGCCTGCTCGTACCTTTCCTGTTCTACCGCCTGCGCAAGCCCTCCTGGAGGCAGCCGGAATCGGAGGAGGTGACTCCGTCATGAGCACGTCCGCCGAGAATCAGCCCAGGCACGAGCGAACGTGGATCTATGTCACCGCCTGCGTCGTCCTCGGCGTGATGCTGATCGTGGGCCTGCTCACCTTCAGCTCCCACAGGCGAACGAACGAGGCCAACCAGAAAGCCGATCAGCTGATCGCAGCGCTTGCGGCCGCCGGGGCCCGAACCCCGGACAAGGACCAGATCGTGCGCGTGCTCGGGACCGACGGAGGCGCGACCTGCGAGAACCCGAACGACGCCCTGAGCCGCGCGGTGCTGTTCACCCAGCTCGCCAACGGCGCCGCGGGCCCGGGCGCCAGGCCGGTCATCGTCGACAGCCGGGTACTCAAGGGCCAGCTGCTCATCATCCAGATCTACTGCCCCAACGAGCTGAACGACTTCAAGAAGTTCGTCGAGGACCTCAAGACCGATGACGTGGCGGGGTACTGACATGGACGACCTGCGGCAGCGCATCACGGACCTGATGCCCAAGGCCCACGACGAACTTGCCGAGCTCGTCGCGCTGCGATCGGTGGCCGACCCACGCCAGTACCCCGCCGAGGAGTGCGAGCGCACCGCCCAGTGGGTGCTCGAGAGGTTCGCGGGCATCGGGTTCTCCGACGCCCGTCTCGAGCAGACCGCCGACGGCAGCATGGCGGTCGTCGGATCCAGGAAGTGTTCCCGGGCCGATGCCCCGACCGTGCTGCTGTACGCCCACTACGACGTCCAGCCGCCGCTCGACGACGCCGCCTGGCGCACTCCACCGTTCCAGCTGACCGAGGTCGACGGACGCTGGCACGGCCGCGGAGCCGCAGACTGCAAGGGCAACATCGTCATGCACCTGGCGGCCCTGCGCGCACTCGGGGAGGACGTCCCGGTCGACCTGAAGCTGGTGGTCGAAGGCTCCGAGGAGCAGGGCACCGGCGGCCTCGAGGCGTTCGTCCCCGAGCACGCGGACCTCCTCCGCGCCGACGCGATCCTCGTCTGCGACACCGGCAACGCCGCGGTCGGCCACCCGGCCGCCACCGTGAGTCTGCGCGGCATGGTCAACCTCGTCGTCACCGTCGAGGCCCTCTCCTCCGAGATCCACTCCGGCATGTTCGGCGGCCCCGCTCCCGACGCCCTCGCCGCACTGGTGGCGATGTTGTCCACACTGCGCGACGCGAAGGGGAACACCACGATCACCGGTCTGGACAACACCCGTACCTGGTCCGGCGCGCCGTACCCGACCGACCAGTTCACCGCGGACGCCGGCGTACTGGCAGGAGTCTCGCTGCTCGGGGACGGCAGCGTGTCCGACATGCTGTGGGCCCGGCCGGCGCTCACCATTCTCGGCATCGACTGCCCACCGGTCGTCGGCTCGGCTGCCGCCGTGGTCCCCAAGGCCGCGGCGCGGCTGAACCTGCGCATCCCGCCCGGCCTGTCACCCGAGACCGCCCAGCGGGCCCTCATCGAGCACCTGAAAGCCGCCGCCCCCTGGGGCGTGCACGTCACAGCCGACGTCGAGGCCGCCGGTGCTCCTTTCGAGGCGGCGACCGACGGCCCGGCGTACGGGGCGATGGCCAGGGCGATGCAGGAGGCGTACGGCCGGCCGATGACCAGTCTCGGACAGGGCGGCTCGATTCCCCTGTGCAACGTGTTCGAGGAGACCTACCCCGACGCCGAGCTGATCCTGATCGGTGTCGAGGAGCCCTTGGCCCTCATCCACGCGCCCAACGAGAGCGTGGACCCGACCGAGATCGAAGCCATGGCCTTGACCGAGGCACTGTTTCTCCGGCACTACGCCGCCATGAGCAGCTGAGCGTACGGCGCCTACATGCCGTCGGTACGGCGGTGCCGGAACGGGCCGACCATCCGTGGACCCGCGAGCCTGGTCTCGAGTCGACGCGCCTCGCGCTTGAGCGGCCGCGCGAGGTACTGACCGAGGATCACCCCGGCCGCGAGCGCGAGTGCCGTCGCGAGCGCGGAGGCCAGCTCGAGGACGCCGTCCTTGCCATCCGCGATGAGGGCGAGGCCCCGGTAGATGTCGAGTCCCGGCAGGAGCGGCACGATCGCAGGAACGACCACGACCAGCGGCGGCACCCGGAAACGGCCTGCCACGAGGTAACAGACCGCGCCGACGGTGACGGCAGCGACCGCCGAACCCCACGTCCGGCCGACCTCGGAGCTGTCGACCGCCAGCAGAACCCCTTGTCCGAGCGCCGCTACGAGGGCCACCGCCACCAGCGAGCGCGGTGGCGCGTACGACGCGAACGCGAAGGCCCCGGCGGCCAGTGCGGCGCCGAACACGGTGACCCCCACCTCCGCGAGGCCGGCCGCGCCGGGCGTGAAGGTGGTCAGGCCGACCCCGAGCAGGTCGCCGACCGTGAGCCCGGCAGCCACCCCGGCGATGATGCCCGCCGTATTCAGCACGGCATCGATCAAACGGGCGCTGGCCGTGACCGGGAAGCCGGTCAGTGCGTCCTGGGTGGCGCCCATGATGCCGACTCCCGCGAGGAGCATGACGATCCCCGCGGTGACAACGCGCGACGGATCCACATCGAGCTCCGTGACCGAGGCCGTGACCGCGATGAGCGTGGCCACGAGGCCGCCCGCTGCGTGCTGGTAGAACGTCGGGATGCGGTGCAGAGGCAGCAGCAACTGGGTTCCGTCGATCGCGCAGGCGGTCAGGAACGCGAGCAGGCACACGACCAGGCTGCCGCCCAGGGTGAGCGCAACACCGGTCCCCATCGCGCCCCAGCCGACGGTCACCGCCCACCGGTGCCGGTGGCGGCCGGTGGACACGATCCGGGCGACCTGGTCACGAGCCTCGCCGCGGTTGATGTCCCCGGCAACAAGGCTGTTCACTGTCTCGTCGACCTCGATCAGCTCCGCATAGTCGACCGGGCGCCAGGTCACCCGGCGTACCTGCAGGGCGGCGGGCACGTCACTCGCCGGTTGATGGCGCAGGCTCAGGTCCACGAACGTCACGTCCGCGCTCACGTGGCGCACACCGCAGGCCTCCGTCACGGCGAGCATGGCGGCCGTCACATCGGCGGCTCCCGCCCCGGACAACAGGAGAACCTCCCCGATCCGCAGCGCCAGGTCGAGCGCTTCGTAGACCTCTCCGCGTCGCTCCGTCATGTCCCTGTCCGATCACGACGTCCTCAATCACTCCACACCTGCTCGGCGCAGGACGGACGACACTTGTTGTGGCGCCATCGTCTGTGTCCCGGACCCCCGCGTCATCGTCCGGCGTGGGTGAGTGGCCGGGCGAATCATTCGTCGCGGGTGATTCGCACCGACCGAGCGGCAGCCACCATGGTGCGACGTCTGACCGAATGGCGGTCGGAGGACTTCAGGGGGATCCGATGGGCTGCCTGTTCGCGTTGATGGCCGGCGTGTTTCCGCGGCTCGGGGTGTTCATCGTCTGGGTCGCGCGGCCGGAGCGGGTCGACGCGGCGTTCAGCACCTGGTTGTGGCCGCTGCTCGGCATCATCTTCCTGCCGTTCACGACGCTGATCTACCTGTTCCTGTGGGCTCCCGGGGGCATCCACGGGTTCGACTGGTTCTGGATCGGCCTGGCCGCTCTGCTCGACCTCGGGCACTGGGCGGCGAGCGCGACGCAGCGCAACCAGATCCCGGGCCGGCAGGCGCGCCCGGCCTGATCCCGGAGACACCCAGAGATATCCAGAGGCGAGGTAGTCATGGCAGAGACGGCAACCGGCCCGAAGGCGGCGGACGTCCTGGTGATCTTCGGGATCACCGGCGACCTGGCCAAGGTGATGACGTTCCGCTCGCTGTACCAGCTGGAGGCGCGTGGTCTGCTGGACTGCCCGATCGTGGGGGTTGCGGCCGACGACTGGACCGTCGACCAGTTGATCGAGCGGGCCAGGACGTCGATCGAGGGGACCGGCGTCACGATCGACAAGGCCGTCTTCGACAGGTTCGCCGACCGGCTGTCGTACGTCGGCGGCGACTTCACCGACGCGCCGCTGTACGCGCGGGTGGGCGAGGCGATCAAGGGCGCCCAGACCCCGGTGTTCTACCTCGAGATCCCGCCGTTCCTGTTCGGCCGCGTGATCCGGGGACTGTCCGAGGCCGGGCTGACCACCGGGGCCCGGGTCGTGGTCGAGAAGCCGTTCGGTCACGATCAGCAGTCGGCCCGCGACCTGGCCGCCGAGCTGCACCAGTACCTCGACGAGCCGCAGCTGTTCCGGATCGACCACTACCTCGGGAAGATGGGGCTGGAGGAGATCCTGTACCTGCGGTTCGCGAACGCGGTGCTCGAGCCGCTGTGGAGCCGCAACTACCTGGACTGTGTCCAGATCACCATGGCGGAGAGTTTCGGCGTCGAGGACCGCGGCCATTTCTACGACCCGGTCGGCGCGCTGCGCGACGTCGTGGTCAACCACCTGATGCAGGTGGTCGCGGCGGCCGCGATGGAGCCGCCGTCGCGCGGCGATCCGAGCACGCTCAAGGACTCGCAGGTCATCTTGTTCCGCGCGGTGGAGGACGCCGATCCGGCCCACTACGTCCGCGGTCAGTACGACGGCTACCTCGGGATCGACGGGGTCGCGAAGGGTTCGGCCACCGAGACGTACGCCGCGCTCCGGCTCGACATCGAGAACTGGCGCTGGGCCGGCGTGCCGTTCTTCATCCGCACCGGGAAGCGGCTGCCGGCGACCCAGACCGAGCTCCGGCTGGTCTTCAAGCGCCCGCCGCGGCTGGGGTTCGGGCCGCGGGGACACATCGCCGAGCCGAACCAGTTGGTGATCAAGCTCGACCCGTCGACCGGCGTCCGGGTCCGGATCGACGCGCACCGTGCGGACATGGCACGGATCGCGCCGATCGACCTGGACACGGAGTTCGCCGCCGAGGGCGGTGAGGGCCCGACGCCGTACGAGGTGCTGCTGCACGCGGCGATGACCGGGCAGAGCACCCGGTTCACGCGCCAGGACGCCGTCGAGGAGCAGTGGCGGGTCATGCAACCGTTGCTCGACGCACCGACGCCGATCCACACGTATCAGCCCGGGACCTGGGGGCCGGCCGCGGCCGCCGAAGTACCGGCCGGGTACGGCGGCTGGCGGCACCCCTGGATCCCGAGCTGACGCACAGCTGTATCAGGCGAGGCGCTCCAGCAGGTGGTCACCGACGCGCAGGGCGTTCGCCATCGCGGTGAGCGCCGGATTCACCGCGCCGATGCTCGGGAAGAAGCTGGTGTCGACGACGTACAGGTTGTCGACCTCGTGCGCGCGGCAGTTGACGTCCAGCGCCGAGGTCTCCGGATCGTGCCCGAACCGGACCGTCCCGGCCTGGTGCGCGCAGCCTGCCACCGGGATGTCGTTCTTCATGTAGACGCTGCGCGGGATCAGGTGGCGCGGGTGCATGCCGAGCCGGCCCAGGTTCTTCTTGATCCGCCGGTACAGCTGAGTCATCGGCTCGGTGTTGTTCGGCGTGTAGCTCAGGACGACAGCGCCGTCCCGGTCGAGCGTCACCCGGTTGTCCTGATCGGGCAGGTCCTCGACCGACAGCCAGAAGTCGACGGCGTGCGCCGCGACGTCGCGCAGCGCGAACGTCGGCGCCAGGAGGGTCTCGACCGGCTTCTCCCCGCGGTACATCGGGGCCGACGACTTGCCGACCATCTGCAGGTTGCCCATCGGGTAGTCGAAGTCGGCGTCGCCGAAGTAGTAGTCGTTCAGACCGAGCGTCTTCTGGAACCGGGTGTCGTTCTTCTCGGCCGAGACCGCCAGGAAGGCCCGGCTGTTGTGGAACACGTAGTTGCGCCCGACCTGGTCGGACCCGTTCGCGAGCCCGTTCGGATGCCGGTCGCCGGCACTCGCGAGCAGGATCCGCGCCGAGTTCACGGCGCCGGCCGACAGCACGACGATGTCGCCGCTGAACCGTTGTTCGGCCCCCTCGACGTCGGCGACGACCGCGGTCACCGTGCGGCCGGTCGCGTCGGTCTCGAGGCGCCGTACGACGGCGTTGCGCAGCAGCGTCACGTTGTCGTGCTCGATCGCGGGCCGGACCGCGATGACGTCCGCGTCGGACTTCGCGTGCACGAGACACGGGAACCCGTCGCAGGTCGCGCAGCGCACGCAGGTGCTGAACGCGGGCCGGCTCTCGTCCAGCATCACGCCGCACGGCGCGTGGTACGGATGCAGCCCGACCGCGGCCATGTCGTCGAACAGCTTCTGGATCCGCGGCTCGTGCGACACCGGCGGGAACGGGTACGGCGCGGACGCGGGCGGGTCCGTCGGGTCCTCGCCCCGGACGCCGTGAACCTGGTAGAGCTGTTCGGCCTGCGTGTAGTACGGCTCCATCGTGTCGTAGGAGATCGGCCAGGCCGGCGAGACGCCGCCGTGGTGCTTGAGCTCACCGAAGTCCCGCTCGCGCAGCCGGTACAGCGCGGCGCCGTAGAACTTGGTCGCACCGCCGACGAAGTAGTGCACCTGGGGCTGGAACGGCTTGCCCTCGCTGTCGAACCACTGGTCCGGTGAGACGTAGCGGTTGTCCACGAAGACGGCCTCGGCGTCCCAGTTCTCGGCCTCCCGCAGGAGCCAGTCCCCCCGCTCCAGGATCAGGACCCGCCGTCCCGACGGCGCGAGCCGGTGTGCGAGAGTGCCGCCACCTGCTCCCGATCCCACGATGACGACGTCGTAGTGGTCGGACATGTCTGTTCTCCTCAGGCGTCGCGGGCGGTCGGGTCGCCTCGGTCCAGGACGATGTGCGGAACGTCGGCGGCCTCGTCGCCCCAGGCGATCCGCTCCGGCGTGGCGGACCACTCGACGGTCGCGGCGTGGTCACGGTCGAAGTAGTCCCAGGCCCAGGACAAGAACGCGTCGGTCCTGCTGTGCGCACCGCTGACCAGCATCGCGTGGACGCCGAGCCACGCCGCGAACGCGACCGGGCCCTCCACCTGGTGCCGATGCCGGCCGACCTCGGCGACGGCCGCGTTCCGGCCGATCATCGCCATGATGCCTTTGTCCTTGTAGTGGAACGGTTTGGCCTTGTCTCCGTGCAGTTCCCGCAGGATGTTGCCGGCGGCCCATGCGCCGGACTGCTGCGCGACCGAGCCCAGCTGCGGCAGGATCGTGCCGTCCTTGGCCGGGATGTTCGCGACGTCGCCGACCGCGTAGACGTGCGGGTGGCCGTCGACCGTGAGATCCGGAAGTACGTCGATGCGCCCGCCGCGGCCGGTCGGCAGCCCGGGCGCGTTCGCCACCACCGAGGCGGCCGACTCGCCGCCGCCCCAGATGACCGTCCGGGTGCGGATCGACGTCCCGTCGTCGAACTCGACGCGGTCGGCGTGCACCGCGGACACCCCGGTACCGAGCCTCGGCTCGGCGCCTTCCTTGGTGAGCCGCTCGTGCGCGTACTCGTGCGACTTCTCGGAGAACGCACCGAGCAACGTGTCACCGCGGTCGACCACGGTGACCTTGCCCGGCCGCGGGATCCGTTCGGTGGCCACCAGCGCGGCCATCAGCTCGGTGAGTGCCCCGGTGATCTCGACGCCGGTCGGGCCGCCGCCGACGACCACGATGTCGAGCTCGCTCTCGTCCGCGTTCGGCTCGGCGCCGGCCTGGACCAGGGACTGGACGTGGATCCGCAACCGCTCCGCGTCGGCGACCGAGTACAGGGCGAACGCGTGCTCGGCCGCGCCCGGAACCCCGAAGTACTCCGGCCGCGCGCCGGCCGCGATCACCAGGTGCGATCCGGTGATCGCGTCGCCGTCGGTCAACTTCAGCGTGAGGTTGCCGGCATCGATCTGCGCGACGTCGGCGGTGCGCACCTCGACCGTCGGATGCTCGCGGAAGATCGCCCGGTGCGGCCGGGCGATGTCCTCGGCCGGCAGTTGCGCCGTCGCGACCTGGTAGAGCAACGGCTGGAACTGGTGATAGTCGTTACGGTCGACCAGCGTGACCCGGACTCCCTCGTCCCCGAGGCGGTGCGCACACGCGACCCCGCCGAGCCCGCCCCCGAGTACGACGACGTGCGGGCTCTCCTGTCCCTGCGCGTTCACAGCGACAACTCCTCCCGGAAGTCCGCGAGGATGATCCGGCCGGCCGCTCCGATCAGCGCCAGGTGCGAGAACGCCTGCGGGAAGTTGCCCAGGTGCCGGGCCCGGTCCACCTCGAACTCCTCGGCGTACAGGCCGAGCTTCGACTCGATCCGGATCAGCCGCTCGAACTGGCTGCGGGCACGGTCGATCTCACCGATGACCGCCAGCGCGGACACCAGCCAGAACGAGCAGATCAGGAACGTGCCTTCCTTGCCGGACATGCCGTCGTCGGTCTCGTCGGTCCGGTAGCGCAGCACGAAGCCGTTCTCGGTCAGCTCGTTGTCGATCGCCTCGACGGTCGCCCGCATCCGCTCGTCGCTTCCCGGCAGGAAGCCGAACAGCGGGGCCAGCAGGGTCGAGGCATCCAGCGCGTCGGTGTCGTAGTGCTGGCGCAGGACACCGCGGTCGCTCACCCCGTGCTCGAGGATGTCGTCGCGGATCTCCTCGGCCGTCTTCGCCCACAGCTCGGCGAGGTCTTCGTCGTTGCGGATCCGGGCCAGCCGGGACGCACGATCCAGGGCCACCCAGCCCATCAGCTTGGACGAGACATAGTGCTGCGGATCTCCACGGGCCTCCCAGATGCCCTGGTCGGGATCGCGCCACGACGACATCGCACACTGGGCCTGCGACTCGACCAGGGGCCAGAGCCGGCGCGGCAGTCGCTTGCTCCGCACGGTGTGCAGCAGCACCGAGTCCAGCACCGCGCCGAACACGTCGTTCTGCCGTTGGTCGAACGCGCCGTTGCCGATCCGCACCGGGCTGGCGCCCTCGTAGCCGCTGAGGTCGTCACGGGTCGACTCGGCCAGGTCGCGGCGGCCGTCGATGCCGTACATGATCTGCAGCGCGCCGTCCGAGTTGGGCTCCAGGTCGGCCACGAACTGCATGAACTCGTTGGCCTCCCAGTCCAGGTTCAGGTAGTGCAGCGCCTGCAAGGTGAACGTCGTGTCGCGGATCCAGGTGTAGCGGTAGTCCCAGTTGCGTTCGCCGCCCGGCGTCTCCGGCAGCGAGGTGGTCAGTGCGGCGATCGTGGCTCCGGTCGGCATGTAGGTCAGGCCCTTGATGGTCAGTGCCGACCGCTCCAGCGGATGCCGGTACCGGTGGTCGGGGATCCGGGCCCGGGCCAGCCAGTTGCGCCAGAACCGGATCGTCGCGGCGATGCGTGCCTCCGCGTCGGCGAGGTCGGCCGGTGACGCCAGACCGTCGGCCCAGGACAGCGCGCAGTACGCCTTCTCCCCCTTGGAGATGACGTGCCGGGCCCGGGCGGAGCCCCCCTCGATCCCGATCAGCATGTCGGTGCTCAGCCGGAACGTCCGGCCGGCGCCGGACGCGTCCGCGGTGTGCGCGTCGTCGCCGACCATCGCCCATTCGGCCGGGACGCGCCCGTAGTCGAAGGCCGGTTCGCAGACGAGCTCGATCTCGACCGATCCCTCGAGGCACTCGACGGTTCTGATCAGGACGTGCTCGGCGTCGTCGTCGGCCGGCGGGCGGGTGTGCGGGGTCACCGTGTCCGGGCCCTGTGACGGGCCCATCGTCAAGGCGTCGTGGACGAGCAGCCAGCCGGCCGGGGTGTGCCACGTGGTCGTCATCACGTTCGTGCCCGGCACGTACGTCCGGGCGGTCGGCTGGTTGATCCCGTACGGACCGAACCGGAAGGACCCGGCCCCGCGGTCCAGCAGGTTGCCGAACACGCTCGGTGCGTCGAACGACGGCAGACAGAGCCAGTCGACCGATCCGTCCGGAGCTACCAGGGCACCGGTGTGGCAGTTCGACAGAAAGGCGTAATCGGCGATCGGCGGGAACGGCGACGAAGTCATGGCGGGAGCTCCTTCACAGTCGTGACACGCGACGTCACGGGACTGCCTCCACGATCTGCGGCCGTGCAGGACAAGGAATCACCCGCCAGAGGTGATTGGACGGTCGCCGACGTCCTCGACACTCTCGTCGGGCAGCAGCGCTCGCTGGTCGAGCACGTAGAGCAGGACGAAGCCGGGCACGACGATCAGCACTGCCAGCCCGACCGCCACGAGCAACGCGACCAGCGTGTCGTCGGGTGCGGCCGCCGCCGCGACGGTCAAGCTCTCCGGCAACAGGTACGGCCACTGGGCGATGCCCCAGGTGACGATGATCCCGGCCACTGCGAGTACGGCGAGGACCCGCGCACCGCGGGCGGCGTACCGCATCAGCAGCACCAGCGCGCCGAATCCGCACAGCACACTGAGGATCGCGGCGGGCAGCCCTCTCGACGTCATGCCGTCGAAGACGTGCGACGCCTTGGCGTTCAGGACGAACAGTGCGGCCACCGCGACCACCGCGGCGACGACGGCGCTCACCACGGCGCGGCGCCGGAAGTACTCGGCCATCGCGAACTGGCGGAAGTGGCGAGCGTCCCAGACCAGATAGACCGCGGCCAGGTACGCCGCCACGACGACCGCGAGCACGCCGGTGAGCAAGGACGTCGGGTTCAGCCAGCTGTCCACCGGGTCGCCGGCCTTGCCGCCCGATGGCACCTGCCCCGACGCGATGCCACCCGCGATCGCACCCATGCAGAACGGCACGAGCACCGACGACAACGCGAACGCCCCGCCGAAGATCCGCCGGAACCGCAGCGTCACGACCCCTTTGCGGAAGGCGAAACTCGCGCCCCGCAACACGATCCCGAGCGCGGCCACGGTCAGCGGGACGAACATCGTCAGCATGATCGACTGGTACGCCGCCGGGAACGCGGTCCAGGTGACGACGAAGATGAAGATCAGCCAGACGTGGTTCGCCTCCCACACCGGACCGATCGAGCGCTCGATCACCGCGCGCGGCTCCGCGCCGCGGTCCGGTCCGCCCGCGACGAGGTCCCAGAACCCGGCGCCGAAGTCCGCCCCGCCGAACACGGCGTACGTCGCCAGGGCGAGGAGCAGCACCACCGCGATCGTCGTACTCACGGCGTCCGCTCCTCGACCTGCTCGGCCGCCTCGACCTCGTCGGCCGTGACCGCCTCCGTCGGTCCGTACGGCGTGTCCCCCTCGACGAAGCCGCCCGCGCGGCGGAAGCGCCGGCTCATCCCGCGCAGCACCAGGATCAGCGTGACGCCGAGGGCGGCGTACAGCACGAAGACGCCGATGAAGGTGAGCCAGACACCGGTGTTCGCGGTCGCGGCCGCCTCGACCTTCATCCGCTGGTAGACGATCCACGGCTGCCGGCCGACCTCGGTGACGATCCAGCCGGCCTCCATCGTGATCACGGCGAGGACACCGGAGCAGGCCGCGGCGCCTAGGAACCACTTGCTCCGGGGCATCCGGCGGCGGACGAGCCAGATCACGCCGTACCAGACCGACAGCAGGAAGAGCGCGGTACCGATCCCGACCATGACGTCCCACGCGAGGTGGACGATGTTCGTCTCGTCGACGGTCGGGCGTTCGTCGGCCGGCACGCTGTTCAGCCCCTCGACGACGGTCGATCGACCGGTGCTCGGATCCGACAGCCAGGAGGCCAGACCCGGGATCGGGATGCCGCCGGTGACCTTGCCGGCCGGATTCAGCTTGCCGAGCAACCGCTCCGGTACGTCGGAACTCGTCGTCGGCACCAGCTCGATCGCGGCGAACTTCACCGGCTGGTTGTTGAACACCCACCGGGCCAGCGCATCGCCGACCCCCATCTGGATCGGCGTCGCCACCGCGGCGACCGTGAACGCGATCGTGAACGCGAGCCGGTGGTACCGGTCGTCCCGGCCGCGCAGCATCCCGGCGGCGTACACCGACGCGACCAGGAACCCGCCGACCAGGTACGCCGCGATCACCATGTGCGCGGCCTGCAACGGCATCGCGTCGTTGAAGATCACCTTGACCGGATCGACGTCGGTGATCTCGCCGTTCGCGTTCATCGTGAATCCGCCCGGGGCGTTCATCCACGCGTTCGCCGCGACCACCGAGATCGAGCCGAAGACGCCGGCGACCGGGATCGGTACGCCGGTCCAGAAGTGCGTCCAGGGTTTCAGCCGGCGCCAGCCGAAGATGTAGATCGCGACGAAGATCGCCTCGGTGAAGAAGAACAGGCCCTCGAACGCGAACGGGATCCCGAACGCGTCGCCCCAGGTGCCCATGAACCGCGGCCAGAGCAGGCCGAACTCGAAGCTCAGCACGGTCCCCGTCACCGCACCGACGGCGAACGTCACGGCCATGTACTTCGACCACCGCTGCGCGAGCAGCAGCGCGTCGTGGTCGTCGTGCCGTACCGCCCGGTAGTTGGCGATCAGGGTCATGAACGCCCAAGACACCCCGAGCGGCACCAGGACGATGTGGAAGGCGAGGGTGAACGCCATCTGCGACCGCGCCCACGGGACCGGATCCGCGGCGGCCGCGACGGCCAGACCGATCACGGTCTCCCCCACCATCATCGAGCCTCCCCTGCCCGCCGGACTCCTCCGGCCTCGACTCTGTCCGGTCCGAACGGCGCCCGGCATCACTCGCCCGGAGTGATTGGTCAGATCAGGTTCAGGTCCCACGCCCGGCGGACCGACTCGTTGCGGCTCGAGACCGACAGCTTCCGCAGGATGTTGCGGATGTGCGACTTCACCGTGTTGACCGAGATGAACAGTTCGGCGGCGATCTCGGTGGTGGTGCGCAGCGCCGCCAGCAGCCGCAGGACCTCGAGCTCCCGCTCCGACAGTTCCTCCACGATCGGCGCCGGGCCGTCCGACGGGTCCCCGGTCGTCAGCTCGTCCGGGCCGAGCCAGCCGGCCAGTGAGCGCAGCGCGGCGTCGTTGCGGATGATCGCCCGGATCCGGCCGGACGTGTGCGCGAACGGACGGCGAAGCCGCTCGGCGCGACCGAGCGACAGCGCCTTGGCGATGTCGGACCGGCCGTCGCGGACGTTCCCGTCGAGCCATTCGGCCAGTGCCTGGTCCAGGAGCTCCTGCATCTGCTGCGACGCGGTGATCGTCCCGCGCCCGGTCGTGTCGTGCCGCCCGGCCCGGTTAGGACCGACGCCTGCCGCCTCGGCGTCGATGGACCTGCGCAGCCAGCTGTCCGGCGGTTCCGGGTCCGCCAGCGCGCCGCGGGCGCCGATCCGGTCGCCCCGGTCCCGCATCAGCCGGACGCTCAGCAGCGAGAACATCGAGCTGAAGAGGTGGTCGCTGTGCGTCTCACGGAGCCGGCGAGCGCGGTCGAGGGACTGCTGCGCTCCGGCGAGGTCCTGACGCTCCAGCGCAACCCAGGCGTGCGCCAGATGTGTTGCGGCGGGACGCTCGGCCGCGGCGACGGACTCCGCAGCGAGGCGCTCGGCGGTGTCCGCGAGTCCTTGGGCGCGGGACAGGTGGCCCCGGCAGGCTTCGGCGAGCGCCAGCGTGGCAAGGCAGAGCAACCGGAGATCCGCGCAGTCACCCGTTGCGGCCGTCCGGACCGCGTCGGTGAGCACAGCACACGCGACATCGAGGTCGCCGCCCCGCAGATGCGCCTTGCCCTCCGCGCCCAGTACCAACGCGTTCAGTACTGCGTTGCCGTGCGCGGCCAGTTCCTCCCGTTGCGCTCGGGCGGCGAGCAATGTCTGGTCGACACTGCCCGACTTGTCGTACAGCAAGGTGGTCACGGCAGCGGCCGACGCCGACCAGTCACCGCTGACGGGGTGGTCCACCGCGCAGTCCGCGAGGAGCTGCCTGGCTGCGGTGACGTCGTCGTTGGCGACGGCGATCGCGGCGCGCACGAGCTGTACGTCGACGGAATCCACGGCCGGCATGTCCGACAGGCCACGGGCCAGCTCCGTGCCGACTCCGGTCCGCAGCAGCAGGTCTCCGACGCCCAGCCCGGTGACCACGAAACCGGCGGCGCGCTCCCAGTCGCCCGTCTCGGCGGCATGGCTGACGGCCTGCACCAGTCGGCCGTTCGCGCCGTACCAGTCCGCGGCCCGCCGCCGGAGGTCGTCGATCGCGCCGGGCAGGGTGCGGGCGAGCTCGGCGCGGAGGAACTCCCGGACGAGCCCGTGGATCCGGTAGTGGCCGTGCACAGGTTGGACGAAGGTGTTGCCGATCGCCATCCGCCGCAGCACGCTGTCCGCGTCCGGGCGATCCGCGAGCGCGGCAGCGAGCTCTGCCGGAAGTTCGTCCACCAGGCTGATCCTGAGCAGGAAGTCCCGATCGTCCCGGTCGAGACCGGCGAACACCTCGGCAGCCAGGTAGTCGGCCGCGAACCCCGTCGGCAGGGTCTTGTGGTCGCCGGCCCACAGCGCGAGCGCTGCCAGCCGCACGCCGGCGGCCCAGCCCTCGGTCCGTTCGAACACCTCCTGGACCGCCTCCGGCGCCTCGATGTCGTGGACGCCGAGCAAGGCCCCGACTTCCGCGGCGGTGAAGGCGAGGTCGTCGGAGCGGATCTCCGAGACCGTCCCCTCGAGTCTGAGCCGGTGCAGCGGCAGCGGCGGATCCGCCCGGGTCGTCATCAGCACGCGGAGCCGGTCCCCGGCCGCGTCGAGCAGCCTGCCCAGCTGCTCGAACACCACCTGGCGCCGTACGCGGTCGGCGGCGTCGAGGACGAGGACCACCGGTTCGTCCAGCAGCAGCAAGTGCGCGGACAGTGCCTCGACGTCGGTCAGGTGCGGATCGTCGGCGTCCAGAACACCGGCGCCCGCGAGCGCACTGCACACGTCCGGGATGAACGTGTCGTCACGATCGGACAGTGAGAGCCAGGCGACCGGCGTCTGTCGGTGGTGCCTCGCCCAGGCTGCGGTGAGCACCGTCTTGCCGGAACCGGCACCGGCGCTCACCAGCGTGAGCGGGGCCTCGCGGACGCCCCGCGAGATGAGATCGAGCAACCGCGGCCGCTGGACGACCCGGAACGGCGGCGGCCCCGGTGGACGGATCCGGTCGGGCGGGACGGCCGAGACGGTCACGCGTCTGAGACCGTACGTACCCGCGGTGTGTTGTCCGATGCGCTCCGTCCGCAAGTCTGCCCTCATATCCCCCCGGCCTCTCCCCACAGCCTGCTGCACACGTCCGGCACGACCCGGACGATGTGAGCGGTCTTCGTTCGACTGTGGATTCGCCGCTGACCCCGCGGCATCGCCCACACTGGGTGAAACCACGATCGCGGAACACACGCTGTTCGCGGGGCCTCACAGCCGCGTTATGTTGCAGAGGGACGAGCGGAGTGGCGCGCTGTCACTGATCGGGTCGCCAGGTTGCTGGGGCAGCACGAGGTTGAGGTTGGCGCTGCCGGGGCCCTCGACCGGGTAGCCAGGGAGATCGAGGTCAGCGCAGCCCTGCCACCAGCCGTGCTGGCCGCAGACCACCGACGGGTCGAGGCCGGCGTTGAACTTGGCGCGGGCCCGGACGCTGCCGGCCGGAGTGGAGATGCGAACCCAGTCGCCGGCTGCAATCCCACGCGCAGCGGCCGTGTCGGGGTGCAGCTCGACCTGCGGGTCCGGCGTGGACTTGCGGAGGGCCGCGATGCCGCGATGCTGCGACTCGCAGAACCACAGCGACTTCGCACACGTGAGGACGAGCGGGAACTCCGCGGCCAGCTCGGGGCGGGACCGCGGGCTGGTGGCCGGCTCGGAGTACGCCGGGAGCGGCGGAGCACCCGCGGCCCCGAGCGTCTCGGAGTACAACTCGATCTTGCGGGTCGGCGTGCGGAAGCCGGTGTCGCGATACTTTCGGTACGCCGTGGTGAGCGGGACGCGGACGCCCGTCGGGTTGTCCCGCAACTGCTCCAGCGTGATACCGGCCGGCTCCAACTGGTGGCGGAACGCGGCCTCGATGTCCCCGCCGAAGAACTGGTCCCCGACGCCGAGGCGCTCGGCCAGCGCGAAGACGATCTGCAGGTCGGAGCGGGCTTCCCCGCGCGGCGCCGCCAACGGGGTGCGCAGCTGGACGAGCGACTGCGCGTCCTGGCTGGTCTCGAAGCCGATCCGCAGCGCCTCGGCCTCGAACGCGGCGGCCACCGGCAGGACGATGTCGGCGAGTTCGGCGGTCGGGTTCAGGAACAGGTCCGCGTGCGCCACGAAATCGACGGCGGCGAGTGCCTTCCGGCCGCGCGCGGTGTCGCCGTGGGCCATCACCAGGTTCGCACCGAACGTCAGCAGCGCCCGGACGCGACCGTCGAGCGCGGCCTCGTACAGGGCCGACCCGGTGACGAAGCCGAGCCGAGCCGGGCCGAGCGGGCGTTCAGTGAACCCGAGAGTCTGCACCTGCTCTGCCGGCGCGGTCCTCGGCGCCACCGGGTTCGATGGGACCGCCGAGAACAACACGTTGCCACCTGGAGCGTCGAGGCAGCCGGTCAGTGTGTAGAGCACGTCGATCGCACGGACCGTCTGCGTGACGTTGCTGTGCTGCTCGAGTCCGCTCCACGTGTAGAAGGCGACCGGGCGGGACTCCCACAGGGTCCGCGCACACGCCTCGATCTCCTCCGCCGGCACTCCTGTCAGGTCCTCCGCCGCTTCCGGCGTCATGCGGGCACACTCCTCGGCCAGTACGGCGAACACAGGGCGGCACACGACCGGCCCGGCGGCCGTCGGCACGAGATGTGTTCCGGCGAGGTCCAACTGCGACTCGTCGACCTCGTACCGGCCTGCTGAGGGGTCGTACCGGACCGGGTGACCCGCCCACGCGACGTACCCCGCCGGATCGCCGTCCGCGCGGAGCAACTGCCCGGTGTCGCTGCGGACGAGCAGTGGCGCGTTCGTCCAGCGTCGTACGAAGTCCTCGTCGTACCAGCCGCGCGTGATCATCACCTGCGTCATCGCCAGGGCCAAAGCGGCGTCGGTCCCGGGCCGGACCCGCAGCCAGTGATCCGCCTTGCTCGCCAGTCCGGCGCGCCGCGGGTCCACGACGACGAGCTTGGCTCCGCGGCGCAGCGCGGCGGTCGTCGCCGTGGCGTGCGCCAACCGCGCCACCGACGGGTTGTAACCCCAGAACAGGATGCAGCCGGCGTTGTCGAGATCAGGCATGTACGCCGCGGGAACCGGCGCGCCGAACGTGAACAGCGGCGCACCCATCCGGCCCCACGCGCAGAGTTCCATGTAGACCGCGAAGTTCGGGCTCCCGACGGCGCGCCGCAGCCTGTCCACCCAGTCGATCGAGTCGGACATCGCCGACGTCGACGGGGACGCGCTCGCGAACACGACCGATTCCGGGCCGTACTCGCGCGCGGCGGCGGTCAGCCTCGCGGCGATCGTGTCCAGCGCCTCGTCCCAGCTGATCCGCTGCCAGCCAGGGTCCGCGGCGCCCTTCGGTGCGGTACGTCGGACCGGGTACAGCAGCCGATCAGGATGGTTCAGCACGGCGGGCGCCGCCTTGCCCTTGATACAGACGGCCTGCCCGGTCGGATGCGACGGATCGGGTTCCAGAGCAACGAACTCGCCGTCGTCGAGGACCGCGGTCGCGCCGCACTTGGACACGCACAACGGGCAGTAGGTCGGAACCCGGCGTACAGCACCGCCCATGGCCGCCACCTCCCTTGATTCGCACCGCTAGAACCGATGGTGGCACCTGTTAAGCTCGGTGTCGTGGAGATCGAGGTCGACAGAATCTAGCCACCGGACCGCCGGTGGCTTTCAGTTGCGTCCGACCCGTGCTGTCCCGCGGTCCGCCTGAGCCACGTCCGGCCTGTCCGCTTCGCGCCGACCTGTTCCCCGGGTCCGGGCGTTCCGACGCGCGTGACCTCGATCCACGAAAGCACACCTATGTCTTCCAAGTCCGCAATCACGCTGCGCGAGCTGACCTTCGAGTGGCCGGACGGCGTTGTCGCGCTGTCCGGCGTCAGCGGCACCGTCAACGCCGGCCGGACCGGTCTGATCGGGCGCAACGGCGCCGGCAAGTCGACCCTGCTGCGGTTGATCGCCGGCCTGCTCCGACCGGCGTCCGGGCAGATCGACGTGAGCGGCGAGGTCGGGTACCTGCCGCAGACGCTGACGCTGCGCCAGGACGCCACGATCGCCGAGCTCCTCGGGGTAGACGCGATCGTCGCCGCGATCCGCGCCATCGAGGCCGGTGACGCCGACGAGCGCCACTTCGACACGATCGGCGACGACTGGGACATCGAGGCCCGCGCCGGCGAGGCGCTCGACCAGCTCGGGTTCTCCGCCGCCGACCTCGACCGCCGCGTCGCCGAGGTGTCCGGCGGCGAGGCGATGCTGATCGCGATCACCGGGCTGCGCGTCCGCCGTACGCCGATCACGTTGCTCGACGAGCCGACCAACAACCTGGACCGGCCGACGCGCGCCAAACTCGCCGAGTTCGTCGACAAGTGGCCCGGGACGCTCGTTGTCGTCAGCCACGACCTCGAGCTCCTGGAGCACATGGAGAACACCACCGAGCTGTACGACGGCATGCTCAGCACGTACGGCGGTCCGTACAGCGCCTGGAAGGAGCACCGGGAGCAAGAACAAGCGGCCGCGCTCCAAGCCGCACGGTCTGCTCAGCAGGCGCTCAAGGTGGAGAAGCGGCAACGCGTCGAGGCAGAGACCAAACTGGCCCGCCGCGAACGCACCGCGAAGAAGACGCAGCAGCACGGCGGCATACCGAAGATCCTGGCGGGCAACCGCGCGAGCAAGGCACAGGCGTCGGCCGGTGCGATGCGTTCGACGCTGGACGACAAGGTGCAGTCGGCCCAGGCAGCGGTCGACGCCGCAGACGCCCGGGTACGCCAGGAGGAGCACATCAACCTCGTGCTCCCTGATCCCGACGTGCCGCGCGGACGGCGGATCGCCGAGCTGTTCGACAACGGCCGCACTGTCGTGATCCAGGGCCCCGAGCGGGTCGCGCTGGTCGGCGCGAACGGCAGCGGAAAGTCGACGCTGATCAGTCAGCTGGTCAACGGGACGGCTGCGACGCCCGGACGACCGCACGGGAAGCTCCTGACCGATCTGGTCGGCTATCTCCCGCAGCGCCTCGACGGCCTCGACGACGACGCGAGCGCACTGGCGAACGTGCAGGCCCTCGCTCCGCAGACGCCAGTCGGCACGATTCGCAACCAGCTCGCGCGTCTGCTGCTCCGCGGCGACAGCCCGGACCGTCCGGTGCGCACGCTGTCGGGTGGGGAGCGTTTTCGCGTCTCACTCGCCAGACTGCTGCTCGCGGAGCCGCCGGCGCAGCTGCTCGTACTGGACGAGCCCACCAACAACTTGGACCTCACGAGCGTGGAGCAACTCGCGGAGGCTCTCGACGCGTACCGCGGTGCTTTGCTCGTCGTCAGCCACGATTTCGCGTTTCTGGAACGGATCGGCGTCGACACGGTCGTCGAGCTCGATGGCGACGGCCGGATGCACCAGCGGCGCGACCTCCGGCGTTGACCGGAAAGCCGCAGGTCAGAGGGTTGTCGCGCGGTCTTCAGGGGCGGTCCGACGAGGGCTACGCTCGACACAGGGCGTAGCCCCCTGGGGGCCTGTGGGTTGCGCCGGACCTTCGAGGGGAGAGCGGTGGCATGACCACGTTCACGGTGTGGAAGTTCGATGACCCGGACGGCGCCGACAAAGCCGTCCGGATACTGAAGGGGGCCAGTGCGGACGGGTTGGTGAAGATCCTCGACCACGCGGTGGTCAGTTGGCCGAAGGGCCAGTCGAAGCCGACGACGCACCAGAGTCACGAGGAGACCTGGCGAGGGACCGGGTGGGGCGCGTTCTGGGGCCTGCTGCTCGGCGCACTGTTCTTCGTACCGCTGATCGGCGGCGCCGTCGGAGCGGCGATCGGCGCGATCAGCAAGGCGACAGAGGACGTCGGCATCACGAAGGAACAACTGCACAAGATTCACAGCGAAGTGACGGAAGGAACCTCGGCCCTGTTCGTCGTCACCGACCAAGGTGACCTCGATCGGCTGGGCGAGCGGTTCCACGGCCTGGGGATCAAGCTGGTCGACACCAACCTCACCGAGGGCGAGCGCGAGATCCTGCTGGAGACCTTCGGAACGCACTGACCCCACGATCTCTCAGGGAGTTCCTAACCACTTCTCAGCGTTCTTTCGGGGCCGCCGGCGGATCCTGTTCGTCCTACCTGTACCTGGCGAGTGCAGGAAGGACATGCATGGTGCATACGGGACTTGTCGAAGGAGTGCTGCGGGGACGAGAGCTGCGGTATGCGGTCGACGCGGTCGTACTGCTGGCCGGAATACCCGGCGCGGGGAAGAGCACGCTCCTGCGCCGGGTGTTCGCCGGCAACGACGACGTGCGCGTGTACGACTCCGCGCACATCCGCGACCGGTGGATGCCGGTCCTGGGAGTCCTCCCCTACGCCCTGTGGCGCCCCCTGGTGCATCTCGTGTACTACGTGACGCTCTTGACGGCTATGCGCCCCGGAGGCGGCCCGCTGGTGATCCACGACTGCGCCACCAGGCCGTGGGCGCGGACCCTGATCGGATGGCGCGCCCGCCAGGCTGGCCTGCCGCTGCACCTGATCCTGCTCGACGTACCGGGCGACGTGGCCCGCTCGGGGCAGCGGGCCCGTGGCCGCGTCGTACGGTCGGCCAGCATGGAGACGCATTGTCGACGCTGGCCGGACGTGGTCCGGAAGGCGGCGAGCGACCCGGGCCGCGTCGTACCTGGTGCACTGTCCGCAGTCGTTCTGACCAGACGGGAGGCCGAGCAGGTGGAGCGGATTACGTTCGGTGATCTGCGCCTACGGTCTGGTTGCAACTGACTTCAGGCGGGAACATGTGCACTGTCGGCGGTGCTCACCCCTGACAGGCGCCGACGACATTCCAGGGACCCCGCCCACACGGTCCCGCGATGTCGCAGGAGGAACAGTGAGGATCGAACGTACGTCACGCGTGCGCCGTACCGTCCAGCTCCTGGCCGCCGTCAGCGCGGTCGCAGCATCCCTGTACGCCGTACCGGCGCAAGCCAAGGCTCCGTCACCGGCCGCGCGGCTGGCCGCGGCGCAATCCGCGGTCGAACGGTCCGGCGTCGGCGGCGTCGCCTGGTACACCGACGCGGCCGCCGGCAAGGTCGTGGTGACGGCAGACAGCACGGTCTCTGCCAAGGGACTTGCGGCGCTGCAGCACGACGGTGTGCAGGTCAATCGCACCAACGGAGTGTTCAAGCCGCTGCTCTCGGCCGGTGATGCGATCTACGGCGGGCAGTACCGCTGCTCGCTCGGCTTCAACGTGCAGAAGGGCGGCAGCTACTACTTCCTCACCGCCGGGCACTGCGGCAAGGTCGCGAAGGAGTGGTTCACCAACTCCAACCACAGCACCCTGATCGGCCCGACCATCGGCTACAGCTTCCCCGGCAACGACTACGCCCTGGTGCAGTACACCAACACGTCACTGAGCCACCCGGGTGGCTTCACGGTCGGTGACGCGGTTGTCGGTGAGACCGTCACCCGCAAGGGCTCGACGACCGGCATCCACAGCGGCAGGGTCACCGCACTGAACGTCAGCGTCCGCTACCAGGGCGGCGGCAAGGTCGACGGCATGATCCAGACCACCGTCTGCGCCGAGCCGGGCGACTCCGGCGGCCCGCTGTACGACGGCACGAAGGCACTGGGCATCACGTCCGGCGGCAGCGGCGACTGCCGGACCGGAGGGACGACGTTCTTCCAGCCCGTCCGCGAAGCCGCGAACGCGTACGGCGTGACGATCTTCTGATCGTCGTTTCCTGAGGACGGACCGGCCGGTCCGCCGGTCCGTCCCGAAAACTGTCGGTGCCGCCTGATTGAGTCGTTCCTCTCGATGGGGAGGAGGAGCTGGGATGAAGATTCGAGTCGGGCGCGAGGTGCTGGCCGAGGCCGTCGGATGGGTTGCGCGCGGGCTGCCGAGCAGGCCGAGCGTGCCGATCCTGGCCGGGATGCTGGTCGAGGCAGCCGACGGTCAGGTGACGGTGTCCGGGTTCGACTACGAGAGCTCGGCGCAGGTCAGCGTGCCGGCCGAGGTGGCCGACGAGGGACGGGTGCTGGTGTCCGGGCGGTTGCTGTCGGACATCTGCAAGAGCATGCCGCGGGACTCGGTGGATCTGAGCGGCGAAGCGGCCCGGGTCCAGGTGAGCAGCGGGGCGGCCCGGTTCGTGCTGCACACCTTGCCGCTCGACGAGTATCCGCCGCTCCCGGAGGTCCCGGCGGCGAGCGGCATCGTCGACGCGGAGGTCTTCATGCGCGCCGTCGCGCAGGTGGTGAGCGCGGCCGGCCGCGACGACACGCTGCCGGTCTTCACCGGGATCCGGCTGGAGATCCGCGGATCGACCATCTCGCTGCTGGCGACCGACCGCTACCGGCTGGCCGTCCGGACCGTCCCGTGGCAGCCCGTCGATCCGGCCCTGGAGACGAACGCTCTGGTTCCCGCGAAGCTGCTCGCCGACGTCGCCAAGGCGATGTCCGGGCACGACATCACCCTCTCGCTCGGTTCGACCGGCGCCGGGGACGGCTTGATCGGGTTCGAGGGCGGCGGGCGGCATGCGACCAGCCGGCTGATCGACGGCGAGTTCCCGAAGGTGCGCGGCCTGATCCCGGCCGAGAGCGCGATCACCAGCACCGTCACAGTCCAGACCGCCGCGCTCGTCGAGGCCGTCAAACGGGTCGCCCTGGTCGCCGAGCGGTCGGCGCCGGTCCGGCTGACCTTCGCGGACGGCACGGCGACGCTCGACGCGGGCAACGGCGAGGAGGCACAGGCGTCCGAGTCCGTCGAGGTCACCCTCAACGGCGATCCGGTGGTGACGGGGTTCAACGCCGGCTACCTGCTCGACGGGCTGGCGTCCCTGGGCGCGCCGATCGCGCACTTCGCCTTCACCCAGCCCACCAAGCCGGCCAACCTGACAGGCCTCAGCTCCCCCGAGGACACACCGCCGTCCGACGCCGCCTACATCCTGATGCCGATGCGTCTCCCGACCTGACGTCAAACCGCCGTTTTCGGCTCCGACCACCCGGCAAAGGACCGAGCGGAGGAGTAGCAGATGGAGTTCGAGCGGCACTGCGAGCTGATCGTCGAGCAGACGGAGTTGCCGGCCGGCCACCTGGGCACGGGCAACGACCTGAGCACTGATGAGCTGACCGGGTGGATCGTCGACGGAGCCAATGAGCTGGCCGAGGCCCTGCGCACGGCCGGCCCCGACGTACCGATCCGGATGCCGGTCGATGAGCCGACGACCCGGTTCACCGCGCGTCGGATGGCGCACGAGACCGTCATGCATCGCGCCGACGCCGCGCTGGCGCTCGGGACGACGTACGAGCTGGATGCCGACGTCGCGACCGATGGGATCGACGAGTGGATGGAGCTGGGCGCGCTCCCGTTCCACTTCGAGGTGCACCCGTGGATGCGTGAGCTGCTCGCTCCGGGCCGGACGCTGAAGCACCGCCCCGGAGCAGTCGTGGGTCGTCGACCTGACCGGCGAGTCGATCCGCTGGCGGCACAGCACCGAGCGGGCCGCGGTCACCGTCCGCGGCTCGCTGACAGACCTCCTGCTACACCTGTACAAGCGCCGCGACGACAATCTCGAGGTGGACGGCGACAGAGACCTCCTCGAGTACTACCGGGAGCGAGTCAGCTTTGGATGAGGGCGTCATCGCGCGGTGGCTCGCGCGCCGGGACCCGATCGATCGGCCGGTCGATCGGGTCGTGCTGATGGGCTCGGCCGTGGTGGAGTCGGTGGAGGTCGCGGCCGAAGCGCACCGCGCGCACTCCGCACCGATTCTCGTCAGCGGTGGGATCGGGCATTCGACACAGTTCCTCGACGAGGCCGTCCGGCGGCGCGGGCTCGGCCTGGCCACCGGCCGGCCCGAGTCGCACGTCTTCCGCGAACTCCTGCTGAGGTACGGCGTCCCGGACGATCAGATCGTCGTCGAGGACCGATCCACCAACTGCGGCGAGAACGCGGCGTTCACCCGCGCGCTGATCAGCCACCCGCAAACGCTGCTGCTGATCCAGGACCCGACCATGCAGCGTCGTACGCACGCCTGCTTCGAGCGATCCTTCGCCGACCTGCCCGGCAGCACGATGATCAGCCACGCGCCGGTCATCCCATGGATCGGTCCGGATCACGTCGGCGCGGCGCCGGCCGCGCCCGAGATCTGGAGCCGCGAGCGCTTCCGCGCCCTCCTGCTCGGCGAGATCCATCGGCTGTCGCCGGACGTCTACGGGCCCCGCGGCCGCAACTTCATCAACCACGTCGACATTCCGGACGAAGTACTTGCCGCTTACAACCGTCTCGTCGCCGCATACCCCGCATCCGACCGTCATCCGTAGACCGGTACGGAGCGACGTCGCAGACACTCGCCCTCGTCGCGGTCTCGCTCGGCAACGCGGTCTACCGCGGTATCGGGTTCGCCGACGTCGGTCTCCGGTACCGCACCGAGATCGACCGCACGGTCGTGGTCGCGATCATCGTGGCGATCTCCGCCGTCATGCCGGCGGTCGCGCTGAAGCTCACACACCGGCTGGGCCGGCCGTGGTTCGCGGTGCTCGGCGCGCTCACCTACCCGCTGTATCTGGTGCACGCGCACATCGGCTTCATCATCTTCGAGCGGCTCGGCGACCAGGCGAACCACGTCCTCCTGGTCGCCGCCCGGTTCACACAGCGCCGAAGTAGCCCGCCAGCACGCGCGCCAGGTTCTCCGAGGCGATGGTGTGGAACGTCCCGTCGTGGCCCTCGGCCGTGCCGTGCTGCAACGCTTCCGCGGTCTGCCGGACCGAGTCCTTCAGCCAGTCGGGACTCGCGTTGCTGTAGAGCGCCAGCGCCGGGATGTCGATGGACGACAGCAGTGCGGTCGGCACCGCGCTGTCGCCCATCTGCAGCGCGTCGTACACCAGGGTGTGCGCGATCGCCTCGAGGCCGGCCCACATCGGCGTCTCCCGGATCTGGTCGACCATCTCCTTCGGCTGGCCGACGGCCTCGACCATGAACAGCTCCGCCGCGCCACCGGGATTCCCGGCCGCGACGAACTCCTGCAACCGCTCGAGGTACCGCTCCGGCGCCGGCGGTGCGCCCTCCACCCGGAACGGCGGCTCGACAACCGCCAGCTTCTCGAACGGCACCCGGGACTGCAACAGCACCATCGACCCCGACGAGTACGCACAGGCGAACCGCGCGCCGGTCGCGTCGCGCACTGCCGCGAGGTCCTCCCACTCGCGCTCGACCGCGTAAGGCAGGGTGTCGCCGGAGTCACCGCGACCTCGCCTGTCGTAGTTCACCACGCTGAACGCCGACGCCAGCGCCTCGGCGTCCTGGACGTACCTCGACCGGTCGGTGAACGCGCCGGCGACCAGCACGAGTGCGGGTCCGCTGCCGGTCACGTCGTACGCGATCTCGGTGCCGTCCTTCGAGACAACCTTCTCCATCACTGCTCCTTCGCCCGAAAAATCTCTCTGCCCTACCGTCGAACGGCGCGGTCCACCCGAGACATCGTGTGACCCACATCACAGTAAGCCGGGATCTTTCCGTGCGCGACCGGTCTCACTACAGTTGGATTATGTATACAGGCGACTGCACACCAGCCCGAGGCCGTTGATGCTGCTCCGTCAGCTCGAGTACCTCGTCGCCCTCGCCCGCGAGAAGCATTTCGCGCGGGCCGCGGACGCCTGTTACGTCTCCCAGCCGTCGTTGTCCGCGGCGATCCGCAAGCTCGAGCAGGAGCTCGACGTACCGATCGTGCGCCGCGGCCGGCGCTTCGAGGGCCTGACTCCCGAGGGCGAGCGGGTGCTGCTCTGGGCGCAGCGGATCCTCGCCGAGCAGGACGCACTCCGCCACGAGCTGTCGATGATGCGCGGCAGCCTGAACGGCACACTCCGGCTCGGCGCGATCCCGACCGCGATGCCGGTCGTCTCGCTGCTCACCACCCCGTTCTGCGAGCGGCACCCGAACACCCGCGTCACGCTCGAGTCGCTGTCGTCACGCGACATCACCCAGAAGCTGGCCGAGTTCGAGCTGGACGTCGCGATGACGTACCTCGACGACGACACGCTCGGCCAGGTGCGCAAGACACCGCTGTACGAGGAGCGGTACCTGCTGCTCACGCCGAAGGACACCGAACTCGCCGAGCTGCCGTTCGCGACCTGGGCGCAGGTCGCCGGCCTGCCGCTGTGCCTGCTCTCCCCCGACATGCGCAACCGGCGGATCATGAACGGGTACTTCACCGACGACGGGGTGACCGCGACACCCTCGATCGAGAGCGACACGGTCTCCGGCCTCTACAGCCACCTGCACGGCAACCATTGGTCGACGGTCATCTCGCACGCGTGGCTGCACATGTTCGGCGTACCGGACGGGATGCGCGTCGTACCGCTGAAGCGCCCGGCGCACGGCCCGCGCGTCGGCCTGGTGATCGCCGCCCGCAGCCCCGAGCCCGTCCTCGCCCGCGCGCTGCTCGACGTCGCGCGCCAGGCCGGCGTACAGAAAGCCCTCGACGGCCTGCTCGACGTACATCTGATGGATTCGGGCTATCTCGACATAGCAACCAAGTCTTTGACCGCCGGCCACTGACCCGGCGATGGTGGAAGTGCCTACCTGATCGTGTAAGCGGGATCACGGCGTACGTAACGGGGATCACGTGAGACGTGGGCATAACCGGTGAGTACGGCTGGTTGAATGTATACAGAAGGCAGAATTCAGGAAAGGACAGCAATGATCTTCACGCGGAGGTTCGGTGCTCTGGCGGCGCGGCCGCAGTTCCCGGACGCACCGGAACTGCAGGAGCTGAGCACGCCGCTCGATCTCGATACGGAGCTCGCGAAGCTGACGGCCGAACAGGGCCGCGGCACCCACGACGACGACCGCGAGTCGGCCGCCTGAGTCCGGCACAGAACACTCTGTCGCCGGAGCTATATGTCAAGTCATGGCACTTGGTAGACTGTCTACCAAGTGCCATGACTGTAGGACCGGAAGGGACCTCATGACGACCATCAGCGCAGGCCCAGGGGCGGGTGCGGAACCGGCCGGTGTGCGGCACGTCAAGCGCCCGCAGCCGTTGCGGGAATCGGTGTACGAGGCCCTCACCGAGATGATCATCGACGGCACCCTCGAGCGCGGCCGGCACCTGGTCGAGGTCGAGCTCGCCGGGATGCTCGGCGTCTCCCGCCAGCCGGTGCGCGAGGCCCTGCAACGGCTGAACAACGAAGGCTGGGTCGATCTGCGGCCGGGGTTCGGCGCGATGGTGCACGTGCCGGCCGAGGACGAGGTCGACCAGCTGCTCGCGGCCCGCGCCGCCCTGGAATCGGAGTCCGCACGCCTCGCCGCCCGGCACGCGTCCAAGGACGACGTCGCGCGGTTGCGCGAGCTCTGCAAGGTCGGCACCGCGTACCAGGAAGCCGGCGACATCGACGGCACGGTCCGCACCAACGCGGAGCTCCACAGCTTGATCACCCAGATGTCCGGCAACCGCTTCCTCGTCGACTTCGCGGCCCAGGTCGACCGCCGCGTCCGCTGGTACTACACCCCCGTCGCCCCCGTCCGCGGCGCCGCGTCCTGGCGCGAACACAACCGCCTGGTCAAGGCCATCAGCGATGGCGACGAGGACAAGGCCGCCCAAATCATGCGCGAACACACCGAACACACCCGCAAGGCCTACCACGACCTCCAGGCCTCCACACCCCCCGCAGAAACCCCGGACCCAGAACCCTCCCGCCGCCGACGCCGCACGAGCTGACGGGCACCACCAGGCGGCAGTTCCCGGCCGAGCACAGCTGCCGCCGTACCAGCACTCGAGGGGATATCCCCTCGAGTTGGGGGTTCTCTCCTGGCCTACGAGCGGAGAACCCACAACAGGAGGGGATATCCCCTCGAGCGACTGTCAGGCGGTGCGGTTCTTGCGGCCCCGGCCGGTGGCGGCCTTGCGGGCCTCCAGGGCGGTGGCCAGGTGGGTGTACTGCTCGACTACCCGTCGGGCGTACATGTTGCGGTCGAGGATGTGCGGCCACCAGAGGCGGCCGATCTGTTCGTGCATCCAGAGGAAGCCGATCGCGAATCCCATGCTCACCAGCGCACGGAAGGCGAGGAACTTCCACGGTTCCGGCGGCAGACCGGGCGAACCGGCGACCACCCATTCGGTGACGACCGCGTGCACCAGCAACGCCAGCGGAAACGCGATCACCCAGTAGACCGCCGCCGGCGCGAACACCCCGGCGGGGACTTTCCCCAGCGCGACCAGGACGGCGTACCCCGTCCCGAACACCATCAGCGGTACGCCGAGACCGAGCCCGGTGAGCACCGCCCAGCCGGCGGGCTGGCCGACGAATGCGGCCAGTCCACCGGCGATCAACCCTGCCGCGGCACCGACCGAGACGGCCGGGACCGAATACTGCGCCAACTGCTTCAGATCCGCCATGTCAGCCCACAGCCACGCCGAAGCGGAACAGGCAGTAGAACAGCATCCCGAGGTAGAACACCGCGCCGAAGCCGATGATCACGTTCCGCACCGGGCCGGGACGGATCTTCTTCGGCAGCAGCATGTTGTTGGTGAGCAGCAGCACGATGCAGTACGCGCCCATCGCGAAGGTGGACAGGAACGCGAGCGTGTCCAGGATCCCCGCCGGACCGTCGGCGGGCCCGAACAGCAGGATCAGGATCCCGAACAGGATCACGCCCCACAGGAACCCGGCGTACAGCCGCGACATCGAGAACCGCTTCGCGCCGGGCACGAAGTAGTACGTCATGTCCGCCTGGCCGCGGGAGAACGAGTCGAACAGACCGAGGGTCGCGTTCAGCCCGATCAGTGCGATGAAGGCGAAGAACAACGTGCCGAGGATCGGCGAGCCGGCCGACGCGAACGCGTCCGACATCGCCTTCAGCGCCGCCTCCCGGTCACCGCCCTCGATCAGCGTGGCGACGTCCGGGTTCTCCCGGGACGCCGACATGGCCAGCACGGTGAACGAGATCGTGACCAGCATCGTGATGCCCCAGAAGAGCAGCAGCGCGTCGAACGTGACCCACTTGCGCCAGCCCTTCCACTTCGCCATCTCGGCCGGGTCCTCGGTGTCGAACATGAACCCGCGGGACGGCATCGACTCGGCCTCGCTCGCCGCCCGCAGGCCGCGGATCTTCGGGATGTGCGCGCCCATACCGGCGCCGCTGTCCCGCAGCTGCAGCGTGTACCACATCTGCTGCATCCCGGACGGTCCCGCGAACGCGATCGAACCGACCACGACCGGGAACCAGGCCGACGTCATCGCCTCGTCCGGGAAGTACCCGAACGCGAACATCCCGGACAGCGTCCGGCCGAGGTCGTCCCAGCTGCCGACGATCGCCGCGATCACCGACGTACCGACGACCAGCAGCCCGATCAGCAGGCCGAGCAGCTTCTCGAGGAAGTTGTAGATCACCGACAACAGGCTGAACAGCACACCGACGAACACCAGAGCCACGCACGCGGTGACCTGCCAGGGTATGCCGGTGATCTCCTCGAAGGCGGCCGCGCCGGCGGACAGATGGCCCGGCCACATGTAGATCAGGATCGCCGCCGCGTAGAAGAACCACATCAGCGGTTTGAAGATCCGGGCCGCGCCGAAGAAGATGCTCTCCCCGGTGGCCATCGCGTACCGCGCCATCTCCAGCAGCACGAACGCCTGCAGCGTGACACCGACCATGAACAACCAGCGGATGTCCGGCCCGAACACCAGGACGAGCCGGGGCCACATGTACGACTCCCCCATGCCCACCCCCAGCGCGACCAGGAAGACGGTCGGGCCGAGGATGTGCAACGAGGGCGGTGCGTCCGGAAGTTTCCGGATCGGCATCGGTTCGAGCCGGCCGGCTTTCCACACCTTCTCGGTGACCGCGGCCGCCGGCTCTTCGGGTACTTCTGAGGTCTTGCTCGTGACGTCCAAGGCGGACTCCTTAGATCGACGCCAACTAGCGGACTACCACACCCCCGCGGACTGCTTCCTCCAATCAGCTGATGCCGAGCGGCCCGGCGTTGCGGGCCCGGCGTTGCGGGCCCAGCGGTACTTGGCACCGAGGACCTGGACCGGGGTCTCGGTGGTGTACGGGTACGCGACCACACCGTGGTCGAACAGGTACTGGCTGGCTTCCTCGACCTGGACGTCGCCGGACAGCGAGGCGACCACGGGCTTGTCGATGCCCTTGGCCCGGAATTCCCCGACGACGTCGGCGACCAGCTCCGCGAACACCATCGGCGGTGTCACGATCGTGTGCCAGTACCCCAGGATCAGCGCGTGGATCCGCTCGTCGGACAGCCCCAGCGCGATCGTGTTCCGGTACGTCGACGGCGGTTCGCCGCCGGTGATGTCGACCGGGTTCCCGGCCGCGCCGAACGGCGGGATGTACGCGCGGAACGCCTCGTCGAGGTCCGGCGGGATGTCCATCAGCGTCAGCCCGGCGTCCACGCAGGCGTCCGACAGCAGTACGCCGGACCCGCCCGCGCCGGTGATGATGACGACGTTCTCGCCCTTCGGCGTCGGCAGCAGCGGGATGCCGCGGGCGTACTGCAGCATCTCGTTCAGCCCCGGCGCCCGGACCACGCCGCTCTGCCGAAGGATGTCGTCGTACACCTTGTCGTCGCCGGCCAGGGCGCCGGTGTGCGAGCTGGCCGCCCGCGCGCCCAGGGAAGTACGGCCGGCCTTCAGTACGACGACCGGCTTCTGCTTCGACACCCGGGCCGCCGTCTCGGCGAAGGCCCGGCCGTCCTTCAGGTCCTCAAGGTGCATGGCGATCAGGTTGGTGTTGTCGTCGCTCTCGAAGAACGTCAGGAGGTCATCCTCGTCGATGTCGGCCTTGTTGCCTACCCCAACGATCGCGGAAACTCCCATCCGGCTCGAGCGGCTGAAGCCCAGGATCGCCATCCCGATACCACCAGACTGCGACGACAGGGCCACGGAACCGCGCACGTCGTACGGCGTGCAGAACGTCGCGCAGAGGCTCTCCGGCAGGTAGTAGTAGCCGTAGATGTTCGGTCCCAGGATGCGGACATTGTGCTTGCGGGCGATCGCGACCACCTCGTCCTGGAGCTCCTGCTCGCCGGTCTCGGCGAACCCGGACGGGATCAGGATCGCGCCCGCGACGCCCTTCTGGCCGCACTGCTCGAGCGCGCCGCCGACGAACTTGGCCGGTACGGCGAACACCGCGACGTCGACGTCACCCGGTACGTCCACGATGCCGGCGAACGCCTTCAGCCCGAGGACCTCGCCGCCCTTGGGGTTGATCGGGTAGATGTCCCCGGCGTACCCGCCGTTGACGAGGTTCTTCATCACCGAGTTGCCGATCTTGCCGTCCTCGTTGGACGCGCCGATCACGGCCACCGCGCGCGGCTTCATGATCCGGGTCATCGCGGTCAGGATCTCCGCCTGGGTGTACCGCTCGACCGGTTTCCCGGCCTCGGCGTCCACGATGATCCGGAAGTCGACCGCGGTGGCGCCGTCCGGCGCGGCGAGCACCGGGTTCAGGTCGACCTCCGCGAACTGCGGGAAGTCGGTGACCAGGTCCGACAGTCTCCGGACCAGGTCGGCGAGGGCGTCCTTGTCGACGGGCCGGGCGCCGCGGACGCCGTCGAGCATCTCGTGGGCCCCGATCCCGTCGATCATCGCCCGCGCCTCGTCGCCACCGAGCGGAGCCAGCCGGAAGGTGACGTCCTTCAGCACCTCGACGAGGACGCCACCCAGCCCGAACGCGACCACCTTGCCGAACGTCGGGTCGGTGACCGCGCCGACGATGACCTCCTGCACGTCACCGCCGGTGACCAGCATCTTCTGGACCTGTACGCCGGTGATCTCGGCGTCGGCCTGGTACGCCCGCGCGTTGGCGAGGATCTTGTCGAAGGCGTCCCGCGCCGCGTCCTCGCTGTCGACGCCGACCACCACGCCGCCGGCGTCGGTCTTGTGCAGGATGTCCGGCGAGACGATCTTCAGCACGACCGGGAACCCGATCTCGGCCGCGAGGCCGGCGGCCCCCTCGGCAGTCGTGGCCAGCCCCTCGCCCGGTGTCGGGATGCCGTACGCATCGGCCACCAGCTTGGCCTCCGGCGCGCTCAGCGAGGTGCGGCCGTCCGCCAGAGCCTGGTCGAGGATGGTCCGGACTGCTGCCTTGTCATAAGTCATGCGAATGCACTCCATTTCGCGAGAGTCAGATCACGCCGGCGGTCTTGAGGTCGTCGAGCTCGGCCGGGGAGATCCCGAGCGAGCCGTAGATGACGGAGTTGTGTTCGCCGAGGCCCGGCGAGGTCTGCACCTCGACCGGCGAGTCGGACAGCTTGATCGGGCAGCCGACGGTCTTGAAGGTGCCGCGCTGCGGGTGCTCGACCTCGACCACCGCGCCGAGGTCGGCCAGCGTCTCGTCCGCGATCAGCTCGGCCGTGGACATGATCGGCCCGCACGGCACGTTCAGCGCGTTGAGCTTGTCCATCACCTCGAACTTGGTGTGCTGCTCGGTCCACTGCTCGATCAGCGCGAACATCTTGTCGAGCTTGTCCAGCCGCGCGACCGGCGTCGCCCAGTCCGGGTCCTCGGCCAGCTCCGGCTTGCCGATCAGCTCGGCGATCGGGGCCCATCCCGGCGGCTGGACGATCACGTAGATGTAGTCGTTCGGGCCGCCCGGCGCGCACCTCAGCGCCCAGCCGGGCTGGCCGCCGCCCGACGCGTTGCCGGACCGCGGGACCTCGGTACCGAAGTTGTCGTTCGGGTACTCGCGCAGCGGGCCGTGTGTCAGCCGTTGCTGGTCGCGCAGCTTCACGCGGGTCAGGTTCAGGACGGCTTCCTGCATGGCCACGGTGACCCGCTGGCCCTTGCCGGTGCTGGTCCGCTGGAACAGCGCGGCCAGGATGCCGGCCACCAGGTGGATGCCGGTGCCGGAGTCGCCGATCTGCGCACCGGTCGCGGTCGGCGGTCCGTCCTCGAACCCCGTCGTACTCATCGCGCCGCCCATCGCCTGGGCGACCACCTCGTACGCCTTGAAGTTCTCGTACCGGCCCGGGCCGAAGCCCTTGATCGACGCGAACACCAGGCCGGGGTTGATCTCCTGGAGGCGTTCCCAGGTGAACCCCATCCGGTCGATGGCGCCGGGCGCGAAGTTCTCGACGAGGACGTCGGAGTTCTTCACCAGGTCGGTGAAGATCTCCTTGCCCCGGTCGGACTTCATGTTCAGCGTGATGCTGCGCTTGTTGCAGTTCAGCATCGTGAAGTAGAGGCTGTCGACGTCCGGCAGGTCGCGCAGCTGCTGGCGGGTGATGTCGCCGGTCGGTGCCTCGAGCTTGATCACGTCGGCGCCGAGCCAGGCGAGGATCTGGGTGCAGGACGGTCCGGACTGCACGTGGGTCATGTCGAGAACACGGACACCTTCGAGGGCCCTCTGAGTGGACGCTGTCATGCTGGGTCCCCTTTACTTGTACATGGTCTGGTTCATGGTTCCGGGGGCGTACGCGTCCGGGTCGACCCAGACGTTGATCAGCGACGGCAGCCCGGACTCGCGGGCCCGCAGCAGCGCCGGCCCGATGTCCGCGGGGTCGCGAACCTCCTCGCCGTACCCGCCGAGCATCCGCGCGAACTCGTCGTACTTCACGTCGCCGAGGGTGTTGCCGACCCGGCCGCGGTCCTTGCCGTACTTGGCCTCCTGGCCGTACCGGATCTGGTTCATCGAGGAGTTGTTGCCGACCACACCGACGAACGGGAGCTGGTAGCGGACGAGCGTCTCGAAGTCCCAGCCGGTCAGCGAGAACGCGCCGTCGCCGAACAGCGCGACCACTTCCTTGTCCGGCCGCGCGTATTTGGCCGCGAGCACGAACGGGATGCCGACGCCGAGCGTGCCGAGCGGGCCCGGGTCCATCCAGTGGCCGGGCGACTTCGGCTGCACGACGCCGCCGGAGAACGTGACGATGTCACCGCCGTCGCCGATGTAGATCGAGTCCTCGGTGAGGAACTCGTTGATCTCGTGCGCGAGCCGCAGCGGGTGGATCGGGTTCGCGTCGGACAGCTGCCGCGGCAGCCGCTTCTGGTACGCCGAGTCCTCCTCGGCGCGCAGCTCCGCGAACCAGGCCTTGCGGTCCGTCTTCTGGATCCGGCCCGACGCCGCCTGCGTGACGGCCGCCAGGATCGCTCCCGGGTCGCCGACCAGGCCGAGGTCGATATCGCGGTTCTTGCCGACGGTGCGGTAGTCGAGATCGATCTGTACGACGGTGGCGCTCTTCGGGAGCCGGCGCCCGTACCCCATCCGGAAGTCGAACGGCGTACCGACGATCAGGATCAGGTCGGCGTTGTTGAAGCCGTACCGCCGGGACAGGTGGAAGTGGTGCGGGTCGCCGGGCGGCAGGGTGCCGCGAGCCGAGCCGTTCATGAACGCCGGGATGTCGAGCGTACGGACGAAGTCGACCGCCGCCTCGCTGCCGCGCGACGTCCAGACCTGGCTGCCGAGCAGGACGACGGGCTTCTCGGCCCGCACCAGCAGGTCGGCCAGCGCCTCGATGCTCGCCGGGTCGCCGATGCTCTTCGTCGACGCGCGGTAGTGGCCGGCCTCGGGGACGGTCGCGGACTCGACCGGCACCGAGTTGTCCAGGATGTCGCGCGGAATCTCCAGGAACGACGGACCGGGCGCGCCGTTGTAGCACTCGCGGAACGCCATCGAAACCATGTCCGCGGCCCGCGCGGTGTGCGGCACGGTAGCGGCGAACTTGGTGATCGGCGTCATCATGTCGACGTGCGGCAGGTCCTGCAGGGACCCCATCTTGTGCTGGTTCAGGGCGCCCTGGCCGCCGATCAGCAGCATCGGGCTCTCGGCGCGGAACGCGTTCGCGACACCGGTGACCGCGTCGGTCGTGCCGGGGCCGGCGGTGACGACCGCGCAGCCGGGCTTGCCGGTGACCCGCGCGTACCCGTCGGCCGCGTGCGCCGCGACCTGCTCGTGCCGTACGTCGACCACTGCGATGCCCTCGTCGACGCAGCCGTCGTAGATGTCGATGATGTGACCGCCACAGAGCGTGAAGATCACGTCGATGCCCTCGGCCTTCAAGGCCTTCGCGACGAGGTGCCCCCCGGAGATGGTCTCCGGCTCCTTGACTTCCGCGACGGGGTGGGTCTCCGACACTGTCTGCGCCATCTGCAGTCACTCCTCGGAAAGGCCGGTTAGCGGCTTGGATGTAGATTGCATACCGTATGGTGTAGTCGTAGTCTTATCCCACGCCGCGGTGGTTGTCCAGAGTTCGCACCCAGGAGGCTGTGATGACGATTTCCGACGAACTCGACCGGACCCGCGCCGCGCTGCTCGCGCTGGAGAAATCCCTTGTGGCGTTGAGGAATCGCCTCGGTCCACACCTCGACGTCCTGCGGTTGCTCGACGACCTGGAGCGCTGCACGGCAGACCTCCGCCGCCTCGAGCAGCAGGTCCGTGCGCCCCGCCGGCACGAGCTCGTGGTGATCCCGGACGACGACTACGACCACGATTTCTGGGCCGACGCGGAGCACGAAGGTTTGGGCTGACTTGCGAGGCACAGCTTCAGCAGGCTTCGCAGCCGTACGTCGGGATTGGCCGCGCGGGCGGTGATCGTCACCGCCTCGGCTGCCTGTTCTGTGGCGACGAAGGAGCGATAGAAGGGCTCGCTCCACTTCAGGGGCGAAAGCACCGGTAGCCACCATCGCGCCGCTCCCCCGGGGCTGTCCTCGGAACCGAGCAGGTGCAGGGCTGTCTGGTGCGCCTCGGTCAAGCGGCGGCGCTCGTCACGCAGGAGCTCGCCGGTCGTCAGCGCTGTCGATACGCAGAGCGCGACCAACCGGGCGGACGACTCGAAGCCCGCCCGGTTGGTGTCGATGAACCGCGGAGCCAGCGGCAGTAACTCGCGTCGACCGGTCGACGTGCTGTGGTCGTGGGCGACCCGCGCCACGGCACTCAGTACCGGGTGCACGCATCCAGGACGATCCGTCCAGGGCTCTCGCGCCAAACGGGACACCAGCTCCATCACACAGGGATCTCGCTGAACCTTCCCGTAGCCGTTCACTCGCCTGCCACCGGCGTACCGAGCTGCGGGCGGACGGGCAGCGCGGGCCGGCCGGGCTGTTTGAGCAGCCGCACGCTGAGCGCGGTCAGTACGCCGAGCAGCCCCGCGGTCAGGAACACCGGCCGGTATCCAACGGCGGCGATCACCGAGGCGGCGACACCGATACCGACCAGCCCGCCGACCGCCTTCGCGGAGTACAGGATGGCCTGGTTCTGCACCAGGCTGTTCTCACCGAAGAACTCGAGCACCAGGTTGGCCATGATCGCGTAGAACGCACCGCCGCCGAGGCCGGCGAACATGGCACACACCACGAACACCCATCCGGTTCCGGCGGTCACGAGTCCCATGTGCGCGAACCCCTCGACCATCAGTACGGCGGCCAGTACGCGGCGGCGGCCGAAGCGGTCGGAGAGGTGGCCCGCCGACGACCGCCCGAGACCGTTGACGGCGGCAAGCAATCCGGCGGCGCAGGCTGCCGTCGCCGTCCCCAGTCCGGTGTCGACGGCGTAGCCGGCCACGAACGCGATCCCGAGCAGCGACAACGCCGCGCTGATTGCCAGCAGCAACCACATCAGCGGCAACGCACCGGTCTTCATCGCCTCCGCGGGACGGTAGTGCCGGACCGCGGGCGCATTGTGGGGAATGCTGCGGTTGAGCTTCCGGTCGATCGCCCACGCCTGAGCATCGATGTGCGCGGGCCACCAGTACCGCGGCGGATCCTTCAACAGACCGCCGGCGACCAGCACGATCAGCACCGCCACCAGCGCAGTCAAGTCGAACACGAACGACTCGTCCAGCCAGGTGAGCAAGAAGATGCTCGGCACCGCGCCGACCGCGAAGCCGCCGGTGACGAATCCGATCGTCGCCGTCCGCCGGTCCGGGAACCAGCGGGCCGATGTGGTGATGCAGGCGGCGTACACGAGGCCCGCGCCGGTGCCGCCGAGGAGTGAGTAGCCGGCCACGACCGCGACGTACGCGTCGACGTGCGCGAGCGTGACGAGTCCGATCGCCGAGAGCGCCCCGCCCGCGATGACGAGCTGCGTCGGCGTGGCCCGTCGTACCCGATGGGCCCAGGCCGCCGGGACCGCGACCAGCGCCTGGCAGGCGACGAAGACGGCGAGCAGCCACAACGTGCGAGCAGGGCCCCACCCGCGATCCGACGACAGACCGAGCGCCGCCGCGCCGAACGAGTACTGCAGCGGACTGATCGCGACCATGCAGGCCCAGGCTGCCCAGAGTTGCCAGCGGCGCGCGCGGCCGGTCAGTTCCCGGGCATCCTCGCCGATCCGGTACCGCCGGCCATAGACGTCACGGACATCAACGTGATCCATCGTGCCCTCCTGACTACTGCATACCGTATGAAGTCTGTGGTACTCCTCCGGTCGCGGCCTGTCCAGACCTGAGCGGGTCTTGTGAGTAGATTGCATACCGCATACAGTCGTCACCACACTTTCAGGGAGGCGACGTGGACCTCATGGAGTACCAAGCCAAGGAACTGTTCGCCCGGCACGGCGTCCCGGTGACGCTCGGACGGGTGATCGAGGACCCCGCCGACGCGGCGGCCGCGGCCCGCGAGCTCGGTGGGCGCGTGGTGGTGAAGGCTCAGGTGAAGACCGGCGGGCGCGGCAAGGCCGGCGGAGTGAAGCTGGCCGCCGGACCGGACGAGGCGACGGCCCGGGCGGGCGAGATCCTCGGGATGGACATCAAGGGCCACACCGTGCGCCGGGTGCTGCTCGCGCCGGCCGCGGAGATCGCCGAGGAGTACTACTTCTCGTTCCTGGTCGACCGCGCGAACCGCGAGTACCTCTGCATCGCCAGCACCGAAGGCGGTGTGGAGATCGAGGAGGTCGCGCACACCAACCCGGACGCGATCGCGAAGGTGCCGATCGACCCGGCCGTCGGAGTCGACGACGCGAAGGCCGCGGAGATCGTCACGGCGGCCGGATTCCCTGCCGAGGCGTCGGCCGTCGTACAGCGGCTGTGGGACGTGTTCGTCGCCGAGGACGCCTCACTGGTCGAGGTGAATCCGCTGGTGAAGCTCGGCGACGGATCGCTGGAGGCGCTCGACGGCAAGGTCACGCTGGACGACAACGCGGCGTACCGGCACGCGGACCATGTGGGCTTCGACGACAAGACGGCCGCCGACCCGCTCGAGGCCGAGGCGCACGCCAAGGGCCTGAACTATGTGAAGCTGGACGGCTCGGTCGGCATCATCGGCAACGGCGCGGGCCTGGTGATGTCCACGCTCGACGTCGTCGCGTACGCGGGGTCGGCGTACGGCGTGCAGCCGGCCAACTTCCTGGACATCGGCGGCGGCGCGTCGGCCGAGGTGATGGCGAACGGGCTCGGGATCATTCTGTCCGACCCCCAGGTGCGCAGCGTCTTCGTGAACGTCTTCGGCGGGATCACCGCCTGCGACGCGGTCTCGAACGGCATCGTGCAGGCGCTCGCCGTGCTCGGCGACCGGGCTGACAAGCCGCTCGTCGTCCGGCTGGACGGCAACAACGTCGAGGAGGGTCGCGCGATCCTCGCCAAGGCCGCTCATCCGCTCGTCACCGTGGTCGACACGATGGACGGCGCCGCCGCCCGGGCCGCCGAGCTCGCCGCAGAGAAGGGAAACTGACATGGCGATCTTCCTGACCGAGAAGAGCCGGGTCGTCGTGCAGGGCATGACCGGGTCCGAGGGACAGAAACACACCAGCCGGATGCTTGCCGCCGGCACCACGGTGGTCGGCGGCGTGACCCCCGGCAAGGGCGGCCGGTCGGTGGACTTCGCGCGGCAGTCGATCCCGGTCTACGGGTCGTGTGCGGACGCGGTGAAGGCGGCGGACGCGGACGTGTCGGTGGTGTTCGTCCCGCCGCGCTTCACCAAAGGCGCGGTGCTCGAAGCGGTCGACGCCGGGATCCCGCTCGTCGTGGTGATCACCGAGGGCGTGCCGGTGCACGACACGGCCGCGTTCTTCGCCGCCGCGCGGACCAACGGGACGCGGATCATCGGCCCGAACTGCCCGGGCATCATCAGTCCCGGCCGCGCCAACGCGGGCATCATCCCGGCGGACATCGCGGGTCCCGGGAGGATCGGCCTGGTCTCCAAGTCGGGCACGCTGACCTACCAGATGATGTACGAGCTGCGGGACTTCGGGTTCTCGACCGCGATCGGGATCGGCGGCGACCCGATCATCGGGACCACGCACATCGACGCGCTGCAGGCGTTCCAGGACGACCCGGACACCGACGCGATCGTGATGATCGGCGAGATCGGCGGTGACGCCGAGGAGCGGGCGGCCGCGTTCATCAAGAAGAACGTGACCAAGCCGGTCGTCGGGTACGTCGCCGGCTTCACCGCGCCCGAGGGCAAGACGATGGGCCACGCGGGTGCGATCGTGTCCGGCTCCTCCGGCACCGCCGCCGCCAAACAGCAGGCCCTGGAAGCGGCCGGCGTACGCGTCGGCAAAACCCCCACCGAAACCGCCCACCTCCTCCGCACCACCCTCACCCCGGCCGCCCGCCATTTGGCTGGTTGACCAGCAGAATGCGGGGTTTGTCACCCGTATCCAGGGTGACAAACCCCGAACTTGCCTGGTTGACCAGCCAAATGCGAGACCTAGCCAGCGGGTGCAGCGGTGGGCGGGGGTGCGGTGCTGCTGCGGTGGACGAGTTTGGCGGCGACGGCGACCGGCTCGTGGTGGTGTTCGCCGGCGTGGATCTCGCGGATCAGCGCGTCGACGCTCAGCCGGCCGACGTCGACGAAGTTCTGGCGGATCGTGGTCAGCGGCGGCCAGAAGTGCGCCGACTCCTCCATGTCGTCGAAACCGACCACGCTCACGTCGCCGGGCACGTCCCGGCCGTGTTCGTGGAGTGCGCGGAGCAGGCCGAGCGCCATCTGGTCGTTCGCGACGAACACCGCGGTCACCTCGGCGTTGGCGGCCAGCTGCCGACCCGCCTCGTAGCCCGATCCCGCCGTCCAGTCCCCGTCGAATACCGGCGGCACCTCCCGGCCGTGATCCAGCAGCGTCGCCTCCCACGACCGCCGGCGCCGGTCAGCGGCGAACGAGGTCGGCGGGCCGCCGAGATGCCACACCGTGGCATGCCCCAGCCCGAGCAGGTGCTCGGTCGCCAGCCGTGCGCCCTGCCGCTGGTCGGTGTCGACGATCGGGTAGTCGTAGTGCGCGCTCGAGTCGACCACGACGACCGGGAGACCGTGCGGGAGCCGTACGCCGGCCTCGTCCAGCGTGTGCGCCTCGATCAGGATGATGACGCCGTCCACCGCCTGCTCACCGAGCCGGCTGAACGCGTTCGTGACCGCACTCTGCGTGACGTCCAGCACCGGGACCAGGTTGATCGCGTACCCGCTGATCGTGGCGGCGGTGGCGATCGCGTCGAGCGTCCGCGTCGTACCGAAGCTGTGCAGCTCGAAGACGATCACGCCGATGCTGCGGTACTCGCCGTTGCGCAGGGCGCGGGCGGCGCTGTTCGGGCGGTACCCGAGCTGGCGCATCGCGGCCTGCACCCGGTCCCGGGTGACCGCGTCGACGTTGTTCCGGTCGTTCGCGACCCGCGACACGGTCTGCCCCGAAACCCCCGCCAGCCGCGCCACGTCCGCCATCGACGGGCCGCGCCGCCGGCGGCCCGCTGAATCCTCCGCTGGCATCCGCACCTCCTCGGTCTTTGCGTCGGAGTGTAGACATGTTGACGTAAACACGTTACCGTCGCGCCGTCGATGTTGACGTCAACATCGCGCGTCGCGCCCACCTCCGGGCGCGGAAAGCGAGAGGAGGTCCCCGGACATGGCGGAGTCCGTGGCCCATCAGCACGTGGCACGGGCCGGCGCGACCGGCAGGCGGCGGAGGGTGTTCAAGGACGGCAAGGGGTGGCTGTTCGTCGGGCCGTTCCTGGCGGTTTTCGCGCTCACCTTCCTGGCCCCGATCGGGTACGCGATCTACCTGAGCCTGTATCGCAACCAGGCGTTCTTCGGCGGCACCGTGTTCGTCGGGCTGGACAACTACACCCAGGCGCTGCAGGACCCGAAGTTCTGGGAGGCGTTCGCCCGGGTGGCGGTCTTCCTGGTCGTCCAGGTGCCGGTGATGCTCGTGCTGGCGCTGCTCGCGGCGCTCGCGATCGACAGCGCGCGGCTGCACGCGGCCGGTTTCTTCCGGATCGTGATCTTCCTGCCGTACGCCGTACCGGGCGTGGTCGCCGTACTGATGTGGGGCTACATCTACGGCGACAACTTCGGCCTGGCGGCGAACCTCAACGACCTGCTCGGCACGACCGCGATCCAGCCGCTGAGCAGCAGCTGGATGCTGCCGTCGATCGCCAACATCGTGACCTGGGAGTTCGTCGGCTACAACATGCTGATCTTCTACTCGGCGCTGCGCACGGTGCCGAGTGAGTTGTACGAGGCGGCCGCGATCGACGGCGCCGGGACGTTCCGGACGATTCTCGCGGTGAAGCTGCCCGCGCTCCGCGGCGCGATCGTGATCGCGACGATCTTCTCGATCATCGGCAGCTTCCAGCTGTTCAACGAGCCGAACATCCTGCGGACGCTGGCGCCGAACGTGATCACGACGTACTACACGCCCAACATGTACGCCTACAACCTGTCCTTCGCCGGCCAGCAGTTCAACTACTCGGCCACGATCGCGATCGTGATGGGCGTCATCACCGCGGTCATCGCGTACGTCGTCCAGCTCCGCGGATCCCGGGAGGCGCTGTGAGTGCCCTGACTTCTCCCCTGCGCCCGAAGCGCTCCAAGCTGCTGACCGGCGTGATGGTTCTGTACCTGCTCTACACGATCGTCCCGCTGGTCTGGTTGTTGCTCAGCACAACCAAGACCCAGGACGACCTGCTCTCGACGCCCGGCCTGTGGTTCGGGAAGAGCTTCGCGTTCTTCACCAACATCAAGGACACGCTCACCTACAACGACGGCATCTTCCTGCGCTGGCTGGGCAACACGGTGCTGTACGTCGTGGTCGGCGCGGGCGGCGCGACGCTGCTCGCGACCGCAGCCGGCTACGGACTGGCGAAGTACAAGTTCACCGGCCGCCGCGCGGTGTTCGCGGTGCTGCTCGGCGCGGTCGCGGTGCCGGGGACCGCACTCGCCGTACCGACGTTCCTGATGTTCTCCAACCTCGGACTGACGAACACGGTCTGGGCGATCATCATCCCGTCGCTGGTGAGCCCCTTCGGGCTGTACCTGATGTGGGTGTACGCGACCGACGCCGTACCGGGCGAACTGCTCGAGGCGGCCCGGATCGACGGCGCCGGCGAGGTCCGGGTGTTCTTCACCGTCGCGCTGCGGCTGCTGGCCCCGGGCATCGTCACCACGCTGCTGTTCGCGATGGTCTCGACCTGGAACAACTATTTCCTGCCGCTGATCATGCTCAGCAAACCCAACCTCTACCCACTCACGGTCGGGCTCACCCAGTGGAGCAACCAGGCGACCGGCGTGGGCGCCCGCCCCATCTACAACCTGGTGGTCACCGGATCGTTGCTGACGATCGTTCCGCTGGTGGTCGCCTTCCTCCTTCTCCAGCGCTTCTGGCAGTCGGGCCTCAGCGCAGGGAGCGTCAAGTGAAAGGGACACAGATGAAGTCACAGTGGCGCCGGGTCCGGCAGCTGGTGGTTGCCGGAACCGCCCTCACGGCCCTCGCGGTCGTGGCCGCGTGCGGCGGCGGGTCGTCCAACGACAGCGCGAGCGGAGGTACGACGACCGGCTCGGCCGACGCCGTCGACGCCGCACTCAAGGCGGGCGGCGAGATCACCTACTGGAGCTGGACGCCGTCGGCGCAGGCCCAGGTCACCGCGTTCATGAAGCAGTACCCGAACGTGAAGGTCAACTACGTCAACGCCGGTACCGGCAACGACCACTACACGAAGCTGCAGAACGCGATCAAGGCCGGCTCCGGTGCCCCGGACGTGGCCCAGATCGAGTACCAGGCGCTCCCCCAGTTCGCGCTGCCCGGCTCGCTCGTCGACCTGAACCAGTACGGGTTCTCGCAGTACGAGTCGGCGTACACGGCCTCGACCTGGGGCGCAGTTCACGCCGGCAGTGGTCTGTTCGGCCTGCCGCAGGACTCCGGGCCGATGGCGCTGTTCTACAACAAGGAGGTCTTCGACAAGTACGGCATCGCCGTGCCGAAGACCTGGGACGAGTACGTCGCGGCCGCGAAGAAGCTGCACGCCGCGAACCCGAAGTCCTACATCACCAACGACTCCGGTGACGCCGGCTTCACCACGAGCATGATCTGGCAGGCCGGCGGGCAGCCGTTCAAGACCGACGGCAAGAACGTCACGATCAACCTGCAGGACGACGGGTCCAAGAAGTGGACCGGGATGTGGAACCAGCTCGTCCAGGGCGGACTGGTGTCGAACATCCCCGGCTGGACCGACGAGTGGTTCAAGGCGCTCGGCGACGGCACGATCGCCACGCTGCCGACCGGTGCGTGGATGCCCGGCGTGATGGAGTCCTCGGTCAAGGCCGGCGCCGGCAAGTGGGCAGTCGCGCCGATGCCGACGTACGACGGCCAGCCGGCCACCGCGGAGAACGGCGGCAGCACCGAGTCCGTGATCAAGCAGAGCAAGAACCCGGCCCTCGCGGCGGCGTTCGTGCGCTGGCTGAACCACGACGAGGGGGTGAAGCCGTTCCTGGCCAGCGGCGGCTTCCCGGCGACCACGGCCGACCTGAAGGACCCGGCGTTCGTGGACAAGGCGAGCGCGTACTTCGGTGGCCAGAAGATCAACCAGGTGCTCACCAGCGCGGCCGGCCAGGTCGTGAAGGGCTGGAGCTACCTGCCGTACGAGCTGTACGCGAACAGCATCTACGGCGACACCGTCGGCAAGGCGTACCAGTCCAAGTCCGACCTGAACGCCGGTCTCACGGCGTGGCAGGAAGCGCTGGTGAAGTACGGCAACGAGCAGGGCTTCCAGGTCAACGGCTGACGTTGATGGAACAGGTGGGTCCGACGTCGCTGCGGTCGGACCCACCTGGTCTTTACACGCCGACCTTGCTCGCCAGGAGATCGGCGACGGCGTGGACCGCGCGTAGCGTCGGAGCCTTGACGCCGGTGAGGTCAGCCAGCTCGACGACCGCGGCCAGGATGACGTCGAGCTCGAGCGGCTTGTCCTTCTCCAGGTCCTGCAGCATCGACGTCTTGTGCTCCCCGACGCGTTCGGCGCCGTCGAGGCGCTTGTCCACGGAGATTTCCGGATGACAGCCGAGCGCGGCGGCGATCTCCAGCGACTCCTCCATCATCATCCGGACCATCTGCCGGGTGCCCTGGTGCGTGGCGATCTCCACCATCGTCGCCCGGGCCAGAGCGCTGATCGGGTTGAACGCCGCGTTCCCGAGCAGCTTGATCCAGATGTCCTTGCGAATGTCGTCCTCGACGGGGCACTTCAGTCCGCCGGCGATCATCGCCGTACTGAACTGGGTGCAGCGTTCCGACTGCCCACCGCCGGGTTCGCCGATCGAGAAGCGGGTGCCTTCCAGGTGCCGGACGACGCCCGGGCCGTCGAGCTCGGTGGAGCAGTACACGACACAGCCGATCGCGCGGTCGAGGTCCAGCACCTCGGTGACGGCGCCGCCGGGGTCGACCGATTCGATCCGGCGGCCTTCGTACGGGCCCTTCAGCCCGTGGAAGTACCACCAGGGGATGCCGTTCTGCGCCGCGACGACGACCGTGCGGTCGTGCAGCAGCGGCTCGAGTAGGGGGCCGGCGCTCGCGTACGAGTTCGCCTTGAGCCCGAGAAAGACGTAGTCGACCGGGCCGATCGCGGCCGGATCGTCCGTGGCGGGTGTGCGGGCGGTGAAGTCACCGCGGGGACTGCGCACCGTCACACCGTTCGACCGGATCGCGGCCAGGTGCGCGCCGCGAGCGACCAGGTGGACCTCTGTCCCACCTCGGTGCAACGCCGCGCCGACGTATGCACCGATCGCACCGGCGCCGAGAACAGCAACTCTCATAGGGGTCCCTGCCTTCCGAGAGGCCGGATAGGGCTTGGTATACGGGATACAGTAGGCTAGAGGTTGAATGCGGTCAAGATCACATTCCCCCGGCAAGCGCTCGCCCGAAAAGTTCGACGGGACCGATGAATCGGCGCATCGCCGGCGGTAAGTACCTGCGTCAATCCACTCGACGCAAGGAGCAGGAACCATGGGCCACGTCATCGTCACCGCGTTCGTCAGCCTCGACGGCATTGTCACCGACCCCGACGGCTCCGGCGGCACCCCGGCCGGCGGCTGGGCGTTCCGGCACGGTCCCGAGACGGTCGGCGGCGACAAGTTCCGCCTCGGCGACCTGATGGACACCGGCGTGCTGCTGCTCGGCCGGACCACCTGGGAGCTCTTCAGCCGGCTCTGGCCGAACCGTACCGACGAGTTCTCCACCCAGATGAACAAGATGGCGAAGGTGGTCGCGTCGCACTCGCTGACCGACCTGTCCGCCTTCCCCAACTCCACGCTGATGAAGGGCTCTCTGGCCGACTACGTGCGGTCGGAGTCGCGCACCATCGCCGTCACCGGCAGCCTCAGCGTGATCCGGGAGCTGCAGGCCGCGGACCTGGTCGACGAGTACCGGCTGATGACCTTCCCGTCGATCGTCGGCACCGGCTCACAGCTCTTCGGCCCGTCGGACGCACCCGTCCACTTCCAGCTCACCTCGGTGGCGCAGACCGGCGCGGCGTCACTGGCGACGTACCTCCGGGCCTAGCAAGATGTCCCGATGACCTGGCCGGCGATGGTGTGGATCGGTGGGGCTCCGGGCGCGGGGAAGTCGACGATCGCGCGGCGTCTCGCGCGGCGCGCCGATCTGCCTCTGCACCCGGTGGACCTGTGGACGTATGCGCACCTCGACCGGCTGCCGCCACTCCGGCCCCTGACGGAGGAACTGGCCAAGGGACCGGACTCTGCCGCCGAGGCCTTCGTGGGCGTTGCGCGGCTGCGGCTGGACCTCGTTGTCGCGGACGTCCGCGAGCGCGACCTGGGCGACGTACCCGCGGTGGTCGAGGGACCGCAGCTCTTCCCGTCGATGGCTGACTCGGTTCCGGCGGCGGTGTGGTTGCTGCCGGACGCCGAGCAGACCCGTAGGGCGCGGGAGGAGCGGCTGGCCCGGGCAGACGATCCGGCCGGGCGCGCCCGTCTGGAGAGCCTGCTGGCGCGGGACACCGTACTGGCTGACCTGGTACGGCGAGAGGCGCTCGAACGCGGGCGGGTACTCATCGAGGTGTCCGCGCAACCGGACTGGGCAGGTATCACCGAAGCGGTCGAGGACGCACTGGGGGCCCCACCGCGTCTTGCGCCGGGCGCAGAGCTGAGTCGGCAGCGACGGTATGAGAACCTCGCAGCGTGCCGGCAGGGGCGGCTTTGGCAGGCGGACATCGGCCTGGCCGAGCTGCCGCCGTACCCGTTCGCCTGCGAGTGCGGGACGTCCGGCTGTGCTGCTACGTGGGAGGGCACGCCCGACGAGTACGACGTACGGCGAGAACAGGGGTGGCTGACGGCTCATCCAGCGTGCTAGGGTTTCTGATTGTTGCAGTTGCAGTTCCACGTTCGTGTCGAAGCGCCCGCGGATTTGTGATCCGCTGGGCGTTTTGTCGTATCAGGAGAAAAAAATGGCTTTGGGAACAGTGAAGTGGTTCAACGGCGAGAAGGGCTTCGGCTTCATCTCCCAGGAGGACGGCGGCGCCGACGTGTTCGTGCACTACTCGGCGATCCAGACCCAGGGCTTCCGCTCCCTGGACGAGAACCAGCGGGTCGAGTTCGAGATCGCCCAGGGCCCGAAGGGCCTGCAGGCGGAGAACGTTCGCCCGGTCTGATCTGAGCTTGGCGGCAGACCCGGTTCAGGCCGGGTCTGCCGTGCTCCACAGGTACTCGCCGTCCTCCAGCACGTCGGTGCGCTCGAGACCTGTCGCGGCCGCGATCGCGGCCGATGCACCGTGGTCCGGATGGACGTGCGCGACGATCCGGCCGATTCCGTGAGCCCGTAACCAGGTGACCAGTCCCTGGGCGGCCTCCTTCGCGAGACCCCGGCCCTGCCAGGCAGTGCCGATCACCCAGGCGATCTCCGCCGTACCGTCGGTCACCGTCGCCTGGACGTAGCCGACCAGCGCGTCGTCGTACTCGATCACCCAGTTGAGCCACTGCTCGTCCGGACGTCCCGGACCGGCCAGTTGGCGGCGGTAGCGTGCCTCCAGCTCCGCCACGGACGGGGGCTCCCCGCCGGTGAAGGTGTAGAGCGCGGGGTCCGACAGCACCTCCACCATCGGTTCGGCGTACTCGACCCGCAGCGGCCGCAAGGTCAGGCGGTCCGTGGCAATCACCCGCGCAACGGTAACGCCCTTTGCCGAAACAGCAACCTGAGACCGACAACGTCCCTGAGCGGCGCGAGACTGTCGGCATGATCGAGATCGATTGGGCGGGAGAGGCCGGACGGCTGCGCGCGTCGGCCGAGGGCGAGACGGACTGGAACGCGGCAGTGGCTCGCAGCCTCGTGCGCGACGGCGACAACGTCCTGGCGGACGTCGGCTGCGGAGGCGGCGGGATGGCCAAGGCGCTCGCCGAGGCACTGCCCGGTGCGACAGTGGTGGCGATCGACGCGGATCCCGAAGTCCTCGAGCAGGCACGCGAGCACACCGCCGGCCTGGTGCGGTGCGAGCTCGCCTCCATGGACGACGGCGTGGAACCGTTGCGCCGGGCAATCGCCGCCCCAGCCGATCTGATCTGGGCATCGGCCTCGGTGCACCACGCCGCCGACCAGCAGGCCGCTGTCGACGCGCTGGCCTCGCTGCTTGCGCCCGGCGGGCGGTTGGCGCTCGCCGAAGGCGGTCTGCCGGCGCGGTACCTGCCGTGGGACCTGGGGGTCGGCGAACCCGGACTGGAGCTGCGGCTCGACCTGGCGCAGGACCGGTGGTTCAAGGTGATGCGCGACTCGCTGCCGGGATCGGTGCCGATGCCGTACGGTTGGACGGAGGCGCTGACCCGCGCCGGGCTGACCGGAGCCACCACGCGGAGCGTGCTGACCGAGACGCCGGCACCGCTGCCGCCGGAGCGGCTGGAAGGCGTCGTACAGGCGTTCCGGACACGGATCGAGCGGCTGACCGGCGGCGACAGCGGTCATGGTCATGGTCATGGGCATGGGCACGGTCATGGGCATGTTGTGAGTGATGAGGAGTGGCTGACGCCCGACGATGTCGAGGTGTGGCAGCAGCTGCTCGACCCCGACAGGCCGCAGTACCTCGGGCGGCGCTCCGACCTCGCCGTACTGTCCGTCCGCAGCGTCCACCTGGGGCACGCGCCGCGCTGACAAGGCACGCCGTCACCGCGCTGTCGGCGCGCCACCGTAAGGTGGGTGCCCATGAACGACCGGCTGGTGTGGATCGACTGCGAGATGACCGGCCTCGACCTGGCGAACGACGCCCTGATCGAGGTCGCGGTGCTCGTCACCGACTACGAACTGAACGTGCTCGGTGACGGGATCGACGTGGTGATCGCGCCCCCACCGGCTGCCCTCGACCAGATGGGCGACTTCGTCCGCGACATGCACACCGGGTCAGGGCTGCTCGAAGAACTCGCCAACGGCATCCCGCTCGCCGACGCCGAACAGCAGGTCCTCGACTACATCACGTCGTACGTCAAGGAACCCCGCAAAGCCGCCCTCGCCGGCAACTCCGTCGGCACCGACCGCACCTTCCTCGTCCGCGACATGCCGCGCGTCGAATCCCACCTGCACTACCGCAACGTCGACGTCAGCTCGATCAAGGAACTCGTCCGGCGCTGGTACCCGCGGGTCTACTACGCGACGCCCGCCAAGACCGGCAACCACCGGGCGCTCGCCGACATCACCGAAAGCATCGACGAGCTGCGGTACTACCGGGAAACCGTCTTCGTGCCACAGCCCGGCCCCGACTCCACCACCGCCCGTGCCGCCGCCAGCCTCATCGTCGACGGCGCCCCCGAGGACAGTCCAACAGGCGCCTGACCTGCGGATCCGCCCTCGATTTCTGGTCCTGACAGTTCATCGCTATGATTGCTCAGCCGTCGCGGTTCGGACGGCAATGGTGGGTGTAGCTCAGCTGGTAGAGCACCTGGTTGTGGTCCAGGTGGTCGCGGGTTCGAGTCCCGTCACTCACCCGATGGCCGGCCATGCCTGCGGAGAGCGCAGGCTTGGTCGGCTTCGTCATTTTGTGCGGCTGCGCTTCGCTTGCCGCAGGCGGGGGCTCCGCCACCCGCACCCCCTGCGCCTTCGCTTCGCTCGGCTCCTGGGTTGGGTTTTGCGGTCGCCGCCGCGGTTGGGGTTGGGTTTCGCGGTCGCCGCCGCGGTTGGGGTTGGGTTTCGCGGTCGCCGCCGCGGTTGGGGTTGGGTTTCGCGGTCGCCGCCGGGGCCGGGGTTGGGTTTTGCGGTCGCCGCCGGGGGCCGGGGTTGGGTTTGCGGTCGCAGCCGGGGCCTGGGTTGGGTTTCGCGGTCGCTGCTGGGGTTGGGGTTGGGTTGGCGGTTGGCTTGGGTGCTGGGTGGGGGTGGGTTGGCTGGTGGGCGTGGGAGGATTCGCTGGTGAAGTTGAGTGGGAGTGCCTGGTTGGGGTACGGCGTCGTGGTTGTGGTGACGTTTGTGGTGGGGTTCTTGGCGTTTGCCGTTTGGGTTCTCTCGAAGGTTTTCTGAACTGGGTGTGACCCAGGCCGGCCGTGGGTGCGTCTTGTGGGGCAGAGGCATCTACAGGAGGTGTGGATGGGTACGACCGGGGACTTCGAGGAGTTTGCGCGGGCACAGATACCGCGGCTTTATCGGACTGCTTGGCTGCTGGCAGGCGATCGGCATCACGCCGAGGATCTCGTGCAGGAAACGCTGGCGAACCTGCTGAAAGTCTGGCAGCGGATCGACAGCCCAGGGGCTTACGCGCGGACCGCGATGGTGCGGACGTACATCTCGCAGCGGCGGCGTAAGAGCTGGTCGGAGCGGCCGACCGCCGACGTGCCGGAGATTGCGGAGCGAGCCGGGGATCCGGAGCTGCGGATGGCCCTGCAGAGCGCCCTGGCCGAGCTGGCGCCGCTGGATCGGGCCGTGTTGGTGCTGCGGTTCTTCGAAGATCGCAGCGTCGAACAAGTGGCGCTCGATCTCGGCAAGAAGACCAGTGCGATCACCACTCGCACCGCCCGCGCCCTGGACCGCCTCCGCGCCGTCCTCGGCGAAGGCGCCGACCAGCTGATCGCGCTCTGAAAGGCGAGGAGAACCATGAACACCCAACTCACCGACCTGATGCACCGCGCCACCGAGAACCTCGAGCCGGTCACACCCGACCTGCTCGAACGCACCGTCGCGCAGGGACTACGGCTGCGACGCCGGCGTACGGCGCTGCTTACCGCGTCCGGCGCCGGCGCCGTACTCGCAACCGCGGGCCTGATCGCCGGCGGGATCCACCTGGCCGGCTCCCCGACGAACGTCGCCGTCGCCGGCTCCCCGGTGCCGTCGGCCAAGCCGACACCGACCGCCAAGCCGCCCGCGGTCAACCTGAAAGAGACGCTCGCGACGCTGAAGACGCTCGTCACGGCGCCCGGACGGACACTCTCGAGCCCCGAGACCTGGGGCGGCGGCGACTACGCCGGCGCGGCGTACGTCGTCGACGACGGGCACGGCGCCTCCCGGGTCGACGTACTCCTGTCCGGCGGAGGCGAGGCGAACCCGTGCGTCCCGGTCCGCCAGGGCTGCAGCACCCTCCCCGACGGCTCGGTCGTGTACGTGTCCAAGGAGTCCCCCGTGTACAGCGACAGCCGCCAGTCGCAGTACGGCGTCATCAGCAACTACGTGCTGCTGTACCGCCACGACGGCCGCGTCATCAGCCTCACGAGCTACAACGGCCCCGCGGAAAAGGGCAAGCAACACACGCGCCCCAAGCCGCTGCTCTCCACCGAGGCCCTCACCGCCCTCGCGAAGAGCAAGTCCTGGAAGCTCCCCCCGGTCTCCCCCACCAAGGCGTGGAAGGGCACCAAGGGCGCGAAGCCCACGAAGTAGCCCCACCCCGAGCCCATCGCGACCGCTCCCCAGGAGCGATCGCGATGGGCTCACTTCGCGGCGAGTACGATCGCGCCCGGGCTGGCGCACCGATCGGGTTCACGATCGGCAACAATGCAGCCAGTGCCGAAACCGCAACGTGTACCGGCTCCACGGTCGGGAGCGTGCACGCCTCTGAGAGGAGCCACCGTGCGCCACGAGGTCACCGCCGGCGACACAGCACTCGCCGTCGGCAGCGGCGATGTCGAGGTCCTCGCAACGCCCCGCCTGATCACCTGGCTCGAGTACACGACCGCACAGCTCGCCCTGACCACGCTCGAGCCCGGCCAGACCTCGGTCGGTACGTCGGTCCGTATCCGCCACCGCCTCCCGACCCGCGTCGGCGACACCGTGGACATCGCCGCGGACGGCCCCGAGGTGGACGGCCGGCACCTGCGCTTCCAGGTGCGCGCCACCAACTCCGCCGGCCAGCTCGTCGCGGACGGTGAGCTCGAACGGGTCGTCGTCGACCGCGAACGCTTCCTCGCAAACGTGCCTTAGACCGGCGGCTCCACGTACCAGCGCGGCAGCTCGCCGGGCTCCAGGCTCGTCGGGTCGCCGGGCCGGGACAGCGTGAGGATCGCCTGCTGGATCTCCGGGCGGGCGTTCAGCGCGTCCTCGATCGCGTACAGGCGCGCGGCGACCTCGGACTCGACGTCGTTGCCGGCGACGTCGACCGCGGCGACCAGGAAGATCCGGTCGGCGCCGACCCACTCCATGTGCAGGAAGCTGATCCGCTCGATGTCCTCGTGCGCGAGCAGCGCGCGGAGCACCCGGTTGCGGGCCAGCGGGGTGACCGCCTCACCGGTCAGGAAATCCATGTTCCGGCTGATCAGGAACAGCGCGACCGTACCGAGCAGGATGCCGACCACGATCGAGCCGATCGCGTCCCAGACCGCGTTGCCGGTGAGTTGGTGCAGCAGGATCGCGACTCCCGCTATCAGGATGCCGATCAGCGCCGACAGGTCCTCGACGAACACCGCGCGGAGCACCGGGTTCGACGTGAGCCGGACATATCGCCACGGTCGCAGCATCCGCTCCAGCGCGCCCGCCTTGGTCTGCCGCAGCGCCTGCGCGAACGAGATCCCCTCGAGCACGAACGAGATCCCGAGCACGGCATACGCCCAGCCGTACGACGTGGCTTCCGCCTCGCCGTGCTGCAGCGACTGGATGCCGTGCCACACCGAGACCGCTGCACCGACCGTAAACAGGCCGAACGCCGCGAACATCGACCAGATGTAGCTCACCCGCCCGTACCCGAGCGGGTGCAACCGGTCGGCCGGCTTCCGCGCCCGGCGCTCCCCGATCAGCAGGAACACCTCGTTGCCGGTGTCGGCCCACGAGTGCGCGGCCTCCGCCGTCATCGAGGCGGATCCGGTGATCACCGCGACCACCGTCTTGGCGAGCGCGATCAGCAGGTTGGCGGTGAGCGCGACCAGGACGGTCAGCAGGCTCTCGCCGCCGGTCGCCTCGTCGTCCGAGCTGCTCACGGTCCGACCATACTCAACTGACCGGCCGGATGATGCGTTGCTCGATCGCGCGTGCCACGGCGGCCGCGCGGGTGTCGACGTCCAGCTTCGAGTAGATGTGCGCCAGGTGGGACTTGATCGTGGCCTCGCTGACATACAGCTTCTTCGCGAGGTCCCGGTTCGACTTGCCGGTGGCGAGCAGGCCGAGGATCTCCACCTCGCGCTCGGTCAGCATCGGGCCGGAGCGTCGGACGAGCCGGGCCGCCACGGCCGGTGCGAGCACGGTCTCGCCGCGCGCGGTGCCGCGGATCGCGCGGAACAGATCCTCCGGCGGCGCGTCCTTCAGCAGGTATCCGGAGGCGCCGGCGTCGATCGCACTCATGATGTCGGCTTCGGTGTCATAGGTCGTCAGAATCAGCACGTACGGCGGCTCGGGCAGTGCCCGCAGCCGCGCGGTCACCTCGGCACCGCCGAGGCCGGGGCCGAGATTGAGGTCCATCAGCACGACGTCCGGATGCAGGCCCGCGACGAGTTGCTCCGCGCTGTGCGCGTCGGACGCCTCGCCGACGACGATCAGATCGTCCTGGGCCTCGACGAGCGCGCGGACGCCGGCGCGCACGACGGGATGGTCGTCGACCAAAGCAACGCGGATCGCCGGGGCCGCGGCGTCGCTCGTCATGAATGCTCCGCCGTCGCCCGCAGCGGGATCGACGCGGCCAGCGCCGTACCGTCCCCCGGTTCACTCTCCAGCACCAGCGTTCCTCCCAGTTGTCTCAGTCGTTCCCGGATTCCGGCCAGGCCGTGGCCGCGGTCGGAATCGATGGTGACATGAGATCGCGGAAGGCCCCGGCCGTTATCCACAACGTCGAGGACCACAGCGTCGGGGTGGTACGTGAGAGTCACGAAGGCCGTTTCAGCCTGCGCGTGTTCGAGCACATTGGCCAGTGCGCCGCGAGCGGTGCGCAACAGTGCGGTTTCCACCTCCGAGTCGAGAGTCACCGGCTCACCGTGCACCTGCACCCGGACATCGAGGGCGCTGTGGGCCGCCAGCCGTTCGCAGGTCTTGCGCAGTGCTTCCGGCAGGCCCACGGCCAGCTCGGCCGGTGCGAGGTCGCGGACCACTCTCCTGACCTCGTCCAGTCCGTCGCGGGCGGTCGCGGCCGCCTGGGCCGCGTGCTCGCGAGCTGCAGCGGGCCGGGCGTCCCACTCGCGCTCGGCGGCTTGCAGCAAGAGGTTGATGCTCGACAGACCCTGCGCCACGCTGTCGTGGATCTCCCGCGACAGCCTGGCTCGCTCTGCCATGGCTCCTGCCTGGTGCTGTGCGTCGGCAAGGTCGCCCTGCGCGGCATGCAGCTCGTCCAGCAGCGCCTGTCTGGCCAGCGCGTCCCGCTCCAGCGCCCGGTAGGCGCCCACGGCAAGCACTGCGACACAGACCGGCCCCAGCACGATCGTCGGGTCCAGCCGGTCGGTCATCCGGGTCCACTGGACCACGGTGACCACCACCATGCCGGCCACGACCAGACAGGCCGGGCGGAACGACAGGATGCGCAGGGCAACAAAAGAGAGTGGCACGGCGCACCAGGCGAACGACGGAGCCAGCAGGACCAGGGCGCACCACTCCACGACCAGCAGCGCCAGCCAGACCCGGCTGGGGAGCAGCCGGTAGGCGCCGTATGTCGCCAGCAACACCGCTGCGCCGAGCAGCACCCACGGCGCGCGGTCGCCCAGGCCGTGACCGGTCAGGTAGCGGATCGCGGACGCCAGCACGAGGACGACCAGCGCCGCGTGTAGTGCAGTCACCAGCCGCGTCGCGTGACTCAGGATCGACGGAGTGTGCGCAGTGGACATGTTCTGCCGATCGTAGGCCGCGCGGCCCCGGATCCGAATCATCCGTTCGGCTATCCATCGGTGGCCGAACACCCGTCGTGCGGACCCGTCCGGCCGACGGAGGCTGGAGGCAGCTCGAATCCACCGACCGTCCTGAGAGGTTCAGATGTCTGTCCGTTCGCTGTCCGCCACCCTCGCCTTGTCCGCCACCCTGCTCGGCGCCGGAGCCTCGGCGGCCTTCGCCTCGCCGGCACACACCCGGCCGAGCACCTACGAGCTCCCCGGTGACCCCGGCGGCTCCAAGTTCGAGGGCATCGGGTTCGACGCGCGCACGAAGAACTACTACGTGTCCGAGACCACCGGCGGTGAGATCCACCGCGGGCAGCTGCGCTCCGGAGCGGCGACCGAGTGGCTCCAGGGCGACGGCACCGATGGCCGCTGGACGGCCCGCGGCGTCAACGTCGACTCCCAGGGCCGGGTGTATGTCGCCGGCGGGCCGAACGGGATCGACCATCCAGGCGCGCCGGACCTGTGGGTGTATGACCGCGACGGGCAGCTGCTGGCCGCGCTGCGGACCGGCGTGCCGAACGCGTTCCTGAACGATCTGGTGATCGGTCCGGACGGCGCGGCGTACTTCACGAACTCGAACGCTCCACAGATCTTCCGGGTCGCCGAGCAGCACGGCCGGTGGACCGTCACGACCTGGGCCGACGCGACCGGGACGATCGACACGGCGACCGGCTTCAACCTCGGCGGGATCGTGCTGTCGCCGGACCGCAAGGCGCTGGTCGTGGCCCAGGGCAACGTCGGCAAGCTGTGGCGGTTCGACCTGCGGACCGCGCGGGCCACGGCGGTCGACACCGCGGGCGTCGACCTGGTGAACGCCGACGGTCTCGTCCAGCAGGGCAACAGCCTCTGGGTCGTGCGCAACTTCTCGAAGGTGCTCAGCACCCTGCAGCTGTCGGCCGACGGACGCACCGCGCGGCTGGTGTCCGCGACGCCGACCGACCCGGACCGGGTGCTGACCACCGCGAAGCTCGCCCAGGGGCGGCTGCTGGTCGTCGACAGCAAGTTCGACGAGGCGACCGCGGTCCCGCCGTACCAGGTCATCACGCTCGATCCGCGCCGATGAACCGCCGCCCGATTGCTGTGGCCGCCGTCCTGCTGACGGCGGCGACCACAGCGTGTTCCACTGAGACCCACAGTGCGCCTACGACCTCCCCCTCGCCCTCCAGGAGCGCAACCGTGCCGTCCACCGTCGACAGTCAGCTGATCGCCGCCGCCTGGAAGAACGACGTGGCCGAGGCCAAGCGCCTGATCGCCGCGGGCGCGGACGTCAACGCGGTCGACGACACCGTCCAGAGCGCGTTCCTGATCGCCGCCAGCGAGGGCTACCTGGAGCTGCTCGACCTGACGCTGGCCCACGGTGCCGACGTCCGCAGCCTCGACAGCTACCACGGCACGGCGCTCATCCGGGCCGCCGAGCGTGGTCATGCCGCCGTGGTCGGCCGGTTGATCAAGGCCGGCGTAGCGGTCGATCACGTCAACAACCTCGGCTGGACCGCCTTGCACGAGGCGGTGCTGCTCGGCAAGGGCACCCCGCAGTACGTCGACACTGTCCGGCTGCTGATCGCGGGTGGAGCCGATCGCGCCAAGCGTGCCGTCAACGACGGCGCCACACCGGTCCAGGCCGCCAAGGACCGCGGCCAGACAGCCGTCAGCGCCGTCCTCGACACCCAGGCGAAGGCTGACGCGCTGCTGGACGCTGCGGCGTCGGGTGACGCCAACAAGGTCGCCGCAGCGCTGGCTGCCGGCGCTCCGATCGAGTCCCGCGATGACCACCGCCGTACGGCGCTGTTGCTCGCCTCGCTCAACGACCGGGTCGACGTGGCGAGGCTGCTCGTTGCGCTCGGCGCGGATCCCGACGCGCAGGACGACCGGCAGGACTCCGCCTGGCTCGTCACCGGCGTCACCGGGAGTGTCGCGATGCTGGAGACCCTGCTGCCCGCGAACCCGGATCTGACCCTGCGGAATCGGTTCGGCGGCATCTCGGTCATCCCGGCCGGCGAACGCGGCCACGTCGACTACGTCCGGCGGGTCGTCCAGACCAAGATCAACGTCAACCACGTGAACAATCTCGGCTGGACCGCCCTGCTGGAGGCGATCATCCTCGGCAAGGGCACGCAGCAATGGCAGGAGATCGTGAAGATCCTCGTCGGCGCGGGCGCGGATCCCAACCTGGCCGATGCCGACGGCGTCAGCCCGCTCCGGCACGCCGAGTCCCGCGGGTATGACGAGATCGCCAAGACCCTCCGCGCCGCAGGAGCCCGCTAGCTAGCGGTCGCGGGTCAGACAGCGGGATGGGAGCTCGAACCAGCGGAGGTGATCGAAATCGGTGTTGACACTGCCCTCGGAGTCGGTGCGGTCCTGCTGACAGGTGGACAGCAGGTCGCGGGCCTCGGCGAGGTAGTCGTCGAGGGCGGACTCCGGCGCCGTGTGGTCGTGGCGCGGGTACCGGAGCTTGCCGTCGGCGTCGTAGCCGACCTGGGAGAGCCGCATCGGCGGCTCGACCGGGCCGCGATGGTGCCGCCACAGGCCGTTGGCCGGGTCGAAGCGGTAGTCGCCGAGCAGCCGCCAGCCGTCCCGGGCGACGAGTTTGACGGCCTCGACGACGTACGCGAACACCGCCTCGGAGATGAAGTAGTTGAAGTTGACCCGCACCCAGCCGGGCTTGATCCCCTCACAGCCGTGCATGATTTCGTGCTCGAACTCGTGGGACCTGTCCAGATCGATCCCGAGCAGCGCATGCCCGTACGGCCCGGCGCACGAGCAGCCGCCCCGCGACTGGATGCCGAACAGGTCGTTCAGCAGCGCGACCACGAAGTTGTGGTGCAGGTACCGCCCCGAGGGCGCCTTGACCACGAACGACACGATCGACAGCCGCTCGGCGTCCAGGTTGCCGAGGATCTGCAGGTTCGGCTCGGCCGTCCAGGCCGCGACCGCGCGCCGCAGGTAGGCATCCTCGTGGGCGCGGATCACATCGATCCCGACCGCCTGCTTCAGCTGGAAGGCCAGCCCGGCGCGGATCGAGCCGATGATCGCCGGCGTACCGCCCTCCTCGCGGTGCACCGGGTCGTCCAGATACCGGTGCTCGAGCGGATTCACGTAGGCGACCGTGCCGCCGCCCGGCACATCGGGCACCCGGTTGCGGAGCAGCTCGCGGCGCGCGACCAGCACGCCGGGTGTGCCCGGGCCGCCGATCAGTTTGTGCGGGCTGAGAAAGATCGCGTCCTTGTACGACAACGGGTCCTGGTCGCGCCCGCCGTACATGTCGATCTCGACGTACGGCGCCGCCGCGGCGCAGTCCCAGAACGAGAGCGCGCCGTAGCGATGCAGCAGCGCCGACAGCCGCTGCGTGTTGCTGACGATGCCGGTCACGTTGCTCGCCGCCGAGAACGAACCGATCTTCAGCGGCCGGTCGGCGTACTCCCGCAGTCTCGACTCGAGCTGGTCGATGTCGATGTGGCCGTCCGCGTCCTGGGAGATCACCACCACGTCGGCGATCGACTCGCGCCAGGGCAGCTCGTTCGAATGGTGCTCGTAGGGGCCGATGAAGACGACCGGGCGCTCGTCGCGCGGGATCCGGTCGGTCAGGTGATACCGGTCGTCGAGCTCGGCGGGGATCCGCAGGCCCATGATCCCGATCAGCTTGTCGATCGCCCCGGTCGCGCCCGAGCCGCAGAAGATCAGCGCGGTCTCGTCGTCACCGCCGACGCTGGTGTGGATGATGCGCCGGGCGTCCTCGCGCAGCCGGGTCGTCTGCAGCCCGGTCCCGCTCGACTCGGTGTGCGTGTTCGCGTACCGCGGGAGGACCTCCTCGCGGATGAAATCCTCCAGGAACGTCAGCGCTCGCCCGGAGGCGGTGTAGTCGGCGTAGGTGACGCGCCGCGGACCGTACGGCCCCGGCATCACCTGGTCGTCACCGATCACCGACGCCCGGATCCGTCGCAGCAACGGCGACTCCGGCGGCATCTCCGCCTGCTCCCCCTGGATACCCATGTCTCAGAGTATGGCGCGGACGTGACCTGCGTCTCGGTGATCGCTGCGCGCCTCGTGGATAAGGTCGGTGCAGTCGACGGCGAGGAGTGGGGATGACGTTTTCCAGCGAGCTGTGGAACCGCGGGGCCGCCTCCGTGTACGACGAGATCGTCCGGCACCCGTTCATCACCGGCCTGACCGACGGGACCCTCGACCACGACGCGTTCCGGTACTTCATCATCCAGGACAGCCACTACCTCCGGGCGTACTCGCGAGCGCTCAGCCTGATCGCCGGACGCGCCCTGGACGAGGACGCGGTCAGCATGTTCGCGCTGCACGCCGCCAACGCGATAGCTGTCGAGCGTGAGCTCCACACGTCGCTGCTGGCGTCCCTGGGGCTGACGGCGGCGGACGTCGACGCAGCCGGCTCGGGTCCCACCACCACGGCGTACATGTCCTATCTGACCGCCGTGTGCGCCACCGGGACGTACGCCGAGGCAGTGGCCGCTGTCCTGCCCTGCTACTGGATCTACCGCGACGTGGGGCGTGAGCTGCTCAAGCGGTCGTCCCCCGACCCGGCGTACCGGAAATGGATCGAGACGTACGGCTCGGAGGAGTTCGACGCTGTTGTCGAGTCAGTACTCGCCGTCACGGACGGACTGGACGTCGGAGCAGCTGAGCGGGAACGCTGTCATCAGCACTTCGCCATGACGTGCCGCTATGAATGGATGTTCTGGGACGCCGCGTACAACAAACTCGATTGGCCGGTGGGATGAAGGACTTCTACGACGTCGTGATTGTCGGCGGCGGGCACAACGGGCTCGTCGCGGCCGCGTATCTGGCCCAGTCCGGGCTCTCTACCCTCGTCCTCGAGCAGCAGGCGCACACCGGCGGCGCCGCGGTCAGTCAGCGCGTGTTCCCAGGCGTGGACGCCCGGCTGTCGCGCTACTCGTACCTGGTCAGCCTGCTGCCCGACAAGATCGTGGCCGACCTGGGCCTCGGTCTCGAGCTCCGGTCCAGGACAGTCGCGTCGTACACCCCGGTACGCCGTGACGGGCGCGACGTCGGTCTCATGGTCGAGCGTCGCGAGGGGGTGGCCACCCGTGCGTCGTTCGCTGCACTGACCGGCAGTGACGCGGAGTACGACGCGTGGGCGGCGTTCTACGGCGCGGTCGGCTCAGTGGCCGCTGCTGTCGCTCCCACGCTGCTGGAGCCGCTCAGGACGGCGGCTGACCTCCGCTCCCGCGTCGACGGCGCGTTGTGGGACGAGCTGGTCGAGCGGCCGCTCGGCGAGACCATCGAACGGCGCTTCACCGACGACACCGTCCGCGGGGTGGTCGCGACCGACGCCATCATCGGCACGTTCGCCGGGCTGCACGACGAGTCACTGATCCAGAACCGGTGCTTCCTGTACCACCTGATCGGCAACGGCACCGGCGAGTGGCGGGTGCCGGTGGGCGGTATGGGAGCGGTCACCGACGCCCTCGCGGCAGCAGCACGACGCGCCGGCGCCTCCCTGGTCACCGACGCGGCAGTCACCTCGGTCCAAGTCGACGGGACCCGCGGATCGGTCACCTGGCTCGGCGGTGACGGTGAGCGATCCGTCGACTGCTCCTGGGTGCTCTCGAACGTCGCCCCGTCGACACTGGCCACGCTGCGCGGTCAGACCGGTGTCGAGAAGCCGGAGGGGTCGCAGCTGAAGGTCAACCTGCTGCTGAACCACCTCCCCGCGCTCAAGTCGGGTGACGACCCGGCACAGGCCTTCGCCGGCACGTTCCACATCGACGAGGACTACAGCCAGCTCGAGGTCGCGTACCGCTCCGCCGCGGCGGGCGAGCTGCCCGCCGTACCTCCGTCGGAGGTGTACTGCCACTCGCTGACCGACCCGTCGATCCTCTCCCCCGACCTGATTGCCTCCGGCCACCACACCCTCACCGTGTTCGGCGTGCACTTCCCCGCCCGGTTGTTTGCCTCCGACAACGATTCGGCCCGGGCCGAGTCCGTACGCCGGGTGCTCGCCGGACTCCAGTCGTACCTCGCGGAACCCCTCGAGGACTGCATTGCCCGGGACGCCGACGGCAACCTGTGCGTCGAGGCCAAGACGCCGTACGACATCGAGGAATCGGTCGGCATGCCCGGCGGCCACATCTTCCACGGCGACCTCCAATGGCCCTGGGCCACCGACCCCGCCGACGCCGGCCGCTGGGGCACCGAAACCGACGTCCCGAACCTCCTCATCTGCGGCTCCGGCGCCCGCCGAGGCGGCGCAGTCTCCGGCCTCGGCGGCCACAACGCAGCCATGACCATCCTCACCCGCTAACCGATTTCGCATCTCCCCGATCCCCCTGCTACGATCCTCTTCGTTCGAAGGCAACACCAAGCGCCGCTAGCTCAATTGGCAGAGCAGCTGACTCTTAATCAGCGGGTTCGGGGTTCGAGTCCCTGGCGGCGCACAAAAGCCCAGGTCACCTAGGTGCCCTGGGCTTCCTCATGTCCGGCGCGGGCCTTTTACGTGCCCCTTTGCCAGAGGATCCCTACCCAGCGAGCACCCGCCTTCGTGTTCGGGTCGGCTCTTGACCTTCGAATTGATCGTGACTGTGTGTCACATCACATCGTTGCCGGAATCTCGGCCAGCGTCGAGAGAACTGACGACAGGGGCAGGCCCGTCGCATACCGAGCCACGTCGCGCACACTGAGCCGCAGCCAGCTCGCTCATCGAGCACGCGGCGACGGCATGGTCGTTGTGATCCGAGTTTTGCGCGACTTGCTCCGCACCAACGGTACGACCCCGTGACACCGCGCCTTCGACCGCCGCCTCCGCGTCAGCTCTCGGAACTCGCGGGCAGCCGGAGACGGGCCAGTAGAGTTGCGCCCGGAGGGGATCGACACATGGTGATGGGAAATCAGGACATCGGCGCCTGGGACGCGGAGTTGCACCGGTCCGGCCGAGTGATCTTCGCGGTCCGGCGGGCGCTGGCCTTCGGCGGGCTGGTTGTCGTGCTGACGCTGGCCGGCATCCCGATCGTCTCGGTCGTCCGGGACCTCGACACCCGCGGCACCTGGTTCACGATCCGCGTGGGGCTCCTCGCCGTACTCCTCGCCGCCTGCATCGCGCTCGCCGTCCTGTTTCTCCTCGGCCACCCGCGAGTCACCGTCAACGCCCGCGGCGTCCGCTTCGCTTGGTGGCGGCAGATCCCGTGGTCCGAGTTCGAGGGCACCACCCTCGTCACACCCACCAGCGGCCTCGCCGCCCCCTACCTGACCATCACCTCCACCCGCGGCACCAAACTCCACATCCCTCAAACCAACGTCGAAGACCTCAGCGCCTTCGCCGCCTGGCTCACCAAACTCCACACCCAACACCACCTGACGACCAACAGCTGAGCGCGCTGAGGCGCCGAGGTGGGAGTGGACGATCCAGCCGAACCTGTCCCGCGCCTGCCAGGCCTTCAGGAACGTCTCCTGAACGAAGGTCCTCCGCTTCACAGAACGAGCCCAGCGACGTCGTCGTCCTCAGCGGGCAGAGACCGCTCGATCAGAACGGGCAGCTCGTCGGTACCACGATCGAGGAGCAGACCCGTGCAACGCTGGACAACCGGCGCCGGTTGCTGGCCGCCGAAAGCATGAACCTGTGCTCTTCCGCGTCAACGCGTACCTTCTGGACCTGGCCGAGCGGGACGCCTTCAGCCAGGAATACGAACGGCACCGCTGACCGCCCGCACCGCCGTCGGCGTCGACCTGCTGCTGGGCATGCCTGTCGAGCTGGACCTGCGGGCGGCACCGTGAGACGTCCGCGCAGTGCGATTTCCACGACCGGGTCTCACGGGTCGCGCTGCTCCCGATCGGTGCCGTCGAGCAGCACAGCCGGCACCTGCCACTCGGTACCGACTCCCTGATCGCCGAAACTGGTTGCCCACGGCACCGAGACCGCGCCGCCCGGGAAGGCTCTCTTGCTGCCCACGGTGAGCGTCGGCGCCAGTGATCACCACCTCGTCATGCCCGGCACCGTCTCCGTCGCCGACTCGATCACGCGCCAGTTCACCACCTTGGCACGGAGCGCTGGCGTCCCCCCGCTTCCTGATCCTCAACGGCCACGGCGGCAACCAGCCCGCTCTGCGCCTCGCACCCGAGCAGCTTCACGCCGCCGAGCCCGGACTGGCCGGCTACGGCTGCGACTACTGGACGCTGATGTTAGACCAGCTCGATCGCGCGAAGTCGCCGACAACCTCGACTGGCCCCGAACCAGAGGCGACCACCAACTCGTCCAAACCTCGTCGGCACCTACGGATCGACCTCGACCATCTCCACGGCCTGCGCGCCCAAGTCCACGACGCCGTCCAGCCAGCCGAATCCGACAAACTCGTCTGCATCCGCTCCCACCCCCTCCGCAAAACCACCGCAGCCGCCCAAGCCCTGCAAGACGCTTTCGATGACCCAGGTCTGCCGTGAAGCCGATGGCCTCGAAGCTGTCCACAACATCGGCGGTGCTGACACCGTCCACAGCGGAGGGCTCCGATATCGCCTCTGACTTGGGGATTTGTTGCTCAACCCCACTCATTGGTGTTCGACGATTGTCAGCGTTCGACGGAGCAGGCGCAGCGGCTTGAATGAATGTCCCGACCGTCAGCGCGCTTCGAGTAGCGATTTCAGGCGGGCTAGGTCCTTCTGGTTGGCGCGACGCATCGCGGCGGACATCAACGGCGCCGCGACGCCGGCGAATCCCGACGGTTCGCCTCGATTGCGCAGTGACATGTGTGTGGACCTGTCGGTGACAGCCGACCACTGGTAGCTGGTCTCCATCGGGAACGGTCCTTGCGCCGTCCGCATCACCAAACGCTGCTGCGGAACCAGCTCGATGACCTCGTAGGTATAGGCGAGACGCCGCCCCAGGAAATGCGCGACAAAATCCATCCGCGACCCGACAGCGACCGGCGGCTCGGTCTGCCACTCGACCGACTCGATGTTGGCGTACCACTCCGATGCGTTCGACGGGTCCCCGACGTATTCGGCCACGACACCGACCGGCCGGTTGATGACGATCTCGGTCACGACATCGACGGCCATCGATCCTCCTGGTGCACAGCGCCCGCTCGTCTCCTGAAACCAACGGTGCACGCTTCAACCCACAACTGTCGAGGCAGCCTGTTCTTCGAGGAACGTCCTGGCCGGTTCGGTTCTGGCCACAGCCGCGCCGCGGGCGTAAGCGCTCGCGGCCTCGGCGCGCATTCCGAGTTGGCTCAGCATGCGGCCTCGCGCCGCGTGCAGTACGTGATATCCGACGAGCTCATCGGCAAGTGTGTCCAGGATGACCAGCCCAGCCTCCGGCCCCTGTAACTCGGCGACAGCGATGGCCCGGTTCAAGGCGACAACAGGTGTCGGCATCACCGTGAGCAACCGGTCGTAGAAGCGGACGATCGCGGCCCAGTCGGTGTCCTCGTACCGGGCGGACGCGCAGTGCAGCGCCTGGATCGCGGCCTGTAGCTGGAAAGGTCCGAGGCGGCGTCGGCGTAGGCAGGACAGCACGAGCGTCTGCCCCTCGTCGATCAGGGCGTGGTCCCACAGCGAGCGATCCTGGTCCTGGAGCAGCACTCCGATCCCCTGATCACCACGCGCGGGCTTGCGCGCGTCGTTCAGCAGCATCAGCGCAAGCAGACCGGCAGGCTCAGGCTCGGCGGGCACGAGGCCCACCAGCCGCCGGGTCAGCCGGATCGCATCGGTACACAGGTACGCGCGATCGCGGTCATCAGCGCCGGTGTTGTACACGAGGTACAAGACCGAGAGCACAGCACGAAGCCGTCCGGGCAACTCGGCGTCGCCCGGAATGCGATATGGGATGCCGGCTGCCTTGATCTTGTACTTCGCCCGTACCAGGCGCTTCGACATCGTCTCCTCGCCGACCAGGAAGCCCGAAGCCAGCTCCGGCAGCGTAAGACCGGCGACGAGCCGCAGCGTCAGCGCCACCTGATGCTCGCCTCTCAGGGCCGGATGGCAGCAAGTGAACATCAGCCTCAGCTGATCGTCCCCGGACGTCTCGGGTCCATGCAGCCGGTCGGCCGCGATGTCTCTGGCCAGCTCGCGTCCGCGGGCGTTCCGCCGTACGACGTCGACCGCGCGGTGCCGGGCCGTCGTCACGATCCATCCGGCCGGATTCCCCGGTACACCGTCGCGCGGCCACCGATCCATCGCGGTCACGAAAGCATCCTGTACGGCGTCCTCGGCCAGGCCGATGTCCCCGAACAGCCGGACCAGCGTGGCCACGGCCGGGCCGTGCGCGTCGCGGAACGCTCGCTCGACGTCCTCCACCCTCGGCCCCGTCCACCTCGCCCGTCAGAGTCCGGCCTGCACGCGACCTGTCGCCCTGAACGGCCGCACCTCGATATCGTGGTCGATCGCCTCGACCACCTTCTCCGCCCACGCCAGCGCCGCGTCCAGATCCGCGGCGTTGATGACGTAGAACCCGCCGACATGCTCCTTCGCCTCGACGAAGGGACCGTCGGTGGTCACCTTGTCGAGGCCTGTGCCGCCCCGGACCACGGTCGCCGCATCGGAGCCATGGAGCGCTCCGCCGAACACAAACGCGCCTGCCGCGTCCATCTCCTCCTCGAGCGCGATCACCCGGCCCATGAAGGCGTGCATGTCCTCAGGCGTCGCAGGCGCGCGTCGCCCACCGTCGTACACCGACAACAAGTACTGGTTCATCACCGCACCTCGACTCTGCGGGACCGTCCCGCTCCGTACTTCCGACGAAAGACGGGCACCCGATCAGGACACCTCAGCATCTCAATCTTCTGCCAACTCCGACATAGGGTTGTCGCGAGCGGCCGGGACTGTTGAACCGGCCCGCCACACCGGAGGGCGCATCGCAGAACGAAGGACCGACCCATGACCCACCCCACTGCCGGCAGCTTCGCCTGGTTCGAGGTCGCGACCGACGACCCGGACAGCGCCCAGAAGTTCTACGGCAGCCTGTTCGACTGGACCTTCGACGCCGACGGCCCCGCGGCGTCGGGCGGCATGGACTACCGCAACATCTCGCCCTCGGCCCCGGCGCCCCAGCCTTCGCCTGCCTGCGCGACCCCTCGGGCAACCAGTTCGGTGTCTTCACCCCACCGGCAGCCTGATGTCTCCTGACCCGGCAGGCCGGCCCTCGCCGGAGAAGTCCGGCGAGGACGCCGGCCGTGATCTGTACGACGCCCTCACCGACGCCCTGCTCTACGATCCGGCCATCGGCCGCTCGACCATGATGGGCTACCCCTGCGTGCGCCTCGCGGGCCAGTTCCTCGCGTCGTACGATGCCGCGAGCGGTCTCGTCGTCAAACTGCCGGCCTCCCGGGTATCCGAACTCGTCGACGCCGGCGACGGGATCCCGTTCGCCCCCGCCGGCAAGGTCTTCCGCGAATGGGTCGCGCTCCCCGCCGTCGACCGGGACCTCTGGCGCAACCTACTCGACGAGGCAGTGGCCTTCGCCCGAGCATCCCTCGACTGACGCTGACTGCCACGCCGGGTCGGCACAACCTGTGGGTAGTCCGCCCCACGGTTGTGCCGACCCGGCCGTCTAGAGGGATGCCGCCGAAGGCTGCGTGGACGCGGTCAGGTCCGCGAGAACTCCGCGATAGGCCTTCTCGAAGCCGGCGATGCCGTTGTCCTCGAGGGTGCGTCCCACCGCCGTCATATCGATTCCGGCAGCCGCCAGTCGCTGCATGATGCGGGCGGCCTCCGGGACGCCGTTGTCCACGGTACGAGCGATCGTGCCGTGATCCTCGAAGGCCTCGATGGTTGCCTCGGGCAAAGTCGTGACGGTCTCGGGGCCGATGAGTTGCTCCACATAGCGGGTATCGCGGTCCGCCGGGTTCTTGGTGGACTCGAGGCCCACAGCGGCCGCTGGACATCCGCGCCCAGGACGGCGAGCCGGTGCCAGCGTCTGGTGGAGAACCGTTCGGTGAACATCCGGTAGGCGAGCTTGGCCTGCGCGACCGCCGCCTGGCCGCGCAAGGCGAGCGCCTCGTCGGTGCCGAGCGCCTCGAGTCGCTGGTCGACTTCGACGTCCACCCGGCTGACGAAGAACGAGGCGACGCTGCTGACAGTCGAAGGATCGCCGCCGTTCGCGGTGAACTTCTCCAACCCGGCCAGGTACGCCTCGATGATCTCGGCGTACCGAGACAGGGAGAACAACAGCGTGACATTGATGCTGGCGCCCTCGGCGGTCAACGTTTCGACGGCGGACACGCCTTCCGCAGTTGCAGGGATCTTGACGAGCAGATTGGGTTGGGCCAGGCGATCGTGCAACCACCGCGCGGCGGCGATCGTGCCGGGCGCATCGTGGGCAACCTCGGGAGACACCTCCACAGAGACGAACCCGTCAGCGCAGTCACCCGCGTCGAAGACCGGTCGCAGGATGGTGAGGGCCTGGTCGGTGTCGGAGATCACCAACTCCCAGTAGGCCTCCTGCACCGACTTGCCGGCCGCCGTCAGCGCGGCGAACTGTTCGTCGTAGTCGTGGGAGCCGGTGATACTCCGAGCGAAGATCGTCGGGTTCGCGGTGACACCTCGGATCCCGTTGTCGACCATTCGTGCCAGGGTTCCGTCACGCAGGGCAGCGCGGGTGAGGTTGTCCAGCCAGGGACTCTGCCCGCAGTAGCTGTAGAGATGTTCCAGCTTGGTCATCGCATTCTCGATCTTCCCCGGCCTACGCCGGAGTCGTAGTTGGCTATTTGTCCATGTCGTGGAGCAGGTCGTCCCAGTCGATGCGGGCACAGCCTGCCGCGCCGTCGCCCACGACGAACCGGCTAGGGTCTCCAGCTGCTCGAGGTCCAGAAGCGAGCCACGCCGCCATACCGTGGTGGTACGGCGCTCGATCTCGTCGAGATACGCCCGGCGCTCGTCGACGATCCGCAGCCGCTGCGCGGGTGAGCCGGCCTTTTGCAGAGCCGAGAAGCTGACCCGCCAGGCCAGGCAGAGCGCTTCGTCGCTCAGGGCGTCAGGCGCGGTGTGAGGCCTCATGTCCAAGCCAGACCCGGTTCTCGTCATCGGTAGTACCGCAGGCTCCGAGGCTCGGTCGGCGGGGTCCGGCCGGTGAGGGTGCCCAGGCCAATGAACGAAAGCGTGCCGGCGGCGCTGAGGGCTGCGCGGCGGCCGATGATGCGTCGTCGCTCCAGCGCAGGCCTGGGCGGTTCGTCCGGGTTCGCCAAGACGACCATGGCCACCACTCGACCCATGAGGGCAGCGAGGGCAACGAGCAGCGCGACGTTCGAGAGTGACCAAGTGAACGCCATGACGGCTCCCGCGACGCCCAGCACACTACTGAAAACCAGCCAGAGGACTCGATAGGCTTTCATGGCGTTTTCGCCTGCGTTGTAGCGCTGGTTCGGAGGACGACTGGTTGGTCCACGACAACCTCCTTGTTTCGTGCAGCCCCAACCTTGCCTCCGACGACGAACAATTTGTACGGTGCCGACCGGCGAACTGAGGTCGTTCTCATCGCCGACGTCCGGCAATCAGGGGTACGTGACGTGCGGACCGACACGTTCAATCGGCGAGCCTGGGTCAACGGGTCAGAACCGCCTGAATGAGGTCGACAATGGCGGCCTGGTCCCGGACCAGGACCCGGTACACGAGCATGTCTCGTGCGTCGACGACCGCGGTATCGAGTCGCAACCGGTCGGCCGGCGTCAGCGCCTCCCGCGCCTCTTCGTAGGAGGCGCGATGCCGTACGAGCCGCGATCGCCTGTTCGCGGCGGAACCCGGCCAGCGCGGCCCACCGGATCGGCTCATTCCACTCCCCTCGAGCCCGGCCGCAGACAGGTACTGAGCCATGTCCCTGTAGAGCATTCTTGCCGGACGTCGGCCATAAGGACGATCACAGGTTCGCCGATCACCGCACTACCTGTCGCAGCGCTGGAACGGCACAGTCGAAATCGCAGGTACCGGACAGCTGAATCGGAGCGGCGACGATGACGAAGGCGATCGCAGTGAACAATCGGCGTCGTCGACCGGTTCTCGTCGGGATCGACGGGTCGGTGTCGGCGCAGGGCGCCCTGTCCTGGGCCGCTGCCGAGGCGGCGTCGCGACACTGCCCGCTGCACATCGTGCACGCCTTCAGCTGGCCGGTGATCGGCAACGCCCTGGAGATGGGCTTCACCGTGGACACGAACCTCGGCCTGCGGTCGGCCGCCGAGTGGGTCCTCGCCGAGGCGGCGGCGCAGGCACGCGAACTGGCCCCTGATATCAAGGTCACGACTGCCCTGATCGCCGGTCCCGCCACGCCGACGCTGCTCAGCCAAGCGCAGGATGCCGATCTGGTGGTCGTCGGAGGCCGGGGCGTCGGTGGCTTCCGCGGACTGCTCGTCGGGTCGGTGAGCGCCGCCATCGCAGCCCACGCCTCGTGCCCGGTGGTCGTCGTTCACCCGCATGCACACGGTACGGCGTTCTCCGCCTCACCGACCGGGCAGATCGTGGTCGGCGTCGACGGCTCGGAGCTCTCGGCCGCGGCACTCCGCTTCGCCTTCCAGCAGGCGGTGCGCCGCCGGATCGGCGTCACCGCCGTACACGCCGCGAGGCCGACTCGAGGCGACGCGGCACTCCGCGTTCCCCCCGAGATCGTCGATCAGGTCGAGCGGCAACTGTTCGCCGAAGCGATGCAGAGCAAACGCGTTCTGGTCCCGGGCATCGACGTCCGCACGAAGCTCATGCACGGGCACCCCGCACAGACACTGATCGACGCATCGATCGCCGCGGAAATGGTCGTGGTCGGGTCGCGCGGCCGCGGTGGCTTCGCCGGCATGTTGCTGGGTTCGGTCAGCCAGGCCGTGCTGCAACACGCCGTCTGCCCCGTCGCTGTCGTCCGGCCGTACAGCCCGCCGTCGGTCGTCGCGCCTTCCCCTGGGCGTCTTCGGCTGGCGGCGGGCACGGCTCGCGACGGAATTTCGGACCTGAAGGAGCTGTCGTGACACCGACACCGCAGGGCCTGCCGGAGAGCCTCGGTCTGCACAGCCAGCTGCTCGATCTGGACCCGTCCGAGACCCAGGAATGGCTGGAATCGCTGGACCAGGTGGTCGATCACGCTGGGCAGAACAGGGCCCGGTACCTGCTGCTCAGCATCCTGCAACGGGCGCGCGACCGGCGTGTAGGTGTCGCGAATCTGCGCAGTACCGACTACATCAACACGATCGCTCCCGATGCCGAGCCCGAGTTCCCAGGCGACGAACACATCGAGCGGCGAATCCGGGCCTACAACCGCTGGAACGCCGCCGTCATGGTCCATCGTGCGCAGCGACCCGGCGTCGGCGTCGGCGGGCACATCTCCACCTACGCGTCCGCGGCGGCGCTTTTCGAGGTCGGGTTCAACCACTTCTTCCACGGCTCCGAAGCACCTGGGGGCACCGACCAGATCTACTTCCAGGGACACGCCTCTCCCGGCATCTATGCGCGAGCGTTCCTGGAAGGCCGGCTCAGCAGTGACCAGCTCGACGGGTTCCGGCAGGAACTCTCCCACGCCGGTAACGGCGGCGGATTGCCTTCGTACCCGCACCCACGGCTGATGCCGGACTTCTGGGAGTTCCCGACCGTGTCGATGGGACTCGGACCGATCAACGCGATCTACCAGGCCCGCTTCAACCGCTACTTGTACAACCGCGGCCTCAAGGACACCAGCCGGCAGCGCGTCTGGGCGTTCCTCGGCGACGGCGAGATGGACGAACCCGAGGCCCTCGGCGCCATCGGCGTCGCCGCCCGCGAGGAGCTCGACAACCTCACGTTCGTCGTCAACTGCAACCTGCAGCGCCTCGACGGCCCGGTGCGGGGCAACGGCAAGATCATCCAGGAACTGGAGTCGTACTTCCGCGGCGCCGGCTGGAACGTCATCAAGGTGATCTGGGGCCGCGAGTGGGATCCGCTGCTGGCCAACGACACCGACGGTGCGCTGCTGAACCTGATGAACACCACGCCGGACGGGGACTTCCAGACCTACAAGGCCGAGTCCGGCGCGTTCGTCCGTGAGCACTTCTTCGGCCGCGACCCGCGCACCGCCGCCATGGTCGAACATCTGTCCGACAACGAGATCTGGAATCTCAAGCGCGGCGGGCACGACTACCGCAAGTTGTACGCCGCCTATCGGGCCGCGACCGAGCACACCGGGCAGCCGACGGTGATCCTGGCCAAGACCATCAAGGGCTGGACACTGGGGTCCCATTTCGAGGGCCGCAACTCGACCCATCAGATGAAGAAGCTGACGCTCGACGATCTCAAGGCCTTCCGGGACCGGTTGTTCCTCGAGATTCCCGACTCGGCGCTGGATGCGCTCAAGCCGCCGTACTTCCGGCCGCCGCAGAACTCGCCGGAACTGGAGTATCTGCACGAGCGGCGCCGCGCACTGGGCGGTTACCTACCGGCCCGCCGAGTCAGCAGTACGCCGCTTGCGCTGCCCGCCGAGACGGCGTACGCGATCGCGCGCCGCGGCTCGGGACGGCAAGCGGTCGCCACCACGATGGCGTTCGTCCGCCTGCTCAAGGACCTGATGAAAGACCCTCAGATGGGTCACCGGTTCGTGCCGATCATCCCCGACGAGGCCCGCACGTTCGGGCTGGACTCCCTGTTCCCGTCCAAGAAGATCTACTCACCGCACGGCCAGACCTACCTGTCGGTGGACCGGGACCAGATGCTCAGCTACCAGGAGGACATTCACGGCGTCCTTCTGCACGAGGGCATCACCGAGGCCGGTTGCGCCGCGTCCTGGACCGCGGCCGGCACGTCGTACGCGACGCACGGCGAGCCGATGATCCCGCTGTACATCTTCTATTCGATGTTCGGGTTCCAGCGCACCGGCGACCAGCTCTGGGCCGCGGCCGACCAGATGACCCGCGGGTTCCTCCTCGGCGCCACCGCCGGTCGCACCACTCTCAACGGCGAAGGTCTTCAGCACCAGGACGGCCATTCGTTGCTGCTGGCGTCGACCAACCCCGCGTGCATCGCGTACGACGCCGCCTTCGCGTTCGAGCTCGGCCACATCACCGCCGACGCGCTGCGGCGAATGTACGGCGAACCGCGACCCGGCGAGGACCAGAACGTCTTCTACTACCTCACCCTGTACAACGAACCGATCCTGCAACCGGCCGAGCCCGACGGTGTCGACGTCGACGGCATCCTCGCCGGCATGCACCGCTACTCCCCCGCCCCGGACGGCGCCGGGCCGAACGCTCAGATCCTTGCCTCCGGCATCGCCGTGCCCTGGGCGCTGGAAGCGCAACGCCTCCTGCACGACGACTGGAGGGTACAGGCCGACGTCTGGTCGGTGACGTCATGGACGCAACTACGTCGAGACGCTCTCGCCGTCGAGGACTGGAATCTGTCACATCCTGACCAGGCTCCCCGCGTTCCCTACGTCACGCAGCGGCTCAGCGAGACCGTCGGCCCCGTGCTGGCCGTATCGGACTGGATGCGCGCGGTTCCTGACCAGATCGCCCCGTTCGTCCTCAGCCCGTGGGCGTCGCTCGGCACCGACGGATTCGGCCACTCCGACACCCGAGCAGCGCTCCGCCGCCACTTCGAGATCGACGCGCAGGCGATCGTCGTACGGACGCTGCAGCAACTGGCCGACTGTGGAGAAGTGGACGAGTCGGTCCCAGCGGCGGCCAGAACGATCTACCTGACCGCGCAGGAGTAGGCGGTCACCGAACACCCAGAAGTACATCGGCGCTGTTGAAGGAGCAGATCATGAGCACTGAAGGGCACACCGCCCACACACCCAGCCGGGAGACACTGTCCGATCCGGCCTACCAGGCCTTCGTGGTCCTGCGAACCGTCTTCACCGTTGCCCCGATCGTGTTCGGTCTCGACAAGTTCGCCAACCTGCTCACCGACTGGCCGGCGTACCTCGCCCCATGGATCAACGACATCGTCCCCGGCTCAGGTCAGGACGCCATGTACTTCATCGGCGTCATCGAGATCGCCGCCGGCGTCGCCGTCGCCCTGATCCCCCGGTATGGCGCACTGCTCGTCGCAGCCTGGCTCGCGGGCATCATCTTGAACCTGCTCACCCTCTCGGGCTTCTACGACGTCGCCCTGCGCGACTTCGGCCTGCTGGTCGCCGCCGTTGCGCTCGCTCGCCTCGCTGCCAAATACGCGCCGGTCTCAACGGAGAAGAAGAAGTGATCGTCCTGTACGTACTACTCGTAGCCATGGCTGTCGGCCTGATCGCCGCGGCGTCATGTGTCCGCGTGGTGAAGCAGTTCGAACGTGGCGTCGTGTATCGGTTCGGCCGGGTGCGTGCCGAGGTTCGCCCGCCCGGTCTCGCCTTGCTGGTGCCGATCGCCGACCGGCTGCAGAAGGTCAACATGCAGATCATCACGATGCCGGTCCCTGCGCAGGACGGCATCACGCGCGACAACGTGACGGTTCGAGTCGACGCTGTCGTCTACTTCAACGTGGTCGATCCGGTACGCGCGGCGGTCGACGTCGAGGACTACATCTCGGCTGTCGGCCAGGTTGCGCAGACGTCGCTGCGCTCGATCATCGGCAAGAGCGAACTCGACGACCTGCTGTCCAACAGGGAGCGCCTCAACCAGGGTATGGAACTGATGATCGACAGCCCGGCACTGGACTGGGGCGTGCACATCGAACGAGTAGAAATCAAGGACGTCGCGCTGCCGGAGACGATGAAGCGATCCATGTCCCGCCAGGCCGAGGCCGAACGCGAGCGCCGGGCCCGCATCATCACCGCGGACGGCGAGTTGCAGGCCTCGGAGAAGCTGGGCCAAGCCGCCGAGGTGATGACTGAGCATCCGGCGGCACTGCAACTCCGTCTGCTCCAGACCGTCGTCGAGGTCGCCGCGGAGAAGAACTCCACGCTGGTGCTGCCCTTCCCCGTCGAGCTGCTCCGGTTTCTCGAGAGATCCACACCGGCCGAGAGCCCCCAGCCCGCTACTGCCGAGGATCCCGCCACGAACGCGGTCACCTCGTCCGAGCTGTCGAACGGCCGCGAGATCGCGCAGTCATCACCGGACGCGGAGCCCGGCTCCTCAGGACGGCTGCAGCCGACCGGTCGCAGCGCGCCGTTGCCGGAGATCGGCAACGGTGCGGCCGCCGGTGCAGTTATGTCGTAACGCGATATACTTGGATGAGTGCCGGGCTCTCCCGGTGAACGACTGAGGACGTGATCACATGCCGTCTGACGCGATGCGCGACGCCCACGCCGCTGAGCCGTTGACGAAGGCGGATTTCGAGGCGCTGGCCCGCTTCCGTTTCGGCATCCGCCGGTACCTGCGCTTCAGCGAGCAGGCCGTCCGCGAGCACGGACTGACCCCGCAGCAGTACCAGTTGCTGCTGGCCTTGAAGGGGTTCCCCGGCCGCGAGTGGGCCACGATGAGCGAACTGGCCGATCGCCTGCAACTGCGCCATCACAGCGTCGGCGAACTGGTGAACCGGGCGCAGGCGCAGAACCTCGTGACCAGGGCATCGCACCCTACGGACGCCAGGGTGGTCCGGGTGCAGTTGACGCGGCACGGCGAGCGGGCGTTGGCACAGCTGAGCGCACTCCACCGTGACGAGCTTCGACGCATGGGCACCGCCCTCGCCGTACCCGACTGGAGTGAGGCCGCCGAAGAGGTCGGCACGGCCCGCCACACGGTGCGGGTTCGCAGGATCTACGACCCGGCCGATGCCGGCGACGGCACCCGGGTCCTGGTGGATCGGGTGTGGCCGCGCGGGATCCGGAAGGAAGCAGCCGCTGTCGACGAGTGGGCCAGGGACGTTGCACCGTCCACCGAGCTCCGGAAGTGGTACGGGCACGTGCCGGAGAAGTTCGCGCAGTTCGAGGAGCGCTACCGCGATGAGCTGGCCACCCAGGCCGGCCGAGCCGCGCTGGAGCACCTGCGCACACTGGCAGAACGCGATGACCTGACCTTGGTGACGGCGACCAGGGACGTGGACCACAGCCAGGCGGCGGTTCTCGCCCGGCTGCTGAATGAGCCGCGTTGACCTCTAACGAGAGCTGGCCAGCTCGCCGGACTACTGCCCGGGTCGATTCCTGATCTGCAGGCCTGGCCGACGGCGATGGACGGTCAGGTACGACAGGCCCTCGCCGCCGGCGATGAGGCTGCGGGTCGAACCGCGGGGCAGCCAGACGACATTGCCGTCGGCAAGCGTCTGCTCTCCCTCGGGCGTAGTGGCGATGCCGCCACCGGCGACGACGACGAGTACGACGTCGAGGTCCGGCTCGGTATGGGTGTCCACGCGATGACCGGCAGGTAGGTGGATGAGATTCGCGTCGAGCTGGCGTCCTGGCTCGGCAAGAGCCCATCGGGCACCGGACGGCACGGGCGAATCGCCGACGAGTTGATGCACGTCGGCGAGGACCCGGAGCCGCGGCTGCTCTGCTGGCAAGCCGGCCCCTGGCTGGTCAGGCATCTGCGGCGACCCGGCCGATGCGGACCCGCCACTCCTCCGGGCCGGCTTGCAGGTAGTCCCAGCTGAAGCGACCGGAGAACCTCGACTCGAACTCCCGGCGCAATGGCTTGGGGTCATGGCTGTTCACCAAGACGAAGGACTCACCAGGCGCCAGCCGCGCGTAGCGCGCGAAGACGCGCGGATGACGGCCGCCGCGTGCGATCTGCCGGACATCGATGACCGCCTGCGGGTCTGCGACCACGAGCGAAGGATCGACGTCGGCCAGCTTGGCGAGGACGGGCAGCACCGACTCCTCGAGCCGGAGGTAGAGATTCAGTGCTCCGGCGATCATCGTGCCGATCCGGAGCGCTTCGCTCGGACTGGCGACAGCCAGGTCGTTGATCTGCTGGTTGAGCACCGCGCTGCCGACGCGAAGGGCGTCCGCCAGTTGGCGCGTCTCGGCAACCCTTGACGCCGGGGCGTACAGGTCGCGATCGGCGCCGGCCAGATAGCCGCGCAGCTCGTGACGGCAGAAGTCGACCAGCTCAGCGGTCAGCCGCGGCTCCGAGTCCGTCGTCAGCTCGGCCAGCCGTTGGCGCAATCGCTGGTGGGCCTCCCGCACCGCTGCCCGGGCGATGACCGCCGGATCCGTCTCGGTCGCCTGGATGAAGATCTCCGCAGCCGACATGGTGCCACTCTCCTCGACGTCGCTGTTTTCAATAATTATTACATGTGCTATTTGTATTAATTACAAGCCGCTGTGAGGGAGTTCGCTGTGACCTACGTGATCGCGCTGCCGTGTGTAGACCTCAAGGACCGCGCCTGCGTCGAGGAGTGCCCGGTCGACTGCATCTACGAAGGTGGGCGATCGCTTTACATCCATCCCGAGGAGTGCGTTGACTGCGGCGCCTGCGAACCGGTGTGCCCGGTCGAGGCGATCTTCTACGAAGACGATCTGCCCGAGCAATGGAAGGAGTACCAGACCGCCAACGCGGGATTCTTCGACGATCTCGGCTCTCCCGGCGGCGCCTCGAAGCTGGGCGTGATCGCACATGACCACCCCCTCGTTGCGGCGCTTCCGCCGCAGGAGCAGGCAAGCTGACCTCCATGACCAGGACTGCGCAGGCGTCAGGCGACCAGCCGCGCCGACAGGCGATGCTCGAAGCCCTCCGAAGCTCTGGGGCACCGTTGGGTGTCACCGAACTCGCTGAACGGCTCGGCATCCACCCCAATACGGTCCGGTTCCACCTCGACGCGCTCGTAGCGGAGGGGCTGGTCGACCGCCGGCTCGAGGAGCCGACCGGGCGTGGCCGGCCTCGCACCGTGCACACACCACATCCAGGGATGGATCGCGGAGGGCGACGTCAGTATCAGTTATTGGCCAAGATCCTGCTCGGTCAGCTGTCCACAGCTCCCGATGCCGGCGCCGCGGCGGAGGCCGCCGGCCGCAACTGGGGCGGCTATCTCGTCGAGCAGATCCCCCCGCCACGTCAGCCTGACATCGCCGAGGCCACCCAGCGGCTGAACGCGATGATGACCGACCTGGGATTCGCCCCAGAACCCGACGGTGATCCGGCCGAGCGCATCAGACTGCGGCACTGCCCCTTCTTGGAACTCGCGGAGGAGTACTCCGCCACGTTGTGCCCGCTGCATCTGGGACTGATGCGAGGCGCACTCACCGAGATCCACGCACCGATCGAGGCGACCCGCCTGGAACCGTTCGCCGAGCCTGATGCCTGCATCGTGCACCTCTCCAGCCGCCGGCCGAACGCGGGTGCCCGCCCGCATCGACGCGAGCAGAGGAGCACCTGATGTACCTGACCAGGATCGGCACCACGCCCCCGGTGCCGGACACCCATCCCCGCAGGTCCGACGATCGAAGTCCCGGTCGGCGCCGAGACCTCTGACAAGATCGCCTGGTCCAGATCTGGATCCCGCCCGGCGGCGGCCTTCCCGAACACGACCACGGGCCGTCCGAAACCGTCCTCGTTCACATCTCCGGCGCGATCGAGCTACACCAAGGCGACCAGCAGCACCGGCTCGCCCCTGGTGCCGTCGCGCAGCCATAGCCACCGCCGCCGTCTTCATCTGGCTCGGCAGTGGTGCTCGCGATCGCGCTCGCGAGGATCGTCGCAGCACGGCCGAGCGTCCCCGTCGCGGTTCTCACGGCGGCGACCGTCATCATCCTGGCCGGACAGCTCGTCGCGATCCGTCCCCGGCCGAACCGGCGCACCGACCGGATCCTGGCCGGTCGGCACGCACCCCGCTCGGGCATGCACCTGTACTACGTCGGTCTCGAAGCAGGCAAGGTACTCGCGCTGGCGGCACTCGGAACCTGCCTCCTCGTCGCGGTGTGCTAGACCATGACGTGTGCGGCCAAGGGAACCGACACGTCCGCGAGCTGGACCGGATCGACGCGGTGCCGGCCGCGGATCAGTTCTTCGACAGGCCCGATCCCGTCGTCCCACAAGTTGACCTGCATCCCTGCCACGACCCGGTCACCGGCCAGCCAGAACGCGTGAAATGCATGCCCGGCGATATCGCCGCGGGTGACGAGACGGTCGTACCCGGCCGGCCCGAGCCAGCCGGTGAACTCCATCCCGACGTCGTACTGGTCGGTGAAGAAGTACGGAAGCTTGTCGTACGCGACCCGCTGACCAAGCATTGCCCGGGCCGCGACGGGTGCACCGTGCAACGCATTGGCCCAGTGTTCGCTCCGAAGGTGCCCGCCATAGAAGGGACGATACGAGTTCGCGACATCGCCCACGGCATAGATGTCGGAGTCCTGACTGCGCAGCATCTCGTCGACGACGATCCCGTTGTCGCAGCTCAGCCCAGCCTGCTCCGCAAGCTCGATGTTCGGCACCGCGCCAATCCCCACGACGACCGCATCGGCCGCGAACTCACTGCCGTCCTGGGTCCGGACCCCACGTAAATGGCCCGTTCCCCACAGCTCGGTGACACCCTGACTCAGCCGCAGATCGACACCGTGGCGCCGGTGCAGCCCAGCGAAGAACGCGCCCATTTCACTTCCGAGGGCCGCGCGGAGGGGTTGCCGCTGGGGATCGATCACGGTCACATCACAGCCGGACTCACGGGCCGCGGCGGCCGTCTCCAGGCCGATCCAGCCGCCGCCCACGACGACGATGCGGCCACCGGTGCGGATCGTCTCACGCAACCGGTCGGAATCCTCGACCCGGCGCAGGTAGTGCACCCCCTCGAGATCGGCGCCCGGCACCTGAAGGCGGCGGGGAGACGAGCCTGTTGCCAACAACAACTTCGCGTAGCCGATCCGCTCGCCGGTATCGAGCTCCACCTGGCGGCCGGGGCGGTTCAGTGAAGTCACGCGCCGGCCGAGCAGCAGCTCCACCGAATGTTCGGCGTACCAGGACTCCTCGTGGACATAGATCTTCGCGCGCTCATCGGTGCCCAGCAGATAGCCCTTCGACAACGGCGGCCGCTCGTACGGCAAGTCGGTCTCGTCACCGATCAGGACGATCCGTCCGGTGAAGCCCTGCTCCCGCAGCGTCTGAGCCGCTGTCGCTCCGGCCAGGCTCGCGCCGACGATGACGTAGGTGGGTTCGTTGCTCATGATGACCTTTCCGCTCCCGTTAGGAGCCGTGCCGTGCCGGGGCGTACCTGACCGCGAGGCGGGCCAGCGCGATCGCGGCGACCAGGAGACCGAAGTCGCGCAGAGCGACGTCGTAGAAGCCCGAGAGCGTGAGCAGGTTCAGGATGATGCCCGCGAGCCAGGCCGCTACGAGCAGCGCTCCGTAGCGCGGGATCAATGCGACCGCGACACCCGCGACGATCTCGATCACCCCAACCGCGTACATCGCGTCCCGACCCGAGCCGGCAACGATGTACGCAGGATCGGACAGCGCCTCCCGGCTGGGCGTCCGGGGCCTGTGCACCTCAGTCGTCATGACCCTCCATCTTTCTAAAGATGAGATGTTTTGACTTTAGAAGTGAACGAGCCTTTCGTCAACGAGTGTTAGCTTTAGAATCGGCGTGTGGACGACACCAAAGCGGCCGGATCTCAGCTGTCGCAACGTTGGACGAGCCAACGCGGCGGCGCCTGTACGACCACGTCCTACGCCAGACTGCCGCGGTGACTCGGGACGAAGCGGCGACCGCGCTCGGTCTACCCCGCGCCACCGCCGCGTTCCACCTCGACCGGCTCGCCGCCGAGGGGTTGCTCGATGTGGTGTACGAGCGCCGGACCGGCCGATCGGGCCCGGGTGCGGGCCGGCCGTCGCAGCTCTACCGTCGATCGGAGCGGCAGGTCGAGGTGTCCCTGCCCGAGCATCGCTACCTCCTCGCGGGAGACCTGCTGGCGGCGGCTATCGAGGACACCGAGACCAGCGGAGAACCCCCGCGAACCGCTCTCGAGCGGCGTGCCCGGCTACTCGGCAACGAGCTCGCCGCCGCTGCCCCGAGTCCTGCCCGCGAGGAAGGTGACCCCGACGCCGTGATGCGCATCCTCGAGGAGCAAGGCTTCGAGCCCCGCGTCGTCGGCGACGCGATCGTGCTTGGCAACTGCCCCTTCCACACGCTCGCCCAGGACCACACCGACCTGGTCTGCCAGATGAACCTCTGCCTGCTCGACGGGCTCCTGGAAGGGCTCAACGCCAAGCAGCTGCGGGCCGAGCTCAAGCCCGGACCAGGCCACTGCTGCGTACGCATCGAGCCGGCTTCGGAGCGAAGGCTCACGTAGCGTCTTCTTCCTCAGCCTTGATGTCGGCGCCCTCCTCAAGATGTCCCGCGCGCCCCTCGTCATCGCCTGCATCCAGCAGGTTGTCGTTGCCGGCCCGGTTGTCCGGGTACTCCGCCAGCGCGACCTGCGGATGATGCTTGTCGAACGCTGGGCTGTCGGAGCGGATGCGCGGCAGCTTCTCGAAGTTGTGCCGCGGCGGCGGCGAGCTGGTCGCCCACTCCAGCGAACGGCCCCAGCCCCACGGGTCGTCGACGCCGACCGGCGGCGTCTTGCGCGATTTGTAGATGTTGTAAAGGAAGGGGAGCGTCGAGGCCCCCAGGATGAAGGCACCGACGCTGGACACCTGGTTGAGGGTGGTGAAGCCCTCGTTGGCGCCGTACGACGCGTAGCGCCGCGGCATCCCCTCGACGCCGAGCCAGTGCTGCACCAGGAACGTGGTGTGGAAGCCGACGAACAGCAGCCAAAAGTGCAGCTTGCCCAGCCGCTCGTCCAGCATCCGCCCGGTGAACTTCGGCCACCAGAAGTAGAACCCGGCGAACATCGCGAACACCACCGTGCCGAAGACGACGTAGTGGAAGTGCGCGACCACGAAATAGGTGTCGGTGACGTGGAAGTCCAGGGTCGGCGACGCGAGGATCACCCCGGTCAGACCGCCGAACAGGAACGTGGTCATGAACCCGATGGACCACAGCATCGGCGTCTCGAACGAGACCGAGCCGCCCCAGATCGTGCCGATCCAGTTGAAGAACTTCACCCCGGTCGGGACCGCGATCAGGAAGGACATGAACGAGAAGAACGGCAGACTGACCGCGCCGGTGGCGAACATGTGGTGCGCCCACACCGCCATCGACAACGCGGCGATCGCCAATGTGGCGCCGACCAGACCGAGGTAGCCGAACACGGATTTGCGGCTGAAGACCGGCAGGATCTCGGTGACGATGCCGAAGAACGGCAGCGCGATGATGTACACCTCGGGATGCCCGAAGAACCAGAACAGGTGCTGCCAAAGGATCGGTCCGCCGTTCGCGGCATCGAACACATGGGCGCCTAGGGCCCGATCCGCCTCCAGCATCAGCAGCGCGCCGGCCAGGATCGGGAACGCGACGAGCACCATCATCGACGTGATGAGTGTGTTCCAGGTGAAGACGGGCATTCGGAACATCGTCATACCGGGTGCGCGCATCGTGATGATCGTGGTGATGAAGTTGACCGCACCCAGGATCGTGCCGAGGCCGGCCATCCACAGACCCATGATCCACAGGTCACCGCCGATGCCCGGCGAGCGGACCGCGTTCGACAGCGGGGCGTAGCCGGTCCAGCCGAAGCTCGCCGCGCCGCCCGGGGTGAAGAAGCCGCTGAATGCGATCAGGCCGCCGAACAGGAACAGCCAGTAGCTGAACATGTTCAGCCGCGGGAACGCCACATCCGGGGCGCCGATCTGGATCGGCATGATGACGTTGGCGAAGCCGACGAACAGCGGGGTCGCGAACAGCAGCAGCATGATCGTGCCGTGCATCGTGAAGAGCTGGTTGTAGACCTCTTCGTTCACGATCTGCAGACCCGGCTCGGCCAGCTCCGCGCGGATCAGCAGCGCCATCACGCCGCCGATCAGGAAGAACGCGAACGACGTGACCAGGTACATGTGCCCGATCACCTTGTGATCGGTGGTCGTGAGGATCCGCACCAATGCACGGCCCAGCGGACGGCGAGGTAGTGCTGCGCCTTCGCCAGACGCCTCCCTGGCCGTCACTGACCAGGGACGGTCCTGGTAGGCACCGACATGTGTCAACTGCTCCTGGATCGGGTCGCCGTCACCGGTCTGCGTGGTTCCCACCGGCCGGCTCACCAGTTCGCCGGCGGGTCGCTGGCGGGGAACGAGTCCTCGCCCCACACCTCGACGATGTCGCGCGGCGGCCCCGACGACGACGTCGATGGGACCGTACCTGTACGCCGGGCCCGCAGGACGGGATACGCCGATCCCTTGGACAGTTGGCATCGTGGGCAAAGGCTGACCGTCGGGACGGCACGCAGCACGTCCTCCGGGATGGCACGACCGCAGTGTTGGCAATCCCCGAAGCGGCCGATCGCGAGCCGGAAGAGCGCGGCGTCGACATCTGCCAGGGCGGCTCTGGCCGCTCTCATCAGCGTCGCCGTCACCTCACTCAGGGCGTCGTCGGAGGCTGCCAGCGCGGCGTACGAAAGGTGAGTCAGCTGATCGAGACGAAATCGCCGCTGCTGCTCCAGTTCGTGGCGATACCACTGCAGGTCGACGGGGGCCGCGTCATGCGGTGCCCTTGTTGGTGTCAGCTGATCCAGGTCGGTCATCGAAACCTCCTTGTCGACACGGATCGCGGAGCCGCGATACCCGCGTCTCCATGTCCGGACGGTTCCAACGATGCCGACTCGCCCATGGGCGGACCATGTACCCGATCGGCGAACGCCGCGCTCGATCGTTGCCGTGTATCGGCAATCTCAAGGACCGGGCTACTGAGGCAGTCCTGCGCGACACGCATGACCTTGGTTTCTATCGCAGTACGACATAGTTTCTGAGTAGAGCCTTGGTCGTGACGGTGCCTCGGACGGAGTGCGGCTAGCGAGAGAGCTGGGTCTCCCTCGGCGCACCGTCCGGCAGGGTTCGATGATCCAGCCGTGCGCGCTAGCCAGGCGTTGACCAAGGCTCATGCTGCGGCCTGTCGGCGGTCGATCGCCTGACGGGGACTCGGGATCGTTCGGCCAATGCTTCCTGCTTGAGCCGGTACTCGCGTGCGGCAACTCGGATCGTCATGATGACAACGGTCACCCCGAGCAGCATCAACAGCACGATGTCGCTTCCACCCAATGCCGTCATGCTCACTACTCCTCCTTCGTCATCGCTACACTTGGTGTAGCGTAAATCGTTGGGAACCAATTCCCTTGGACAGCTGGACCCGCACGTGACCTCAGAGGTCTGGCCGCTTTTCGGGAGACTGGGACACCGGTCCGGAGCCACGATCTGCTGGGCCCTTTCGTCGTCACGTAGGGGGTTCATGGTGACCTCCGGCCGGCGCGCGGCGCAGTCCCGGCGACTCATTTGCCGGTGCCGTGGATGAGGCCGTCCCAATCGATCGGGCGCGGCATACCCCACTGTCATCGGGGACAAAAGGCGCGGCGCCCAGCTCATTCCTCCTCAGAGGATGTTCGTGCGCGGTCCGCGTTCTTCTTGGCCGAGGCACGCTCCTGCGCCCGGTACGCGAGCCCGATACCTCCGGCGCAGATCACGGGCACTGCCACCGCGACGACGATCAGCAGTGCCAGCTCGAGGGCACCGAACGACATCGTGTTCATGCTTCCTCCTTCTCATTTTCGATACACTTCATGTAGCGTAACTGCTGGCACTTCTATTCCCGGCAGACTGGACCCCATGCCCCACACCACGAGCAACCGCGGCCGGCCCCGGCTCGAGTCGACCGACCAGCGCATCTTCCAGGCGGCGCGCGAACTGCTCCGCCTGAAGGGACCGGCCGCGGTGAACATCGACTCCGTCGCAGCCCGCTCCGGTGTCGCCCGGACGACGATCTACCGCCGCTACCGCAGCCGGGACGAGTTGCTGCACGCGATCCTGGAGCACCTCATCGACCCGGGGCCCCTGGCGCCTGATCTTCCGGTCGACGAGAAGTTGCGATGGGTCATGGACCAGATCAGCGACATCCTGGAGAACCGGCTCGGACCGGGCGCCACCGCCGCGATCATCGCCGACAGCGACCCCGAGTTCACGACGGCCGTCCGGTCACGATTGGCCGGCCGATTGAACTCGCTCGCCGACCTGATGAACGTCGACATCAAGGCCGGGCTCCTGCAGCCGACGACCGATCCCGACACGGTCCTCGGCGTCCTGGTCGGCGCTTACCTCGCAGAGGTCCTCAGATTCGGCTCGCCGCGCGCGGGATGGATGGACCGCGCTGTAGCCCTTCTGGCTCCAGCGGTCGTCAACAGCTGAGCCACGGGACCTGCCACTCAAGAACACCTCCGGGTTGTCCCGGTACGCTCGCGCAGCGACGCGAACCATCAGGAACACCACGGTCGCGCCGAGGAGCAGCACGAGGATTGCTTCACCTGCGCTCGCGACCGTCATACCCACACCCCTTCTCTCAGGTGGCCCCCGGAAGGTTTTCGATACCGGCGGCATGTCCGTCGACCAGCAGGTCGAACGGCTCGTCGTCAGCCGACGCCCCGAAACTCGCCAGGCCTCGGTGTAGCGGTTCGCCTGCAGCGCGTTCATCGGGTTGCCATGGCCGAGGAAAGCAACGGGCATCCTGGTCTGGTCCACGGTCATCTCCCGACTCGAGTCCAGCTCGACCTGACGCCGGTCGCAGCCGACCGGGAATAAGTTCGCGAAGCTTTTCGCTACACCACATGTATCGAAAAGCTTCGGAGCGAGGCGCCCCGGGGCATGGATGCCTTCCCGAGTGGGATGGCCGGACCGCAACGGATCGTGGAGGACCTCATGGTTGACAGTTCGACTCAGCAGCGCGGCTCTATCGGCAGCGTGACCCAGCTCGGCATTCCCGACGAGGTGGACGTGGCAATCGTCGGCTCGGGCGGCGCCGGGCTGATGGCGGCACTCACCGCCGCAAAAGAAGGGGCTCGGGTCATGGTTGTGGAGTCCCGGGAACTCGTCGGCGGCGCCACCGGTATCTCGGCGGGCGCTGCGTGGATCCCGAACCATGGCTTCGCCGCCGCGGACCTCAAGGTGACCGACGACCTGGACCAGGCCCGGCGCTACATCTACGGCGAGGGCAGGGACAAGATTCTTGATCACGCCCTGGTGGAGCAGTTCCTGCAGACCGGCCCTGAGGTCGCCCGGTTCATCGAAGAGCACACTTCCTTCGGGTGGATCCCGACGATCTGGCCGGACTACCGTTCCGACATCGACGGCGCGTCCGTCGGGCGGGCACTATTTCCCGGCCCCTACTCCCCCGCCGGACTCGGCGACGCCGCGAAGTACGTACGACCGGCCCTGACGACGGGCATGGCGAAGAACCCGCTCCCCTTCTGGTTATTGGGTGGTATCGGCATCAAGGACGTCTGGCTCGCCGGCCCGGCATTGGTAGGAGCCTTGCTCGAGGCCGGCCTGCGTCATGGTGTCGACGTACGCGTCGAGGCGCCCGCGGTCCGGCTCATCACGGACGGACCGGCCGTGCAGGGCGTCGTGATCCGGTCCGACGGTGTCGAGCATCCGGTGCGCGCCACGAAGGGCGTCATACTGGCGAGCGGCGGGTTCGAGAGCTCGCCCGACGTCACCACGACCTACCTCGGCGCGCCCCTCGGCGTACAGGTTTCTCCCCAAGGCCACGATGGCATCGCGGTGCAGCTGGCTCAGGAAGTGGGCGCCGATCTGACCGGCGTGGAGGACGCGTGGTGGATGCCCGGCGTCCAGCTGCCCGGTGAGGAACTGGAGGGTCGCCCGCTCAGCCGAGTCTTCCTGGGTGAGCGTGCGCTGCCACACAGCATCATGGTGAACAGGAAGGGTGAGCGCTTCGCGAACGAAGCCCTTCCGTACGACCAACTCGGCAAGATCATGCGCGAGGTCGACAGCGAGACCGGCACCATGCCGAACGCCACCGCCTGGCTGATCTTCGACCACACTTACTGGACGAAGTTCGGGATCTTCGGCGTCCCACCTGGCGGAGACGTGCCCGGCTACCTCCACCGTGCCGATACCCTCTCGGAACTCGCGGCCGAGATCGGCGTCGACGAGGTGGGGCTGCTTCGCACGGTCGACCGCTTCAATCCCGAGGCCGCTCATGCTCGGGACCCGCAGTTCAACCGCGGCGATACGGTGTTCGACCGCTACTTCGGCGCCTTCTATCCCAGGCTGGGTAAGTATTCGCCCGACGTACGGTTCCCCGCCGCCACCGCGAAGGTACGCATGCGCATCGCCGCGGCGATCGGGCCGATCGTCAGCAAGCTCGCCGGCCGAGTGGCGAAGAAGGACGATCCCGACCGCGTGCGTTCGATCCTGGTGGGGCCGCTGGCGAGGATCATCCGGCCCGTGTTGAAGAGCCCGAAGTCGAGCGTGCTGGGCCCGGTGGACACCGCGCCGTACTACGCGCTCGAAGTCGAGGCCAGTGCGCTCGGCACCGTAGGCGGTCCCAAGACGGACGCACTCGGGCGCGCACTTGACACGGATGGAAGGGTCATTCCCGGCCTGTATGCCGCCGGCAACGCAGGCGGCGCACCCACGAAGGGCTTTTACGGAGGCGCCGGAGGCACCATCTCACTGGGCCTCGTCTTCGGCCACCTCGCCGGGCGAGATGCCGCTCGTCGACCGCACGTCGAGCTTGCCAAGGGGGCCTGACGAAATGATTGATCTACTACCACCGCAAGTATCCGCAGGCGATCTCGACGCCGGCACACCGACGCCGTCGCAGAAGACGGTGCTGGTGCCGCAGGAACGCGCGTCCGGAGACATCGTCGAAGTTTGGGGCGTCGACTCGTTTCCAGCCAGCGATCCGCCGGCGAACTGGTGATTGTCGGCCGGTCATCGGCGCAGCTCGTCGATGACCGGCCCACCAAGCGGACCGACGAGGATCTCGGCGTGGCGGCTGTTGCCTGAGTCCAGTTCCTTGAGGGTGTCGCGGAGCCAGGCGAGTCCGATGGTTGCGGTGTGCAGGACGTCAAGGTCCAGCCCGCGCGCGGCGACGAGGCGTCGAGGAAGTCCTCGTGGTTGTAGGCCAGGGATCCGACCGCCCGTAGACCGCGGATCGCAGCGTACCGGGAGCGACGACGTGGGCGAACCCGAGCACGGTTGCGATGTCGCGCCGCAGTCGAGGGTTCGGAGATGATGACGACACCGGCGCCGGCGTTGCGAGCGTGCTGCGCGGGACATCGTCATGGTGGCCGGCACCGACCCGTATGAGTACAAGGGATTGGCGGATCTGACCCGGCCAGGCGTCCGCGCGGATCGTCAGGGTGGCTGCGACCGGTGACCGGCCGGTCGCAGCCGCCCTGGGCAGGTCGCGTCAGTGGTCCAGGACGTTGACGACGATGGTCGGCTTGATCGTCGTGCCGGTGACCGTGCCGGTCACGACGAACCAGCCGGGCTTGCCGACCATGTCCGCGGTGATCGGGTTCCAGGTTACGTCGACCGGCGCGGTTGTTCCGTCGCTGTAGACCGCGCCGGTCTGCGCCGGCAGCGTCGGTACATCGCCGACCTTGGTGTCGACCGCGACCGAGGTGAAGTCGACGATCGCCTTCGCCTTCGGCACCTCGTACACACCGAACTCGGCCAGGCCACACTCCGCCCCGGCCGGATTGCTGTAGGCGTTGTCGGGGTCGATGGTGAACTTGACCCAGCTCGTCGTGACCGGCACATCCAGCTTCACGATATTGTCCGGCTGACCGTCCCACTGGACACCTGTCACCCGCTTGCTGCCGCCGTCCCATTCCAGGACGCCTTCCACGATCTGGTTGACGTCGTGGCCGCGGTCGACGAGGTTCACGTGGTCGATCGTGACGGGGGCCGGGAACTGCAGCTTGATCCACGGGCTGCGGTCGGTCTGCTTGGCCGCCCAGGACGTTGCCTTGTTGCCGTCCGTCGCCTTCGGTCCCAGGTACCGGTCGTCCTGGTTGTTGCCGTCGGGTACGCCGTTCCGGTCGCGGACGGACGAGACTGTGACGGTTGCCGAACTCGCGATGTTGTCAGCGAGCGCAGTGATCGGCACCGTGTTCGACTCGACCGGTACGCCGTTCAGCGTCACGACTGCCTTCGCGGTGGCCTCGAACGGCCCGCCGATCGGCTCCTTCAGGAAGATCGTGTTGCTGTCCGGCACCGCTTGCAGTCTGCTGTCGCTGAGGCCGTACTCGATCTTCGCCGGTGACAAGTTCGCCTTCTGGCCAGTGTTGAGCGTCCCTTCGATCGTGCCGACGGTCGGCTCGCCCACCTTCACGGAGCTGGTGCTCAACGCAAGTTTCGCCTGCCTCAGGAAGACCGGGAACGACATCCGTCCGTCGGCGTCCACGTCGACGTAGAAGTAGTCCTCGGCCCGGTAGCCGGCCAGCTCCGCCGAGACGGTGATCCGGGCCCTCCCCGCCGTACCGGACGACAGCCGCCGGTCAGCACCCACGGCCACCACGGACGGGTTGTCACTGGTGACCGTCAGGCTGGCATCTCTCAGGTCGAGAGGTGCTCCCAGGAACGACGCCCCCTCGACATCGATCGTCGCCGTACGGCGGTCCGCCGCGGCCGTCGGTTGCAACTGGATGCTTCCGAGTGCGGTCAGGTCCCGTAGCGAGTAGATCCTGACGTCGAGTACGTCGACCGGGCTGCCACTCTGTCCGCCGCCGGGAAAGGAGATCCGGACGTAGCGGGCGTGCACGCTGGGCTTGGTGGGATCGACAGGGTAGTTGTAGTACAGCCCGTCCTGCTCCCAGCCGTACAGCGTCGTGTCACTGCCCGGAACGGAGAGTGTGTTGCGCGAGGTCGGTAGCCCGGCGCCGGACACGGTGTTCGTCTCGTTGCCGGCGGTCCACTGCGTGCCGTCCTCGCTGTACTCGATCTTCACCTTCTTCGGCACGTTGTAGTAGGTGACATTGTCGGCGTTCGGCATGTGGTGGTTGAAGAAGACGTTCACCCGCGAGAGGTCCTGCATCTTGCCCAGGTCGTAGGTGATGGCCGCATTCTCGGTGCCGGCCGACGCCGACCACTTCGACAGATTGCCACCGGTCGGGTCGTTGATCATGCCGTCCGACAACAGCTTGGCGTGCGCGTTGTCGGTGGTCACCTTCGGCGTGATGCCCGCGGCCACGTCGGCGTCCGGGAGCAGGGTGATGTAGTTCCGTGTCGTGGTGTAGATCTTCCCGTTCACCGTGACGTCGGCCCAGTAGCTGTACATGGTCGGTGCGGGCACCTTGGCGGTGAACCGCATCCTGTTGCCGGTGACAACGAACGGCGACTGCTCGGCCGGGATCTCCGTGACAGTGATCTTGCCGGCCGGGTTGTCGCGTCGGCCATCCACGCTCGCGTAGTGGAACGTGACGTCGGTCGCGTCGAGGACGTCGACGGCACCGCCCTTGCGGGTGTAGCCCTTGAACGCCACCGGGACGTCCTTGTCGGTGCCGAACTGTCCCCAGAACTGCGCGCCGTTCGTCAGCAGGTTGACGCCGACCAGCGGAAGCGCGGCTGAGATCGCGTGCGCCTTGACCCTGACCGGATAGCTGTCCGTCATGACCTGCGGGCTGTTCACCCCGTCGTCGTAGGTCGCCGTCACGGTCATGGTCGCGCTTCCGTCCCCGACGGCGGTGACCAGACCCGTTGCCGCGCTCACGGTTGCCACCTGCGGGTCGCTGCTCGAGTACTTGAGCTTCGCGGGTGCGAACACGTTGGTGTAGTCGTTCAGGTAGCACTCGGCCCGCAACTGCAGGTGGTCGGCCGCAGTCTGGCTGCTGAACAGCTTGGTACCCGTCATCTTGTAGGTCCTGACCGGGTTGGCGGTCTGGATCTTGACGATCGTGTCGATCGGATCGGTAGTGACCTCGGAGGTGTCGAGCGAGACGTAGTACTTCCCGTTCACCTGCTCCGTGGTGAACGGCAGCGCGCTGCCCTTGTTCAGCCACTGCACCTGCTGGACCGGATAGTCGAAGGGCCCGAGGTGGCTCATCGCCGGCTGCCCGGTGAAGCCGGTCTTCGCCGTCCCCCGAATCTGGTTCTTGACCATGTGCAGGTAGACGTACTGGTCGCGGGACATCGCGTAGCCCCAGTCCGGCCCCTGCCCATGGGCGATCGCCTTCTGCGGGTCGGTGTACCAGCCGGGCTTGAGGGTGTAGTCCATGGTGTACGGCGTGGTGCCGTACAGCGACTCGCGCAAGTCGGGACCGTGCGCGTTCTCCAGCCACTTCACGATCGACGACCGCATGTCCGACAGCTGCTGCGACGACACCGGCACCATCGAGAAGATGTTCGTGTTGTCCAGGTTGCTGCTCAGATTGTCCATCCCGCGCGTCACGGTGATCGACGAGTCGTAGTTCATCACATAGCCATGGCCGTACTGGTTGATCAGCTCCTTGGCCGCCTCGGCCCAGTCGTCGCGTTCGTTGCCCTTCGCGTACTGCGTCCACACGTCCAGTGCGGTCGTGTACGGGTCGTTCCACTCCTCGTGCGCGACCTTCCGGCCCTGTGGCTTGATCCCGGTGATCCAGCCGCCGTCGGTGTACGGCTCGCTGTTCCAGAACGGGCGCTCGTGGAGGGTGATGTCCTGGTCGCCGGTCTGCGCGTTCGGGTTGGCGTCGATCAGGACCCGGTCGTTGTAGTTCCGCGCGGAGCTCCAGGCGACGTCCGGGTTGGAGTAGCTCTCGGGTCCCCCGTCGGCGAAGACGTACCAGGGGTCGTAGCGGGCCACCAGATTCTGGATGTCGCTCTCGAGGATCTGGGAGCCTTCGTACAGCGAGGACACGTAGACGCCGAACTTCAGGCCGTGGCGCTCGGCGGCCTGCTTGGCCTGGAGCACCCGGTCCTTGACGTGCCAGCTGCCGTCCGCGGACTGGTAGAGGGCGTTGTACTTGTACAGCTTGTTGGAGTTGTCCGGCGTGAGGTTCGCGTTCGGCGACGGCCAGTAATAGACGGTGTTCTGAAGGCTCTCCGTCGAGAGCATCGTCATGCCCATCTCTTTGGCGGTATGCGCCCACTCGTCGTAGTTGAAGTTCGGGTCGTACAGGTTCGGCATCGTGCCGGTGGTGTGCGACAACGCCGACATCTTGCCGTCGATGAACCAGTCGACCGGGTTCTTCTTCACCGTGATCGTGTACGACTTCGTGGCCGTGGCGCCGGCTGCGTCTGTGGCCTTCACGGTGAACGTGTAGTCCTTCTGCGCCGTGCCGTTGGCGCCGTCCGCGACCTTGCCGTCGATGTGTCCGTCCGCGGCCAGCGTCAGGCCCGGCGGCAGTTGACCACCGGAGATCGTCCACGAGTAGCTCGGACGTCCGCCGGCAGCCTGGAACGTGAAAGCAGCCGCCTGCGGGGCGATGCTCGACGTGTTCCGGTTGCCGTCGATCGTCGCGACCATGCCGACGTACGGGTTCTCGTCGTACGCATACGGCAGCGTGTTGGACGGATACTCGTTGGCGGGGACACCGGCGTTCCGCGCGGCGAAGGCCTGCCGGTCGATGCTCAGCCCCTTCGTGACGATGCTGAGCTGATCGCCGGTCGCGCCAGGTCCGGCGACCGAGTAGGTCAGCCCGGGTACGACGTTGCCGGAGCTGTCCCCGATCCGGGTGTAGAAGCCGAGGAAGTTCTTGTTCTTGCCCGGGTTCTTGTGCTGGATCTGGATGACCAGCTTGTTCCAGCCCTCGTTCAACTGCACCGGGTACTTCGTGCCGGTCTTGCTGACCCGGCTGGGGACCTGGCTCTGCTGCCGAACAGCAGCGTCGTTGGCGAACAGGCGGTACAGACCCGACCCACCGACCTGCCAGTGGACGGTCTGCGCGGTGGGGCTGTAGACGTAGGTCGCTGTCGCCACCCACTTGTCGACCGTCGACTCACCCTGCTTGACGTCGAAGTAGCCCATCAAGTCGTTGTAGTCGTCGTAGTTCCGGTTGAAGATCCGGTCGTCGAAGTACTGCCAGCTCGAGGTGTCCTTGCCGATCGCATCCGCATCGGCGTGCGGACCGGACACCACCCACTGGTTCAGGTACGGCGCCGTTCCTTCCGTCTGCGCCGCCTGCGCCGGCGGCTGGGCCAGCACGCTCATGCCTGCTGCCAACGCCAGCGCAGTCACGCCCGCAAGCACGCCGTACCGGACCTTTCGTAATCGCCTCACGCTATCTCCTTGTTCTGCCCAGATCGGCATGCATGAACTTCTCGACCCTTCCGGTTGAATCTATAGATCGGAAGCTTTGGCGGAGCCTGGATCCCCCCGGGGCGAGCCCAGTCGTCGAGCCGCGGACGCCGGAATCGCCAGATTCTCAGTGGGTCTGGCGACGCAGAGCTCCGATCAGAGCCCGAGTCAGACCGAAGTATTGACAGTGCCTCGACGCCGAGTCAAGGTCTGATGAATCAGATTCATTCTCGAAGTCATCAGCCGCGCCATGAGCATCCCAACCAGCACCTGTGGAGGTTTCGTGAATAGACGATGGAGAGGTGTCGCCCTGCCCGCAGTGGCGATCATGGCGGCTCTGAGCTTGGCGCCGCCGGAGCCGCGGCGCAGCCTGGGCCGGTGCAGATGGTCAACGCGATGCCTGATGTCGTCCCTGCACTGCAGCAGTGGACCGGAGGGGTCGGTGAGGTCCGGCTCGCGGCCGATCTGCGGATCAGTGTGAGTCCCGACGACGCGTCAGCGCTGCGCGTGGCCGCCGACCAACTCTGTGCCGATCTGAAAGATCTGACCGGCTGGACCGTGTCCACGGTCGTGGCCTCCGAGCCGCAACCCCGAGACATCGCGCTCGAGCTGGACGCGGCCGCCGACGTAGGGCCGACCGCGGTGGCCGCCGCCGAGGGCTATCGGTTGGACACGACCGACGGCGTTCACATCACCAGTCGCACACCGACCGGGGTCTTCTGGGGCACCCGGAGCCTGCTGCAGATGCTGGTCCGGCAGAACCCCGGGGAGGTGACGCTCCCGGTGGGCCTCAACGACAACGCGTTCGGCGGACCCGGCGGGGACTGGTCGAAGGCACAGTCGGCCTTCCGGCTCGCCGGCCTCGGCCTGAACGGCGCAACTCCGACCATCTCGACCTCAGCAAACCCGGGACCACACAGTTCATGAAGGAGGTCTTCGACGAGTTCGTGCCGTGGTTCCGCGGACCGGCTGTGCTCGCGGAACCAGCTGGGGTCTCGTCGGTACGGCTGTTCTGGGAGAAGGCCTGCGCCTCGTCGTACCGCATCCAGGGCATTCGGCCCGGCGAGCTGAGCGACGCCGCGTGGGCGGCAACGGTCATCCAGCCTCCTCAGCGCCCTGCCCACGGGCGAAGGGATTCGAGAACAGCATCTCCTCGAACTCGTTGAGGGCGAGACGCACTGCTCCCAGGGCGGCCGCGCTCTCGCCCAGAGGTGAGACGACGACGCGCGGTTCGAACATGCACACGCGGGCGAGTCTCGAGCGGATCGCGTCCGCCGCGATATCGCCGGCGACGACCACGCCACCGCCGACGACCACCACCTCGGGATCGACGGTGATCACGAGGCCTTCGATGGCCGCGGCGAACTCGTCCGCGAAGTCGACGACCGCCTGGCGGGCATCGGCCTCTCCTCGCCGTGCCGCCTCGAAGACTGTCAGCGGATCGATCCCGAGCATTTCGTCGCGCGAGAGATTATCGACTCGGACCCCTGTGAAGCTCACGAGCTTGCGGTAGGCATCGACCAGCCGGCGGCCGGACTCCGGCGGAATCTCCCCCGCAGCCCCGTGATGCCCCAGCGGTGAGACACCGTCGATGAGGTACGACGATCCGATGCGCCGCCCCACGTGGAGATACACCGCACTGCTGCAGCCCACAGCCGCGCCGGCCCAGTACTCGGCGAGGACGGCAGCGCGCATGTCGTTCGCGACCCGGACCGGGACGGGGACGAACGCTCCCAGCATCTCGGCGATGCTGTGCCCCTCCATCTGCGGGATGGTGGAGCGCACCACCTGACCGTCAGCGCGGGCAATGCCGACCGTCGCAGCGGACGCGGCGAGGATCTGCGCAGGACGCCGATCGGCGAGGCGCAGCGCTTCTGTGATCGCGGTGCGTGCCGCAGCGCTGCGCTCCGCCGCGCTCGCCCCGTCGGCCACGGGATAGTCCGCGCGTCCGATCACTCGTCCAGCCAGGTCCGAGACGAGCGCTCGCACCCAATGCCGGGCGAGATCGAACCCGACCACACAGCCGACCTGGGAGTCGAACGTTATCGTCCGAGCAGGACGGCCGGCCGAACGACGGCCGGGCGCCGCCGGCCTCGGCGCCACGGCGACCAGCCACCCGTGCTCGACCAGAGCATCCACCACGTCCTCGGCGGTCGGACGCGAGATGCCTACCGTCTGCGCGATCTCGGTCACCGTGTACCGGTCGCCCGCTGTGACCTCGCCAGAGCCCGCCACATCGCTCGCCTGCGCGGCGTAGAGCAGCCGTAGCACGGCGGCGACGTTCAGCTTCCGCAACGCGGAGGGGTCCCCCGCGTGCCCGGCACCGGCACGCTTGATCGACATACACAATCTCATTTCTGAATCACCGAGGCGTCATGACCCATCCAAGGATAGAGGAAACGCGAAGGGTTGACAGCACCTCAGGCCGTTGTCAGACTACTTCAACCGCCCATTATTAAACTTTTTTGGTTAATTGTCGCGCAACGTGTCGCGCCGGCGGGCACGCCGCAACCCCTACTCAAGAAATGAGACATCCGTGCGTACACAACGGCGTACAACGCGGTACCTGGCCCTGGGTACTCTTGCCGCGGCTGCCCTCGCGCTGACCGGCTGCACGGCCGGCGCACCCGCCGCTTCCGACTCCGGCGGCGACGTCACGCTGACGTTCCTCGTCTCGGAGTCCCCGAACCTGACCCCGCAGTACTGGGACGCCGCCATCGGCCGGGCGTCGAAGGCGGTCCCCGGCGTCACGATCAAGAAGGTCGTCGGCGAGAACACCCCGGCGTACGCACAGCAACTGTTCGCGTCCGGGCAAGCACCCGACATCTTTGCCGCCGGCATCGCGAACGGCCTTGCCCAGAAGGGCAAACTCGCCGAGTACAGCCGCGACGAACTGACGGCTGCCGGCATCACCGACTTCACCTCCGGCACCATCAACGGCAAGTTCTACGGCGTCCCCACCGGTGCTCAGGCGATTCCGCTCGTCTACTACAACAAGGACCTCTTCAGCAAGGCAGGCATCAGCGCACCGCCGAAGACCTACGCGGAACTGCTCGAGGACTGCGCGAAGCTGAAGGCCGCCGGCATCTCCCCGTTCGAGATCGGGGGTGGCGGCAAGGACACCTGGGCGACGTCGTTCGCGCTCAACGCCACTGTCGCGGCCGATGTACTCGTCGGCGATCCGGCATGGTTCCTCAAGCGCGAGAAGGACGAGGTGAAGTTCAGCGATCCGGAATTCGTCGGCGCCGCGGAGAAGGTCGCGAAGCTCGTGAAGAACGGTTTCGCGGATCCGGCCGGCATGACCCGCACCTACGCCGACCTCGAGCAGGCGTTCGTCGCCGGCAAGGCGGCGATGTATCCGATGGGCTCGTGGTTCACCGCCGCGGCTGACGGCAAGAAGCTGACCAACATCGGCGTGTTCGGCTGGCCCGGCGACAACGGCAAGCCGGCGTACCCGGTCGTCACGGGCGCGGGCATGAACGTGAACGCGAGTTCGAAGAACGTCGAGCTCGCCAAGAAGTGGGCACTGGCGTTCGCGACGGACAAGGAGAACCTGGACTCCGCCGTGATCACCGATGGCGCGATCGTGACGGTGAAGGACTACACGATCCCCAGCGGTGTGGGTCCGCTCTACAAGGAGATGGCGGCCGGCTACGACGCGGCGGTCTCCGAGAGCGCGACGGTTCCGGCGTGGGGCAACATCACCGGCGACGGTGCCCTCCCGCCGGGCTTCAGCGACAAACTGATCGCGGCCGGCGTCGACCTGCTGACGGGCAAGACAACGCCCGAGAGGTTCGCGAAGTACCTCGACGAGCAGTACACCGCCGCGAAGAAGTAGGCACATCCGTCTCGGGAGGGACGGACTCCGGCCGGAGCCGTCCCGTTCCCGAACGAGGTACTCGAGAAGCGAAGGCCACATGAACACGCACACGAAGCGCAGGAAGATCCTGCGCGATCCACTCCACTTCCTCCTGTTCGCACTGCCCGGCACCGCGCTCTACGCGGTGTTCGTGCTCTGGCCGCTGCTGGTCGCGTTCGGCTCGAGCCTGACGAACGAGGACACCTACCGGGTCACCACCTCGTTCGTGTGGTTCGAGAACTACGCGCGGCTGTTCTCCGATCCGGCGTACCTGCAGACCTTGGGCAACACCGTGATCCTCGCGATCATCTGCATCATCGTGCCGAACGCGATCGGGCTCGGGATCGCGCTCCTCCTCGACCGGAGCGGATGGGTCTTCAACGCGATGCGAGCGGTGTTCTTCGTGCCGGTCATCCTCTCGTCCGTCGTCGTGGCGGTGATCTGGCAGCTGCTGCTGAAGGACGACGGCCTGATCAACTCGGCCTTGCGCTCCTTCATGCCCCATCCACCCGGCTGGCTGTCCGATCCCTCCCTCGCGCTCTACAGCGTCGGTGCCATCGTCGCGTGGCAGTCCGTCGGTGTGTGCGTGGTCCTCTACCTCGCGGGCCTGCAGAGCGTTCCCAAGGATCTCCTGGAAGCCGCATCCATCGACGGCGCCGGCCCGGTGCGCCAGTTCAGGGCCGTGACGTGGCCGTTGCTGGCGCCCTCGGTCACCATCATGACCGTGCTGTCGATGATCGGCGGATTCAAGATCTACGACCAGGTGAAGGTGATGACCAACGGCGGGCCTGGTGTCGGCACGACCTCGACCCTCGCGTTCGACGTCGTACACACCGGCCTCGACGCAGGCGCCGTGGGATACGCCGCTGCCAAGGCCGCCGTGATGTTCCTCATCATCGCGGTGATCTCCCTGTTCTCGATCCGGCTGATGCGCAAGCGGGAGGTGGACCTGTGATCACCGCAGAGTCGCCGGAAGTCGTCGAAGGCACGGCCGAAGGCAGCGCGGGCCCAGCTCGCCCCGGCAGGCGTCGCCGGCGCGGCGAGGTGGCAGGCGGCGCCGGACCGGTGCACACGGGTATCGCGCTGGTCGTGACCGCGATCTTCATCTACCCGATCTACCTCGTTGTGCTGAACGCGTTCAAGACGCAGGACGACATCTACAAGTACCCCGGGCTTCCGGTACTGCCGCTCACGGCGCAGAACTTCGTCGACGTTTTCACGCGTCCCGACGCGCTGTTCTGGACCGGCCTGATCAACAGCGTCCAGATCACCGTGATCGGCACCCTGGTCTCCACAGTCGTCGCCGCGATGATGGCGCACTACATGGTGCGTTCGGCGAGCTGGTTTGCGAAGCTGCTGTGGATCACCATCCCACTCGGCCTGATGATCCCGCAGGCGACCACGCTGCTGCCGCTGCTGCGCATGCTGCGGGACTTCGGGCTGATCGGCTCGGTGTCCGGCCTGATCATCGTGTACGTCGCGGGAAACCTGCCCTTCGGAGTGCTGGTCTTCACGGGATTCATGCGCACCATTCCGAAAGGGATCGAGGAGGCTGCCGCCATCGACGGCGCGGGACCCGTACGCACGTTCTGGGCGATCGTGTTCCCCCTGCTCCGGCCGGCGGGGGCGAGCGTCGTGATCTTCGTCGCGGTCGGGCTGTGGAACGACTTCATCACTCCGCTGATCATCCTCGGGCCGGCCAGCGGAAGCACGGTCACGGTCGGCATGTACCGCCAGATCAGCGAACACGTGTCGAACTACGGAGCCGTGTTCGCCTACATGGTGCTCGCGACGATCCCGATCGTCATCCTGTTCGTCTTCTTGCAGAAGTACTTCGTGAAGGGACTGCTCAGTGGCGCAGCCAAGGGATGACGCCGTCGTCCGCAACACTCGGGCCATCCGCCTGGCCGTCGTCGGTGCCGGAATGCGCGGGCACGCGTACGCGGCGGAGGCTGCCGAGCTTCCGGGCGTCGAGGTGGTCGCGGTCGCCGACCGGAACCCGGCGACGCTCGCCCGCTTCGCCGACCGCTTCCCGGACGCGCGGGTGTTCGACGACTGGCGTGACCTCGCCGCGCTGCCACGGCTGGCTGACGCGGTCGTCGTGGCGCTGCCCGACGAGCAGCACCGCGACGCGAGCGTGGCCTTCGCCGCGGCGGGCTATCACATCCTCCTGGAGAAGCCGATCGCGACCAGTCCGGCGGACTGCGACGACATCGAGAACGCCGCGACGGCGAACGGCGTCAGCATCACGGTGTGCCATGTGCTTCGGTACACGCCGTACACGAAGAAGTTGCGCGAGCTCCTCGATGCCGGCGCGATCGGCGAGGTCATGCAGATCGAGCATCTCGAGCCGATCGGTCATCTGCACTTCGCGCACTCGTTCGTGCGCGGCAACTGGGCCCGTTCTGCCACCAGCCACAGCCTGCTGCTCGCCAAGTCCTGCCACGACATCGACTGGCTGCTGCACATCATGGGCCGCCCGGTGCAACGGGTGACGTCCTTCGGCTCGCTCGGGCACTTCCGCCCCGAATCGCAGCCGTCCGGCGGGTCCGATCGCTGCGTGACCTGTGCGGTGGAGTCCTCCTGTGCGTACTCCGCGGTGCGGTTCTATCGCAGCGGTCTGAACAACCCCGGCTCCGCCGAGGAGTACAACGCCCTGGTCATGGCGGGCGAGGTCACACCGGAGGCGATCGACCGTGCTCTACAGACCGGCCCGTGGGGACGCTGTGCGTACCTGTGCGACAACGACGTGGTCGACCACCAGACCGTGCAACTCGAGTTCGGCGACGGACGCCTGGCGAGCTTCACCCTCTCGGCCTTCACCGAGGGCAGCAACCGCAAGACCAGGCTGTTCGGCACTGCCGGGCAGATCACCGGAGACGGGCGGATGCTCAGCGTCTACGACTTCCGCACGCTCCGGACGACGGTGTACGACACCGACGAACTCGGCTTCGACGCCGCGGCGGGCCATGGCGGCGGGGACCGGCACCTGGTCGCGACGTTCGTCGCCGCGCTGCGGGACAACTCCCCCGGGCATCTCAGCACGAGTGTCGCCGAGAGCATGGCCGGCCACCGGGTGGTGTTCGCCGCCGAGGAGGCGCGCCGCACCGGCACCGTCGTGTCCCTGGCCCCTTCGCTCGCGTGATCGGTCCTCGTCCTCGGCTGCCGCGCGGCCGTCCCGATCAGGCCGATGTCGTCACTGATAGCCGATGCCGGGGGCGGAGGGGGCGCGCACGAGGCCGTCCGGGCCAACGGCAGGCTCGCGGACGACCGGGTTGGCGTAGACGAGGGACTCGTAGTACGTGGTGTTGGGGATCGCCATGCACAGGTGGGCGTTGACGATGTCGGAGCCGTGCACCTCGGCGCGGAGCTGGAAGCTGTCGGCGAGGTGCGCGATCCGCATCGCGCCGGTGATGCCGCCCTTGTACTGCGCGCTGGTCCGCACGTAGCCCGCCGTACCGGCGGTGATGAAGTCCGCGACGTTCAGGTGCGCGCCGTCGGAGGTCTCGGCCACCAGCAGCGGTACGTCGACACGCTCGGCGAGCCGGCGGTACGCCGTGACACCGAACTCGCGCATCGGCTCCTCGTACCAGGTGTAGCCGACCTCCGACAGAGCACGTCCGACGTACACGGCGTCGGTGAGGTCGAAGCCGGCGGAGCCGTCGTACATCAGTGGAACATCGTCGCCCACATGGGCGCGCAGCTTCTGGCACAGGTCGGCGTCGGCGCGCGCATCGCCCCAGGCGTGCAGCTTGATCGCCTGGTACCCGGCCTCCAGACATTGGTCGGCGACGTCGAGGTACTCCTCCACGGACGCGAAGGTCACCGTGCTCGCGTAGGCGGGGACGGAGTCGCGGAAGGTCCCCAGCAGTTGATGAACCGGAAGGCCCGCGGCCTTCCCGGCGAGGTCCCACAACGCGACGTCGACCAGGCCGAGGGCGTAGATCGGAAGCTCCTCGATCCGGTCGAGCTCCCACAGCCGATGCCACAGCAGCTCCCGCCACAGGGGATCCGCACCGATCAGGTCGGCACGGATGCGGCGCTCGACGAGATCGGCCACGATCCGGCCGCGGCGGGTACGCGCCTCGCCGGTCAGCCCCTCGTCGGTGTGGATCCGCAGGACTCCGCCGACCGCCGGCCCTTCCGAGCCGGGCAGCCCGGCCCGCCACCGAAACGCCGGCTGGGCCGGGAGGTCGACGAGTTCCAGGGTCACGTCTGTGATTCGCATGTCGTCCTTCAGGTCGGGAAGAGCGGTACCCGCCGCGTTGAAATGCTTCTGATCTATCTGATCAATGCTTGGTCATTAGAGCAGATCCATAGGGTTGACGCAATACATCACCCTGGACATACTCGACCCACCTCGAACGCCGCTGACAGTAGGGATTCGCGGCACGGAACCGACCCGAACCGATGGGCTCAGGCCCCAAAATTCACGGCCCAAAGACTCAGATGCATGCTGACCAGGAGACCACCCGTGAGACACAGAAGAACCGCATCGCTAGCAGCCCTGGCGGCGATCCTCGCCGCGTCCTTCCTCCTCGCTCCGCCCAAGCCCACGGCGTACGCGCAACAGGTGGCCGGCAGCGCCCCGTTCCTCAACTCGTGGCTGGTGTCGGGCCCGTTCGAGGCGCCGGTGGCCGACAAGGTGTACGAGTGCGAGGTCCCGGAGCAGGTGAACTACGCTCCGCAGGCATCCACGATCACCGCGTCGTCCTCGACCCTGGCGGTCAACCCCGTCAGCTATCTGGCCGACGGGAGCACCAGGAGCCAATGGGTGACGGAGAACGACTCGAGCCCCTGGGTGCAGTTCAGCTGGAGGAGCCCGATCTCCCTGAACGAGGTCCGGATCGCCCAGTGGGGCGACGGCCGGCACGTGAACAACTGGTATCACCTCACGTTCGTCCTCGCGGACGGGAGCACCGTCGCATCGGGCCAGGTGAACAGCACCTCCGCCAGCCCTTCCTCGCCGACGCTGTACTCCGCGGATCCCGGGCTCACGAACGTTGTCGCGATGAAGATCGAGATCGACAAGGGGCGGACGCCGTACCCGTCGATCACCGGGATCTCCGAGGTCGAGGTGTACAACCGGCCGGTGCCGGCCGACGGGAAGAACCCGATCACCCCCGGGCTGGGCGCCTCGTTCGGGTTCGGCGGTGAGCACCACGACTGGGAGTACTTCGACGACCGGCTCTACAACCGCAACTACGACGACTACCAGGATCTCTATGGGTACTACACGGTCAAGAAGGGCGTCGACACACGGAACAAGTACGTCTACGCGAGCACCTACGTCTACAGCCCGGAGGCCAAGGACGCGTACTTCGACGTCGGCGCGAGTGGGTCGTACCGGATCTACGTGAATGACCGCTGCCTGACGCCGCCGAGCACACCTGTCGAGGTACAGAAGGATCTGACGAAGCAGGCGGTCCAGCTGCGGCAGGGCTGGAACAAGCTGATGATCCAGATCAAGCACACCTACACCGAGGACGTGAACGCGAACGGCGTGCCGATCGCGAAGGATCAGAACGTCGCCTACCTGGGCTTCTACGGACGGGTGGCGGATCAGAACGGCAACACGGTGAGCGGCCTGACGAGCTCGGTTGCCGGTCCGGTACCGTCGCTCCGGATTGTGTCGGGCGGTCTGGCGACGGACGACCCGGTCAAGGTGCCGTTCCCGCGCGGCAACACGCCGACCGGCTACCAGGAATGGCCGTACGTCTGGAACAAGTCCACCTCGACCGCGAACCACGGAGTCGCCGCGTCTGCGTTCCAGTTCATGGCCGGCGGAGGTCAGCCCGGCTACACCTGGAAGATCGTCGACGGCCGCCTGCCGGACGGGCTGGAACTCAACCCCGACGGCACGATCGCGGACGGCCTCGTCAATGGCAACGCCGATCTCAACAGCACCAAGGGCATCGTCAGCGGCACGGCTGCGACGGGCGACTACAGCTTCACCGTGCAGGTCACCGACCGCGCCGGCAGTACTGCGACGAAGACCTTCACCACCACGGTGAAGGAGCGGCCGAACAAGTGGTTCGAGGAGGGTCGCGTCAGTGCCCTGACACACGCGACACCGACGTACGACTACTTCGTCGATCCGAACCACTCGGCGGACCTCTGGGCGGCGCGAGCCAAGCGCCAAGGACACTCACTGGTCTCGATCGAAGCCCTGCAGCAGAACTACTTCTGGCCGTCGAAGTTCGCCGACCCGAAGCACATCCGGCAGCTCTACCTGCCCAAGGACAAGACCGGGCAGGTCGTCGACGGGCTGAAGCAGTACGAGCAGGCCGTGAAGCGGTACGGCATGAAGTTCGGGCTGTACTACGCCACCGAGGGCGGCGGGCTGCAGCACTACTCCACGGACGTGTTCGTGCAGAACGTCGAGGATCTGATCGGGCGCTACGACCCGGCGTACCTGTACTTCGACGGCCCGCAGGCGATGCCCAACGCGAACTACGACGTCATGTACAGCGCCGTCCGCGACCACAGCAACGACATCGTCATCGACTCGAACGCCTGGGGTCAGGAGTACGGCGACCCGGACCTGCGCACCGGCGAGGCATCAGGCATCTACTCGAACGCAGTGCAGAATCACCTGGTCAAACGGACACCGATGGAACCGTGGAAGATGATCCGCACGAAGAACCAGGTGTCGCCCTATTACGGCCAGCGCGACGACTTCCGCCAGGTCACCAAAGAAATGATCATGAACGCGAGCCGCGGGTACGTCGACAACAACGACCAGACCGTGATCGACAGCCGGGGCCCGAACTGGGACTCCCCCACCACCATCGCCACTCGCTACCCGAAGGGCGTGCAGGAGTTCATCGACGTCCGCGAGCAACTGGCCGACTGGTTCGCGCCCGCCGGCCTGCCCGAGCGGCACGAGGCCACGACAGGTACCACGCCGTACTTCCTGGCCGGATACGGCTATCAGGACGACGGTCGCGGCAACTACGAGAAGTTCGCCTTCCCCAACAGCACCACCGGGCCGCAATGGGGCTACGCGACCGCGCGCGACAACGACATCTACCTCCATGTCGTCAAGGGGCCGGACGGCAAGAAGGGCTTCGACGCGATCCCCGGCCGAACACTCACCATCAGCCCGGTCAAGGACCGCGTGACCTCGGTGAGCTGGCTGAACCAGAACCTTCCGGTGACCTCGTTCAGCCAGACAGGCGACAGCTTGACGATCAACCTTGGCAACGTCGGGGAAGATCCGATCGACACGATCATCAAGATCGTCACCGACAACCCGGCGCGGAAGTACACACTCACCAATGTCGTCGCCACGGGCAAGCAACTGGCACCGGGAGTGCTGAAGGTCGAGGCCGAGGGATACATGACGTTCCCTGCCCTCAAGGCGAACCTCTCGCCGGTTCGCTACGCCAGCGCGGACCCAAGTGTCGCGAAGGTCGAACCTTCCGGGATCGTGACCCCGGTCTCCGACGGCACGACGACGATTACGGTGACCGGCACCCACGAGGGGGTCACCAAGTCGGACGCTCTGAAGGTGAGCGTCAAAGACGGTGTCGTCTTCGTCGGCGAAGACATGCTCGGCGCATCCTTAATGATCGGCGGGAAGGAGACGTACGGCGAGTTCGGCCTGAACGACGGGCTCCGGTACACGATCGAAGGCAGATCCGCCAAGGGTGGTGCGATCGGACTGGCCGCAGCCAAGGTCACCTGGCACGGCGGGATCGTCGACCTTGCCGGCGGCGACAACTACACGCCAGTTGCGATCAAGGAGGTCGACACCTTCAAGTTCGAGAAGAACAAGATCGTCACCCCGCAGGTCGACCGGCTCACCAGAGGAGTCGTCTGGGCCGACGTGAGGTTGAACGGCAAGACGGTCACGACCAATCGGGTCTTCCTCGACCTGCAGCCCTACCGCGACCTCGCGACGACGGCACGGATCACGGCGGGCAGCGACCAGGACGATGTCGGAGCGCTCACCGACGGACGGAGCATCGATGCGATGCACTTCGACAACCTGAAGTGGTCTTCTGCAGCCGGTACACCCTCGTGGATCCAGTTCGAGCTGCCGGCGACGTCCGAGCTGTCCAACCTCCAACTGACCTACAACACGCTGGACCAGCGGTACCTGAACACTCCCACGACGATCAAGATCCAGACGAGTGTCGACGCAGCGACCTGGACCGACGTCAGCACCGTCGCCGGACCGACCGGCAAGGCGTACTTCGGCGCCTACAACCAGTACCCGTTGAACGTGCAGGGCAAGTACGTCCGCCTGACTTTCGACGGCGCGGCGAACGGCGCGGCGATCGACCTGCTTGAGGCGGCGGTCAACGGTAAGTGAGCACGGTAATGCCTCGTCCGGGCTCGGTCCGGACGAGGCATTGCCCGTTCAGTTGGTGCCGTCGGCGGCGAACATCCGCGTGTGGATCTCCTGCTTGAACTGCGCCAAGGTCGTGTCGATGTGCTCGATCATCAGCGCCACCGCCTGCCGCTCGTCCCCCGCCCCGATGGCCGCCGCGATCGCCGCGTGCTGGTCCGCCGCCACCACGGTCGAGCCACCCGCCACGCCCGCGAGCCCGATCACACTGATCTGGCGCTGCAGCCGCTGCACGGAGTCGACACTCGCCGACAGGAACATGTTGGACGAGGCGTCCCCGATGGCACCGTGGAACTTCTCGTCGGCCCGGTTGAACGCCTCGAGATCCCCCTCCACCGCGGCATCCGCGGTCAGCTGCGCGGCCTCCCGCAACGCCTTCACCTGGGCCGGCGTGGCCCGCTGGGCGGCGAGTTCGGTTGTCTTGGTCTCCACGAACCGGCGGAACTCGAAGATCTCCTCGACCTGACCGAGATCGGTCGGCAGGAAGTGCGCCAGCGACTCCCGCCAGAGCGCACCCTCGGGCTGGGCGACGTAGATCCCGCGGCCCATCTGGACCGAGATCCGGCCCAGCGCCGACAGGATCTTGACTGCCTCCCGGACGATGGTCCGAGACATCCCCACCGCCTCCGCGAGATCCTTCTCGGTCGGCAGCCGATCCCCAGGCTCCAGGCGGGCGCTGACGATGTACTCCAGGATCCGCTCCGCCGCGATCTCGTACCCGGGACGGTATCCGCCCTGCGCACTCCCCTGCTGCGCCGCAGACGACAACCGCTCTGACCGGCCCGGCATCACGTCCCCAATCTCCCACCTACACACCGGATCCCAAGATACTTCACATCCGCGCCCCGGTCTGAGAGACCGGGACGCGTGGCATGTTCGCGGTTGCCTGCTACTGGACAGTGAACGTGCGAGTGGCGGTGGCGAAGTATCCGCCCACGATGCTGGGCTGGATCTGTAGCGTGTGTCGGCCGCTCGACAAACCGGTCGCGGTGAACGGCGACGTACAGGAACCGAGGAAGTCGCCGTCCAGGATGCACTGGGTGCCATCGCCGTTCACGGCGGACGTGTCGAACGGTATCGACACGTCCGGACCGCTCGCTGCCGGGACGTCCGCGATCACGACGTTGTGTCCCTGCCACGTGAGGTCGACAATGCGTTCGGTCGTCGTGTTGTACACGGGGGCACTGAAGCTGAGCCCACCACCACCGAGAAAATCACCGGCGTCGAAAGACTCGATGATGTCGCGGTCCCCGGACCTGGTCAGGACGGCGAGCTGCCGGCCGACGGTGTCCCACTCGAGATCTTCGATGGTCTTACCCTCGACAAAGCCGAAGTCCGCCACGGTGGCTGTTCCGCCGTCCGGCGACTGGAACGCGACGAGTCCGCTCTTGCCCGCAGCCACGTACGCAAGTACGTTCCCCGTCGGTGACAGCACAGCTCGCGTAGCACCCTCAGAACCTTCGAGAGTGGCGATCCGTGCCCCCTGCTCCGCTGCCTGGACCTGGGTCAGTGGCGCTCCGGCGATGCTGCTGTCCTGGACGATCAGGGAGTGGTTGTCAGGGTGCCAGATCGGATGATCGAGGTTGCAGCCGACCCTGACCACGGACGAGTCGGACAACGTCAGGATGTCAACACAGGCGGACGAATCGCTGCCCGCCACGTTGAACGCGATCCGGGTGCCGTCCGGCGACCACGCCGGATGCGCCATCCCGGCTGCGGACCGGACAAGCCTGTCGGCGCCCTGCTGACGAACCCACAGGTTGTCGCCGAGAACGTACGCGATGTCGATGCCGTTCGGCGCGCCCGTCACCTCGGTGGCGTCCGTCGGCGCGTTCTCGACCGGCACGATCTGAGTGGCCTTCGGCACCGCGAGACTCCCGAGCACGACCGGCTCGTTCGGCCGCCGGACGAGGGCTGTTACCTGCTCCCTCGCCCTGGCCGGCGACACGCGGTCGCTCGGTTGCCCTTCGAAGAACTCGTTGACAGCGGACACCCGGTACGTCGGGTACGAGTTTCCGTTCCATGGCTCGGTCCAGTGCGTCTGCTCCGCCGGCACGGTGAACCTGGTCTCGATCCCGTTGACCGAACGCTCGACGACGAATCCCACAGGTGCGGCGTTGCCCCAAAATCCCGGGCTCCAGGACAGGTCCACCCCGCTGTACGTCGCATCCACCGCGACCTTGTCGGGCGCACTGGGGACGGTGTACACGCTGGCGCTCAGACGGATGCGGTGCTGCCTTCGCGCGGTGTTGTCGTCGATCTGAAGCGAAGTCAACGGGTCGTTGGGATAATCCGGCGTGAACGTCACGACGACGGCGCAGGAGGCCCCGGGCGCAAGCTGCTGGCAGGCGAAGTCTTCCCGGCGCGTCCAGGTGGGATCGGCAGGCAGTGGCTTGATGCCCACGACGAGGTCTTTAGTGCCAACGTTCGTCAGCGTCACCCGGACGGTCCTCGGCGCGGTGTTGAGCTCGATCCGGCCGAGATCCACGCGCGGCGTGTCGATCGCCAACGCGGCGTACTGCTGCGTGCTCTTGATCCGGATCTCGCCGTACAAGGAGTTGCCCTCGGGGCAACTGCCGGAGTACGTCGCACTCATCGTCGCGACCTGGAGGTCGGCGCTGTAAGCGATCTCGGCGACGTTCAAGGTGCCGGTGAGGCTGCATTCGTGGTCGTTCTGGCGCACGACGAACGATTGGCCGCCGACTGAATGGCTTCCAGGCCCCGAGAGGATCGCCGGCAACGCGATCTGCAGATCCCCCGCGGAGAGCGCCCGGACTCCGCCGGCCGTGGACTGCGCTACCGAGCCGGCCACCCCGTCGGTGAACGCGGGAGCCGTCTGGTACGACGCGATGTCGGCGTCGACGGTCAGGACGTCGTTGCTACCGACAGCGGGGTCCGTCACCGGCCTGATGCCTGTCGCGGTCGCGCTCGGCTGGCTCTCGCCGTCGACGTTCACCGCGATCACCCGGTACGTCGCACTGGCGCCCGCCTTTACACGGGAGTCCACCCAACTCGTCGTACCGGCGGGCAACTGCTTCGAGGCATCAGCCCACGCGCCGTTGGTACGAAGCGACTGGACCACATAGCCCTCGGGAGCACCGCCATCGACGGGCGCAGTCCACGCGACGCCGAGGCCGCCGAGGACCGGAAAGGTCTGTACGGCGGTCGGCGCCACCGGGGCGACGTCCACCTGCGCGGACCACTGTGGTGCAGCAGCCGCAGGGACAACCCCAGTGAAGGGAAACGACAAGACAAGGGCAGACGTCAGCAGCAGACGGGCGCGACGCATCAACACTCCATAATCGGGCGGATCCGGCGCACCCCGAGCGACACCGGCGAAGGTCAAACAGATATGTATCGTTCAAAACCCGCCGAGGGCAACCCTCCTGCAGCTTGTTGCAGTCCTGTCAGTCACCGGCCCCGAAGCCGAGCCGATCGAACTTGCCAACAACACGCCCCGCAGCCCGCCACACGACCGCGCGTTCGTCGCAAGGCACTCTCTCGACTCAGACCCGGCGGAAGCCCCGAGTTGTCCGAGCCCACCGGCAGCACGAAGCTCGATCGCTTCAGCGCCGAGCAGTCCGACCGAGGTCGTTCCCATATCGACGCGTCACGATCCCGTTCGCCGAGGGGTTCAGCGTGATCGTCTTCGCGACGCCGTTCGGGAACGAGTAGTTGCCCAGGTTGATCCACGGGGTGGCCGCAGTGCAGGCCTTCTGGTCTTGTGAAGCCAGGTTCGTCGATTCATGAGTGTCGGCCTACCCAACGGATTCGAACGGCTACCCAGGGTTCCGGTCTGCGCCAGATTAATCACTGACTCGTAACGTTTTTGCCGAAACCGGGCCAGGATCCGTAACCTCGCTCCGACGCCTTCGACCGGTCCCTGGGGGGAACCTTGTTTCGCAAGCTGCTTGCTTCGCTTGCCGCGCTGACGCTTGCCAGTGCGGCGGTTCTGTTCATTGTCCGTGCCGCCAACGCCGACGCCGCAAACATCAGCATCACTGCAACGCAGGCGACCACCGGCACGACGACGCTGACGTACCGGGCAACTGTCCTCAAGGCGGGCACGATCCGCGAGATCACGATGGCGATCCCCGCTGGAACCACCGGACGCGTTACCTCGGCGAACGGCACCGTGAGCTCGGTAACGAGCACCGTTCTCCGCTGGCGCCCGACGCGAAACATCACCGTTGCGGTCGGCGCCAGGCTGGCGATTCCGCTGTACGGCCTCAAGCTGCCGGCCGGTGGACCGTGGACCCTGGGATTCAAGTCGATCGGTACGGCGGGCCAGGTCATCACCTCCGGCGCCGGCGTACTCCAACCCATCAAGACCTACACCGCACAGGTCGCCGTTGTCGCGTCCAACCCGATCCCGGCCCAGACAACGAATCTCACGTACCAGGCCACCGTTACCAAGGCCGGCACCCTCGATGCCGTCCGCATGCAGCTGCCGACCGGAGCCACCGGCACGTACACCACCATCAACGGCACGCTCACCGTCGACAGCGGCTACGCGACCTGGAAGCCCAAGTCACCGATCAACGTCGCCCCCGGTGCACGCCTCGGAATCCCGGTGAACGGAGTCCAGCTCTCCCGGTACGGCGGAACGATGACGCTGTCCGTGTCCGCGACCACAGCCACCGGCACCGTCCTGACCAGCGGCAGCGCCAGCGTGCCGTTCATCGCCCCGCCCGCCGAGATGCCCGTCGTCGAGGCAGCCGGCTTCGCCTCACCGCCCGCCGGGTGCCCCACCAACTGGCCGTCGACCACCACCGAGAACGCCAAGCCCGGCACCGGCGACTGGGTCATCCCGACCAGCATGAACGGATCGATGGCGGCCTACCTGACCCAGGTGTCCGCCGCGTGTGGTGACACCGTGGACCTGAAGGTCACCTCCGGGAACCTGGTCAGCGTCGTTGCCTACCGGATGGGGTACTACGCGGGCCTCGGCGCGCGCGAAGTCTGGCGGAAGGACGACGTACCGACCGTTGTCCAGGACAAGGCGGTCACCGGCGGTATCTCCGGCGACGGCAAGGAACTGCGGATGACGTCGGCCGAGCACTGGACCAAGACGCTCAGCATCCCTGTCGACAAGGACTGGACGCCGGGCACCTACCTGATAAAGATCAGCGACGGTTCGGCCGCAACCTACGCGCCGCTGACGGTCCGCGACGACACTGCTACGAAGCACGACCTGCTGATCCAGCAGGCCACCGCGACTTGGCAGGCCTACAACAGTTACGGCGGATCGGGCTTCTACACCGGCGGAGTCGACGGCGGATCCGGCCGGCTGACGTTCGACAGGCCGTACAGCGAGGGGCAGGGCTCCGGGCAGTACCTCAGCCTCGAGCAGGGGCTGGTGTTCTGGGCCGAGTCGAAGGGCCTGGACGTCACGTACTGGACCAACAACGACCTCGACCAGTACGGCGGCCAGCTCCCGGCTCGCGCCAAGACGCTTTTCTTGCCCGGGCACGACGAGTACTACTCGTTGCGGATGCGGGCCGCACTCAGCCAGGCGATCGCCCGCGGCGTCAACGTGGCCAACCTCGGCGCGAACACTGCCTACCGCCTCATCACGTTCACCGACGACACCCGACGGGCATGGGACATCGACCGGTACACCGACGGGTACAACTCGACGACGTGGCGCTACCAGGGTGACGCGTACGCGTCCCAGCCGCTGCTCGGCGCGGACTACATCTGCCCGGTTCTGGGCAACACGCTGACTACCGGCACGGGCTGGATCTTCGATGGCGTCGCTAGCGGTACGCAGCTCCCCGGCTTCATCGCGGGCGAGGTCGACTACGTGTGGCCTGATCTCTACAAGAATCCCGGCCAGACGACGGTAGCCAGCGGCACCGGTACCTGCCGCTCGAACGGCCGCGCCGCCCCGATGCACATCACCACGTACACGGCCCCCTCGGGCGCACGGGTCCTCAACGGATCCACCTTCGCCTACGGTTGCTTCCTCGTCGGTCGCTGCCCGTCCAACTGGACAGTCCCGTCCCCGGATGCCGCCTCACAGAAGGCCGTCGCAACCATCGTCGGCAACATCGCACAGTGGGTCTCCCAAGGCACCATCACCGTCCCTGCCGACACCACCGCCGCCAAGCTGCGCGTCGCTGTACCTAAGCACCCGCTGCAAACCAACACCCAGCCGTGAGGCGGCCTGAAGCGCGCCCCCATGACGGCTAGGTAGGCAGAGCAACTGTCAGTCCTCCGATTCGATTCAGTACCGGCAAGACATGTCGTCCGGCCAGACATCGTTCTGGCCGGACGCGTTTTGCCACGGTCAAATCCCTGGACGTGGTGAGGTGCCGCGTGATCCTGGGGTGGGTTGCTGGGGAAGCCGGGTCAGGTGCGGTCCGGTGTCGTGGCAGGTACTGGTTCTGGGCGGATCGGTCCGGACGGCGACGGCCGCTCCGGGCGTCCCTCCACGTGGACGCGGGGCGTCCAGCGGTCCAGCCGGCGCGGCAGCCACCACGCTCGCGCCCCGAGCAGCCGCATCACCGCCGGGACCACCAGGCACCGGATCACCACGGCGTCGAGCAGCACCGCGACAGCCATCGCGAACCCGGTCTGCTGGAGCATCCGGTCCGGGAACAGCGCGAAGGACCCGAAGACCACGAACATGATCGCCGCAGCGGCGGTGATCACTCCGCCGGTGTGCGCGAGACCCTCCCGGATCGCGAGCTGCGCGTCGCCGGTCCGCAGCCACTCCTCCCGCATTCGGGACAGCAGGAACACCTCGTAGTCCATCGACAGGCCGAAGACGATGGCGAAGATGAACACCGGCATGAACGCCTCGATCGGGCCGGGAACGCCCCACAGGACACCGTCCTGGTACACCAGCTTCATCGCGCCGAGCGCGGCGCCGATCGACAGTACGTTCAGCAGCGCGGCCTTGACCGCGATCAGGACCGAACGGAACACGCTCATGAGCAACAGTCCGGACAGTCCGACCACCACGAGCACGAAGAGCGGGAACCGGTCCGAGATCGCGTTGGAGTAGTCGACCTGGGCCGCCGTGATCCCGCCCACGAGAGAAGAGTCGCCGAGGTCCTCGCGCAGGCCGATGACCAGGTCCGCGGTGGCCTCGTCCTGCGGTCCGGTCGTCGGCTGAGCCCGGATCAGGAAGACGTCGTCGTCCAGCCGGATCGGCGGGCTGACCCGGTCGGCCACGATGCCCGGGTGGCTCACGAGGTGGCGGTAGGAGTCGTCCGCCTGCGCAGGGGAACCTTCAGTGACGATGACCAACGGACCGTTGGCGCCCGCGCCCAGCTTGTTGCTGATCAGGTCGTAAGCGGCCCGCGACGTCGTCCCTTCGGCGTCGTTCCCCGCGTCGTTGAACCCCAGATGCATGTCCAGGGCCGGCGCGGCCAGCGCACCGAGCGCGATCACCGAGACGATCAAGGCCGGCCACGGCCTGCGCTGCACGAACCGGGCCCACCGTCGCCAGCGCTCGCCGGGAGATCGCGGACTCTTCGCCGCCTGCTTCTGTACTCGCTTCTCGATCCTCTTGCCGAACAGGGAGAGCAGAGCCGGAAGCAGGGTCAGCGAGGCGACCATCGTGACGAGTACCGTGAGCGCGACCGCGGCGACCATGCCTTCGAAGGCTGGGATCCCGAGCGTGAACATCCCCAGCAGGGCAAGGATCACGCTGGCGCCGGCGAACAGCACCGAGCGCCCGGCGGTGTCGAGCGCACGACTCGTTGCCTGTACTCGCCCGGCACCGTGGAGCAGTTCGCTGCGATAGCGGCTGAAGACCAGCAGGGCGTAGTCGATGCCGACGCCGAGCCCCACCAGCACGAGTAGGGAGGTGGTGTAGTCCGGGATGTCGATCGCGTGCGACAGCAAGGCGACCAGCCCCATCGTGGTACCCACGGCGAAGAGCGCGGTGATCAGCGGCAGGCTCGCTGCCAGCAGGGAACCGAACATGAAGATCAGGACCACCAGCGCGGCAAGCAGTCCGGCGCCTTCAGCTCCTCCACCTCCGCCGCGCTCGACCTTCCGGATGCCCTTGCCGGCCACTTCGACCTGCAGATCGCCGGATGTATGCGCCCGGGCCGTCGCGATGAGTTGCTCGTACGTCGCTGCCGGCGCGGCGCCCTGCTCTCCGGCCAGCGAAACCTCGACGAGCGCGAGGGTGCCGTCTGCGGAGACCGTGCCCTGCCGGGGATCCGGCGGGGTGACCGCCTCGACCTGATCGATCGCCTTCAAGTCACGCGTCAAGGCCTCGAGATCCCCACTGGTGGCCCAGCCTCGCTCGTCGTGCATCACCACGGTCACGCTGTCGCCGGTCTGCTCGGGGGATCGCTGCTCGAGCAGGTCGGCCAGTTGCTGTGACTGGGTGCCCGACAGAGAGACGTCACTGCCGTTCCCATAGCCGTCGCCGACGGCCCGGGCCGTAATTGTGACGGCGACCAGAAGCATGACCCAGGCGACCAGGGCGGTCCAGCGGCGCCGCTGCGCGAAGCCGGCCAGACGCTCCATTCTGCTGCTGTCGGGCCTGCGGGTCTCGGGCGGGGACAGGTCGGGCACGGGAACCTCCATCGGTGGTTTGACTCCACCGATGGTGGCCGCCCGGACACCCGCAGGTCGTCGGGCAGCAGTTGTCAGCGGGTACGCGATTCGACCCGTGTTCCCGGAGCCGGCTACGCCTCTCGCAGTACCTCGCACGCGCTCCTGATCGTAGGCGCCGAGCTCGCACCGCGGCCTATGATCTCGGCATGTCAGTCAGCGCCCGGTCGTTCCGCCTGCCGTCGTGGGCAGGCGACATACTGCTGGCGCTGTTCGTCACCGTGATGCAGGTCCAAGGCACCATCGTGCGGAACGCGGCCGACCCCACGGCGGTGCTGCGTCCGCTCACCGATCTCGGTCACCTGGGCTACGTGCTACTGGTCGCCAGCGGCGCGGTCGTCGCCTTCCGGCAGCGCTGGCCGGTGCCGGTCTTCGTCGCCGCCGGCCTGTGCAGCGTGATCTACTACGCGCTCGACTTTCCCGACGGCCCGGCTTGGCTCGGGCTGTTCGTGGCTCTGTACACGCTCACGGCCCTCGGCGACGGCCGGCGATCGCTCCTGATCGCGGGTGCCGGGATCGCCGTACTGAGTGCCGTCTGGCTGGTGGCGGCGGCGGACATCGAGCCGCGGGCCGCGATCGGGTGGGTGTACTTCCGGATCGGCGCCGCGGTCATGAGCGCCGCCCTGGGCGAATCGGTGCGGTCACGACGCGTCATCGCGGCCGAGGCGGTCGCGCGGGCCGAACTGGCCGAACGGACCCGCGAGGAGGAGGCGCGTACCCGGGTCGACGCGGAACGGCTGCGGATCGCTCGCGAGGTGCACGACACCGTCGCGCACGCGATCGCCGTCATCAATGTGCAGGCCGGTGTCACCGCGTACGTCCTGGACAAGCGGCCGGAGCGGGCGCGCGAGACGCTGGAGGCGATCGAGCGGACGAGTTCCCAGGCGCTGCAGGAGATGCGGACCATCCTCGGCGTACTCCGCGACGACCAGGACGGCCGAGCGCCGCACCCGGGCATCGGCCAGCTCGACGATCTCATCTCACAGGCCCGGGACGCGGGGCTCGACGTCAAGATCGAGGCAGCCATGCCCACGCCGCCCACGCCGCCCGTGCCGAGCGCGGTCGACAGCGCGGTCTACCGAATCGTGCAGGAGTCACTCACCAACGTCATCCGCCACGTAGGCCCGACTCAGGTCGTCATCTCCGTGAGGTCGGACGGTGACGCGATCGACGTGCGTGTCACCGACGACGGACGCGCGGACGGCACGGCACCCACGCCACCAGATGGCACCGACGGACGCGGTCGTGGCCATCTCGGGATGCGGGAGCGGTGCCAGCTGCTCGGTGGTTCGTTCGACGCCCGGCCGACCGCTGCGGCAGGCTTCGAGGTAGCCGCGAGACTCCCGCTCTCGCCGACCGCGCCCGTGCACGCATGAACGCCTCGCCGGCCGTCGAGCCGATCCGGGTCCTGCTCGTCGACGACGAGGGTCTCGTCCGGTCCGGATTCAGGCTGCTGCTGGACGCCGAGGACGACATCACCGTGGTGGGCGAAGCCATCAATGGAGCCGACGCGGTCGAGCAGACCCGCGTCCAACGCCCGGACGTCGTGCTCATGGACATCCGGATGCCGACGATGGACGGCATCGAGGCGACCCGGGCGATCGCGTCCACCCCGGGGCTGCAGGACGTGCGGGTCCTCATCCTGACAACCTACGACACCGACTCCTACGTCTTCGAGGGCCTCCAAGCCGGCGCCAGCGGTTTCCTGCTCAAGGACGCCGGACCGGCCGAACTACTTCACGGCATCCGCGTCGTGGCCGCCGGCGCAGCGCTGCTCGCACCCCGGGTCACGCGGCGGCTCATCGCACAGTTCGCCACACGCCGGGCCGCCAACGGGACAGCCGAGGAGCGCCTGGCAGTGCTGACCGGCCGCGAACGGGAGATCCTCGCGCTCGTCGGACAAGGGCTGAACAACGACGAGATCGGCGCGAAGCTGTTCCTCAGCCCCGCCACCGCCCGCACCCACGTCAGCCACGCCATGGGCAAACTCGGAGCCCGGGATCGAGCACAGCTCGTGGTGATCGCCTTCCAAACCGGTCTCGTCACGCCCTAGGTACGGCGCGTTCGGGCTGGGCTGTGCGTCGAGCCTCGCCGGATCGGAAGTCTGGGCACGAGGGCCGGCACGCGGGCAGCGTAGTCGTCGTACGCCGCTCCGAACGTGGTGCGGAGGTCGCGCTCCTCGAACCTGATCCCGACGGCGATGTATCCGGTCGCGGCGAGGGCGAAGACAAGATGGGATGCGCCCATCCGTGGTGTTGCCCAGAACGCCAGGACCAAGCCCGTCATCAACGGATGCCGGACGACGGCGAAGAGACCGCCGACGTACAGGTCAGCCGTCTGACCCGGATCTCGAGCGGCCGCCCATCCGGCTTGTCGCAGCCCGACGAGTTCGAGGTGGTCGACCGCGAACGTCGAGCAGACCGCCAGCGCCCAGCCCACGGCGAAGAGCGACCAGGCGATGACCGATATCGAACCCTCGGCCTGCCAGATCCGCCCGCCCCAGGGTTGCCAGAGCACCAGCAGGAGAGCGAGACAGATGTCTGTCGCGAGCACGTAGGTGGTGCGTTCGAGCGCCGCCGGGATCCACCGTCTCAGCCAGGACTTCACCTGCCGACGCGCCATCACCGAGTGCTGGAGGGCGAAGAACAACACCAGCGCGAGGTCGACAGCGATCGCATGAACGATGGTCGTCCGGTGCGGGCCGTCGACGGTTCTGGGGACGACGACTCCGGCGAGGAAGGCCATCGTCCACACAGTGATGACGACGAACCCCAACCAGGCGGCGGCCGAGACGAGGAGTTGGGCACGGCGTCGGGACATGTCTCCATGCTCCGGGCCGGGTAGCCTCCTGCGCAGCCGTGGAACTACCTCACTTGTGCGGGTCTCGCGCGACGTACCAGGCTGCGATCTGGGAGCGGGACCTGAATCCGAGCCGCAGCCGGATGCGCTCGAGGTGCGACTCGGCGGATCGTTCGGTGATGCCCAAGCGGTCGGCCAACTGCCGGTTCGTGAGGCCGTCCGCCACGAGCGCCGCGACTTCTGTCTGGCGGGCGGTCAGGCCCGTGGGAACCGTCCTTCGCAGCCGGGGCAGTCCGAGGAACCGTCGTACCTGTCCGACCATCGACTCCACATCTCCGATGGCAGGAAGGTGCGAGCGACCCGCGAGCGCCACGAACCGGGCGCCTGGGATGGCGTCGGCGAGAGCCCTGCTCTGTTCGAGGGGAGCGGCGCGGTCTCCGCGTCGGTGCAGCACCAGCGTCGGCGCCCGGACCCGCGCGAGGCTCGGACGCACGTCCAGGGCGTATGCGAGACGCAACAACGCGACCGCTGTGTCGGGCGAGGAGGCGGCACGCTGGTAGCGGGCGAGCGCGAGCCGCGTGCCGGCATCAGCCTCGGGTGCGAAGAGGTCGGTGAGCAGGTCCGATCCCAAACCCCAGTGCGATGCGAGCAGTCCGAGCACGTGCCGCCTGCTGTCCTCGTCGCCGATGGCATCACCGGTCGCCCATCCGCCGTACAGCACCAGACGCGACACCCGCTCCGGCTGATCGGCGGCCCACTGCGCAGCCACCGCCGCCCCGAGCGACCACCCCAGGACGTCACAGCGGGTGATGCCGAGCGCTTCGGTGACCGCATCAATCGTGGCAAGCTCCAGCGCCATCGTGCGAGGACCGACGTACGCCGCCGAGAGGCCACAACCAGGGCGGTCGTAGCGCACCAAGGTTCGACCGGACGACAGCGACTCGTGGAACATGCGCTCGGCCGGGATGGCCCAGCCGAGCTCGAGATGACTGAGCCATCCCGGCACCACCAGCAGGTACGGTCCGCTGCCTGTCAGGGCATAGGCCACCCGCGCGCCGTCGGCCAAAGGCGCCGTCCCAAGGCGCTGATCCTGCGCACCCACGACACCAGTGAACAGCATCTGGACCATCCAGGGCTCTGGCGGTCACTTACGTCCGAATCGACCGGTGGCGGATCGTGCGGTGGTACGGCGATCGCGGTCGGAGGTGGCCGCTCCGCTGGAGTCACGGCGGTCGTTCTGCCCGATGCCGCGCGACGGGCGGACCTCGCTGTGCCAGGCGTCGCGCAGGTGAAGCGTCGCGCCGCTGTGAAGTATCGCGTTGGTGTACACGCGCCCGGCGATCGCGACGAGTCCGGCGATGGCAGCGAGCGTGAAGGTCACGGCGAGCAGCGGCTCCCACCAGGCGACCGAGCCGAGCGCGATCCGGCCGGGCATGGCGAACGGCGCGGTCGCCGGGAACTGCGAGAGTGTCCGTGCCCAGACCCCGTCGGGGTTCGCGCTGACCGTGAGGAATGCGCCCCAGTAGCACGCGATCAGCACGTAGCCGACAGGCCCGGCGACGCTCTGCGCGTCCTCCGTCCGAGATGCGAGTGAGCCGAGCGCGCCGTACGCCATGGCGTAGAGGGCATAGCCGAGCACGAACCAGACGACCGCCCAGGCGAGTACGCCGGCACGGACAGCAGGTATGTCGGCTGAGTCGATCACCAGAGCGGCGAGCAGCGCCGCCACCGCGGTCACGACGAACTGGGCGAACCCCAGTAGTCCGATGCCGGCGATCTTCCCGGCCAACAGCACCCGAGCGGGCATGCGCGCGAGCAGCACCTCGACAACTCGGCTGGACTTCTCCTCCACCACGCCGGTGAGGACGAGGTTCCCGTAGATGACGATTGCCATCAGCAACAGGGTCGTGATCACGATAGCGGCCAATTCGTCGTCCGGGCTGCGTCCGGCGGCCGAGCCGAGCTCGACGCTCTCGACCGGAACGGGCGCCATCAGGGCACGCAGGTCATCGGGCCCGATGCCGGCGGCCGCGGCCCGTTCCTGAACAGCGACCAGCCGAATGGCTCCGGTGACGACAGCCTGCAGTTGCTCGTCCACCCTGCCGGGCCACTCCACCCGGCCTGCGTCGACCACGAGCACGTCGACGTCGTGCGCGCGGACGGCTTCCTCCGCGGTGGACACATCGCCGTACCTGTGCAGGCGCACGGTCGCGCCGCCGGCGCCGCCCTGGGCGAGGATGGCCGATGACAACGCGCTGGGGACGGCACTCGTCACGCCGACGTCCTTGGGTCCGCCACCGATGTCCAACTTCGCCGGCACCACGATCAACGCGATGACGACGAACAGCATCACAATCAGGCCTGCCCGGAAGCTCCGTGACCTGCTGCGCTCGCGGATCTCCCGGCGAGCGACCAGCCATGCCTGCCGCAGGCCGGTCACGCCGCCACCGCCCGCCGGAACAGCTCCGACAACGTCGGGGGCTGATAGGCGAAGGACACGACCCCACTGGACGCGGCGGCGCCGACGACCGCCGACAGGTCGGTGTCGCGGTCGACTCGAAGCCGCGCATAGCCGTCCTTGGTCTCGACGACCTGGACCGCCGACAGCCTCGACCAGTCCGGAGGGAGCCCGCGATAGCGGATGTCCACAAAGCGTTGCGGGACTGCCTCCCGCAGGTCGGTCAGATCGCCGGCGAGCACGACGCACCCCTTGTCGATGATGACCACGTCCTCACACAGCTCCTCGACGAGGTCGAGCTGGTGGCTGGAGAACAGCACCGTCGCGCCGGCTGCGGCAAGTTCGGCCAGGAGATCCGCCATGGCGCCCATGGCTATGGGATCCAGCCCGGCGAACGGCTCGTCGAGCACGAGCAGTTCGGGCTCGTTGACCAGCGCGGCGATCAGCTGTACCCGCTGCTGGTTGCCGTGCGACAGCGTGTCCAGTCGGTCCGCGGCCCGGTCCGCGAGCCCGAGCCGCCCGAGCCAGTGCTCCGCGATTCTCCCGGCGTCCCTGGTCGTCCGGCCGCACAATTCGCCGAGGTACAGCAACTGGTCCCGGATCCGCATCCGCGGGTACAGCCCACGCTCCTCAGGCATGTAGCCGAACCGTGCCCGGTCCGCACCGGTGATCGGCGCACCCCGCCACAACACGCTGCCGGCGTCCAGCCGGACGAGCTCGAACACCGCGCGCATCGCTGTGGTCTTGCCTGCCCCGTTGGGCCCGAGAAATCCGGTGATCCGGCCCGGTCGGGCCTCGAACGTGCATCCGTCCAGCGCAGCGACGGAGCCGAACCGTTTCACCGCCGAATCGAAAGCAAGCACGATTCACCTCCCCCTCCAGCGTCCCCACCACGGCCCTCACGGTCAGGGCACAAAGGCACCTCCAGAGCGGGGCACATGACCGTCATCCGAACGGCTGGAGGTGAACCGGATCCAGGGCGGTGCCGGCAACGGAGCTCAGCGGCGGCCGGACTCCATGTAGTGCTTCAGCCCCTCCCAGTTCCGGCGCTCCCAGTTCGGGCCGACCAGGCTCAGGACCGGCGACAGGACCCACATCGGCCCGAGCAAACGCATGTTCCAGTCCCACCGCAGGCGCGTCCGGCCCTCGACCTGCTCGAAGGTCAGCGTGCCGTCGACCTGCAGGTACGACGAGCGCACGACGTTGTGGAGCCGACGCGGCCTGTCGTACTCCAGGATCTCGACCGTCATCCGGCCGCGGTTGCCCATCCCCTTGGGCTCGGCGACGAAGCGTGTACCTGTGCCGACCGGTCCGTCACTCACCTTGTCAGCTCGAATGATCCGCGGGTTGTAGCGCGGCTCGTTGCTCTCGTCGGCCACCAGGTCGAAGACCTCCTCGACCGGAGCGTCGATCATGACCTCTCCGCCCAGGCGCGCCATGGCGGTCCTCCCCTCCGGTCCTCCAGCCGAGGACCCGTACGACTCGAGCGCGGCACCGGACAACCACGGCCTGCATCCTCGTGCTGATCGCGGACAGTGGCAGCGGCATCGCGGGAAGGCGTCATGCGCCTGAGTCTTTGGGCTCGGGATCACGAACAGCATCGCCTGGACCGGACGACGCCGCCGCGGTGCGGCCCTCGGGCATCATCAGCAGGGAGGCGATGAGGAAGCAGACGGCGCCGAGGAAGGTGCCGCCGTTGGCGAGTTGGACGTTGGAGAACTCGCCGGCGGAGGTGACATGGGCGCCGATCGCGGACAGGCCGAAGAACACCGAGCCCCACAGGTTGAGGGCAGTGATGTGCCAGTCGCGTTGGCCGGGCCGCCACGACCACCAGCGGTGCCCCGCCTCCGCGAACGCGATCGCCGACGACACCAGGAAGCACACCGAGCCGATCGCGTCCGGCCGCCAGACGATCCGGTTCTCCAGATCGGACGGTACGTCCAACAGCCCGGCGAACGTGGTCACGTTGAAGTAGAGCGTGCCGACCAACTGGATCGCACACGCCCAGAACCCCGGGCTGCGCGGCGCCCACGCGAACCAGCGATGGCCGGCCTGCCGTACCACCTGCAGGTAGGACAGGTATGCGCCGGACGTGAAGAACAGCGAGCCGACGAAGTACGTGAGCGCGTCGCCGTGTCCACCCACGGCCTGCGCGTACTCCGGGATCGGCCCCACGACGAAACACGCCGACCCGATGGCGAACAACAGTCCCGCCCACCACGTCGTACCGAATCCACGCGCACCGGCTGCCTTCCGGCGTGCTCGTGCCTCCCACCGCACCACGCGGCCGTCGGCACGCCGGTACTGCACGCGGGTGACGAACGGGCGCGGGCCTTCGACCACCAGATCTGTCGCGTCCGGCGGCACGTCGACCGGCAGCCTGGTCACGGTCGCGACCTCGACACGATCTGCCTGGTCAGTGGCCGGAGCCGACCACCATCTTCTTGCGCTCCGACTCGTGCGCCCCGCCCTTCTTCTCGAGCGTCCGGCACGCCTCCTCGATGTCCCGCGCCAGGGTGTCGACCTGCTCGCGGCTCAGTGTCTGCTTGACCAGAGCCCGCATGATCGTCACGTCCTGCGCGTCCGGCGGCATCGTGTACGCCGGGACCATCCAGCCGCGCTCGGCGGACAACTGCCAGGCGACGTCGAACTCGTCGTACGCATGCCCCTCGGTCAGCTTGAACGCGACCAGCGGAAGCCGCTCGTACTCACGCCCGATCACGCGGAAGTCGCCCATCTTCTCGAGTTTGTCGGCGAGCACCTCGGCGTTCCGCTGCATGTTCTCCATGATGTAGGTGTAGCCGGGGCGGCCGTAGCGGACGAAGTTGTAGTACTGCGCGACCACCATCGCCGACCCGGTCGAGAAATTCAGCGTGAACGTCGAGTCGGTCTTGCCGAGGTAGTTCTCCTTGAACACCAGGTCGGGGTTGAGGTCGTCCCTGGTCCGGAAGATCAGCCAGCCGATGCCCGGGTACACCAGACCGAACTTGTGGCCGGACGTGTTGATCGACCGCACCTGCTCGAGCCGGAAGTCCCACTCGGAGTGCGGATACAGGAACGGCCAGACGAACGCACCGCTGGCGCCGTCCACGTGCAGTGGTACGTCGAGGTGCCGCTCCTTCTTGATCCGGACGAGCAGGTCGTTGATGCCGCCGATGTCGTCCTTGTGGCCGGTGAACGTCGTACCGAGGACGGCCGCGACTCCGATCGTGTTCTCGTCGATGTGCGGCTCGACGTCCTCGGGGCCGATCGTGTACTTGCCAGGCTGGAGCGGGACGATCCGCGGTTCGACGTCGAAGTACCGGCAGAACTTCTCCCAGACCACGTGGACGTCGCCGCCGAACACGAGATTCGGGTTGTCGGTCGGCAGTCCCGCGTCACGGCGCCGCTGGCGCCAGTTCCACTTCAGCGACAGCGCGCCGAGCATGATCGCCTCGGACGAGCCCTGCGTCCGAGCGCCCGTCGTCTCGCCGGGGGCGTGGAAGAGATCGGCCAGCATCCGGATGCAGCGCTGCTCGAGCTCGGCCGTCCGCGGGTACTCAGCGTGATCGATGAAGTTCCGGTGCAGGTTGAATGCGATCAGCTTCTGCGCCTCCGGCTCCATCCAGGTCGTCACGAAGGTGGCGAGGTTCCGCGACGGCAACCCCTCGAGCGCCAGGTCCTCGGCCACCAGCCGCATCGCGTCGACAGCAGTCAGGCCCGACGTAGGAAACTCACGCGTCGGCACCTCCCGGACGACAAAACTGCTGCCGAACAACTCGGCGCTCTTCTCGTACGACCGCTCCGTTTCACCCACGACGTCTCCTTTGCCGCGCCCCACCTGCTGACGCGCCATCATCAGCACCTCAGCTCCGACCGAACATCACCCCGTCGGGGTGACTACACGCCGAGGCGCTGCCGGAGACGGAAACCCGCTTTCCGGTTCACGACAGCGGAACGCCTTCCACCTGCTACCGGCGGTCTCGCAGACTCTTGGTGCGCGCAGGACGTGGATGGTCGCGGCCCGTACGCTCCAAGAGATGACTGAGGATCACGAGTTGCCGGAGGCGGCAGGACGGCCGACGGCGGGGTTTCGTGCGACTCGGTCGGCCAGGACGTGAAGGGCCGCGCGGGGTAGGCAGGCAGCTGGGCAGGGATCGCCGAGGACGACCGTCGCCGATCTCCCGAAGGTCCCCGGGCGTTTGGCCCTGGAGCGAGCCCGGCGAGTCATCTCGACCTGAACGCCGGGATCGCCGGTCCGCCGATCGGACAGTTCGCGCTGAATGGCCGAAGCCCAGCGTCAGCAGTTCCAGTGCGGCCGCTGCCGCCTGAGACACGGTCGCTCCCGGCGCTGTGAGGTGGTCCGCCGCTCGCTGCGAGACGAAATCGAGCAACAACGCCCGACTGCGCGCGGCATGAACCTCCAGCCACTCCGGCGCCCACCGCGCCGCTGTTTCGGGGGTCCATCCGACCTGTCGGTACGGTGAGTCGTCCTGCGAGCCGTAGGCCCTGCTGTGCATAAATTGTGCATAACTTTAGTGCGACGGAACCTCAGGAAAGGTCGTCCGATGCCAAGTCCTCACGACGGCTGACCCGGCACCTGGCCGCGGCAGCGGTCACGATCGGAATGCTCGCAACCAGCGTCCTCGCCACCGCGTCACCCGCCGGCGCCACTGCCCCGCTGGGCACCAAGAGCCTCGCCGGGATCCCCGGTGTGACGATCGACAGCAAGACCGCGCTTCGCTCCGACGGCGCCAGGCTGACCACAGCCCTGCCAGGCGGAACCATCAAGGTGGACGTGCTCAACCGGCGTTGCCGCCTGATCCGGCTGATCGACGCGGATCGCAACGACGCGAACCCGCTGATCAACCCGCGGGCGTTCGACATCAACAAGGGCAACCGTCAGATCGCGCACGGCATCTGGCTGGTCCTCCGCCCGATCGACATCTGAGTTCTCCGCCGTGGCTCCGGCCTCGGAGGCAGTCTCGGGGGCAGTACGGCGAGAAGCGCCCGGGTCAGCTTGCATGGTCGACGTTCACGGATTGTGATTGGGTGGGCCCATGGGAATCGCGGAGACGCTCGGCCGGGTCGACGGGAGCGGGCAGGTCGGGGTGTGGCTCGGGCGATTGGACGGCACCGTGGTCTTCGAGCACGAGGCGGAGGCGCCTCACTATGCCGCGAGCACGATGAAACTGCCGGTCGCCATGGCGATGTTGCGGAAGGTGGACGCCGGCGAGCTGGCCCTGGACCAGTCAGTCGCCGTACACAACGATTTCGCGTCCGTGGCCGGCGGCCGCTTCGGCGTGAGCCGCGATGACGACGACGCACCCTCGACCTGGGAAAGACTGGGACGCGAGGCGTCACTCGCCTGGCTGACGACCGAGATGATCACCCGCTCGAGCAACTTGGCGACGAACCTGGTTCTCGAGCTGGTCGGCATCGACGCGGCTCACTCGGCTCTGATCGGGTCCACGCTTCCCAGCTCACCCGATCCCGCCTCGAAGATCGAACGCGGTATCGAGGACGCGACCGCGCGGGAGGCGGGGATCACCAACCTGATCAGCGCAGCTGGACTCGCCGGCGCGCTCATTGCTGTCGGCAAGCAGAACGACGGCTACCTGCGCGACCTGCTGGCCGCGAACCAGTGGAACGGTGAGATCCCGGCGCTGCTGCCGACCGGAACCCGTGTCGAGCACAAGAACGGCTGGGCCGGTCGAAACCTGCACGACGGCGGGATCGTCCGGCCCGCTGACGCGGAGCCCTTCGTCCTGGTGGTCTGTACGACGTCCGACCTCTCCGAGTCGGCGGCGCAGCAGTTGATCGCCGCGATCGCGCTGGAGGCCTGGAACCACCGGCACGACCTGACCGCAGTACGGTAACTCCGGCCGCCCGCCTCGTCGGTTGAGGTCAGCGCCAACCGGCGCGGTTGGACTGCAGGCCGGGGGCCGGGTCGAAGCTCACGTCCTCGGTCGCCACCGGCGTACCACTCTCGGTGGTGAAGGTGACGTTGACCAGTTCGCCGGAGTCCTTCGCGTGCCGGAGGACGGTCGGGCCTTGTTCGCGCGGCACGTGGACGTCGCCCCATTGCTGGAGGGCGGCGAGGACGAGCTTGAGGTCTTCGCCCGCGGGTGTCAGGTGGTACGACGAACGGGTTCGCTCCCCCTGCTCGCGGTACTCGCGCTTCTCCAGCAGGCCCGAATCCACCAGGTCGTTCAGGTGGTTCGTGAGGATGTTCGGGGCGATACCCAGGTAGTCGCGGAAGTCTGCGAACCGCGTGGTGCCGAGGTGGGCCTCGCGGAGGATCAGGAAGGTCCAGCGGTCGCGCAGGTATTCCAGAGTCCGGGCGATCGAGCAGCTCGGCTGGGTTGTCATGCAACCTCCTTGCGGGTGAGTGCGAAGGTAGCCGCCAGGACCAGGAGGGCCAGCGTACCGATAACGGTCACTCCGAGGAGCAACGCAGTGCTCAGGCCGGCAGCGGTTGCGACCACCCCAAGAGCGAGGGCTGCCGCGCCCTGCAGGATGTAGGCGACGAGGTAGACGGCCGAGACCGTCGCGCCACGGTGGTGCGCCGGCGCGTGGGTGCCGATGAGGCCCAGACCGCCGGAGAACAGGAGCCCGTACGCCGTACCGCCGGCCGCGGTCGTGGCGACGAAGAACGGGAGCGAGTGCGCGGTCGCGGCCACCTCGAGGAGGCCGAGGTCGACGATCGTGAGTACGGCACCCAGTGGGACCAGACGACGCGCGGGGAAGCGGCGGCCGATGATCGCTGTCGTCCCGGTGGCGACCGAGAAGATCGCGAGCAGCAGGCCGATGACGAAGATGTTGCCGGTGCCGACCAGGTCACGGACGATCTGGGCGCCGAGGGCCAGGAAGACCGAGCCGAACGCGTAGGCCGCCGTGACGGCGAGAGCCGCGGCCAGGTACAGGAGTCGGATGCCCTTCGCGACAGTCACGCGGCGTGGCCGCCAACGGCCCTGAGCCTCGTCCTTGGTGTGGCGCGGCATCGCCCAGACCGCGGCGAACACGCCCGCGACGACGGCGAGCAGGACCCAGAAGTCCAGGTGCAACGGAGCGGGCGCGTACTCGATGAGTCCGCCGCCGACGATCGTCGCCAGCGCCAGCCCGGCCGCGGTCGCGGCCGTCGTGATCGGAGCGGCCCGGTCCGTCTTGCCGCGAGCGCTGAACTCCACGGCCGCTGCGGTCGCCGGGGTCAACGCGAGACCGACGCCGGCGCCCATGAACGCTCGGCCGGCGTACACCCAGGCCACGGACGGCGCGAGCGCGAAGAGCAGCACACCGACGAGCATGGCGCCGACGCCGTACAGCATCGTGGCTCGGCGGCCGATGAAGTCCGACAGCTGCCCGAAGAGCAACAGGAACGCGACCAGCACGACCGGGTAGACCGCGAAGATCGCCGTCGTCGCCGTCGGGGTGAGGTGCCAGGTCTTGGCGTAGAGCGGGTACGACGTGGTGGGAGCGGCGCTCGTCCAGAGGCTGATCCCTGCGACCGCTGCGGCGGTCCAGAAACTGCCGCGCCGGCCGAGCACGCGACGCGACCGTGAGCCGGCCGCAACAGGAAGATCGAGGGTGGTCATGCCGGGAGTCCTTCCAAGGCTGAGTTGCGCGATGAAACTCAGAACATCTGAATTGCTCTCAGCAATCCAGCATCGAATGTGACCTCGGTCACACGGCACTGACACCAGGGTGGTCGCCCGTGGAACTCACTGGTGTGACCGGCCAACCGTCGCGCGACTGTGAAAGGACAGTCTTCAGCTGACACGTCGAAGGAGCGCACCATGAGCAACGCCGAGTTCACCATCCCGTCGCCACCCGAGGGACAGGATCTTGCGAAGGTCCCGTTGCGGTTCGAGGCGACGCCGATCCCGGTCACCGACTTCGACCGCGCGAAGGCGTTCTACCAGCGCCTCGGCTGGCGTCTCGACATCGACGCGCAGTTCAGCGAACAGGTACGCGGTGTCCAGTTCACGCCGCCGGGCTCGCCGGCATCGATCCAGTTCGCTCCGGCCACCGCCGGACCGCTGCAGCGCCTCCTGCTGATCGTCGACGACATCGAGGCAGCCCACGCCGAGCTGATCGCCCGCGGCATCGACGTCGGCGACATCTGGCATGCCGCCCCCGGACAACCACCCCAGCCCGGCCGCGACCCGGAGCGCCGTTCCTACGTCAGCCAGGCCATCTTCGACGACCCCGACGGCAACCGCTGGGTCCTCCAGGAAGTCACCCAACGCATCCCGGGACGGGACTGAGACACCGAGGCAGGCTCACCAGAGGTGATCATCTCGGCGAACTCGATTCCCGCGGCCTGATCGCGGCCGCCTTCGACCACCGTGACGCCCGCGGTGGTGGTGGTGGCGTACTCGTGGAGGCTGTCAGCTGGGTGGATACTGCTGGTTCTTGAGCAGTCGGGCAAGGTGCGCGGTGTTGGTGGCGAGGGTCTTGGTCGCGGTGCCGGTGGTGTCCGGTTTGGGGCCGGCGTCGTTGTAGTCGACCTTGCCCATCGCTTCACCGACCCAGTAGGTCGCGGCGCCGGCAGCGATGCTGAAGCCGACATCGTTCAGGCCTTGCAGGAGTTCGGCGGTGACGTGGTGCGCGCCGTCCTCGTTGCCGACCACGGCGACGGCCGCGACCTTGCCGAAGGTCAGCATCCGTCCCTGGTCATCGGTCTCGGACAGCTCGGCGTCGAGCCGCTCCAGCACGACCTTGGCGACGCTGGACGGCTGTCCCAGCCAGATCGGTGTCGCGATCACGAGGATGTCGGCGCCAAGGATCTGCTCCCGGATCGCCGGCCATTCGTCACCGTCACCTTCGTCCACAGACACACCGAACTTGACGGTGTGGTCGACGACCCGGATCACATCACCGTCCGTGTCATGATCCGCGAGCGCGGTCAGGACCTCGCGACCGAGAGTTTCCGAGCTCGACGGTGCCGGGGATTTCTTGAGCGAGCACGCGAGCACTACTGCACGCAGTCCAGACATGTATGTGTTCCTCCTAGCTGGTTCAGGATGAACTGGGTACCCAGTGAGCCGCCGAACATCCAGAACGCCGGCCCGCGACCTCGCGGTACCGGAGGCGCTCGTACCGGAAGAACACGAACATCAAGACGATGAAGATCGCGGCACCCACCGGATAGGCAACCGACATAGGCCGCGTGATCGGCGTCGAGGTTGCGGTAGCACCGGCGGATCCGGGCGATCGCCTTCGCTCCAGCGTCCGGGGTGATCGGCGGCCGTCTGTGTCGACTGGCGCCGTGCGGGTACCGCAGGGCTGACGACCAGCGAGAGGGTGACGATGAGCAGCGATCCGAGGACGCGGTACGCGGAGCCTGAGCAGCAGACGCCTCAGCAGCAGGAGTACCCAGGGTGCGGCGGCGCCATGGAACCGGAACCGGACTACGGCGAGGCGTCGTACCGCGGCAGCGGAAAGCTGACGGGCAAACGGGCGCTGATCACCGGCGGCGACTCCGGCATCGGCCGCGCGGTGGCTCTCGCCTTCGCTCGGGAGGGGGCCGACGTGATGATCGCTCATCTCGAGGCCGAGGAGACCGATGCCCAGGAGACCTGTCGGCTGGTACGAGACTCAGGGCGCAAGGCGATTTCCCTGGCCGGCGACATCCGGAGCGAGCAGCACTGCCAATTGCTCGTGGACCGCTGCGTCGAGGAACTCGGCGGGTTGGACATCCTGGTCAACAACGCGGCGTACCAGATGTCGCAGAGCGGCATCGCGGACATCACCACCGAGCAGTTCGACCGTGTACTCAAGACCAACGTCTACGCCATGTTCTGGCTGTCCAAGGCGGCTCTTCCGCACCTCTCGGCCGGCTCCTCGATCATCAACACGACCTCCATCCAGGCGTACGAACCATCGCCCAATCTGCTCGACTACGCGACCAGCAAGGCCGCCATCCTCAACTTCACCAAGGGCCTCGCGCAGGAGCTCGGCCCCAAGGGCATCCGCGTGAATGCCGTCGCTCCCGGCCCGGTCTGGACGCCGCTGATCCCGGCCACCATGCCCGCGGACAAGGTCGACCAGTTCGGCGCCGACACGCCACTCGGCCGCGCCGGCCAGCCGGCCGAGCTCGCACCGCTCTATGTCTTCCTGGCCTCCGACGACTCGACCTACGTCACCGGCGAACGCATCGGCGCCACCGGCGGCAGACCGCTTCCCTAGCCCGCGATGCACAGCTCGTCCGGCGGAACGACGTAACCGCCCGGTCCCTGGAGGTGGACCTTCGGAGCGTCCCGCGCGTGCAACCGCGCGTGGTGGGTACTGAGCGCCCGGTCGTCTGACTACTTCCGGCCGACAGGAGGCACGATGCTTGCCATGGTCATCGATCCCGAGACCATCCCGCCGACACCGACGCCGCCGCCGGATCCGAACGAGCCGGTGCCGCCGATCCCGACGCGGCCGGAACCGCCCGACCCACCGCAGCCGACCGAGCCACCCGCGCCACCCACCGAGCCCGCCCCAGTCTGAACCGCCCGGGTTGACCTCGTAGTTCCCTGCAGCAGGCCGTCATCAGCTGATCGACGTACGTCACGTCGAGCGGCGTCTGGTCCCTCGGTCGCGAACGATCGCGAGGAAATTCTTTCCGTCAGCGTCGACGGAGAACGCGGTTTCCTTGGAGACTTTCGGCGTCGAGCAGAACTGGCCTGGGCCGAGGCGCTGCGATCGGCGCGGCTGCGGCGTTCTCAGGCATGGGTGACCGCCTCGCCTCGCCGCTGGGTGACGGCTCGTGCGTCCGCCGCCATGATCCGGCACCTTGCCGAGTGCCTCTCACATCCTGACCTCAGCCGCCGCGGCTCCACGCCGAGTCGCGGCCCGGGATACTCCGGTGTCGCCACCCGCCCACCGGTGGCCAGACCACCAGCCGCACGTCGCGCGCTGGTCAGCGCATGTCGCCGTACGGCGGTCGGTTCGCCGGCGCGAGGGAAATGCCCTCGGCATGGGCCTTGGACCGGACGGCGGCTTCAGAGCGTCCCAGCTTGATGCTCATCATGCCGACCGGAGTGTTGCCGCCAGCAAGTTGACGCAGCTGCTGAACCTGCTCGCTGGTCCACTCGCGGCTGTTGCTCTGGCTCGCTCGAGTCTCGGCCATGGCCTTCTCCTCTCAGCGCGGACAGATGCCCCCCACCCGGTGCCCCATCGTCCGGTCCGTATGCGGACGCCACTAACGATCGAGCGCGTCGAGCCGCTGATTTTCGGTGTCGCGGCGTTTCTTCACCGCGGCGGCGTTGCGGGCGGCCTGGTTGAAGGCGGATTGCAGACGGGAAGTCTGTTTGCGGACCGCCCGCAGCGTCTGCCGGGTCTGCTCGAGCTGCTCGTTCAACCGCACGAGATCGGCTTCGAGGTCGGCGAGACGGTGCTGGTGCGCGTCCAGCACCCGTTCGGCCTGTTCACGTTCAGCCTCCGCTGCTGCGTAGTCGTGCTCGGCCTGGTCGAGTCGTTTGCGTTGCGCCTTCCGGCGACTGGCCAGTGTCGTGTCTACGGTCGGTCGCCTCTTCGCAGCTGACGGTTGCCGCTGTACGGCGGCCGTGGCCGGCCGGGTCTTTCGGGGAGGCGGTGAGCTCCGTACGACTCGGGGCCGGACGAGCGCGAGCCGGGCTGGGTCGCCGTTTTCGTCGACCACGCCGAAGCCGACATGTCGCAGAGCGCTGGTCAGTTGCCCGGTACGGAGCAGTTGCGCCGCGCCGGGGTCGACCAGCGCGGCGTCGAGGGTTTCGGTCAGTCGTTCGGCGGTCTGTGCTGTGACGCGGCGTCCACCGGCGGCGCGTTCTCGCGCTGTGCGCACGAGATTACTCACGAGGTCATGGCGCAGCCGGGTCAGCTCACGCCGCCGGGGCGCATCAGCCGACAGGTAGGTCTGGCGCAGGTCCTCCCCCAGCTCGGTCAGTGCGTGAATCCCGTCCGGGTCGGTGCGCACCAACTGGTTGGCGAGCCAAGCGGCGAGGGTGGGCTTGCGCAGCGCCATGATCACCGCGGCGGACTGGTCATCGCCGGCGTCGCGGGCGGTCTCCGCGACTCGGTTCCGCGCGGCGGTGAACAGTTCGGGCTCCAACCCGTACAGCTCCACCGCCACCGCGTCCGTGTCCACCTCTCCACCATGCGCAGATCGATCCGGCCCGGGCAACGTCGTCCGCTCAGCGCTGACCGAATCACCCCTGCTGCACTCAGAGTCCGATGTCTGGTTGTAGCGGGCAACGAACGCTGTGTGCCTGGCCGCCGCCCCAGCGTCCGTCGCCGACGAAGAGACCCGTTACCGGGTGGTGGTCCGTACCGGTTGCTGCGGGCAACACTCACAAGGTGGCCAAGCCGGCGCCCGATCTCGGACCGCCTCTGCTGCCCGCTCGGCGCGGGAGCGCAGGTCGACCGAGCGCGCCGGCTCGTCGTCGCGAACCAGATGGAGGGTCGTCATGTGTTGGTCGGGGCCACGGGCTTGCCGGTGGCGGTCTCCACAACGTGCGCCAGAAAGTCTCGGACGTCCGCGAGTAGATCGGCCTGGTCGGCGTAGCCGGAAGTGCCGGTGGCGTCGCGCAGGCGTAGGCCCTCGGTCACAACCCGGTGCCAGCGCTCGTCGTAGTGGGTCAGTGCCCAGCGGCCGGCGCGGGACTTCGCGGTCATCTCGCCGGTGACCAAGAGGTGGTGCAGACGCACGGAGGCGAGGATGCAGTGCGTGAGCAGATAATCGCGTTCGCGGTGGTCTGTTGGGAGGTCGGCGGGGGCTGCTCGGGCCAGGCCTTCGGCGTTGCTGCGCCAGTAGGTGTCGAGGTTGTCCACGGTGTAGTCATGCAGAGCCTGCTTGTCGGTCCAGATCTGGAGAGTGGACAGCTCTGGACCGGTGACCGTGATCCCGGCCTGGGCCAGCTCGTGCCACGTGATCATCCGCGACGGCGAGACGAGAATCTCGAGTTTCCTGGTGGGGATCATCTCCGGCACCGGAGGCAGCGTGCGCGGATCGCGTGCCAGGTCGGCGGCGAGCACGTGCGGCCCGTCGAACCGGATCGAGGAGTATGCCACCATCTGCGCGTGGACGCCCCGCAGCGTCTCCACCTCCGCCGGCTCCGGCCGGCGGGCGAGCGTAGCGACGAAGTCGACGTCGGACTCCCGCGGCGCCCACTCGCCGAAGACCAACCCACCATGGAGATAGAGCCCGGTCAGCAGCCCTGTGGGCAGCTCCTGCTCGGCCAGCAACAGGAAGCGGTCGCACAGGTCCTGTACAGGGGCTGGCAGCGTCACGAGTTCTCCTATGTCAGGGTGCCGGAAAGGGTCACCGTAGCCAGGACCAGGACCATGCTGGCGAGGACGAACGGGCGTGGCCTGTGGCTGCACGGCGCGCGATGTGATCCTCGGTCGCGCCCGCCCGCACGGTGTACCGCGAGCAATCAACAACCAATCCGTGCCCGGCCCGAGCCCCCGGCACCCGGCGTCGACCACGATGAATCCAGGTTGCTGGCCCATCGCCCGAACGCAGCGTCGGCACACACCGGCCGGCCGCGTGGGACATCCGTGGCCGGTCGAGCTGGGGTCGCGCAGCAGGACCCCGCTCGTCAAGGTGCGGCCGGAAGTGGTTGTCGAAGTGGCCGCGGACGCGGCGCTTCAGGCGGGCCATGGCCGGCATCCGGTGCGGTTGGTCAGGCACCGCACGGACGTCGGGACTCTCCCGCCGAACCGAATCCACGCGGCGGCTGGAGCCGGCTGTACGGGGTACCGGCGGAACACGAGGACAGAAGACGAGGGGCTCGCCCTGGTCCGGATCGTCAGCACCTGACGATCCACCGGTTGAAGCGGTTCACACCAAGGAGTGGCAATGGCGCACACGAGGGTGGAGACGCCGGCCGAGGTCCGTGCGTCCGAAGTGGTCCTGGACCGGATCGCCATCTCGCTACGCCCGATCGGGGCACCGATGTCGCTCGGTCTCTACGCCCTCGCGGCGGCAACGTTCGTGCTGGCGGGCCTGCAGCTGAGCTGGGTGCCGGCGACGGAGGGCAAGAACGTCGCCCTGGTGCTGCTCGGGTTCGCGTTCACCGGGCAGCTGCTCGCGTCCGTCCTCGCCTTCCTCAGCCGCGACGGAACGGTCGGTACGGCGATGGGCGTGCTGTCTCTGACCTGGCTCGTCACCGGGCTGATCCTGTTCCGGTCGCCGCCCGGCGCCACCAGCGACACCCTGGGGTTGCTGCTGCTCCTTTCCGGCACAGCGATGACACTGCTCGCGGCGACGGCGGCGATGAGCAAGCTCATCCCCGGTCTGGTGTTCCTGGTGGCAGCCATCCGTTTCCTCGTTGCCGGAGGCTATGAGTTGACCGGCAGCCAGGGCTGGGAGCGGACCAGCGGCGTACTCGGTCTCCTGCTGCTCGCGCTCGCGCTGTACGCCGGGTTCGCGGCGGGACTCGAGGACGCAACCGGCAAGACGGTCCTGCCGCTCGGCCGCCGCGGCAAGGGCAAGGTGGCGATGCACGGAAACCTGGTCGAGCAGGTCAACGAGATCCCCAACCAGCCAGGCGTCCGCACCAAGCTCTGATCAGGCGGCCGGGAGTCAACCCGGGCACGCAGGTAGCGGCACCGTCCGGTGGGTACCGGGAGCGGATCATCGTCACGAGCAACGGAGAACCTGATGACTTCCACCGGCGACGCCACCGAACCCGACGTGATCGACGTCCTGATCGCGGATCACCGGGAGGCGCAGGACCTCGCGAATCAGATCAGCGCGACGGCCGGTGCCGACGAACGCAGGGACCTGGCCGACCAGCTCATCGCGGAGCTGGTACGGCACTCCGTCGCAGAGGAGATGTACGTCTACCCGGCGATGCGCGATCACCTCCCGGACGGCGACCAGGCCGTCGAGCACGACACCCAGGAACACCGGGAACTCGAGAAACTGATGAAACAGCTCGAGGGTGCCGACGCGGGGACCACAGAATTCGAGGACATCCTCCGAAACCTGCAACAAGTCCTCGTCGACCACGTCCAGGACGAAGAGACCGAGCAGTTCCCCCAGCTGCGGGCGCATATCCCCACCGCCGAGCTCGTCCAGCTGAAGGAGAAGGTCGAGCTGGCGAAGAAGGTCGCACCCACCAGACCACACCCCAGCGCTCCGAACGCCGAGCTGTTCCACAAGCTCGTCGGCCCCGGTGTCGGCCTCGTCGACCGCCTCCGCGACCGGCTGACCAACCGCTCCACCTAGCGGACTTGCCACGCACCGCCGGATCCAGGGCCGGCGAATTCGTGCGCACTCATCGCCGCTGCCGGCGCTCCGAGGCATCATGGTCGAAGTAACCCCTGAAAGGCGGTGCTCTGGGTGGTGGATGGCGGCGGCGGGTCCGGCCTGCTGCGATCGAGCTCTGAGAACACTGCAGCCGAGGTCATGGCTCGGCTGGCAGTGGAGCTGCACGACGCCGAAGGGGTGAAAGAGACCGCCGACGCAGCGGTCGATTTCGCGCGCACGGCGATCGACTGCGAGCAGGCCGGGATCGTGCTCGCGCACGGTGGCCGTGTCGAGATCGGCACCGTGACCGACGCGCTGGTCACGCGGCTCTATCAATTGCAGATCGAGGCCGGTACGGGCCCGATGCTCGCAGCGTTGACCGAGAACACGGTCGTCCACGTCCCCGACGTGGCGGAGGAGCGTCGCTGGCCGGCTTGGGGCTCTGCGGCCGAGGCCGCCGGCATCGGATCCGTGCTGCACGTGCCGATGCGGGACCGAGAGCGCACCATCGGTGTCTTGTCGCTGTTCAGCACGAGATCGCACGCATTCAGTGACGACGACGAGGCGATCGCGGTTCTTCTGGGCCGGCACGTCGCCCTGGCGGTGTCCGAGGCACAGCACGACGTGGATCTGCACATCGCGCTCGACGCACGGGCCACCGTCGGACAGGCGATGGGGATCCTGATGGAACGCTTCGACGTCGACGAGGCACACGCCTTCGCGATCCTGCGGCGCTACTCCCAGGACAACAACACCCGGCTCCGCGACGTCGCCGAGCAACTCATCCACACTCGCGGCTTCCGGCCCGGCCAGACACCGGGCACACACCGGCCCAGCCGCTGACCGGTCGGTTGAATCGTCGCCCGGCCGTCCAGAACTGCTTTGTCGGTCCCCCGGCCCTGTTGTGGCCGGGCGGGCAGAAGTTCGCGTAGTTACGCCGGTGGTAGGTTGCCAACGCGTCGAGGACCGGGCTCTCGTCGTGGTCCATGAGGCCAGGTACGCAAGCGGCCGAGCGTCATCCGAGCGCGGTCTGGGGATTGGTCCTGGGTACAGGTGCGGTACTGGATCGCTTCGCGTCGGGCCGCACCGGCCAGGCCGAGTGCAGCCAAGCTCGAGGGCCGGGTCTCGTCCTGGTAATCGATCTCGGTGCCCGGCGCGGAGCACTTTGACTCTGCTCACCGGCGCCCCGTCCGCGGCCTCGACGTTTCAGTGCCGGCGCGGTGGGGCACCGGACTGCGCCTCCACCCAGGGCGGCTGGTTCGAAGCGGTCCCGATGGTGGGGGTCCAAGCGAGTCACCGGAGGTGGACGATGAGCTTCGAACGGCCTGGTCTCGACGACAAGCACGGGACCGTCTCCGATACCGAGGTAAATGACGCCTTGGAGAGCGGCGAACTCGACAAGGGCGGACTGCACTTCGACCAGGTGGAGCACGACGAAGACCAACGCTCCCCCGGGCCGGAGTCGACTGGTCCTGATGACGACCGGCGCCTGCCGGACGACCAGGACGTCACCGACGCCGGCCAAGGTCAGCCTGTTGAGCCGCCGGACTGACGGCCCGCGGCGAAAGGCAGCGACGGGCACCTCGCTCGGTCCGGCTGCACGACGATCAGGGGCTGAACCATCGCGTGCATCCTGGCTCGCGGTGCGTCAGCGGGCGCGTCCGGCCCTGGTTGTTCCGGTCGGCCGGCCCGAGGCCGATGCGGTAACCGCAGCTACTACCGCGGTACGTCGCCCCGCCAGCTTCCGGTCTCGGTGCCGCGGCTCTCGATAAACTCCTTGAAGCGCTGGAGGTCACCCTTCACGCGGCCCTCGACGACGCCGGCCTTGTCGCCGACCTTCTCCAGGAAGCCCTCGGGGTCGAGGTCCATCTGGGCGGTCACCCGGCTGCTGGTGTCGGACAGCTTGTGGAACGTCACCACACCGGCGTGCCGCGGACCGGAGTCCGACTTCCACGCCACCCGCTCGTCGGCGTGCTGCTCGGTCACGGTCGCGTCGAACTCGCGGGTCGCGCCGCCGACCTTGACCACCCAGTGGTTGTGCGTGGCATCCAACTGCCGGATCTCTTCGACGCCTTCCATGAACTGCGGGAACGACTCGAACTGCGTCCACTGGTTGTACGCCGTCGTCACCGGAACGTCCACGTCGATCGACTGCGTGATGGTGCCCATTTGTCCTACCTCCAAAGGGTTCGTCCTACACGGTTCGTCCCGCTCGGTCACTTCGATCTCCCACGACGGAGCGCGGACGGTTTGTGCACCGCCGTACCGCCGGACTTCTCGCTGCGTACCAGGTACTGCGGTTCGTCGGGTGAGGCGTCGACCGTTCGGCCGCCGGCCTCGGTCCGTTCGGTGATCTCGCGTTCGACCTTGCCGTACGCCGTACCGCCGTGGCTGTCCCACTCGACGTCGTCGCCCCGGTGAAACTTCTGCTCGCTCATCAGGGGTTGCCCGGCAGGTCGACCGTCTCGTTCTCGCCCGGGAACTTGTCCGGGTCGCGGGTCACGGCTGCGCGCGCGGCGCCCAGTAGGCGCACGACCTTGCTGCTCGGACCGGACCAGTACTCAGCGGCATCGGCGTGGACCTTGAGCAGGACCAGTCCAGCCGTCTGCGGCCCGTCGGGGAACCACGCCTTCAACGGCGCGGACCACAACTCGTCCGCCTTCGCCCGGTCGACGATCACCTCGGCGCGGCCGGCGATCGAGGTCCACTCGCTCTGCTTGGAGTTCGAGAACGACACGTTGACCTGCGGGTTCGCGCCGATCTCACCGACCTTCGCCGATTCGGCGTACGCGAAGAACCACAGATCGCCGTCGAACTCGACCTCCTGCACTGCCATCGGCCGCGCAACGTGCTGCCCGTCCGGCGTCATGGTGGTGAACATGCAGATCGTCGCCCGTTCGACCAGCTTCGCCACGGTCGCGACCGAGCCGTTGTCATCAGCCATTTGTCCTGATCACCTGTCCCTTCGCGGCCTCGGTACCCCGGGTCCGGGTGCTGTACGCGGCAAACTTATGCGAATGTTATTCACGGTCGGCGTTGGGTACAGGCGTGTGATGAAGATCGATCCGAGGCAATGGGGGCGCTACGGGCTCGACATCGGATTGCTGGCGGCCATGTGTCTGTTGCTTGCGTGCGGGAGTCCAGTCGCCACGGCCGGGAGGGCAGGCGGCGACTCGCAGTCCGCTCAGCAGTACTCCACAAGCTCCACGGCGAGGCCTCTGGCCGGCCCGTCCACCGAGCCCTCACCGAGTGCCTCGCCGCGCGGTGCCGCCGACGGTGACATCAACGACTGGGATCGAACCCCGCTGGTGCTGCTGGCGCTCGTGGCCGCCGGGGTCCCGCTGGTGGCGATTGCGGCGCTACGCCTCAGATCGCGATCACGCACAACCAAGTCATGACCGCGTCGGACTGAAGCTGGGCCGCACCACCGACGCCGTCACGAACCGCTGGCTGACTGACCTGTTGTTGCCCGCAGCGCCAGTTGGTCGAACAGCCGGTCCGGGACCAGGCGCCGGACCTTCGGCAACACCGTCCCGACGACGCCGTTGGCGTACCGCGTCCGCGGCCGATCCGCGCTGACGGCCTTACCCGGACCGCAAACCTGCGGTGAACGAGGCGGGATTTCGTGCGCATGCGCCGCGGCGAGCCGGGTACCGATCGGTGCATCTTGAGTCTCTGGGAGGAGCTGCGATGAGCGCCGACGTTGTCGATCTGATCATGCAGGATCACCGCGAGGTCGAGCGGTTGTTCGACGAGTTGAAGGACAGTCCGGAGAAGCGTCCCACTCTGCTGCCCGTGCTGACCACGTTGCTGACGGCACACAGTCGCGCCGAAGAGGCCGAGGTGTACCCCGTGGCGGCGTCCGAGGCCGGCGAGAAGGAAGAGGTCTCGCACAGCCAGCAGGAACACATCGAGGCCGACCAGCTCCTCGCCACGCTCGCGGCCACCGACCCGACCTCGGCCGACTTCGACAAAGTTCTGCAGAATCTCGTCGACGCTGTCTCCCACCACGTCGAGGAGGAGGAGACCAAGGTCCTGCCGGGGATGCGCTCCAATCTGTCCGACGAGCGTAGGGCGCAGCTCGGTGAGGCGTTCGCTGCCAGCCGCAAGCAGCACCTGGGCGAGCAGCCCGGCGACATGACCAAGGAACAGCTGGCCAAGCAGGCCAGTAACGCCGACATCGCCGGCACCTCCGGTCTGTCCAAGGACGAGCTCGAGAAGACCGTCCAGAAGCACGCCGATCGCTGACGCGATGGAGATCTCGGTGTCACGTTCGACGCAGCGAGAGGTGACGGTATGAGCGCGGACCTCGCCGCCACGGTTCTCGGTACTCCGGATCCGGAGCGACTGGCCGACTTCTACAAAGAGCTGCTGGGTTGGGTAGAGGTCAGCAGGGAGCCTGAATGGGTCCGCTTGCGCCACCCCGACAGCGAGCGGCCCGGCTTGAGCTTCCAACTGGAATCGGACCATGTGCCACCGGTCTGGCCCCAGGGGCCCGGAACGCAGCAGATGCAGGCCCATCTGGACATCCAGGTCGACGACCTCGAGCGGGAGGTCGATCGCGCTCTCAGTCTGGGCGCCGGCCTCGAAACGCACCAACCACAGCCCGGCGGCGTGCGAGTCATGCGCGACCCGCACGGCCACCTGTTCTGCCTGTTCCTGGCCGGCTACTGACCTACCCACCCAGCACCCTGATCTCCTCCCGTACGGCGGGCGGTTGGCGGCGGCGCATCCGGGCACCGGCTGGTCATGACGATTCAGAACTCGGTCTGGCTGGGCACCGCCGACCTGCCGACGTACGAGCCGCTCGACGCCGACCAGGAGACCGACGTTGTCGTCGTGGGCGGCGGCATCATCGGACTTACGACCGCGCTGCATCTGCGGCAGGAGGGGCTCGCGGTCGTCCTGCTCGAAGGCGGGCGGATCGGGGCGCGAACGAGCGGAAACACCACTGGCAAGGTCACGTCCCAGCACGGCGCGATCTACGCCGCGTTGCTCGACCGGCACGGCCGCGACGCCGCACAGCAGTACGCCACGGCGAACCAGGAAGCCGTCGACGAGGTTGACGAACTCACCCGCCGACTCGGGATCGACTGCGAGCTCCGCCGCGGGCCGTCGTTCGTCTACTCCACCGGTGACACCGACCTGGACCGCGAGGCAGAGGTGGCGCGAGAGCTCGGTCTTCCCGCGCACTCCGCCGACCCGGCCGACATGGGACTCCCTGTCACCGCCACCGCTGCGGTCCGCTTCGACGATCAGGTCATGCTGCACCCGGCCCGCTACCTGGGCGGTCTGGCGGCCGCGTTCAGTGCCGCCGGCGGGCGGATCTTCGAGCGGACGCGCGTGACCGATGTCGATGCGAAGGGCGACGGCGTCGCAGCACAGACCCAGGCCGGGCATCACGTCGTAGCCCGCCATGCCGTCGTCGCGACGCTGTTGCCGTTCGGAACGCTGGGCGGGTACTTCGCGCGGACCCGGCCGAACCAGTCCCACGGCATCGCCGTCCGGCTGCCCGTCGACGCGCCCACAGCGATGACGATCTCCGCCGACGGGCCGACCCGGTCGACCAGGCCGTGGCCGGGTGGCGGCCCGAGCGGGCTGATCGTGGTCGGCGGCGACCATGAGACGGGTGCCGAGGAGGAGACGAACGCGTCGTACCAGGGTCTCGTCGACTGGATCGAGGAGTTGTGGGGCACTAGGGTGCAGCCGGAGTACCGGTGGTCGGCCGAGGACTACAGCACCCCGGACCAGCTCCCGTACGTCGGGAAGGCGCCGGGCTCACCGGTCCTGGTCGCGACCGGCATGCACAAGTGGGGGCTCAGCAACGGAACCGTTGCCGCAGGCATCCTTCGTGACGCGGTGCTGGATCGCGACAACCGGTGGAGCGCGCTGTTCGACGCCGGCCGGATCGGCGACGCACGGTCGGTGGCGAAGCTCGTGCAGGACAACCTGAAGGTGGGCAAGGAGTTCGCCGCCGGCCACCTCCGACGACTGCTCGGTTCTGGCCTCGATCACCTGGAGGTCGGTCAAGGCGGCCTGTACGACCTTGACGGCAAGACAGTCGGCGCATACCTGGACCATGACGGGCGGCTGCACACCGTCGTCCCGGTCTGCACCCACCTGGGCTGTCCGCTGCGCTGGAACGAGGGCGACACGACCTGGGACTGCAACTGTCACGGCTCCCGCTTCGCACCCGACGGCGCGGTTCTGGACGGTCCAGCCACCAAACCGCTCGCCGAGCCCGAGTCGTGAGCTGTCTCCGATGCACGCCGACGAGGCCGGTCCGCACTGCGTCCGCTCGGTGTTCGACCGTACCGTCGCCGGAACGATCGGCCTCGAGGAAGAGATCCTGCTGGTACGGCGGGACAGCTGGCTGCCCGCACCGGCCGCCGCCGTGGTGGCGGACATCGGCGACCCGAGGGTGAAGCAGGAGCTGCCCTCCTGCCAGGTGGAGATCGCGACGTCGGTGCACACGAGCGCCGTGGACGCAGTCGGCGAACTGCGCTGGGGTCGAGCGCGGATCGCTGCCGCCTGCTCCGCGGACGTGGTCCCGATCGCCGCAGCGGTGCATCCGCTGGCCGACCTTCCGGTCGCGCTCGCGCCGACCGACCGCGCCGACGGTCTGAAGGCTCGGTACGGCGAGAGGATCGGCCGGCAACTGGTGTCCTCGCTGCAGATCCATCTGGCCTTCGGCGACGCCGACTGCACGTTGGGCGTCTATCACGCGCTGCGGGACCTGCTGCCCGAGTTGGCCGCACTTGCGGGCGCGGCACCGTTCGCCGCCGGGCGGGACACGGGGCTGTGCTCGGTCCGGCCGATCATCGCCTGTGAGCTGCCCCGCCAAGGCGTGCCGCCGATCATCGCGTCGTGGACGGAGTTCGCCGAGGACTTGGAGTGGGCTGTTCAAGGCGTGAGTCGGAGTGGTGGTGGGAGCTGCGACCGCACATCGGGTACGGAACGCTGGAGTTGCGCGTGCTCGACGTACAGGCGACGTCGGAGCGGACCGAGGCGATCGTCCGGTTCGTGTCCGCGCTCGCCGCCCGGCTCACCGACCTGTACCGCCGCGGCGAACTGCCCCCTCCGGCGCCGACGTGGCGGATCGCGGAGAACCGATGGGCCGCGCTGCGGCACGGCGTCCGCGGCGAGCTGCTCGACCTCCGCACCGGCGCGGCACGCTCCACCAGCCGATGCCTCTACGACCTCATCGACGCCGCGGAGCCCTACGCACCAGGCGATCTGGACGCCGTACGGGCATTGGTTGCCGACCCGCCCGTAGAACAATTCCGCGCACTCGGCCCGCACAAACTCATGCCCTGGCTGGCGGACGTCTTCACATCATGAAGCCGCCGGGCCTCATTCGGAGGGCTGCGGCGGCTTCCTGATCGGCAGCGTGTGCGTGCCGTCACAGAGCGGGGGGATGCTGGTGCGGCCGCAGCGGCAGAGAGCGACGGTACGGCGGGTGGCCGGCAGCGGATCGCCGTTCTCGTCCAGGAGTTCGAACTCGCCGCGGACCAGCAACGGACCGTCCGGGTAGGCACGGATCTCGGTCATGACAGCGCGGTACCCACCGGAATCCACGGTTATCCCGCGGGTACCGGTCCCGTATGCAGCTACCACCGCCGCGCGGACCGCTCACCGCCTGGCTGAACAACAGACTCACGCACTGCGACACTGCGAGCGGCGGCGGTCCCGAGGTCGGCGTCCGCGATCTCCCGTACGCCGACGACGATCTGCAGCTCGCGCTCTGGGTCTCGTACGAGCTGCAGTACCGGGGCTTCGACGGCGTCGATCCCGAGCTGCAATGGGATCCGGCGATCGTCGCGTTCCGCAGCCGGGCGGAGCGGCCGTGGATCGGCTGGTTGCAGGCCACCTGCCGGGTCCCGGCGGACGAGCGGCCGGTCGCGGAGCAGTTGCGGGGCTTGATCGACGAGGCGGACGGGCCGCGGTTCGCGCCGTACCTGCGCCGGCATGCGACCCGCGAACAGTTCCGCGAGTTCGTGCTGAACAGGTCCGTGTACCAGCTCAAGGAGGCCGATCCGCACAGCTTCGGCATCGCCCGTCTCGACGGCCCGGCGAAGGCGGCGCTGGTCGAGATCGAGGCCGACGAGTACGGCGGTGGCCGGGCCGAGCGGATGCATTCGGAGCTGTTCCGTACGACGATGCGCTGGCTCGACCTCGACGACACGTACGGCCGCTACGTCCCCGACGTACCGGCGGTCACGCTCGCGCTGTCGAACGTGATGTCGCTGTTCGCGATCCACTGCCGGTGGACGGCGGCGCTGCTCGGCCACCTCGCCGCGCTCGAGATGACCTCGACGCTCCCGAACCGCCAGTACGCGACCGGCGCCATCCGGCTCGGCGCCTCGGAGGAAGCGGCCCGCTACTTCACCGAACACGTAGAAGCCGACGCCGTCCACGAACAGATAGCGGCCCACGACCTGTGCGGCAGCTACGTCCGCCAACACCCCGAGGCACTCACCGACGTACTCTTCGGCGCCCGCTGCGCCCTCACGCTCGACGACCTCTTCGCCGACAACCTCCTGACCAAGTGGACCGCCCCGAACCACACAACCGCCCGCTACGGCTGATTCTGGCCCCGGCTGTTTCCTGGCGGGCCGGGTGGGCACCGCGGGGCCGTGTCAGCGGACTCCTGAGGAGGATGATCGACATGACGACCGCACGAGATCTCATGACGCCGGGCGCCGAATGCGTGGGTGAGAAGGAGAGCCTGGTCGACGCCGCGCGGAAGATGCGCGAGCTGAATGTCGGGGCGCTGCCCATCTGCGGCGAGGACAACCGGCTGAAAGGCATGCTGACCGATCGCGACATCGTGGTGAAATGCATCGCCGACGGGGGCGACCCGGCGCAGACCACGGCCGGTGTCTTCGGCCAGGGCAAACCGGTGACGATCGGCGCGGACGACTCCCTCGAGGAGGCTCTGCGCACCATGGAGGAGCACCAGGTACGACGGCTCCCGGTCATCGACGGGCACGACCTGGTCGGCATGCTCGCCCAGGCCGACGTGATCCAGGCGTCGCCGGGCCGCGCCGGCCGCACGGTCAGCGAAATCTCCGAGCCGAGCTGACCGCGCGCTCAGGCCGAGGCCTTCCGGAGACGCCGAGCAGCGCGAGCCCGATCAGGCTGAGGACGAAGCCGAACACGCTGACTTCCTCGTAATCCTGACCGGCCCGTACGGCGAAGTTGAGCGCGAAGAGCCGTGACGTTACGACGGCCCGCTCAACCGTTCCCAGTGCCTGACGGGAACGGCTGTAAACAAGACATGGCATGGGTACCGCGAGAGCATCAAGCGCGACGTGCTGACCCGCGAAAGCCAGGCTCGAAACGGCGCGAAGTTCTCGCGGCTCACCGGTGCCGGGCAGGCCCCGTCCGGGACTGACCCACGCCTGCCAGGCGCGGGGCAGTCCCGTCGTTCGTGGTCAGGACGAACGCCGGACGGCTTTCGCGAGTTCGGCCTTCGTCATCTTCGAGCGTCCCTTGATGCCGAGGCGCTTCGCGTCCGCGTACAGCTCGTCCTTCGACGGTTCCCGGCCACGCACCCGCGCGCTGGTGATGGCTGCGGCCGTGCCTTCGGTGTGCGGGTCCGGGTCGGGCTCGGTGAACTTGTGTGCGACGTCCTTCAGACCGGTCTTGAGATTCTCGACCTGTCGTTCGAGTTTGTCGCCCAGTGAATTCTTGGACATGGTGACTCCTTCCGTCAGACGATGTCTGTCCCTGTCCGGTCAGGTCGTCTCGAGTCTGTCCGGGAGTACGACGTTCATCAGCCAGCTGACCACGGTGATGATCAGCGCGCCGATCAGCGCCGTACCGAAGCCGTCCACCTCGAACGGGATGTCGAGGCCGTCACTGATCCACGACGTCAGCAGCAGCATCAAAGCGTTGATGACGAAGATCAGCAGGCCGAGCGTCAGGATGATGAACGGCAGCGACAGGATGGTCGCCAGCGGCTTGATCAGCGCGTTCACCAGGCCGAAAATCGCAGCGACGACGATCAGTGTGACCACTTTGCTCGCCGTACTCGAACCGCTGAACGTGATGCCCTGGAGCAACCAGGCGGCGACAGCGAGCGCCACCGCGTTCACGACCAGTCTCATCACGAGTTTCATCGTCAGCCTCCGACCGCATCAGCCACCCGGCCGGTCTTCTTCCGCAGCTTCCGGCCGGCCTTCTTGCCGCGTTTGCGGACCCGCTTGCCGGCCCGTTGGGCATCACCCGACAGGTCGCCGTGCGCGCGCAGCCCGAGACGTTTGCGCATCCCGCGCTTCACCTCGGGCGCCGACGGGACGAGCAGCTGTACGCCGTACCCGTACAGGCGAAGCCCCAGGGCCATCAGGGGCAGACCGAGCGGCAGCAGCACGAGGGTGATGCACAGGACCGCCGCCAGGATCATCACGACCGTCGCGAGCAGCCAGATCAGTGCCGCACCGATTCCTCGAAGTACCTTCATCATCACCACGTCCAGACCTATTCCGGCAGGAGCGAGCCGAGCGGGCCGAGATCGATGTTGAGGTCGGTCGCGCTCAGACCGAACTGCTCGCGCAGTGCGGTCATAGCCTCCTCGAGTCGCATCAGGCCGAGCCCGAGCTCCTCGACCTGTGCCGTGCTGAGGTCACCTTGATCCATCCGGCGGATGGCCTGCCGTTCCATCAACTGGCGGACCAGCTCGACGATCGTCAGCACGAGCTTGAGCAGCTCGCGTTCGACGTTGTCGGCGTTGGCCTCGATCCGATCGGCCAGCGGCAGCACAGGTTCAGTCATGCATCCCCATCTCCTCACGGACCGAGCCGATCACCGCCGAGAGCTGGATGCGCACCAGGTCGACCTCTGCCAGGGACACCACGACGTCGCCGGTGATCACAACGCCCTTGCCGAGCAGCCGGTCGAGGAGGTCGACCAGGCTCGGCTCTGTCGCCGTCGTCGCGGAGGCCTGGACGGTCATGACTTGTCCAGTACCGCGAACGAGTACGGCGGCCACGGCCCGTTCACCTCGACGTCGAGCGATGGGTACCTGGCCCGCGTCGCGTCCACGAGCTCGAAGAAGTCCGTACTGCGGTCGTCGTCGACGAGGAACGCGACGTTCAGTGCCATCGTCTCGCGGCGCCCGCTGAGCCGCTGGTCCTGCGCCGAGAGCCGCCGGGTCGCCGCGGCCGCGGGAACCAGGTCCCAGAACAGCTGGTCGGCGAGCAGTTGCTGCTCGGTCGCGGCCTCGTGCCGGTCCCGGATCTCGGCCCGGCGCCGTTCCAGGTAGGCGACGCCGGAACCCGCCGGCGCCGAGGGCGCGGACGGTCCGGGCTGCACCCGGCAGAACGCCTTCACACTCCACTCGCTGCGCCGGTCGACCCGGTCGAGCGCGCGGACCAGGTCGCCGTACAGCTCCTCGAGCCGGACGCGCGCCGCGTCGTCGGACGTGTAGATCGTCACCAGCCGGAACGGTGCGAGCGCGGTCGTGATCGCCGCCGCCCGCCGGACGATCTCGTCGTGCCGGCGCGCGGTCTTCTCCACCCAGCTGAGGTTTTCGAGATTGCGCCGCAGGGCGGCCTCACCGAACTCGGCCAGGTCGACGCTGCTCACCACGGCGGTCAGCTCCCGGTGGCCGAGCAGCCGGACCGGCGCGTCACCGACCCCCTCCAGGCCGGTCAGCGGCTCCTCGTCGATGTTGCGCCCCACGGCGTAGACGTAGGTTCCGGTCTCACTCACGATCGCGCTCCAGCTCCTCCAGCCGCGCGCGGAGCTCGCGGTTCTCGTCGGCCAGCTCCTTGGCGTCGGCGGCCTCCGCCGACAGCATCGGATCGCGTTTCCACCAGTCGATGCCCATCTCCATCGCTTTGTCCACCGACACCACGAGCAGCCTGATCTTGACGGTCAGCAGCTCGACGTCGACGAGGTTCACCCTGATGTCACCGGCGATGATGATGCCTTTGTCGAGGACCCGCTCGAGGATGTCGGCCAGGCCCTCCGGACGCGGCGCCGGCGAGGTGAATCCGTAACGGTCCATCCCGGCCCGGCGCGTGGAGATCGTCTGTTCGCTCATCGGTCTACTCCTGGATCCGTCCACGGACGTAGCGGTCCGCGCGCCGGTAGCCGGTGACCGAACCGTCGTCGGCGACCTCGACCTCGTAGATCGCCAGGATGTCGGTGGTCGCCGGGATCCGGCGCGACTCGACGACCTGGACCTGGACCAGCCAGCCCTCGTCGCGCTTCTCGACCGCCACGATGCCCTCCGGGGTCTGCCCGATCAGCTCCGAGAGTTCGTGCGCGGCGGAGATCGCCACCGTGCGCAGCGACCGGCGCTTGGGCTGCGCACGGTCCTCGGGTTCCGGCCTGGGTTGTGGCTCGGACCGCGGCGGGGCGGCGCTCTTCTTGGCGGCGCTCTTCCTGGTGGTGCTCGTCTTGGCCGTGCTCGTCTTGGCCGTGCTCGTCTTGGCCGTGCTCGTCTTGGCGGCGCTCGTCTTGGCGGCGCTCGTCTTGGCGGCGCTCGTCTTGGCGGCGCTCGTCTTGGCGGCGCTCCGCTTGGCCGGCGTCCGGCTCTGTGTGGTCTTCCGCGTAGTTGCCATCGAAGCTCAGGTCTCCTCGCGTCGTGCGGAGAGCCGGCTCACCAGTTCGTCCTCCCAGATCGCGGCCTGCTCCGGGTCGAGCTGACCGCTCTCCCGGAGGGCGTCGATCTGCTCCAACTGCAGACGAATCCGGGCCGGATCGTAGTACTCGGCCTCGGCCTGCCGGCGAATCTGCTCGGCCAGCGCGACCGTGGCCCGCACCGGTGCCAGCGGCCACGTCAGCAGGTTCGTCATCAGGCCCATCACGCCTCCGCATCCACGAAGTCGTACGGCGCGGTCGGGCCGATCAGCTTCAGCCGGGCCCGGCCCGCAAACGTCTCGGCCAGGCCCTCGACGGCGCGCTCGAACTCCGCGCGGCGGGCCTCCTCGACCAGGACGGCGACGTCGAGCAGCCGGTCGATCCCGGCGCTCTCCCGGACGTTCAGCGCGGTCACGTGCCGGTCGAGCTCGGCCAGCAGTGTGCGCCCGTCCTCGGTGCTCTTGACTTCCAGGGCCCGCGAAACCAGCTCGCCCAGCCTGACGCGCGCGCCGTACGTCGACTCGTCCGGTTGCTCACGGGTCAGCTCGCGGAGCCGAGCGATCTCTGCGTTCTCCGCGACGACCTCGCTCAGCACCTGCTGCTCGTCGTACCGCGCCCGCAGGGTGAACTGCACGCGCCCTGTGAGCTCCTGGAGCATTACCTGGAAGCGTTCGTGGTCGGGTTCGAGCAGTTCGCTCGTGACGGCGTCCCGGTTCTGCAGCACGGATCCGAACCGCACGGGGATCACCGGGCCGAGTCCGGCGAGCGTGTCGAGCACCCGGCCGTGAGCGAGCAGGTCCGCCCGGCCGGCGCGTGCTTCCTCGCTGTCGACAAGGCTGATCACCGCGGCCACGTCGCCGTACGGCGCCACGCCGACGACCTGGTCGCCGATGCCCCTGAGGTCGGGCGGTACGACGACGTCCGCGCCCACGATGCCGTAGACGTAGCACCCCAGGCCGACGTCGCCCGGTGTCGTCACGCTCACTCCTCAGTCCTCCGGCGACGGGCCGCGGCCTTCTTGGCGGGACGACGGCGACGCGGACGCGCCTCCTCGTACTCCTCGCCTTCCTCGTCCTCGTCGCCCCGCTCGAGCTGCCGGTCGTCCTCGTCGGAATCCGAGCCGAACAGCGCTTCCTTGGCGCCGGTGAGCAGGCCCTTCGACTTGCCCTGCGCCGTGCTCTCGGTCATGTCCTGGATGACCTCGGGCAGGTCCTTGCCCTTCTCGTACAGGTCCAGCCGGTTCGTGGCCTCCGCGAAGTGCAGGTAGGTGTCGACGCTGGCGATGACGATGCGTGCGTCGATCGTCAGCAGTTCGATACCCACCAGCGAGACCCGCACGTAGGCGTCGATGACGAGCCCTTTGTCGAGGATGCTGTCGATGACGTCCGCGAGACTGCTCGGGGCGGGCCGATCCAGATACCCTCCGGACCGGCGTTGGCCGTTGGCCGCGATGGTCATGTCTCTTCCTTCCGATCGGCTCGCTCAGCTCGCCCGGCGGCGGGGCCGCTTCTCGGGTTCTTCCTCGTCCTCGTCGTACTCTTCGTCGTACTCGTCCTCGGGCGCTTCCTCGTCGCCCTCGTCCTCGTACTCGTCCTCGTCGTACTCGTCGGCCGGCTCTTCGTCTTCGTCGTACTCGTCCTCGGGCTCTTCGTCCTCGCCCTCGTCCTCGTACTCGTCCTCGTCGTACTCGTCGGCGGGCTCTTCGTCCTCGTCCTCGTCGGCCGGTTCCTCGTCTTCGTCGTACTCGTCCTCGGGCTCTTCGTCCTCGCCCTCGTCCTCGTACTCGTCCTCGTCGTACTCGTCGGCCGGCTCTTCGTCCTCGTCGTACTCGTCGGCGGGCTCTTCGTCCTCGTCCTCGTCGGCCGGTTCCTCGTCCTCGTCGTACTCGTCCTCGGGCTCTTCGTCCTCGCCCTCGTCCTCGTACTCGTCCTCGTCGTACTCGTCGGCCGGCTCTTCGTCCTCGTCGTAGTCCTCGGCGTCGTCCTCGCCCTCGGCGGGTTCCTGGGCACGGCCGTCGTGGATCTCGCCGCGCCAGCCGTCGACCTCGTCGGGGTGCAGGATCACGTCGGTCATCACGTGCCGCTGGAAGTGCTTCAGCTCGACCCGTGCCCGGCGGCCCTGCGCGCGCCAGATGTTGCCGACCCGCTCGAACAGGCCCTGCGGGTAGTACTCCAGGACGACGATCACCCGGGTCAGGTTCGGCGCGAGCTCGTGGAACGTGACGCTGCCGTCGACGTGGCCCTTCTCGCCCTTCGAGCGCCAGACGATCTTGTCCTCCGGAACCTGCTCGAGGATCGACGCCTCCCAGGTCCGGTGCGACCACAGGATCTTGGCCTTGAAGTCCAGCTTCTCGTCGGTCTTCTGCTCGACCCGCTCGACCTTCTTCATGAAGCCGGAGAAGTCCTGGAACTGGGTCCACTGGTTGTACGCGACCTCGATCGGTACGCCGACATCGATCGACTCGATGATCGTCGTCGCCTTCAACGGGTTCTTCTTGCCGCCGGAACCGCCCGATCCCCCACCGCCGAGCGCCTCGACCGCCTTGTCCTTGGCTCCCATGACTCCGCCCTTCAACGCACCCAGCAAGGGCGACCCGCCGCCGGCCGCCGCCTTCCCGCCCTCGGCCAGGGCCTTCCCCGCGACACCGCCACCGGCGGCCATGTCGGTCAGCCGCTCGGTGAGACTGGAGATCTTGTCCCCGGCCGCTTCTGCCGTGCGCTCCGCGGCGACCGAGAGTGCCTCCTGGAGCTCACCCTTCAGCCGGTCGACCGGGAGCTCGTCGAGGATCGACTTGAAGCCGTTCTGTTCCTCGTCGCGCGATCGTTCGGCCATCACCGGTCACCCACGCTTCCGGGCCGACGAACCGCTCGTCGACCTGCTCGTGCTCTTCTTGGCCGCGGTCTTCTTCGCAGCCGTCTTCTTCGCCGCGGTCTTCTTGGCGGCGGCCTTCTTCGCCGGCGGTGCGCTCTTCTTCGCGGTCGCCCGCTTCGCAGTCGCCTTCTTGGCGGGCGCCTTCTTCGCGACGGTCTTCTTGGCGGGAGCCTTCCGCGCCGCGGTCTTCTTCGCGGTGCCCGAACTGCCCGAGCCGCCGGAACCGCCCGAGCTGCCGGAACCGCCCGAACCGCCGGAACTGCCGGAACCCGAGCCCGAGCCGTTGCTGCTCGCCGCGCGCGGAGCCGTCCGCTTGGCGGTACGGCGCGAGCCCTCGCCGGACGAGCCGCGATCCCGCGACCCGCGCCGCGCCGAGCTGCGTCCGGAGCCGCGCTCGGAGCCGCGTCCGGAGCTGCGTGCGGAGCCGTCGTCGTCCGCACCGCCGCTGGATCCGTTGTCGTCCGCCCGGCGGCCGGATCCGCTGTCGTCGTCGCTCGATTCGGCGGAGTCCTTGCCGCTGTCGCGCAGCCGGGCACGCACGCCCTCACGACGGCGACCCGGCCGACGGCGACGCCGCGGCCGCTCCTCGTCCTCGCGCCCGCCCCGGTCCTCGCTCTCGTCCTGGCTCTCGTCCTGGTCGCTCTGGTCCTGGGCCTGCCCGTTGCCGAGCGACAGCATCCGGTCCGTGCGGTCCCGGATCGAGTCGCTCACCCGGTTCAGGCGGTTGCTCGCCGCCGCGACAGCGGCGTCGCGGCCGGCGGTGACGAGCTTGCCGCGCACCTGGTCGGACAGCTTCGACAACTCGGGATTGTGTTCCACGACCTCCGCGAGCTGCTTCACGATGGCGCGTGGATCGGTGGCGATCCGCTTACCGGCCAGCAGTCCGCCGACCGTGATCGCCAGCTTGAGCTTCTTGGTGCGTCCGAGCAGGTAGCCGCTCGCGACGGCGGCCGCCACCTTGGCGGTGGTGTTCATGGATTCTCCCTACAGTGGTACCGCCCGCGGCGGTCTCCTTGAAGTGGCCGGGGGCAACGAACAGCTGGGCTTCGCGGAGTGGCGTCACTCCGTCAGTGCGGCGATCCGGCGCAGGATGGGCAGACTCGGATACTTCTCGTCGCGCATCTTGCGGATCAGCATCCGGACGTAAAGGTCCACCTCGTCCGGCCGGAGCTGCGACTCGATCATGTCCAGCATCGACAGCGACGGAAAGCGGTCCTCCGCGACCTTGTCGAACAACAGGTCCAGCAGCACCTCCCGGGCGTCGGGCCGCTTGCGTCCTTCAGGCATCGTCACTCCCGTTCCGTCAGACGTCGTGGATGTCGCGACGTTCGTGGACGGAGGTGTGCGTCGTCCGGCTCCGCTGATTGGCGAACATCAGCACCACCGCGAGGCCGATCGCACCGGCTCCCATCAGCACGTACCCGACGACTGTCAGGTCGACGCCGCTGAGCCGGTCCGAGACCCCGAACGCCAGAATTCCGCCCACCGCGAGCAAGAACACGGACATTCCGATTCCCATGAATCTCTCCTTACGACCGCCCCGTTCCGAAATTCGATAAAGAAGCGGTACCCAGGCGAAATGCTGCAAAACGATCACAACCACGCATACTTTTCGTGGCAGTGCGACTGCATTACGCGTCGGTTCAAGTAAACGACCAATTCAAATACGCACTTCATTTTCCGGAATCCGCATGGCCGCCCCGCGGCTGGGTACCGGGCGGCATCTCGTTCGAGCGGTGGGGTGACACGATGCGTTTTCCCTGGTCCCGGCACGGCGAGTGTGTTGCCGACGTGGTGGCGTACTGCGTGCGACCGGGGTGTACGCGGCACGCCACACACGCCGACCCGTTCGCGGTGTCGGACGCAGGAGAGCTCATCGAGGAGCTCACCTGCTGCCGGCACCACGAGCACGCCGGAATTCGGGTGCGGTGAATTCCGTGCCCGTTTCCGCGCGGAATCGGTGCAGCAAAAAAGAAGCCCCCGGCGGACCGAGGGCTTCGTCGGGCCGCACGTCGGCGGCGGGCCTTGCTCAGGTTGCGAGATCGACGGCCAGGCAGTTCGCGACCGCGGACGGGGCGACGTCTGGGAGGCGGACGACGAGTACGCCGTACGCCTGCTCGAAGGGGACCGGGCCGTGGCCGAGGAGGCGGACGCCGGTGACGGTCTCGTGGTCGGCGAGGCTCCGGACGACCGCGCGCCCGTCGGCCGGCCAGGCCATCTGGAAGGCGTAGAGCGTGTTGTCGCGGCGGGTGAAGCGGAAGTCAGAGCTCGTCCAGGGCACGCGGTCCTCGGTGAAGCCCTTGATGACCACCGTCGAAGGCCCTTCGCCGAACACCCGGTACGGCCGGGTGCCGTAGATGCCTTCGCCGCAGAGCCGGGTCCAGGCGCCGAGGTCGTCGAGCAGCCGCGAGCACTCGGCGTCGATCGTGCCGTCGGGCAATTGCGGGACGTTGAGCAGCAGGTTGCCGTTCTTCGACACGATGTCGACCAGCATCTCGATCACGTGTCCGGCGGTCTTGTAGACGTCGCGGACGTTGTAGAACCAGTCCCCGACCGAGGTGTCGGTCTGCCAGGGCGCGGGATGGATCTCCGGTGTCTGGCTGCGCTCGATGTCCATGATCCCGACGGCGCTGACCTCGGGGCTCCGGTCCTTCTGCTGGTACACGGCCCGCGGGTTGGTGTTGTAGAGGTGAGCGACCGCACGGAGACCAGGTGTGTAGTCCAGCTCGCCGAACGGCAGCGGCCCGTCGGTGTACAGCAGGTCCGGCTGGTACTTGTCGATCATCTCGCTGACCGCGTCGAGCCAGTGCTGGTGCCACGCCGGTTCTCCTGCGTACCACGGCTCCTGCACCACGACCTCCGGCCCGGTCAGGTAGGCGCCGTTGTCGAGGTAGAAGTCCCGGTACGCCGGATCGCCGCCGTCGTACTGCACCCCGGCGTACGGCCCGTGCCTGTCGTGCCCCTTCGCCGCGGCGAACCAGCTGAACGCCGCGCCGAGGTGCTCGGTGAGCCCGAACGGCAGCCCGCGCCGGTCCGCGGCGTCCTTCCACAGCCCGACGATGTCCTTGCCCGGCCCGACCTTCACCGAGTTCCAGGGATTGACGGCCGACTCGTAGTTGAAGAAGTTGTCGTGGTGCACGGCCTGCGCCACGAAGTACCGGGCGCCGGCGGCCGCGAAGCGCTCCATCAGCTCGTCCGGGTCGAACCGCTCCGCCTTCCACAGCTTGACGACGTCCTTGTACCCGAACTGCGACGGGTGGCCGTACGTCCGTAGGTGGTAGCGGTACTGGTCGCTGCCCTCGCGGTACATGTTCCGCGCGTACCAGTCGCCGTACCGAGGCACCGACTGCGGCCCCCAGTGCGACCAGATGCCGAGTTTCGCGTCGCGGAACCAGTCGGGGCATTCGAAGGTGGTCAAGGACTCGAAGGTTGCGTCGAACGGCACTGATTGCTCCTCGCACGATGGTGTGGACCGGCCGGCGAGCGGCCGGTCCACAGGGGTCCTACTTGTTGGGCATCTTGTCGTAGGCGGTCTGCTGGATCTCGAGGTAGCGCTTGAGTCCGAGGCCGTCGAGGCCCTTGACGTAGCTGTCCCAATCGGTGTCGAGGTTCTTCGACCCGGTGACGAACTGGAGCGCGTTCTGCTGCACGTAGTTGTCGATGTTGGTCTGCAGCGTCGCCATCTCGTTGGCCAGCGTCGGCTCGATCCACACCTTCCAGTACGGGTAGATCTTGGACTTGTCCTCCTTACCGGCGTACAGCTTGGTCGCCTCGAACAGCCGGCGCTCGTACCCGGCCTGCGAGTAGATGTCGGTGCCGATCGCCTCGGAGTTCCGGTACTGCGCGGTGTTGTTGTACTGCGCGAGCGCCTGCCAGCCCGAGTTCGGCGGCTTCGACCCCGGCTTCTGCGGGATCTGCTTGTAGACCGGCTTCAGCGATTTGTCGAGCGCGACGTCCCCGGGCTCCGGCTTCATCCAGGTCTTGCCCTCGGTGCCCCAGAAGGCGTTGATCTCGCCCTGTTCGGTGAACATGTAGTCGAGCAGCTTGATCGCCTGGATCTGCTCCTCCGGCGTCGCCTTGTTGGTCAGCACGAAGGTCGCGCCGGGCGCACTCGGGAAGTTGTAGCCGGTGAAGTTCGCGCCCTGCGGACCGGTCAGCGGTGGTACGGCGTCGTACTGCTTGTCCCGCCCGTCCGCCGAGCCGGTGTTGACGAAGATCCCCGGGTGCAGCACGGTCGCGGCGCCGAGGACGACGGTGCCGGCCTTGTTGCCCTGCTGCGACAGCGCGTCCGGGTTCTGGGTGAAGGCGCCCTTGTCGATGAGGCCTTCCTTGTACAGCGAGTTGATGTACCGCAGGCCCTCGCGCCAGCCGTCCTTGTTCGCCTGGATGTCGACCTTGCCGTCGTTCAGCACGAGCGTCGAGTTGTTGTTGCCGCTGGTGCCCTGCGGGTCGTAGATGAAGGCGTTCATGAAGTACGGGATCAGGACGTCGCGCACGTCCGCGCTGACCGGGATCTCGTCGGCCTTGCCGTTGCCGTTCGGGTCCTGGGTCTTGAACGCCTGGAGGACCTTGCGCATGTCCTCGGTGGTCTTCGGCTGCTCGAGACCGAGCTTCTTCAGCCACGCCGAGTTCATCCACAGCTTGGCCTGGTAGGTGCAGTGGAAGCAGTCCACCCACTGCGGCATCCCGTAGATCTTGCCGTCCGGCGCGGTCGCCATCGCCTTCCACTCGGGAGTGGAGTCGAGGGCCTTCTTGATGTTCGGCGCGTACTGGTCGATCAGCTGGTTCAGCGGCACGATGACGCCCTGGTTGGACAGCTTGAGCAGGTCGGCCTGCGAGAACTGGTCGACCCACGGAATCAGCAGGTACAGGTCCGGGTAGTCGCCGCTGGCCAGCGAGATCTGGCGCTTCTCCTTGGCCGGTCCGCCGTCGAACGTCGTGGTCTGCCACTTGATGCTGAGGTTGAACTTGTCCTTCACGACCTTGGTGAAGTCGTTCGTGGCCAGGTTCCAGTCGGCCGCCTGGGGTGCGAACACGTCGATGGTGACGGCAGGGTTGCCGGTCACCGTGGGCAGCGGCTTGGCCTGCTCGTCGCCCGAGCCGCCGCCGGAGCAGGCCGCAAGGGCCAGTGCCAGGAGACTCGTGCCGACGACCGCGGCCCGCCTCCGCCTTCTGAACTGTACAGACATAGATCCCTCACAGGGGGTAGAGAGGATGCGGAGGATCAGCCCTTGACGGCGCCGATCAGGATTCCCTTGGTGAAGTAGCGCGCGACGAACGGATAGATGAGCAGCACCGGCACACTCGCCACCACGATCAGCGAGTACTTGAGCAGGTCGGCCAACTGCTGGCGTTGCAGGAGGACCGAGGCGTCGACGGCGCCGCCGCCGGTCGTGTTCAGGATCAGGATGTTGCGCAGCACCAGCTGCAGCGGGAACAGATCCGGGTTCTTGAGGTAGATCAGCGCGTCGAAGTACGAGTTCCACTGCATGATCGCGTACATCAGCGCGACCACCGCGATCATCGGCTTGGCCAGCGGTATCACCACCGACCACAGGAAGCGCAGGTCGCCGCAGCCGTCCAGCTGCGCCGCCTCGGCCAGCTCGTCCGGGATCGCCGTCCGGAAGTAGGTGCGGGCGATGATCACCTGCCACACGCCGATCGCCTGCGGGATGATCAGCGCCCAGCGGGTGTCCAGCAGGCCGGCCGACTGCACCACCAGGTACGTCGGGATCAGCCCGCCGGTGAACAGCATCGTGAACAGGATCACCGTCATCACGACGTTCCGGCCGACGAGCGTACGGCGGGACATCGGATAGGCGATCGCGACCGTCATCGTGACACTGACGATCGTGCCGACGACGGTGTAGAACAGCGAGTTCACGTACCCCTGCACGATCTGCGGGTTCTCGAAGACGGCGTGGTACCCACGCAGCGAGAACTCGACGGGCCAGAACAGCACCCGGCCCGACGACACCGCCTCCGGGCTGCTGAACGAGCTCGCCACGATGTACAGCAGCGGCAGCAGCACCACCGCCAGAAACACGAGCAGCAGCAGGTACACGCAGAACAGGAACATCCGGTCGGTCCGCGACTCCCGGATCCGGCGGGCCCGCGCCGCACGGCGTTCGGCCCGCTTGCCCGGCACGGTTCTCGCTTCGGCTTGGACGCTCATGACCACAATCCGTTCCCGGTGATCCGCTTGGCCACCGCGTTGACCCCGAGCAGGAGCACCAGGTTGATCACCGAGTTGAACAGCCCGATGGCGGTCGCCGAACTGAAGTCCGCGTTCAGCAGGCCGGTCTTGTAGACGTAGGTGGCGATGATCTCGGACTCGCTCAGGTTGAGCGGGTTCTGCAGCAGGAAGGCCTTCTCGAACCCGATCGCCATGATGTTGCCGACGGCAAGGACGAGGATGATCACCGCGGTCGGCATGATGCCGGGCAGGTCGACGTGCCGGATCCGCTGCAGCCGGCTGGCGCCGTCGATCCTGGCCGACTCGTGCAGCGCCGGGTCGATACCTGCCAGCGCGGCCAGGTAGATGACCGCGGAGTACCCGGTGGTCTGCCAGACGTCGGACCAGACATAGATGTGCCGGAAGTAGTCCGGGTTCCCGAGGAAATCGACCGACGGTACACCGAAGAACCCGAGTCCCTCGTTGACGATGCCGAGCCGCGGGGACAGCACCAGGATCGTCATCGAGACGACCACCACGGTGGAGATGAAGTACGGCGCGTACGTGACCAGCTGGACGGTCCGTTTGAACAGGCCGTTGCGGATCTCGTTCAGCGCCAGCGCCAGGATGATCGCGATCGGGAAGCTGGCCGCCACGGTGTAGACCGAGAGCAGGAAGGTGTTCTTCACCAGGTTCCAGAACACCGGGTTGTGGAAGAACAGCTCGAAGTTCTGCCAACCGACCCACGGGCTCCCCCAGATGCCCTTGACGACGTTGAAGCTCTTGAAGGCCAGCACCGCGTTCGACATCGGGATGTACTTGAAGACGGCGAACCAGATCAGCGGCACGACCATCAGCAGGTACAGCGTCCAGTGCCGCCGGAAGCTGCGCCGAAGGCCTTGGATGCCGGCGCGCTCCCGGTGCCGTCGTTTCCTCGGCCGGGAGGGTGTCTCGCCGGCCGGCGGCCGGATGCTTGTCAGCGTTGCCATACGTCCTCCTCGTCCGCGCCGGCAGTCGGGACGGCCTCGGATTCGGCAGGATGATCGATAAACCTGAGCCGCCGGGGGCCGGACCGGTTCGAGCTCACCAGGTCGCCCATGCACAGTCCTCCGTCGCGAAGACGAACATTGATCCTATGAATTGCCGGGATCGTAGCGCCGTGTACGGCAATGGTCCATACTGAACGCCAATTGAGATCGCGAAAGATCCCACCTATCTCTGACAGTGAGGGCCGCCATGCCGCGCATCACCTCGGTAGAGGTTGTCGATGTCCGCTTCCCGACGTCGCTGACCCAGGACGGGTCGGACGCGATGAACAAGGACGGCGACTACTCGGCGGCGTACGTCGTTCTGCACACCGACGACCCGGCGCTGTGCGGGTACGGGTTCACGTTCACGATCGGGCGCGGCAACGACCTCTGCGTGGCCGCGGCCGAACAACGCGCGGCAGTGCTGACCGGGAGGAGCGTCGACGGCCTCTGCGCCGACCTCGGCGGGATCTATCGCGAGTTGCAGTCGGACAGCCAGTTGCGCTGGCTCGGCCCGGACAAGGGCGTCATCCACCTCGCGCTCGCCGCGGTGATGAACGCGGTCTGGGATCTCGCCGCGCGCCGGGCCGGCGTGCCGCTGTGGCGGCTGCTGTCCGAGATGTCCCCCGAAGAACTCGTGGCGGCCGCCGACCTCCGGTACCTGTCCGACGTCCTGACACCGGCCCAGGCGGTCGATCTGCTGGCGGCCAAGGAAGAGGGCCGTAAGCAACGGATCGCCGAGCTCGAGGCCACCGGCTACCCGTGCTACACGACGTCGGCCGGCTGGCTCGGGTACTCCGACGCCAAGCTGCGCAGGCTCTGCGAGGAAGCCGTTGCCTCTGGCTACAAATATGTGAAGCTCAAGGTCGGCGCGAACCTGGCCGACGACATCCGGCGCTGCGGGATCGCCCGTGAGGTGCTCGGGCCGGACGGTCACCTGATGATCGACGCGAACCAGGTGTGGGACGTCCCGGAGGCGATCGAGTGGGTGCAGGCACTGGCCGGGTTCGACCCGCTGTGGATCGAGGAACCGACCAGCCCCGACGACATCCTCGGTCACGCCGCGATCCGCAAGGCCGTCGCGCCCATCGGCGTCGCGACCGGCGAGCACGGCATGAACCGGGTGCTGTTCAAGCAGCTGTTCCAGGCCGGCGCGATCGACTACTGCCAGCTCGACGCGGCCCGCCTCGGCAGCGTGAACGAGGTGCTGGCGGTCTACCTTCTCGCGGCCTGCTTCGACGTGCCGGTCTGCCCGCATGCCGGCGGCGTCGGTCTGTGCGAGCTCGTCCAGCACCTCGCGATCTTCGACTACGTCGCCGTGTCGGGCAGCCTCGAGGGTCGCGTCACCGAGTACGTGGACCATCTGCACGAGCATTTCGTCGAGCCGTGCGTGGTGCGAAACGGCTCGTACATGCTCCCGGTGGCGCCCGGTTACAGTGCCGAGATGCACAAGGAGTCAGTCGAGACGTACCGGTTCCCGGACGGCGCCTACTGGACGTCGCGCACGGATACGGATCCACTGCCGTGACGCCGGGCAAGCTGGCCGAGCAACCCCGTACGCCGGGCGTCTCGCAGACCGACGTCGTCGTCCAGGGCATCCGGCAGATGATCATCGACCGCCGGCTCCGGCCCGGCGACCGGCTCCCGATCGAGAAGGACCTGGCGGCCGCGCTCGGAGTGTCCAGGAACCCTCTCCGCGAAGGGGTCCGCGCGCTGTCCATGATGGGCGTTCTGGAGACCCGGCAGGGCGACGGAACCTACGTCACCAAGCTCGACCCGTCGATGCTGCTGGCGCCGATGGGCTTCGTGGTCGACCTGCAGGACGGCAGTGGAACGACCCACCTGCACTCGGTACGCCGCGTCCTCGAGACCGAAGCCGCCGCGCTGGCGGCGCAGCGGGTCACCGGTGCGGAGCTCGAAGCCGCGGCCGAACTGCTCAGCCACAACGAGGCGGAGCTGGCGCTCGACGAGCCCGACCACGAGACGGTCATCGAGAACGACATCGCGTTCCACCGCATCATCGCCGGCGCGTCCGGCAACCCGGTGCTGGCCGCGCTGATCGACGCGTTGGGCGGACGCACGATGCGGGACCGGCTGCGCCGATCGATCTCCCAGCCCGGCGCCGACGAGACCGCCCACCGCGAGCACCTCTCGATCCTCGCCGCACTCACCGCCCACGATGCCGACCGGGCCCGCACCCGGATGTCCGCCCATCTGTTCACGGTCGAGGACTACCTCCTCGAGAGAGACGTCGTGAGCCCAACCACGGAATGAGACCGCGTGAACCTGTTGCGCTGGAGTACTCCTGAGCTGAGCCTGACCTTCGCCCTCGACGACGGGCCGGTGCGGCTGGTCGCCGTCCGCGACGCGACCGGCCCCGACGAGCCGGTGGTGGAGACGAGTCAGACGTTGGTCGAAGTCGCGGCTGTCGGGTCCGGACGATCGCCGAGCAGTAACCGGCACGTCGAGACGGTGCTCGGTCAGCGGCTTCGGTACGTGCGCCACGAGGACGGCGGCGACACGTTGCGCATCGTCCAAGAGGACGGAGCCTTGCGCGTCACGAGCGTGTTCGAGGCAGGCGCCGGTGTGCGTGCCTGGTCGGAGGCGTCACTCAGCGGACCCGGCTCGCTCGAGCTGACGTTCCTGTCCTCGCTGGCGGTCGGTCTTGCGTCGGTCGACGCCGATTTGTACTCCGCGGCGAACAGCTGGATGGCCGAGAGCAGGTGGTCGGCCGAGACGCTGCGGCTCGGCGCGCTGGCCGACATCGTCAGCGACGGCCATCGTCACGTCGCCAGGACACGGCACGCGGTGACGAACCTCGGGTCGTGGTCCACCGGCGAGCGGCTGCCGATCGGCGTGCTCGTCGACCGCGGTGCGCCGTACGCGCTCGGCTGGCAGATCGAGCACAACGGGCCGTGGCACTACGAGATCGGCGAGAGCCGGAACGGCGGCTACCTGCTGCTGAGCGGCCCGACGGATCAGGAACACCAGTGGAGCGTGCAGCTCACCGAGGACACGCCGTTCACGTCCGTGCCGGTCTCACTCGTGGCCGGGACGGATCGCGACACCGCGTTCGGCGCGCTCACCCGGCAGCGGCGCGCCGTCCGCCGGCGGCGCCCGGCCGACGACCGGATGCCGGTGATCTTCAACGACTACATGAACACCCTGCTCGGCGATCCGACCACCGAGAAGCTACTGCCGCTGATCGACGCGGCCGCCGAGGCCGGCGCGGACTACTTCTGCATCGACGCCGGCTGGTACGCCGAGGGCGACTGGTGGAACACCGTCGGCGCCTGGCAGCCCTCGACGTCCCGGTTCCCGAACGGGCTCGCCGAAGTGATCGACCGGATCCACACACGCGGCATGGTGCCGGGTCTGTGGCTCGAGCCCGAGGTCATCGGTGTCAGGTCCCCGATCGCCGACGAGCTGCCCGATGACGCGTTCCTCAGCCGCCGCGGCGTCCGGGTCGCCGAGTCCGGGCGCTACCTGCTCGATCTGCGCAACCCGGCCGCCCGCAAGCACCTCGACGACACCGTCGACCGGCTGGTCGCGGAGTTCGGCGTCGGCTTCTTCAAGTTCGACAACAACACCATGACCGGCCCCGGAACCGACAAGGGCGGCACGTCGCTCGGCCACGGACTGCTCGAACACCAGCGGGCCCTGCTGGACTGGCTCGACGGACTCCACACGCGTCATCCGGACCTGCTGATCGAGAACTGCGCCTCGGGTGCGATGCGGATGGACTACGCGATGCTCTCCCGCCTGCACCTGCAGTCGACCTCGGACCAGGAAGATCCGTTGCTCTACGCACCGATCACCGCGGCCGCGCCGGCCGCCGTACTTCCCGAACAGGCCGGTCACTGGGCCTACCCGATCACCGGAACCACCCGCGAACAGTTCACGTTCGCACTCGTCAACGGCGTCCCGGGCCGTCTGTACCTGTCCGGCCACCTCAACCGGATGACGCCGACCGAGCTCGACCTGGTCCGATCCGCTCTCGCGGCCCACCGGGACATCCTCAAGGATCTCGACACCCTGGAGCCGTCCTGGCCGCTCGGCCTTCCGAACTGGACCGACGAGTGGATCGCCGTGTCCCTCACCGGTCCGACCACGACGTACCTGACGCTGTGGCACCGCGCCCCGGGCCCGGCCACGATCAACCTCCCTCTCCGCCGCGCCACGATCACCCCCCACTTCCCCACCGACGACACCGACTGGACCTACACCTGGGCGGCCGACGACGTTCTCACCGTCACCACCCAGACCCCCGAACCCTCCGCCCGCGTCCTGCGCCTGACCACCATCACCTGACGCCGGTCCACTACTCCGGGAGGTCCGCCGCGGCACGGTCGGGCCCGAAGAGGGGTGAGCGGGGGCCGAACCAGGCGTCCAAAGCAGCATCGTCGCCCACTGCGCCGAACGGCGCGGCGGTGCGTTCGATCATTCGGAGCAGGGCGCGCAGGCGCCTGCAGCATTCACACATCCGGTCTCCTCCCCGCCTGTTGTATCGGGCAACGAGACCCGAGCGTTTCAGAATCGGCTGGAGTAGCGGTACGCCGACGGAGAGTGTCCGGTGTGGTTGCTGAAGACGCGGCTGAGGTAGAAGGCGCTGCGGTAGCCGCAGCGCTCGGCGATGCTCTGGAGGGTGTCGTCGGTCTCCACGAGGAGTTCGCGCGCCTTCTGGAGCCGGCGGTCCCGCAGGAACGCGACCGGTGTGACACCGAGCACAGCCTTGAACCGGCGGGAGAGCTGCGCCGGGCTGATCTCCAGGATCGCCGCCAGGTCGGCGAGCGACAGGTCCGGCGAGGTGAAGTGGTCGAGGAGGTACGTCGTGGCGCGCCCGACGAGCTCGTCGTCGAGACCGTCGCGCCGGGCGCGTCGCGTCATCAGGACGAGGTCGGTGACGACGTGCGCGGCGACGAGCTCCGCGGGGGCGTCGGCCTGCTCCAGCATCGCGAGGTCCGCGCGGAGCCGGTCGAGATCCGGCACGCGGGTGCGGCCGACGGGCGGCTCCAGGTCGGTGTCGAAGCGGGCATGGAAGAACGACGTGGGCCGCAGCATCCGGCGTCGCAGCGTCGCTCCGGGCGGGCAGACGACGATGTCGCCGAATCTCGCCTCCCCCGCGGGACGGCCGGTGATCTCGAAGGCGAAGGCCCCGGTCCGCGGCAGCAGCAGGCACCAGGTGCGGTACGTGTCGAGGCTCAGGCTGAACTCGTCGCGCGGCGCCGCGAGCAGGTGACCATCCAGGACCAGCACGGCAAAAAAGTACATGGAGACGCTCGATCCCGCCATTTTCAGGCGTCTCAGCGACGCGCGACAGTACATGCCATGACGATCACAGCCGACATCTGTGTGTACGGAGGAACGCCCGCGGGCTGCGTCGCCGCGATGACGGCGTACGACGAGGGCGCCTCGGTGATCCTGATCGAGCCGGGCCGCCGGCTCGGCGGCATGCTCAGCGCCGGGATCAAGCCGCGCCAGGACTGCCCGATCCCGGCGGCCGTCGGCGGGCTGACGCGCGACGCGGTCTTCGGCTTCGGCGACAACCCGCGCGACGTACTGCGCGCCTTCCACGACTGGATCGATTCCGCGGACATCACCGTCGTCTTCGAGCACCGAATCCGCTCGGCCGAGCGTGATGGCAACCGGATCACCGCCATCCGGCTGGAGACGTCCCAGCCGGACCCGTGGGGCGTCCCGCTGCCGGCCGGCGAGTCGGTCCCGGACCTCGAGATCAGCGCGTCGGTCTTCGTCGACGCGTCGTACGAAGGCGACCTGATGGCGCGTGCCGGTGTCCCGTACCGAACCGGCCGCGAATCGCAGGACGACTTCCACGAGGACTTCGCGGGCGTCCGCCCGGTCACGAACCGGACCGCGATCGACCCGTACGTCGACGGTGAGCTGTTGCCGCTCCTCGACCAGGATCACGGCCTGCCGGTCGGCGCCCGCGACGACTACACCCAGGCGTACAACTTCCGCTTCTACGTCACCACCGACCCGGCCCACCGTGCCGAGATCACCCCGCCCGCCGACTACTCCGCCGCCGACTACGAGCTCGTACGGCGTTATGTCGAGCACCTCGGGGACGATCTGGAGGCCCTGCGCGGGATCTTCCCGGGCTGGCTCAACTCAGGCGAGTACAACTACCAGCGCGCGTCGCTCGTCACGAACGCCCCGCTCGGTGTCAGCCGCGAGTACCAGGACGGCGACTGGGACACACGGTCCCGGATCTGGCGCCGGCACATCGACTACCTGCGCGGGCTGCACCACTTCCTCTCGACCGATCCCTCCGTACCCGAGGCCTTCCGAAAGGAGACCGCCGCGTACGGGCTCGACAAGAGCATCTTCCCCGACACCGACGGCTGGCCGCCGCAGCTGTATGTACGAGTGGCCCGACGACTCGACGGGATCTACACCCTCACCCACGCCGACGTGGTCAACCAGACCGACCCCGAAGACAGCATCGGGCTCGCGCTGTTCGGCGTGGACGTCTATCCGGTACGGCGTATCGCGCAGCGCGACCCGGAGACCGGACAGTGGGGTGTCGCCACCGAGGGCGACATGTTCATCGGCGGCCACCTCGGCACCGGCCGCCCGTACCCGGTCCCGTACCGCGCAATCACCCCGCGACAGACCGACTGCGGGAACCTGCTGGTCCCGGTCTGCCTGTCCGCGACGCACATCGCGTACGCCGCGACGCGCATGGAGCCCGTCTTCTGCGTCCTCGCCGAGTCCGCCGCGGTGGCCGCCGTACAGGCGCTGCGCGACCGCACCGACGTACAGCGAATCGACGTACCCAAGCTGCTGACCCGAATTGCCGAACGCGGCCAGGTGACCAGCTGGGGGACGCATGCAGACGTCTGACGGGCCTGCGTTCGGGGTCAACTATGTGCCGCGCGAGCAGTGGTGGAACGCCTGGGTCGACTTCGACGAGGCGTCCATTGCCGACGACCTGAACGGGATCGCAGGGCTCGGTTGCGACCACGTGCGGATCCAGTGTCTGTGGCCGGTCTTCCAGGCGTTCCCCACCTCGGTCTCGGCGACGGCGCTCCGGCGGTTGTCGACGATGCTGGATCGCGCGTACGACGCGGGGCTGGACGTCTGGGTCACCGTCCTCAACGGATTCCTCAGCGGCTGGGTGTTCCGCCCGGCCTGGATGCACGACCGGAACGTCTTCACCGACCCGCTGGCGATCGCCGGCGCTTCGACCTTGCTCGAAGCCGTCGCCGACGTCGTCGCCCGGCACCCGGCCGGCGCCGGGATCGACATCGGCAACGAACCCAACATGCTGGTCGGCAGCGAACGCGAGCCGGTGACCGGTGCGGATCTCGACGAGTGGGCGCGCGCCATGATCGACGCCGTCCGCTCGGCCGCGCCCGGCCTGCCCGTCGCCCTCGGCGCCGACCACCAGCCGTGGACGACCGGCAAGGTCGGCTTCAGCCGGACGCTGCTCGCCGACGAAGTCGACGTGACGACCGTGCACGCCTGGCCCTACTTCAGCGGTTTCCTCGGCCATTTCGGCGAACACGACGACAAGGCCTGGACGATCGGCGCCTACCTCGCGCAGGTGGCGGCCGCGCACCAGACGACACCGCGCCCGATCTGGGTCCAGGAGATCGGAGTCGCCCCTGAATGGGTGACCGAGGTCGCTGTCGAGGACGCCGCCGAGCAGCTGATCAGGCATGCGATGGCGGTGCCCGGCGTCGCCGGTCTGTCCTGGTGGGCGTCGCACGACATCCGGCCCGAGTACGCCGGCTTCAACTCGGTCGAGTACGAGCTCGGCCTGCTCGACGTCGGCAACCGGGTGAAGCCGGTCGGCCGCCGCTTCGCCGAGGTCGTCGCGGAGCTTCGGCGTGCTCCCGCACCAGAGCCTGCGGCCGAGACGGCCGGCCTGTCCGCCGGCGCGCCGGCCGACCTCGAGTTCGCGGACCGGTGGGCGAAGAGCTGGGTGGAAGGTCCGCCTCGGGTGATCCTGAACCGTTGACACCCGCCCGGTGCCGCAGCAAGGTGTGCGAAAGCGGTTTCGCAACCTCAAGGAGCCGGCATGAAACGCACCCTCGCCATCGTCCTCGGAGTCCTCCTTCTCTGTTTCGGCGGCGTCACCCCCGCGCACGCCGCCGTACTCACCCTCACCCCCATCACCCTCGGCAACGTCTTCACCGACGGTCAGCCGGTGAAGATCGGTCTCGCCACCGACGCCGGGTCGGTCACCTGGTCGGCCGCCGACGTGAACGGCACCGTCGTCGCGACCGGCAGCCAGGCCGCGGCCGCCACGCTGCAGGTGTCCGTCACCACCCGCGGCTGGTACCAGCTGACCGTCCAGGCGGGGACGACGACCGCGAAGACCACGTTCGCGATCCTCAGTCCCCTCAGTGCGTCGGCGGTCGCCGGCCTCACGACCAACCGGATCGGCGACTTCGAGAACGCTGCCGAGGGCTGGACCTTCTACCCCGGCAGCGAATTCCCCGGCGCCACCGGCAGCTTCGCCCTCAGCACCGCGGACAACCACTCGGGCACGGTCTCCGGGAAGCTGTCCGCCGACTTCGGCGCCGGCGGCGCGTACGTCAGCGTCAGCCGTCCGCTTCCCTCGGTGAACGCCACCAGCGTCAGTTTCTGGGCCAAGTCGCCGAACCTGAGCTTCCTCACCTTCCGCCTGACCGACTCGACCGGTCAGGTCCACCAGCAGCGCCTGACATTGTCGGGCGCAACTGCCTGGCAGCCGGTCGCCGTCACCCGGTTCGACGGCGGCAGGCAGTACGTGCATTTCGGCGGCGCCGACGACGGCGTCTGGCACGGCCCGGCCAAGGCGGTCGAGGTGGTGCTCGACAAGGGCGCGATCCCGGGCGCGACGAGCGGCAGCGTCACCCTCGACGACGTCACTCTCAACGCGCCGGCGGCGAAGCCGACCACGCCGCTCGGCAACTACGAGAGCGCGGCCGAAGGCTGGTCGTTCTACCCCGGCAGTGAGTTCCCGGGTGCCACCGGCAGCCTCACGTACGACACCGCCGGTCCACAGTCGGGCGCTCAGTCCGCCAAGCTGTCCGCCGACTTCTCCGGCGGCGGGAACTACGTCGCTCTCCAGCGCACGTTCGTACCGATCGACCTGCAGTCGCTCAGCCTGTGGGTCAAGACCAGCCAGGTCTCGGCGATCGGGCTCCGCCTCACCGACGCGACCGGCCAGGTCCATCAGCAGCGCCTCGCCCTGTCCGCGTCGACCGGGTGGCAGCAGCTCACCGTGACCCGGTTCGACGGCGGCACGGCGTACCTGCATTTCGGCGGCGCCGACGACGGGGTCTGGCACGGGCCGGCGAAGGCGATCACCCTGACACTCGACAAGGCCCTGATCAGCGGCGGCGGTACGACGGCCGCACTCAACGTCGACGCCGTCGCGACGACCACATCGCCCACGCTCCAAGGTGCGGGCGCGCATTTCAACTTCAGCTGGAGCCCCGACCTCGTACCGCTGATGACCCAGGCCGGTGCCCGCGGCGGCCGTGACGAGGCCAGCTGGACCGACGCCGAGAGGACGCCTGGCAGCTACTCCTTCCCGGCGAAGGTCACCACGTACCTGCAGTCGTGGCAGTCCAACGGCGTCGATCCGCTGGTCATCGCCGACTACGGCAATCCCCTGTACGACGACGTGGCCGGGAACGCGTTCGATGCGCCGTACACCGACGCCGGACGAGCCGCGTTCGCCAACTACGCGGACGCGCTCGCCACCCAGTACCCCCAGGTGAAGAACATCGCGGTCTGGAACGAGTGGGACATGAACGCGGCCGGGCCGTCGAACTACACGCCGGACAGCTACCTCGCGTTGCTCAAGGCCACTTACACGAAGCTGAAGGCGAACCACCCAGGTCTCACCGTGGTCGGCGGCGGCGACAACGACGTGAACCAGCAGGCCTGGTTCCAGACGTTCTGCCAGCTCGGCGGGCTCAAGTACCTCGACGTGGTCTCCATCCACCCGTACAACTTCCTGGGCGCCCCGGAGAGCCTCGGCGCGAAACTCGACCAGATCCGGGCCACGATCCGGCAGTACAACGGCGGCGTGGACAAGCCGATCTGGATCACCGAGGCCGGCTGGTACACCTCCGGCGGCCTGGCACCGGTCAGCGAATCCACACAGGCCATGTACCTGGCCCGCGAGATGCTCGACGTCCCCGGCCACGACATCGACCGGTACTACGCGTACGACTTCAAGAACGACGGTATCGACCCGGCCAACGAGCAGAACAACTACGGGATGGTGCACCACGAGAGCGACGCGCTCGGCAAGTACACCCCCAAGCCGTCGTACGTCGCCTACGCCACCGCGGCACGCCAGCTCCGCGGCGCGACGTTCCTCGGCAAGGAGAATCCGGGCAACGGGTTGATCGACCAGGTGTACGCGGCCAACGACGGTACGCCGTTCCGCGCGATCTGGGCCGCGAGCGGTTCGAACACCACAGTGACCGTCAACGCGACGGGGCCGATCCAGGTCACCAGCCTGTACGGCTCGAGCACCACGGTGACGCCGAATGGCAACGGTCAGGTCACGGTGACGGTCGGTGTGTGGCCGACGTACGTGTCCGGATCGACAGTGACGTCGATTACTGCGCCGTAGCTGTAACGCCGACCTCTTCGGCAACGATGTGGTGGTTGCTGCCCAGCTCGCCGGCCCCCGGCCAGGCGAGCTGGGCCTTTTCAGCGCGAGCTCGAGTTGTTCGAGACATTCCCGAAGGGCAAGATTCCATGAAACTGCAGCGCCTTGCGCTCGCACTGGCCGGCGCCGGGCTGATCGCCTCGGCCGCCGCCTCCGCTCCGGCCGCCGCCACCGGTCAGGCTGACCCGAAGCCGCGCTTCTTCAGCAAGTCCGGTCTGACCAAGACCATGTCGTCCTCGGCCACCAGCGAGGCCTGCGGCACCTCGGTCGGCGTGCCCACCGCGGCGGGCACCATGCAGGAGATCGACGTGACGGCCGGCAAGCCGCCGACGTCCTTCTCCTGGGACTCGTTCAAGTACGTGAGCAGCCGCGCCGACGCGACGTGGTACGCGGCGTTCAACTCCACGGGCACGCAGTTCTACTTCTACGGCCTGCTGTTGCAGGGCGGGAACCTGTACCGGCACACGACGTACCTGCCGGCGGATGAGACCAAGCCGTGGGTGCCCACGTTCAAGAAGGTCGGACCGGGCTGGACGACGTTCAAGTCCATCGCCACGTCGAACTACAGCGTCGCCGCGCCGCGGCACGCGTACCTGTACGGCCTGAACACCAACGGTAGCCTGTACCGGTACCAGATGGTCGGCACCAGCTTCCGAGGCCTCGGCCCGATCCCGGGCTTCCGCGGCTTCAAGGCGATGACCGTGCTCAGCGAGACCGCGACGTACGACACGCTGCTGATGACGACCACGGCCGGCGCGCTGTGGACCGCCCACATCCCGGTCGCGGCCGGCGCCAAGCCCGTCATGAAGCTGATCCGCTCCAGCGGCTTCGCGGCGTACGAGTCGATCGTCGTCGAGGGCTGCGGCACCCGCGGCGGCTCGCTCGTCACCGGCGTGGACCACGACACCCAGTCCGGCTACCTGTACGCGATGAGCAAGGCCAACGGCTCCGCGACCGCGCTCACGTCGTACGGCAAGATCCCGGGCGTCTTCAACGGCGTCAGCCACGTCCTGCTCACCACGCACTACGACCAGCTGGTCGGCGAGTAATCTCCCGAAACACCCAAGAGGGGGCGCCGCGCAACCGCGCGGCGCCCCTTTGCCCGGTCAGGCGGACTTGTGCCGCGCGCCGCCTTCGAGGTGGATCGTCTCGCCGGAGACGAAGCCGGCGCGGAGCAGCCACATCACCGCGTCGACCACGTCGTCGATCTCGCCGTGCCGGCCGACGAGGGTCCCGGCCGCGCTCTTGCCGAGGAGGCCGGCTTTCGCGTCGGCGAGCCGGTCCCAGGCGCCGGAGTCGATCACGCCGGGCGAGACCGCGTTGACCCGCACCGGGGCGAGGTCCGCGGCGAGGTGGCGGGCGAGGTACTCCACCGCGCCGTTCGTCACGCCCTTGACCAGCGAGCCCGGCCCCGGCCGCCACGCGACGACGCCGGAGAACAGCACGATCGACCCGGCGGGCCGCAGCACCGGCGCGAAGTGCTTGGCAACCAGCATCGGCCCGATCACCTTCGCGGTGACCGCCTCGACCAGCTTGGCGTGATCCAGCTCGGCCTGCGCGGACGTCGTGCGGTGCCGAACCGGTGGTCACGATGTGGTCGACCCCGTTCGCGAGCCCGTCGGCCGCCGCCGCGATCGACGCCTCGTCCTGCAGGTCGATCCGTACGGCGGTCCCGCCGATCTCGTCCGCGACCGCCCCCTCCGCCGCTCCGTCGCGCGCCCCGACCACGACCTCGTACCCGTCCTTCGCCGCCCGCCGCGCGACCGCCGCCCCGAGCGCGCGGGCGCCGCCGATGACCAGGATCCGCTCCATGTTCGTCACTCCCTCTCGTAGGATCGGGTGCAACGGTATGGATTTGATACCGGTATCTTCAACGGAACTGGAGTCCCCCATGGGCAAGGCGTACAACGTGATGGCGGCGACCTGCCCGAGCCGCACCGTGCTGCACCGGATCGGCGCCCGGTGGACCGTGTTCGTCGTGAACGCCCTCGCCGACGGACCGCGCCGCTTCACCGAACTGAAGGCACACATCCAGGGCATCACCCCGAAGGTGCTGACCGAGACGCTGCGCTCGCTCGAGGCCGACGGGCTGATCAGCCGGCACGAGTACGACGAGAACCCGCCGCACGTCCAGTACGAGCTGACTCCGCTGGGGCGGTCCCTCCTCGTCCCGCTCCGCGCCGTACGGCTCTGGGCCGAGCAACACGTCCCCGACATCGAGGCCGCCCGCGCCCGGCACGGCGCATGACGGCCCACTGACACGAGTGCGGCACGAGTGGGTACCGGGTGGGCGAGGTGATTGCGATGTACGACGTGTTGGTGCTGGTCGAGGAAGAGATCAGCGTGGCCGACGCCAAGGAACTGGTGGAGCTGTACGCCGGTAGAGCGGACGCGGTGCAGTTCCACGTGCTGGTTCCGTGTGAGAACGCGCGAGCGCAGGTCGAGGCGTCACTGACCGGGCTCGCCGGGTCGGACCTGTTCGGGATGCCCAGTCAGCGGTACGCGTTCCGGCCGGACGAGGACGTACGGAGGGCGGCGGACGACGCGCAGCGAGCGGTCGACGCCGAGGCGGCCGCGGCACTCGAGCGCAGCGTCGGGCGGCTGCGCTCCTTCGACCGGGACGCGGACGGCCTGATCACGCATCGGCACCCGGTCGACGAGCTCGTCGACCTCATTCCGCGCGTGCACGGGCAGGAGGTCGTCGTCCTCACCCGCCCGCACGTCATCGCCGAACTCCTGCACGTCGACTGGTCGGCCCAGGCGCGCCGCCACCTCGGCGTACCGGTCCTGCACCTGCTCGAACAGCAGCCTACGGAGTGACCATGATCTGCGCGGCGTTCGCCTTCAGCGAGGCGTTCGCCCAGCGCAGCTGACGCAGGGTTTGCGGATGGCAGGACTTGGTCAGTTCCAGGAGCTCGTCGTCCTTGAGCGCCTGGGCGGTCTGGGCGAGGATCTCCCAATCGAGCGAGACGCCGGCGGCCCTGCGATGGATCTCGCGCAGATCCCTCAGCAGCAGGAGCGCCGGGTCATGCTGCCCGCCGAGGAGCTCCGCGCCCATGTGCCGTGCGGCCGTCAGCAGACCGGCCTCCTCGTGCGGCTCCGCGTCCAGCCCGACGCCGTAGTTCTCCCCGTGTTTCGCCAGCGCGCGGACGTGGTCCTGGGACCAGCGGGCGAGGTCCCGGCCGAGGTAGAAGATGTCGTGGTCCGCCTTGTGCCGGCTGGAGGCGCGCAACAGCTCCGCCGCCAGATCGTTCTCGGCACGATGCAGCTCGCGAAGCGCCAGGCCTACTTTGTTCGTCATCGGCTGCCTTCCTCCGCGGCCAGGTACTCCACAACCGCAGCGTCGTCACCGCCGCGGGTCGGCGGCACCCGGCCGCCGACCGGCTTGGACGCCGTCGTGGTCGGCGCCGGGGCCGGTGTGTCACCGACGGCGATCCGTTCGGCCCGGGCCGCCGCGCATTTGAACAACGGTTGCTTCGAGCACGGATCCCAGTCGGTGACCGTCAGCTCGTTCGCCGCCCGCCCGGACTGGCCCTGCGCCGCGTCCCAGTACCCGTAGTGGAACGGCAGGAACAACGTCCCCTGCCGGATACCGCTGATCCGCAGCTTCGCCTCCACCCGCCCCCGCGGCGTGGAGATCCGGAGCAGATCGCCCTCGCTCCAGCCGTGCAGATCGGCGTCGTACGCCGACAGCTCGACCCAGACGTCCGGCGCCGCGTCCCGCAACTGCCGGACCCGTCCCGTCTTGGTCCGGGTGTGGAAGTGGTACAGCGTCCGTCCGGTGATCAGCAGGTACGGGTACTCCGGCGTCGTCGGCTCGTGCGCGGGCAGGTACTCCGCGGCCTTCAGCACGGCCTTCCCGGAGGGATTCATCGCCTTGTACTCGACCGGATCCAGCGGCGCGCCCGTCAGCAGGTCCTTGCCGTAGCTCTCGCAGTACGACGGGGAGCTCCAGAACTCGCCGTCCACGTAGATGCGCTCGGTCCCGTCCGGATGCTCGTCGTTGCACGGCCACTGGATCCCGCTCCCGCCCCGCAGCTTCGCATAGCTCAGGCCGCTGTAGTCGCACGGACGTCCCGCGCTGCACGCCTTCCACGCCTCGAACGCGCCCTCGGCGTCCGACCACTTCACCAGCGGCTGCCCGTCCTTGTCCTTCAGCTCGAGCCGCCGTGCGTAGTCGACGAAGATGTCCAGGTCGGCACGCGCCATCCCCGGCGGGTCCACCGCCTGCTCCGACAGGTGCACCGTCCGGTCGGCGTTCGTGAACGTCCCCGTCTTCTCGCCCCAGGTCGCGGCCGGTAACACCACGTCGGCCAGCTGCGCGGTCTCGGACAGGAAGATGTCCTGGACGACGAGGAACAGGCGTTCCTGGGTGAGAATGTCGCGGATCCGGCGCAGCTCGGGCAGCGACACCGCCGGGTTCGTCCCGCTGACGTAGAGGAACCGGATCGAGCCGTCCTCGACGTACCGCAGCATCTGCATCAGGTGCGTCGGCTCGGAGTAGTGCGGGATCTGCTGCGGCTCGACGTTCCAGACTTTCGCCAGGTCGGCCACCTGTTCGTCGTTCGCCCAGTTCCGGAAGCCCGGCAGGTCGCCGTCCGCGCCGCACTCCCTGGTGTTCTCGGCCGTCGGCTGCCCGTTCATCTGCAGGATCCCGCAGCCCGGGCGGCCGAGCATCCCGCGGATCAGGTTCACGTTGTTGACCTGGACGGCGGCCGCGGTCGCCTGGTGGGACTGGTAGAACCCTTGCAGCACGGTCGACAGCAGCCGCTCCGCCGTCCCGAGCAGGCGTGCCGCGTCCCGGATGTCGCCGGGCGCGACGTCGCAGATCGCGGCGGCCCACTCCGGGTCGCAGCCCGCGACCTGTTTCTCGAGCTCGTCGTACCCGACGGTGTGCCGGTCGACGTACTCACGATCGATCCAGTCGTTGGCGATGATCTCGTGCAGGAGCGCGTTCATCAGCGCCACGTTCGTCCCGGGTCGCGGCGCCAGGTGGATCGTCGCGGCGGCGGCCACCGGCGTACGGCGCGGGTCCACGCAGAGCACCCGCGGCGGGTTCGGGCCGGCGAGCCGGTCGAGGATCCGGGTCCACAACACCGTCTGGGTCTCGGCCATGTTGTGCCCGTAGAGGGCGATGACGTCGGCGTGATCGACGTCGGTGTACGAGCCGGGCTGGCCGTCGCACGCGAACGACTCCTTCAGCGCGGCCGCCGCGGTCGCCGTACACAGCCTGGTGTTGCCGTCCAGGTGGTTCGTGCCGATGCCGCCGTGGCCGATCAGCGCGAGGGTGTAGTACTCCTCCAGGAACAGCTGGCCCGTGGTGTAGAAGCCGATCGAACTCGGGCCGCGCTCGGCGAGCAACTCCTGCGTGCGCCCGGCGACCGCTGTCATCGCGGTGTCCCAGTCGGTCTCCACGAGCTGTCCGTCGCGCCGGATCAGCGGCGTCGTGAGTCGATCGGCCGCATTGTTGGCCTGGTAGCCGAACAGGTCCTTCGGTCCCAGCCGGCCGTGGTTCACGCGGTCGACGGCGCGGCCGCGGACGCCGACGATCCGGCCGTCCTTCACCGCGATGTCCAGCCCGTCGCCGTTCGAGTGCAGGATCGTTGCCGACTGCACCCACTCGTCGACGTCCGCCGGGCCCAGCCCGTCGTCCAGGCGCAGATCGACCCGCTGCGGCCAGTCCTCCCCCGGCCCGTACGGCGTCCGGGTCCCCCAGGGTTCCGCGATCCGGTCGATCCTTCCCATCTCGGGCCGGTGCCCTGCCCGACCGGCGGCAAACCACGGACGACCTCACGATTCGGCCGGCTCCGTTCGGGTACCCGGAGGGAGTCCCGGGCCGCGGTACAACCATGCGCCGCACTTCGCCGGGACGGACACGGACAGGGCACCCGCAATGGCAACGAGTAGTCCAGTCACCGTTTCGTCGCGTCGCTCCGAATCCCGCCGGCTCGAGCAACTGCTGCGCGCCGCGCACGCCGCCCGCGGACGACGACGCGCAGAGCTCCTCGACGAGGCCATCGTCGCCGGCCTCCCGCTGGCCCGGACGCTGGCCCGCCGCTTCCGCGGCCGCGGCGTGGACAACGACGATCTCGAGCAGGTCGCCGTCGAGCACCTGATCAGGGCCGTCCGCAACTATCGGCCGACCGACGACTCCGACTTCCGGTCGTACGCCCTGCCGACGATCCGGGGCGGGATCCGGCACCACTTCCGGGACAACGCGTGGGCGATCAGACTCCCGCGCCGCCTGCAGGAGATCCAGGGCCGGGTGAACAGCGTCCAGACTGCGCTGGCGGTCGACCTCGGGCACTGGCCGACGTACGCCGAGCTCGCGGAGGCGACCGGCGTCGACGTTGCCGAGGTTCGGGCGGCCGAGCAGGCGCGGGGTTGTTTCCAGCCGACCTCACTGGACGCCGAGCGGGCTGCGGAGGGCAGCTGGAACCTCGGCGGGCAGCTCGCCGATCCGCGCAACACCTACGAACTGGTCGACCAGGTCCATTCGTTGTGGCCGGTGGTCAACGAACTGCCCGAGCGCGATCGGCTGATCCTGCGCAGGCGTTTCGTCGACCACCTGACCCAGGCAGAGATCGGCGCCGAGATCGGCATCAGCCAGATGCAGGTCTCCCGGCGCCTGCGGACCATCATGAACCGCCTCCAGTTGGCGCTGTCGGCCTAGGCCCTCTCTGGTGACCTAGCGGCCGACCGCCTTGGCGAGCTCGGCCTTGCTCATCGAGGAACGGCCCTTGATGTTCTTCTGCTTGGCCTCGTTGTAGAGCTGTTCCTTCGTGCGGCCCTTCGACCCGCTGTGCGACCGCAGACCGCCGCGGCGCCCGGAGGAGATGTCGTCGGTCGACGACCGGCTCTTCTCCTTCGCCTCACCGGCGCGGGCGCGTTCCTTGTTCACGGTGCGCGCCGCGATCTCCTCGGCGACGTCCTCGCTCCGGCCGCGCTCCTTCAGCCCCGCCTTGATGTGCTCGTACTGCCGTTCCCGCTTGCGATTCGATCCTGCCGGCATGTTCGTCACGCTCCTTCCGCCCGTCCGGTACCCGGAGCTCCGCCGGGCAAGCGGGCGCATGGAGTGCCGACGGGCGGGCACCGGTGCGTCATCACGTCGGCTCGCAAGGAGGCAGACATGAGTACCGTTCCCGCCCCGCAGGGCCCGGTTCCGCCGGTGGTGCCGCTCCCCGATCCGGACCGCCCCGCCGGCGACGATCCCGATCTGGACCCGCACCCCGAACCCGAGCCCGACCCGGACGAGAACCCGGACGAACAACTCCCCCGCGATTCCTGATCCGAGGCTCAGCCGAGCGGTACGTCGGTGACGACCGCGTAGTGATCGGACGGCGGGCGGCCGTGGTCCTCGTCGAAGCCGGCGAGGTGGGTTCTGCGGGAGGCCAGGCCGTCGTTGGCCAGGATGTAGTCGATGCGGTGGTCCTCGAGCCATTCGCCGTGACCGAGGTACGGGTTGCGGGAGCTGTACGTCGCACCGTCGTACCCGTTCGGCTTCCAGCAGTCGTCGAGCACGGCCAGCAACGGCTTCAGCTCGGGTCGGTCGGGCGGGGCGTTCAGGTCTCCGGCCACGATCACCTCGTCACCGCCCGCGCTGAGCTCGGACACCAACGCGGCCAGCGCCTCGGCCTGGGCCAGGCGCTCGCGTTCGTGGTTCTCTTCCCAGTCCAGGCAGCTCGTGACGAAGTGCAGGCTCTGCGCGCCCAGGCGGATCTCCGCCCGCAGCGCGACGGTGCCCTCCGACAAGTTGTGCTGCTCGACCTCCCGCAACGGGAAGCGACTCAGGATGCCCAGTCCGAGATGGACGTCAGGGTCCGGGTCCCGCGGCATCCGGGACGGCGCGAACGCCGGCGACATGCCCAGCTCGAAGCCCAGCTGGTGGGTCTGAGAGCGACCGTCGGCACGCCAGGTCTCCTGCAGTGCAACGAAATCCGGTCGTTGCGTCCGTACCGTCTCCGCGATCGCCCGCTGCCGGCGCAACCACCGGTCGCCGAACCGTCCCCAGACGTTCCACGTCATGAACCTCACGACTGTCTCACCCTTTCGTCTTCCCTCGCCGGTACCCCGCGGATCCGGCCGCCACGCAGCGGTTTGCGCAGCCATGCCGCCCGGGAACCGGGTGGGGGTGGAACCTTGGGAGGGGTTATGACTGTCGGTGGCATTGACACCTACTACGACTACGACGAGCAGCAGTGGAAGTTCCGTCGGCTCGGGGGCGGGCCGGTGCGCCGGCACCCGGTCTGCCCGGAGCCGCGCCGGGAGCCGGAGACCGACAAGCGGCAGGCGGCCGGCCCGCGGGTCTCGCCCGAGTCCGGCGACGGCTGACACCCCCAGGCGGCCGGCCTCGCGCAAATGCTGGGAGCGTGCGGGGGGTGTGTGCTCAACCGGCGTGCGAAGTCGACCGCCCTCGCAGTCAGTCTCCCACCCTGCGGACACCTCGAACGGAACCGTCCGAAACCGTCCGCATTCCGGTGCTTGCCCAGGTCTGCCATCGGTTCGGCGGAGCAGCGGACCCTGCAACGGCGAGTACTCGTAGTAGCCGCGCACGTCGGCGGCGGAGTCGGCGCTCGGTCAGGCTTCTGAGCGCTTCTCGGCCAGGAGTTTGAGGCGCTTCAAGGTCTCCGCGTTGCGCGGGTGCAGCGCCAGGTTCGCGACGGCCGGCGGCAGCAGCGAGATCGGTCCGCTGGTCGCCTGCTCGGTCATCACGACTCGACAACCCGTCGGGGTCTCGGTGGCGCGGAACTCGACCTCACCGCGACCCGCCGGCCACACCCGGACCTGCAGTTTCAGCCGCCGCAGCGGCTCGTACTCCAAGGCCGTCGTCGTGTCGTCGATCACCAGCGGCCAGGCACCCACCGAGTGGTGGATCCGCCCACCGGCTTCGGGCCATGGCGGATCGACGTCCCGGATCCGGGACGCGCCGACCACCCACGCGGCGTACGACCAACCGTCGGTCAGGATCGCGAACACGTCGTCGACGCTCGCGTCGATCAAGCACTCGTTCTCACTCACGCTGCACCCGGTACCCCGTCCGACACTTCGCCACGCTGTGCAACCAGGAGTGGGAGGCCCTGCCGGAGGGAACCTGAGCGCCATGAAAATCGGCGTACTGGACATCGGATCGACCACCGCGCAACTCCAGGTGACGGAGGCGGTACCGGGCGCGCCCCCGCTCCCCACCCATGCCTTCAAGCAGCGCATCCTGCTCGGCGAGGCGCTGCAGCCGGACGGCACCATCGCGGAGGACGGGATCGACCGGGTGATCGACGGTGTCCGGACGGCCGCGACCGTCGCCCGTGACCTTCAGGTCGACCGGCTCTACGCGTTCGCCACCTCCGCCATCCGCGACGCCACGAACGCGGGCGACATCGCGGCCCGGCTCAGCGCCGAGACCGGCATCCATCCGCGGTTCCTGAGCGGCGAGGACGAGGCACGGTTGACCTACCTGGCGGTGCGGCGGTGGTACGGCTGGTCGGCGGGACGGTTGCTGGTGCTGGACATCGGCGGCGGCTCGATGGAGATCGCGCTCGGCCGCGACGCCCAGCCCGACGTCGCGGTCTCGCTGCCGCTGGGCGCCGGCCGCCTCACCCGGACGTTCCTGCCGGACGACCCGCCGAGCGCCGATCAGCTCCACGCGCTGCGCCACCACGTACGCACCACCCTGCGCCAGGTCTCCGACCGCCTGCTGTGGGAGGGCGATCCGAAGCAGGTCATCGGCAGCTCGAAGACCTTCAAGCAGTTGGCCCGGCTGGCCGGTGCTCCGCCGCAGCGGCGCGGGCCGTTCGTGCGCCGGTCGCTGGCCCGCAAGGACGTACGCCGTTGGCTGCCGCGGCTGGCCGCCATGTCCAGCGCGGATCGCGCCGATCTGCGCGGCATCTCGCAGTACCGCGCGCGGCAAAGCCTTGCAGGAGCCGTGGTCGCGAACGCGACGATGAGCACCCTCGACATCGAGAACCTCGTGGTGTCGCCCTGGGCGCTGCGCGAAGGCATCCTGCTGCACCACCTCGAGACCGTCACGGACCAGGAGCATCCCTCGACGGTCGAGTCCCTGCAGCCCGCGACCGCCCTCGCCCCGGTCCCGGCCGTGGTGACCACCATCAACCGCTGACGCCGGCCACGGCCTAACCGCGGCGGTCCTGGTCGAGGACCTTGTTCACCGCGCGTTCCAGCTTGACCCGGATCTCCTCGTCGGAGAGGTCGTCGCCGACGCGGTCCACGGTGCCGGCGATCGTACGGCCGTGTTCGTACTGCTCGACGACGCGTGGATCGACGTACGACGCTCGCGCCACGGCCGGTGTGTTGCCGAGGTGCTCGGAGACCTCGTCGAGCATCTCCTTCACCGCCGCGTTCAGCGCCTTCTTCGTCGCGGGCGGGTCCGCCTCGGCCAGATCGACCGCGGCGTGCACGGTCGCGGTCCAGGTCCGCAGGTCCTTCACGGTGAAGTCCTCGCCGACCAGTTCACGGAACCGGTCGTTGATCATCCCGGCGTCGATCTCGTGGTACTCGCCGTCCTCGCGGTACACCAGCAGCTGCTTCGCACCGTGCCGGGCGCGTTTCAGCGATCGCACCGCCGCGACCAGGTTGTCGTCGTCGAGCTCGAGCGTCCGCCGCTGCCCGCCCTTCGCGCGGAAGTCGAACACCAGCTTCCCGTGGCTGACCCGGACGTCCTCGCGCAGCAACGTGGCCGCGCCCCGGCTGCCGTACTCCTCGGCGTACTCGGTGTTGCCCGTCCGGAAGACGCCGTAGTCGAGCATGCGCAACGCGACCGCCAGCACCCGCTGCCGCTGCAGGCCCTTCGCGCAGAGGTCCTTGTCCACAGCCTCGCGGAAGGCCGGCAGCTTGCGCGCCAGCTGCCGGACGCGGTCGTGCTTGTCCGCGTCCTGCGCCGTCCGCCAGTCGTCGTGGTAGAGGTATTGCCGCCGCCCGGCCTCGTCGGTCCCGACGGCCTGGATGTGCCCGTTCGGAAAGGGGCAGATCCACACGTCCTCCCAGGCAGGCGGGATCGCCAGCGTCCGGATCCGTTCCACCACGTCCGTGTCGTCGATGACGTTGCCGTCCTCGTCCAGATAACTGAACCCCCGCCCCCGCCGCCGGCGGCTGAATCCCGCTCCGTCCGGACGACTACGCCGCAGCCGCACGATCAGTCCTCGGCCGACTGCTGGAGCTTGGCGTAGATCAGCTGCAGGTAGTCGGCCCCGGCCACCGCGGTCAGCGCGGACGCCGCGATCCGCGTGAAGGGCATCCGCAGCGGGCTGGTGATCGAGTCCTTGCTGATCAGCCGGGCCAGCTTGTGCGTCCCTGCGGTCATCAGGATCAGGTCGTACGGCGAGATTCTCCGGCTGCTCGTACCGCGTAACGCCGCGACCGCGCCCGCGAGACCGGCCAGACCGGCCAGACCGGCGAATACGGTCATCGCGACCACGTACCCGCCGAGCGGTCGGTTGGCGCCTTGGCGGTATTCGTCGGCCGTCTCACGGACCGATTCGGCCAGCTTCCTCATGATGGGATCACCTCGTGTCGTCGTGGACGCGCAGCCAGCGGTAGCCGTGGCCCGTGAGTCGGACGGACCTGCCGGATGCGGGCTCGTACTCGCCGTCGGCGAGCAGATCGGAGCGTGCGGCGTACGGGATGTCGACCTGGAGATCGTCGGGCGACAGGTTCGCGAGCATCAGGACCGGGTCGCCGGGGCGGTGGTGCACGACCCCGAAGACCGAGCGTTGCCGCAGCGACAGTGCTTCGCAGCGGGCCGACGGGCAGTCGCCGAGGTCGCGCCGGGTCCGGGCCAGCTGGGCCACCTTGCTCAGCTGCGAGTCGGGGCGGAGTTCCTGGTCGGCGACGTTGACCCGGGAGTACCCGTACGGCCCACGGTCGACAGCCGCGGGACGGACCGTGTCGGGCGGCGCCTTGCTGAAGCCGCCGTCCGGGTCCGCCGACCACTGCATCGGCGTCCGCACCGCCGCCCGGTCCGGCAACGACAGATCCTCGCCCATCCCGATCTCCTCGCCGTACCGGATGACCGGTGCCCCCGGCAACGACTGGACGATCGCGTGCGCCAGCACGGTCCGGCGGACGTCGCCGAGCATCGGAGCGAGCCGGCGACGGATGCCGCGGCCGAACACGCGCATCTCCGCGGCCGGCGCAAAGGCGGCCATCACCTCGTCGCGCTCGGACGGCGACAGCCGGTCCAGGTCCAGCTCGTCGTGGTTGCGCAGCCAGTTGACGTACGTGCACCCGTTCGGCGGCTTCGGCTGCGCACGTAGCGCGCGGACCAGCGGCTCGGCGTCTCTGCGGGCGAGCGCGAGGAACAGCAGGTTGTTCGTCCAGAAGTCGAGTACTGCGTGCAGGCGGCTCGCGTCGCCGAAGTAGTCGTCGTACTCCTCCGGCGGGGCGTCCACCTCACCCATCAGCGGCGCACCGCCGGCCGCGTCGGCGAGCTCGGTCAGGAACCAGTAGCCGTCGTCACGCTCGTCGGTCAAAGCCGCCTGGCGGACCATGTAGGGCACCGCATCGACCCGGAACCCGTCGACACCGCGATCCAGCCAGAAACGGATGATCCGGGCGATCTCTTCGCGCACAGCCGGGCGGCCGACGTCCAGATCGGCCTGGTGCCGGTAGAACGCATGCCGGTAGTACATCCCGGCATGCTCGTCGTACGCCCAGATCGAATCCTCGACACCCGCAAAGACAGGCTCCGGGACGACGGGGTCGTCGCGCGGCTCCGCTGCCCACACGTAGTAGTCGCGGTACGGCGAATTGGGGTCGTCCCGCGCCGCCCGGAACCACGGGTGCCGCACCGAGGTGTGCTGCATGACCAGCTCGACAAGCACCCGCAGATCGAGCTCGTGACACCGCTCGACGAGTTCCTCGAAGTCCGCCATGGTGCCGAACCGCGACGAGACACCGCAGTGATCCACGATGTCGTACCCGGCATCGAGGTACGGCGACACGTAGAACGGCTGCACCCAGATCGTGTCCGCCCCGACGGCCCGGACATGGTCGAGTTTCCGGACGATCCCCTCGAGATCACCCACGCCGTCCCCGTCGGCGTCGAAGAACGTCGCCGGGTCCAGCTGATAGATCACGCGCCCGTCGAGTCGCATACCCCGCCGGTACCCGTCCACCACGCCCTGAACGCCCCGGTCACGGGTTCAGCAGGACCTTCACCATGTCGTCGGTCTTGTGCTGGAAGGACTCGTACGCCGCCGGGCCGTCCGAGAGGGGCAGGTGGTGGGACGCGAACGTGTCGACGTGCAGCGGATCGTCGTCGGTGAGCAGCGGGAGGATCTGGCTGCTCCAGCGACGCACGTTGGCCTGGCCCATCCGGAGCTGGATCTGCTTGTCGAAGATCGTCAGCATCGGCATCGGGTCGGCCATACCGCCGTACACGCCGACCAGCGAGATCGTGCCGCCGCGCCGGACGATGTCGATCGCCAGCAGCAGCGCGGCCATCTGGTCGACACCCGCCTTCTGCATGACCTTGCGCTGGAGCGCGTCCGGCAACAGGCCCGCCGCCTGCTGGACGGCTCGCGCGACCGGAGAGCCGTGCGCCTCCATCCCGACGGCGTCGATCACCGAGTCCGGGCCGCGGCCGTCGGTCAGGTCGCGGATCGTGTCCGCCACATCGCCCGAGCGGACAAGCGCCTCCACGCCGTACGCCGTCGCGCGTTCCAGCCGCTCGGGCACCAGGTCGACGCCGATCACCCGATGGCCGCGGTGCATCGCGACCCGGCAGGCCATGTCGCCGATCGGTCCCAACCCGAGCACGACGACCGTACCGCCCGGCGGTTCGCCGCACCCATCCCCTGATTACGGACCTGCGTGGTCTCACATTGCGTTTGCAGACCCTGCGCGCACATGAAGCACGAGCCGCAGGCGATCTGGAACGGGACCACGACCCGGTCGCCGGGCTGCAGATTGCCCACCTCGGCCCCGGTCTCCTCCACGATCCCGATCACCTCGTGGCCGAGCACGTCGCCGACGTCCAGGAACGGGCCCATCACCTCGTACAGGTGCAGGTCCGAGCCGCAGATGCCGCTCGAGGTCACCCTCACGATCGCGTCGGTCGGTTCCTCGATCCGGGGATCCGGAACCTCGCCGTACCCGATTGACCGTTTTCCCTGCCAGGTCAGTGCTTTCATGCCTGTTCGGTGCCACACCTGGCCGGCTCGAAAACGGACGCGTAGTGATCGCGAGAGCGGGCACTGGTTGTTCATGGCGCATATTTCGCAGGAACGAAGGGCGCCCCGTTCGGCTCGGGCGCCGCAGCTCAGATATGTACGCAGGGTGGAGTGTGACGCCGACCGCCTCTGGAGCCTCATCACCCGGCCGGAGCTGCTCAGCGGCTGGCTCGGGCAGACCGCGCTGAGCGACACCCAGCGCGGCGGCTTCACGATCGCGACGGGCGCGCATGTCCAGCACACCGGAATCGTGACGACGTGCGCGCCGCCGCACTACTTCCAGGCGGCCTTCAACGATCCGCCGCACCATCCGAGCACGGTGCTCGTGGACGTCGTGCCGGCCGGCGGGTACACCCACCTGATCCTGACCCACGGCGGCATCCACCGGGGCATGCTGCACAGCTACGACGTCCTCTGGACCGAGGCCCTCGACCGCCTGAAACAGGTGGCCGAGGGCTGACGGCTCACGACTTGCCGGGCAGGAACTCCTGCACCTTGGACTTGAACCCTTCCTTGATGACGGCGGCCCGGTCGCTGTCGCCGCGGACGATCGACTCCAGGGCCTTCTCCAGCTGGTCCCAGGTGGCGTGCGGCGGGATCGGCGGCACCGCGGGGTCGGTCCGGAACTCGACCACGCACGGCCGGTCCGACCGCAACGCCTCGTCCCAGGCGGGGCCGACCTCCTCGGGTTTCTCGGCCGTGATCCCGTGCAGGCCGAGCAGCTTCGCGTACCCGGCGTACGGGAACTCCGGCAACTCCTGGGACGGCAGGAACTGCGGCGATCCGCCCATTGCCCGCAGCTCCCAGGTCACCTGATTGAGGTCGTTGTTGTGCAGTACGGCGACCACGAGCCGCGGATCGGCCCAGTCCTGCCAGTACTTCGCGATCGTGATCAGCTCGTTCAGCCCGTTCATCTGCATCGCGCCGTCGCCGACCAGCGCGTAGCACGGCCGGTCCGGAAGCCCGAACTTCGCGCCGAGCACGTACGGCACGCCGGGTCCCATGGTCGCGAGCGTCCCGGACAGCGATCCGCGCATCGTCCCGCGGATCTTGACGTGCCGCGCGTACCAGTTCGCCGCCGACCCCGAGTCGGCCGCCAGGATCGCGTCGGAGGGCAGCCGTGCCGACAGCTCGTGGAACACCAGCTCCGGGTTGATCGGATCCGCCGACGTGTGCGCGCGCCGCTCCATCACCTCCCACCAGCGCGTGACGTTGCTCTCGATCCCCGACCGCCAGGACCGGTCCTCCTTGCGCCGTACCAGTGGGATCAGCGCCCGCAGCGTCCGGGCCGCGTCCCCGACCAGGTTCACCTCGAACGGGTACCGCATCCCGATCATCGTCGGATCGAGATCGATCTGGATCGCCCGCGCCTTCCCGAACTCCGGCAGGAACTGGCTGTACGGGAAGTTCGAACCGATCACCAGCAACGTGTCGCAGTCCGTCATCAGCTCGTACGACGGCCGCGTGCCGAGCAGCCCGATCGAACCGGTCACCCAGGGCAGCTCGTCGGACAGAACATCCTTGCCCAGCAGGGCTTTCGCGACACCGGCCCCGGTCAGCTCCGCGAGCTCCGTCACCTCCGCGGCCCCGCCGCGCGCGCCCTGGCCGACGACGATCGCGACCCGGTCGCCCGCGTTCAGGATCTCCGCCGCCCGGTCGAGCTGCTCCGGGTCCGGGACGGACGCGGACCAGCTCAGGTCCATGCTCGACGGGACCATCTTGAACGCGTGCGACGGCGCCGTGTACTCGAGCTCCTGCAGGTCCGACGGGATGATCAGCGCGGTCACGGTACGGCGCGCCGTGGCGATGCGGATCGCCCGGTCGAGGACGTTCGGCAACTGCTCGGCGACCATCACCGTCTCGCAGTACTCGGCCGCGACATCCTTGAACAGCGTGTGGAGATCGACCTCCTGCTGGTAGCTGCCGCCCATCGCGCTGCGTGCCGTCTGGCCCACGATCGCCACCACCGGGACGTGGTCGAGCTTCGCGTCGTACAACCCGTTCAGCAGGTGGATCGCGCCCGGGCCGCTGGTCGCCGTACACACGCCCACCCGGCCGGTGAACTTGGCGTACCCGACCGCCTCGAACGCGGCCATCTCCTCGTGCCGGGCCTGGATGAACCGCGGCTGGTTCTCCGCCTTCTGCCACGCCGAGAGCAGCCCGTTGATGCCGTCTCCGGCGTACCCGAAGACCTGCTCGACACCCCAGTCCCGCAGTCGCTGGAGTACGTAGTCACCCACTGTCGTGCTCATGTCACTCCTCCTGACGGCACGTCCGCATCCGCCCGCCGGTACCCGGGCCACTTGCGGGCAAACAGCTTTCAGCTCAGGAGGAGTGACCGTGCGTCATGCTCGGTGATCGTGAGTTCGTCGCGGCTGAGGACGGCCAAGGACGCCAGGTGGTCGGTGCGGGTAGCGAGGTCGTGCAGCTGGATGGTGGCGGTGATCTGGTCGCGGCCGGTCCAGTCGACGACGCGAGGCGGTTCGGTCGGGGCGGTCACGGTGATGAGGTTGAGGGGTTGCCGCAGGCCGTCCTCGGTCGCCTTGACGACGGCTTCCTTGCGCGTCCAGTACCTGATGAAATCCGCAGCCGACCGCACCTGACGCTCCTCGGACGGCGTGAGCACCAGCGGGGCCACCGCCGCCTCGACGGCGCGGACCTGCTCGACGTCCAGTCCGAGGGGCGCGACGGTGCCCACGGCAACCCCGATGAGATCGCCCGAGTGCGAGACCGACACCTGCCGGCCGGGCCACGGTCCCGCCACCCGAACCTTGCCGTGCGGCCGTCCACACTCAGGACACGTCCGGTCGAGCTGGATCTCGTCCGGGCGACAACCCATGTCGGCCGCCAGGACCGACCGCGTGACAGCCACACCGATCTGGAAGCGGAGCCGATCGTCCGACAGCCGGTACGCGGCGGCGCGCGTCCGCTCCGCACCGGCGAGCAGGCGAGCCGATGCCGCATCGAGCGCGTCGTCCACCTGCGACAGCCGCACCCACCACACGCGGACGGTCGCCGTACTCATGCGCCTCACTGTAGCGAGGCCAGGTGCCGGTGCCGGGCTCCTACAGATCCCTCGTCATCCGCCGCTCTTGCCGAACACCTCGAGCTCCCACAGCGAGTAGCCGTACGACGTGCCGCGGGCGGTCCCGTACACGCGGAGGTACCGGCCCTGACCGGTCAGGTTCGCCCACTCGTCCGTGCCGCCGTTCCCCGCGGTCTCGGTGGCCAGCCTCGTCCAGCTGGAGCCGTCGGCGGAGATCTCGACCCGGTACGCCTTCGCGTACGCCGCCTCCCAGCTGAGGCGGACCTTGGACACCGTCGCGCCCGCGCCGAGGTCGACCCGGATCCACTGCGGATCGGATCCTTCGGCGCTCGCCCAGCGGGTCGACGTGTTGCCGTCCACGGCCCGGGCGGCGGTCAAGGTCGAGTCCTCGACGGACGACGCCGTCGTCGGGCGGCTCTTCGAGATCAGCCCGTCGGCCGGCCCCGGATCGGTGCCCGGGTCGGGATCGGAGTCGATGCGGAACGGCTCGCCGTACACCGCCCAGCTCAACGGGGTATTCAGGTCGAGGTTGCCGTTGTCGAGGAAGACCCGCTGCGCCGTGTCGACCCGGCTGGTGTCCTCGTGCGCTGCCTCCTTCCTCATCTCCACGACGCGGGCGTCGAGGAAGGCGTTCAGGTACTCGACCTCGTCGCCGCCGTCGGCCGGGGTGTCGGCATGCGCCCTGGCGTCGGCGCGGATGCTCTGCAGGCCTTCCTCGCCGTGCATGACGATCGCGTCGTAGTAGGCGAACTGGCCGAGGGTCCGCAGCCCGTCGCCCTTCGCCTGCGCGACCGCCGGGTCGAAGTAGACCCGGTCGCGCTCGTGTTCCTGCGCGGCCTGGAACTGCGGCGTCGCGGCCGCCTCCTTCCAGGCGTCGGTGAAGCCGGGATCGAGGCCCTCGTGCGAGTCGCTGCCGTCGACCTCCCGGAGCGCGGGCAGGTACCCGGCGAGCGGGTTGTCCGGAACCTGATCGGTGTAGTACTCGACGAGCTCGAGCATGTCGTGCGTTCCCGAGCAGAACCCGATGATGCCGGCCGTGTAGCCGCGGCCGTCGTCGATGTCCTCGATGTAGCCGAACTGGTCCCGCCAGTTCAGCGACGAGTTCTCCGCCGAGGACACGATCTGCTGGGCGATCTCCTTCTTCACCGGGTCGTCCAGGTCCCCCGCCTCGGCCGCATGACCGGTCCCGAGGAACACGGTGGCCGGCACGGCGGCCAGTATCAGTGCCGCGGACCATCTCGAGAACCACTTCACCGCGCGTTGACGCATGCTCTTCTCCTTCTTCCGGGTGGGCTGAGCCCAGTCAGGGAGGTGCGCTCAAACTGTTAGGAAAGTTTCCTAATCGTGCATTGATAGCGCGCCGACCAGCCCTCCCGCAAGAGGAAGAACAGCACTTTACGACAAAATCGTCACCAAAAACTACAAATCCGCCGCATACGCCTCGAACTCGTACAGCGAGTAGCCGTACTGCGTGGCCCGGTCGACGCCCTGGAGACGCACATAGCGGGCGCTCGCGTCGAGCCAGACCGTGTCGGTTCCGCCGTCGCCGTCAGTCACCTCGGCCGCGGTCGTCCACGTGCTCGCGTCGTCCGAGACCTGGATCCGGTACGCCGTGCCGTACGCCGCCTCCCAGCGCAGCACGAGCTTGCCGATCCGCGTCGTCGTCTCGAGGTCGACCTGGAACCACGAGGCGTCGTCGTAGCCGGACGCCCAGCGCGTGGCGGCGTCGCCGTCGACGGCGAGGTCCGCCGTGAACGACGTACCGGGCTCGATGCTTGAGGCAACGACCGGGCGATGCAGCGCAACGTTGACACTGCCGGTGCGCGGCCGCACCGCGACGCGCAGGACGGCCTCGAAGGTCGTCGTACCGACGGTGAACCGCACCGGGATGTCGACGTCGGCGAGGGCTGCGTCCGCGGGCGGGGTCAGCTTCACTGTCACGGACCGGGTGAAGCCGCGCTTGACCGCGACCGCCGTACTGGCCGGGTCGACGGTCCAGCCGGCCGGCGCGGCGACGGTGAGGGTGCCGCTCACATCGACGCCGCGACCGGCCGAGATGTCCACCGCCAAGCCCGACACCTCACCGCGGATCACGTCGGCCCGGTGCTCGTCGACACGCACCGCGGCGAGCGGAGTGTCCGCCCACAGCGGCACGATTTCGGCCACGGCCGGCGGTCCGCTCTTCCAGACCAGGCGCACCGCCTCGGCTGTCAGGTCGTTCACCGGCACCTCGGCGTACGCCGAGGCGACGGAACCGACCTTCTGCCAGGCGCCGCCGACCTGGACCTCGACGTCCGCGGACCCGACGGCCGACGACCGCTGGAGAACGGTGAGACCCGCCAGTTCCCGGGGAGCCGACAGGCCGACAGTCAGCGCATCACCGGCCGCGGGCGCTGCGACCGGCACGTACGCAGTCTCCAGATTCCCGTCCACCGCGGACCGGTACGACGAGCCCGGCGCGGGGGCCGGCGTACCAGCGGCGGTCAGCGTCGTCTGCCGTCCACCGATCGTCTCGACCGAGAACTCGCGCACCACCAGCCAGAAGTCGCTCGCCGACAACGATCGGTAGCGGACGTAGCGTGCTGTTGTCCCGGCCGGGGCCGTGGTTCGTACTTCGGCCGTCGTCGCGCGGGTCAACTCCGTCCACCGCGTGCCGTCGAGCGAGTACTCCAACGCTCCCGAGTGGATGTAGTCGTTGGGACTCGACGATTTGCCCATCAGGAGCGCGATCGCGCCGATCGTCGCGGGCGCGCCCAGGTCGACGCGGATCTCGGAGCCCGGAGCCGGGGCGCCGCTGCTCCAGAAGAACGTGTTCAGGTCTCCGTCGACCATCCGGGCCGGCACGTTGTCCTGGTACGTGCCCAGGTTCGTGGTCGCCGTCCGGCCGGGCTGTACGCCGAGCCAGCGGTCGTGGACCCGGCCGGTCTCGGCGATCAACTCGTCGACCACCCGCTCGCCGATCCGCGGATAGGTGCCGCTGTGCGGGAGGCGGCTGTCGCGGATCGCCTTCGCCTCGGTGACGAGACCGCTCAGCTGCTGCCGCGCTGTCCACGCCGCCGCCCCGTCGCCGGCGTCGAGCGCCGCGAGCAGACCGAGTGCGCGCTGCATCGCCTGTCCCCACAGTTCCGTTGCCTTCAGCCACGATTCGGCCTCGGCGGCGAACGCCGGGTCGGCGACACCGGACCTGATCCTGGCCGGAGCCGCGACGACGGCGTCCACCTTCGGTCGGAGTGCGGCGATCGCCTGGGCCCGCTGCCCGGACCGCCACAGCTGCCAGAACTGCTCGACCGCGGCACCGAACACCGGCGCACTCTCCGGGTGCAGCGTGCCGTCGTAGGTGTTGAGGTCGGCGAACACCTGCAGCGCGGCGATCGTCGCCGGGTCGTTGTCCGCGCGCTCGGCCAGGGCGCGGCGGTGCGACGCCTGCTCGTCGTACGTCGCCGGGTTCCAGCCGAGCTCGGCGAACGAGTACAGCGCGATCTTGCTCACCGCGGCCTGGTTCATCGGATTCGAGATGACGCCCGCGACGTGATCGGCGATGGCCGGCTCCCGGCCGCTGTACGGCGCCAGCAGCAGCCGCCCGGCGGCGTAGTCGTTGACCGGGTAGTTGTCCCAGATCAGGATGTCGTGGCCGAACACCGCCTTCGCCTGGGCCGCCTGCGCCGCCGTGATCGTCCGCGGCACCACGCCGATGCCGGTCCAGTGCACGACGACGTCGGTGTCGAGCTGCTCCCGCAACGCCTTCTTGTACGGCGTTTCGCTGACGTTGTAGTACTCGGTCGGAACCATCTGCAACGGCGCGACGTCCGGCTTGGTCTCCACCCATTCGCGCTGCACCCGGTTCAGCAGCTCGCTCTGCGCCCGGCCCGCGGCGCCGCCCCCGGTGCCGTACTTCGCCTTGTCCGCGTCGCAGTGCCAGGTGCTGTAGTCGATGTCGTCGAGCGGCACGTTGAACGACCTCGCGCCCACGTCGTACAGCGCCTGGAACTTCGCGATCAGCGCCTGGAAGTCGGCGTCCGAGGTGTAGCAGATCGACAGGCCCGGCGAGAGCGCGAAGGTGAAGTCGACCTTGTTCTGCCGCGCGCGGGTGACGAGCTCGGCGAGCTGCGCGAGCTTGTCCGCCGGGTACGGGTCGCGCCACTGCTCCCGGTGGTACGGATCGTCCTTCGGTGCGTACTCGTAGGTGTTCATGCGATGCTCACCGAGGTAGCTGAGCTCGTCCAGGCGGTCCGCGTGCGACCAGGGCGTGCCGTAGAAGCCTTCGATCGCGCCGCGGTAGCGCATCGTCGGCCAGTCCCGGATCGCCACGCCGGGCATCCAGTCGGCGCCGGGACGGGCCTGGATCAGCTGGGCGAGGGACTGGGCGGCGTAGTACGTGCCGTCGCCGTCGACGCCGTCGAGCACGACATGCCCGCGGTCGTTCCCGTCGCGGCCGGCCGCGAGCACATACCCCTCGACGGGCAGTCCGGTGCTGTCCGGCACGCGCAGGGCGCTGAGCACCGACGCGTCCCGGCCCAGCCAGATCGTCACCGGCGTCCGCGGATCGGCGCCGTCCGTGGTCCGGACAGTCGTCACACCGGCCCGGCTCAGGGCCTGGCGGACGACGCGCTCGGCATCGGCGTCGGTCCGCGCGGTGCGGACCAGACCGACCACCGGAGTGATCGGAAACCCGTCGGCGCGCGGCACGACCTGTTGCGGCTGCGGAGAAACCACAGGAACCGCGGCCGTGGCCGCACCGGCGGGCTGCGGCACGAGCACGAGTGGGACAACCAGAGCGAACACACTGACGGCAGACCGGAGCAGGCGCATGAGTCTCCTCGGGCAGGCGGGCCTCTAGTTAGCCAGTGCGCAGAACTGCTCGTCAAGGGTTCAACCTAGTCACCTTCAGGCAGTACGCGATGGATCACCAGACAGGGCCTAAGCTGGCTCGATCATGGGGCCCTCGGACGGTGGCGACCAGTCTCGCCTGCGGCAGTTGAACGAGCGGGCGGTGCTGGCGTCGGTGCGGGGTGCCGGGGAGTTGCGGGTCGCTCAGATCGTGGAGCGCAGCGGGCTCGGCCGGACCGCGGTCGAAGAGGTGCTGGCAAGCCTCGTGGCGCGGCAGTGGCTGGTCGAGGAGAGTCCGGCGATCCGCGGTCGCGGCCGGCCGGCGCGCAGCTACCGGTTCCGCGCGGAGGCCGGGTACGTCGCCGGCCTCGACATCGGCGCGTTCTCGATCCGTGCGGTGCTGACCGATCTCGACGGACGGATGCTCGCGGACGTACGGCGTTCCGTCACGCCGCAGACACCACGGAAGAAACGCTTGGCCACTGCCGACCAGGTAATCGCCGACTGCGCGCGCGAAGCCGGAGTACCGGTCTCGCGGGTGTGGGCGGTCGGCGTCGGCACCACCGGCCTGGTGGACCCGGCCGGCACCGTCGTCCGGGCCAACGCGATCCCGGACTGGGCCGGCACCGACCTCGCCGGCCACTTCCCGGCGCAACTCGTTGTCGTCGACAACGACAGCCAGCTCGCGGCGCTGGCCGAGCTGCGTCGCGGCGGCGCGCAGCACGCGTCGGACATGGTGTTCCTGCACGCAGGACGCCGCACCGGCTTGGCGCTGGTGCTCGACGGGCAGCTGCGACGCGGTGCGTACGGCGCAGCAGCCGACATGTCCGCGCTGCGCGGCGTCGCCTGGGAGGCCGCGCTCGAGCACCTGCACACCGTCGTACCGGCGGAAATTCCCACGGTGGACAAGGCCGAGCGCGCGTTCGCCGCCGCCCGCGACGGGAACAGCGCCGCGCGGGCGGCCGTCCGGAAGTACGCCCGCGCGATGGCGGTGGCCGCCGCGACGGCGATCGCGATCGTCGACCCGCGGCTGCTCGTGCTCGGCGGGGCGTTCTCGCAGGCGGCCGACGTCCTCATGGAGCCGCTCACCGCCGAGCTCGAGCGGATCTGTCCACGGGTCCCCGAGCTGCACGCGTCGTCGCTCGGCGCGCTGTGCGTCGCGCTCGGCGCCGCCAGCCTCGCGCAGGACGCGATCGACGCCCGGCTGCTGGCTGCCGGCCGCGGCCCGCTCCCCCGGTTGTCCGCGCGCAGCATCTGACGAGCACGTTGGCCGATTGTTCATCGGGCCGTTGACGCATGTCCGGTCCGGCAGCTAATAATGTCGCAAACAGGCGATAATTGCGCACTAACGCGCACCCTCCCGCCAGGAAGCAGGTTTGCCGTGAACAGTCGGATCCGCCGCCGGACGTTCCTCACCGCCACCGGCGCGATCGCCACCGCCACCGCGGTCGGTGACGTCGCCTACGCCACGCCGCACGCGCTCGACGACACCTCGGAGTACGTCGACGTGCAACTGCTGAACATCACCGACTTCCACGGCTACCTGCAGCCGACGACGCCCAGCCAGGGCAGCGTGATCACCGGTGCCGGCGGCGTCCAGGTCACCGTCGGCGGCGCCGGGTACCTGGCGACGCACCTGAAGCGGCTCCGCGAGGGCCAACCGAACTCGATCTTCTTCTCCTCCGGCGACAACTTCAACGGCTGGCCGTTCGAGGTCGACGCGCACGCGAACGAGCCGACCATCGAGGCGCTGAACGCGATGGGCCTGCAGTTCAGCACCGTCGGCAACCACGAACTCGACCACTCGGTCGAGTTCCTCGTCGACCACATGGAGCGCGGCAAGCCGTACCCGGTCAGCGGGCGCGACGACAACTTCGTCGACTCGACCGGGCAGCGCTTCCAGGGCGCGAACTTCCGCTTCTACACCGCGAACATCGTGCATGCGGACACCGGCAAGACGATCGTGCCGCCGTACAACATCGAGTGGGTCGACGCGGGGCACGGCCGGAAGCTGCCGATCGCGTTCATCCACCTGACCCTGGTGGGCAGCGAGGTCGGCTCCACGTCGTACCAGCCCGGGCTGCGGTCACTGTCCGACCTCGAGCAGGCGAACAAGCTGGCCGCCCAGCTCAAGAAGCGCGGGGTCAACGCGATCGTCATCAACATCCACGACGGCGGCGTCGCCGGCAACGACTACAACGCGGGCACGAACCCGTCGGGGCCGGTGTTCCAGCTCGCCGCGAACGCGTCGCCGGACATCTGCGCGATCGTCACCGGCCACTGGCACTGCCGGTTCAACATGATGGTCCCGGACCCGAACGGCGTACCGCGGCCGGTGGTCGAGGCCGGCAACCACGGGTCGCTGATCAACGAGATCAACCTGAAGCTGGACCCGCGCACCGGCGAGGTGATCCGCGAGCTCACCCGCTCGACGAATCACGCGAACTCCCGCGACGTACCGCTCGACGAGGAACTGCAGTACATCGCCGACTACTGGACCGCCCAGGGCAAGAAGCGGTACGCGACGCCGCTGGCCCGGGTCACCGCCGACTTCACCCGGACGCCGAACACGTCGGGCGAGAGCACGATGGGCAACCTGGCCGCAGACTTCGCCTACTGGGACGCGAACCAGCACCGCGACGGCTGCGCCGACCTGGCCCTGATCTCGGTCAAGCCGGTCTCGGGGTCGAACGCGCTGACCGGCGACCTGCTCTTCGCCAAGGGCAGCAACGCGTCCGACGTGGACGGCACGGTGCTGTTCGGCGAGGCCTGGGGCGCCTTCGGGTACGGCAACCCGATCCTGACCGTGACACTGCCTGGCACCCAACTGCACGCCGCCTTCGAGGCCCAGTGGGTGCCGCAGGCCGACGGGACCGAGAAGTTCGCGCCGTTCGCGGTGTCGCACAACGTCAGCTACAGCTACGACAAGACCAAGCCGATCGGTCAGCGCGTCGACCCCGCGACCGTCCTGATCGACGGGACGCCGCTCGATCTGAACCGCGACTACCGGGTCGCCGCCTTGGCCTACACGCTGATCGGCGGCGACGGGACCACGGTCTTCAAGGGCTTCACCGACCCGGTCCGCAACGACCGCGACCACGAAGGCTTCATCTCCTTCCTTCGCGCCCACCCGGTGCTGACGCCCGCACCGCTCGGCCGCGCGGTTCCGGTGAGCTAGGCTGCTGTCCGAGATGATCTGAAACTCGGATGATACGAGAGCGGAAGTATGCCGAAGCGCAGTGCCGAGATCCGGACCGCGTTGCGGGACCTGCGGGTCCAGCTCGCGCTGCTGAACCATCACGTCGGCTACCAGCTCTCGCTGAAGGACGCCGAGCTGGACTGCCTGGACGTCCTCGCCCGGGACGGGGCGCTCACCCCGAGCGTCCTGGCCCGGCGCTCCGGGATCCACCCGGCCACGATGACCGGCATCCTGGACCGGCTCGAGCGCGGCGGCTGGATCGTCCGCGACCGTGACCAGGCCGACCGCCGGCGGGTGACGGTCAGCGTCGTCAAGGACCGCGCGGCCGAGGTCTACCAGCTGTACCGCGGAATGAACAGCGCGGTCGACCGGATCTGCGCCAGTTACTCCGAGGACGAGCTCGACCTGATCGCCGGCTTCCTGCGCCGCTGCGCGGAAGCCGGCGAGACGTCCACCGCGAAGCTCGCGGCTACCTGACACCGCCGAACACACCGCCGAACGCAGCTGCGTGATCGGCGACCCACTGCGCCAAGGTCCAGGCCGGACGACCGAGGACGCGCCGCACCTCGTCGGTGACCTCGGCCGGTTGCCCGGTGCCGCGCTCGTACCGGAACTTCCTGGAACACGAGCGACCGGCCGAGCGCCTCCGCGAGCACGGCGACCTGCTGCTCGTGCGTCAGTGACTGCGGCCAGAGGCCTGCCCACCCTTTTGGTTGGAAGCGCTCTCGGAGGCGGGAACTGAGGTTGCGTGCAGTTTCTGGTGACCAGTCACGGGCTGTTGACGACCGGCGGCTGGTCCGACACGATCGGGAACGGCACGAAAACTGGAAGCGCTCCCGGAGTATCCGCCCCCATCTCGAGACAGGAGCAGCACATGCGATGGATCGTCAGAGGCCTGGTCGCGGCCGGCCTCGCCCTCGCCGCGGTCGTTCCGGCCCACCAGGGCGCCGGCGCCGCCACCACCGGCAACCCCGTCCAGCTGACCAGCGGCTTCTACGTCGACCCGAACTCGAACCCGGCCGTCTGGGTCCGCAGCAACTCCGGCGACAGCCGCCGGACCGCGATTCAGAACTCGATCGCGTCCAAGCCGATGGCGCGCTGGTTCGGCAACTGGAGCAACCCGATCGGCACCGCGGTCGGGAGCTTCGTCGGGGCCGCGGACGCCGCCGACAAGCTGCCCGTGCTGGTCGCGTACAACATCCCCGGACGGGACGCGTGCGGCGGCCACTCGGGCGGCGGCGCCGGCACACCGGCGGCGTACCGCACCTGGATCCACGACTTCGCCGTTGCCATCGGCAACCGCCCGGCGGTGGTCGTGATCGAGCCCGACGCGCTCGGTGACTTCAACTGCATGAACCGGGACCAGATCGCCGAGCGCAACGGCATGCTCAGCTACGCCGTACAGCAGTTCAAGGATCTGGCCCCGAACGCGTGGGCGTACCTGGACGGCGGCAACGCCGGGTGGGTGGCCGCCGACGTGATGGCGCAGCGGCTGAACGGCGCGGGCCTGGCGAACGCGCACGGCTTCGCGCTCAACGTCTCGAACTACTACACCACCGCGCAGACGGTGGGCTACGGCAACGCGGTCAACAGCCACCTGTCGGCGGCGAAGCCGTTCGTCGTCGACACCAGCCGGAACGGCAACGGCGCGGGCAGCGACTGGTGCAACCCGCCCGGCCGCAAGCTCGGCGTCACCGCCCAGACCGGCGGCGGAGCCGAGATGCTGTTGTGGATCAAGGTCCCCGGCGATTCCGACGGTGACTGCGGCATCGGCACCGGCATCCCGGCCGGCACGTTCAGCCCCGACCTCGCCGTACACCTGATCAACGGAAACTAGCGGGAGGAGTCAACTACCGTCGGTCAGACCACAGACACGCTCTGAGGCTGTCACGTCTCGTAATCGCGGGTGTATGAATACGTGATGACGCCTCGGTCCGTGGAAGTGCGGCGGGACAGTGTCCGCAGCAGCGGGCTCGACGCGACGATGCAGTTGCTGAACCAGGTCTACCCGAACCGGACACGCTTGGTCGGGAGGAATCCGGACAGCGGCTCACTTGCGCTGAGCACGGCGGAGTGCGCGGGCGTCGGCGCTGACCGGTGCCGGATGCAGATGCGGTTCGACGCGGTCACCGACCCGTGGCGGGACCTCACCGCGATCTGCCTCGTCAAGGGCCGGCTGGGGATCGACGACCACACCCTCGTCGCGGGCGACTGCTTCCTCTACTCGGTCCAGGACGGGACGCAATTCCGGTCACAGCCGCTGGAGGGGGTCGTGATCCGCATCGGGCAGGAGGACGTCGCCCGCGCCGCAGCACGCCACTTCGACGTCGTACCGAAGGACCTCTGGCCGGTCGGCGGCCGGCCGGTGTCGCGGGCGATGAACACCCATTGGCAGGTCCTCACCGGCTTCGTCCGGCGGACCCTGGCCGCGGCACCGTCGGTCGCCGAGCACCCGCTGGTCGCGGGCCAGCTGGTCGAGCACGTCGCCTCGTCGATGCTCGCGGCCTTCCCGAACGCCACGATGCAGCTGACGCACGTGGCGTCCCCAGGAGCGGTCGGTACGGCGACCCTGCGCCGCGCGGTCGCGTTCGTGGACGCCAACGCCGACCGGCCGATCACGATCGAGGACATCGCGTCGGCCGCTGGAACCGGCGCTCGCGCGCTGCAGTACGCCTTCCGCCGGCACCTCGGGTGCACGCCCCGCGAGTACCTGCGCCGGGTGCGTCTGGAGCGCGTGCATCGCGAGCTCCAGGACGCTGGGCCCGGCGAGACGGTCGCCGGGATCGCGCTCCGCTGGGGATTCACGTCGACAGGGTGGTTCACCCGCCACTACCGGGAAACCTACGGGCGGTCCCCCGGGACGACACTGCGCGAGCGCACCTGACGGCGCGCGGTCAGCATGGTGGCGATCTCGTGCCGGTACACCGGCCGGGCCACGTCGCACGTGTGTGTGAGGCGACGAGCGCGCAGCATCTGCTGAATGTCGTCGACGCCCATCCCGAGCGCACTCGCCGCCGTCGACAAGGTCAACCAGCCCCGGCGCAGCACCGCCAGCACCTCGACGTCGTTGCGCCGCAGCGGCAGTTCCCTGCCGTGTGTGGCCAGCAGTCCGGCCGTGATCAGCCGCCGTACGCCGGTCTGCCCGAGCCCGAGCATGGCGCCGGCTTCCGCGACCGACATCCACTGGTCGAGACCACACCGGACCACGTCCGACAGCAGCAGCCGGCGGTGCGTCCGGGACCGGGCCGGCAGGTGCCCGGCCCGGACCAGCCCGGCGACTCTTTGCGGCGCCACCCCGAGCAGGACCGCGGCCTGCGCGGTCGTGATCAGCGGGTCGTCGACCATCACCGGCTCACCGAGCAACCCCTCCAGCCGGGCTCGATACTGCTGGGCCAGTCCGTCCATCGCTGCCCTCCCCCAGGTTGCCGGCGGGGCAGGGGCGTCGACCCGACCCGTCGGCGTGCTGAGCCCGATTGACCCACGCCCTGATCCGGAGCGCCAGCACGGCCTTCGCCTCTCGGCGCGCGGCTTCGCATTCCGGCGTCAGCTGCGCCCACGGCAGACTCGGACCATGAACGAACCTCGTCGTACGGCCGGTCTCCGCGGACCGAGGCCCTGGGCAACCAACTCTGAGGCTGCGGGCTGGATCGCGCCGGGTGTGCGGGAGTCCGCGCTCGAGTTCCACCGGAGCATGCCGGGTTACGCCGTGACGCCGCTCGTCGAGGTGCCTGCGCTCGCCGGGTCGCTCGGGGTCGGGAGCCTCTGGGTGAAGGACGAGTCGAACCGGTTCGGACTGCCGGCGTTCAAGGTGCTCGGCGCTTCGTGGGCGGTCAACCGGGCGCTCGGCCCGGCGCGGACCTTCGCGGAACTGGCCGCGCTGGTCGCGGACAGGCGGATCACGCTGGTGACCGCGACGGACGGCAACCACGGGCGGGCGCTCGCGTACCTCGCGCGGCTGCTCGGGCTGAGGTCGCGCATCTACATCCCGGCCGGTCTGCCCGCGGAGCCGGTACAGGCGATCCGCGACGAGGGCGCGGACGTCGTCAGCACCGACCTGTCGTACGACGACGCCGTCCGTGCTGCCGCGGCGAGTGTGCACGCCGACGACGTACTCATCCAGGACACCGCCTGGCCCGGGTACGAGGACGTGCCGCGATCAATCGTCGCCGGGTACTCGACGCTCTTCGCGGAGCTCGACGAACAGCATCCGGCCGGCATCGGGCTCGTCGTGGTCCCGGCCGGCGTCGGCTCGCTGCTCCAGTCCGCCATCGAGCACTACCGGACCCCGGGCCGCCGTACGTCGATCCTCGCCGCCGAACCGGTCACCGCCGCCTGCGTCACCGAGTCCCTCGCCGCCGGGCACCCGGTCACCGTCGACACGTCCGCCCCGACGATCATGGCCGGCCTCAACTGCGGAACCGTCTCCACCATCGCCTGGCCCGCCATCCGGAACGGTCTCGACGCCGCCGTCGCCGTCACCGACGCCGAGACCCGCGCCGCCCAGGTCCTCCTGCACTCCCACCACGTCCGTACCGGCCCCTGCGGCGCCGCCACCCTCGCCGCCCTCCAGGCAACCGACCTGCGCCCGTCCACCGCAGTCGTTCTCGTCAACACCGAACGATGAACCCCGGCTCCCGGGCCGGGACACATACCGGGTGAATGCGGACGATCCGGAGGTGGCGGTGGGCGACGAGGAGTTGTGGCGGCGGGGTGCGGGCGGGGAGCCGGAGGTGTTCGGCGTCCTGTTCGATCGGCATGCCACGGCCGTGTACAACTTCGTGTTCCGGCGGATCGGGTCGTGGAGTGATGCCGAGGACCTGACCTCGTTGGTGTTCCTGCACGCGTGGCGGCGGCGCAGCGAGGTCGTGCTGGTGCACGACTCGGCGTTGCCGTGGTTGTTGCGGACCGCGGACTTCGTAGTGCGCAACGAACGGCGCCGGCAACGGTTCCGGTGGCTCAACCTCAACCGGCAGGTACCGGCGACGGACGAGCCGGATCACGCCGACCGGGTGGCTGCCCGGATCGACGACGAGCGGGACGCACAGCGGTTGCGGGAGCTGCTGCGGACGCTGCCACGGCACGAGCAGGAGATCGTCGAGCTGTGCTTCTGGAGCGGTCTCGACGCACAGTCCGCGGCGGTCGCGCTCGACGTACCGCTCGGCACCGTGAAGTCCCGGCTGGCCCGGGCCCGCAAGCGCCTTCGCGATCTCAGTGTCGCCGTACCGTCGGAGTCCTTGGAGAACATGTCATGAACGAGTTGCTCACCCGCCGGCCCGACCGGTCGCTGCCGCCCGGGACGCACGAGCGGATGCGCGCCGACCTGCTGGCGGCGATCGAGTCCGAGCCCCCACGCCGGCGGATCCTGGCCCCGGCGCTCGCGGCCGCGGCGGTGCTCGCGGTGGTGGCCGGCCTCGCGCTCGGCGTCCGGGCGTTCCGCACCGAGGCCGCGCCGCCCGCGGGCGGGCCGCGCGCCGTCAGGGCGTTGACGGCCTCGGAGGCCGACTCCCTGCGTACCCAGTGCCTGGCCGAGGCGAACCGGATCACCAGCAAGTCCCTCCCGCACCCGTTCACGGACTACAAGGTGGTGAAGGCTTTCGAGTTCACCGACGTGAAGGATCCGGACGTCGTCAGCACCTGGCTGATCGGCTCCGGCCTCCAGACGTATCCGACGATCGGCCGGCATCCGATGCCCGAGCGGAGCCATCCGGCGTACTGGCTGTGCAGTCGCACGGCCGGCGGCGTGATCAGTGAGCCCAGCATCCGGTTCTCACCGGGCGCGATCCTGAGCGGCGCGCCCGGGATGCGGATCGCTCGCAACGCGGGCGTGTACACGCAGACGGTCGCCCGGGTCACCGTCCAGCCGAAGGGGCAGCAGCCGATCGATGCTCTCCTGCAGGACGGATTCTGGTTCGCGCCGACCGTCGGCCGCACGGACTGGGGCCCGTACGACGCCGACGACCCCGGCCGCGGGGACTTCGTGATTCGCGGGTACGACGCCGCGGGCGCCCTGCTCTTCACCGACAGCGGCCCGAACCCCGCAGCCGCTCCGGTCACCTGTCCGTACGTGAACGTCACCCTGCCGAACGGCCGGCACACGTTCACTCCGAGTCCGCCGGTCAAGCCGGAGTGTGTCGAGTACCGCTGGCCGTCCTGACCATCGGTGATCGTAGTCGGGCCGTTTTCTGCAGAATTGATCAAATTCCTCTTGCCGAGGGCGATCCGCTCGGGGTGAGATTGGCAGATGACGGAAACGCGACCCGCCGACGCGGCGGAGGGGCGGGACTTCTCCTACCGCCCGTTCATCTGGCTGGCGGTCGCGACGTTCTCGATGGGCATCGACGGCTATGTGCTGGCCGGACTGCTGCCGCAGATCGCGGGCGACCTCGAGGTCACACCGGCGGCCGCGGGCCAGCTGATGGCGGTGTTCGCGTTCACCGCCGCGCTGGCGGGCCCCGTCCTCGGCACGCTGACGTCGCGGTGGGAGCGCCGGACGACGATCGTGCTGTCGCTCGGGGTCTTCGTGCTCGGCAACCTGGTCGTCGGGCTCGCCGCGAACTACCCGATGGCGCTCGGCGGCCGGGTGCTGTCCGCGCTGGGCGGCAGTCTGCTGAACGCCGCGGTCACCGGGTACGTGATCGCGCTGACGCCGGTCCGGCACCACGGAAAGGCGTTGTCGTTCGTGCTCGGCGGCTGGATGACCGCGACCGCGCTCGGCGTACCGATCGGGCTGGTCCTCGGGCAGTCCAGCTGGCGGTTCCCGATGATCCTGGTCGCGGCCGTCGGCACGATCGCGCTGCTCGGCATCATGCTCCGGCTGCCTCAGCTCCATCTGCCGGGCGGGACCCTGGTCGAACGCCTCCGCCCGCTCGGGCAGCCGCGGCTGGTCGCCGGGCTGCTCGTCACCACCGGCATCCTGTGCAGCAGCTACGCCTGCTTCACGTACGCGACGCTGATCCTCGGCCCGCACTTCCACGCCGAGTGGGCGATCATCCTGATCATGTTCGGGTACGGCGTCTCGAGCATGGCCGGCAACGCGGTGACGGGCCGGCTGGTCGACAAGTTCACCGCGCTGCGGGTGCTGACCGTCGTACTCGTCGGGCTGCTGCTGAACGCCGTCCTGGGCATGATCGCGCTGATGTTCGCGCCGGCTGTGGTCGCGGCCGTCTGGGGGCTGATCTGGTTCTTCTCGGCCGGTGTCGGCAACGGCGGCGCGGCCGTGCCGCAGCAGGCCCGGCTGGCGCAGATGGCGCCCGACTCGGCCGCGATCGTGATGGCGCTCAACGGCAGCGCGATCTCGCTCGGATCGGCGCTCGGCAGCGGCCTGGGCGGTGTTGCGCTGACCGCGGGCGCGGCGCCGAACGGCCTGCTCGGCGTCTCCGCCGTCGTACTTGCGCTCACCGTCGGACTGCATACGCTCGTCACCCGTGCCTCAAAAGTTGCCGTCGGGTGACGGAGACGTGCGCCGCTGAGACGGATGCGGATCAGGAGTTCTCGTACCGGCCGTTGGCCTGGCTGGCGGTCGCGACCTTCTCGATGGGGATCGACGGCTACGTCCTGACCGGGTTGCTGCCCAGCATCGCCGAGGACCTGCACGTGAGTGTGGCGGCCGCGGGTCAATTGATGTCCGCCTTCGCGCTGACCGCGGCATTTGCAGGCCCGGTGCTCGGAGCGGTGACCTCGCGGTGGGAGCGGCGGACGACGATCGCCGCCGCGCTGGCCGTGTTCGTGCTCGGCAACCTCGTCGTCGGGCTCGCGACGACGTACCCGGTCGCGTTCGCCGGCCGGGTGCTGGCGGCGCTCGGCGCCTGCCTGCTGAACGCCGCCGTGAGCGGCTACGTGATCGCTGTGACGCCGGTCCGGCACCGCGGGAAGGCGTTGTCGTTCGTGCTCGGCGGGTTGCTGACCGCGACCGCCCTCGGCGTACCGTTCGGGCTGCTGATCGGTCAGTCCAGCTGGCGCTACCCGATGATCCTGGTCGCCGCGATGGGCGTCGTCGCGCTGGCTGGCATCCTGCGCGGCCTTCCCCGCCGGCAACTCCCGGCCGGGCGGCTCACCGACCAGCTTCGGCCGGTCGCCCGACCCCGGCTGGTCGGCGCGCTGCTCGTCACCACCGGCATCCTGACCGGCAGCTTCACCTGCTTCACGTACGCCGTCCTGATCCTCGGCCCGTCCTTCCCGGCCGGCTGGATGATCGTCGTGATCATGTTCGGGTACGGCGTCGCCAGTGCGCTGGGGAACGCCGTCACCGGCCGGCTGGCCGACCGCTTCGCCGCACCGCGCGTCCTCACCGTCGTCCTGGTCTTCCTGCTGCTGAACTCGATTCTCGGAATGGCCGGCCTGATGCTCACCTCGGCCGCCGCGCTCGCCGTGATCGCCGTGAGCTGGTTCTTCGCCCAGGGCATCGGCAACGGCGGCGCCGCCGTACCGCAGCAGGTCCGCCTCGCCGGCCTCGCGCCCGAGTCCCCGGCGATCCTGATGGCGCTGAACGGGAGCGCGATCTCGCTCGGGTCCGCGCTCGGCAGCGCCCTCGGCGGGCTCGCGCTCACGGCCGGATCCGCACCGCACGATCTGCTCGGCATCGCGGCCGTCGTCCTCGCCGGCACGCTGGTGCTGCACCTGACGGTGTCCCGCGTGCCTAGAATTCGGCCATGACCGGAAAACTGCGCATTGTCCTGGCGGCGACCCCGTCGTACCGGGAGATGGTGTTCGCGCCGGAGAGTATGGCGCGGCTGGAAGCGCTCGGGGAGGTCGTCGTCCTGGACGATCCGGGCGATGCGGACGCGTTGACGGCGGCGCTGCCCGGGGCCGACGTACTGATCACGTCGTGGGGTGCGACGCCGCTCACCGCGGCGGTACTCGATCACGCGGAGCGGTTGCGGCTGATCGCGCACAGTGCGTCCTCGGTGAAGCATTTCGTCACCGAGGAGGTGTTCCGGCGCGGGCTGCGGATCACACAGGCGGGTCAGGCGATGGCGGAGCCGGTCGCGGAGGTGTCACTGGCGTTCACGTTGAGCATGCTGCACCGCATCCAGCGGTTCGATCACCAGATGCACGCCGGTGCGTGGCGGAACGCCGTACCTCCGCAGCACGGCCTCACGGCGTCGCGGATCGGCGTCGTCGGGGCGTCCCGGACCGGTGTCGAGTACATCCGGATGCTCGTCGCGCTGCGGGCTCACGAGGTCGTCGTCCACGATCCCTATCTCACCGACGAGCGGGCGGCCGAACTCGGCGTACGTCGTACCGCGCTGGACGAACTGCTGCGCACCAGCCGGGTCGTCGCCCTGCACGCGCCGACCCTGCCCGAGACCCACCACCTGATCGGCGCCCGCGAACTCGCGCTGATGCCGGACGGCGCCGCGCTGATCAACACCGCCCGCTCCTGGCTGGTCGACACCGCCGCACTGGTCGAGGAACTCCGCACCGGCCGGATCGACGCCGCCCTGGACGTCTTCGACGAGGAACCCCTCCCACCCGACAACCCGTTCCGCGGCCTACCCAACGTCCTCCTCACCCCCCACCAGGCCGCCGCCACCGTCGAGTGCTACTTCGAAATGGGCGAAATCACCATCAACGAAATCGAACACTATGCATCCGGCCGCCCCCTCCAATACGAGCTGACCCAGGCCGCCCTGGCCCGAATGGGCTAACCAGCAGACCCCCGCCGAGACCGTCCGGAGAGCCTGGCGGCGGAGACCGTCGAGGTGGTGATGGGTTCTTGCGTTGGCGATCGCGAGAGAGATGTCGCAGCGGAGGCCCGCCTGGCGGAGGTCCTTAAGAGAAGAAGAACAAGAGAAGATAGAGCGGGAGTTGGGTGCGTGGCTGCGCTTGCCGGGCCAGCGACAGTCAGCGCAGGGAACAGGAATCGCCCCACCGCGTCAGGAGAATTGGAGTTACCACGCTTCAGCAACTTCCTGCAGGTGGGTCGAGGCGGTATCAGTCTCCACTCGGGCTCGATCGCGACGTCGGGCTTCGAGGTCCTCGAAGCCCGACGGCGGGTTCTGGGCCAGCCGGCAGGTCGTGCTGGTACAACCTCAGAAGGTCCTGACAGACCTGGACGGTGTCGCGGATCCACCGGGTGATCATGCCGCGGCTCGACCAAGTGCTCTGCAGCACGACCCGAGTTGACCAGCGTGTTCGCCAATCGCGACGGGCTAGTCGACGGCACCCTGGTACGACCGGGAACCGCGCAGACAGCCGACGGCAGCGCGCCTGACTGCCTGCAATTCTTCTCCCGTGGCGGGTCGACCAGCCCGCCGGGCCCTGAGTCCTGAGGGCTGGTGGTGTTTGCTGGTGTGGGCCCACAAACAGCCCACAAAATAAGGGGATTCCAGCTCGGAAACTGTCGGTGGCGCCGTCTAGAGTCAATGCCATGGAACTTCTTGGCGAGCGGCCGGCGTGGTCGATGAGTGGCGGCGAACTGCTGTCCACCCTCGACACGCTGGAAGCCGAGCTCGCCCGCCTGGAGTCCTACCGGTTGACCGTGGTCGCCGCCATCGAGTCCACCGGCTACGCCGAGGAGCTCGGCGCCCGCGACACCGCCGAACTCCTGCGCTTCCGGTACCGCCTGGACCCACCGGCCGCCCGCCGCACCCTCCGGCTCGCCCAGACCGCCCCGCACTACCCGGCCGTGGCAACCGCCCTCGAGGACACTGCCTCCTGCGAGGAACCCGGCGAGGAACCCGGCGTCGCGCCTGGCGGCGCTGGTGGTGGCTGGCTGTTGCGTCCGGCGCAGGCGGCCGCGATCGTGTTCGGACTCGACCGGGTCCGGTCGCGGGTCCCGGTGGAACACTTGGACGCCGCCGCGGAGCAACTGGTCGGCCTGGCCGGCCACCTGTCACCGGGCGAACTGCGCACGGCCGCCAAGGAGATCGCCGACCTGCTGGACTCCGACGGCCCCGAACCCGAAGAACACAAGGCCTACGCCCGCGAGTCCCTGACGCTCTCGGCCGCGGACAACGGCGTGAAGTTCAAGGGCTTCCTGGCCAACGAGAACGCCGAACTGCTGCGCGCGGTCGTGCACGCCGGGGCCCGCCCGCACAAGACCGTCGACGGCGAACACGACCCCCGCCCCCGCGACAAGCGCCAGGCCGACGCCCTGTCGGATGCCTTGAGCACCGCCGCCGCCGTCTGGGACACCACCGGCCCCACCACCGGCCCCACAGCCGGCCCCGCCAGCGGCACCGAAGGCGCCGCGAGCACCGCGGGTACAGGGGACATGGCAGGCACCGCGGGCGCCGCGGCTTCGGCGGCTGAAGGCGCCGCGGGTACGGGGGACATGGCAGGCACCGCGGGCACGGGTGGTCGGGTGGCCAGGTACGGCGCGAAGGCCAACATCACCGTCACGATCGACCTCGAAGACCTCAGGTCCGCCACCGCGGACGCGCTCGGGCGCACCGCCTACAGCGGCGGGCTGTCCGCGGCCACGATCCGGCGGCTGGCCTGCGACGCGAACATCATCCCACTGGTGCTCGGCTCGAACTCCGAACCCCTCGACGTCGGGCGCCGCGTGCGGCTCGTCACCGGGGCGATGCGCCGCGCCCTGGACGCCCGCGACCGCGGCTGCGTGGTCTGCGGAGCCCCGCCAATCATGTGCGACGCCCACCACCTGATCTCCTGGATCGACGGCGGCGACACCAAAGTCTCGAACCTCGCCCTGCTCTGCCGCCGCCACCACACCGACCTGCACAGGGGCCACTGGCACATCACCATCCTCGACGGCACCGTCCACGTCGCCCGCCCCAGCTGGGCCGAACCCGCACCCACCCCCGCCACCGCCCGACGCACCGCGCCTCCGCGCGCCCGACCACCAGACAGCGGGACAAGCTCACAGGAGCCCGAGCCCACCGAGCCCACCGGCCCCAGCGGGTTCACCGAGGCCGGCCTGCGGGTGTCCGCGGGCGTCGCGGTGGCGACCATCGCCGACCGCTCGCGATGGCGGGCCGACGCGGCAGCCCTCCAGCAAGCGGCCGACTTCGCAGCCACCGGCTGAGACCACAGAACACAACAACCTCCCACCCGCAGGCAAGCGGGCAGGAGGCCGTTGTGCTGCGGCGGGTCAGGAGCCGCGGAATCCTTCCAGCCGCCTCCGGCAGCGGGCGGCTCGTCTCGTCACCCACACCGAACCGGTGAGGGGGCCGCCCGCTCGAGGACGGACCCGCCTCCCACGTCGTGCCTCGCCGACCACACCCGCACCCTGTATGTCCAGCCCGGCGCCTGTCCTCCACCACTCGTGGCGAACCCGGAGCCGGCCGCCGCAAGGGCCGGAACAGGGCTGCCACGAAGACGGACTTGGGCTGTCGACGAGGGCGGAACCGGGCTGCCTGCGGGTCACGGTGGTGATGGAAGCGGTTCACGAGCAACGAGGCGCTCAGGTCGCGCAGACAAACCTACGACTGACCGCCGAAGCCAGTCACCACTCTAAATCTTCTGTCAATTTCTTGCCTGAAAGGCCAACACGAGCTTCTGAGCCGAGGCCGGCCACCACGAAGGCGGGCTGCGCGCGGGGTCAGGGTGATGATGGGAGCGGTGTACGAACAAGGTGGCGCTCAGGTCGCGCAGGCAAACCTACGACTGACGGCCCAAGCCGGCCACCACTCTCAGTCTCCTGTGAATCTCTTGTCTGAAAGGCCTACACGGGCCGGGCCGGAGCCGGCCGCCGCAAGGGCGGACCTGGGCTGTCGACAAGGGGTGGAACCGGGCTCAGGGTGGTGGGAGCTGCGTACGAACAAGGTGGCGCTCAGGTCGCGCAGGCAAACCTACGACTGGCCGCCGAAGCCGGCCACCACTCTCAACCTCCTGTCAGTCTCTTGCCTGAAAGGCCTACACGAGCCTCTGAGCCGGAGCCGGCCGCCCCGAAGACGACTTGGGCTGTCGACGAGGGGTGGAACCGGGCTGCCCGCGGGGTCACGGTGGAGATGAGAGCTGCGTACGAGCAAGGTGGCGCTCAGGTCGCGCAGGCAAACCTACGACTGACCGCCGAAGCCGACCACCACTCTCAACCTCTTGCCTGAAAGGCCTACATGGGCCTCTGAGGAAGCCTCTTCTCCCCATCCGGAGGGGCGTCTGCTTCGAAGGTCTGTGCATGCACAGGTTTCTCGGAGCGGTTGGTGGTGTGGTTGCGGCCGGTGTGGCGCTTGCGGTTGGGTATCTTGTTGCCGATCTGAGCGGTGGGCCGTGGCCGGTGGATGCGGTCGGTGTGCAGGTCATCGACTGGGCGCCGGGGTCGGTGAAGGATTGGGCGGTGCGGTCGCTCGGGACCGCCGATCGGCCGCTGCTCCGCGTCGGTATCTGCGCGGCCCTCGTGATCGTCGCCGCCGTCGCTGGTCTGATCGGCGCTCGGGGACGGCGGCGGACGGCGGTCGGGGTCGCCGGCGGGTTGGGCCTGGTCGGTCTCGTGTTTGCGGTCTTCAGCCGGTCGTCGGCCGGGAACCTGGTCGACCGGTTGCTGCCGGCAACTGTCACGCTGGCCGTCGCAGTCGCCGCCATGTGGCTGGTGGTCCGTGGTGGCCCTCACAAGGCCCGTCGAGCAGCAGCGGCGCAACCGGCCGGGTTCGACCGGCGGCGCTTCCTCCTGACCGTGTCGGCGCTCGCCGCGACGGGGGTGGCGAGCGCCGGCGCCACGAGGGTTGTCGGAGTGTCTGGAAACGAGCTCCGGGCGCGCGTCCGGGTTCCTCGACCGACGGAGGCCGCGGGTCCGCCGCGCGCGAGTGTCGACGTACCGGGGATCAGCCCGTTCACGACGCCGAACAGCAAGTTCTATCGCGTGGACACGCTGCTGCAGGTGCCCCGGATCGATCCGCGGGATTGGGAACTGCGCGTCCACGGACTTGTCGACAAAGAGCTCCGGATCTCGTTCGACCAGCTGCTCGAACGCCGCCTGGTCGAGCGCGACATCACCCTGACCTGCGTGTCCAACGAGGTGGGCGGGCCGTACGTCGGGAACGCCCGGTGGATCGGCGTGCCAATCGCGGACGTCCTGCGCGAGGCCGGTGTCGGGGACGGCGCCGACGCGGTGAAGTCGACCAGCGTGGACGGTCTCACCATCGGTACGCCGTTGTCCGCGCTCACCGACGGCCGGGACGCGATCTTCGCGGTCGCGATGAACGGTGAACCGCTGCCGTTCGAGCACGGCTTCCCGGTCCGGATGGTGGTGCCCGGGCTGTACGGGTACGTGTCCGCGACCAAGTGGATCGTCGACTTCGAGGTCACCAGGTTCCAGGATTTCAGCGCGTACTGGACCGACCGCGGCTGGTCGGTCGAGGCGCCGATCAAGACGTCCGCGCGGATCGACGTACCGAAGGCTTTCGCGACCGTCAAGGCCGGGCCTGCGATCGCGGCCGGGGTCGCGTGGGCGCAGCACCGCGGCATCCGCAAGGTCGAGGTTCGGGTCGACAACGGCCCGTGGCAACCGGCTCGGCTCGCACCGGTGGACGGCCCGGACACCTGGCGGCAGTGGACGTTCCGCTGGGACGCCACGCCCGGCACGCACAAACTGACCGTCCGCGCGACCGACGCGGCGGGCGAGATCCAGACCGATCGCCAGGCGCCGCCGCGCCCGAACGGCTCGAGCGGACTGCACAACACGGTCGTGATGGTCGAGTGACCCATCCGGCCCGCGACCCGCTCCGAAGTACTCCCAAACTGTTCAGTCAGCACTCTCCTCAGGAAAGAGATCACCTCATGTCCAAGCACCTCACCCGCGCCGGTCTCGCCCTCAGCGCACTGGCTCTCGCAATGACCGCATCCGCCTGTGGTGGTGACGACGACAACGGCGCCGCCGGCGGTACGAGCACCACCAGTACGAGCAGCAGCGCACCGGCGACGAGCACCACGCCGTCGATGAGTGAGGCCGCCGCCGGCCTGGTCGGACCGGGCTGCGCCGACTACGCGAAGGCGAACCCGTCGGGCGCCGGCTCGATCGACGGTATGGCGGCCGCGCCGGTGGCCACCGCCGCATCGGGCAACCCGCTGCTCACGACGCTGGTCGCGGCGGTCTCGGGCAAGCTGAACCCGAAGGTCGACCTGGTCTCCACGCTGAACGGCGGCGAGTTCACCGTCTTCGCGCCGGTCGACACCGCGTTCGCGAAGATCCCGGCCGCGACTGTGAGCACGCTGAAGACCAACGACGCGCTGCTGACCAAGATCCTCACGTACCACGTGGTCGCCGGCCAGCTCGACCCGATGGCGGTCGTCGGCAAGCACCCGACCGTCGAGAAGCAGGACGTCACGGTGAGCGGCTCGGGCGACGCCCTCAAGGTGAACGGCGCGAACGTGATCTGCGGCGGCGTGAAGACCGCGAACGCTACCGTGTACCTCATCGACTCCGTGCTGATGCCCCCGGCAAGCTGACCCGTGACCGGACCTACTTCGCTGCCCTGGCCCGCCGGATCGCACCCGCGGTCCGGCGGGGTCGGCGACGGCGACCTCCTGGCGCTGACCGCGACCGGCGACACGGCCGCGTTCAGCGCGCTCTACGACCGCGTCGCCCCCTCGGTGTTCGGGCTGGTACGGCGGATCCTCCGCAACCCGGCCCAGTCCGAGGAGGTGACCCAGGAGGTCATGATCGACGTCTGGCGCACCGCGAGCCGGTACGACGCCGGCCGGGGCTCCGCCCACTCCTGGATCCTGACCATCGCGCACCGCCGCGCGGTCGACCGGGTCCGCTCCGAGCAGGCTGCCGCCGACCGCACCGAGCAGGTCGGTGCGCGGACCGCCGAGGTCGAGTTCGACCAAGTCGCGGACACCGTCAGCACCCGGCTCGAGGCCGAGCAGGTACGGCGCTGCCTCGATTCGCTGACCGAGCTGCAACGGGAGTCCATCGAGCTCGCGTACTACAACGGCTACACCTACCCGGAGGTCGCCCAGCAACTCGGCGCCAAGCTTCCGACCATCAAGGCGAGAATGCGCGACGGCCTGATCCGGCTCCGCGACTGCCTCGGAGCCACAAGGGGGCAAGGATCATGACGGAACCCGATGTGCATACCCTCACCGGTCCGTACGTTCTCGACGCGCTACCCGACGACGAACGGGTCCGCTTCGAAGCCCACCTGGCCGAATGCGCGTTCTGCACCACCGAGGTCGCCGAGCTCCGCGCGGCCGCGGTGAAACTGGCCACCCAGGTGTCGGACTCGCCACCGCCCGCCCTGAAGGCGAACGTGATGGCGGCGATCGAGCACGTCCGGCAGCTCCCCCCGGTCGTCGAGGGCGGGTCGGCCAGCCCCGCCGTACCGCGCCGGTTCGGTCGCCGGTCGGTGCTCACGCTCGCTGCTGCGGCCGCCGCGGTCGCGCTCAGCGGCGGGGTCGCGGTCGACCAGTACCGGGACCGGCAGGCGGCGGAGCGTGCCAACCGGCAGGTGGCGGCCGTTCTGGCCCAACCCGACGCGCGGACCGTTCACGGGGCGGTCCAGGGCGGCGGTCAGGCCACGGTCGTCACATCGGCGCAGGCCGACAAATCGGTCGTCGTACTACGGGGCCTTCCGAAGCTGCCCGACGACCGGACGTGGCAACTGTGGATGATCGACCAGGGCAAGACCGCGCACTCGGTCGGCCTGGCCGCGGGCGACCTCACTCAGGTCGTCAACGGCTCGACCGCCGGGATGACGGCGTTCGGGCTCACCGTCGAGCCCGCCGGCGGATCCCCGACGCCGACGCTGCCCGCGGCCGCGCTGATCGCGTTGACCTAGTAGCGTCCCGGGTATGGAGCAGGCGGCGGCCGAGGTACGGGAGCGGGTTCAGGCGAGCTTCGACCGCCAGGGGCTGATGACCCATCTCGGGGCGCGGATCGCGCACATCGGGCCGGGCGAGGTGCGCATCGTGCTGCCGAGCCGGCCCGAGGTCACGCAGCAGCACGGCTACTTCCACGCCGGCGCGACGAGCTCGATCGCGGACAGCGCCGGCGGGTACGCCGCGTTCACGCTGTTCCCGGAGGGTACGTCGGTGCTCACGGTCGAGTTCAAGATCAACCTGCTGGCCCCGGCCGAGGGCGACCAACTGGAGGCCGTCGGCACGGTGATCAAGCCCGGCCGCACCCTCACCATCTGCCGCCTGGAGGTCTTCGGCATCACCTCCACCCACCGCACTCTGGTGGCCGCCGGTCAGCAAACCCTCATCCAGATCGAGTCCCGACCCGAACGCTGAGCGGACTTTCTCTCATCGCGGCGATGAGTTCGGGGCTCGGCGGCGGTCTGTAGGGGTGTGAAAGAGACTGCTGAGCAGAGATGGGTTCTGGGACTGGCCTCGATCGGGTCGGTCATGGTGGCGTTGGACGTTCTGGTGGTTGCCGCGGCGTTGACCACGATCCGGGCGGATCTTGGCGCGTCGGCCGAGCAGCTGGAGTGGACGGTCAACGCCTACGGGCTGAGTTTTGCGATGTTGCTGATGACGGCCGCCGCGATCGGTGACCGTCTGGGCCGACGACGGACGTACGCCGCCGGGCTGGCCGTGTTCACGGCCGCGTCCGTCGCCTGCGCCCTGGCGACGACCTTGCCGCTGCTGATCGCGGCCCGGGCCGTGCAGGGCGTCGGTGCGGCGATGGTGATGCCGCTGGCGATGGGGCTGCTCGGGGCCGCCTTCCCGCCTGAGCGGCGCGGCCGGGCGATTGGCGTGTTCAGCGGCGTCACGGGGATCGCCGTACTGGGCGGTCCGCTGATCGGCGGCGCGGTCACCGAAGGGCTGTCGTGGCAGTGGATCTTCTGGATCAACGTGCCGATCGGCGTGGCCGCGATCGCGTTGGTGCTGACGAAGATCGGTGAGAGCACCGGCCCGGCGCGACGGCTCGACCTCGTCGGCGCGGTCCTGATCAGCCTCGCCGTACTCGGGCTGGTCTGGGGCACGGTGCGCGGTGAATCGGCCGGCTGGACGAGCGCGGAGGTCCTCGGCGGGTTCGGGGCCGGGGTGGTCATGCTGGCTGCGTTCGGCTGGTGGGAGCGGCGGACGGATCACGCGATGGTTCCGCTCGCGTTCTTCCGGAACCGGACGTTCAGCGCGGCGAACTCGGCCGGCTTCTTCCTCAGCGCGGCGTTGTTCAGCGCGGTCTTCTTCCTGTCCCAGTACATGCAGGCCGTGCTCGGATCGGCGCCGTTGAAGGCCGGTCTGCAGCTCCTGCCGTGGACCGCGACCCTGTTCGTGGTCGGCCCGATCGCCGGCCGGCTGGTCGAGCGCGTCGGCGAGCGCCCGCTCGTGGTGATCGGTATGGCGCTGCAGACCGCCGGCATGTTCTGGGTCAGCCGCGGCGCGGACCACTACTGGGGGCTGGTCGTGCCGCTGGTGGTCACCGGCTGCGGGATCTCGCTCGCGATGCCCGCGGCGCAGAGCGCGGCGATGGCGGCGCTGCCCCGGGAGGCGGTCGGGATCGCGTCCGGGATCTACAGCATGAACCGGCAGCTCGGCGGCGCGGCCGGGGTGGCCGTGCTCGGGTCGGTGTTCACCGCCGCGGGCGGCTACACCGGTGACGGCTTCGCCCGGGCGCTCGCGGGGTGCGGCGTACTGTCGTTGCTCGGGGCCGTCTCGGGGCTGGCCGTCGCCGCCCGCCGCAGGGCCGAGGTCGTGCCGGAGAAGGTGGTGGAAGGAGTCCGATGAATCTCGAGGAGGAGTTCGCGCAGTACCGGGTTGAGCTGGTGGCGCACTGCTACCGGATGCTCGGGTCGCTGCACGACGCCGAGGACGCCGTCCAGGAGACGTACCTGCGCGCCTGGCGTGGTCACGCGGACTTCGAGCACCGTTCGTCGGTCCGGACCTGGCTGTACCGGATCGCCACCAACGTGTGCCTGAACCTCCTGCAGCACAGCAGCCGGCGGGTCGTCCCGTCAGCGCTGGGTGCCCCGGGCAACGATCCGGACGAGCTGCACGGCCAGGCGCTGGAGGTGCCGTGGCTGGAGCCGTTCCCGGACCGGTTGCTCGGCGCCGACCCGGCCGCGGTGGTCGGCGACCGCGCGAGCCTGCGGCTGGCGATGGTCGCCGCGATGCAGCACCTGCCGCCGCGGCAGCGCGCCGTACTGATCCTGCGCGAGGTCCTCACCTGGCCTGCCGCGGAGGTCGCGTCGTTGCTCGACACAACGACCGCCGCGGTGAACAGTTCGCTGCAGCGGGCACGGGCCGAGCTCGCCCGGCTGCGACCGCGGGAGGACGACCTGAGCGAGCCGCACGAGCCGGTACGACGGGCGCTGCTCGACCAGTTCCAGGCGGCGATGGAGAGCAAGGACCTCGTCGCTCTGGAAGGGCTGTTCAGCGCGGACGCGCGGTGGGAGATGCCGCCGATCCTGACCTGGTTCAGCGGGCGTGCCGACGTGCTGCGGCTGCTCGACGCGAAGCTGCGGCCGGGGCCGGACCGACGGGTCCTGGTCGAGACCTCGGCGAACGGACAGCCCGCGTTCGCGCTCTACATCCACGGCTCCGACGACCACTTCCATGCGCACTCGATCAAGGTCCTGACCTGTACCAAGGACGAGATCTCGGCCGTGCTCGCGTTTCATCAGCCTGCCTTGTTCCCAGCCTTCGGGCTGCCCCTGATCCACAGGAGATCCTGATGTCTTCAGCAACTACTTTGCGGGAGCTGCACGTTCCCGGCACGCCGCTCGTCGTACCGAACGCCTGGGACGCGGCCTCGGCCCGCCTGGTCGAGGAGGCCGGCTTCGCCGCGGTCGCGACCAGCAGCAACGCCACAGCGGCGGTCCTCGGGTACGACGACGGTGAGTATGCGCCGGTCGACGACGTCCTGGCGGCCGCGGCGCGGATCGCGCGGTCGGTGTCCGTGCCGGTCACGGTCGACTTCGAGCGTGGGTACCACCTGGCTCCGGCTGAGCTGGTCGAGCGCTTCGTCGCGACCGGCGCCGTCGGACTCAACCTGGAGGACTCCGATCCGGCGACCGGCCGGATGATCGACGCCGGCGTGCAGGAGGACTTCCTGGCCGCGGTGCGGGCCGCGGCCGGCGACGCACTCGTGATCAACGCCCGGATCGACACGTTCGTCCGCCGAGCCGGTACGGCGGACGAACAGCTGGCGACCGCGCTCGACCGCGGCAACCGCTACCTGGCCGCCGGCGCCGACTGCGTGTACCCGATCGGCGTCGGCGACCTCGACCTGATCTGCACGCTCACCACGCAGATCGACGGCCCGGTGAACGTCGGCTACGGGCAGGGTGTCAATTCCGTCGCGGACTACGCCGCGCGAGGTGTCGCCCGGGTGAGCTTCGGCCCGATGTTCCAGCGGCACCTCTACGCGACGTTCGCCGGGACCGTGCTCCCGGCCCTCACGGCGGATCGGAATCCGTTCACTGCCTGACCGGCCGGTGTGTGGGATCCGGGCGATCGGGTAATGGCGGTTCGGTAGTGGAAGGCAACCATCGAGAGAACGGGGAAACCGCGATGGGCATGTTCGACAACATGAAGGACAAGGCCGGCGACCTGGTCGACGAGCACGGCGACAAGGTCGACGAGGGCCTGGACAAGGCCGGCGAGTTCGCCGACGAGAAGACCGGCGGCAAGTACGGCGACAAGATCGACCAGGGCACCGACATGGCCCGGGACCAGCTGGACAACCTCGACGGCCAGAACGACGACCTCCGGGACAACGATTCCTGAGCTCGTTCCGGCGCGTCGGTACGCCCGAGCGGCCGCGGAACTTCGCCGCGGCCGTCCGGCGTACCTCCGGCAGGGTGCCGCCGAGGCTCTGGTCGATGCTCTTGGCAACAGGTTGCTGAGAGCCCGCTGAGCGTTCACCGGCAGACGCTGCGGGCGACCGAGCCGTCGCACGGGGTGAGAAACGCCGAGGGGGCTACGTCTCGCGGGCCTCAGGACGTACTCTGCCTCTAGCAAGGGGTGGATGGGGCTGCAGGGGGGAACTGCATGATGCTGGATTTTTGCCTGCGCTCGGGGACGGGAAGCCGGTGACGCCGCTACGGCGGATCCTGGTCTGGATCTCTGGCGCGTCGGCCGGACTGGGGGCCGCGCTGGCGGCGACGATTCCGTTCGAGAGCGCCGAGCTGATCGACATCTCACGCCGTGGCGGTACGCCGGGGGCGCACCATGTCGCGGTGGATCTCGCCGACCCGGACTCGTGGCCGGTGGTCGACAAGGACTTCCGGCAGCGGGTCGAGGCCGGCGATCCGGAACTGGTGGTGTTCATCCACAACGCCGGGACGCTGACGCCGCTCGGCTCGGCGGATCATGTCGACACCGAGCAGTACACCCGTAACGTGCTGTTGAACTCCGCGGCCGCGCAGGTGCTCGGGCAGTCGTTCCTGAGCGCGCTGTCCGGGCGCGACTGCGAACAGCACCTGATCATGGTGTCGTCCGGTGCGGCGAGCAGACCGCACGAGGGCGAGTCCAGCTACTGCGCGGGCAAGGCCGCGATCGACCAATGGGTGCGCACGGTCGGGCTCGAGCAGCGGCGCCGACATCCCGGCTGCCGGGTCGTCTCCGTGTCACCCGGCTCGGTCGACACGGCAATGCAGGCCGAGCTGCGCGCGGCCAGTCCGTTCGAGGTCCCGGTGTCGAGCCGCTTCCGCGAGATGGAGGCCCTCGGCAAGCTCTCCAAACCCGAGACGGTGGCGCGGTCCATCTGGTCGCTGCTCGACCGTGACGTCGCCAGCGGCACCGTCCTGCACGTCCGCGACCTGACCTAGAGCGCGCCCCGCGCCGGCCGGTGGACCTGCGCCCGCATCGCGGCGTACAACTCGGTGAAGGTTTGCAGCAGGCTCGCGTACGTCGGCGCCGTCGCCGGGTCGGGCACCACGATGTGATCCGGTCTGGTCCAGTCGATGTCCGGTGCGACCGCGCCGATCCCGATCGCGGCTCATCCGGCAATTGTCCAGATGTACGGGACCCCGGCGGTGAGAGACACCTCCTCGCGACGCTCGCCGTGGCGGAGGACGACGGTGCCGTCCCGGTCGGCCGTCAGGACGGCGTGTGCCGCGTCCGCGGACCAGGTGAGGTCGACGCCGACGCCGCCGCGGGCGCGCAGACCGGTGATCGAGCCCTCCGGCCAGGCGTCCGGCAGCGCGGGGAAGATCTCGAGCTCGCCGGTGTGGCTCTGCAGCAGCATCTCCGCGATCCCGGCGGTCGCACCGAAGTTGCCGTCGATCTGGAACGGCGGGTGCGCGCAGAAGAGGTTCGGGTACAGGCCCGAGCCGTCCCCCACGTAGTCGGTGCCCGAATCGGAGGCCGGAGTCAGCAGCTCGCGGACCAGACGGTGGGCGGCCGCGCCGTCGCGGAGCCTTGCCCACAACGAGATCCGCCACGCCAGCGACCAGCCCGTGCTCTTGTCCCCGCGCAGCTCCAGGGTGCGGGCCGCGGCCCGAGCGAGTTCCGGCGTACCGTCCGGGGTGATCTGGTCGCCGGGGTGCAGGCCGATCAGATGAGACGTGTGGCGGTGCTGCGGCTCGGCCTCGGCGAAGTCCGCCAGCCACTCCTGCAGCTGGCCCCGGCTGCCGACCCGCGGGTCGGGGATGCGCTTGCGGGCGGCGGTCAGGTCGTCGACGAGGGGGTCGGCGAGCTCGAGCTCGGCCGCGGCCTGCAGGCAGCGGTCGAACAGGTCCGCGATCAGCGACAGGTCCATCGTCGCGGAGGTCGTGACCGAGGCGGGTTCGCCGTCGGCGGCGACGTACTCGTTCTCCGGCGAGGTCGACGGCGCGGTACCGAGCGTGCCGTCCGGGAGCTCGAACAGCCAGTCGAGACAGAACTCGGCGGCACCGCGCAACACCGGCCACGCGTCGCGGAGATACTCGCGGTCGCCGGTGAACGCGTAGTGGTCCCAGAGGTGACGGCACAGCCAGACGCCGGCCATCGGCCAGTTCGACCACTTCGGGTTGCCGTCGACGGGCGCGGTCCAGCACCAGGCGTCGGCGTTGTGATGCGCGGTCCAGCCCTTCGTGCCGTACAGCTCCTCGGCCGTACGGCGTCCTGCCTGGGCGAGGTTCGCCACGTACGTGAGCAGGGGCTCGTGGCACTCGGACAGGGACGTCGTCTCGGCCGGCCAGTAATTCATCTCGGTGTTGATGTTGACCGTGTAGTTGCTGCTCCACGGCGGCTGCAGATGCTCGTTCCAGATGCCCTGCAGGTTGGTCGGCAGGCCGCCCGGGCGGGAGCTGGAGATCATCAGGTAACGCCCGAAGTTGTAGATGAGCGCCGCCAGTCCCGGATCGTCGCCCGCGGTGATGAGCCGCCGGTCGGTGGTCAGCTCGACATCGGAGGGCAGCGTGAGCACCGAACGCCGGAAGAGCTCCTGGTAGTCAGCCACATGCTCGTCACGCAGGTCCTCCGCCTTGGCAAGCGCAGTTCGGGCTGTCGTGTCGGCGGCATCGCGGCACTCTTCGCGGGTGCGTGTCGGTGCAGTTGACGGTCCTTCATAGCCCGTGGCTGTGGCGAGTACGACGTACAGCTCGGTCGCTTCGCTGACGGTCAGCGCCTCGTCGGTCGCCGTGACGGATCCGTCGGTCTGCGCCCGCAGTACGACGGCCGCGCTCATGCCACGGTCGTCGCCGTCGGAGTACTGGATCGGGTCGGCGGCGTTGCCGTGCGGCGGGGCGACGGACGACGGGCAGGTCGCCAGCAGCGCCAGCCCGTTGTCACCGACCGCCTCCGTGGTCGAGCGGAGCTGAGAGGTAAGGCTGAGCGTCACTGTGAGCGGCTGCGATGCGCCCAGACGTAGGATCAATGCCTGCGCCGGTGCGCTGACGAACACTTCCTGCCAGACCTCGACGCCGCCGACCTCGTACTCGGCCCGTGCCACCGCGGTGTCCAGGTCGAGCCGCCGCCGGTAGGTCGCGACGGCACCTGACGGCCGGTAGTCCAGCAGCAGGTCGCCGAGCGGCATGTACGCCTGCGAGTGCCCGCTGTGGAAGCCGTGCGCGAGCTCCTCGGCCGTGCGGACGTCGCCGTGCGCCAGCGCGGCCCGGACCCGGTCGACCGCCGCCGCGCCGACCTCGCCGATCGGCGTCGACAACCGGCGGGTGGTCTCCGGGCTTCCCGACCACAGCGTCTCGTCGTTCAGCGCGATCCGGTCACGCTCGGCGCCGCCGAACCACATCGCCCCGATCCGGCCGTTGCCGAGCGGCAGCGCCGCGAGCCAGTCCGCCGCGGGAGCGTCGTACGTGAGCACCGTGGCGGCCGCAGTCATCCGATCTCTCATACGGCAGATCCTGCCCCGCGCACGACGCGCCGCGCGACCGGGGGTCCGGCAGGTGGTCAGGCGGCCTCGGCGAATTGGGTCGCGTAGAGGTCGGCGTACAGCCCGCCGCGGGCGAGCAGCTCGTCGTGGGTGCCGCGCTCCTGGATGCGGCCGTCGTCGAGGACGAGGATGACGTCGGCGTTGCGGATCGTCGACAGGCGGTGCGCGATGACGAGCGACGTCCGGCCGACCAGTGCGTTCGCGAGCGCGGTCTGGACGGCGGCCTCGGACTCGGAGTCGAGGTGCGCGGTGGCCTCGTCGAGGATCACGATCGACGGCGACTTGAGCAGCAGCCGGGCGATCGCCAGCCGCTGACGTTCGCCGCCGGACAACCGGTACCCGCGGTCGCCGACCACGGTGTCCAGACCGTCCGGAAGGCTGTCGACGAGGGCAGCGATCTGCGCCGCCCGGAGGGCCGCGTGCAGCTCGTCGTCGGTCGCGTCCGGGCGGGCCAGCTGCAGATTGGCGCGGATCGTGTCGTGGTACAGGTGCGAGTCCTGGGTGACCACCCCGATCGCCGCGCGCAGCGAGGTCTGCGTGACCTCCCGTACGTCGTGACCGCCGACCAGGACGGCGCCGCCGGTGGCGTCGTACATCCGGGAGACGAGCGAGGACAGGGTGGACTTGCCGGCGCCGGACGGGCCGACCACGGCGACCATCTGCCCCGGCTCGACGGTGAACGTGACGTCCTTCAGCACCTCGTCCCCGGTCTCGGCCGACAGCGTCGCGACCGACTCCAGCGAGGCGAGCGACACCTCTTCCGCGGACGGATAGTGGAACGACACGTGGTCGAACTCGATCGACGGCTCCGCGGTCGCCGGCAGCGTCTTCGCGTCCTTGCGATCGGCAACCATCGGCGGCAGGTCGAGGACCTCGAGCACCCGCTCGAAGCTGACCAGCGTGGTCATCACGTCGACCTGGATGTTAGACAGCGCGGTCAGCGGGCCGTAGAGCCGGTTCAGGTACGCCGTCAGCGCGACGACAGTCCCGATCCCGAGCATCCCTTCGACGGCGAAGACCCCGCCGACGCCGTACACGAGCGCCACCGCGAGCGCGGCGACCAGCGTCAGCGAGACGCGGAAGACACCGGCGTACATCGACGTGGTGACGCCGATGTCGCGGACCCGGGCGGCCTTCCCGGCGAAGTCCCGGGAGGCGTCCTCGGTCCGGCCGAACACCTTGGCGAGCACAGCGCCGGCGACGTTGAAGCGCTCGGTCATGGTCTGCGCCATGGTGGCGTTCAGCTTGTACGTCTCCGCTGTCGCCGCGCGCAGCTTCCCGGCGAGCAACCGGGCGGGAATGACGAACAGCGGCAGCACGACGAGCGCGAGCAGCGTGATCTGCCACGACATCACGAACATCGCAGCGAGCACCAGCGCGACGCTGAGCAGGTTGCTGACGACGTTGGACAGTGTGGAGGTGAACGCCTGCTGGGCACCGAGGACGTCGCCGTTCAGGCGCTGGATGAGCGCGCCGGTCTGGGTCCGGCTGAAGAACGCGACGGGCAGCTGCTGGACGTGGTCGAACACGGCGGTGCGGAGGTCGTAGACGAGGCCCTCGCCGATCCGCGCGGAGAACCAGCGCTCGGCGAGGGTGATCGCGCTGTTCGCGATTGCGAGCAATGCGACGACGAGAGCGAGCCAGACGACGACCTCGGCATGGCCCGGCACGATGCCGCGGTCGATGATCGCGCGGAACAGCAGCGGGGTGACCGCGCCGGTGCCGGCGTCGAACGCGACGAGGACGAGGAACACGGCCAGGTAGCCGCGGTACGGACGGGCGAACCCGAGGATCCGGCGGAGGGTGCCCGCCGACAACTTGTGATGCCGAACGGAGGAGTCCTTCAACAGCGAACGCATCGCACGCCCGCCGCCGGCTCCCCCGCCCGGAAAGCCGGAGATCTGCGACATGCAGTTCCTTCCAGTCAGGGACCAAGATATACTGAGGTTAACTCACTATGAGTCAACCTCACAACCACCTCGGTTTGTTCCCCTCCGGGGAAGAAGGGCCACTAGGCTCTGCTCATGCATGCGCCTGATGACGCGGCCGAACAGATCGCCGGCCTGCTGGACGGCATCGTCCGCCGCCAGCGCCGGGCGTCCCGGGAGGGGTTCGGCGAGAACGTCACGCACGCGCAGTTCCGCGTACTGCGGACGCTCGATCGTGCGGACCGGCTACTGCGGCTGAGCGAACTCGCAGCACAGCTCGGCATCGTGCCGCGGTCCGCGACGTCGGTCGTCGACGATCTCGAGGCAGCTGGCCTCGTCGCGCGACAGCCAGACCCACACGACCGCCGCGCCACTCTCGTCTATCTCACGCCCGACGGCCTGAAGATCCTCTCCACCCTCCGCGAGAAGCGCCGCGCCGTGATGGCCGACCAACTGGCGCGCCTGACCCCCGAGGAACAGCAAACCCTGGCAAACCTGCTCCAGCGCCTGGCCGACAACTAACCCTCCCCGCCCCCGCACCGTCCCCGCCCCACCGCCATTTCAGCGGTTAACCACGCACGATGCCCCTTCACCCCTCGCATGCGGGAGGTGAAGGGGCATCTTCAGGGGTTAACCACTCAAACGGGTTCGGTGGGGCCGCGGTGCGTGTCAGTTGCCGGCGGCAAGGGCTCGGGCGGTGGCCAGGTCGTAGAGGAAGGTGTTGACCGGGGTCGGGACGCCGGCGGCGTTGCCGAGGCGGACGACGGCTCCGGTCCAGGCGTCCAGTTCGGACGGGCGGCCGGCGATCAGGTCGCGCTGGAGTGACGTGGTGCCGTCGGCGGGGAGCTGGTCGATCCAGGCCAGCGTGCGCGGTACGACGTCGGCTGCGAGCCGGATGCCGCGGGCGAGCGCGACGTCGCGGATCTCGGTGATGGCCTCGGTGAGCAGCCGACGGGTGGCGGGGTGGGTGCGGAGCACGCCGTACGCGGCGCCGGTCGCCGTACCGAGGCCGCCACCCGGAACGACCGACAGGAACTTCGTCCACAGCGCCGCCCAGATGTCGTCCGGGACGTTCGCCTGCAGGCCCGCGCCGGCGACCGCGTCCCGCAGCCGGTCGGTCCGCGGCGTGACCTGGTTGTCCCACTCCCCGACGTTGAGCTTCCCGTTGCCGAGGTGCCGGACGACACCAGGACTCTCGACGTACGCGATCACCTCCGCGGCACCGGGCAGTACAGCGTCCCGCCCGTAGACGTCCGCGACCTGGCCGGGCGCCTCGACCCCGTTCTGCACGGTGACGATCGCGGTGTCCGCGCCCACCAGCGGCCGGATCGCGGCGATCGCTTCGGGCAGTTGCCACGTCTTCACACAGACCAGCACGTAGTCGACCGGACCGATCTGCGCCGGATCGCTCGTCGCCCGCACCGGCAGCCGCAGGTCACCGGCCGGGCTCAGCACCGCGAGCCCGTCGGCGTTCATCGCTTCCAGGTGCTTGCCCCGCGCGACGAACGCCACGTCCTGCCCGGCGGCGGCCAGCCGCGCGCCGAAATAACCGCCCACCCCGCCCGCGCCGACGATCCCGATCCTCACAGCCCACTCCCTCTGTCCGATTCAACTGGTAACCGTAGCGCGGTGGATTGAGAGGTTCGCGCAATCGACCGCGCCAGCCCCGTCCGGGCTGGTTGATTGTCGGCATGCGTACACCGACGACAACACCCGCGCAGGCGGCCGAGCTCATCCGGCGCGACCAGGACCTGCTGCTGAGCCGGACCGAAGGCTTGAGCGAGACCGAGCTGCGCGCGCCGTACGACGTGACCGCCGGGCCGCTCGGCGACTTCTGCGACTCGCTGCACGATCTGGTCGCGCACGTGCTGATGTGGGACGAGATCACCCTCGCCGTGCTGCGGGACGCCCGGGCCGCCCGGCTGCACTGGAGTCTCGATCCGCGCTGGGAGACCGCCGACAGCGGGCGCGCACTGAACCTCGGCGGCGTGGAGGCGGGCCGGCGGATCCCGTCCGAGCTCGTGCTGCACCGGTTCCGCAGCGTCGGCGCCGCGCTCGTCGACGAGATCTCGCAGTACGACGACGGCACCTGGACGGATCCGTCGACGGGCGCCGGGTTCGACGGCGGCATCGGCGCGCTGGCGGAGTACGTCTCGACCACACCGGACGGGATCCTGTTCGCGCACGCGGCCCGCCACCTGGCTATGGTGCGCGCATGATCCACGAGATCGTCGACAGCCCGCAGTACGGGCCCGAGACGGACGCCCTGCGGAAGCTGCTCGCCGACCAGCCGGATCATCCAGGACTCGATCCGTACCAGGCGCTGCTGCTCGATCGGGAGGAACTGCCCGACCCGGCCGTGGCCGGCGAACGTGACCCGCGGGTCGCCGTCGAGAACCTCGCGATCGAGTTGCCCGGCCGCACGCTCCAGGCCCGGCTCTACCGGGCGTCACCGCGGCCCCGGCCGGTCCTGCTCTGGCTGCACGGCGGCGGATTCGTCGGCGGGGACCTGCGGGACATCGAGTTCGCGGCCTCCGGGATCGCCGCCGCCGGCAACGCCACGGTGGTCTCACTCAACTATCGCCTCGCGCCCGAGAACCCTTGCCCAGCGGGGCTTCACGACGTCAGCGACACACTCGCCTGGATCCGCGCGAACGTGGACGGTGACGGACGAATCGCCGTCGGGGGCCAGAGCGCGGGCGGAGCACTGGCGGCCGGCGCGTGCCAGCTCGCCCGCGACGCGGGTGCGCCACTCCCCGACCGGCAGATCCTGTGCTACCCGGTCCTGGACCTGCATCCGGCCGCCGACTGGCACGAGTGGTACTTCGGAGCACGCGACGTCCCCGCGGGCGCCGTACCGCTGCAGGCCGCGACGCTCGCCGGGCTGCCGCCGACGCTGATGCTCGCGGCCGGGCGGGACTGGTTGCGCGACGACGCGCTCGCGTACGCCGGTCGTCTGGAGCAGGACGGCGTCCCGACGCGGCTGGTCGAGTACGCGGACACGATGCACGCGTTCCTGAACTTCCCGGCGGCGCTCTCCGCCGGGCGGCACGCGGTCGAGCTGATCGCGGCGGATCTGCGGGCCGCGCTCGGCTAGGGCCTTTCTGGGGCCTGGGTCCTAGTGGTCGGCGCGGTGGGTGAAGAACCGGGCCGGGTTGCCGGCGGCGCGCGGGTTCGACGCCAGCCAGGTGGTGAACGAGTCGGGATGGCGGCGTTCGAGCTCGTCCAGGTAGGCCCGCCGTACGTCGACCATCGCCTGCCGGTGGTCGGCACTCATCGCGCGCTGGAGCTGATTGAAACTGCGGCGCCAGGCCAGGCACAGCTCCTCGTCGCTCAACTCGCCGACGCTGCGCACCACGGCGGTCAGGTACTTCGGCATCGGCCACTGGGCGGTCGGGTCGGGGTTCGCGCGGACCGCCTTGAGCTGCCGACTCGATGCCTTGGGCAACCGGATGCGCCGGCGTGGCAGCGTCCGCGCCGGCCGCTCAGGGCGACCGGCGCGCAGCCATCCCACGACCGGGGGCGAGATCCCGACGATCAGCAGCAGCAGGACCGCGGTGGGCGCCCCGATCGCGGCGGCGTACCCGCAGACCGCGAGCAGGCAGAGTCCGCCGAGCACCGCGCCCCGCGGCACCACGTGCAGCAGGTCCGAGGACGGCAGGTCGCGGCCGAGGCCGATACTGAGAAAGATCGCTCCGGTGGTGAACGCGGCGACCACGAAGGCCGCGAGATTGGTCGCCGGTGACACGAACACCAGCGCGGCCAGCACTCCGATCACGGCCAGCACCACCACGGCTGCCCGCCAGATCCGCAGATATCGCAGCTCGGCATCCACCATGCTCACCCAGTGCCCCATCGCCCGGCCCTGCAACCGGAGTCCTCAGGCCAGTGTGACGCGTTTCAGGGCTGCAATGAAGGCTGCTGTGGCCGGCGGGTCGGGCGGTTCGCCGTACGTCGCGAGGAAGATGCGCCGGACGACCGGCAGCTCCGTCGAGCACACCCCGTCGGCGAGGTGGGAGCGCAGCGCCAGGCCGGGTGAGGTGGTGACGCCGAGCCCGGCCCGGACGAGGGCCTGCTTGACGATCACGTCGTCGCTGGTGAACGCGATCCGCGGCGTGAACCCGGCGTCGGCGCAGTGCTGCAGCAGCTCGCGGCGGCAGTTCTCGCAGCCGGCGATCCAGTCCGAGTCGCGATGGTCGGCGAGGGTCTCACCGGGGCGGCTGCTCAGCAGGTGGATCGGGTCGTCGCGCAGGTAGCTGTAGCGGATGCCGTCGTCCGGCTGCTCGTCGTCGTACCGGAACACGATCGCGAGGTCGATGTCCCCCGCCCGCAGCTGCCGTCCGGCGACCCGCGGGTGGGCGTCGGTGAGTTCCAGCCGGAGGTCCGGGTAGTCGCGGCGCAGCTCGGCCGCGGCCGGTGGCACGAGTTCGCTGAGTGCCGAGCTGAAGGCGCCGACCCGGACCCGGCCGGAGCGCAGGCCCACGAGCGCGGCGAGCTCGGCGTCGGCGGCGTCGACGCGGCCGACGATCTCGGCGGCACGGCGGGCGAGCACCTCCCCTTCCGGGGTGAGCCGGATCCCGCGGCCGGCCTTCTGCACCAGCTTCGCTCCCGTCGCGGCCTCCAGCCGGGCGAGGTGATGACTGACGGTGGGCTGCGTGTAGTGCAGCGCCGCGGCCGCCGCCGTGACCGAACCGTGCGCGGCAACCGCGGCCAGCACCCGCAGCCGGACCAGATCGAGCATGTATCGATGCTATCTATGCCTCTGCCGTCGGATTGGCATTGGACGCATGAATGGCCGCCGGGCGACGCTGGTGACCATGACCGGCACAGTGATCTGGCACATGACGATGTCCCTCGACGGCTTCATCGGGGACCGCGACGACAACCTCGGCTGGACCTCGCTCGCGGACGGCGGGCCGTCCGGTCTCGGCTCGGAGGTGATTGCCGGCTGTGGCGCGTTCCTGTGCGGCGGCAAGCGGGTCGAGGCGGTCGGCGAGAACCGTCCGTACGGCGGGGCGTGGCAGGGCCCGATCCTCGTCTACACGCGCAAGGCCCCGGCCACGAACCCGATCCCGGAGTTCACCTACGTGAGCGGCGACATCCGCGACGTGGTGGCGGAGGGGCTGCGCGCGGCCGCCGGCCGGAATCTCGTCGTCACCGGCGGCGCCGTTCCCCGCCTGGCACTGAACGCCGGCCTGGTCGACGAGATCGTCCTGCACGTCGTCCCCGTGCTGCTGGGCGAAGGCGTCCGCTTCTACGACAGCCCCGGCGTGCACCCGACCCGGCTGAAGCTCCGCACGGCCGAGAACCTGAACTTCCGGTTCGGGATCGTGAAGTGACGGGATCGTGAAGTGATGCAACCGGTTGCACTATCGTGGCCGCATGGCAACACGTACCGGGGTCACGATTCGCGAGGTCGCGATCGCCGCCGAGGTGTCGCGGTCGACGGTGTCGCGGGCCTTCACCCGGCCGCAACTGCTCAGCCCGGAGACCGTCGAGCACGTCCGCGCGGTCGCGGCCCGGCTCGGGTACGTCGGGAACCAGGCCGCGCGGGCGCTGTCGACCGGCCGGTTCGGGAACATCGCGGTCGTCGTACCGGACATTGCGAACCCGTTCTTCCCGCCGCTGGTGCGGAGCCTGCAACTCGCCGCCGAGACCGCCGACCTCGCGGTGTTCCTCGGCGACTCCGACGAGTCGGCGGAGCGGGAGGCCAAGCTGATCGCCCGGCTGGCGCCGCAGGTCGAGGGCTTCGTGCTCGCCTCGCCGCGGCTGTCCGAGGAGGTGATCCGCGGACTGGCCGCGACCCGTCCGGTCGTCCTGGTGAACCGCGACCTGGACGGCATCTCACGGGTGCTGATCGATTCGTCGGGCGGGATGACCGAGGCCGTGCTGCTGCTGAAGAAACTCGGCCACGAGCGGCTCGCGTACCTGGCCGGACCGCGTGACTCCTGGTCGGACCAGCAGCGCCGGGAGACGCTCACGCAGACGTCCGCGAAGGCGGGACTGACGGTCGAGATCATCGAGGTCGGGCGCCCGACCTACACGGCCGGGCGGGACTCGGTGTCGGCGCTCGTCCGGTCCGGGGCGACCGCGGCGATCGCGTTCGACGACGTGGTCTCGCAGGGAGTGCTGGCCGGGCTCGAGGTGCGCGGCCTCTCGGTGCCGGCGGACTTCAGCCTGGTCGGCTGTGACGACACCCTCGCCCCGCTCACCACGCCCGCACTGACCAGCGTGTCGGCCGGGGCGGCGACCGCCGGCACGGCGGCCGCGAAGCTGCTCGTCGACCTGCTGGAGGCCACCGAGCCGAGCGCCGGGTGCGTGACGATCGCGACGCACCTGGTCACCCGCGCGACGACCGCGCCGGCACCGAAACCCGCGCCGTGATGCGTTGACGTGCAACCGGTTGCATGCTGGAATCACGGATATGACGCGAATCGCGATCGCCGGCGCCGCCCACCCGCACGTGGCCTATGCGACCGCCGAGGTCGACCAGGTCGCCGCGTTCGAGCTGGTCGCGGTGGCGGACCCGTCCCGCGAGGCCGCCGAGCGCTGGGCTGCGCCGTACGACGCCAAGGTCTTCACCGACCACCGGCAGATGCTGCGCGACACCGAGCCTGACGTCGTTATGGTCGCCGGAATCTACGGCGACCGCGGCCAGGCAGTGGTCGACGCGCTCAACGCCGGCTGCCATGTGATCGCCGACAAACCGCTGTGTACGACGCTCGAGGACCTGGACGCGATCGCCGAGGCCGCGCGCCGCACCGGTCGGCACGTGACCCTGCTGCTCGAGAAGCGGTACTACCCCGTCACGCTCGCGGCCCTGGAGATCGCCGGCCGGCTCGGCACCATCCACGGCGTGACGTCGTCCGGCCCGCACAAGCTGAACCGCCCGACCCGTCCGGAGTGGTTCTTCGAGCGCGAGCGGTACGGCGGACTCCTGAACGACCTCGCCGTGCACGACATCGACGCCGCCCTGCTCTTCACCGGCCTGACCGCCGGAACCGTCAGCGGCACCGTCGTGGACAGCTCGTACGGCGTGGCGACGCTGAGCGGGCCGGGCGCGGTCATCACCGCCGGCGTCGACTGGATGAACCCGGCCGGCTCGCCGGTGCACGGCGACTACCGGATGAAGCTGGTCGGCACCGAAGGCACCGCGGAGCTCCTCTGGGCCCGCAACCGCCTGATCCTCACCACGACCGACCTGGCGCCGCACGACGTACCGCTGCCGGCCGGCTTCCGGCCCGCCGAGAAGCCGCTGCAGGCACTTGCCGCAGGCAACGAACCGGACATCACGACGGACCGGAGCCTGCTCGTCACGCGGATTGCCCTGCTGGCCCAGCGCTCGGCAGAAACAGATGGAAGCCCACTGGCCTGGACAGCTGACTAGCCATCGATCGGAGAGTTTCATGCGTTTCGCCCTCATCGGCGCCGGCGTGATCGGCGCCGTGCACGCTCGCCTCCTCGAAGCCCTCGGGGACGAGGCCGTCCTGGTCGCGGTCGTGGACAAGGACCTCGACCGCGCCGGCAAAATCGTCTCGCAGTACGGCGGGCGCGCGTACCCGGCACCGGCCGACGCGTACGCCGCCGAGGAGATCGACGCCGTCGGAATCTGCCTGCCCAGCGCGCTGCACGCCGACGTCGCCGTCGAGGCGCTGCACGCGGGCAAGCACGTCGTCGTCGAGAAGCCGGTCGACATCAGCCTGGCCGCCGCGGACCGGCTGATCGACGCGCAGCGGGAGACCGGACTGACCGTCGCCGTGATCAGCCAGCGCCGGTTCCAGCCCCCGGTCGCGCAGATCCGGGCCGCGATCGACAGCGGCGCGCTCGGCCGGGTGACGTCCGGGATCGCCGAGTCGGCGTTCTTCCGGCCGCAGTCGTACTACGACGGCGACGACTGGCGCGGCACCCTCGCGGTCGACGGCGGCGGCGCCCTGATGAACCAGGGCATCCACGCGCTCGACCTGCTGGTCTGGATGCTCGGCCGCCCGATCCGGGTGAGCGCACAGACCGGACGGCTCGCGCACGAAGGCATCGAGGTCGAGGATCTCGCGGGCGCGACGATCGTGTTCGAGAGCGGGGCGATCGGTCTGATGCTCGCCAGTACAGCGGCGTACCCGGGCCGCCCGGTCCGGCTGACGATCCACGGCGACCAGGGCACGGCGGTCCTCGACGACGACCAGCTCGCCTACTTCGACGCCGCGGACGCCACGGCACCCGAGGCGCCGGCGCTGGAAGGACCGGACGGCTGGGGACCGACCGAGCTCGCGCACCTCGCGCAGTACCGCGACTTCATCGCCGCCGTCCGCGAAGGCCGTCCGCCGGCCGTGACGCTGGAAGCGGGTCGGCGGTCGCTCGCGACGGTGCTCGCGGTTTACGAGTCCGCCCGCTCCGGGCAGCCGGTCGAGCTGAAGGAGAACTGACCCCATGCCGCTGCGCATCGCTCTCGTCGGCACCGAGAACAGCCACGCCGACCACATCGTCGAGCACCTCAACGTCGACCCCGTCGCGGAAACCGGCACTGCCACCGCGCGCATCGTCGCACTGGTCGGCGCGGACGACGAACGCAACCGCAAGCTCGCCGCGACCGGCGGCATCACCCAGATCGTGCCGACATCGGCGGAGCTGCTCGGCAGCGTCGACGCGCTGATCGTCACCAACCGCGACGGGGCGCTGCACCGCGAACACGCCGTACCGTTCCTCCAGGCCGGTCTGCCCGTGTGGGTGGACAAGCCGTTGGCCGCGAGTACGGCGGATGCGCGGGCGATCCTGGACGCGGCGCGGCGCGGTGGTGCCGCGGTGACGTCGTACTCCGCGGTGCGCTGGGTCGCGGACGCGGACGCGCTCGCGGCCGCCGAGGTCGGTGAACTCCAGGCGGTCACGGTCACCGGGCCGGCCGATCCGGACAGCGAGTACAGCGGAATCTTCTTCTACGGAATTCACGCGGCCGATCTGGCGCAGCGGCTGGCTCCCGGCGAGCCGGGTCCGGTCACCGTCGAGCGGGTCGGTTCCACCGTGGTCGTCCGCTACCTGTGCGGCGGGGTGCTCGTCACACTGCAGCTGGTGAAGCCGACGGACGACGGGCGGGTGCCGTTCCACGCCGAGATCGTCGGGCGCACCGGGCTGGTGAGTCACGACATACGGCTGGACTCGGAGTACGTCGTCCCTGGTCTGAAGGTGTTCCTCGACATGCTCGAGACCGGCGAGCACCCGCTCGACGACGCGACGATGCTGGCGCCGATCACCGTGCTGGAGCAGACTCACACAATCCTGCGCCAGCCCGTTCAGGAGGTATGAACAGGTACGAGCGACGAGTGTCCGGAGCCGACTGGGATGCGGTGGCGGCGGAGGTGGACGACCTCGGTTGTGCGTTGCTGCCGCAACTGCTGACCCCGGCCGAGTGTGCACGGATCGCCGGCATGTACGACGACGTCCAGCGGTTCCGCGCGACGATCGACATGGCGCGGCACCGGTTCGGCGAGGGTCAGTACCGGTACTTCGACCGGCCGTTCCCCGAGGCGGTCGAGTCGTTGCGGCAGGCGCTGTATCCGCGCCTGCTGCCGATCGCGCGCGACTGGTACGCGAAGCTCGGCCGGGAAGCGGAGTGGCCGGACACCCTCGACGAATGGCTGGACAGGTGTCATCAGGCCGGGCAGGTCCGGCCGACGCCGATCCTGTTGCGGTACGGCGCGGGCGACTGGAACGCCCTGCACCGGGATCTGTACGGCGACAAGGTGTTCCCGCTCCAGGTCGTGATCAACCTGAACGACCCGGGCGCCGACCACACCGGCGGCGAGTTCCTGCTGGTCGAGCAGCGGCCGCGGGCGCAGTCGCGGGGTACGTCGACGCTGATCCCGCAGGGCCACGGGCTGGTCTTCACGACGCGCGATCGGCCGGTGAAGTCGGCGCGCGGCTGGTCGGCCGCACCGGTCCGGCACGGCGTGTCCGCGATCCGCTCAGGTCAGCGCCACACGCTCGGGCTCGTGTTCCACGACGCTAAATAGCGCTGCAGATGTCCCACGCCGACTGCTGGAGCAAGGCCGCGGTCTTGTTGTCGAGGCCCTTGACCGGGGTGTCGATGCCGACCGGGTCCTCGTCGAGCAGCGCGATGAGGAAGACGCACGCCGCGAGGTAGCTACCCGCGAGGGCCGGGTGGCTGTTGTCCGCGTCGTGGAGCGCGGGTTCGTCGTGCTCGGCGAGGAAGCGTTCCCAGATCATGCCGACCGGGACGAGCGTCGCGCCGAGCTCGACCGCGGCGGCGCCGTACGCGTCGGTCAATGCCCGCTGGGTCTCCGGCGCGTTGCGGCGCGCCCAGGTCAGGTACAACGCCGTCCGCGCGCCGGCCGCGGTGATCGCCGCACCGAAGTCGCGGGCACTCTCGCGGAAGCGGTCCGGGCTCTTGATCGGCAAGGTGCTCTGCTCCTGCAGGACGACGGTGCCGTAGCCGCCGTTCGCGATCTCGTCGAGCGCCTTGCCGGCGTTGAGATGCTGCCGCAGTGACGCGCCGCCCGCCGAGATCAGCTTGTGCCCGACCTCGATCCCCCGCGCCGCAGCCAGACCCTTGATCAACCCGGGCAGGTTGTTCCGCGACGTGAAGCTGTTACCCACAAACAGAATCCGCACGACACGGACGCTACTACTCGTTTGACCGCTGCCCCCGGCTGCCTGTTGGGTGGCGGGGTGAGTGAGTTGCGGATTGTGCCGGTGAGCGATGAGCAGACCGTGCTGGACTGGCAGCGCGTGCACAACGAGATCATCCCCACGGCGCCGTTGTCGGTCGACGACATCCAGGAGCGGGCGACGCGGAACGTGCTCGAGGTGGCGTACGACGGCGACGTCCTCGTCGGGTGTTCCACGGTCCGTCCACCGTCGGAAGAGACGCCGGCGGCGGTGGTGATCGCCCGGGTGCTCCCGGCGTACCGGTGCCGTGGTTTCGGTACGGCGCTCTACGAGCACTGCCTGCGGCGCGGGCGGGAGCTGGGCGACGGTATCGAGACGCACATCCTGAGCAGCAACGCCGACGGCCTCCGGTTCGCGAAGGCGCACGGCTTCGTCGAGGTGGAGACCTATCTGCTGCCGGGCGACACGATTCCGTTCGTCGAACTACGACTGGGTGAGTGACGATGCGCTTCTCGATCAACATCCCGAACTTCGGGGATTTCGCGGACGCCCGCACCGTGGCCCGCGTGGCGACGGCGGCCGAGGAGGCAGGCTGGGACGGCCTGTTCCTCTGGGACCATGTGGTGCACAGCAAGGAACGGCGGCGCGGGCAGCCGTTCGGCGACCCGTGGATGCTGATGACCGCGGCCGCGCTGGCGACCTCGCGGATCGCGCTCGGTCCACTGGTCACGCCGGTCGCGCGCCGGCGGCCCGAGCAACTCGCCCGGCAGGTCGCCACCCTCGACGGGCTGAGCGGCGGCCGGGTGATCTTCGGCGCCGGGCTCGGCGGGCCGATCGACGACGAGTTCGGCAGCTTCGGCGACGAGACCGACCCGAAGGTGCTGGCCTCGAAGCTCGACGAGGGCCTCGACCTGCTGACGGCGTACTGGTCGGGTGACCGGGTGAACCACCGCGGCGAGCACTACCTGGCCGACGACGTGGAGCTGCTGCCCGCTGCGGTCCAGCGACCGCGGCCGCCGGTCTGGATCGCGGGGTTCTGGCCACGCAAGGCGCCGATGCGCCGCGCCGCGCGCTGGGACGGCGCCGTACCGCTGTTCAAGACCGCCAACCACGGCGAAGCGCCGCCGGTCGGTGAGTTGCGCGACCTGGTCACCTTCGTGAACCAGCAGCGCACGGACACCAGCACGCCGTACGACGTGATCGTCGGCGGCATCAGTCCGACCGACCCTGCCCGCTCCCGCGCCCTGATCGAGCCGCTCGCCGAGGCGGGCGCGACCTGGTGGGACGAACGCCAGCTCATCACCGGCACCGACTTCTACCGTCTCGACCCGGTCCTGCGCCGGATCGAGGCCGGACCGCCAAGCCTCGGAGATAACTAAGCTGGCCGGCATGAGCGACGAGCACCCGTCTTGCTGTGCGCCTGCCCGGACCGGGGTCCCGCTGGACGTTCCGGCCGGTTCACCGGTGCCGGCCGCGGCCGGTGCGCACGGGATCGAGCAGATCGCGCTCGGCGGCGGCTCGTTCGCGATGGGGAACAGCAACGGCGACGAGAACGCCGGTGACGGCGAGACGCCGGTGCACCAGGTCGAGGTGGCGCCGTTCAGCATCGACGCGACCAGCGTGACGAACGCCGACTTCGCTCGGTTCGCCGACGCGACCGGCTACCGGACCGAGGCCGAGACCTTCGGCTACTCCGCGGTGTTCCATCTCGCGCTGGCCGCCGAGCCGGACGAGGTGATGGGCCCGGCGTCCGGTACGCCGTGGTGGGCCGGCGTCCGCGGCGCCGACTGGCGGCACCCGGGCGGCTCGCGGTCCGGCCTCGACGGGCTCGACGACCATCCCGTCGTCCACGTGAGCTGGAACGACGCGGTCGCGTACTGCAAGTGGGCCGGCCGCCGGCTGCCGACCGAGGCCCAGTGGGAGTACGCCGCCCGCGGCGGCCTCGAGGGCGCCCGCTACCCGTGGGGCGACGAGCTGATCGGCGACGACGGCGAGTGGCGCTGCAATATCTGGCAGGGTGAGTTCCCGCGGACGAACACCGAGGAGGACGGGTACCTGACGACCGCGCCCGTCCGCACCTTCCAGCCGAACGGCTACGGCCTGTGGCAGATGGTCGGGAACGTCTGGGAGTGGTGCGAGGACTGGTTCGGCCCGCGGTACTACAAGTTCTCCCCGGCCGGGAACCCGTCCGGCCCGTCGCTCGGCGCGGCGCGCGTGATGCGCGGCGGCTCGTACCTGTGCCACGACTCGTACTGCAACCGCTACCGCAACGCCGCCCGCTCGTCGAACACGCCGGAGTCGTCGATGGGCAACGCCGGCTTCCGCACCGTCAGTCCGTAACCGGGACTTCTTCGGCCGCCCGCAAGCCTGGCGTCGTGCCGGCGACCGCGGCGACGGCCGCGACACACAGCAGGGCTCCGGACGCGAGCGAGACGACCGGTGAGGTGAGCTGTGCGACGACGCCGCCGCGGAGGTTGCCGAGGTCGGGGCCGGCCTGGCCGACGATCTGCTCGGCGGCGCTGACCCGGCCGAGCAGCTCGGTCGGTGTGTGCAGCTGAACGATCGTGCTCCGCGACACGACCGCGACGGTGTCCGCGGCACCTGCCACCGCGAGGAACACCAACGCAGGCCACGCCGCCGGCGAGAACGCGAACAGCAGCAGCGCGATCCCCCAGCCGGCCGAACCGCACAACATCACCACGCCGTGCCGGGGCAGCCGGGTGAACGTCCCGGAGAACAACGACGCGGCGACCCCGCCGACAGCGATCGCGGTCAGGAACAGCCCGAGCGTCCGCGGGTTGTTGCCGAACCGCTCCGCATTGATCACCGGGAACAGACTGATCGGCATCGACAGCACGGTCGCGGCCAGGTCGGTGATCAGCGCGCCCCGGATGACCGGCGTCGCGGCGATGAACGTCAGCCCGTCCCGCACGCCGCGCAGTCCCGGCTTCGCGACGGCCTCGATCCGCAGGTGCGGCAGCCCGAGGACGCCGTACAGCGCGGCGAGGAAACTCAGCGCGTCGACCAGGTAGCAGACGCCAACGCCCCAGGTGCCGACGATCACGCCGCCGAGCGCCGGGCCGAGCAGCATCGCCCCCTGGAACCCGATCCGGTTGAGCGCGAGCCCGGCCGCCAACTGGTCACGTGACAGCAGATGCGGCAGGACTGTCCGCGCCACCGGTCCGGCGGTCGCGCCGAACGACGCCTGGACGGCGACCAGCGCCAGCAGCACCCCCACGGGGACCCGGCCGATCACCAACTGGCTCGCCATGACGGTTGCGGTGAGCAACTGCGCGATCGTGGTGACCAGGTAGATCCGGCGCCGGTCGAGCCGGTCGGCGAGGGTGCCCGCGAACAGGCCGAGCACGATCAGCGGCACCGCCTGCGCCAGCCCGACCGCGCCGGTCCAGGCCGGGCTCGCGGTCTGGTCCCACACCTGGAACATCACCGCGACGAAGGTCAGTTGACCGCCGAACGCCGACAGCACCTGCCCGATCCACAACCGCCGGTACGTCAGCACCCGCAACGGGCCCAGGTCGATGAGCGCCCGCCTCACCGCAGCTTCTCCGCGATGCGGTCGTGGAAGCTCTTCCGGGCCAGGGCCGACTCGACGTCGCGGACCACCTGACTCATCGGATACGGCAGCTCCGCCTCGAGCTCGGCGATCGCGGCCTCGGTGGCCCGCCATTCGGCGGCCAGCAGCTCGACGAGCTTCTTCGACTTCGCGGTCAGTGTGACGTGCTTGCTGCGCGCGTCCGCGCCCGGCACGGTCCGGACCAGGCCGGCGGCGCGCATCCCGGCCACCTTCTGGCTGAGCGCCGAGTGCGTCCGCCCGGTCGCATCGGCGAGCTCGGTGATCGTCATCGGGCCCCTGAGATGCAGCTGGAGCAGCTCCCGCACGTACGTCGGCTTCAGCCCCTTGATGTCGCGATCGGTGTAGATCCGCCCGATCTCGGCATCCATCCGCCCCAGCAGCTCGTGCAACGGCCGCCACAAACTCTGCTCCGTGGGATCCTCCATGGAGCCGATAGTAACAGCACTTATATAAGTACTGTTACATCTGGCTCCCGGACCACGCTCGACGGTGCGAGCAAACCCTGACAATTCATGGCAGCGATCTTCAGCTGAGTGGGCGAGCTAGCTCAAGGAGGGCGTGGTGGCCTGCGGGATGAGCAAGCGGGCGGGTGTGGTGAGGCCTACGGACCAGACGTCCAGCGTGCCGGCGGCGTTGCGGACCGGATAGAGCAGCGTGGTGTTGTTCTGCCAGACGGGCTGGTCGTCGACGGGACGGGACTCGACGGGGTGGGTGATCCGGCGCGTGGCGAGGTCGAGGACGGCCAGGCGCCAACTGCCGTCGGGGTTCTTCTGCTTGTAGGCGATGTGGCGGCCGTCCGGTGACAGCGACGGGCACTCGACCTTCTCGGCAATCGCCGTCCCCCGGTACGCGCGGTAGTCGGCCTCGATCAGGTACGTCTTGCCCTTGCTCGCCATCGTCACGTAGAAACGATTGCCGTCGGCACCGAACGTGACACCCCAGTAGTTCACGTCCGACGCGAAGTACCGCTTCCCGCCGACGAAGACGGCGAGCTCCTCGATCGTCTTCACCAGCCGTCCGGTGTCCACTTCGTAGAGCCCGGTGCGGGTCGAGAAGCCGCCGGCCGCGTACGAGTCGCCGGTCACGAACATCGTCCAGTTCACGATCCGTCCGTCGGGCGACACCCGCGCCCGGCTCGGCGTACCGGGCAGGGTCTCGCGGTGCCGTTCACGCAGGCCGGCGTCGAGCACGATCATCTCGGTCAGCGCGGGCAGCGAATTCGCCTTCAGCCGCAGGCAGATCGCCGTCCCGTGGGCTGCGGCGAACCGGTCGCAGTGCAGCTCCCCCACGCGCCGGGCGGCTCCCGGATCACCGGCAGGTACGGCGGCCAGCTTGCCGGAGTCCGGTCCGTCGGCAAGGTTCCGGAAGTAGAGCGTCCTGCCGTCGAGCCGCATCGGTTGCCCCGTGACGACCGGTACGGCGTTCTCGGCGGCGCCGCCGTCGCGCGCGCGGGCGACGTACGTGATCGCGCCGCCGACGAGCGCGAGGACACCGATCGCGGTCACGAGCAGCCGGCGGGTCATCGGCGTACCTCCAACGGTTTGAAGACGGCCGCCGCGAGCGTGACCGCCAGCAGGCCGGCCGTGAACGTGAGCATCGCCGGGCGGAGGTCCCAGAGGGTCCACAGCAGGCCGACGGTGACGGCGGCCGCCATCCGGGCCAGCGCCTGGCCGGTTTGCAGTACGGCGAGACCGCTCGCGCGAAGGTGCTCCGGGAGCAGCGGACCGACCGCGGCGGGGAGTACGCCGTCGGTCGCGGCGTAGAAGGCGCCGTGCAACGCGAGGACCAGCCACCAACTGCCGAACGGACCGGACACGACGAGCAGCGCGAGGACCAGCGCGAGATGCCCGCCGAGGAAGACCTTCCAGCGGCCGATCCGGTCCCCGAGCCGGCCGAGCGGGATCGCGAGCAGCAGGAAGGTGCCGGCGGTTCCCAACGGGAGCATGGGGAACAGGCCGGCGTCGATGTCCCAGCGGCGCTGTACGGCGAGGTAGACGAAGGAGTCGGTGATCGTGAGCAGCCCGAGAGCAGCAGCCCAGATGCAGCTCCGGCGGAAAGCCGCGTCCCGCAACAACGCGAGCGCTTGCATCCTGCCCACCGGCCGCGCGGGCGGGGTGTGCGGTGAGTGGTCGCGGACGAAGGTGGTCAGGAGGATGACGGCTGTCGCGGCCAGGGCGAAGCTGGTGACGAAGACCGAGTTGTAGTCGTTGAGGCTTGCCCACAGGACCAGGGTCGCGACGAGTGGGCCGAGGAACGCACCGACGGTGTCGAGGGCACGGTGGACGCCGAACGAGCGCCCCATGGTCGCCGGGTCGCTGCTCAACGAGATCAGCGCGTCGCGCGGCGCCGTGCGGATCCCCTTGCCGGCGCGGTCGATCGCGAGGACCGCGCCGATCCCGGGAACGCTGGACCCGGCGGCCAGGAAGCCGAGCTTCGCGACCGCCGAGAGCGCGTAGCCGACGCCGGCGACGGCCTTCAAGCGTCGCCAGCGGTCGGCCACATGTCCGCCGGCCAGCCGCAGTACGGCGGTAGCCCCGGCGTACAGGCCGTCGAGCAGGCCGAACTGCAGCGGGTTCAGCCCGAGCCCGAAGACCAGGTACAGCGGCAGGATCGCGGTCACCATCTCGGCGGACACGTCGGTCACCAGGCTGACGATGCCCAAGGCCAGAACATTTCCAGGGACGGTGCCGGGGAGGCGGCGCAGCGGTGTCCGCAGCGGGCCGACGGATGCGAGGTACATCAGTGGCAGCTGTACGTCGGGCTGCTGTCGAGGACGTCACCGTCCAGACCGATCAGCTGGGTGGCGAACGTGCTGTCGGTCATCGACAGCTTCAGCACCCCGAAGTCGGAGATGATCTTGGCGGTCGCCGGATGCGCGGCGTGCACCGGGTACAGCGGCGCGCCGCCCATACCGCCGATGATCTGCACCGGCCCGTTGGCGTCCTTGTCGCCGTCCGCGTTCTGCGGTACGAACCGCTCGTAGTGGTGGTCGTGGCCGTTCAGCACCAGGTCGGTCTTCGCCGCCACCAGCGTCTGCCAGAGCGGAGCGGCGTCCACGTTGTCGCCGTGGTCGCCGGAGCTGAAGCGCGGGTGGTGGTAGTACGCGGCGATGCAGCCCTTGGTGTTGTTCGCCAGGTCCTGCTTCAGCCAGGTCAGCTGGGCCGGCTCGCTCAGCCCGTCCTCCTTGACGAAGTCGTTCGAGTCGAGGGCGACGAAGTGCCAGTTGCCGAGGTTCCAGCTGTAGTAGTTCTTGCCCTGCGGTGTCGCGATCGACCCGAAGTAGTCGTGGTACCCCTGGAACGGCGTGTCGTCGTACGTCTCGTGGTTGCCCGGGATCGGGTGCGTGATGCTCTTGAACCTCCCCCACGTCTTCGCGTAGTAGTTCTGGAAATCCGAGAGATGCGCGTCGTCGTACTGGTTGTCGCCCATCGTGATCACCGCGGCCGGGTTCATCGCCTGGACCAGGTTCGCCGTCTTCGGGTGGATGCAGTCGGAGTCGGACGCCGTACAGCGATCCGCGATGTCCCCCGCGGCCGCGAGGACGAAACTCCCGCTGCCACCGGCGGAGGTGGTGACCGTGATCGGCGCGCTCGCCGCGGACACGTTCCCGGCCAGGTCGCGGGCGCGCACCGAGTACGTGTACGCCGTGTTCGCGGTCAGCCCGGTGTCGTTGTACTGCGTGCCCGGCGTCGTCGCGACCACCGTGCCGCCGCGCAGGACGTCGTACCCGCTGACGCCGATGTTGTCGGTCGAGGCGGTCCAACTGAGCGCGACGGAGGTGGCCGTCGCGCCGGTGCTCTTCAGACCGGCCGGAACCGTCGGCGCCTGGGTGTCGCCGCTCGAGTCGGCCGTGCCGTACACCTGGAGCTCCCACAGTGAGTAGCCGTACGACGTACCGCGCTTGGTGCCGACGAGCCGCACGTACCGGCCGTGTGCCTGCAGGCCGGTCAGGTCGTCGGTCGCACCGTTGCCGTCCGCAACCTCTTTGACCGTGGTGAAGTCGGTCCCGTTGTCGGAGACCTCGATCCGGTACGCCTTCGCGTACGCGGCCTCCCAGTTCAGCTTGACCCGGCCGACCGCGGCCGGCTGACCGAGGTCGACGCGGATCCACTGCGGATCAACGCCTTCGGCGCTGGCCCAGCGGGTCGACGTACTGCCGTCGACCGCCTTCGCGGCGGTCAGGGTGTCGTCCTCGATGCTCGAGGCGAGCACCGGCTTGCCCTGCGACAGCAAGGTGTCGGCATTCATCCGCGCACTGGCGGCAGAGCCGCCCAGTGCGGCGAGCAGTCCGACGGGTAGTACCAGCGCGAGCATGCGCAGTCTCATGAGATTCCTCCGGGGGCGCGGAGCCAGAATTGTTAGGAAGGTTACCTAACAGCTAATGGTAGGTAAAGAGGGCAATTTCGTTATATGCACGGCATGCATGAAGTCCGTACAGAAGATTCATTGGACGGATGAGCCCCGCGCTGGTTGGCTCGACGCCATGGAGATGCGCAGGTTGGGACGAGCAGGAATCGAGGTCAGCCCGGTCGGGTTCGGATGCTGGGCGATCGGAGGGCCGTTCAGCAATCCGGCCGGTGAACCGCTGGGCTGGGGTGTCGTGGACGACGACGAGTCGGTGCGGGCGATCCGCCGGGCGGTCGAGCTCGGCGTCACGTTCTTCGACACCGCGGACGTGTACGGCGCCGGCCACAGCGAACGCGTTCTGGGCAAGGCCCTCGAAGGCATCCGCGACCAGGTGGTGATCGCCACCAAGTGGGGCAACACGTTCGACGAGTCGACCCGGGTCATGCACCACCAGGACAGCAGTCCGGAGTACGTCCACAAGGCCGTCCGGGCGTCGCTCGAGCGGCTCGGGACCGACTATCTGGACCTCTACCAGCTGCACTTCGACACCACCGACGAGATCGCGTTGCCGCTGCGCGAGGCCTGCGAGGAACTGGTCCGCGAAGGGCTGATCCGCAGCTACGCCTGGAGCACCGACACGGTGCACAGCGCGGAGTTCTTCGCCCAGGGCGAGCACTGCGCCGCGGTCCAGCACGAAGCGAGCGTGCTGCACGATGCGCCGGACTTCTTCGCGCTGTGTGAGCGCGAGAACCTGGCGAGCATCAACCGGACCCCGCTGGGGATGGGGATCCTCGGCCGCCGGGACGCGACCAGGCCGGCCACCGGCGCGGACATCCGTACGCTGCCGCCGTCCTGGCTGCGGTACTTCGACGACGGCGGCGTGCCGGCGCCGGAGTGGTGGGAGAAGGTGTCCGCGATCCGCGACGTGCTGCAGAGCGACGGGCGGACCTTGGCCCAGGGCGCACTCGCCTGGCTGTGGGCCCGCAGTCCGCGGACCGTCCCGATCCCCGGCTTCCGGACCGTCGCGCAGGCCGAGGAGAACGCCCGTGCGATGGACTTCGGCCCGCTGTCCGAGGACCAGCTGACGGAAGTCGCGAAGCTGCTGCGCTGACCCCCGCAAGGCCCCGCCACACTGCGGGGCCTTGCCAGCGCGCTTGTTTATCGATATACCTTCTGCCGTGCGGCGACAGCGGACTTCAGCCCGACGGCTTGGTCGTGCCCCGCAGGACCAGCTGCGCGGGTACGACGAGTTCCTTCGGCTCGCCGCCCGGGCTGCGCAGCTGTGCCGTCATCAGCGTGGTGATCGCGTCGGCCATCTCGTCGTGACCGGGGTTGACCGTGGACAGCGACGGCACCAGGAACGCCGCCTCGTCGATGTCGTCGAAGCCGACCACCTGGATGTCGTCCGGCACCCGGAGCCCCGCGTCGGCCAGCGCCCGCAGCGCCCCCATCGCCACCACGTCGGTCAGCGCGAACACCGCGTCGAACGCGACCCCGCGCTCGCGCAGTCCGCGGACGGCGTCGTACCCGTCCCGCAGGCCGAACAAGCAGCGTACGTTCAGCTCCGGATCGACCTCGACGCCGGCCTCGGCGTGGGCGAGCGCGTACCCCTCGGCGCGGAGGGCCTGCATGGTCGCGGAGCCGCCGGGATCGCCGCCGATCATCGCGACCCGGCGCGCGCCGGTCGCGAGCAGCTGCGCGGTCGCCTGCCGGGCGCCGTCGACGTTGTCCATCATCACGTGGTCGAAACGGGACGGCAGCGCCCGCTCCCCGATCATCACCACCGGCGCGTCGGTGCGCAGCTGGCCCAGCTCGGCCGGGTCGATGTCGACCACGCTGAGGATCAGCCCGTCGTACATCCGCAGCCGGGAGAAGGCGACCGCGTCCAGCTCGCCCTCGCGGCTGGCGCCGGTGCGTTCGGTGACGATCCGCAGGCCGTGCGCCTCGAAGCGGTCCGCGAGGCGGCCGGCCAGTTGCGCGAAGTACGGGCGCTCCAGCTCGGGCACGGCCAGGCCGACCACGCCGGTGCGGCCGGCGCGCAGATGCCGGGCCGCCAGGTTCACCTGGTACCCGAGCTCGCCGATCGCCGCCAGCACCCGCTCCCGGGTCTCCGGCCCGACCCGCGGCCGCCCGTTGATCACGTTCGACACTGTCATCGTCGACACCCCGGCGTACCGGGCGACGTCGGCCATCGTCACCACGCCAGACGGCTTGCCCATGCGGCCAACTGTAAAGACTGAGGAGGGCTCCATGCCTGAAGCACGGGTCGTGATCGACCTCGACGTCCCCGGACCGACGATCAACCGGCATCTCTACGGCCACTTCGCCGAACACCTCGGCCGCTGCATCTACGGCGGTTTCTACGTCGGCGAGGACTCGGACATCCCGAACGAGGGCGGCATCCGGCTGGACGTCGTCGAGGCGCTCCGGGCGCTCGACATCCCGAACCTGCGCTGGCCGGGCGGCTGCTTCGCGGACGAGTACCACTGGAAGGACGGCATCGGCCCGAAGGCGGACCGGCCGTCGATGGTGAACACGCACTGGGGCAACGTCGAGGAGAACAACCACTTCGGCACCCACGAGTTCATGGCGCTGTGCGAGTTGCTCGGCGCGGCGCCGTACGTCAACGGGAACGTGGGCAGCGGGACCGTGCGCGAGATGAGCGAATGGGTCGAGTACCTGACCCGCGACGGCGACAGCCCGATGGTGCGGCTGCGGAAGGCCAACGGGCGTGACGAGCCGTGGCAGGTCCCGTTCTGGGGTATCGGCAACGAGGCGTGGGGCTGCGGCGGCAACCTGCGCGCCGAGGCGTACGCCGACCTGGCGCGGCAGTACGCGACGTTCCTGAAGGACCACGGCGACAACAAGCTGTACCGGATCGCCGCGGGCGCGTCGGACGACGACCTGGCCTGGACCGAGGCGCTGCTGAAGGCGGTCAGCTGCCTCGGCTGCGGGCGCGACCCGAAGAACATCTTCCAGGCGATCTCGATCCACTACTACACGGTCGCCGGCACCTGGGAGCACAAGGGCAGCGCGACCGAGTTCGGCCTGGAGGACTACTACCGGACGCTGGCCAAGGCCCAGGACATCGAGCGAGTCATCCGCGCACACTCGGCGCTGATGGACGCCTACGACCCGGAGCGCAAGATCGGCCTGGTGCTGGACGAGTGGGGCACCTGGTGGGACGTGGAGCCGGGCACGAACCCCGGATTCTTGTTCCAGCAGAACGCGATGCGGGACGCGCTCGTGGCGAGCCTGCACTTCGACGTGTTCCACCGGCACGCGGAGCGCCTGGTGATGGCGAACATCGCGCAGACGGTCAACGTGCTGCAGGCGATGCTGCTCACCGATGATGACGGAGGCCTGGTGCGGACGCCGACGTACCACGTGTTCGAGATGAACAAGGCACACCAGGACGCGCAGGCGCTGCCGGTGCACGTGGTCGAGGGTCGCACCTACGATCTCGACGGTACGGCGATGCAGCTGGTGTCGGCGTCCGCGTCGGTGAAGGACGGGCGGGCGCTGGTGTCGGTCAGCAACCTCGATCCGGAGCAGGCGCTGGACGTCGTGCTCGATCTCCGCGGCGCGTCGTCGTGGGAATCGTCGGGACGGTTGCTGACGGCATCGAAACCGCAGGCCTACAACACGGTGGACACCCCGGACACGGTGGCTCCGGTTCCGCTCGAGGTGGAACCGGAGCCGCGCGGCCTGCGGGTGACGTTGCCGCCGCACTCGTTCGCGACGGTCAGCTTGACCTTGTGACCGGGATCTGGAACTCGTGCACCCAGTTCGCCGGGTTGTCCATGTCGAACTGGAGTGTGACCTCCCGGGCGTACCCCTGGCTGCGGTAGCCGTTGTCCTCGATCCAGCGGGCCAGCGTCTGCATGCTGCGATCGGCCTCCATCATGTCGCCCTGGTGGACGATCGTGGCGGCCTGGGCGAGCTCCGGGAGCTCGAGGATGTCGACGTCCGCCGCCGTCCCCGTGCCGACGGGGACGGCGGCGTGGACGCGGATCGTCTCGTCCCCGGCGTCCTCGTAGTACGCGACCGGCGAACCGCACGGGTCGATGCCGGCCGCGCCGAGGCGTTCGAAGAGCTGGCCGAACAGGGGCTGGAGCACCGGGCCGATGTCCGCACCGTCGTAGCTCGGTGAGATCGCGGACAGTTCGGCGACCCGGGTCGCGGCGATGGTTTTCAGGACGACGTCGTCGGTGGGCATGTGACCTTCCCTCTCGATGAGCCGGAGCCTCGCCTCGACGCTCGTCAGCCGGGCCGCACTACGGGCCAGCTCGTCCTCGAGTTGCGCCTGCCGCAGCCGCAGCATGCCGCGCAGTTCCTCGGCGGACAGCTTGGCGTCGACGATCTCGCCGACCTGCTGCAGGCTGAACCCGAGGTCCTTGAGCGCGACGATCCGGTTCAGCCGGCTGAACTGGTCGGCCGAGTAGTACCGGTACCCGGTGGCCGGGTCGACCACGGCCGGCCGCAGCAACCCGAGCGCGTCGTAGTGCCGCAACATCCGCGCGGACACCTGCCCGAACGCCGCGAAGTCTCCGATGGTGAACATGCAGCCACCTTCCGGCTTGACACAGTGTGAAGGTCAAGCGTGCCGTCGCACGACCGACTTTGAGCCCCCACCAACCATTTTCCAGCCTGCGAAACGGTTGGTGAGGGCTCAAAGAGAGGGGTCAGGAGGTGACGCGGGTGCGGCGGTCGCGGATCGCGGCGAGCGAGATGGCGGTGACCGCCAGGGCGACGCCGCCGGCGCCGAAGCCGGCGACCAGGGTGCCGCGGCTGCTCAGCCGGGCGTCGCACTGCATCGGCGTGATGCCCTTGTCGGGCTGGAAGACCGATCCGCAGGCGTCCCCGCCGGCGTGCACCGGCCGGACGGCGAGCACCACCCCGACGATCAGCAGGACCGCACCTACCGCGCCGAGGACCTTGCTCAGCACCGGCCGCCCTCTCCGGACGAGAGGCGTACGGCAGCCGGGACCGACCGCGGACGGCGGGTCAGCTCCAACATACGCACGCGCACGCTCCCTGGCAGGTCGGTGAGATTTGATCAAATCTAACGCAGCTAGCAGGCACCCTTGAAGCCGGGCGGCGCCCGCTGGTGGAAATCTTCACCCAGTTCTAACGCTCTCCGGCCCGCAGCGGTTCAGCTAATCCAGGACGGTGACCAGGGACCCGCTCGCGCGGCCGTGGGCGACGTCGGCGAGCGCCCCGTCGACGGTGCCGAACGGGACAACGGTCGTGTGCGCCGTCACCGGCAGCCGGGCGATCAGGCGGAACAGTTCCTCGCCGTCACGACGCGTGTTGGAGGTGACGCTGCGCAGGTCGCGCTCGTGGAACAGGTACCGCTCGTAGTTCAGCACCGGTACGTCGGACAGGTAGATGCCGGCGACCGCCGCGGTCCCGCCCGGCTTCAGCGCCTCGAGCGCGTACGGGACGACATCGCCGGCCGGGGCGAACACGATCGCCGAGTCCAGCGGCACCGGCGGCCGATCGGCAGTCTCGCCGACGAAGGCGGCGCCGAGCTCCTTGGCCAGGGCGCGGTTCCGCTTGCCGCGGGTCATCACGAACAGCTCGGCGCCCTGGGCCAGCGCGAGCTGCGCGGTGAGGTGGGCGCTCGACCCGAAGCCGTAGATGCCGAGCCGGCCGCCGGGCGGGAGGTTCGCCCGGAGCAACGAGCGGTAGCCGATGATCCCGGCACACAGCCACGGCGCGAGTTCCGCCGCGGGCCGGTCGGCCGGCAGCGCGTACGCGTAGTCCTCGGGCACCACGGCGTACTCCGCGAAGCCCCCGTCCGCGTCCCAGCCCGTGTACGTCGACCGCGGGCAGAGGTTCTCGGCGCCTTGCCGGCAGAACTCGCACACGCCGCAGGTCCCGCGCAACCAGGCGATCCCGACACGGTCCCCCGCCGCGAAGCGACCGCCCTGCCCGACGACGGTGCCAACGACCTGATGGCCCGGAACGACGCCGGGGCGCTTCGGTTCGAGGTCGCCCTCGGTCAGATGCAGGTCCGTCCGGCAGATCCCGCACGCCTCCACCTTCACCAGGACCTCACCGGCGCCGGGCTCCGGGACGGTACGGCGGACCTGCTTCAGCGGACCGCCGTCGATCGGTCCGGGACGATCCACTGCCCACGCCTGCATCTGGTCCATACGTCCATCATGCGACGCGCTGGAGCGCGCGCTCGCGACGTTCGGCGACCTTGGAGCCGGACTCCCGGCGCGCCATCCGCCGCAGGACGACGGGAGCGAGCAGCAATCCGGCGACAGCCCAGAGGCCGAGCACAGCTGCCGTTTCCAGGTGCCGCCACGACTCACCGACCTCGACGACAACCGCTTCGTCCGGCAGGAGCGCGGAACGCATCCCCAGGCCCATCCAGTACACCGGGGTGAGCTGGCCGATCTCTGCGAGCCAGCCGGGCAGCGCGGTGAGCGGGTAGAAGATGCCCGACACGGCGATCAGCGCGAGCATCGGCAACTGGATCAGACCTTGGGACCGGGCGGTGGTGAAGACCGAGCCGAGGATCGCGCCGATCGGCAGCGTCGCGACCAGGCCGAGCACCAGAACCCAGCCGAGCGTGAACCAGTGCGCCGATCCGAGCGCCAGCCCATCGATGAGAAGCAGCCCCGGAATCAGCAGGATCGTCAGGTCCACGAGCAGCCCGCCCGCGACCGAGACGACCTTTCCGACGAGGTAGCAGACCATGCCGTTCGGGATGGCCTTCGCCCGCAGCAACGTGCCGTCCTCGCGGTCGGCGGTGAGCTGCTGACTCATGCTGACCATGCCCATCGCGGCGTTCATCCCGAGGATGCTCGGCAGGGCGAGGGCGCCGAGCAGGAACCCGGTGGATCCGAAGTCGCGATGCCGGAGGAAGAACAGTGCGGCCAGCATCAGGACCGGCCAGAGGAAATGGCTGAACAGCTCGGGCCCGTTGGTGAAGGACTGCCGCAGCTCGATCAGCCCCCGCTGCCAGCCGGTCTTCATGCTTGCTCCCGGACGAGGGTGAGATAGGTGTCTTCGAGGGAGGCGCGGCGTACTTCGAGGTCGCCGACCGCGTCGCCGTACCTGGTGAACAGGGCGCGGACGAAGGCGGTCGCGTCGGGCGTCGACTCGCGGAACGGCCGGCCGTCGACCGACCAGCGGACCTCGTCCTCCCCCGCGATCAGCTCGGTGAGCTGCGCGGTCGTGCCGGACGCGATGATGCGTCCGCCGGCCAGGACGACGATGCGCTGCGCGAGTTTGCTCGCCTCGTCGAGGTCGTGCGTGGTGAGCAGGACCGTCGTCCCCTGCCCGGCGGCGAGCCGGCGGACCAGGTCGTGGAACTCCGCGCGGGCCTGCGGATCGAAGCCGGTCGTGGGCTCGTCGAGGAACAGGACGTCGGGGCGGCCAACGATCCCGATCGCGACGTCGAGCCGCCGCCGCTGCCCGCCGGACAGCGTCCTGACCTTCTGCCCCGCGGCAGCGGTCAGGCCGACGGCGGCGAGCAGCTCATCGGCCGGCCACGGGCGCGGCGCGGCCGGTGTCGCGTACGGCGCGTAGTACGTGCCGAGGTGGTGCAGCAGCTCGCGCACCCGCCAGTTGCCGTGGTCGCGCCAGGACTGCAGCACGATACCGATCCGCGCCCGCCAGCGCTCGTCGGCCGCGGCCGGATCGACGCCGAGCACCTCGACCCGCCCCGCCGACCGGAGCCGGAAGCCCTCGAGGATCTCGATCGTCGTACTCTTCCCCGCGCCGTTCGGCCCCAGCAGCGCCAGCACCTCGCCGGGCCGGGCGTCGAACGTCACGTCCTGCAGGATCTCGCGATCGCCGTAGCGCATCCGCAGGCCGTCCACTGTCAGCACCATGCCGTGGAAGCTACGTTGCGTTCATCAGATCGGCAATCATGCTTTGACGCTCTGCGGTCGAGAAACCCTGTGAATCATGGCATTCTGTGCAATGAGATTGCGAGAGAACGCAATCCGTTGCAATGAGATGACAGTGAATGCGCGGAGGATGCCGATGCCCGGAGGCAGGCTGAGTCACCAGGACCGGCTGGAGATCGCGGCGGGCCTGGCCGACGGTCTCGGGTACGCCGAGATCGCGCGGCAGCTGCGCCGGCCGACGTCTACCGTCAGCCGGGAGGTCGCCCGCAACGGCGGCCCGCGTGGATACCGGGCCGACCACGCGCACCACGCCACCGCGTCCCGGGCCCGGCGGCGCAGGCCCACCGCGACGGTGGACGTCGTCCGGCCCGTCGAGCCACGGCAGGCGTACGTCGAGCGGTTCGCGGCGATGATGGTCGACGGCGGGCTGCCACGGATGGCGTCGCGCGTGCTCGCGCTGCTCTACACCTCCGACTCCCGCACGCTGACGGCGGCCGACCTGGTCCGCGCGCTGAAGGTCAGCCCGGCGTCGATCTCGAAGGCGATCGGCTATCTCGAGCGGGTCGGGATGGTGCATCGCGAGCCCGACCCGATGCGCCGGCTGCAGCATTACGTGATCGCCGACGACGTGTGGCTGAAGGCGTGGGAGGTGAGCGCCCGAACCAACCACAACTGGGCGGAGACCGCGGCCGAGGGCGTCGAGCTGCTCGGTCGCGACAGTCCCGCGGGTGTTCGGTTGCTGCAGATGGCGGAGTTCTTCGAGCGGCTCGGTGAGGACATGTCGGGCGGCGCCGGCTTCCAGGACTGTCTGGCGGTCCTCGCCGTCCTGTGGCAGGACGATCGCGCGCCGGACGTGGCGAGGCAGCTCGGCTGGCCGGTCGAGCGGGTCGTCGATGCTGCTACTTATGCGCTCAAGGCGTCAGGGCAGGATGGTTCGGAGCAGGCGGCGGGTCAGGCCGCCGTCCGCGAGGCCTAGCTCGACGAGATCGTCGAAGACGTGCTGGTCGGCCGCGGCGGCCCGGATCCCGGCGTCGAGGATCCGGTCCGAACGGCTGAGCTGGGCGACCACTGCGGTGTCGCGCAGGTGCCGGGACAGCAGGCGGGACGTGCGGCGGCGGTACGGCGTACCCGCGTCGGGGCTGCCTGCTCGGAGGGCGTCGGCGATCGCGCGGCCGGCGAGCAGACCGGTCGCGACCGCGTAGTAGATGCCCTCCCCTGTCATCGGGTTGATCAGCCCGGCCGCGTCCCCGGCGAGCAGCACCGGTCCGCGGTGCGGCCGCCACGTCCAGCCGGCGAGCGGCAGGTGGTGGCCCCACCACGACTCCCCGCCGTCGGTCGCTCCCGGCAGCAGCTTCTCCAGGTGGTTCAGCAGGTCGGTCCGGGTCGGCCGGGTGCCGGCCAGAAGTTCGCCGTACCCGACGTTCGACCACCCGTCGCCGCGGTCGAAGGACCACGCGTACGACGGTTGCCGGCCGGGGCCATACGCAATCACCTGGCTCGCGGCCCGCGCCGGCGGGGTCGGCGCGTAGCCGCGGATCGCGAGCGCCACCGGGCCCGACTTCAGGCCGAGCTCCCGCCGTACGACGGAATGCGCGCCGTCGGCCCCGACCACGAAGCGGGCCTCCAGGTCGTCGACGCCGACCGACCCGGGCCGGATCGCGAGGCCGCGGACCCGGCGGCGGACGAACTGCGCGCCGGCCTTTCGCGCGGCCTCGACGAGCCGCTGGTCGAAGACGGTGCGCGGGACCACCCAGGTCGGCCGGGACAGCTCGCGGTCCACCCCCACAGCACCCCGGTTCAGCACGAAGCGCCGTACCGGGGTCCAGTCGTCGAGGATGCCGGTGACGCCGACACCGGCCAGCAGGTCGAGGACGTGCGGCGCGATGCCGTCACCGCAGGCCTTGTCCCGTGGGAACTCGTGCCGGTCGAGCAGCAGCACCGACAAGCTCGGATCCGCCGCCAACGCCCCGAGCGCGGCCGCGGCCCCCGCCGGCCCGGCTCCGACAACCACCAGATCCCACACAGACACCCTCCCCTGGTCGGGCCCCAGTCTCGCAGCTCCGGGCACCGTCCGCGGCCCGGCCTGAGACACCAGATACGGCCTAGGTTCCCGGGCGGCGGCCTGGTTTGCTGACGCGCCGCACGGTCGTACGGCGGGCGCGCGGAGTGTGCGATCCGACGGGGCCGGAGCCTGAGACCGGGCGGGCCTCGTCGAGGTCGACGATCTTCGGCGGCGGCGGGACGAAGACCGGGATGGTCTCCTCCTCGTCGACGGCCGCGGGCGGCCCGACCGGCGGGGCCGGCTTGGCGCGGGCGGCCGACTCCTTGCTCACTCGCGGCCTGACGGCGGCGACCCCGGGCGCGGCGAGCGGGCTGCGGGGCGGACGGCGATGCGGGAGCCGGGTCCTCATCTCGATGCCGAGCACATCGATCAGCTTGCGGCAGGCAACGATCGAGAGCGCGACCGCGAACACCGTGCACCCGGCGAACAGCACCGCCTCGCCGCCGGCCGCCCAGTTCGACGGGTCGGTCCGGGCCATCGCCGCGATCATCGCGACGACGATCGCGTTGGTGATGCCGAAGGCAACGGCCACGCCGACGGTACGGAGCACGACACGTCGCTCCAGCCCGACGTCGTCGGCCGCCGCGACCAGTCCGGCGATCAATCCGGCCAGCACCGGCACTGTATAGACAAGTGCGAGCGTCAGCCCCGGACTCGCGACCAGGTAGAAGACGTCGAACACCAGCGCGGTGCCGGTCAGTGCGGCCGCGAAGCACACCACCATCGGCGGATACGCGCGCAGCACCGCGACCGCGTCCGCGGGCACGGTCCTGAACATCCGCAAGGCCAACCGCAACGACTCATCCCCTCGTCTTCCACCCATTGTGCAGGTACCCGGCACCGTCGGTGAGACTCAGCGCCCAGCGAGTCGCCGGCGAGGTGTGGACGAAAAAGAGGTGACGCCGGTCCGTCGCAGTTTTCGTCGACGACGGACCGGCGGAACCTTGAGTTGTACTGCGACCCGCGACCGACAGCTAGGCGGCGGCCTGGAGCGGAGTCAGCTTCTTGCGGAGGTCGTCGAGGATCCGGCGAAGGACCCGCGAGACCTGCATCTGGCTGACGCCGATGTCCTCGCCGATCTCGGACTGCGTCCAGCCCTCGACGAACCGCAGCTGCAGGATGCGGCGGTCCCGTTCGCCGAGATCGGCGAGCACCGGCTGCAGCATCTCGACCGTTTCCAGCTGGTCGATGCTCGCGTCCTCGTCGTCGGCGACCACGTCGGCGAGCGTGAGCTCGGCGTCGGCCTCGGCGGGCCGGTCCAGCGAGAGGACGTTGAAGCACCCGCGCGCCGCGAGTGCCTGCTCGACCTCGGTGACCTCGACCTCGAGGTGATCGGCCAGTTCGGCCGGGGTGGGTTCGCGGTTCAGCTGCTGCTCCAGCTCCGGCAGCTTGTTCGCGATCGTGCCTTGCATCTCCTGTAGCCGGCGTGGGATCCGCACCGTCCAGGCGCAGTCGCGGAAGTACCGCTTGACCTCACCGCGGATGGTGGGGATCGCGAACCCGATGAACGGGGTGTCGGCCTCCAGCCGGTAGTGGTGGGCGGCTTTCACCAGCCCGAGATACGCGACCTGCTCCAGGTCGTCGGCCTCGGCGCCCCGGCCGCGGAAGCGGCGCGCGATGCCCTTGGCCATTTCGAGGTTGAGCTCGACGACCTGTTCGAGAATCTCCTGACGCTCGACCTCGTCGGTGCTGGCAGCTCGCCGTTCCATCAGTTCCCGGGTAGCTGCTTCGCGGGCGGCCCGATCCGTGGGCGCTCCGCTGCGGGTGGATTCCCGCTCGATGGTGTTGATGACCATTGGTATGACCTCGCGACTGTCGTCACGGCGTGGCACTTCGCTGAACCACGGTCATGCCTGCAAACACAGTCGTACCCAGGTGCGGCGGGTCCAAACAGTCACCTTTGGCGACCGAATCGGCGATCGAACGCTCGTTTCACGCTCCCGCGATCACAGGAAGTAAGGAAGCGGACACGTGAGCCCAAACCGTGTACGATGCAAATGCAAGGCCAAATGCACGTGCATATGCCAAGGACGTACGGAAGGTGCAGCTGATGACTGCGATCTACAACGGCATGCCCGGCGACTCGAACAGTGAGCTGATCTGGCGCAAGAGCCAGCGCAGCGGCCCGAACGGCAACTGTGTCGAGGTAGCGAAGCTCCCGGACGGCGGTGTGGCGGTGCGCAACTCGCGCTTCACCGACGGCCCGGCGCTGGTGTTCACGAAGGCAGAGATCGAGGCGTTCCTCGGTGGCGTTCAGGATGGCGAGTTCGGCTACCTGATCTGAGCAGGACCCGGCACCACTGAGCAGCACAAGAGCAGCACAAGAGCAGTACAGAGAAGTACAGGGCACCACAGAAGCAAGGGCCCCTTCGCCAGGCGAGTGACGAAGGGGCCCTTTTCTGTGCCCGGAGATCTACGGGCCCGGACGGGCTCCGCGCAGTGGCGTGACGACGCACAAAAAACGCCAGGACCGACTCTCCGGCGAGAGTCGGTCCTGGCGTGCCCGAGGGGCGGGTACGGACTTACTGAACGGTGAGCGGCCAGAGCTGCTCGCTCGGCAGCTCGGAGGCCTTCCCGGTCGCCGCATTGTCAACGGTGATTCGCAATCCGGTGAACTTCGGCGTCATCACCCGCTGGTACCGCGACGCGCGGTCCGGCTCGGCGACGTACTCGGCGATCAGGTGATCACCCAGCCAGATCCGCACCATCTTCCGTCCTCCTGCTGCTCTGTCGGTGGTCATGGAGCCAGGCTCACGATCGGGTCGCCGTCGAGGTGGCGGACGCCGCGCAACCAGCCCTCGAAGGCCCAGCGCTGTTGCTCGGGGCAACGCGCGACCAGGTCCTGGATCTCCCGCTCCGTCAGCTCCTCGGGCGCACGGCTGCCGGCCATCGCGGCGGTCTGCTCCACAACCTCACTGTCGTCGTCGTTCATCGACTCGGGTTCCCCAACCAGTCATGCCAACGGGGGGCCGTCGGCGCTCTGTAGGACCGGCCTGCCGGTTCACGCGATGTCACTTTTCGCGAGATCCAGCTCACCTTCTGTGCATGAAGCAATCATGGCGTCGGCACGCGACGAATGCAAGCGCCCGATGCACGTGCATCCGCACGTTTTCCATTTCGAGACCAGATTGGGCCTGTTTGCGCCTCAACGAGGCCGGAGCAGCCGTCGCCGAACGGTGTTCGACGGCGCGTCGGACCGCTAGTATGTACTAACAAAAGAGGCGAACCATTCATCAGCTAGGCTTACACTCCGTGATCGCCGATCCGGAATCGCCGCTCTTTTGTAAGAACTTCGGCAGATCAGCGCTCCGGCGTGCGATGATGTGCGTCTGCGGGTGAGGTTGCCGATGGAGACCGCTGGGGCCGCTGGGAGGTGGGTGTGACCGAGTCGGGCGCGCAGAGCGGACCGACCGCGCTGCGCATCATTCTCGGCGGGCATCTACGCCGGATGCGGGTGGCAGCAGGGATCAGCAGATCCGACGCGGGGTGGGAGATCCGGTCGTCGGAGTCCAAGGTCAGCAGGATGGAGCTCGGCCGCGTCGGCCTCAAGGAGCGCGACGTCCGCGACCTTCTGACGCTGTACGGCGTCGACGACGAGGAAGAGCGCGAGCGCCTCCTCGCGCTCACCCGGGAGGCGAACAACCCCGGCTGGTGGCACCGGTACGGCGACGTGCTGCCGAGCTGGTTCCACTCCTACCTGGACCTCGAGGCCGCGGCCCAGCTGATCCGTGTCTACGAGCTGCAGTTCGTCCCGGGTCTGCTGCAGACCCCCGACTACATCCGCGCGGTCATCCAGCTCGGCCGCGGACTGATCCCGGCCGAGGAGGTCGAGCGCCGGGTCGCGCTGCGGACCGGCCGGCAGAGCGTCCTGACCCGTCCGGACCCGGTGCGGATCTGGGCAGTCGTCGACGAGGCGGTGCTGCGCCGGCCGATCGGCGGCGTGAAGGCGATGGTCCAGCAGCTCGACCACCTGATCGACGCGTCGCAGTACCCGAATGTCACGCTCCAGGTGATGCCGTTCAACGTCGGCGGCCACGCGGCCACCGGCGGCGCGTACAGCATCCTGCGGTTCCCGGAGCAGGACCTCCCGGACATGGTCTACATCGAGCACCTCAGCAGCGCCCTGTACCTGGACAAGCTCGAGGACCTCGATCAGTACACGGCCACCATGGAAGCCCTCTGCGTCGCGGCCCCGCCGCCGAACAGGACCCGTGACATCCTCACCAACATCAAGAAGGACTTCGAGTCCTGACCTCGCCGATCAGGTGTTGTCGGTCAGCCAGGTGATCAGGGGTTTGGTGGCTCGCCAGTCGGACCGGATCCGGTCGGCCAGGTCGGCGGTGTGGATGACGGGTTCGAAGCCGTAGCTCTTGCCGACCGTCAGGGACTTGTGGCGGAGCAGATCGATCCGGGGGTGCTCGGGGTCGTAGCCGCGAGGGCGGGTCTTGAGCTTGTCCCCGCCGACCGTCCAGCCGGCCTTCGTCAGTCTGGCGAGCAGCTTCTCCAGCTGCTTCCCGCGGCGGTCGTCGTCGATCGCGGTGCGGACCCGGGCCAGGCGCTCCGACGACGCCTCGTAGAAGCCGGCCGCGACCCGGACGCCGGGTGCGGAGACCTGTACGTACCACCCGGTGGACGGCGCGACGTCGATGAAGGCGCCCTGGTGGGTCTTGTACGGCGTCTTGTCCTTGGCGAAGCGGACGTCACGGTACGGGCGGAAGAGTTTCGCCGTACCGAACTCCTCCTCGAGCTCGGCCAGCAGCGCGGCCATCGGCGCCCGGACCGACTCCTCGTAGACGTGCTTGTGCTCCGTCCAGAAGGTCTTGGTGTTGTCCATCTCGAGATCGTCGTAGAAGTCCAGCGCCGCAGCCGGAAACCCGGTAAAACTCATGCTGTCACGATAGTTCTCCCACCCGATCGGACCGACGGCAGGCTCAAGCCCTGAAGAAGGCGCGGACGTCGGCGGCCAGCAGCTCGGGCACCTCGAGCGCCGCGAAGTGGCCGCCCCGCGGATGGCTGGTCCAGCGGACGACGTTGTCGGTGCCGGCGACCTTGTGCCGGAGCGGGATGAAGTTCTCGTGGGCGAGGTCGAGCAGCGCGGTCGGGGTCCGGGACGGCTCGGGCGGTCGACCCCAGTACGCCGCATGCGCGCGCTCGTAGTAGATCGCGCCGGCCGAGCCCGCCGTCCTGGTCAGCCAGTAGAGCATCACGTTGGTGAGCAGCAGATCCCGGTCGATCGGGACGTCCGACCAGGTCGCGAACTTCTCCGCGATCCAGGCCAGCTGCCCGACCGGCGAATCGGTCAGCGCGTACGCCAGCGTCTGCGGCCGGGTCGACTGCAGGTCGGCGTACCCCTGCTGCTCGGACGCGAACTCCTGCTGCCGCCGCCACGACGCCCACGTGCGCTCGCGCTCGGCGGCGTCCAGCGGCGCGAGCTCCGCCGGCGTCGGCTCGGACGTGGCGCCCGCGCCGGGGATCAGGTTGAGGTGTACGCCGAGCACCCGTTCCGGATCGATCCGCCCGACCTCGCGGGAGATCGCCGCGCCCCAGTCGCCGCCCTGGACGCCGTACCGCTGGTATCCGAGCCGCGTCATCAGCTCGGTCCACGCGCGCGCGACCCGCGTGAACTCCCACCCGGGCTCGCGGGTCGGGCCGGACAGCGTGAAGCCCGGGATGGTCGGGAGGATCAGGTGGAAGTCGCTCAGCAACGGTGCGACGGAGGTGAACTCGACGACGGAGCCCGGCCAGCCATGGGTCAGCACGAGCGGGATCGCGCCGGGCGACGACGAGCGGAGATGCGCGAAGTGCACGAGTGCCCCGTCGATGACGGTGGTGTACTGCGGCCACTCGTTCAGCCGCGCCTCAGCGGCCCGCCAGTCGTACCCGTCCCGCCAGTAGCCGGCCAGGTCCCGCAGATACTCCAGCGGTACGCCGCGCGACCAGCCGGCGCCCGGAAGCTCCGACGGCCAGCGCACCAGGTCGAGTCGGTGCCGCAGGTCGTCCAGGTCGCTCTCCGGCACGTCCAGCCGGAACGGTTCGATCGTCACCCCGGCACCCTGACGCACCAGGGGCGGGTTCGCACCTGGTTTCAGGCGCTGACCTTCTCCTGCGCGCGGTCGTGGACGACCTTGATCGCGACGGCGCCGATCAGGCAGAGCACGCCGGCGCTGATCACGACCGTGGTCAGCGTGCTGGCGCCGCTGAGCGCGTTGTCGCAGGCCATCGGCGTGATCCCGCCGGCCGGCCGGAAGGCCGAACCGCAGTCTGCCCCGCTCGCCGACACCGACCGGAATCCGAGCAGCGCGCCGCCGACCAGCAGCACCAGGCCGGCCACGCCGAGAATCTTGTTCAGCGAAATCACGGTGAGACCGGCTCCGCTGATCGCGGGCATGCCGACGGCGTGCCCCATGAGCCCCGTTGCACCTCGTTCACTCCTGCCTTCGTCGGACCACCCAGGTTCGACGGTACGGTCCGGCCCGCGATCGACCCACCCGAGCAGCCGGTCAGGACTGATTCTTCACACAGTCCTTACTCAGGACATGACCGGTTGTGACAGTGATCTCAGATCAAACGACGGTGACTCTCAACCGAGACGTTCCTCCAAATGAACGGTGATATCGTCTCCGGGCTGCTTGCCGAGCAGGGTTCGCAGCTCGCCCCTGACGGGCAGTTTGTGCGTACCGTCACCGAGCGCCATGAACGAACTCTCGAACGGATGGCCGTCCATCGTGCCGCGCACCTTGACCAGTCCGCGCGTCCCGAAGTACGCGGCCGAGTCCGGCATCTGCACGTAGGTCCAGCCGCCCTTGGCGTCGCTCTTCAGCAGCGGCGCGGTGAAGGTCTTGTCCAGCTTTCCGGTCTTCTTGCTCATCGTGAGCTCCTCTCTACACCCCTGGGTAGAGACTGCGGACGCGGTTTCGACATCCGCGGCCAACTTATTCTGGGCAGCGTGCAGATGACGATCCGCCGGGCCGGGCGGGACGACGTACCGGCCGTGCTGGCGCTCCTCGACGAAGCGACCGAATGGCTGGTCGCGCGCGGCCGGACCGACCAGTGGGGTACGGCGCCGCACTCGACGAGCCTGCGGCGCGTCGAGCAGATCACCGGCTTCGCCGACGACGGCGGCCTCTGGGTCGGTACGGCGGACCACCGGGTGGTCGGCGCGCTGGCCGTCGGCGCCGCGCTCGACTACGTGCCGCCGGCCACCGAGCCGGAACTGTACGTGCGGCTGCTCGTGACCGATCGCGCGTCCGCCGGGCAGAACCTCGGCGGGACCCTGCTCGACCACGCGCGCGGCCTCGCCCGCGAAGCAGGCGTGCGGCTGCTGCGGGTGGACTGCTTCGCCGGCGGGGACGGCGCACTGGTCCGGTACTACGAGCAGCAGGGCTTCACGCGCGACACCGCGTTCGCCGTACCGCGGGTCAATGATGTGGATTGGCCGGGTCAGGTGCTGGTCCAGCGCCTGTGACCGCGCGGTGCACCGCACCGTGCGCGTCGCTGCAGTGCTCCGGCGCCTCCGCGCCGGCGTGGTCGACCTGGAGCGTGGAGTGCGTCAGATGGTGGCGCTCAGCAAGCAACTGCTCGATCCGGACCCGGATCTGGTGGCAGTCGAGGCCCTCGGCAACCAAGATGTGCGCGGACGCGGCCGGCTCGCCGGAGGTGATCTCCCAGACGTGCAGGTCGTGCACCTCGACCACACCCGGCACCGCGCACAGCTCGGCGCCGAGCGCCTGCGGGTCGATCGCGGCCGGCGCGGCCTCGAGGAAGATCCGGCCCGAGTCCCGGACCAGCGAGACGCCGGCCTTCAGCATCAGCACGGCGACCACGAACGCCGCGATCGCGTCCGCCCGGGCGAACCCGGTGAGCAGGACGACGAGACCGGCGATCGCGGTCGCGACGAACGCGAAGAGGTCGTTGAGGATGTGCTGGAACGCGCCCTCGACGTTCAGGCTGGAGCGGTTCGCCTTGCTGATCAGCCAGGTGGCGAACAGGTTCACCACGATGCCGACGACGCCGGTGATCAGGACCAGCCCGCCCTTCACCTCGGGCGGGTGGATCAGCCGGCTGACGGCCTCGTACACGAAGTAGACCGCGAGCAGCAGCAGCGTGATGCCGTTCGCCTGGGCGGACAGGATCTCGACCCGCTTGAAGCCGTACGTGAAGCCGCCGGCCGGCGGTTTGGCGGCCAGCCGGACCGCCAGCAGTGCCAGGGCGATGGCGATCGCGTCGGTGAGCATGTGCGCGGCGTCGGTGACGAGGGCCAGCGAGCCGGCCGCGACGCCGACGATCACCTCGGCGATCATGAAGCCGACGATCAGCGCGAGCGCACCGCTGAGCAGCTTCTTGTCGGCCTGCGCGTCGACCCCGTGCCCATGTCCGTGTCCGTGACCGGCGCTCATCCTTCGGACCTCTCGGGGTGGATGGCGTCGGTGTGCTCGGTGTGCGCGACCGCGAGGTCCAGCAGCATCCGCACGTGGGCGTCGTCGAGCCGGTAGAAGGCGTTCCGCCCGTCGCGCCGGACGGCGACCACGCGATGCGCCCGGAGCAGCCGGAGCGCGTGCGACGTCGCCGACTCGCTCAGGCCGGTGATCGCGGCGAGATCGCAGACACACAGCTCCCCGTCGAGCAGCGCGACGAGCAGCTTCAGCCGCCGCGGATCGCCGAGCAGCCCGAACACGTCGGCCGTGTCGACGACGTCCTGTTCGCCCGGCATCCTGGCATTGACACTCGCCACCCGCTCCGGGTCGACGAGCCGCACGCTGCAGGCATCCGGCTGCACATCTGCAGAACTCTTCATATATTCACGGTAGAGCACCGACCCCCGGCCCGGCAACACCGGCCCGGGGCCGGGACCCGCGATCGCTCACTCGTAGCGAAGCGCGGCCGCGGGATAGGTGCGGGAGGCTTTCACACTGGGCAGCCAGGTGGTCAGGATCGTCGAGATCACCACGACGACGAGGATGATCCCGAGCGCGGTCCACGGCGGTTTCAGTGTCAGGTTCTCCATCCCCGGCTGGCCGGCCGCGTCGGCGATGACGTTGGCCGCGACCACCAGCCCGAGCACGGCCCCGACGGCCACTCCGGTCAGCGTGATGAACAGCGACTCGACCAGGAACGTCATCTGCACCATCCGGGCCTGGAATCCGATCGCCCGCAGTACGCCGATCTGCTGGCGCCGCTCGACCACCGAGCGGGCGCTGATCACGCCCAGCGCGGCGACGCCGATCACCAGCCCGAGGCCCAGGAATCCCAGGATCAGGTACTGGAATGTCAGGCTCGCGCCGACCGCGTCCCGCTGTGCCTCACGCTGCGCCGTGGCCTGCATCCCGTTGTCCAGGAACGCCGACTCCAACTGCTGCGCCACGACCTCGGGGTCGGTGCCCGCAGCGGTCCGGAAGTACCAGACGCTCGGTGCCGCCGCCGCGCCCAGCGGCGCCACGGTCCGCTGCGCCGTCGAGATGCCGACCATGGCGAGCGGCACGGTGTCGGCCAGGACGCCGATGACGGTGAGCCGCAGGGTCTTGCCGGACTGGATGTCGCGGACCTCGATCGGCACGGGCCGGAAGCTGTCGTCCTCGAGGTGGAATCCCGTCAGCCCGAAGTCCGACACCTTCGGCGTACCGAAGTTGTCCAGGCGCGGAACGGAGTACGCGTCCACGACGGCGAGACCGGGGTTGGCAGCCACCGCGTCCCAGACCGCACGATCGGAGCCGTATCCCGCGGCCCGGATCGCGAAACCGTACGTGGTGGACCGGGTGAACTCGTCGTCGAGTCCCCTGAGGACGTAGCCGGGGAACCCGCTCTGCCCGCTCTGACGGGCCTGCACGGGCAGGTACGACTGGCCGGCGACCGCGGTGATGGCGGACCGGTCGATCCCCGGCGCGGTGGCCAGCGCCTGGTTCATGTCCGTGATCGGGGTGAGCGGTGAGGTCTGCGCGGTGACGTCGTACCCGCCGCCGAACGTCTCCTCGTCGTTGTACGCCGCCACGAACGAGCCGGACGTGGCCGATCCGACGACCAGCGTGAACACGACCAGCATGAACAGCCCGATCGTCGCGCCGGTGCGGAACCGTGTTCGCAGCGGCTGGGCGATCGCCGTCCGGACCACCGGTGCGGCGTGCCGGGACCGGCCGAACGCCCACATCAGCGCGGACTGCACGGCGGTCGCGTTGTAGACGACGACCATGGTCGCGCCGGCCACCAGCAGCAGCCCGGCCAGGACGAACACCGAGAACCCCATCCGCAGTCCCGGCACGAGTTTCTCGTAGACCCAGAACGGCAGCAGGTTCCACACCAGGACGCCAAGACCCGCGACGGTGTACGTCAGCCGTTCGCTGCCGCCGAGCAGGCGGATCAGCGGGACCAGAGCGAAGATCACCAGGGTGCCGCCGGCGAGCAGCAGCTCCGCGCTCTTGCCGCGGTAGGCCAGCGCGATGAACGCGGCGCCTAGCAGGAGCGTCCAGGCGATGTGGACACCCCAGGACCTCCGCCGGCGACGCCGCGGCGGCTGCGGGAGGTTGCGGACCGCGGTGACGATGTTGAGGCGGCTGACCCGCCACGAAGCGATCAGCACCACCGCGAGCGTGAGCAGTACCCCGAGCGCGAACGAGACGACCAGACTGGTCGGCGTCAGGCGGTACCGGATCGTCACCATGCCAGGGCCTGACAGCGCGCCGGCGATCGCCCGGACCATGCCCACCGACAGGGCGAGACCCAGTACGGCACCGACGACGGCGGCCAGGACGTCGTACGCGACGCCCTCGAACACGAACATCTGCACCAGCTGGCGGCGCTGGGTGCCGATCGCCCGCGCCGTGCCCATCTCACCGCGGCGCTCCGCGGCGAGCATGACGAAGACCAGGAAGATCAGCAGTACGCCGGCCGAGACGGTGAACGTGCCCATCGTCGAGAACATCGACAGGAAACTCGCGCCCTGCTCGTCGGCCTGGTCGAGTCCGTCGCGCTTCACCGGGTCGACGAACAGACCGAGTGCGGACGTCGTGGGCCGCAGCGCGGTGACGACCTCGTCGGTGCGATCCGCGCCGCCGATCTCGTCGCCGTCGTTCGACACCACGACCTGCTGGACCGCGGAACCGACGCCGAGCAACTGCTGCGCCGATCGCAACGGCATCAGCAAGGCACCGCCGTCGGTGCCGGCGCCGTCGTGGTCGACCACCCGGGCGACGGTCAGCCGCTGCTGACGGCCGCCCGCGAACACCACGAGCTCGTCGCCGGCCGCCGCCGAGAGGTCGTCCGCCGCTTCGGCGTTCAGGTAGACCTGCCCGGCCGCGAGCTCGTCCAGCCGCACGCTCGCACCCGATGTCGTGCGGATCCGCGCGAACGCCGACGCCGGGTCGGTCGCGAACAGCGTCACGCTCGGCTCGCTCGTGCGGCTGCGGGAGTTCTGGACGGCGATCGACTCGCTGATCGCCGGCGCGACCGCGTCGACGGCCGGCACCTGCCGGGCGGCGGCGACCACGCGAGCCGCCTCGGTCGCGGACAGGAAGCGCGCGCCCGCTCCCCGGCCGAGCGTCGCGATGTCCGGTTCGTCGGTGGAGCGTGCCGAGATGATCTCGTCGGTCTGGCCGTACGTCGTGATCACCGACGTCCGGACCGTGTGCGAGATGATGTCGCCGAAGCCGAGGGCCGAGGCGATGATCATCGTCCCGAGCATCAGGCCGCCGACGATGATGGCGGTCCGGCCGCGGCGCCGGGCCATGTTGCGGACACCCAGTTTGAACAGCACCCGGTTCCGCACCGCCAGTGCGGCCACCACGGCCAGCGTGACGACCACCAGCAGGCCGAGTACGACGGCCAGTGCCCTGACCGGAATTCCGAACAGCTCGGTCATGGCCGGCACCCCCTCAGTTCGCGGCGGGGGCGGTGGCTTCCATGGACGGCAGCTCGGCCAGCGCGATCTGGTAGCGCTCACGTCCCGGCGGAGACCGGAAGATCGTCGTGTAGCGCTCCAGGGTCTCGGCGTAGAAGCCTTGCGAGCCGGCAGCGTCAGCCGCCTCCGGCGTCTCCCAGAAACTGATGATCGCGCCCAGGCCCTCCGGCGTGGCCATCACCAGCACACCCGCGTACCCGGGCTGCTCGTGCAGCTCCGGGAGCACCTCGGCCCGGAACCGCTCGACCGCCGACGCGGTGTCGATCCGGACGGTGTCGATCTCAAGCAACGTGAGACGCGTGAACATGGCTGGGCTCCCTCCGTTCGTTCACGACCTGCTCGTCGACCACCCGGCCGTCGAGCATCCTGATGATCCGGTCGGTCCGCCGGCCGACGGCGATGTCGTGGGTCACGATCAGGAAGGTCAGGCCCCGCTCCCGGTTCAGCCGCCGCATCAGCGACGTGATGTCCTCCGCCGACTCGCTGTCCAGGTCGCCGGTCGGTTCGTCGGCCCAGACGATCGCGGGCTCGTTGACGAGGGCCCGGGCGATGGTGACCCGCTGCCGCTCGCCACCCGACAGTTCGTCCGGGACGTGCGTGGCGCGGTCGGCCAGGCCGACCAGCTCGAGCGCTTCGATCGCGCGCTCGCGGGCGGCCTTCGGCGCCCGCCCGGCGAGCAGCAGCGACAGTTCGACGTTCTCCACCGCCGACAGCACCGGCATCAGGTTGTAGAACTGGAAGACGAACCCCATCCGCTCGGCCCGGTACCGGGTACGCGCCCGGTCCGGCAGCTCGGTGAGATCGACGCCTTCGATCAGGATCCGGCCGCCGTCGATCTCGTCCAGCCCGGACAGGCAATTCAGCAGGGTGGTCTTGCCGCAGCCGCTCGGGCCCATCACGGCGGCCATCTCGCCGCGCCGCAACTCCAGGTCGATGCCCTGGAGCGCGGCGACCCGGACCTGCCCGGTGTCGTACGTCTTCCGTACGGCGGTGGCAGACACGATGACGTCGCTCGTGGTTTGCTCGGTACCCGACGGCCGACCGGCCCGGCGTTTCAGCATGGTGGTCCTCCTCACGGGCGCGGGCGGGAACGAGGGTTCGTTCCTTCCAGCCTTGGAGCCTCACCACGCACCGGTCAGGGACGAACGTCCCGCGTCCGACCCGACGAAGGTCCGTTCAGGACCGTCCGGGCCCGCTCGCGGCGGGCCCGGACGGTGATCAGGCCAGCGACACCAGGTCGAGGTAGTCGTCGGACCAGAGGTCCTCGGTGGCGTCGGGGAGGATCAGGACGCGGTCGGGGCGGAGGGCCTCGATCGCGCCCTCGTCGTGGGTGACCATCACGATCGCGCCCGGGTAGCTGCCGACCGCGCCGAGGACCTCGTCCCGGGAGGCCGGGTCGAGGTTGTTCGTCGGCTCGTCCAGCAGCAGCACGTTCGCGCTCGAGTGGACCAGTCCGGCCAGGGCCAGCCGGGTCTTCTCGCCACCGGACAGGACGCCGGCCGGCTTGTCCACGTCGTCACCACTGAACAGGAACGAGCCGAGCACGTTACGCACCTCGCCGTCGGTCAGCCCGGGCGCGACCGTCGCCAGGTTCTGCCGGACGGTGCCGGCCAGGTCCAGCGTGTCGTGCTCCTGCGCGAAGTACCCGAGCCTCAGCCCGTGACCTGGTACGACGCGGCCGGCGTCCGGCTGCTCGCGGCCCGCGAGGAGCCGGAGCAGCGTGGTCTTGCCCGCCCCGTTCAGCCCGAGGATGACGACCCGACTCCCCCGGTCCACGGCCAGATCCACACCGTCCAGGACCTGCAGGGCGCCGTACGACTTCTTCAGGCCGACCGCGGACAACGGCGTCCGGCCCGAAGGCGCCGGGGCCGGGAGGCGGATCTTGGCGACCCGCGCGGCCCGGCGTACCGGCTCGAGGCCGCCGAGCAGCTTGTCCGCGCGGCGTGCCATGTTCCGCGCCGCGACCGCCGTGTTCGCACCGGCCTGCATCTTCGCTGCCTGGGCGTGCAGGACCGCGGCCTTGCGCTCGGCGACCGCACGCTCGCGCTGCCGCCGCCGCTCGTCCACGTCCAGTTGCTCGAGGTACTTCGTCCAGCCGGTGTTGTGGATGTCGACCGTCAGCCGCTGCGGGTCCAGATGGAAGACCCGATTGACCGTTGCCTTGAGCAACTCACGGTCGTGGCTGATGACGATCAGGCCGCCCGGGTAGGCCAGCAGGAACTGCCGCAGCCACAGCACCGAGTCGGCGTCGAGGTGGTTGGTCGGCTCGTCGAGCAGCAGCACGTCGTGCTGTGCGAACAGGATCCGCGCCAGCTCGACGCGCCGGCGCTGACCGCCCGACAGCTCACCGATCGGCTGCTCCAGGGCACGGTTGGGCAGACCGACGCCGGCCGCCAGCCGCGCCGCTTCGGTCTCGGCCGCGTATCCGCCGCCGGCCTGGAACGCCGCTTCGGCACGCGCGTACGCCGCCATCGCCCGCTCCTGGGCCGCGCCGGTCGCCGTACTCATCGCCGTCTCGGCCGCGCGCAGGTCCCGGACCGCTACGTCCAGGCCGCGCGCAGACAGGATGCGTGCCGTGACGGTGATGGCGGGATCGGCCGCGCGCGGGTCCTGCGGCAGGTAACCGATCGACCCGGTCACGGCGATCTGTCCCGTTGCCGGACGGGCCTCGCCGGCCAGCGTCTTCATCAGCGTGGTCTTGCCGGCGCCGTTGCGGCCGACGAGTCCGACGCGGTCGCCCGCGCCGACAGTGAACGACAGCTCGGCCAGCAGCACCTGTGCACCGACCCGAATATCTACACCGCGAACGGTGATCATGATGGTTACTCTCCGTGTTAGCTAGTGGACGCACCTCACCTGCAGAAGCGGGTGCGCCGGCTAGACACAGAGGCAAGTAGCCATGGGCCCACGGTAACCGGGGCGGGCAAGGACCGTCAGCTGATTTTCGCGGGCAGCTCGACGACGAAGCGGGCGCCGCCGCCCGGACGGTCGGTGACCTGGATGGTGCCGTGGTGCCACTCGACGTGCCGGGCGACGATCGCCAGGCCGAGTCCCACGCCGCGGCCGCGGCTCGACATCTCGCCGCGACCGAACCGCTCGAAGATCCGGGTCCGGTCCTCCACGGCGATCCCCGGCCCGGCGTCGTCGACGGTGATCACGACCCCCAGCCCGCCCGCCGCGACGCCGACGCCCTTGCAGCCGCCCGCGTGGTCCTCGGCGTTCTCGACCAGGTTCGCGATCACGCGCTCGAGCCGGCGCTTGTCGGCCTGCAGGGTGAGTCCCTCGGCCTCCGGCTCGACGTCCGTCACCTCGCGTCCGGCGGCCGCGTCGGCCGCGGCGCGGACGAGGTCCGCGATCCGTACGATCTCGCGACTCCCCCGGTCGCCCCCGTCGTCGCGGGAGATCTCCAGCAGGTCGATCACCAGCCGCCGGAACCGGTCCAGGTCGTCGCCGAGCAGTTCCACCGGCTCCCGGACGGCGGCCGGCAGCTCGGCGCGGTGGTTCTGGATCAGCTGCATCGAGTTGAGCATCGTCATCAACGGCGTCCGCAGCTCGTGGCTCACGTCGCCGGCGAACCGGGCGTCGGCCGCCACCCGGCGTTCCAGCGCCGCCGCGGTCTGGTTGAACGACCGCGCCAGGCCGCCCAGGTCCTTGTCGTTCTCGGCCTGCAACCGCGCGTCCAGCTTGCCGCGCGCGACATGGTCCGCGACCCGGGTCAGCTCGGCCAGCGGCCGCAGGGCGAGCGTGCTGGCCAGCCGCCCGACCGCGAGCCCGAGCAGGGCGGTCGCGATCGCCGCCGCGATCAGCGTGATCTTCATCCGCTGCAGCGTCGCGTCCAGGCTGTTCAGCGGATGCCACTCGAAGAACGCGTCGCCCTGCCGCCCGATCGGTACGCCGACCGCGAGCACCGGCTGGCCGCCCACGTCGATCCGGCGCTGCACGACGTTGCCGCCGATCGCGTCCTGGATCATGTCCGGCGGCAGGTCGGACGGCTTCCCGGTCAGCGAGTACCAATGATCCTCGAGGTACAGCATCGACGCCGCCGCGTCGGTGGCCGGCAAGCTGTTCATCAGCTCCGTCACCGAAACGCCCTTCTGCAGCGTCGGGCTGTCGCACTCGACCCGCTCGTGGCTGGGCCGGCACGGCTCGGGCGGGCCGAACAGCCCGTACCGCAGCGCTGCCGCGTTGTCGACGGTGATCGTCTCGGCCGCCGCCTCCCGCTGCTGGACGAGGTAGTCCGAGACCACGCTCCAGGTCACTACCGACAGCACAGTCGACAGACCGAGCGCCAGCAGCCCGTACGCCAGCATCACGCGCCCCCGCAGGCTGAACCGTCCCAGCAAGGTCAGCTCACCAGGCGGTAGCCCAGACCGCGGGCGGTGACGAGGTGCTTCGGGCTGGCCGGATCGCGTTCGATCTTCAGGCGCAGCCGCCGGATGTGGACGTCGACGATCCGGCTGTCCCCGAAGTACCCGTAGCCCCAGACCTTCGAGAGCAGTTGCTCGCGGCTGAGCACCTTGCCCTCGGCGCCGGCGAGCTCGGCGAGCAGCTTGAACTCGGTCCGGGTCAGCGGCAGCACCGCGCCGTCCCGCGTCACCTCGGCGCCCCGTACGTCGATCCGCAGGTCACCGATCTCGAGCAGGTCGGACTGCCGCGCGTTGGCCGGCTCGACCCGGCGCAGCAGCGCCCGGATCCGGGCCGACAGCTCCTTCGCGACGAGCGGTTTCGTCACGTAGTCGTCGGCGCCCGCCTCCAGCCCGGCGACCACGTCGTGACTGTCGGTCCGCGCGGTCACCATGATCACCGGTACGTCGCTGGCGCGCCGGATCTCCCGGCACACCGTGAACCCGTCGCGGTCCGGCAGCATCAGATCCAGCAGCACCACGTCCGGGGGTTCCCGGCGCAGGGCGGCCAGAGCGTCGTACCCGTTGGCCGCCTCAGCGACCTGGTACCCCTCGTCCTCCAGGGCGAGCCGCAGGACCCGCCGGATCCGCGGTTCGTCGTCGACCAGCAGCAAGCTGTGTGCCACGCGACCAGTGTCGCTCACCGCCGGGCCGGACGCCGATTACGGCTGTCATGAATCCGTCATGTTCGCGCGGGGCCCGGTTGACGTCCTCATGACGGTTGCGTGACCCCGGATCCGGGCGGGTCCGGGCGGCCTAGCTTCGGCGCTATCGAGTCCCGGAGGAGGACCAATGGCCAGAAGACGGCTGGCGGCAGCATCCCTTGCCGCCGCGGCGAGCCTGATCGCGCTCGCCGCCTGCAGCAACGGCGGCGGAACGGCGTCCGGATCCGGAGGCGGATCCGCCGGCACACCGGTCAACGGCGGCACCCTGAACATGCTCGGGGCGGGCGACGTCGACTACATGGACCCCAACGTCAGCTACTACTCCGTCGGGTACCTGAACCTGCGGATGTGGAGCCGTCAGCTGTTCACCTACCCGGCCGATCCGAACGGCAAGAACACCGCGCCGGTCGCCGATCTGGCCACCGACATCCCGACCCAGGCGAACGGCGGGATCAGCGCGGACGGCAAGACGTACACGATCAAGATCCGCCCCGGGGCGAAGTGGAACACCTCGCCGGCCCGCCCGGTGACCGCGGCGGACATGGTCCTGGGCGTGAAGCGCACCGCCAACCCGCAGCAGCCGTTCGGCGGCATCCCGGACTTCGCCACGCTGATCGTCGGGTACAAGGCGTTCGCCGACGGGTTCGCGAAGGCGCCGAAGACGGTCGCGGGGATCAAGGAGTACATCGACAAGACCCCGCTGCCGGGCGTCGAGGCCAAGGACGCGTCCACGGTCGTCTTCCACCTGACCCAGCGCGCGACGTACTTCGTCGACATGCTCACCCTGCCGGCCTTCTCGCCGGCGCCGGTGGAGTCGCTCAACTACCTTCCGGCCAGCACCGAGCTCGGCAACCACTTCCCGTCCGACGGCCCGTACAAGGTCGACGCGTGGGTGCCGACCAAGTCGATCACGTACTCCCGCAATCCCGCCTGGGACGCGGCGTCCGACCCGGTCCGCAAGGCGTACGTCGACAAGATCGTGGTGAACGAGACCGTCACCCAGGACTCGGTCCAGCAGCAGCTGCAGACCGGTACGCCGTCGGCCGACATGGAGTTCGACGTCGCGCCGCCGCCGTCCCAGCTGCCCGCGCTGCAGGCCAAGAAGGATCCGAACCTGACCATCGGCGACACCGCGGGCTCGAACCCGTACGTCATCTACAACACGGTCTCGCCGAACAACAACAAGGCGCTGCAGAACCCGAAGGTGCGGCAGGCGATCAGCTACGCGATCAACCGCGACCACATCCTGCAGGTGCTCGGCGGCAAGACGCTGAACCCGCCGCTGACCCACGTGCTGCCCGACGTCATCGTCGGCTCGAAGCAGATCGACCCGTACCAGTACAACCCTGACAAGGCCAAGCAACTGCTCGCCGAGGCCGGCTACCCGCACCTCACGCTGAAGTTCCTGTACCGCAACGCGACCGAGGGCAGCAGCAAGACCTTCCAGACGGTCCAGCAGGACCTGACCAAGGCCGGTATCACGGTGGTCGGCGTACCGTCGCCGAACGCGGACTTCTACGTGAAGTACCTGCAGGTGCCGGATGTCGCGCGGCGCGGTGTCTGGGACGTTTCGCTGGCCGGCTGGGGCGCCGACTGGTACGGGAACGCGGCGCTGTCGTTCTTCAACCCGCTGTTCTCCGGTCCGCCGTCGTACCCGCCGGTGGGCTCCAACTTCGGGCTCTACAACGACCCGGAGACCAACAGCCTGATCCAGCAGGCGGCGACCGCGGAGACCCAGGACCAGGCCGCCGACCTGTGGGCCAAGGCCGACGCCCGGGTGATGGACCAGGCGGCCTTCTACCCGCTCACCAACGGCAAGCAGGCGAACTACCACGCCGCGCAGGTCCACAACGCCGTCTACGTCCCGTCGATGCAGAACTACGACCCGACGAACGTGTGGCTGTCCAAGGACAAGCAGGGCGGCTGAACCCACATGGCCCTGCTTGAAGTAAGAGACCTCAAGGTCTCCTTCGACACCCCGGACGGTACCGTCCGTGCCGTCCGGGGGTTGTCGTTCGACGTGGAAGCCGGGCAGACGCTCGCCGTGGTCGGCGAGTCCGGGTCCGGCAAGAGCGTCGCCACCCAGACCATCACCGGCCTCACCCGCGGCGCGACCGTCTCCGGTACGGCGTACTTCGACGGCACCGACCTGATCACCGCGGACCAGGCCACGCTCCGGCGGCTCCGGGGCGCCCGGATCGGGATGATCTTCCAGGACCCGCTGTCCAGCCTGCACCCGCAGTACCGGATCGGCTGGCAGATCGTGGAGATGATCCGCGCGCACGACCTGGAGATCAGCAAGCAGGCGGCCCGGAAACGGGCCGCCGAACTACTCACCCTGGTCGGCATCCCGCGGGCGGCGGAGCGGATCGACGACTATCCGCACCAGTTCTCCGGCGGGATGCGGCAACGGGTGATGATCGCGATGGCGATGGCGCTCGACCCGGCGCTGCTGATCGCCGACGAGCCGACCACGGCGCTGGACGTGACCGTGCAGGCGCAGGTGCTGAACGTGATGCGCCGGCTGCAGGAGCAGTTCGGGACGGCGATCATCCTGATCACCCACGATCTCGGCGTGGTGGCGGAGATGGCCGACGACGTGGTGGTGATGTACGCCGGCGCGGTGATGGAACGCGCGCCGCGCCGGGACATCTTCTACCGCAACCACCACCCGTACACGCAGGGCCTGCTGGCGTCGCTGCCCGCCCGCAGCGGGGACCGGCTGACGCCGATCGCGGGCGCACCGCCCAGCCTGATCAGCCTGCCGAAGGGCTGCCCGTTCGCGGCCCGCTGCCCGCACGTGTTCGACAAGTGCGCGGAGCCACCGCCGCTGACCGACGTGGGCGGCGACCCGCGTCACCAGTCCGCCTGCTGGCTCCCCCACAACGTGAACGAGGCGGTGGCGTCATGAACGAAGTGCTGCTGAGGGTCGACGACGTCCGGAAGGAGTTCCCGACGTCCTCCAAGGAGGTGGTGCAGGCAGTCGCCGGTGTCTCGCTGGAGGTGCGCAAGGGCGAGACCCTCGGTCTGGTCGGTGAAACGGGCTGCGGGAAGTCCTCGCTGGCCCGCTGCATGGCTCGCCTGTACGACGTGACGTCGGGCTCGGTGTGGTTCGAGGGCAGGGACATCACCAGGCTCTCGCGCAAGGCGATGCGGCCGCTGCGCCGCGACGTCCAGGTGATCTTCCAGGACCCGTACGGCTCGCTGAACCCGCGCCGCCGGGTCGGCTCGATCATCGGCGACCCGTTCAGCATCCACAACATTGCTTCCGGCAACGAACGGAAGAAGAAGGTCCAGGAACTGATGGAGCTGGTCGGGCTGAACCCCGAGCACTACAACAGGTTCCCGGCCGAGTTCTCCGGCGGTCAGCGGCAGCGGATCGGCGTCGCGCGAGCGCTGGCGCTGCGGCCGAAGCTGGTGATCTGCGACGAGCCGGTGTCGGCACTCGACGTGTCGATCCAGGCGCAGATCATCAACCTGCTGTCGGACCTGCAGCAGGAGTTCGACCTCACCTACGTGTTCATCTCGCACGACCTGTCGGTGGTCCGGCACGTGAGCGACCGGATCGCGGTCATGTACCTGGGCAAGATCGTCGAGCTGGCGCCGACCGGCGAGCTGTTCGGGCAGACCCGGCATCCGTACACGAGGGCGTTGCTGTCGGCGCTGCCGGTCGCGGACCCGGACACCGCCGACAGCCGCGAGCAGATCATCCTCGGCGGCGACATCCCGTCGGCGACGAACCCGCCGTCCGGGTGCCGGTTCCACACCCGCTGCCCGAAGGCGCGGCTGGACTGCGCGGCCGAGGAGCCGGTGCTGGAGCCCGTCCTGGACGACCGGCCCGAGCACCGCACCGCCTGCTTCTACCCGTTGACGGTGGGCGAGGACCTGTCCACCGCCGTACCGGACCTGAGGGCATCATGAGCGAGCGAAGCGAGCTCATCAGAAAGCACAGCCCTCTTTGTGCCTCATCGGCGCCCGGAGCGAAGCGAGGACGTCGATGAGTACCGCCATCGAGATGGTCGACGTCATCGACGAACCCCAGGTGATCGAGGGGCGGAGCCCGTTCGCGCTCGCGTTGCGCCGGTTGCGCAAGGACAAGGTGGCGATGGTCTCGCTCGCCGTGATCGTGCTGATCGTGCTGATGGCGATCTTCGCACCGGTGTTCGCGGCCGTGACCGGGCATCCGCCGAACGAGCAGTACCGCGACATCGGGCTGACCCCGGACGGCCTGCCGCGCGGGCCGAACGGCACGTTCTGGCTGGGCACCGACGACCTCGGCCGGGACATCTTGGTGCGGATCGCGTACGGCGCCCGGATCTCGCTGCTCGTCGGCGTGATCGCGACCGTCATCACGGTCGTCATCGGCGTCGTGCTCGGACTGGCGGCGGGTTTCCTCGGCGGGATCACCGACACGCTCCTGGCCCGGCTGATCGACGTGGTGCTGTCCGTACCGTTCCTGCTGGTGGCGATCGCGCTAGTGTCGGTGACCGGGCCGAGCCTGACCGTCACGGTGCTGGTGATCGGCTGCTTCAGCTGGGCGTCGGTCGCCCGGATCGTTCGCGGTCAGGTGCTGTCGCTGCGCGAACGGGAGTTCGTCGAAGCGGCCCGCTCGCTCGGCGCCGGCGACGGCCGGATCATGTTCGTCGACATCCTGCCGAACGTGATCGCGCCGGTGATCGTCTACACGACGCTGCTGATCCCGGTGGTGATCGTGACCCAGGCGACGTTGTCGTTCCTCGGGCTCGGCCTGCCGCCGCCGACGGCCGACTGGGGCGGGATGATCAGCGAGTCGCAGAACTACTACACGACCGCCTGGTGGTTCATCCTGTTCCCCGGCCTGGCGCTGCTGATCACCACGCTCGCCTTCAACCTGTTCGGCGACGGGGTCCGGGACGCCTTCGACCCCCGCGCAGATCGGACCTGACATGGCCATGTTCCTGATTCGCCGCCTCGGTCACGGCATCCTGGTCCTGTGGCTGATCAGCATCGCGGTGTTCGCCCTGTTCTTCGTTGCTCCGAGCAACGTGGCGCAGACGCTCGCGGGCCGGCAGGCCACCCCGGAGACGATCGCGCTGATCAAGCACCGGCTCGGCCTCGACCTGCCGGTCTGGAAGCAGTACCTGGACTTCCTCGGCAACGCGGTGCGGGGCAATCTCGGGTACGACTACTACCACCAGGTGCCGGTCACGCACATCATCGGGCAGGCACTGCCGATCACGGTGTCGCTGGCGCTCGGCGCCGCCGTACTGTGGCTGGCTCTGGGCATCTTCAACGGCGTGATCTCGGCAACCCATCCGCGCTCGCTGGCGGATCGTGGGCTGACGTTGTTCTCGTTGTTCTTCTACTCGTTCCCGTCGTTCCTGCTCGGTCTGCTGCTGCTGTACTTCCTGTACTTCCGGCTCACGCTCAGCGGCTTCAGCTGGTTCCCGGCGGGCGGGTACTCGCCGATCACCGGCGGGATCGGGCCCTGGTTCCAGCACCTGCTGCTGCCCTGGGTCGCGCTCGCCCTGTTGCTGGCGGCGACGTATACCCGGCTGACCCGCGGCTCGATGCTGGACGTGCTCGGCGAGGACTACATCCGGACCGCGCGGTCGAAGGGGATCCGGGAGAGCCGGGTGGTCGTCCGGCACGGTCTGCGCAGCGCGCTGACGCCGGTGGTCACACAGTTCGGTATCGATCTCGGGCAACTGATCGGCGGCGTGGTCGTCATCGAGACCGTGTTCAGCCTGCCGGGACTGGGGCAGACCGCGGTCGTCGCCATCAACCAGCAGGACCTGCCGGTGATCATCGGCATCGTCCTGTTCGCCTCGGCCGCGGTGGTGGTCGCCAACCTCCTGGTGGACATCGCGTACGCCGTACTGGACCCTCGCGTCCGGCTGCACTGACGCCCGGGCGGCGGCCCCGGAGGGCAGGGGGGTGCGATCCGTCGTGACCCGCCGGAACGGGTCAGGACGAGCCTCCTGCCCTCCGGCCTGCCGTGACCTTCGGCCGGGCCGGAGGGTCTTCGGACTCTGACCGGCGACGAGCCGTGGACGGACGGTGGTGGTGACAGGACCCCCGCCCGTGTGCGGGCGCCGGTCGTCGGGTACCGGGCCTGTGGCCGGATTGGAGGCTCACCATGGGTGCAGCCATCGCATTGCCGCTGCTCACGATCGCGCTGATCTCGCTCGCTCTCGCCCTCTGGACGCTGTACGCCGTCGGGGTGGAAGCGATCAGCTTCGCCAAGTTCACGCGGCGCCACGGGTCGGGCGAGACCGCGGCGCACTACGAACCCGGAGACCACGAGCACGTCTCGACGAAACCGCCGGAGGGATACGGGAAGAGCTGACTCCTTCGGTACCTTGTCGGCGTGATCGCTGTTTACGGTGCGGGTGGCATCGGGTGCTACGTCGGCGGGCGGCTGGCCGCGACCGGTACGCCCGTGACCTTCGTCGGCCGGCCGCGGACAGCCGCTGAGCTGGCTGCGAACGGGCTGCGGCTGACCGACTACCTGGGGGCGGACCTCCGGGTGCGGGACGTGCGGTTCGAGACGACGCCGTCCGGTGCGGCCGGCGCGGATCTGGTGCTGGTGACGGTGAAGTCCGCCGCGACCGAAGGCGCCGCTGCCGAGCTCGCCGGCGTCCTGAAGCCGGGTGCGGTCGTGGTGAGCTTCCAGAACGGCATCCGGAACGGCGAGCTGCTGCGGTCCCGGCTGACGGAGCAGGTGGTGATCACCGGCATGGTCCCGTTCAACGTGCTGAACCGGGGCGCCGGGGTATTCCACCAGGGCACCGAGGGCGCGCTCGACGTCCAGCGGGACGCCGCGCTGACGCCGTACCTGAGCGCGTTCGAGCGCGCCGGGCTGCCCCTCACACAGCACGACGACATCCTCCCGGTGCAGTGGGCGAAGCTCCTGCTGAACCTGAACAACCCGATCAACGCGCTGTCGAACCTGCCGCTGCGCGACGAGCTCTCGCAGCGCTCGTACCGCCGTTGCCTGGCCGCGGCACAAGCCGAGACCCTCGGAATCCTCGACGCCGCCGGAATCCGGCCGGCCCAGCTGCTGGCGATCCCGATGCACCGGTTCCCCACAGTCCTCCGGCTGCCCGATTTCCTGTTCCGGCGGCTGGCGAGCAAGGTGCTCGCAGTCGATCCGCTCGCCCGGACGTCGATGTGGGAGGACCTCGAAGCCGGACGGCCGACCGAGATCGACTACCTGAACGGCGAGGTCGTCCGCCTCGCGCGGTCGCTCGGCCGGACCGCGCCGGTCAACGAGCGGCTGGTGGACCTGATCCACGCCGCCGAGACGGACCGGCGCTCGTGGTCAGGACCCGAGCTCGTCCGGGAACTGCAGCGGTAGCTCCGCACGCACGTTGACACTCACCGTCCGGTAGGTGAAGCCGAGGTGCTCGTTCAGCCGCCGCATGTTCGCGTTGCCCTGCTGGGTCCAGGTGTAGATCTCGGTGATGCCGTGCTCGGCCGCCCACGCCATACTCGACCGCTTCAGGGTCGACGCCACGGCCTTGCCGCGCCATTGCGGTACGACGGCGGTGTAGGCGACCTCGGCGCGCTCGGGCTTGTCGGTGTCGAGCATCAGACCGGCGACACCGATCACCTGGTCACCGGCCACCGCCAGGAACATCGCGTCCGGGTCGTTGATCCACTCCGTTGCCCACTCTTCGGCCGTCACGTCCATCGGGGCCGTGGTGTCGAGATCCGGGAGAGTCGGGACGGCGACCTGCTCGTACGCCGCGGCCCACAGCTCGGGGCGCTCCGAGACCTGCACGACGTCGTACTCCGTCGGCGTGGGCGGCCAGGGCTCGTCGGCGATCTGGCGGACCTGCTCGACCTGGCGGAGGTACTCGGTGTAGCCGAAGCGTTTCGCGAACTCGAGCGAGCCGTCGTCGTCGATGCTGCAGCCGGCGATCGTGAAGCCCTGCGCCGCCGCGTGCTCGGTCAGCGCCCGGAGCAACGCGGTTCCGATCCCCTGCCGGCGCGCCTCCGGACGGACGCGCGCGATCACGGAGGCGCGGTCCGCCTCGTTCGAGCGGTCGGAGGTGCCGTGCGCGGCGACCTCGCCGTCCAGCTCCGCGACCAGGAACAGCCGCTGCGACGTCTCGGCCTTCCGGAGCTCGGCGATGCTCGGCGCACGCTCGTCGGGCAGCACGGCGAGGCGCACCTGACGCCAGGCTTCGTAGTCGGCGTCGGTCTCGACAGGCCTGATCCGGATCACCCGGTCATTAGGCTCCACCGCGTTCTCACCCCGCTATCCAATTTCATATTATGAGATCAAGTCTCTCGTATGATGAACACATGGATGTTGCGGTGATCGGCGGGAGTGTGGCGGGACTGCAGGCCGCGCTGACCTTGGGGCGGGCCCGGCGGCAGGTCGTGGTCTTCGACGACGGGCGGGCGCGGAACCGCGCGGCGTCCCACGTGCACAACTTCCTCGGCGCGGAGCAGCCGGCGCCGGATGAGCTGCTGGCGGTGGGGAGACGGCAGCTCGCGACGTACGACGTCGCCGTCCGCGATGGGCGGGTCGACGACGTCGAGGTGGTGGACGACGGGTTCGTCGCCGGTGGTGAACACGTGCGGGCTGTGGTGCTGGCGACCGGGTTGCGGGACGAGCTGCCCGACGTACCGGGCGTCGCCGACCGGTGGGGGCAGTCGGTCGTTGCATGTCCACACTGTCACGGCTGGGAGGTCCGTGATCAGCCGCTGGTACAGCTCGGGATGCGCGGAGCTCCTGAGCGCTCGGTGGCGCGGGCTGTCCTGTTGAGCCGATGGAGCGACGACGTGACGTTGTGCACCGACGGGGACGAACTGACCGCCGCTCAACGGGATCAGCTCGACCGGGCCGGGGTCGCGGTTCGCACCGAGCGCGTCGAGGAGGTGCGGGCCGGCTCGGTCGCGCTGACCGGCGCCGACCTGCCGGCGCGGCGGGTCTTCGTCGTCGTCCGGCAGCATCAGCAGAGCGACCTGGCCGAGCGACTCGGGTGCCAGGTCACCGACGGTGCGGTCGTGACCGACGAGGGCGGGCGGACGACCATGCCGGGCATCTACGCGGTCGGTACGACGGCGAGTCCGGCGCTGCTCGCGATCGGCGCCGCCGGTCACGCGAGTACGGCGGCCGTCGCCGTCCACGCGGATCTGCTAGAGCTGGATCTGAGCAGCCGGCGGTAGCCGCGCCGGGTCGGCGATCGGCCACTCCAGCGGCGATCCCGGGAGCTCGTCGAGTTGCAGCAGGCACCAGGGCGAGAGATCCGGGAGGTCCCGGAGCTCGGACCATTCGGCCCATCGGCAGTCGGCGACCTCGGCCGGGTTCGGCGTGGGGTCACCGGTCCACCACACCCGGTACACCGGGCAGATCTCGTTCTCGACCACGCCCGTCGGCATCTCGGCGCGGTACCGGAACTCCGGCAGCACCAGCTCCGCGGCGTCCACGACGATGCCCAGCTCGTCGGCGAGCCGGCGCCGGACCGCCTGCGCGGGCGGTTCGCCGGGGAGTGGGTGCCCGCAGCAACTATTGGTCCAAACGCCCGGCCAGGTCGGCTTGCCGAACGCCCGCTGGGTCAGCAGCACCCGCCCGGCCGGGTCGACCACGTAGCTGGAGAACGCCAGGTGCAGCGGCGTCGCCGCGTGGTGGACCGTCGCCTTCGCCTCGGTCCCGACCGCATGCCCGCCCTCGTCCACCAGCACAACCCGCTCGTCGATCACAGGCCGAGCCTAATCCGATTCCGGAGGCTCGGCGGCGGCTGTTAGCCTGGGATTGTGACCAAGCACTGCGTGACCTATCGACCGGCTCTGGGAGGAGCCGGCCTTCGGTAGTCCCCGCAGTCGCTCCACCCAGAGCCTCCGAGGCAGGAACCGTCCGGTTCCTGCCTCTTTCCGTTTGCCGGAGGCACTGGTGCACGGGTGCCTCGTCCTGAGAGGAACCCTCGTGAACGCTGTCATCGACCGGTTACGCCGTACCACCGACACCGTCGTCGGACTCGAAGATCTGGAAGCCCGGCTGGAATCCGGCCGTCCGTTGCGGATCAAGTACGGCGTCGACTGCACCGCGCCCGACCTGCATCTCGGGCACGCGGTGAACCTGTGGATGATGCGCCGGCTGCAGGATCTCGGGCATCGGGTCGTGTTCCTGCTCGGCGACCTCACCACCCGCGTCGGCGACCCGACCGGGCGCTCGGAGACCCGGCCGGTGCTCACGCCCGCGCAGATCGAGGTGAACGCCGCGTCGTTCCTCGAGCAGGTGTCGCTGGTGCTGCGGACCGACCCGGAGGTGTTCGAGGTACGGCGGAACTCCGAGTGGTACGACGCGATGCCGATCGCCGAGCTTCTCGGTCTGTTCGCGCAGGTCACGCACGCGCAGTTGCTGGCCCGGGACATGTTCCGGTCCAGGGTCGCGGCCGGGCGGGAGATCGCCGTGCACGAGCTGGTGTACCCGGTGCTGCAGGGCTACGACAGCTTCGCGATGCGCAGCGACCTGACGATCGTGGGGTCGGACCAACTGTTCAACGAGCAGCTCGGGCGGCACTTCCAGCAGCGGCTGGGCGCGCCGCCGCAGGCCGTGATCACGACCACGATCACGCCCGGGATCGACGGCCGGGCCAAACAGTCCAAGTCGCTGAACAACTACATCGGGCTGACGGACAGCCCGCGGGACAAGTTCGGGAAGGTGATGAGCATCCCGGACTCGCTGATCGAGGCGTACGCGCGGGTCTACACCGAGCTGCCCCTGGAGACGGTCGACGCCCTCGCGGACGCCACCGGGCCGGCCGCCCGGGACGCCAAGCTCCGGCTGGCGGCCGCGATCGTCACCCGGTACCACGGGGCCGGCGCCGCCCGCTCCGAGCTGGCCGCCTTCCGTCACACGTTTTCCGAGCGTTCCGAACCGGCCGGGATGCCCGAGCTGGTCGTCGCCCACGACATCACCACGGCCTTCGATCTGCTCCGCGCGGCGCGTCCCGGCGACAGCAACTCCGACCTCCGCCGCCTGCTCCGCCAGGGCGCGGTGACGATCAACGGCGTCCGGACCGACGATCCGGGGGCACCCGTCGATCTCGGCACGGACGTCGTCCTGAAGTCCGGCGCTCGCACGTGGCACCGGATCAGGCGAGAGTAGGCGGGTGGAGATCAGGACCGTGGAAGCGTTGGTCAGCGTCGGCGACCGCTACGCCGGGCGGGCGCCGGCGTTCGAGGTCGAGCCGGCGTGGTGGGCCGAGGTCGAGGCGATCACCCGGCACCTCGACGCCCTGCTCGGCGTACGGACGCTGGTCCTCCGGCTGGTGCACGCGGACGAGGCCGTGATCGGGCGTGGCGGCCGGGTCGTCTACCACGTGCAGGCGCTGGAGGAGCCGCGGCCGGACGTACTCGACACCGCGCCGCTGCCCGCGTGGGAGTCGATCGTCGCGCCGCATCCGCTGCGGTCGACGTGGGCCGAGGTGGACGGGCCGAGCCGGATGATCGAGTGGGCCCGGGGCATCCTCGGACCGCGCGACGCCGTCCAGGTGAAGACGTGGAACCTGTCGTGCCTGATCCGCTTTCCAGGTGCGTGGGCGAAGGCGACCGGCCGGTTCTGCGGTGTCGACGCGGACATCATCCAGCACGTCAGCCGGTACGACGCGACGCTCGTACCGGCCGTGCTCGGTCAGTCGCCGGGCAACCGGTGGTCGCTCCTGGCTCATGCCCCGGGCATCGACTGCTGGGAACCGGACCGGGACACCATCGACCACGTCGTCCGTCGCTGGGTAGCCGTACAAGCCGCCCTGGCAGCCGAGACCGGCATGCTCGCGGCGCCGAGTGTGTTGCCGCACGACCTCGTCGCCGACCTCACTCGGCTCCTGCCTAGCGTCCGCCTCACCGCGGACGAGGTGGCCGGCCTGGATCGGCTGATCGCGAGGCTCCCGGACGTCGTCGACGAACTCGACTCGGCCGGGCTGCCGGTCACGCTCGTCCACGGCGACTTCCACCCGGGCAACTGGCGTTCGGACGGATCGACCCGCAGGATCGTCGACTGGGCCGACGCGTTCGTCGGCCACCCCGCCATCGACATCAAGCGGCTGCAGGACTTCCTGCCCGAGGAGCGGCGTGAGCACCCCGCGGAGGTCTGGTCACAGGCCTGGCGGCGTGAAGTCCCGGGGTCCGAGCCGCTGCGTGCGCTGCGGCCGATGAGCGTGCTGAGCCCGCTCACCTACGCGCTGACCTACCAGCGGTTCCTCGACAACATCGAGCCTGACGAGCGCGTGTACCACGCGGACGACCCCGGGATCTGCCTGCGCGCGGCCCTGCGCGCGTGGCAGGCTGTGCGGGTCGAGGCGAGAGGGTGGGGATCATGACCGTTCTGGTGACCGGCGCGACCGGGAACGCCGGTGGCGCGGTGGTCGAGGCGCTGGCCGAACAGGGGATTCCAGGGCGGGCACTCGTTCGGTCGGAGCGGAAGCTGCCCGCCGGGATCGAGTCGGTGATCGGCGATCTGAACCGTCCGGAGACGTTCGTGGACGCGTTGCCCGCAGTGTCCGGGATCTTCCTGATGAGCGGCTACGAACGGCTCGACGAGTTGCTCGCGAACGCCGTCCACGCGGGCGTCCGGAAAGTCGTCGTCCTGTCGAGCAGTTCACTCGACGGCGACGTGACGAACGCGGTCGCCGCGTACCACCACGCCACCGAGGAAGCCGTGCGGGCGTCGGGTCTGGCCTGGACGTTCCTGCGGCCGAACTCGTTCATGTCGAACACGCTGCGCTGGCGGGACCAGTTGCGGGCCGGTGACGAGGTGCGGGTCCAGTTCCCCGACGTACCGGTGTCGACGATCCATCCGCGCGACATCGGCGACGTCGCGGTGCGGGCCCTGCAGGGCGGGCACGACGGCCAGGTCCTGCGGCTGACCGGGCCGGTCGCGCTCACACCCGTCGAGCAGGTCGCGATCCTCGCCGACGCCCTCGGCCGCCCGCTGACGGCGTACCCGATGAGCCGCGCGGAAACCCACGACGCCCTGTTCGCGTCGATGCCGGAGCCCTACGCGCAGGCCATCGAAGGGTTCTTCGGCGACGGCACCATCGACGAGACCACTGTCAACGGCACCGTCGCCGAAGTCACCGGGCACCAACCCCGGACCCTCCAGGCATGGGCCCAGGAAAACGCTGCACTTTTCGGTTAGTTCAGGGCCTTCAGGTAGTCCTCACTCGTGCAGTTCGCGCCGATGCGCGGGAAGACGTACGAGACCGCGAAGTCGTGGGCGTGGTCGTCGAGGCCGGTCATCGCGTCGGTGACGAAGAACGTCTCGTAGCCGAGGTCGGACGCGGCCCGGCCGGTGGACTCGACGCCGAAGTTCGTGGCGATACCGGCCAGCACCACGTTCGCGATGCCGCGGGACCGGAGCTCGGCGTCGAGCGGCGACCGCCCGAAGGCGCCGATCGTTCGTTTGACGATCTCCAGGTCGCCCTCCTGCGGCACGACCTCGGGCGCGAACCCGCTGCCCTCGGGCTGCACGTCCACACCGGGCCGCTCGACCCGGACGTTCACCACCACCCCGCCCGCCGACCGCGTCGCCGCGGCCAGCGCCACGGATCGCTCGAGCACGACCGGTCCGCTGAGCGGCGCGGTCTGCAGCGCGACGATCCGTGGCATCAGGTCGATCAGGATCAGTGCGGTACGGCGAGACTCCAAGGGATTCACGGGGCGAGCTTAAGGTCGAGCAGATCCACACCGACCAGGTAGCCGGTCGCTGCCGCGTTCTTGCCGGTCAGTGTCACCGCGAGCTGGTGAGCGCCCGCCGTCAACGGCGCGGTCCCCAGAGCCACGGTCTGCGTGCCGACCCCCGACGCCTGGTACCCGTCGAAGCCGACCGCGGCGTTCCCGTCGATCTGGACGTCGACGATGCCGTAGTCGGCCGCCTTCGTCAGGACGGCCGACAACTCGTACGTGCCGGTCGTCGGCACGGTGAACCCGAACACCGTCTTGTCGCCGGCCCTGGTGCCGTGGATCCACGCCTGCGCACCACCGGACCAACTGACGCCGCAGCAGTTCCCCTGCGGATCGACCGCGACGGTCGACGAGACCGGCGGCAGCATCGCCTCGCCCTCGACCCGCAACGTCCGCCCGCTGGTCCCCTGCACCGCCGCGGACTTCGGGCCCGCGTTCCCGGCCAGATCCACCGCCGACACCCGGTACCTCCACGTCTCGCCCAGCCCCAGCCCGCTGTGCAGGAACCCGGGCAACGGACTCGTCCCGACCAGTTTCTCGGCCCCACCGGCGACGGCGCCGTACACGTTGTAGTACGCGATCCCGCTCTCGTCACCGACGTCGTTCCAGGTCACGTTGATCGCGTTGTCCGCCCGCCCGGTGGCTACGGCTCCGGTGACGGCGCCGGGCGCGCGGCGGTCGTCGTACGGCGCGGTCAGCGACTGGACGACGTACGCGGACGCGGTCCACGCCGGACCGGTGGGCCGGAGCTCGATGGCCAGGCTCGTGCGTCCAGCGGTGATTGCCACTGGCAACTGGTAGTTGTCGTCGAGCCAGCGTTGGTGCGTGTTGCCGAGCGGTTGCAGCCAGGTGCCCGCGTCTTTTCCGTTGACGATGACCTGCGCCGATTGCCCAGGACTGTTCTGATCGCTGGTCCGGCGCAGGGTGACGCCACGGTTGGCTGGATCGGTCGTGACGGTGAAGCGGATCGGTTGCGTGCTGGAACGGACCTGGTCGGTAAGGGTGATGTTGTCGTGGTCGCCTTCGTACACCGAGCTCAGGCCCGCCTGGGTGCCGTTGTCGACGTACCCGTGCTGCTGACGGCTGCTCGCCGAGCCGGTGTCGATCCGGTCCGTCTCCCGGGCGCCGAACGCCGACGCGGTGTAGAGGAACGCCGTCGAGCCGTAGATCGCCGGGTGGTCGTCCTGCTGGCCGTGCTCGATACCGAAGTCGAGCTGGTTCTCGAAGGCGACCGAGTCGATGATGTGCAGTCGCCACGCCCCGTCGCACTCGTTGGTGCAGAACCCGGCGCGGACCTCGTGCGCGGAGTTGCCGTGGAACGGGGTGGAATAGGTGCCGGCGTTGAAGTACCAGCCGGACTCGTAGTAGTCCTCGGTCCCGGTGCCGTGGATCGCCGGCGTCCGCTCGCCGTCGACGTACACCCGCTCGTCGCCCTCCAGGTAACCGCGGGTGTTGCCGTCGGCAAGCAGTCCCTCCATGGTCTGCGAGACGCCGACGAACTTGCCGCGGCCGGCCACGTCGGCGAACGTCCAGTCGCTGCCCTGCGTGGTCTCGCCGCGGGTCGAGATCGCGGTGAAGTAGCCGATCTTCCCGGTCGCCAGGTCGAGCGTCTTGCGGGCATCCTTCGCCGATGTCACCTCGGCCTGCCCCTCGAGCTGGTACGCCGTGGTGTTGACCAGCGTCACCGTGGCGCGGGCGGCGTACGGCATCGGCCACCAGGAGGAGTACCAGCCGTCGGGATCCATCGCGAAGAAGAGCGAACGGACCGGGTTCTCACCGAGACCTGAGCCGAAGAACTCGCCGAGCGGTGCGTCGACACGCTTCCGGCCGTCGATCGTCACCTGCACGCGGACACCCGCCAGCAGTGTGTCGGACGGCTTGACCCGGGCGGCGTCCTCGTCGGTGGCGGCGTATGCCATCGCGTGCTCACCGCTCCAGTTCTGCTGCGTGATCGAGTACCCGTGGGCCTGCTCGTCGGCGACATGCTTCGGTCCGACGTCGAGCGTGTCGGTGCGCTGTACCTGACCGCCGACGGTCGAGTCCGCCCAGTACAGGAACTCGTTGAAGTCCAAGTCGGACGAGACGAACTGGTTGGTGATCGTGATCTGCGACTTGCCCGCCGTGAGCGCGGCCGGGAGGTCGACGGACTGGTCGTGCCACTGCGCGCCCTGCGCCTCGAGCGGCGCCCACTCGCCGGCCGGGGCGCCGTCGACGAGAATCCTGGCGCGCTGGTTTCCGATCCGCAGGTCCATCCGCCGGGTCAGCTTCACACCGGTGTTGGCCGGGTCGATCTTCAGCGTGAACGCACTGCCGCCGACGAACGCCCGGCCGTCGTCGGCGAAGCTCTTCAGATCGAGGCCGACGAGATCGGGCAGCTTCAGCCGGAGGGCGCTCAGCTCGCCGGCGCCGCGGGCGTCCGCCAGCGTCACCTGCTTGCCGGGAGCAAGGTTCAACGGGGTGCTCGTCGTCCGCGCGTCGGGTCGTGCGGGCTTCGGGTCCTTCGTACCGGAGGCGTTGAGCAGCGCGAGGACGTCCTCTGCCTTGTCGCCCGGGTCGAAGGTCCGGACGCCGGTCGCGTCCGGGAACTGGCGGTAGTCGACGTGGTAGAAGTACGGGTTCGTCTGCGTGGTGATCCGCATCGACGAGCGGTACGGCATCGGGACCCGGAGGTAGACGCCGCCGCTGGTCTGGACGCCGTTCGCGACCAGCGGGTAGCTGAACGGTGCGCCGAGCTTGCCGTCGACGATGTCCTGCAACGACCCGTGCAGCACCTGCTTGCCGTCCAGCTCGACTGTGATCGCGCCGGTCCTGGTGACGTTGCCCTCGTCGCGCGTGAACCAGATCGACGCGACCTCGCCGGGACCGCTGTCCTCGGCGATCACGCAGCCGGCGGCCGTCGTCCGCAGACACGAGTAGGTGCCGTCGAAGCCGTCGTTGTTCGTGCCGTCGCGGCCGAAGCTGGAGAACTGCTTCGTCCGGACGCCGGTCTGCAGCTCGGGCAGGCGGTCGAGGTTCCGGTAGACGTCCCAGCCGACGGGACCGTTGTCGTTTCCTGGTGGCGCGGCCGACGCCGTGGTGACGGGGAGAGCGAGCAGCGCACAGGCGGCGAGAGCGACGACACGACGGAGCATGGGCGGGTCCTTCGTCATGGGAAATCGATTTCTGAGATGTCTACCATCGTTGTCACCGCTTTGAGAAGAGCTCATGACTGTCCAGTTGCCGAGCCCGCTGCAGACCGCCCTTGCCGGTCGCGCGAGACTTGGTCAGCACACAACTTGAGACTGCGGGAGATTTCGATGAGTACCAGCTCTGTTGACGGACCCACCCCACCGCCCCAGTCAGGCAAAGCCCAGATCGGCGTAACCGGCCTAGCGGTAATGGGCCGCAACCTGGCCCGGAACCTCGCGCGCAACGGGTTCCGCGTCGCTCTGCACAACCGCTCCCAGGCCCGCACCGACGCACTGGTCGCGGAGTTCGGCTCGGAGGGCGACTTCGTGCCGTCGACGGACCTCGCGGGCTTCGTCGAGTCGCTGGAGCAGCCGCGCAAGGTGATCATCATGGTCAAGGCCGGCGCGCCGACCGACGCGGTCATCGACGAGCTGGTGCCACTGCTCGACGAGGGCGACATCGTCGTCGACGCCGGTAACGCGCACTTCGTCGACACCCGGCGCCGGGAGGCGGCGCTGAAGGAGAAGGGCCTGCACTTCGTCGGCAGCGGCGTCTCCGGCGGCGAGGAGGGCGCACTGAACGGCCCGAGCATCATGCCGGGCGGCTCCCCGGAGTCGTACGCGGCGCTGGAGCCGATGCTCACCAAGATCTCCGCCCACGTGAACGGCGAGCCGTGCTGTGTGCACGTCGGTCCGGACGGCGCCGGTCACTTCGTGAAGATGCTGCACAACGGCATCGAGTACGCCGACATGCAGCTGATCGCGGAGGCGTACGACCTGCTCCGGCACGTCCTCGGCCTGGCCCCCGCGGAGCTCGCGGACGTGTTCCGGGACTGGAACACCGGCGACCTCGAGTCGTTCCTGATCGAGATCACCGCCGAGGTGCTCAGCCAGACCGACCCGACGAGCGGCGGCGCGTTCGTCGACATCGTCCTCGACCAGGCCGAGCAGAAGGGCACCGGCCGGTGGACGGTGCAGTCGGCGCTCGACCTGGGCATCCCGGTCAGCGGCATGGCCGAGGCCGTGTTCGCGCGGTCGCTGTCGGGTGACGTCGTACGGCGGGAGGCTGCCGCCGGCGTACTGCCCGGTCCGTCGGAGACGAAGGCGGACGTCGACCGGGACGCGTTCATCGACGACGTACGGCACGCGCTGTACTCGTCGAAGCTGGTCGCGTACGCGCAGGGCTTCGACGCGATCCGCGCCGCCAGCGACGAGTACGGCTGGAACATCGACCTCGGCGCGATGGCGACGATCTGGCGCGGCGGCTGCATCATCCGGGCGCGGTTCCTGGACCGCATCAAGGAGGCGTACGACCGCAACCCGGACCTGCCGTCGCTGCTCGTCGACGACTACTTCCGGGACGCGGTCGCGAGCGGGCAGGAGGCGTGGCGCCGCGTGGTGGCGACCGCGGCGACCGTCGGCGTTCCGGCTCCGGGATTCTCGGCCGCACTGTCGTACTACGACGGCCTCCGCGCCGAGCGCCTGCCGGCCGCCCTGATCCAGGGCCTGCGCGACCTCTTCGGCGCGCACACCTACAAGCGCGTCGACCGTGAAGGCAGCTTCCACCTCGAGTGGTCGGGCGATCGCTCCGAGAGCACCCAGTAGACAGCGACCGCAGCAACACAGAGGAAGCCTGCGGCTCCGACGCCGGCCACGTTGAACCCGTGGACGGCGTCGGAGTGAGCGGCCACCGTTCCGGCGACTGTGCTGAGCAACGCCGTACCGAGTGATGCGCCGACCTGCTGGGACGTCATCACCATGGCGCCGGCCACCGCGCTGTCGGCGCCGGCGCCGAGCGTGGCGGTGCTGTTGGCCGTGACCAGGACCCATCCGGTCCCCAGGCCGACCAGCAGGAAGACTGGCATGACCTGCAGCCAGTAGTTGCTGTCCGGGCGCAGAAGACCGAGCAGTGCGAGACCTGCCGCGATGGTGAGCAGTCCGGGGCAGATGAGTGCGCGCACGCTCGCCCTGGCGAGCAGCCGGCTCACCGCACGCACTCCGACCATGAGTCCGACTGTCAGCGGCAGGAAGCCCAGTCCGGCCCTGATCGGCGAGTAGTGGCGGACCGTCTGCAGGTAGAAGGTCAGAAAGAACAGCGCGGCGAACATGCCGATGGCCAGGCTGAACACCGCCAAGTACGAGCCGCCTCGCTTGCGGTCTCTGAGGACCCTTAACGGCAGGAGCGGATTGGCAACGCGCGCCTGCGCGGCCAAGAACCCGGCCAGTAGCGCCACGCCGACAGCCACCGACGCATACGTCGCCGGCGCACTCCACCCGTCCGACTCCGCCCGGCCGAACCCGAACACCACCGCCATCAGACCTGTTGTCGCCAGCACCGCACCTAGTACGTCGACCCGCATGCCACTGGCACGCTGCACGGGAGGTACGGCGTAAAGGACACCTGCTGTGGCCAGTGCCGCGATCGGCAGGTTCACGTACATGGCCCAGCGCCAGTCCAAGTACTCCGTCAGCACTGCGCCTGCCAAGATGCCCAGTCCGGACGCACTGCCCATGACTGCGCCGTAGATCCCGAACGCCTTGCCACGCTCAGCCGGCGACGGAAACGAGGCTGCGAGCGTCGCCAGCACGGCCGGAGTCAGAAGCGCGCCGAAGACGCCCTGTAGTGCACGTCCTGTGAGAAGCACGGCTCCACCGGTCGCTGCGCCGCCCAGCGCGGAGGCCAGCGCGAAGCCGGTCAGCCCCGCCAGGAGCGCCCGCCGCCGTCCGATCAGGTCGCTCATCCGGCCGCCGAGCAGCAGCAGACCGCCGTACCCGAGCGCGAAGAGCGTGATCACCCACTGCCGCGACGGATCCGACAACCCCAGGTCCTGCTGCATCGACGGCAGCGCGATGTTCACGATCGTCAGATCGATCCCCACCATCAACTGCGCCGTCGCCACCGCCGCCAACGCCCACCACCGCTTGGCATCAACCTGGGCCGGCACCGCCGTGGTCGCCACTAGAACATCCCGTTCGAGTTCGCGGCGGTGTCGGGGATCGGCTGCATGACATCCCAGTGCTCGACGATCCTGCCGTCCTCGTCGAGGCGGAAGATGTCCACGATCGCCGTCCCCGGCTGCCCCGGCACGCGCACGCCGTACACGTGGGCGATGACGTGGTCGCCGTCGGCGAAGAGTTGCTTGACCTCGGCCCGCAGGTCGGGGAAATCCCGTCGCAGGGTCGCGACGAAGGCCTCGAAACCGGCGATGCCGTCCGCGATCCGCGGGTTGTGCTGCACGTAGCGGTCGCCGATCAGCTGGGCCGCGGCGTGGAAGTCCTTCTGGTTCAGGCCGGCCTCGCAGAAGTCGCGGACCGTCTGCTTGTTGCGTTCGCTCATCGTCATCCTTAAGTGAACAGCTGTAGTGCTACGACTGTAAGGCAACGTGCGTTGCAATACAATCGGCCTATGGATGCTGGGACGACGCGGAGCCGCAACCGGCGCGGGCAAGGCGAACTGCTGCGCCGCGAGATCATCGACGCGGCGTTGCGGATGCTCAACGAACTCGGCGACGACGAGGCGCTGTCGCTGCGCGCGGTCGCCCGCGAGGTCGGGATCGCGGCAACCTCGGTGTACATCCACTTCGCCGACCGCGACGAACTTGTGTTCGCCGCCCTCGAGCAGTGCACCGCCGACCTGCTGCGCGACCTCGAGGAGGCCGAGACGAGCGCCGGCGACGATCCGGTACGGCGACTACGCGCGCGGCTGCTCTTCCTCGCCACCTGGACGCGCGACTACGCCGGGCTCTACAAGGTGCTGCACGAGAGCACGCTGAACCGGCGGATGCACCTGGTCTTCAAGGAGGAACTGGCGGTCCGCGCGAAGGCCGCCGTCCAGGCCTGTATGGACGCCGGACTCGCGCCGGCCGACGACGCGGCGGCCGTGGCGCTCGATCTCCGCGCGGCCGTGCACGGCGCGGTCTCGATCCGGATCAACGAGCCGGAGGCGGAGCTGCCACCGCTGGAAGCACAGATCGATCGCTTCCTGGTCAGGCTGGTTGGTGTGCGAATCGAACATGTGTTCTAATGGTCGCACAGTGCCAGTTCCGAAGGAGATCGCCGCAACGATGACTGTAGACACTCTGGCAGTAGAGACGCCGTCCGACGCCGCCGACACTCCCGACCTGATGAACTCGTCGGCCGCCGCGGCTGCCGAAACCCCCGACACGTCCGAAGCGTCCGACACGGACTCGGCCGAGGTCGCGAAGCCGAAGAAGGCGCCGGCGAAGAAGGCCGCGGGCAAGAAGACCAAGACCCTCGAGCTCACGCTGACCGTCACCGGCACCGCGGACGGCGAGTGGCGGGCCGAGCTGAAGCAGGGCACGACCTACCTGGCGCGCGACCTGGCCGTCGCCGCGGCCGCGGTGTCCCGCGCGGCCAAGGAGCTGCACGAGGACCTGTCGACCCCGATCGACGAGGTGATCGAGGAGGCCCGCGCGCAGCAGGCCGCGAAGGTCGCCGCCCTCGAGGCCGAGCTCGAAGCCGCCCGCAAGGCTCTCGCCGACCTCGACTGAAGACTCCCCGTGGTCGGTCACCTTCCCTGACCACCACGGGCAGAAAATGCAGGACCCGTCCGCAACCGTGTGAGGTGGTTGCGGACGGGTTCTGATTGTCTGCAGCCGCCTTGGTCGACTCTTTGCCTGCAGCAACCAGCTGGGGTCAGCGGTCGGCGGTGGCGGAGGCCGGCGTGCCGGGACGGTCCTCGGCGGCGGCCAGGGCGTTGGTGACGGTGATGGTCAGCAGGAGCACGGCGGCCAGCACGGCCACCAGCGTCCAGCGGGCTGCGGTGTTGCTCATGTCCTGATGGTCCCGCCGGCTCCCACCGTCCGGAACCTCTGTCGGCCGGTTTCAGGGCTCGCTCCGGGATCGCCTCCGGCGGAGTCCTGAGCAGCGAACCAGACATGAACCGGGACATGAACACGGTGTGACTGAAACGGCACGCCGTAGTGCTGGGCGGGGGTCGTTCATTGCCCTTACCGTGGGTGCCCTGCGGGATTTGGCCGCTCCGGGGTGAGAAGGGGTCAGATGAGCACTTTCCAGGACTTGGGTTCGCTGCTGCTGGTGCGCGGCGCCGACGAGATCGACCATGCGGGCGGAAGCCTGTATGTCCACCTGCACCGCGTCGCCAAGCGCCTCGGCTCCATGGGTGCGTCCGACACCCTGGTGCTGGCCGGCCTGGCGCACGCCGCGTACGGCACCGACGGCTTCCCGACCCAGCTCTTCGACTGGCAGACCGAGCGTCCGGTCCTGGAGTCGGTGATCGGTACCGATGCCGAGCTGATCGTCTACCGGTACGGCGCGTGCGACCGGGAGACCACGTGGCGTGACCTCGCCGAGCACCGGACGGTGACGGACCGCTTCACCGGCACCTCGGAGGAGCTCGGCACCGAGGAGCTCCGCGACTTCGTCGACCTGACGATCGTCAACGAGCTCGACGTCCTCGACCACGACGCCGAGCGGGCCGTGCAGCTGCGCCCGTTCCTCCAGGAGCAGATCCCGCGCTGGCAGTCCCTAGCCTCGCCGGCGGTGCTCAACGAGTCCCAGCGGATCCTGCAGCTCTAGGATCCGCTGACAGCGCCTCACTGTCAGACTGGGGGCCGTAAACGGTTCCTGTGGCGGGGGTTCCTGGGACTTCTCGGGCTCTGGCTGATCGTCACCGCGGCTTCTCTCGGCTACAACCTCGCCACCAACGGAACCGCCGCGCCGCCGCCCGGCCTCAAGTACGTTCAGGCGGCCGGCATCAACACCCGCTACGACACCTGGGGTACGTCGGGAGCGCCCGTCGTCCTCGTCCACGGTTCGGCGGAGTCCGTCGACACGTGGTCACGGGTCGTGCCGCTGCTCGCCACCAACCATCGCGTGTACGCGTACGACATCACCGGCTACGGGTATTCCGAGCGCAAGGGGCCGTACACGGTCGAGCATCTCGCCGCGCAGCTGCTCGGGTTCCTGGAGGCGATGCAGCTCGGCGGGCCGGGCGAACCGCGGCCGATCCTGGTCGGGCACTCGCTCGGCGCCGGGATCGCGGCCGAGGCGACGCTCGAGGCGCCGGACCGGATCGGCGGGATCATGTTCCTCGACGGCGACGGGCTGCCGTTGCCGGGCGGTCAGGCCGGGCCGCCGCGCTGGCTGGTCGTCCCGCCGTACCGGACCTCGCTGTTCCGGCTGGTGCTCGACCAGGGCTGGCTGCTGAAGCGGGTCTACAACAGCGTCTGCTCCCCCGCTTGCCCGGAAATGGATGTCGACCAGTGGACGCGCCCGTTCCGGCAGCCCGGCGCGGAGCAGGCGGTCTGGCAGATGACGGCGCACGGCATCCCGGCGGTCTCCCCCGACCGGCTGGCGATGCTCAGTGCCTTGAAGCTCCCGAAAGCGGTGGTTTTCGGCGCCGAGGACACCAACGGCGGGAACCCGGCCGAGACCGCGACCCGTATCGGCGCCCCCGCACCGACGCTGATCCCGGACGCCAACCACCTCACGCCGATCTCCCACCCGGCCGAGGTGGCGGCCGCGATCGACCGACTTCGCTGATCGCAGATTCCTGGAATTCCGGTGCGGGCCGACGGATGATCGGAGCATGGCCCGATACGAAGTGGTTGCGCGCGCGAAGCCTGATCGCCGACTGTCCAACGCCGCCTACATCGACCTCGCGCTGAACTCGTGCTCCCTGGACAAGGGCCTGCGCTTCCAGCGGATCGAGGACCTGCCGGACGGCACGATAGCGATCGTCCTGCAGCAGAAGCTGTCGCCGCGCAAGCACGACGCGGCCTGCGAGATGGCCAACCGGAGCCTCGCCCAGCTCGGCATCCCGGCCGCCCAGGTCCAGCAGATCGACCTGCACCGGCTGACCCGCAAGGGCGGCCGCGCACTGGTCCGCTCGTGGGTGGGTCCGAACAACCCGCCCGGCCCGGACACCGCAGGCGACCGCGAGCCGCGCCGCCCGAAGCCGACGCCGCCGCACCTGCGCGCCTACCTCACGGAGTGAAGACCTCGAACCGCGTGCCGTACTTCGTGCCCAGCCTGGTACCGGCCGGGCGGGACGCACCTTCGAGGAACTCCTCGGCGTCGAAGCCGCGGTTCAAGCCGTCGATGTAAGCCTTGTGCGCCTGCAGGGACCGGACACCGACCTCGAACGTGTCGGTCGTGTCCACGCCGTGCCGCGAGTTCGGTGAGCCGGCCGCCCACACCTGCCGTACGCCGTCCCATTTGTCGCCGGCGTCCGGGAAGATCCACCGGTTCGCGGCGTCCCGGACCGCGTCGAGCGTGGCGCGACCGGTGCTGATGTGATCGGACTGGTTCAGCGCCACGTCGCCGTCCCAGGTGTCGCGGAAGTTGTTCGTGATGACGATGTCCGGCTGGTGCCGGCGGATCGCGGCGGTGATCAGGCGGCGGAGCGCCACGCCGTACTCGATGGTGCCGTCCGGCTGGCCGAGGAACTCGACCACGGAGACACCGACGATCCGGGACGACTCGATCTGCTCGGCCTCGCGCAGCGGGCCGCACTCGGCCGGGTCGACGCCGTCGATACCCGCCTCGCCGGAGGTCAGCAGGCAGTACACGACCTGCTTGCCCTGTCCGGTCCACCGCGCGATCGCGGCCGCGGTGCCGAATTCCAGGTCGTCCGGGTGGGCGACGACAGCGAGCGCCTTCTGCCAGTCTTCGGTCACCGGTTCGAGCGGTTGAGGTTCACTCATGGTCGCAGGCTAGCCGCCGAAGACCTGGCGGGTGTAGGGGTTCTCGAACGTTCGCTGCGGATCCAGCCGGTCGCGAACGGCGAGGAAGTCGTCGAAGTGCGGGTACCGGCCGCGCAGCTCGGCGGCCGTCAGCGTGTGCAACTTGCCCCAGTGCGGCCGGCCGTCGTAGTCGGCGACGATGTCCTCGAAGGCCCGGAAGTAAGGGTCGTGCGGCAGCCGGTGGTACTGATGGATCGCGACATACGCCGTCGCGCGACCGGACGCCGTGGACAGCCAGATGTCGTCCGGCGCGGCCACCCGGACCTCGATCGGGAACGGGATCCGCGACCCGGACGCGTCGATCCACTCGCGCAGCCGGCGGATCACGTCGACCACGTGCTCCCGCGGCACGGCGTACTCCGACTCGCGGAAGATCACGTTGCGCTCGGAACAGAACACCTTGTACGACGCGTCGACGTACTCGCGGGCGGACAGCGCGCGGGAGGCGATCCGGTTGATCCGCGGCACCGTCCCGGGTCGCCGCACGGCGAGCCGGTTGGTCAGCTCGAAGACCTTGTTGGACAGCAGCTCGTCGTCGATCCAGCCGCGGATCCGCCCGACCGGCGAGGCTCCGACGCCGGGGCCGACCCGGTTGTTCCGCTTGGTGAGCGCGATGTCGGTGTGCGGGAACCAGTAGAACTCGAAATGGTCGTTGCCGTCGGCAAGCTCGTCGAAACCGTCCAGGACCTCGCCGAGCGGCAGCGGCATCTCCTGCGCGCGCAGCAGGAACGCCGGCACGCACTGCAGCGTCAGCGAGCTGATCACACCGAGCGCGCCGACCGACACCCGGGCCGCGGCGAACACGTCCGGGTTCTCGTCGGGCGAGCAGTGCAGCACCGAACCGTCGGCGGTGACCAGGTCGAGTGCGCCGATTTGCGTGGCCAGGCCGCCGAGCCGCGCGCCGGTCCCGTGCGTGCCGGTGGAGACCGCGCCGGAGACGGTCTGCTTGTCGATGTCGCCGAGGTTCGCCATCGCCAGGTCGAAGGCCGCGAGGCCCTCGTTGAGCTTCCGCAGGCCGGTGCCAGCACCGACGGTCACCCGGCCGGACTCCTGGTCCGCGTGAGTGATCGACGACAGCCCGTCGAGGCGGATCATCACCTCCTGCGGCACCGAGCAGCCCGTGAACGAATGCCCGGAGCCGACCGCCTTGAGCTTCTTGCCCTGCTCGGCCGCGGACTTGACCGCCGCCGCGAGCTCGTCGGCGGAGCGCGGACGCAGGGTCTCGATCCCGGTCGCCGATTCGGTGCCGGCCCAGTTCCGCCAGGTGCTCATCCGAAGTTCTTCCCTTCGCCGCGGTAGGTGACGAGTTCGGTCAGCTGGTCACTCGACTCGTCCGAGCCGATCGCCTGCACGACGTCGAACCGCTCCAGCATCTCGCCCGCCTTCGCGTAGCGCATCCACACTCTGTCTCCTAGACGCAGCCGATCGGCCGATTGACCCTGGACCGGCGTCTGTACCTCGCCTGCGCCTTCGGTGCCCAGCAGCTTCAGGCCGGACGGCGCGGCCGGCAGCGGCAGCCGCGACTTCTTGGCCGGCCCGGACGCGACGTACCCGCCGCCGAAGAGCGTGGCGATCCGCGGCGCGGGGCGACGTACGACGTCCAGCGCGTACGCCATCGCGTGCTCGGGCTGGAACACGTCGTACTTGTCGAACAGGGTCGGGCCGTAGAGACCGGAGCCCGCGGTGACCTCGGTGACGACCGGGTCGGCGCTGCTGATCTCGAGGCTGCCCGTGCCGCCGCTGTTGACGATCCGCAGTGGCGCGACCTGCTTGACCGCGTCGACGACGGCGCCGCGCCGGTCGGCGAGCTCGGCGGCCGACCGCCGCTTGACCCAGCGGACTGCCGGCGAGGTGTCCGGGAGACCGGCGATCTGCGCCTCGTAGAACATCACGCCGGTCAGCTCGAACGTGTCGTCCGCGGCGACCGTCCGGGCGAGCGCCGCGACCTCGGCCGGGGTCCGCAGCGGGGACCGCCGGACGCCGAGGTGCCGGCCGAGGACTCGCAGCGAGGCGTCGACGTCGAGGCAGACCTGGATCCGGGCGGGGCCGGTCGCGGCGGCCTTGATGTACCCGAGGTGCTCCGGCGAGTCGATCATCAGCGTGATCCGGGAGGCCGCCCCGGGGTCTTCCGACAGCTCGCGGAGCGCGGCCCGATGCGTCGTCGGGTAACCGAGCAGGATGTCGTCGACACCGTTGCGCGCCAGCCAGAGCGCCTCGGGGAGCGCGTAGCTCATCACGCCGCGGAAGCCGGGGCGCTCGAGCGCGGCCGCGATCAGCGCGCGGCAGCGGACCGACTTGGACGCGATCCGGATCGGCGTCCCGGCGGCGCGCCGGACCAGGTCGTCGGCGTTGCGCCGGAACGCGGCGAGGTCGATCACCGCGTACGGCGCGTCCAGCCGCGCGGTGAGCCGGGCATACCTGTCGAAGTCACCCATAACCGGAGTGTAGGTCACGAAATACTGAAAGGTAATACAACTTCTCGCGCGGTGTGCGGACGGACCAGTGGATCTCACGGGTTCGAGCGGTGCCCGGTCCGGGCGAATCTGAGGGCGAACCGGCCAACGCCCGATCAGAGAGGTCTTCCATGAACGTCAGCCGCCGCACCCTCCTCCGGACCACCGGCGCCGCCGCACTGGCGGCCGGTGTCGCCCCGCTCGTGACCGGCGGCGCGGCCGCCGCACCGAAGCTGCCCTTCGGCCCGGTCAAGCAGATCGACGCCGGTGTCCTCAACGTCGGATACGTCGAACTCGGCCCGGCGCACGGCACTCCGGTGCTTCTGCTGCACGGATTCCCGTACGACATCCACAGCTTCGAACAGGTCGCCCCGCTGCTCGCCCGCCGCGGCTACCGCGTCGTGGTGCCCTACCTGCGCGGCCACGGAAGTACGACGTTCCGCTCGGCCGGCACTCCCCGCAACGTCGACCAGGCCGCGTTCGCGCTCGACATCCTCGCGCTGATGGACGCGCTCGGCATCCAGCGCGCTGTGCTGGCCGGCTACGACTGGGGCTCGCGCACCGCGGACATCATCGCGGCGCTCTGGCCGGAGCGGGTGAAGGCTCTGGTCTCGGTCACCGGGTACCTGATCACGAACCTCGAGGCGAACTTGAACCCGCTGCCGCCCGCGGCCGAGAACGCCTGGTGGTACCAGTACTACTTCGCCACCGAGCGCGGCGTGAAGGGCCTGCACCAGTACAAGCGGGAGCTCGGCGAGTTCATCTGGAAGTTCAACTCACCGACCTGGAAGTACAGCGCGGCGACGTACGCCCGGACCGCGGCCGCCTTCGACAACCCGGACTGGGAGACCATCGTGATCGGCAACTACCGGTGGCGGCAGAGCCTGGCCCCGGCGGAGCCGGAGTACGCCGAGCTGGAGGTCCAGCTGCAGAAGGCGCCGAAGATCGGCGTCCCGACGATCACGATCGACGGCCGGTACGACCCGTTCACGCCGGCCGGCGACGGCTCGTCGTACCGGGACCACTTCATCGGCCGGTACGAGCACCGGACGTTCGACGTCGGGCACAACGTGCCGCAGGAGGCGCCGCGCGAGTTCGCGCAGGCAGTGGTCGACGCTAGTCGATGACGGCTTCCAGGGCTGGTACGACGGTGTGTGCCCAGTCGGCCTGTTTGTCCGGTTGTGCGGAGCTCGTCGCGAGCAGGGCGACTGTCGAACCCTTCACGACCGACACGTCGACGTAGGCCTCCGCTCCGACGTACGTACGAACAGCGGTAGCAGCTGTGGCGGTGTCCCAGAGCTGTTTGACGCTCAGATCACCGCCGGTGCCGCAGGCCTTCATGCGGGCCTCGTAGCCGCGGTAGTACGCAGTGGCCGCGTCGGAGGTGCTGAAGCGGAGCAGGAGCGCAGTGGCGGGTAAGGCGTCGGCGGTGCGGTAGCTGCCGGTCAGTGCGTACTGCGGGATCGGGAGGGATCCCTTGACCGGCTGGCCGGCGCACCCGGAGGGCAGGGCCTCGTACGACGCCTGGTGCGGGTCGCGCCGGCGGGTCCAGGTGTTGTTGCCGATGAAGCCCGCCTCTGCGCCACCGGGGTCCGTGTACGTCTTCCACCCTGCGCCCAGCTTGTCCGGGGCCGGGAGATTGTCGGCGGTGAGCGGGCCGGCGTTCGCGGGAGGCGGGGCGGTGGCTTGCTCCGGCACCTCCGGCGGGACGGCGGCGTCAGTCGGGTTGCTGGTGGGCAGTGTGGTCGGCGGCACCGGCACCGTCCCGCTGACTGTGCTGGGGATCACCGGCGTCGGACTGGGCGTTGAGCTCGGTGCTGGTTGCTCAGCTGTCGACTTGGAGCTGCAGCCGACCAGGACGGCAGCCAGGACACCGGCGACTACAACGGTCTTCACTTCGGCTCGAAGTGCTGGTAGTCGGGCTTGGCCCAGCCGGCGCCCCAGAAGTACCCCTGTCCGATCAGGGCCTTCGTGGCCACACTGCTGGAGAACAGCATGCCCGGGCGCACCACCGACCGGTTGCGGTACGCCAGCCCGTTCGACGGATACCAGACGCCGTCCGCGGCCAGGTACGGGTTCTCGACGGTGTTGATGTCGATCGCCCAGCCGTACGAGTGCGGCGACAACGAGTACGGGTCGCCAGTGACGCGGCGGCAGTTGAACGCCGACGTGTTGTCGGCCGCCATCGACTTGATGTCGCTGCCGCCGAACACGTCCACCCGGCGCATCTGCCGGATCGGGAACTTGGACGTGAACGTCGAGGTCCACACGGTGATCATCTTCGCCACCGCGGCGTCCCGCAGGATCAGCTCACCCCGGTGCACGCGGCCGTCGAAACCCCAGTAGTTCAGCTGCAGCAGCCGCAGCGACGAGGGCCGCACGGGGCATCCGCTGCGATAGGTGTAGGGCACCATCGCGGCGGACACGGCGTACACCTTGGGGTTCAGGGCCGCCTTGATGACGATCGTCGCCAGGCCGGAGTACTCCATCGCGGGCTGGGTGACGTACCGCGTGACGACGCGGACGGTGCGGGTCTTGGGCAGGTCGTCGGGGACCCTCAGCCGGAAGTTGCCGGCCGCATCCATCTTCGCGATGTTCAGCAGTGCCCAGCGGCCGCTGCCGAGATACTCCTGCAGCGCGAGCTCCTTGCCCGGCTCGGCCGGCACCATCCGGCCGGTGACCGAGACGCCGGTCAGCGTCGCGTACCAGGAGGCCGGGGTGGTGATCAGGATCTTCCGGTCCTGGATCGGCACCGTCCGGTAGTCCGAGATCGCGAGCGCCGTCTCCGCCTTGACCCCGATCATCGTGCGGAACGCCCAGGTGCCCGGGGCCGCCGAGACGTAGCTGAACCGGTACACGCCGCCGGTCGTGGTCCGGGTCGACGCGCGCAGCACCCAGGCGCCCGGGACCCGCTGCCACAGCGTGATGTACGACCCGGTGATCGGCTGGCTGATCTTGCCGGTGAAGACCGTCGGCTTGTCCTCCCACGAGGCCGCCGGCTGGTCCAGCGTGATCGACCAGGCCGCCGCCGGGGTCACCGCGGCCGACTGCGTCGGTGTCGGCGTCGGTGTCGGCGTGGGTGTGGGAGTCGGCGTAAGCGTCGGGTTCGGCGTTTCAGCCGGTGCCGCCGACGGAGTCACGCTCGGCGAAGGAGTCTCGTCCGCATGGGCCACGCCGACGGACCCGAGACTCAGCACAACCGCGACCGCCACCCCAACGAAGCGCCTCATCCGCCTCACCCTCCCCTCGACAACACCTACCCCTATAAGAGGCAGTCACACAGGGAGACGTCACACGAAGGCGGGAAGTTTTCTTTTACTCCTGCAGTCGCTTCACGGCGGCGTCGACGCGCTCGTCGGTCCCGGTGAGCGCGACGCGGACGTGCCGCTCGCCCGCGGTCCCGTAGAACGCGCCGGGCGCGACGAGGATGCCGCGGTCCGCCAGCGCACCGACGGAGCCGTACGCGTCGTACGAGGGGTGCGATGCCCACAAGTACAGCCCGCCGTTCGACAGGGTGATCTCCCAGCCCGCGTCGGTCAGCGCCTCCCGCAGTACGGCGCGGCGACGCAGGTAGCGCGCACGCTGCTCCTCCACGTGGGCGTCGTCGGCGAACGCCGCGGCCATCGCGGCCTGGATCGGCGACGGCACCATCAGCCCGGCGTGCTTGCGGACGGCGAGCAACTCGGCCACGACCGTCTCGTCGCCGGCCACGAAGCCGCCGCGGTACCCGGCCAGGTTGGAGCGCTTGGACAGCGAGTGCACCGCCAGCAGGTTGTCGAAGCTGCCGCCGGACACGTCCGGGTGCAGCACGGACACCGGCTTCTCGTCCCAGCCGAACTCGGTGTAGCACTCGTCGCTGACCAGCAGGACGTCGTTCGCCCGCGCCCACTCGACCGCACGCCGCAGGTCGTCCGGCGGGGTGATCTCCCCGGACGGGTTGCGCGGCGAGTTCAGGTACGCGACCCGGACGGGGCCGTCGTACGCCGTCGGGTCGGCGACCGGCACGCTGGCCGCCCGGGCGAGCGCCGCACCGGCCTCGTACGTCGGGTAGGCCAGGTCCGGGATCAGGACGGTGTCACCGGCCCCGATGCCGAGCAGCGTCGGGAGCATCATGATCAGCTCCTTGGTGCCGATCACGGGCAGGACGCCGCGCTGCGGGTCCACTCCGGTCACCTCGAGCCGCCGCGCCATCCAGTCCACGGCCGCCTGCCGTGCCGCCGACGTACCGATCGTCGTCGGGTACGCCGGGGCGTCCGCGGCGTCGGCCAGCGCCTGCTTGACCAGCGCCGGCACCGGGTCCACCGGGCTGCCGACCGACAGGTCGACGATGCCGTCGGGGTGCGCGGCCGCCTTCTGCTTGAAGGGGTCGAGCTTGTCCCACGGGAAATCGGGCAACCGGCTGGAGGTCTCGAAGATCACCCGGCCATTCTCCCCTACCCGCTCGGCAGGTGAGATCGACTGTCCACTTCACTACGATCTGTGCGGACAGGGGGTGACCGGATGACGTACGACGTGGCGGTGGTGGGGGCCGGTGCGATGGGGTCTGCCGCTGCGCGCGCACTGGCCGCGGCGGGACGAGAGGTCGTCGTCCTGGAGCAGTTCACGCTCGGGCACGAGCGGGGCGGGTCGCACGGGGCCACGCGGCTCTTCCGGCCGGCCGCGGACGACGCGGAGATCGCCAAGCTGACCGAGCAGGCCCGGCCGCTGTGGCGGGAGCTGGAGGCGGAGTCGGGCGAGACCCTGCTCGAAGAGACCGGCGGGGTCGACCACGGGATGAGCGACGCGGAGGTAGCCGTCTTCCGCTCGTTGCACGCGGCAACCGGCTCCGTGCTGACCGCGGCAGAGGCTGCGGAGCGCTGGCCGGGGTTCCGGTTCGAGACTCCGGTGCTGTACCGGCCAGGGTCGGGCCGGCTGTACGCCGATCGGACCGTGCACGCGCTGCAGGTCGTCGCTGCTCGGTTGGGCGCCGAGTTCCGCGTGCAGTCGCCGGTGCGGGCACTGCGGACGTACGACGGGCTGGTCGAGCTCGACGTACCGGGCGGGGCGGTGCGGGCGCGGCACGTCGTACTGACGGCTGGGCCTTGGACCCCGCGGCTGGCGGACGGTCTGGTGACGCTGCCGCCATTCAAGGTGACACAGGAGCAGCCCCGGTTCTTCACGCCCGTGTCGGACGAACTGGAGTGGCCCAGCTTCGTGCACCACGGCCCGACCAGCTACGGCCTCTACGAGCCCGGCTCCGGCGTCAAGGTCGGTCTGCACGCGACCGGGCCGGAGGTGGACCCCGACACGCGGGATTTCCAGCCGGAACCCGAGCGCGACGCGACCCTGCTGCGGTATGTCGAGGAGTGGTTCCCGGGGCTCGACGCCGGCCGGTCCACGGCGATCAGCTGCCTCTACGACAACACGCCGACGTCCGACTTCGTCATCGACCGCGCCGGGCCGGTCACGGTCGCGGCCGGGTTCTCCGGGCAGGGCTTCAAGTTCGTGCCGCTGGTCGGCGCCTTCGTCCGCGACCTGGTCACGGGTGCGGCGAAGACGCCGGCGCGGTTCGGGTTCCAGAGGTGACTTCAGAGCAGTTTCAGAGGTAGAGGCCGGTCTGGCCGTCCTCCAGGCGGCCGGCGGCCACCGCGTGCAGGTCCCGCTCGCGCAGCAGGATGTAGTCGTCGCCGCGGACCTCGACCTCGGCCCGGTCCTCCGGGTCGAACAGCACCCGGTCGTCGACCTCGACCGTGCGCACGTTGGCGCCGATCGCGACGACCTTCGCCCAGGCCAGCCGACGGCCCATCTGCGCGGTGGCGGGGATCAGGATGCCCGCCGACGACTTGCGCTCGCCCTCCTGCTCGAGGGAGACCAGGACGCGGTCGTGCAGCATCCGGATCGGCAGCTTGTCGTCGGAGAGCCGCTTGCGTGGAGTCACCGGCGACCCACCAGGCGGCGGATCACGAGAAGCACACCGACCACACCGGCCACGGCGCCGACGACCGCGAGGAGCTTCTGGGTCCGCAACTGACCCTGCTCGTCGAAGACCTGCGACTTGGCCTGCTCGACCTGGCGCAGGGCCAGGTTCTTCGGGCTGGCCCGGTCGACCAGCTCGTCCACGGTCGAGGCCAGGCGCGCACGGGTGGCGGCGATATCCGCCTCGATCTGCTCGGCGGTCCGAGCGTTCGTGTCCGACACGAGTCGGCGCTCCCTTCCATCGGCGGGGCAGCTCGGGGCCTGGCCCGGTCTGCCCTTCGTCATCCACCATCCTCGCAGGTCATCGCCGCAAGTCCACGACCACCTTGATGTCATCCGGTTCCCGCACCAATGCGGCCGGCCACTCGGACAGCGGGACACTCCGGGTGACCAGCCGCTCCAGCCAGGCCCGGTCCGCCGCGAGCAGCGCATCGACCGCGGCCGCATAGTGGCGCTTCCCTGCGTTCACCGTGCCGACCAGTGCGGCGTTGCGGACCACCAGCTGCCGGACCAGTGCGTCGAGCTGCACACTGACGGTCGCAGGGCCGGGGTGGATCCCGGCCAGGCACATGACTCCGGCCGGCGGCAGCAGCGACGCACAGTCGAACACCAGCTGACCGGCGCCTGTCGCCTCGATCACCACATCCGGTACGGCGTCAAGCTGCCCCAGGTCGGTGATGTACGTCCCGCCGAGCGCCCGGACCAGCTCCGGTTTCAGCCCGTCCACGACCCGGTCCAGCACGTGTACGTCGTACCCGCGCTGCCGGGCGATCAACGCAGCCAGCAGCCCGATCGGACCGGCGCCCGTCACCAGCACGTGCCGTGGCGCGAACCACGACCGGGCCCCGACCTGATCCACCTGCTCCCACGCCTTGGTGAGGATGCTGGCCGGCTCCACGAGGACCCCGAGCTCTCCCAGCTCAGCGGGCACCGGTACGGCGAAGTACGGGTCGACCCGCCAGCGCTCGGCGCCGTACCCGTCCATCTCTTTGATGCCGCGCTCGGTGTACTGCCCGTTGCGGCAGAAGTCCCACTCGCCGCGAGCACACGCGACACAGGGCACCGGGTCGGGGCGACGGACGACGCCGGCGACCAGGTCGCCACTCGCGAAGCCCGAGCCCGCCGGCGCCTCCAGCACCCGTCCGAGTGACTCGTGCCCGATGACGAGCCGGTCCGCACCGGGGCGACCGCTGCCGAACGCTCCGGACACCAACTCGAGATCGGTCCCGCAGATGCCCGTCAGCAGGCCCTCCACCAGCATCGATCCGTCGGCGACGGGAGGCTCCGGCACGTCACCGACTGTCGCCGAGTCGGCCTTGCCCGGCGTCACTGTCATGGCCCGCATCGGCTCAGGCCAACCGGGTCATGTCGACGGTCACCTCGATGGCCGTCGCCGCGCCACCGGAGTAGATGCCCTTCAGCGGCGACACGTCCGCGTAGTCCCGCCCGGTCGCCACCCAGACGTGCCGGTGCCCGATCGAGATGTCGTTGGTCGGGTCGAAGCCCCACCACTCGCCGGTCCAGGCCTCGATCCACGCATGGCTCTCGCCGACGACCTTCTCGCCCACGGCGGCGTCCGGCTTCGTGTGCAGGTAACCCGACACGTAGCGGGCCGGGACACCGACCGCACGCAGCATGGCCAGCGTCAGATGCGCGTAGTCCTGACACACACCCTCACCGGCCTGCCAGGCGTCGACAGCGGACGAGTGCACGCCGGTCGTGCCGCGCTGGTACTTCAGCTTGTCGTGGACCCACTTCGATACCGCAAGGACGGTCTCGTCCGGCGTACGGCCCTTGCGCAGCGAGCGCGCGACGGCGGACAGCTCCCGGTGCTTCGGGACGTAGCGGGTCCATTCCAGGAACTCGGCGTACGCATCCAGGACCTCAGGCGACTTCAGCTGCGCCCAGGTGACGTCAGCGGTCGGTGCTGCCTGGTCTGTCGTCTCGACGACAGAGGCCGCGACCACCTTCAGTTCGGTGTGCGGGGTCTGCAGGTCGAACGCGTTGACCTCCGTACCCCAGTAGTCCGTGTACTTGTACGCACGGGCCGCTGGAACGGTCTCCAGCCGCGCGACCATGAGGTTCTGCCGGTTGTCGTGCCGTGGGGTCAGCCTGGCCTCGTTGTACGACTGCGTGACCGCCGTCGCGTAGCGGTAGCCCGTCGTATGGACAACGCGCAGACGCCACTTCACAGGTTCACCTCCGCGTTGTTCCACTCGATCCACGGCACCACGTGGAAGTACTGCCGCGACACTGCCTCACCGACCTCGCGCACTGTCGTCTGCAAGGCCTGCAGTCTGCCGGTCAGGTCGTCCAGCAGGTCGGCCGGCCGCAGGAACTCCAGATCGCTGCGCGCCTTGCCCAGCAACCGCGACGCCTCCGCGCCGGCCCCGATCCGCGACGAGGGTCCGTGGTCGAGGTCGTCGAGACAGGACTCCGCCTGCTGCAGCGCGTGGAACACGGACCGCGGGAACAACCGGTCCAGCAACAGGAACTGCACCACCCGGGAGGCGTCGAGGGCACCGCGGTACGTCCTTAAATAGGTGTCGTGTGCGCCCGCGGAGCGCAGTACCGTCACCCAGCCGGGTGAGGTGGGCCGGTCGCCGACCCGGGACATCAGCAGCCGGACGATCATGTCGACGCGCTCCACCGACCGCCCGAGGACCAGGAACCGCCAGCCGTCGTCGCGGCTCATCGTGGAATCGGCCAGCCCGGCGAACATCGCGGCGCGGTCCTCCACGAACGTGAAGAACTCGTGCGGCCCCACCCGGCGCGCGGCGCGCTGCCGCTCGGGGACGGCGTTCCACATCGCGTTGATGCACTGCCACAGCTCGCTCGACACGACCTCTCGCGCGACCCGGGTGTTCTCCCGCGCGCTGGCGATCGAGGACACGATCGACCCGGTCTCCGGCGACATCGCGACCAGCTCGGTCAGGCCCCACACGTCCAGCTCGCTGCCGTCGGGCGGAGTGATCCCGAGGACCGTGAGCAGCCGGCGGCTGGCCGTGTCGGCGTCGACGGTGGCGTCCTCGAGCAGCTGGTGCACCGAGACGTCCAGGATCCGCGCGGTGTCGTCCGCGCGTTCGACGTACCGGCCGATCCAGTACAGCGACTCGGCGTTGCGTGCGAGCATCGTCAGCACCTCCCCATCACTGTTGTTGCTGCTGTTGGGCGACGTTCAGCTCGGGGCCCTGCTCCGGCGTACTGTCGGGCTTCACCGTGGGCGTTCCGAGCCCCGGACCGCGCAGCTCGGCGTCCTCGCCGGAGGCGCGGGGCGCCAGCACCCAGGTGTCCTTGGACCCGCCGCCCTGTGACGAGTTGACGACCAGGCTGCCTTCCGGAATGGCCACCCTGGTCAGCCCGCCCGGCAGCACGAACACGTCCTCGCCGTCGTTGACCGCGAACGGCCGCAGGTCGACATGGCGCGGCTGGAGCCGCTCACCGACCTTCGTCGGCACAGTTGACAGCTGTACGACGGGCTGCGCGATCCAGCCGCGCGGATTGGCCCGGATGCGGCGCCGCTGTGCCTGCAGCTCCTTCGGCGACGCGTCCGGCCCGAAGACGATGCCGTACCCGCCAGAGCCCTCCACCGGCTTCGTGACCAGTTCGTCGAGGCGGTCCAGTACTTCTGTCTGCTCCGCCGGCAGCCAGCACCGGTAGGTGTCGACGTTCGGCAGCAGCGGCGTCTCGCCGAGGTAGTACTTCAGGATCTCCGGCAGGTACGTATAGATCAGTTTGTCGTCGCCGACGCCGTTGCCGATCGCATTGGCGATCACCACGTTGCCCGCGCGCGCCGCGTTCACCAGACCGGCGACACCGAGCACGGAGTCCGGTACGAACTGCACGGGGTCCAGGAAGTCGTCGTCGATCCGCCGGTAGATCACGTCGACCCGCTGCTCACCCTCGGTGGTCCGCAGGTAGATGACGTTGTTGCGCGCGAACAGGTCCCGCCCCTCGACCAACTCCACACCCATCTGCCGGGCCAACAGTGAGTGCTCGAAGTACGCCGAGTTGTAGACGCCCGGTGTCAGCACGACGACGTTCGGATCGGTGGCGCTCGCCGGAGCGGCAGCCCGCAACGCCCGGAGCAGGTGGACGGCGTAGTCGCCGACCGCGCGGACCCGGTGCTTCGCGAAGAGGTCCGGGAACACCCGCGCCATCGTCCGGCGGTTCTCCATCACGTACGAGACCCCGGACGGGCTGCGCAGGTTGTCCTCGAGCACCCGGAAGTCGCCCTGCTCGTCACGCACCACGTCGATTCCGGCGACATGGATACGGACACCGTTCGGCGGTGCGATGCCGGCCGCCTGCCGGTGGAAGTGCTCGCACGAGGTGATCAGCCGGCGCGGCAGTACGCCGTCCGCGACGATCTGCTGGTCCCCGTAGATGTCGGCGAGGAACGCCTCCAGCGCGCGGACCCGCTGCATGACGCCACGCTCCAGCCGCGCCCACTCCGACGCCGTGATCACCCGCGGCACCAGGTCCAGCGGGAACGGCCGCTCCTCACCCGACAGGCTGAACGTGATCCCCTGGTCCACCAGCGCCCGGTCGAGTGCCTCCGACCGCGTGGTCAGGTCGGCGGGCTGCAACGGCTGCAACGAGTCGTGCAGCCGCTTGTACGCGGTCCGTACGCCGTCGACCGGATCGAACATCTCGTCGTACGCCCCCGCATGCGGGCGACGCGGATCCAGATAGCCGTCGAACAACTGGCGGGACGGTGAGGAACTCATCCACGTCCTCGCTTCGCTGCGGGCGCGGATGAGGCACGTAGGGCGCTGCGTTGAATGATGACCTCGCTCCGCTCGCTCATGTGCGCATCTTCACCCACCCGGGCGCTGCTCGCACCTCCAACGGACAGCAGTTTTCGCGCACGTAACATTGCGCGCAGGAGACCAACCCGTGGAGGACCTGATGTCCGATCGTCTGTCCGTCGGCGACACCGCACCCGACTTCACCCTGCCCGATGCCGACGGCAACGACGTGGCGCTGGCCGGGCTGCGCGGCAAGAACGTGATCGTCTACTTCTACCCGGCCGCGATGACGCCGGGCTGCACCAAGCAGGCCTGCGACTTCCGCGACTCGCTCGACTCGCTGCAGGCCGCCGGGTACGCCGTCCTCGGCATCTCCCCCGACAAGCCGGCCAAGCTGGCCAAGTTCCGCGACCGCGACGGCGTGACGTTCCCGCTGCTCAGCGACCCGGACAAGGAGGTGCTGACCGCGTACGGCGCGTTCGGCGAGAAGACCATGTACGGGAAGAAGGTGACCGGCGTGATCCGGTCCACGTTCGTCGTCGACCCGGACGGGAAGATCGCGGTCGCGCAGTACAACGTGAAGGCGACCGGCCACGTCGCCAAACTCCGCCGCGACCTGGGCCTGTGAGCCTGCCGCGGCAGGGTCGGACCGAAATGGCCTCGGGGATGCCTGGGGGCCATGCCGGGGTGCCGGGCGCCTGATTTGTGTCGGTGGGATCGGCGAGACTGGTGACATGTCTTGCGCTGCGGTTGTGACGCTGCGGGCATACAAGTACGCGCTGGATCCCACGCCCCGTCAGGTCCGATGCCTGGATGGGCACTGTGGAGCGGCGCGCAAGGCATACAACTGGGGTCTAGGCCGTGTGAAAGCAGGTCTGGACCAGAGGGCGGCAGAGCGCACTTACGGCGTGCCAGACGAGCTCTTGACACCCATGATCTCCTGGTCGATGTACTCACTGCGCAAAGCCTGGAACCAGGCCAAGCCGACGGTCGCACCATGGTGGGCTGACTACTCCAAGGAGGCCTACGCTTCCGGTCTGACCCAATTGGCCGCCGCATTGAAGAACTGGGCCGACTCGCGTAGCCGTCAGCGGCAAGGTCGGGCGATGGGGTTCCCGCGGTTCAAGACCAAGCACAAAGCGGTCAAGTCGTGCCGGTTCACCACAGGCGCCATCGGCTGCGATGAGCGGTACGCCGTACTTCCACGGATCGGCAGGCTTCGGCTGCACGAGACACCGGCGCTCGAACTGCTCGACGGCACCGCCCGGATCATCGCCGCGACCATCCGGTTCGAGCGCGGCCGATGGTTCGTGTCGTTCACCGTCGAACAGCACACTGCCGTCCAGACCCCGAAACGGCCTGACACCGTGGTCGGCGTGGATCTCGGCATCAAGTCGCTGGCGATCCTGACCGAGCCGGGCGGTGCGCCGCAGACGGTGCAGAACCCGAGGCACCTGGACGCCTCGCTGCGGAACCTCGCCAAGCTGTCGCGCCGCGTGTCCCGCCGCGTCGGTCCGGACCGTCGTACTGGCCGCGTGCCGTCGAAGAGATAGCAGCGCGCCAACGCCCAGCGCAACCAGGTCCACCACCGCGTCGCCTACCAGCGCGCCGACGCCCTGCACAAGCTGACCACGGCGGTGGCCCACGAGTACGGAACCGTTGTCGTGGAGGACCTCAACGTTGCCGGCATGCTGAAGAACCGCAGGCTGGCCAGTCGGATCTGGGACGCGGGTTTCGGCGAGACCCGGCGACAACTGGCGTACAAGACCCAGTGGAACGGCGGGCGGCTGATCGTGGCCGACCGTTGGTATCCCTCCAGTAAGACCTGTTCGGGGTGTGGAGTGGTGAAAGCCAAGCTGCTCCTGTCCGAACGCGTATACCGGTGTAACTCCTGCGGTCTGGTGATGGACCGTGACGAGAACGCGGCGAGGAATCTCGCCGTGCTGGCAGTCGCCGCGAGTGGTGCGGAGACGTTAAACGGACGCGGAGCCGACCAGAAGACCCGGGCTACCGGGCAGGTGGCTGTGAAACGTCTACCCGGCAGCCCAATACATGAGACCGGGACCGCCTCGCCAGCGGCTGTGAGTGGGTGCCCAACAAGTGCCCCACCCACAACGGAAACCTTCGACCGTTTCATGACGACGGTCCATGGAACGGTCGTTTGAGCAAAGTCCCGCTGTGATTTGGGTCACACGAAAGTCTCAGCGCACCGCAGCGGAGTCGATACGCAGGGTGAGTTTTTAAGCGTTCCTGTGAAAGAGCCGTACTCCGGGGACGGCTACGGTTCAGCGACGGGTGTGTCACGACCGTCGCCGGCCTTCGCGGTGACGTAAGGAAACCGGGTAATCTGCGCGCGCAGTCAGCCTCTGGGAGGGAGGAACCTGCCGCGATGGGAAAACATTCCTCTGCGGTGACGCGTAGTAACAACAACCGTCGCTCGGTGTACATCACCGCTGTCGGACTACTGGTGCTTTCACTCGGCGCCGTCTTCGTGGTCCGCTCCTTCGGGTCCGAATCGGGCGCCGACGGGTTCCTCGGTTCCGGTAAGGCCTGCGCCGACCCGACGCAGATCCAGCTGTCCACCACGCCCGAGATGCAGGCGCCGCTCGAGGCGGCCGCCAAGGCGGTCGCGGCCAAGGGCGGCAAGGACGGTGCCCCGTGCCTGCAGATCACCATCAGCGCGGCGCCGTCGGCCCAGGTCGCACGGGACGTCGCGCACGGCAGCGACAACCGGCCCGACCTGTGGGTGCCGGACTCCTCGCTGTGGGTCGCCCAGGCCGACGACGGCCAGAGCGTCCCGAACATCGCGGTCGCCTCGATCGCCACGTCGCCGATGGTCATCGTCGGCCGGCGGGACAACTTCGGCGACACGTCGTCCTGGCTGCGCGTCCTGGGCGCGAGCGAGCCGGCCCTGCTCGACCCGCTGAACTCCTCCCCCGGCGCGCTGACGCTGCTGGCGGTGCAGATGGAACGGCAGAAGACGTCCGCGTCCGACAGCCAGGTCTCGCAACTCGTCGTACCGCTCGCGCAGCACCTCGGGTCGATGGCCAAGCCGTACTCCGACGTGAACGCGCTGTTCGGCCGCGCCGACCAGGACGGCAGCAAGACCGTCGTCCCGGCGACCGAGCAGAGCTTCCTGAAGTACCAGGAGTCGCACCCGGACACCCAGCTGCGCGCGATCCAGCCGGGCACGGGCACGCTGTACCTGGACTACCCGATCGTGGTCACCGCGAAGTCCGACACGGACGCCGCGAACGGGGCCGCGCAGGCGCTGGCCGGCGAGCTGCTGACCGACAGCGCCGGACAGGCCCGTGACCAGGCCGGCTTCCGGGACACCACGTTCAGCCCGCTGAGCGGCGGCCGCGGCGTCGGGGACATGACCCAGCTGACCAAGCCGACCAGCCAGGCGATCAACACCACGCTGCAGAACTGGACCCGGCTGTCGCTGTCCACGCACTCGCTGGCCGTCATCGACGTCTCCGGCTCGATGGCCGAGAAGGTCGGCGGCAAGACCCGCATGCAGCTCACGATCGAGGCGGCGATCGGCGGTCTGAACCTGTTCCCGGACAGCGCCCAGCTCGGCCTGTGGACGTTCTCCACCAAGATCGGCAAGCTCGGCGCCGACTACAAGCCGCTGGTGCCGATCGCACCGCTGTCGAAGGTGCAGCGCGGCAAGATCACCGCCCAGCTGAAGATCCAGGGCCCGATCCCGAACGGCGGCACCGGGCTGTACGACACCGCGATCGCCGCGGTCACGCAGGTCCGGCAGGAGTACAAGTCGAACGCGGTCAACACCGTCCTGCTGTTCACCGACGGCAAGAACGACGACCCCGGCAGCCCGACCCTCGCCCAGGCCGTGCAGGCTCTGCGCAGCCTGCAGGACCCGGCCCGCCCGGTCCGCATCATCGCCCTGGGCATGGGCCCCGAGGCGAACGCCGACGAACTCAGCGCCCTCGCCGGAGCCACCGGCGGCGCGGCGTACGTCGCCCGCAACCCCGGCGACCTGAAGAGCGTCTTCATCGACGCCCTGCAAAGCCGCTGACAGACCGCGCCTCCCCTAGGATGTCCACCTAGGGGAGGCGACCCTCCCCCAGCCAGAGTGGTGGAACGGCAGACACACCGGCTTTAGGTGCCGGCGCCCCCGGGCGTGCGGGTTCAACTCCCGCCTCTGGCACAACCCGTCAGCTGTACGGCGCCCGTGGTGCCGTTGATGGTGACTGTGGCGCCGTTGGGGATTGTTGTGGTGGCTGCTTCTACGGCGAGGACTGCGGGGATGTGCTTCTCGCGGGCGACAATAGCGGCGTGGGAGAGGGTGCCGCCGGTTTCGGTGACTACGCCTGCGGCGATGGACAGGAGTGGGGTCCAGGCGGGGTCCGTGTGGGGGCAGATGAGGATGTCGCCGGGGCGGACGGTGGGGAAGTCGGCTGGGCCGCGGACGACTCTTGCGGGGCCGGTCGCGGTGCCGTGGCTGCCGGGGATGCCGGTCAGGGGTGAGGGGTGTGCGGTGGTGGGAGTCGGGGGTTCGGCTGTGATGGGCCGCGCTTGCAGGAGCCACGGGACGCCGTCGACGAGAGCCCACTCGATGTCTTGCGGAGCGCCCAGCACGGCGCCGACTGTGCGGGCCAGCTCGGCCAACTCGAAGGCGGTCGCGTCGGAGAGGGTCGCAGTACGGCGTTGGGCGGGCGGGACGCGGCGTACGACGAGGCCTGGGCCGTTGCGGTCGAGGGACGTGTGCTTGTCGGCGATCGTGCGGGTCACGGAGCCGTCGGCGACCAAATAGGAGTCGGGCGTCACGCGGCCCTCGACGACGCTCGGGCCCAGTCCCCACGAGGACTCGATGAGCGTGGAGCCGTCCGCCCGCGTGAACATCACGCCGGCCACGTCCGCGTCCAGATGACGCTGGACGATGACCGCCATCGCCGGAGCCTCGGCCCCGTCGCGGTACGCCGTCGCGCGCGCCGACCACACCGACGCACGGCACGCCCGTACGGCGTCCAGCACCGCAGCAACTCCTTGTACGCCGAGGAAGCTGTCGTGCTGCCCCGCCGCCGACGCGAGCGCGCCGTCCTCGTTAGCAGCCGACGACCGCACCGCGACCGGCGGATCCCCGGCGCTCTCGAGCCAGTCCGCCACCGGCGGCACCAGGTCGCCCGCCAGACCGAACGGGATGACGATGCCGTCCGGGACCGGGAGGTCCCGCCGCAGAAGCGTGCCGAGCGTGGCGGCTTTGGCACCGCAACGGTCGACGGTCGCGGCGGCCAGCGGCACCAGCATCCAAGGTCTCCTATCAACGAAACGTTGACAACGGAATGTTGACAACGTTCTGTTGATGATCCACTGTGGACGGATGCGACGCAAGCACGACGCCGACCAGGAACAGGCCGACCGTCAGCGCGAAGCCCGGGAGCAACTGCTCGAGAAGGGCGCCAAGGACCTGCCGTCACGCCCGTGGCGCCCGGCGCCGATCCCGTTGTCCGCGGTGGACCTCACCCAGTTCGCCGCCTGGCGCGCCTCCGAGCTGAGCGACGACGACCTGCTGGCCGCCCTTGCGTTGCTGCCGGCCGCCCGGGCCGAGGTCGACGAGGTCGAAGCCGGCCTGCTGTTCATGGCCCGGAGCTCGGGACTGACCTGGGCGGACATGGCCGACGCGATGGGATTCAGCTCGCCGCAGGCGTGTCAGCAGCGGTTCAACCGGCTGGCCGCGCGGCAGGAGTCATGATGCACCTGGTCCTGCACGCCGTCCGTCTGCTGGGCTTTGCGGACACGGCCGCCATCGCCGCGCGATTCGACCAAGGCGATGTCGAGGCGACGTTGCGGGACGCCGAGGCGCGCGGCTGGGCGACGTACAGCAGCTTCGCAGGCACCTCGGGCTGGTCGCTCACCGAAGCGGGGCGCGCCGAGAACGAGCGCCTGCTGAAGGCCGAGCTGACCGGCAACGAGGATGCCGTACGGGAGCTGTACGAGGAATTCCTGCCGCTCAACGCCCTCCTCCAACAGGCGTGCACCGACTGGCAACTGCGGCCGACGGCAACCGACCCGCTCGCCGCCAACGACCACACGGATGCGGCGTGGGACGCGGGTGTGTTGCACGAACTGAAGATGATCGACCGCACCCTGGCCTCGATCGCCGCGCGGCTGAGCGCCGTCCTCCCGAGGTTCCGGGGCTACGACGTGCGCTTCACCAACGCGCTGGAGCGTGGCTGGGTCGACCGCAGCGACGTCGACTCCTGCCACCGCGTCTGGTTCGAGCTGCACGAAGACCTGCTCGCGACCCTCAACCTGCGCCGCTAGTTGCCCTCAGCATCCAAGTATGCCGCACCACGCGGCGAGAGCCGGTACCCGACCTCGAGACTGTAGGTCAGCCCAAGGTTCTTCAGCTTGCGTACGTCGAGCTTGAACGGCGCCGTCTCGCGCCCGACGGCAGCCGCGAGGTCGGCGGCCCGGACGGCAGGCCGGGTCTGGATGAGCCGGAGCGTCTCGAGCGTCCAGGCCCCGTGGTGGCTGAGCTCGTCGAACTGGGCCAGTCGTGCTCGCAGGTCTGCCAGGTCCTCGGCCGACAGCGATGTCTGGGCCGCCAGCTCCTCCCGGGGATCCGGCCCTTCGACGAGATGGAACCGGATCAGGAACGTCGGCAGCGACTCGTCGCCACGCAACCGGCGCCGGACGTCGCGTGCGTTCTGCCGATCGGCCAGCTCCAGGTCGGCATCGCCGTCCGCGATCAGGTCCGGATTCACCTGGCGGATGCTGTCGATCTCGATCCGCCCGGCGTTCGTCCGGTAGATCCGCCCCTCGACCACCCGCGGCTCGGCCCACCGCCGGTACGCCACGGTGATCCGCCCGTCGGCGACGCCGTCCTTGTCCGATCCCGCGAACAACATCTCTAGCTCCCCAACGCCTTCGCCACGATCGGGGCCAGTTCGCGCAGGGCCTTGCCGCGGTGGCTGATCGTGTCCTTCTCCTCGATCGACAGCTCGGCCGTGGTGCGGTCGTACCCCTCGGCCTGGAACAGCACGTCGTACCCGAACCCGCCCGTTCCGCGCAACGACCGGATCACCGAGCCGCGCATCTCGCCGAGCACGAGCTCGTCCGGGCCGTCCGGCCGGACGAACGCGACCGCCGCCACGAACGACGCGCCGCGCCGCTCGTCCGGCACGTCCTCGAGCTGCCCGAGCAGCAGCAGGTTGTTCGCGTGGTTGTCCTTCGCCGGCCCGGACCACCGCGCGGACAGGACGCCGGGCATGCCGTTCAGCGCGTCGACGCAGATCCCGCTGTCGTCGGCGATCGACGGCAGACCGGTCGCGGCGAGCGCGGCGTGCGCCTTCAGCAACGCGTTGCCCTCGAAGGTCGGCTCGGTCTCGGCGGGCTCGTCGTACGGCGGGACGTCGCCGAGCCCGAGCACCTCGATGCCCGGCACGATCGGGGTCAGGATCCGGCGCAGTTCCTCGAGCTTCTTCTGGTTGTTCGACGCGAGCAGCACCCGGGTCACGCGAGGGCCTCCTGCTGGATCTTGGCGAGCTCCGCGCAGCCGGCGACGCCGAGCTCCAGCAGGCTGTCCAGCTCGGCGCGGTCGAACGGCGCGCCCTCCGCCGTGCCCTGCACCTCGATGAACTTGCCGTCGCCGGTGATCACCAGGTTCATGTCGGTCTCGGCCCGGACGTCCTCCTCGTAGCAGAGGTCCAGCATCGGCGTCCCGTCGATGATCCCGACCGAGACCGCGGACACCGTGCCGGTCAGCGGCTCGCTCTTCAGCAGCTTCCGCTCACGCAGCCAGGACACCGCGTCGGCGAGTGCGACGTACGCCCCGGTGATGGCCGCGGTCCGGGTGCCGCCGTCGGCCTGCAGGACGTCGCAGTCGAGCAGGATCGTGTTCTCGCCGAGCGCCTTGTAGTCGATCACGGCCCGCAGCGACCGGCCGATCAGCCGGGAAATCTCGTGGGTGCGGCCACCGATCCGGCCCTTCACCGACTCGCGGTCCGAGCGGGTGTTGGTGGATCGCGGGAGCATCGCGTACTCCGCGCTCACCCAGCCGAGGCCGGAGCCCTTGCGCCAGCGCGGCACGCCCTCGGTCACACTCGCCGCACACAGCACCCGGGTGCGCCCGAACTCGACCAGCACCGAGCCCTCGGCGTGGTCGAGCCAGTTCCGGGTCACCTGCACCGGTCGGAGCTGGTCAGCATTACGTCCATCGATACGGGCCATGCAGCAGACCCTATGCCTCCAGTCGCCGGACCTCCGCATCGAGCGGACCCGACCGGACCTGGCTGATCGCCATCCGCGCGGCCCAGGGCAGCAGGTCGTGAGCGCGGCGGCCGACCCAGGGCACGCCCTCCCGCGCGAGCCAGACCGCGTCCGCCCACCGGCTCGGCGGCCGGTAGGCGCAGTCCAGGTCCGGTGGCACGTCGATCGGCACGCCCCGCGCCGCCAGTTCGTCGGCGAACGCGCGGGCCAGCGTCCGGTGCCCGCGTTCGCCCGGATGCAGCCGGTCGATGCTCCAGAAGTCCCGCCGGTACACCTCGGGGTAGTCGGCCATGTCCAGCCGGATGCCGCCGTACCGCGCGTGCAGGTCGTCGAACGCGACGTTGACCTGCTCGATCCGCTGCCACAGCGGCCGTCGCAGCCAGCGCGGCAGGCCGAACACTTTGCCGTGGTCGTGGAACCGGACGGTCAGCAGCAACGCACCGCGGGCGGTCAGCTGCTCCGCGCACTCGTGCAAGTGGTGGCGGATCCGGCCCGCGTCGAACGTGGACCGCAGGGTGTCGTTGACGCCGACGATCAGCGAGGCGAGGTCGATCGGGCCGTCGCCGATCGAGGGCAGTTGCTCGGTCGCGACAACCGGCACCGTGGCGCCGCTGGTCGCGTAGTTGGAGAACGTCACACGGTGGGTGCCGGCCAGGGAGTCGGCGAGCAGCGCGGCCCAGCCGCGCCACCCCTCCCCCGGCCGCGCACCGGCACCGGACAGGTCCGTCGTACTGCTGCCGTTCAGCGGGTCCCCGACCCCTACTGTGGTCGAGTCCCCCAGTGCCACGTAGTGGAGGCTCACATTCCGCCATGGTGACGGCACGGAGCGAGACCTCGATGTGCGGCGGATGACGGGCAGCCCAATTCCAGCTGGAGGATCGGTGATTGCTAGCCAGAATTGCTCGGAGTTAGGCTGTTGCAAACAACTATGTGCAGGAGTTGCCTGGTATGACTGATCTTCGGTTTGGCGTCGTGGGTCTCGGCGCCCGCAGCCGCATCGCGCAGTACGCGCACCGTCCCGGCGAGGGGTCCGAGGTCGTGGCCGTGGCCGACCCGTCCGCTCCGCAGCGGGACGCGGCGCTCGAGCTGTACCCGGAGGCGAGCGGGCACGCCGACCACACCGAACTGCTCGACGCCAAGCTCGACGGCGTCTTCCTCACCACGCCCGACGACCTGCACGAGGGTCCGGCGATCGACTTCCTCGAGGCGGGTGTCTCGGTGTTCGTCGAGAAGCCGCTGGCGATCACCACCGACGGCTGCGACCGGGTCCTGCGCGCGGCGTACGAGTCCGGCGCCCGGCTGTACGTCGGCCACAACATGCGTCACATGCCCGTCGTCCTGACGATGCGCCAGCTGATCCAGGACGGCGCGATCGGCGACGTGAAGGCGATCTGGTGCCGGCACTTCGTCGGCCACGGCGGCGACTTCTACTTCAAGGACTGGCACGCGGACCGCCGCCGGACGACCGGACTGCTGCTGCAGAAGGGCGCCCACGACATCGACGTGATGCACTGGCTGGCCGGCGGCTACACGACCCGGGTGAACGCGATGGGCGCGCTCACGCTGTACGGCGGGATCACCGACCGGCTGGACCGGACCGGCCAGCGGTTCAAGGACTTCGTGTCCAGCGACAACTGGCCGCCGCTGGAGCAGAAGGGCCTGGCGCCGGTGATGGACGTCGAGGACATCTCGATGGCGAACCTGCTGCTCGACAACGGCGTCTTCCTGACCTACGAGCAGTGCCACTACACGCCGGACTACTGGCGCAACTACACCGTGATCGGCACTCATGGCCGGCTGGAGAACTTCGGCGATGGGCCGGGCGGCGTGGTGAAGGTGTGGAACAGCCGCCGCTCCGGGTACCGCGAGGACGCCGACCTGGTCGTCGAGATCGGCGGCGACAACGAGAACCACGGCGGCGCCGACCCGCACCTGGTGGCGGAGTTCGTGAACTTCGTCCGCAACGGCGGCGCGACCCTCACGTCCCCGATCGCCGCCCGCGCCGCGGTCGCGGCCGGCTACGCCGCCACCGAGTCGCTGCGCGCGAACGGCGTACCGCAGGACATCCCCACGCTCGACCCGGCCCTGGTCGCGTATTTCGACAACGGGCAGGCCAGGTGAGGGTGCTAGGCTCGTGGACGTGACCAGGTACGCCGCGATGCGAATGCTGAGCCCTCGATGCGGGAGGACTTCAGCGGCGTAGGCACGTGTGCTTGCAGCGAGAGGCCCCCGATGTCGGGGGCCTCTTTCGTTTCCACGACCCGCTGCACACCACAGGAGCCTTTCGTCATGTCCCCGATCACCTACATCACCGACTGTTTCGACGGCAACGCCCGCGCCAGACTCAGCACCCGGATCGGCGCCCTGTTCGGCCAGTCGCCGACGATCGTCGCCGCCGACGGACCCGATCCGGAGTCGTTCGCCGCGCTCACCCTGCTCGACTGCCTGATCGCCACGACGGCACTGGGCGAGGACGGGCATCCGACCATCACGCTGCTGAACATCGCGCCCCGCGACGGCGTCTGGCCGAACGGCGTACCGTTCTGCTTCTTCCACGTCGGCAAGCACCTGGTCGCGAGCACCTTCAACCCTCGCGTGCTCTCGCTGGTACGGCGTGAGCTCGGCATCGACCATGTCCACGTCACCGACATCCGCGAGGCCGTCACGGCAGCCGGCTTCGGCGCGGACGACGTCGACAAGATCGCCGGCACGCAGTTCCGCAGCCTGTGGTACCTGCCGCTGCTGGCGAAATGGGTTGCCGACGGCCGCCCGGTCCCGGCGACCGAGACCGCCGTACCCGAACTCGCCGACGACGAGCCGACCGTGACCGTGATCGACAACTTCGGCAACTGCAAGCTGGACCGCCGGCTCGACCTGGTCCCCGGCGACACCCTTTCCGTTGCCCGACGCAACGACGACGGCAGCACCGCGTACGTCGACGTGACCTGCTACCCGCACCTCACCGCCGTACCCCGCAACACCCCGGGCATCGTCCCCGGCAGTTCCGGCACCGGATTCACCGAACTCGTCATCCGCGGCGGATCGGCGGCCGAGCACTTCGGCCTGCGACCGGGCGACGCCTTGCTGGAAACAGTCCGTGCGCAGGTGGCGTGAGCATCAGGAGATCCGGAGCCGGACCAACTCGCGGCGCTCCGACGGGTGCTGAGCCGGGTGGACGACCAGCTCGGTCAGCGATGCGTCCGGTTCGGCACCCAGCTCACGCTGCAGCAGACTGCGGTACCTCATGTAGGCGCGAGCCGCTTCGGCGAGATTGTGCTCGGCCAGGTGGCACTCGATCAGGGCGCGCTGCGCAGTCTCACGGAGCGGGTCGGCGCAGACGATGAGCAGGGCGACGTCGAGGGCCTCGGCGTACCGGTCCCGGGCGAGCAGCCGGCGGCTCTGCGCCTCGAACGCGTGCAGCAGCCGCTGCCGGATCCGCTCGCGCTCGAACAGGACCCAGTCGTCGGACAGCCCCGGCAGCAGCTCGAGCGCGTTCACGTCCCGCGGCGCCGCAGCCAGGTCCTCGGGGACCTCGCGGTGGCCGATCAGGCGGGTTGCCCAGTCGTCCACGACGTCGAGGTCGACGACGACGTTCTGCGCGACGGCGAGGGCGTGCCGCCGGGTCTCGACGAACCGGACGCCGTAGCCGTTGAGCCGCCACAACGCCGATCGCAGGTTCGCCGCGGCCCGGTCGTCGTCGCAGTCCGGCCACAACGCCCCGGCCGCGTGCCTCCGGCTGACGGCGCCCTGATGGACCGCGACGAACGCGCACAGCCGCTTGCTCGTGTCCGGGATGCGGAGCGGGCGAGCTCCGAGGGAGGTCTCCGGGCCGCTGAAGAGACGCAGAACCGGCGGGCTTCCGCGCACCGCACGGTTCACGAGCCAACTCACGAAATCCGGCGACATGATCGCCCTCCCCGGCCATCGGCTCCCCCCGAAGCCCCTGATTCCTTTGATAGCACGGTCCGCACACCGCGTCATCGCCCCTGCCGGGTGCTCCGGAAATGAACAAGCGTTGGACCTTGTGCGAGTGACGCCGTGGTGACGCTGCGCTGGCAGCGTCCGCAGCGCCGGCTAACGCAAGGGAGGGCGTCATGGCCGAACGAAGGACTCGGACGACGAAGGAGAAAGCAGGCGGCGGGGGCAACCGCGGAAGTCGTACCGGCGGCAACAGCGGCGGCAACAGCGGCGGCGGCAACGGGTCTGGCACTCCGTCCGCGTCCCTGCGGCCGGAGCGGGAACTCATCGTGGTGGCGGAGCCGTCTGCCAGATTACGGGCCGCGCGGTACGCCGTCGCGTCACTGGCCGGTGCGGACACCTCACAGCTGTCGGCGGTGCTGACCGCCGAGGAGATCACCCTCGAGCCGGTGTTCGGGCCCGACGAGGAGACCATCCGGGCGCGCGGCGCCGCGGCACCCGCGGCAGGTACGCCGGGGCTCGCGGAGTTCTACCGGGTACGTGCCGGCGACGACCGGCTCGACGCGCTGGCCGAGCGGCTCGCGGCCGCGGAACACGTGTCCGCCGCGTACGTGAAGCCGGCGGCGGAACCGGCCTCGGTCGAGGCCCCGCCGCGTCCCGAGGTACTGCAACCACCCGCGGCGACGCCGGACTTCACCCCGCTGCAGGGGTACCTCGGCCCGGCGCCGGGCGGTGTCGACGCTCAGTGGGCGGCCACTCAGGCCGGCGGCCGCGGCGCCACCATCCGGATCATCGACGTCGAGGGCGAGTGGCTGTTCACCCACGAGGATCTCCTGCTCAATGCCGGCGGCGTGCTGACCGGGAACCCGCCCGGGGACCCCGACTGGCGTAACCACGGCACCGCGGTGATCGGCGAGATAGGTGCCGATGACAACGGTATCGGCGTGCTCGGGATCGCCCCCGACGCCGTCGTCCGCGGGGCGTCGATCTTCGGCAACACCGGATCGGCTACCTGCATCCAGCAGGCGGCCGACGCGCTCGGCCCCGGCGACATCATCCTGCTCGAGCTGCACCGGCCAGGCCCGCGATTCAACTTCGCACCGCGCGGGGACCAGCGCGGGTACATCGCGATCGAGTGGTGGCCCGACGACCTCGCCGCCGTACGCTACGCGGTCGGCAAGGGCGTCATCGTCGTCGGCGCCGCCGGGAACGGTGCGGAGAACCTCGACGACCCCCTGTACGACATCCCGGCGGCCGGATTCCCGGCGACCTGGCAGAACCCGTTCAACCCCGCCGACCCGTCCTCCGGCGCGGTGATCGTCGGAGCCGGCGCGCCGCCCTCGGGCACCTTCGGCCCCGACCGGTCACGGCTCGACTTTTCCAACTACGGCGCCCGGGTGGACGCCCAGGGCTGGGGCCGCGAAGTGGTGACCACCGGGTACGGCGACCTGCAGGACGGGGTGGACGAGAACCGCTGGTACACCAAGCGGTTCAGCGGTACGTCGTCCGCGTCGCCGATCGTGGTCGGCTCACTGGCCGCGATCCAGGGCATGCAGGCAGCCGCCGGCCGGGCGAAGCTGACACCGGCGCAGGCACAGAACCTGCTGCGCACCACGGGGTCACCGCAGCAGGACGGGCTCAACGGACCGGCCACTGAGCGGATCGGCAACCGTCCGGATCTGCGCCAGGCGATGGCGGCGCTCGTACCGGTGGTGACGGAGACCGGTATCGCCAGCCAGTACTGGGACGAGCTGACGCCGTACCCGGCCGGTAGCGCACGCAGCTTGTGGTTCTTCGTCAACTCGGCCTGGCGGCATCTGGACGACCCGAACGTGGTCATCCAGGACATGGTCCAGCGGGCGTTCCTCGGCTCCGGCTCGACCGTCCAGGTCTGGCACCAGGGCGACGTCGTCGTCGGCCTGGTCGTCTCCGGCTCTTGATCTGCTGAATTCGGTCCATACTTTGCTCAAGGAGTTCTCATGACCACCACCAATCCAGTCATCCAGTCGAGCAACGGCGGTCCAGCCGCCGGTGGGGGCCGTGCGGCCACCACCACACCGACTGCCGGACAGCCGGCGCGGGCCGCGACGCCCGATGCGGTGGCAGCAGTCACCTCCGCGATCGCCACGCAGTACTGGATGGAGCTCGTCCCGATCCCGTCCGGCCCGATGCGGCTGTGGTTGTTCGCCGACAACGGCTGGCGGGCTTTGACCAACCCGACGGCGATCCAGTGCGACATGGTGCAGCGGGCCTTCCTCGGCAGCGGCAGCACGGTCCAGGTCTGGTACGACGACGGCACCGTGGTCGGCCTGGTGGTGTCAGGTTGACCGTTGTCGCGAGGCTGTCCGGCGACGACCCCGACGCGGTCGTCGCCGCGGCAGCTGCGCTCGGTATCGAGCTGCGCCCGCTGCACCCCGGCGTCCAGGACGCGGAGCTGTCCACCTGGTTCACGGCCGGCGAGGGCGACGCCGAGGACACGATCATGGTCCGCGCCCTCCGTACGCTTCCCGGTGTCGTCTCCGCGTACGCCAAGCCGCCCGACGAACCCGCGGCCGGCCCCTAGGTCAGCGGAAGACCTTCGGCCAGGAACTCGAAGGCGCGGTCGACCGTGGCGAGGTAGTCCGCCATGGGCGCATCCAGAGCCGCCTCGTAGGTCGCCATGACGACGCCGACGACCGCGCCGGCCCAGGCTCTGACGGCGAAGTCGTCCGTGGGCCGACCGGTGCGTTCGGCGGCCAGGCCGGCCAGGAGGTCGACGCCTTCGTACAGCTGGTCGAGCATCCGGACCCGGAGTTCGGGGGCGTTCATCACCAGCCGCTGGCGCTCGGACTCCAGTTCCCACTCGTCCTCGGACAGTTCGCCGAAGGCCTCGCGGATCGCCGCGCGCAGGGCCTCGGTCGGGGGCAGGTCGGGCGGCTGGTTGCGGAACCGGTCGATCATGACCGGGTCGAGGCGGTCGAGGACGACGGTGTCCTCCTTGGTCGCGAAGTACCGGAAGAACGTCGCCGGCGACACCTCGGCCGCGGCGGCGATCTCCTGGACGGTGGTCTCGGCGTACCCCTGATCCCGGAACAGCCGCAGCGCGTGTTCCTGGATCGCCGCCCTGGTCTTCGCCTTCTTCCGCTCCCGCAACCCGCTCATGCACCGATTGTGGCAAGGACCCGGGTACGCCGGGGCAGGAAGGCGACCGCGAGCGCGACGGACACCACCGCGAGACCCGCACAGACCCACAACGTCACGTCCATCCCGGCGACGAACGCCGCGCGCGCCGAGCGGGTCAGCTCGGGCGAGCCGATCGCGATCGCGGCCGACGCGCTGTCGCGGGCGGCCTGCGCGGCGGCCGGCGGGAGGCCGGTGACGTCGAGCCGATCGCGATACGCCGCGTTCAGCACCGTGCCCAGGATCGCGACGCCGAGCGTTCCGCCGACCTGGCGCGACGCCTGGATCAGCGCGGATCCGGAGCCGCTCCGGTCGAGCGGCAGCGCCGCGAGTGCCAGGCCGTTCATCGGCGGCAAGGTGAACCCGATGCTGACGCCGACCAGGCTGACCCAGATCGCGGTGAACCCGTAGCCGTCGCCGACGTCGGTGAAGGCCCCGAGCACCAGGCCGGCCAGCATCAGCGAGAACCCGATCACCACCGAGATCCGCGCGCCGGCCGCCTCGACCAGCCGCTCGGCGGCCTTCGCGCCGATCAGCATCCCGCCGATGATCGGGAGCAACCGCAGCCCGGCCTGGAACGCGTCCGCGCCCTGCACCGCCTGGAACAGCTGCGGCAGCACGAACAGCAAGCCCACGAGGGCGAACGACGCCAGCGTCGCGAGCACCGTGCCCCAGGTGAAGCCGGGCGACCGGAAGAGGGACAGCTCGATCAACGGGTCCGCCGTACGCCGGGCCCACGCCCAGAACGCGCCCAGGCAGACCACCCCGCCCGTGATCCCGCCGAGCGCCCAACCCGAGCCCCAGCCGTGCTCGCCCGCGGCGATGAATCCGTACGTCAGGCAGACCAGGCCCGCCGCGGTCAGGAGGATTCCGGGTCCGTCGATCCGCCGCGACCGGTGGCCGGCGGTGGACGGGATCAGCAGGGCGACCGCCACCAGTCCGACGGCGACCAGCGGCAGGTTGATGAGGAAGACCGAACCCCAGCGGTAGTGGTCCAGCAGCCAGCCACCGAGCACCGGACCGAGGGGGATGCCGAGCGAGTTCGCCATCAGCCAGATCGTCATCGCACGCTGCCGCTCCTCGGGCGCGAACAGCAGGTTGAGCAACGACATCGACAGTGGGATCAGGAACGCCGACCCGACCCCGAGCGCCGCGCGACCCGCGATCAGCTGCCCCGGTGTCTGCGCGAACGCGCACCCCGCCGACGCCAGCCCGAACACAACCAGCGCCCCGAGCATCAGCCGCTTCGGCCCGAACCGGTCGCCGAGCAGCCCGGCCGGGAGCAGCAGCGAGGCGAGCACGAGCGTGTACGCGTTGGCGAACCACTGCAGCTGGCTCGTCGACGCCTCGAGATCGGTGGCCAGCGTCGGCAGCGCGACGTTCAGCACGGTCAGGTCCAGCCCGATCACGATCAGGCTGACCGACATCGCCCCGAGGGCCCACCACCGCCGCGGATCCGGCATGACTGTCCACCTTTCTGAGATCAGCTCTAATTTGAGAGTAGATCTCAGAATTGCGCGATGTCCAGTGTCAGATGTCGAAGACGGCGTGCGGTATGGCGAGCTCGACGGGACCGGGGAAGGTACGGCGGGCGTTCTCGGCCTGCGTGACGCGGTCGTACCACGGCGGGACGTGGGTGATGACGAGCCGCTTCACGCCGGCCTTCTTCGCGTGCTCACCGGCGTCGGACGGCGTCAGGTGCAGGTCGACCGGGTTGTTCGGCTCGTTGTCCGGCAGCGCGGCCTCGGACAGCAGCACGTCGGCGCCGCGCGCGAGCTCGATCAGCGCGTCGTTCGGCCCGGTGTCGCCGGTGTAGACCAGCGACTTCGTCCCGTGCTCGACCCGGATCGCGTAGGCCGGCACCGGGTGCACCATCCGCGCGGTGCGGATCGTGAACGGCCCGACCTGCTGGACGTCCTGCCAGGGATGGAATTCCAGCTCCTCCTCCATCCCGGGCTCGAGCGGCAGGTCGTACGCCAGCGCCATGCGTTCCGATGTACCGGGCGGCCCGAACACGGGGATCCGCGGGATCGGCGCCCCGGGCGCGTAGCGCGCCGCGACGTACAGCCCGCACAGGTCCATGCAGTGGTCAGGATGCAGGTGGGACAGGCCGATCGCCCCGATCTCCGGGACGGCGATGTGCCGCTGGAGCGAACCGAGCGCGCCACTGCCGAGGTCGAGGATCAGGTTGAACCCGTCGGCGGTGACCAGATAGCTCGAGGCGGCCGAGTCCGGCCCGGGCACAGACCCGGAGCAACCGATCACGGTGAGCTTCATACCTGGAACCCTACCGGCGAGTCTCGGCCTTCGCAGGACGACCGGAGGCGTCGATTCGGCTACTGCACAGGCATCCCGGCCGCGTCCGGTGCCTTGGACAACGGCCGGGTGCGACCCAGGTCACAGGTCAGCGGACCCAGGCGAACTGGTCCACGTTCGCCAGCGCGGGGCCGAGGAAGCGCGAGCCGATCGCCGCGAACTCCGCGGGATTGCCGGTCGTGACGAACCGGTGCTCGGGAGCGGGCAGGTTGTCGGGGCGGAGCAGGCCGGTCTTCGTCAGCACGCCGTAGACGTCCTTGGCGCATTCCTCAGCGCTGCTGACCAGTGTGACGTTGTCGCCCATCACGTACGAGATGACGCCGGTGAGCAACGGGTAGTGCGTGCAGCCCAGGATCAACGTGTCGACGCCGGCCCCGACCAGCGGGTCCAGATACTCATGGGCCGCCTCGAGCAACTCCGGCCCGGACGTCACACCGGACTCGACGAAGTCCACGAACTTGGGGCACGCATGGGTGAACAACTCCACCTGCGGCGCGGCCGCGAACCCGTCCTCGTAGGCGAGCGACTGCGCTGTCGCCTTCGTGCAGATCACGCCGACGCGCTGGTTCCGCGTCGCGGCGACGGCCCGGCGCGCGGCCGGCAGGATCACCTCGACGACGGGTACGTCGTACCGCTCGCGGGCGTCGCGCAGCATCGCCGCACTCGCGGAATTGCACGCGATCACCAGCATCTTCACGCCGGCCTCGACGAGATGATCGAGACACTCCAGCGCGTACTCACGCACTTCGGCGATCGGCTTCGGACCGTACGGCTGGCGGGCGGTGTCGCCCAGATACAGGATCGGCTCGTGCGGCAACTGGTCGAGAACCGCGCGGGCGACGGTGAGTCCCCCGAAGCCTGAATCGAAGATCCCCACCGGTGCGTCAGCCACGGGAAAAGCTTATACAGGTCCGAGTACGGGCAGACGCGAAGTGCAGCCTTACCTAACGGTCGTGAACGACACGCCGAGGTTATCCACATCTTTACGTTATGGAATTGCCTTTTCGCGTGATGCACGCCACTCTGGACCGATGTTTGTTCGACCGCCCTTCGTGATGCCATGAACCTGACGCATCACCTCGCGGTGGTGTTGGGAACCACCGCAGCACCAACTCCACAGCCCGACCACGTGCAGGCCGCAGGGCAGGCCGCGAGTCAGGCCACGGAGTCGACCCCGGGCACGGCAGCCGATATCGCGACGGCCCTCGGGCCGACGGGATTGATGGTGCTCGTCCTCATGGCGGCGTTCGCTGCGTACGTCGTCTCGCTGTCGCTGCACCCGAATGCCAAGTGCAACCGGTGCAAGGGTGCCGGCCGGCACCGCGGCAGCATCTTCAGTTACGCCCAGCGCCCGTGCAACAGTTGCAAGGGCCGCGGCGTCCACCCCCGACTGGGCCGCAAGGTCCTCTTCAAGCAACCGTAGGCGGACATGACGTAGAACCCTTGCGGAAGGTGCCTAAGGCAACAACAGGCACCCCGACGACGGCACGGACCGGCCCTCCGCCCGCCGGCCCGGTCACTCCCCTGATTCCTGCACGAACCCCTGCACCCCCGGACCCGGTGGTTTCAGCGCCCGGTCCGGCCGTCCAGCTGTTCCCGCAGGATGTCGGCATGCCCCGCGTGCCGGGCGGTCTCCTCGATCAGATGCACGAGCGTCCACCGCCGCGACGGCGCGCTCGACCTTCCCGGCCTGGGGCCCGGCGCTTCGAGGTCCTCCCACGTCGCGACGGCCGTGTTCGCCTCGGCGCTTGTCTCGCAGTACGCCGCGAGCACCTCCGCCGCCGTCTCGTCCGCACGCGCGCGGAACGTCGCCGGCCAGCTCCGCACCGGCTGTCCGAGCAACCAGTGCCGCTCAACCGCGGTCAGGTGCTTGATCAGCCCGAGCACGTTGGTGCCCGACGGAACACCCGGCTGCCGCACAAGCTCTTCCGGCAGGCCTTCCGCCTTGGTCGCGATCGACGTCCGGAGATAGTCGAGGAAGCCCACGAGCACCTCGCGCTCCCCCGGCCCGGTCGCCGGCGGGCCGGCATCACGTCTGCGTCCGGTCATGGGCCGACCCTGCCATCGGTTCGCCGAAACAGCACGCAAGATTGCCGGACCGGCAACACGACAGGGCCTAGGCCCAGAGCTGGCCCTCGAGCCGGTCCTCCGCCTCGTCGATCGTGCCCTCGTAGGCACCGGTCGACAGGTACTTCCAGCCGCCGTCGGGCACCACGAACGCGATGTCCGCGGTCTCCCCCGCACGCACGCACTTGGCCGCCTGCCCGAGCGCCGCGTGCAGGATCGCGCCGGTCGAGACGCCGGCGAAGATGCCCTCGTTGTCGAGCAGCTCCCGCACCCGGCGGACGGCGTCGCGCGGACCGACCGAGAAGCGGGCGTCGATCAGCGTCTCGTCGTACAGCTCGGGGACGAAACCCTCGTCGAGGTTGCGCAGGCCGTAGACCAGCTCGCCGTACCGCGGCTCGGCGGCCACGATCTTCACCGCGGGCTTGTGCTCGCGGAAGAACCGGCCGGCGCCCATCAGCGTGCCGGTCGTGCCGAGGCCGGCCACGAAGTGCGTGACCGAAGGGAGATCGTCGAGGATCTCCCGCGCGGTGCCGTCGTAGTGCGCGAGCGCGTTCGACGGGTTGCCGTACTGGTACAGCATCACCCAGTCGGGGTGCTCCTCCGCGACCTGCTTCGCGACCCGGACCGCCTCGTTGGAGCCGCCCGCGGCTGGGGAGGAGATGATCTCGACACCCCACATCCGCAGGATCTGGCGGCGCTCCTCGGAGGTGTTCTCCGGCAGCACGCAGACCATCCGGTAGCCGCGCAGCTTGGCCGCCATCGCCAGCGAGATGCCGGTGTTGCCGGACGTCGGCTCGAGGATCGTGTTGCCCGGGCGCAGCCGGCCGTCCTTCTCGGCGTCCAGCAGCATCCGCAACGCGGCCCGGTCCTTGATCGACCCGGTGGGGTTGCGGTCCTCGAGCTTCGCCCAGAGCCGCACGTCGGCCGACGGCGACAACCGCGGCAGCCCGACCAGCGGGGTGCCGCCGACCGAGTCGAGCAGGCTGTCGAAACGCATCAGGCTCAGCCGCCGGCGACGGCCGGCAGCACGACGACGACGTCGCCGTCCTTGACCTCGGTCTTCAGGCCGCCGGTGAACCGGACGTCCTCGTCGTTCACGTACACGTTCACGAACCGGCGCAGTTCCTCCGGCTCGCCCTCCACGATGCGCTCCTTGAGACCCGCGTGGGTCCCGTTCACGTTGTCGATGAACTCGGCCAGGGTCGCGCCGTCGCCGGTGACCGCCTTCGCCCCACCCGTGTAGGTGCGCAGGATCGTCGGCACGCGCAGCTCGATCGCCATATCAGTCTTCTCCTTCAGGGCTTTCTCCATAGGAACCAACCACGCGTACTTCTTCTTCCGTGACCTCGCCGTCGACGATCCGGTACGACCGGAACTCGACCGGCCCGTCGTAGGCCGGGGAGTCGGCGCCGTCCCGCGTCGAGACCAGCACGTAGTGGGCGCCCGGCTCCTGGGCCAGGGTGATGTCGGTCCGCGACGGGTACGCCTCGGTCGCGGTGTGCGAGTGGTAGATCACCACCGGCTCCTCGTCCCGCTCGTCGAGCTCCTTGTAGAGCCGGAGCAGGTCGCCGGAGTCGAACTCGTAGAACGTCGGCGACATCGCGGCGTTCAGCATCGGGACGAACCGCGTCGCCCGATCACCACCTGCGGGCCCCGCGACCACACCGCACGCCTCGTCAGGATGATCCCGCCGCGCGTGCGCCACGATCGCGTCGTACGTCGCCTTCTCGATGACCAGCACGTCTCCACGGTACGGCGAGCGCCGCGCCGACCCCGCCAACCGCGGAGTCGGTCCAGAATGCGGACAGCGGCCTACCAGCGGTCGTGGATCTGGGGGCGGATGAGGGTGTCGTAGGTCTCCTGGACGGCGGTGAGTTGGTCCTCGGTGAGCGGCGGGAGGGTGGCGGCGGAGATGTTGCCGGCGACCTGGGCGGGGTTGCGGGCGCCGGGGATGACGACCGAGACGCCGGGCTGGTCGAGGATCCAGCGGAGGGCGAACTGGGCCATGGTGGCGCCGGCGGGGAGCCAGGGCATCAGGCGGCGGACGGCTTCCAGGCCGGTGCCGAAGTCGACGCCGGAGAACGTCTCGCCGACGTCGAACGCCTCGCCGCGGCGGTTGTAGGTGCGGTGGTCGTCGGCTCCGAAGACCGTGCTCTCGTCGTACTTGCCCGAGAGCAGGCCGCTGGCGAGCGGGACGCGGGCGATGATGCCGACACCGGCCTCCCGCGCCGCGGGCAGCACCTCGTCGAGCGGCTTGAGGCGGAACGCGTTCAGGATGATCTGCACCGACGCCACGTTCGGCCGCGCGATCGCGGTCAGCGCCTCCGCGCAGGTCTCGACGCTGACGCCGTACGCCGCGATGCGGCCCTCGTCGACGAGGGTGTCGAGCGCGTCGAAGACCGCGTCGTCGGAGTACACCGGCGTCGGCGGGCAGTGCAGCTGGACCAGGTCGATGGAGTCGACGCCGAGGTTCTGCCGGGAGCGGTCGTTCCAGGCGCGGAAGTTCTCCAGCGTGTAGTTCTCCGGCACCTGCTCGACGCGCCGGCCCATCTTGGTCGCCACGGTCAGGCCGTCGCGCGACTTCAGCACCTGCCCGACAAGCCGCTCGCTACGCCCGTCGCCGTACACGTCCGCGGTGTCGATGAACGTCACGCCACCGTCGACCGCGGCCTGCAGCACCGCGAGCGCGTCGCCCTCGTCCACCGCGCCCCAGTCCGCCCCGAGCTGCCAAGCCCCGAGTCCGACCACGCCAACATCCCGCCCGGTCCGCCCGAGCCGCCGCGTCTCCATGACGCCAACCCTACGGGCGCATGTTGTGGAGGAGGGCGGACTGGAGGTAGCCGAGCCAGTCGTAGAGGTCGTAGGTGAGGCGGCGCGGGTCGTCGTCGGCGAGCTTCTCCCAGGTGGAGTAGTCGTCCTCGTCCTTGATGTCGAGGCGGGTGCCGATCGCGAGGCGGAGATCGTTCAGCGCGCGCAGCCAGGAGAGCTGTTCGTCCGGCTCGAGCGCGATCTCGTCGGCGCCGGACTGCTCGAGCGCGGACAGCACCCGCTTGGCGTCGGTGACCTTGCCCTCGCGCAACCCGCGCTCGGTGAACCGCCGGAACTCGGCGGCGGCCATGTCGTCCTGCTTGTACGCGTCCGGGAGCAGCCGCTGCAGGACGACGTCCTCGGGCGGCGACGTCGGGCCGTCGGAGTCCAGCAGCGCCGCGAGCGGGTCGCTGGACTCGGTGGCGCGCGGCGGCAGCCCGTCGTACAGCAGCTCGACCAGGTTGCGGAGCAGGTTCGCCAGGATGTCGGCCTCGTGCTCGGCGAAACTGACGACGACGGTCTTGCGGCGCTTGCGGAACCGTGTCACGACTTCTCGCAAGTGGCCCACAGGCCGTAGGTGTGCATCGCTTCCACGTCGCGTTCCATCGCTTCCCGGTTACCGTTCGAGACCGCCGACTTGCCTTCCTGGTGCACCTGCAGCATCAGCTTCTCCGCCTTGGACTTGGAGTAGCCGAAATAGCTCTGGAAGACGAACGTGACGTAGTCCATCAGGTTGACCGGGTCGTTCCAGACGACGGTCACCCAAGGTGGGCTCAGCTCGATCGCCTCATCGACCTCGGGGCTCTCGAGTTCGCTCGGTGCGGTGGTCACCTGTCCATTCTCTCCATCATCGGTTCCGCTCTCGCAATAGGCTGCACCTGTGACCCACTCGACGGCACTCCTGACCGACCACTACGAGCTGACCATGCTGCAGGCCGCGCTGGCCGACGGTACGGCACAGCGCCGCTCGGTGTTCGAGCTGTTCGCGCGCCGGCTGCCGGACGGCCGCCGGTACGGCGTGGTCGCGGGCGTCAACCGCCTGCTGGACGCGCTCGAGCGGTTCCGGTTCGACGAGCAGACGATCGCCTTCCTGGCCGATCGCGGCGTCGTCGACCAGGCTACCCGGGACTGGCTGGCGGAGTACCGGTTCACCGGCGACATCTCCGGCTATGCCGACGGGGAGATCTTCTTCCCGGGGTCGCCGGTCCTCGTGGTGGAGTCGTCGTTCGCCGAGGCGGTGCTGCTGGAAACCGTTTTCTTGTCGATCCTGAACCACGACTCCGCGGTCGCCTCGGCGGCGTCCCGGATGACCTGGTGGGCCGGTGGGCGGCCCTGTATCGAGATGGGCTCGCGGCGCACCCACGAAGGCGCCGCGGTCGGCGCGGCGCTGGCGGCGTACATCGCGGGGTTCGGCGCGACCTCGAACCTGGAGGCGGCCCGCCGGTACGGCATCCCGAGCACCGGGACCGCGGCCCACGCGTTCACGCTGCTGCACGACCGCGAGGAGGACGCGTTCCGGTCGCAGGTGAACGCGCTCGGCAAGGGGACGACGCTGCTCGTCGACACCTTCGACGTCGCCGCGGCGGTGCGTACCGCGATCGAGCTGACCGGTCCCGAGCTGGGCGCGGTCCGGCTCGACTCGGGCGACCTGCCGTCGCTGGCCGGTCAGGTCCGTGAGCAGCTGGACTCCCTGGGCGCGACGAAGACCCGGATCATCGTGACCAGCGACCTGGACGAGTACCAGATCGCCGCGCTCGCGCCGGCGCCGGTCGATGGCTACGGCGTGGGTACGTCGCTGGTCACCGGCTCCGGCTACCCGACCTGCGGGTTCGTGTACAAGCTGGTCGCGCGCGAGGACGCGAGCGGTGACCTGGTGCCGGTGGCGAAGAAGAGCCCGGACAAGATCTCGATCGGCGGCCGGAAGTGGGCCCTGCGGCGGCGTTCGGCCGCCGGGGTCGCGGAGGTCGAGCTGATCGGCGTCGGTGCGCAGCCGACCGACGACGGCGACGACCGCGAGCTGCTGAAGCCGCTCGTGGAGTCGGGCAAGATCGTCGGCCGGACCACCCCGCAGGAGTCGCAGGCCCACCACCAGAAGGTCCGCGACGAGCTCCCCCGCTCCGCCAGCCAGCTCAGCCGCGGCGAGCCGGCGATCCCGACCGACTACATCGGCGACTTCAACTCCCGCAACCCGTTCCTCCCGCGGAGTCACACGTGACCGCCACCGACGGCGGATGGTCGCCGGAAGCGCCGGCCGACGAGGCGGACGTGCTGGTCGCGTTGCGGTTCGCGGAGCGGGCGGCGCGCAAGGCGGTGGCCGACGAGCTGGCCGGGACCGTGCTGCACACGGGCCAGGAGCTCGTGCTCGCCAAGCTGCTGCACCACGGGTCGCTGCCGGTGGCGCGGCTCGCGAAGGTGCTCGATGTCGAGGTGCCGACGGCCACCAAGACCACGCAGCGGATGGAGGCCGCCGGGCTCGTACGGCGGGTGAAGAGCACGACCGACGCGCGACAGGTCGGCATCGAGCTGACCGAGCACGGCGTCGAGCTCGCCCACACGGTCCAGGAGATCTACGACCGGGCCGGCCGCCGCGCCCTCGCCCAGCTCAGCCCCGAGGACCGCCGCGTCCTCCGCAATCTCCTGTGGACCATCACCGGCACCCTAGAGGATCTCACCCAGCTCTGAAACCTGAGACGAGATGTTGTATCCGGAGACCTGATATTCCAGGTCTCCGGATACAACAAGAGGTCTCCACCCCGCCTCAGCTAGGCAGGAAGGTGTCCAGGTAGGGGTTGCGGAACTTGCCGGCCGGGTCGTACTTGCCTGCCAGGGCGATGAAGTCCGGGACCCGGGGGTAGCGCTCGGCGAGGGTGGCGGCGTCGGCGGCGAAGACCTTGCCCCAGTGCGGGCGGGCGTCCAGCGGCGCGAGCCGTTCCTCCAGCTCCGCGACCACCGGGCGTACGGCGGTTTCGTCCTGGATCCAGGTGAAGTGCAGGGCGACGGTGTCGCGGCCCTGGCTCGGGCTCAGCCACAAGTCGTCGGCGGCGATCGTGCGGACCTCCGAAACCTGGATCACCGGCGCGAACCGGTTGCCCAGGGCCCGCAGTACGTCGAACGCCTCGGCGGCCCGTGCACGCGGGACGAAGTACTCCGACTGGAGCTCGTCGCCGTTGCTCGGCGTGAACTCGAGCCGGAAGTGCGGCAGCCGCTCGTTCCACGGGCCCGGTACGCCGCCCTGCTGGGTCGCGTAGTCGGCCGGCATCACCTTGATCGGGTGCCGCGGCCCGTCGGCGAGCGTGGCGCCCAGCCACTGCGGCTCGGGCGCGGTCAGTTCGCGGCGCTTGCGCCAGACCATGACGTCGGGGTCCACCCAGTCGGTGAACGCGCTCACGCTGTACGCGCTGCCCATCACCGCGTCCAGGTCCGATCCGAGCCGCGCCACCGGCAGCCCGTCGTACACCACCTGGCTGATCTCGTACGACGGTTGCACGTCGAGGGTCAGGCTCACGGTCACCCCGAGCGCGCCGAGCGAGACGACCGAGCCGGCGAAGTCCGGGTCGTCGCGGGTCAGCGTCATGAGTTCGCCGCGCGCGTCGACGAACGTGATCGCGCTGACCGCGTCCGCGAGCGGGCCGTTGGTGTCGCCGGAGCCGTGCGTACCGGTCGAGCACGCGCCCGCGACCGAGATGTGCGGCAGCGACCCGAGATTGTGCAGCGCGAGCCCCTGCGCCTGCAGCGCGGCCGTGATCTCGCCGTACCGGAGGCCGGCCGAAACCGTCACGCCGCGCTCGCCGATCTCGACCACCTGCGGCAGGTCCTGCACGCTCACCAGCACATCGGTGCTGTCGGCGATCCGGTTGAACGAGTGCCCGGTGCCGAGCACCCGGACCTTCTCGGCCGCCGCGACCAGCTCCTGCAGCTCCTCGACGGTCCGAGGCCGCTGCAGCTCACTCGCAAAGCTGACGTTGCCTGCCCAGTTCGTCACCTGGCTCACGTCCGACCGCCTCTCTCGACCACCCGACCCGTCCGCCCGAGCCTCGCACACCCGGCCCCGCCGCGCCTCGCTCCGTCCACCCCGCGAACCACGCCCCGCCCAGCCTCCCCCCGCTCGGCGACGGAGCGTGCTTTGATGACGCCCGATGGTCATCTGCTTCGGGATCGCCGCCTTCTGGTTCCTCGTCTTCGGCGTCAGCTTCCTGCGCGACCGGCGCCTGTTCAAGAACGGCATCTTCCTGGTTCTCGCGCTGATGTTCGCCGGCCTCGGGCTGATCTTCGCGGTCGAGAGCGTGAACGAGACCGCCGGGCGCTGGCTGGCGGTCGCGGTGCTGGCCGCGATCCCGCTCTCGATCGCGGTGCTCGCCGTCTTCCTGGTGATCAACGGCGTCACGATGCTGCGCCGGGAGCGCCGCCGGCTGTCCAACCTGCTGTCGCTGCTCGTCGGGCTCGGGATCATCGGTTTCGTGGTGTTCAGCGTGCTGGTGGAGAAGATCGGCTGGGAGCCGCTGGCCGCCGTACGGTCGGTGCTGCTCGGCGTGCTGACCTACATCTCGTTCCTGTTCCTGTGCTTCCTGGTGTATGCGTTCGTCTACAGCCGGGTCCGCTCGTCCCGGAAGGTCGACTTCGTCGTCGTGCTCGGCTCGGGCCTGATCGGCTCCCGGGTGCCGCCGTTGCTGGCCAGCCGCCTCGACCGGGCGAAGCAGGTGTACGAGCGCGCCGTCCGCAGAGGCCGTTCGCCGCTGCTCGTCACGTCCGGCGGCCAGGGGCCGAACGAGGACCTGCCCGAGTCGCACGCGATGGCGGCGTACCTGGTCGAGCGCGGCGTCCCGGACGAGCAGATCCTGCGCGAGGACAAGTCGACGACCACCTGGGAGAACCTGACGTTCAGCCGTGACCTGATGGCCGAGCTACGACCGCAGTACCGCTGCTTGATCGTCACGAACAACTTCCACGCGTTCCGCGCCGCACTGACCGCCCGCAGGGCGAAGCTGAACGGCCAGGTGATCGGCTCCCCGACGGCGGCCTACTACTGGCCGACGGCAACGATCCGCGAGTTCGTCGCGATCCTGGTCAGCCATCCGTACCTCAACGGCGGCATCTGCCTGCTGATCGCGCTCAGCGCGATCCTCCCGCACCTCTAGGCCGCACCAGCCCGGACTCGTACGCGGCGATCACCAGCTGGGCCCGGTCGCGGGCGTGGAGTTTGGCGAGCAGGTGCCCGATGTGGGTCTTCACGGTGCCGCGGCCGACGTGGAGGTGGTCGCAGATCTCGTCGTTCGACAGCCCGCGGGCGATCAGCGACAGCACCTCGCGCTCGCGATCGGTCACGCCGTCGAGACCGGTCAGCGGCGCCTGCCCGGGCTCGGCCAGCCGAGCGAACTCCGCGATCAGCCGCCGCGTGATCGACGGCGCCAGCAGCCCGTCGCCGGCCGCGACGACAGTGATTGCCTGCAGCAACTCCACGGGCGGGACGTCCTTGAGCAGGAAGCCGCTCGCTCCGGCCCGCAGTCCGGCGTACACGGCGTCGTCGAGGTCGAACATCGTCAGGATCAGCACCCTGGTCCCGGCCGTCTCCGGTGCGGAACAGATCTGCCGCGTCGCCTCGATCCCGTCCAGCTTCGGCATCCGGACATCCATCAGGACCACGTCCGGCCGCTCGCGGTGCGCGAGCTCGACGGCCTCGGCTCCGTCGGCCGCTTCGCCGATCGTGGTCAGGCCGGGTGTGGTGTCGATCAGCACCCGGAAGCTGCCGCGCAGCAGCGCCTGGTCGTCCGCGACCAGCACCCGGATCTCACTCATGCGGCAGCCGTACGACGACCTCGAACCCGCCGGCGGTGCGCGGCCCGGCCCGGTACGAACCGCCGTACACGCCGGCCCGTTCGCGGATCCCGATCAGACCGTGTCCTTCCACCACTGCCCCACCGACGCCGTCGTCGATCACCTCGAGTTGTACGGCGTTGGCGCTGCCGGTGATCGTGATGCTGCAGCGGCGCGCGTCGGCGTGCTTCGTGACGTTCGTCAGGCACTCCTGGACGATCCGGTGGACGGTGAGCGCGACGGCGTCCGGGAGCGCCTCGGGTACGTCGACCTTCAGCTCGACCTCCACACCGGTCGACTCGACCCGCGCGACCAGCTCCGGCAGCGCGGCGAGACCCGCCGGCGGTGCGAGGTCCGCTGGTTCGCCGGGGGTCCGCAGCAGGCCGAGCATGTGCCGGAGCTCGACGAGAGCGTCGCGGCTCGTGGACTCGATCACCGACAACGCGTCGGACACCTCCTCGGGACGGACCTGCAGGACATGGTTCGCGACACCGGCCTTGACCGCGATCAATCCCATGCTGTGGGCAACGATGTCGTGCAGCTCGCGGGCGATCCGCAGTCGCTCCGCGGCGACCGCCTGCTCGGCCAGCACCTGCGCGGCGCGGGCGGCGGCAGCCCGTCGGTCGCGGACAACCTGCCCCAGGATCCAGGCGCCGTACAAGGCGGCGGTTCCGGTGAGCACGAGCGCCGCGCGGGACTGACCGGCCGGCGCGCCGGCCACCACGGCGAGGACGAGCACGACGAAGCCGACTCCGCCGGCCAGACCGATCAGGCGCCGGCTGGACAGCGGGCGGTTCGACGGGCGGGTCAGCGCGACGACGTACAGCACGTAGGCGGCGGCGAGCAGCGGATCGCGCAACGCGTCCACGAAGTACGCGATCACCGACATGACGGCGACCACGGCGAGCGCCGGCAGCGGCCAGATCCTGCGGACCGCGATCGGCAGCGCAAGCCCGATCGCCACGAGCCCCGGGCCGGTGGCGGACGTGAGCAGGACGAGGGCGGCGTACCCGACCGCGACCAGGCAGTCCGCGGCGATCAGTTGCCGCCGGCTCAGTCCGTACTCCACACGCCGAACCTAGCCGAGCCGCTGGACCACCACCTCGGACCGTGGGCCGTCGGCCTCCGGTCCGATGCGCGGGCGGCGCATCCGCGAAACCGTGGGCGGCATGCTGAAACTACTCTCCCTCGCGGCGAGCGGCGCGCTGACGGCCAACGTCCTCACCCCGCCCGCCCCGACTCTCGACTGGGGCGAATGCCCCGGTGGACCAGGAACCGTCGGCATCGAGTGCGCCAGTCTGCAGGTGCCGGTCGACTGGAACCGCCCGGCCGGCCGGAAGATCACCCTGATGGTCGGCCGCCTACCAGCCACCGGGCCGAAACAGGGATCCGTGCAGGTCAACCTGGGCGGGCCGATGGGGATGAACATCGACCTGCTGCGCTCGTACGGCGGCGCGGACGCCTTCGCCGGTCTGCGCCGGACGATGGACATCGTCACCTGGGATCTCCGGGGCGGCCCCAACCTTGCCGGGATGAGCACCAATCTGCCGTGCGAGTGGACCGGCGTACGGCAGCCGCGGGTGCCGCGCGACCAGGCCGCGTTCGACGCGCTCGCTGCCGCCAACCGGGCGGTCGCGGAGAAGTGCCAGGCCAAGGATCCCGAGCTGTTCGCGGCGATGGACTCGGGGAGCCACGCCCGCGACCTCGACGCGATCCGGCGGTCGCTCGGCGAGTCGACGGTCAACTTCTACGGCGCGTCGTACGGCGGTTTCATCGGCCAGTCGTACGCCCGGCTCTTCCCGCAGCACGTCCGATCGATGGTGCTGGACGGCACCTGGAACCACAGCACCGACAACTGGGACCGCGAACTCACCCAGCTCGCCCGCGACGTGCAGACGTTCATGACCCGCTTCTTCGACTGGTGCGGCTGCGCGGCGTCGTGGCGACAGGTGGTGGCCCAGGCGCAACGCCACCCGCTGCCGGCCGGGAGCACGACGTACGACGGCAACGAGATCCGATGGACCGGGCTGCGGCTCGCGCGTCTCGGTGAGGCGTCGTACCCGAAACTCCTGGCCGCGCTGAAGAAAGCCGCGGCGACCGGTGACGCGTCCGGCTTCGTGCCTGAGCCGCCGAACGCGCCGTTCCCGTCCGCGCCGTCTCCGGGCGTCGTCGAGTGCACGGACTGGCCGCATCCGACCAGCCAACGACAACTGCAGCAGCAGATCCGGCGGATGGAAGCCGCCGCGCCGTACACCGGGGCCGCGGGAACCATCCAGCTCGCGATGCTGTCCTGCATCGGGTGGCCGGTGCCGGTCCGCAACCCACCCGCCGCGCTGCCCGACGGCCTGCCGCCGCTACTGATGGCGGGCAACTGGAGCGAGTACGACACCGCGTCCCGGGTCGTCGACCAGGTGCCGGGCAGCGGCTCGATCTACCACGACGGTCCAGGGCACACGCTCTACCAGTCCAACGAATGCGCCCGCGCCAAGATCGACGACTACCTCGCGAACCTCGTCGTACCGCGTCGAGGAACCAGGTGCTGATCAGCGAACCTTCACGCTGACCGTCGAGCTCTTCTGGACGTTGCGGCCGTCGCTGACCTCGACGCGGTACGACAACGTCTGACGGCTCGTCAGACCGGAGTCGGTGACCGAGGTGACGGTCGGCCTCGTCCATGAGTTCGACGTCCGCGACCAGCTGCCGATCCGCGTGCTGCCGCGGTAGACCGAGTAGGTGAGCGTGAGGTTGTCGCGGTCCAGCACCGTCTTGAAGGCAATTGTCACCTTGTTCGCCCGCGCGCTGGCGACCTCGGGCGCCGCCGGCCGGGCCGGAGCCGCGCCGCCCGGGGCGTTGGTGAACCGGGTCAGCCCTTCCTGCGGTACGCCGTTGACCTCGACGAAGTCACCGCCCGCCCACAGGTCGTTGCCGCCGGACGCGAACGACAACGGGCCGACGAGCGTCTCGCCGCCGGCCGTGGCGTTCGGGAACCAGGGGCCGAGCTTGCCGGTGATGGCGCTGTAGACCAGCAGGTGGTGCATCCCGGTCTTGTCCGGGAACCCGCCGTCCGCGCTGCAGTCGTGCGCGTGCGACCCCTTGTAGAGCCAGTTGCCGATCGCCTTGATCGCCTCGGTCGCGCCCAGGCAGTGGCTCTGCCAGATCAGCTTGCCGGTCTTGGCGTCCGCGGCGAGCACGCCGTCGTAGCAGCCGATACCTGATCCCGCGTTGGCCGCGAACACCTTGTTGCCCTGGACCTCGATGTCCTTCACGCGACTGTCGCAGTCCGGCGTCAGCTCCGGAATCGCCTCGGCGGCGGGCATGTCGTACGCCGTGCCGGTGGCGGCACTGAGCATCGCGAGCGAGTGCGAGGACCGCCCGCCGATCTCGACGAAGCCGCCGCCGACGAAGACCCGCGTCCCGTCGGTGGACAGCTCGATCGCGTGTACGTCGTCGTCGGCGTCCGGGTCCCACGGCAGCAAGGCCCCGGTGCTCAGGCTGACCGCCGCGATGCGGTGCCGGGTCACCTTGTCCACACTGCCGAACGAACCGCCCAGGTAGACAGTGCTGCCGGTGACCTTCAGCGCCGCGACCCGGTAGTTGACCGCCGGGTCCCAGCCGGCGACCAGCTTGCCGGTGCCGACATCGAACATCGCCACCCGGGACCGTGCGACCCCATCGACGACGGTGAAATCACCGCCGATCACGACCCGCTTGCCGTCCGGAGAGGTCGCGACGCTCCACACCGGCCCGTTGACCTTCGGCGCGAACCGCGTCGGCGCGCCGTTGGTCCGGTCGAAGACCGCGAAGTACTTCCGCGCCGCGTCACCCACACCGCGCGCCTTCCCCGGCGGCCGGACGCGGGTGAACAGCCCACCCGCGAACACCAGGTTCCCGGCGACGGCGACCGCGTTCACGCTCGCGTTCGTCTGCCAGGACGACTGCTGCACCGACGACAACGCCGACCCGAACCCCGGCGGCGCACTGGCGGCGCTGCGGGTTGCGGCCTGCACCGACGGGCCTGACGGAACGAGCGCCGCGGCAACGACCGCAGCCGCCGTGACGGCACCCAGGACAGCCTTCTTCATGAGCGAACCCCCAAGGGCCCGCTCCGGCGGAAGATGCCGACCCCATCTCTCGATGACAATGCGCGATCACACGATAACTCCCGGCACATGTCGCCACACAACCGGTTCCGCCGGCCAGACCTACTCCTGAGACCAACGGCGACTCCACAATCTAATGATTTGACTTGCTCTGTATCGTTAGAAATCTAGTGAGAGCTCGGGAGATACCTCGTTCCCCTAACGATCACGACAGAGGATTACCATTAGGAGGCTGGCGATGGGTGCCAGGTTTGCCCAGTTGGCGTTCACCGACGCGGTGCAGGCGCAGCAGCGGCTGCACGGCAGCGATCGCGCCTACCGCCGGATGCTGGAGGGCTCGGCGAGCGGTGACGTTCTCGGTCCCGACGAAGCGGCGTTCGTCGGGGAACGGGACAGCTTCTACATCGCCAGCGTCGGCGAGACGGGCTGGCCCTACATCCAGCATCGCGGCGGGCCGCGCGGCTTCCTGCGCGTCCTGGACGAACGCACGCTGGGTTTCGCGGATCTTCGCGGGAACCGGCAGTACATCACCCGGGGAAACCTGGACCACTCCGATCGGGTCGCGCTGTTCCTGATGGACTATGCCCTGCAGGCACGCCTGAAGCTCCTGGGTCATGCCCGGGTCACCGAGGATCCGGATATCCTGCGCGAGCTGGTCGTCCCGGACTACCCGGGGAAGGTGGAGGGGGCCGTTCTCATCGAGATCGAGGGATGGGACTGGAACTGCCGGCAGCACATCCCGCAGCTGTTCGGCCGCGACGTCGTGGAGCAGGCCATCGGCTCACTGCGGGACCGGATCACCGCGCTCGAGCAGGAGAACGCCCGGTTGCGGTCCGACCTGCGTCACGACGAGAGCCGGTGAACGCCATGTCCGTGCCCCTGCTCGGCGAACCGCTGCCGATCGAGCTGGCCAACACCGCGTACGCCGTCCGGGGCGAACCGCGCGACGGCCTGGAGAACGCCGAACTGTTGACCGAATGGCTGGCGGCCGTCGAGGACCGGCTGCCGTGGCGGCTCTCGGCCGAGGAACTCACCGCGATCGGCGACTTCGAGCTGACGGCGGCCCGTGAACTTCGCGAGGCCGTCCGCGACATCGCCCGGGTGATCACCGGACGCGACGCCGCTCAGGTGGCCGCCGGAAGCATGGCCGGCGCTGCTCCGTCAGTCGGGGCGGTCGAGACGCTCAACCGCCACGCGCGCTGGGCGCCGTACTGGCAGGAGCTGCGGTGGCAGGGCGAGCCTGCCGCGCAGGTGCGTAGCGCGGCGCCGCCAGTCACGGCGGTCCTGTCCTTCATCGCCCAGGAAGCGATCGACCTGTTCGTACGCCGGCACGCGGACCTGCGTGCCTGTCAGGGGCCGGGCTGCGTGCTGTTGTACCTCCAGGATCGTCCGCAACGACGGTGGTGCTCGGCCGCCTGCGGCAACCGCGCCCGCGCCGCCCGCCACTACGCCCGCCACCGCTGAGTCCGATCCGCTAACCCCAGTCGCGCCATCAGCCGAGACGTCGTCGACGTCTCGGCGATCGAGCCTGCCCTGATCCCGTCCGTCCCGGCCACAGCCGTGCCCTCGGAAAGTGTGAAGACACAGATGACCCAGCTGAAGCGATCATGAGAACGGCCTTCGCCGCCCTCGCGGCCATGACAGTCTCCTTCGGATTGAACTTCTCCGCGGGTGTGTTCTTCGCCCCCGCCGCCGCTGACTACGGACTCAACACCTCGGCCCTGACGACGGCTGCCGCGCTGAGCACGCTGCTCACCGGCGTCGCGCAGCCGTTCGTAGGCCGCCTGCTGGATCGCGTAGGCGCCAAGCGAATCCTCGTGCTCGGGCTGATCGTCATCTCGGCCGGCTACTTGGTGCTCGCCGTGGTCACGCAGACGTGGCAGTTCATCGCGACGTACACGTTCCTCGGCGGCCTCGGCTTCGCGAGTTCCTCCAGCCTGACCGTCAGCACCTTGATCGGCCGGGCGTACGGCGCCGACGCCGGGCCGGCGCTCGCTCGCGCCGCCATCGGGATCAACCTGGGCCAGCTCCTCATGCCCTGGGCAGCGACGTCGCTGTTCGTCCCGATCGGCGTCCGCGGAACCTATGCCGTACTCGGATGTGTCGGCCTGGCCGTGACGGCAGTCCTCGTCTGTGTCCTGCCCAATGATCCGGCAACGACCCTGTCCGGCGACCAAACGCGGGAGAGCCTGCGCGGCCGTGGTCGTGTACTGGCTTCGTTCGGTCTGCATGCCGCGACGATGTACGTCGTCGTACTCATGCTGCCCAAGCACGCCGCCGAGCTCGGCTGGTCAGTCGCCGGCGCGGGCCGCCTGGTCGCCGTCGCCGCGCTGTCGGCCGGCATCACGTCGGCCGTCGTCGCGAGCCTGTTGCGCCGGGGCCGGCGCCCCGAGGATCTCTTGCGCCTACTCCACCTGCTGCGAGCATTGTCGCTCGGTCTGCTCACCGTTGCGCAGGCCCCGGCCGGACTCGTCGCAGCCGCGGTGATCTTCGGAATGTCGTCGTTCCCGATCATTCCGCTCACCATGGCCGTGCTGTCCCGAGGGCTCGACCCGCACCGGATGGGCCGGACATTGGCCCCCGCCTGGGTCACCCATCAGGCCGCGGCCGCGAGCGGGCTCGCCATGGCGGTCGTCATCGACCGTTTCACCGGCAGCTATCGCGCCTTCTTCGCCCTCGGCCTCGGCCTCGCCGCGGCCTGTCTCGTCTTGCTCCGTCCCCAGCACGGAGTACCCGTCAAGAATCAGGAGAGCACCTATGAACGCAGTGCGGTACGGCACCGTTGACATCGACGGCCAGCCGATCTTCTACCGGGAGGCCGGCGACCCGGCCAACCCCACCGTCGTGCTGCTGCACGGCTTCCCCACGAGCTCTGCCATGTTCCGCAACCTGCTCCGCGACCTCGCCGACTCGTACCACCTCATCGCACCCGACCACCTGGGCTTCGGCCAGTCCGGCATGCCGTCGGTGGACGAGTTCGCCTACTCCTTCGACGCCCTCACCGAGCTCACCCTGGGCTTGCTCGACAAGCTGGACGTGCAGCAGTTCGCGCTCTACATCCAGGACTACGGCGCACCGATCGGACTCCGCATCGCCAGTCGCCACCCCGAGCGCGTCACCGCCCTGATCACGCAGAGCGGCAACGCCTACCTCGAAGGGTTCACGCCCTTCTGGGAACCGCTGTTCAACCACGCGAAGGACCGGGCCACCTACGAACCCGACGTACGTTCACTGCTGACAGCGGAAGCGACGCGCTGGCAGTACACCCACGGCGTACCGGCACAGTTCGTGGAGCGGATCAGCCCCGACACCTGGACCCTGGACCAGTCCTACCTCGACCGGCCCGGCAACCAGGAGATCCAGCTGCAACTGTTCTACGACTACCAGCACAACCTCGACGCCTATCCCGCATTCCAGCAGTACTTCCGCCGCCACCAGCCGCCGACACTGGTTGCCTGGGGCAAACATGACGAGATCTTCGCCGCCGACGGAGCCACCGCCTTCGCCCGCGACCTGCCCGACGCCGAGATCCACCTCCTGGACGCCGGGCACTTCGCCCTGGAAACCCACGGCGACGAGATCGCCGCGCTGATCCGCGACTTCCTCCAGCGGGTGCTGCCATGAGCGCGACCTGACGACCACAGCTACTTGCCTCTGGTTTGTTAGTCGGCTAAGTTTTCTTCTTAGCCGACTAACAATAACAGGAGGACGGGTCATGGACCTGGGTTTGAAGGACGCGGCCGCACTGGTGACGGGTGGATCGTCGGGGATCGGGCGGGCCACCGCGATCGCGTACGGGCGGGAAGGCGCGCGGGTCGCGATCACCTACAACTCCCGCAAGGACGCGGCCGAGACGGTCGCCGAGGAGATCGAGGCGGCGGGCGGTGCGGCGTACGTCGTACCGATGGATCTGAGCGCGCCGGAGACGATTGCCGCAGCGGTCGCGTCGGTGGTGGAGCACTGGGGCGGCCTGGACGCCGTGGTCGCGAACGCGGTCGACTGGGGGCCGCACGACGGGCGCACCGAAAAGATCGAGGACGCCTCGCCGGAGTGGTGGACCGCGATCGTGCGGGCGAACCTCGAAGGGAACATGCACCTCGCACAGCAGGTGGCGCCCGCGCTGCGGCGCTCCGCCCACGGGCGGCTGGTGCTGGTCTCGACCGACCTGGCGGAGCGCGGCATGGGCGGCGGAGCCTGGGCGTACGGCGCGGCGAAGGCGGGACTGCACGGCCTGGCGGCGAGTCTCCAGCACGATCTCGGCGCGGACGGCGTACTGGTCAACGTCGTACTGCCCGGCATCACGCTGGAGAACGGAGCACACCGGATCATCCCGCGAGACGCGCTGGACAGGATCACCGCCGGATTCACCGCCCGGCACCTCCCGGACGTCTCCGAGATCGCCGACGCGATCCTGTTCCTCACCTCACCACGGACGAGAGCCGTCCAGGGCGAGCTCCTGCACGTCACCGGCGGCCAGCTGATCCCCGCCTAATGCGGCGCCGACGGCGTCGACGCTTGTACGGTGGGTTCAGGGAGTACCCGTCAAAGGAGCGTCGCGATGGCCCGGGCACTGATCGTGGTTGATGTGCAGAACGACTTCTGCGAGGGCGGGAGCCTGGCCGTCGCCGGGGGCGCCGACGTCGCGTTCCGAATCGGCGAACTGCTCCACAAGTGGCACGAGGCCGAGCCACAGGACCGCCGGTACGACTACGTGGTCGCCACCCGCGACCACCACATCGACCCCGGCGACCACTTCTCCCGCGAACCCGACTTCGTGGACTCCTGGCCCCCGCACTGCGTCGCCGGAACCGACGGCGTCGGCTTCCACCCGAACCTGGACCCGCAACCCTTCGACGCGATCTTCGACAAGGGCGAGTACGCCGCCGCCTACTCCGGCTTCGAAGGCAAGTCCCACGAAGGCGGCCACACCCTCGCCGACTGGCTACGCGCGAAGTCCGTCACCAACGTAGACGTCTGCGGCATAGCCACCGACTACTGCGTCCGCGCCACCGCCCTCGACGCCCGCAACGAAGGCTTCACCACGAGAGTCCTGACCACCCTCACCGCCGGCGTAGCCGAACCCACCACCCAACAGGCCCTAACCGACCTCCGCAACGCCGGCGTCACGCTGACCTAGAGGGTTCTCGGCAGCTCGACAGGACGTATACGCCCACTGCGGGCCGGCGGGCGGAGGGCTGAGCGTGCGGCCTGGTGGTCTTGGGCGACACCTCCTGTCGAGCTGGTTATCTCACCGGGGCTCCCGGGCCGAGGGGGATGCCTAGCGCCCACCAGGCCAGGAACAGGAGGGTCCAGGCGATGGTCATTGCGACGGCGAGGGGGACGGTGTACGACGCGAGGGTGCCGACGCCGGCGTTCTTGCGGTAGCGCTGGAGGAAGCCCAGCGCCATCACGAAGTACGGGCTCATGGGGGTGATCGCGGTCGAGCCCGAGTCGGCGATGCGGAAGAGGGCCTGGGTGGTTTCGGCGGGGACGTTCAACAGCAGCATCATCGGGACCAGGATCGGCGCGGTCAGGGACCACATGGCCGAGCCGCTGGTGACCAGCACGTTGATGATGGTGAGCACAGCGAGGATGCCGAGGAAGATCACCACCTTCGGCGCCCCGAGGTCGCCGAGGATCCGGGCCGACTCCGCCGACAGCAGGTCGCCGATGTTGCTCCAGTCGAAGTACGCGAGGAACTGCGCGATCGCGAAGAACAGCACCAGCACCGGCGCCATCTGCTTGATTCCTTCGGCCATCAGGCGAGGTACGTCGGCCGCGCGCTCGATCGCGCGCACGGTCACGCCGTACGCGATCCCCACGAGGCCGAACAGGACCGCGACCATCATCGCGATGCCGTCCAGGAACGGCGAGTCGACGATGCTGCCGTCCTTGCCGCGCAGGGGTGAGTCGTGCGGCAGCAGTACGGCGACGATCGCGACGGCGGCGGCCAGGAAGACCAGACCGGCCCGGCGCAGACCTTTGCGTTCGGCAACCGACACGGAGAGCTGATCCAGGTCGCCGGGCGCGTCCGGGTCGGCGTCGAGGTCAGGCCGCTTGCTCAGCACCAGCCGGGTGACCAGCGTGATCACCAGCGCGAGCAGCACCGACGAGGCGATGTTGAAGAACCAGTTCGACAGCACCGAAACGTGCGCGCCCGGGTCGATCGTGCGGGCGGCGGCGGTGGTGATGCCGGCGAAGATCGCGTCGTTGGGGGTCGGGATCGGGCTGGCGTCGTACCCGGACGCGATCGCGGTGTACGCGACCACGATGCCGAGGATCGGCGACCGCCCGACCGCGCGGAACGCGAGCCCGCCGAGCGGTACCAGGATGATGTACGCCGCGGCCGACGCGACGTGGGCCATCGTGCCGGCGAACGCGACCGCGAACACCACCATCGACTGCGGCACCCGGGAGACGCTGACCCGCATCAGCGCCTGCAGGAACCCGGTCCGTTCGGCCAGCGCGACGCCCATGATCACGACCACGATCGTCGCCATCGGCGGGAACTCGGCGAAGTTCGAGATCGCCGTCGACACGGCCATCTGCAAGCCGTCCCCGGACAGCAGGTTCTGGACCGCGACTTGCTTGCCATCCTTGGGCGAGACGACGGAAACGTCGAACGCGGACAGGATCGCGCTGATCACGGCCAACAGCGCGGACAGGATCCAGAACAGCCAGAACGGGTGCGGCAGCGCGTTCCCGATCCGCTCGATGACCGCCATCGCCCGGATGAGCCGCGGCAACTCCCTCGTGTCGGTGGTCGTCGTGCTCATAACTGGTGTGCCTTGAAGAACGCGCCGATCAACTCGTGCGCCTCGAATGTCTGGGTGACGTAGCCCGGTCCGGACGACGAGTCCGACCCCGGCCAGCTGTGCCCACCGTCGGTCACCGCAACGTGGACGACATCGGCGTCGCAGCCCCGGTAGGTGAACTTCAGTACGTCGGAACCGATGCGGCTCGCCTTCGGATCGGGGTCGCACTGGTCGCGGACGGACCAGTCGCGGACCCACGTCTGTACGTCGGGCAGGTCGCGCTGGCCGTCGCCGCCGTACGGGATCGTCGTGTCGCCGGTGCCGTGGATGTCGAGCACCGGGACGGGGCGACTGGGTGCGCAGCGCGTGTCCTCGATGTAGAACGCACCCGAGACCGACGCGATCGCCGCGATTCGGTCGGCGAGCCGACAGGCGAGGATCCCGGTGAAGCCGGCGCCGTTGGACTTGCCGGTCGCGTAGACGGCTTTCGTGTCGACGCAGTACGACGACTCCAGCTGGTCGAGCAGGTCCTCGGTGAACTTGACGTCGTCGACGCCCGCGGCGGAGTACGGCGCGCCCTGCCAGGCCTGCTTGTTCTCGTCGCCGATCACACCGTTGGGGTAGGCAACAATTGCGTCGAGTTTCGACAGGTCGGAGAACGCCTCGGTCTGGGCGCCGGTCTTGCCGCGGCCGTGGTACACGAGGATCAGCGGCTGCGCCTTCGACGCCTTGTAGCTGTCCGGCACATGCAGGCGATACGTCCGAGTCAGGCCGCCGCTGGCGACCGTGTAGTCGCCGCTCGGCATGGCCGGCTTGCCGCAGCCGGAGCTGGGCGCACCGACAGCGGTTGCCGTTGGCAACGTGACGGCGGCGGTCACCAGAGCCGCCGACGCCAGCCATGCGCCGACCCGGCGGGCCGTACGGCGACCAGTGTGGCCGGGAGTTTCAGGGCGTGCGAGGTTCATCAGGGGTGCATCCTCGGGGCAGGCGGCCTGCGGGCGGGCAGGCTCGCGCCTGGACCTCCCTGAGCGAAGGTCCAGCAACTGGGGAACTGCGACGTCAGGCCGCCAGCAACTCGGCGGCGAAGGCGGCTATCCGGTCGGCGGCGGACTCCACCAGGAGCCGGCCGTCCGCGGCGGTGGCGCGGCGGGGATCACCCAGCACGCCACGCTTGTGGTACGCGTCGAACCCGACGGACAGCCGCGGTCCGCGCGACTGCCGGGAGAGCCGGGCAGTGGTAGTCAGGTCGTCCAGTGCGGTGGCGCCGGGCTCCAGGCGATCGGCCTGGACCAGCTCCGGCGCCAGGTACAGCATCTGCGCGGTCTCCGCCTCGCCGGCGTGACCGTGGACCTCGCTGACCTCGCCGATCAGGTCGGACACCACGGAGGTGAGCGGGGTCCACGCGAACGTCAGGTCGGTCCGGACGTACTCCTGCGCGAGCACGGACAGGGCAGCGTTGTTGCCTCCGTGCCCGGTGATCACCAAGAACTGCCGCCAGCCGTGCTCGTGCAGGCTGGCCACCAGATCCCGGAGGACCTGCATGAACGTTGCCGGCGACAACGTCATCGTCCCGGCGAAGGCCATGTGGTGCGGCGAGACGCCGTACGGCACCGGCGGGGTGATCACCGCGCGCCCGGCCAGCCGCTCGGCCACGCGCTCGGCGACCCCGACGGCGCGGACGGTGTCGGTGGACATCGCCATCCCGCCGCCGTGCTGCTCCTGCGCGCCGACCGGGACGATCACCAGCGGGGAGTCCCGGACGGCGGCGGCCGCCTCGTCGGTCGTCATCTCGGCGAGCTTCATGAGAACTCCGGAGCGGACTCGACGGCCTGGCGGATGTTGTCGAGGTGTTCACGGGTGAGGCGCTCGGCCTGTACGGCGTCCTGCGCGCGGACCGCCTCGACGATCGCCTGGTGCTCTTCGTGATCGCGTTCGCGATTGTCGTACAACGCGCGGATCTGCTGCTGCTCGCGGACCCGGACCTTCAGCAGCGAGGCCAGAACCTCTTGCAGCAAGGGGTTCCCGGACGCGGCGGCGAGCTCGACGTGGAAGTTCAGCGCGAACGCCGGACCGCCCGGCGGGACCAGCGCGTTGGTGACCGCGGCCTCCAGACGCTCCAGGTTCTCCGGCCGGCGGGCGACGGCCGACTGCGCCGCCACCGCGGGCTCGATCACCAGGCGCGCGCCGATCAGCTGCAGCACCGAGTCCCTGGTGATCGGCGGCCGGTGCGGATTCGCCAGGACGACGTTGTTGATCGTCGGCCCGACGTACGTCCCGGACCCGTGCCGGAACTCGACCGCCCCGGTCGCCTCGAGCTTCCGCAACGCCTCCCGCACCGTCGGCGTGGTGATCGCGAACCGCTTCGCCAGCTCCCGCGCGGATGGGATCGCGTCACCGGGCCGCAGCCCGCCGTCGCGGATGATCCCGAGAATCGACTCGGTCAACCGGTCGGAGAGACTGGGCGACACCTCGGCAGCTGAGTAACTCACAAAGTGACTAAATCACTTAGCCAATCGCTCGGTCAAGGCTTCGGCGAGGACTTCCGTCCGGTCGCAGTGACCGTTACACGCCGTACCTTTCTCGGATGAACACGCGGACCTGGGCGGAATCGATCGCCGGCATCGTCTTCCGCGCCCTGGGCATCGGTCTCGGCGTCGCGGTGGTGGTCGGCGTGATCGTGATGATCGTCCAGTCCCGGAGCTGCGTGCCGGAGGAGGACTGCCTGGCCACCGTGGGCGGCATCGCGTACGGCGCCCTCAGCGGCGGGATCACGGTCGCGCTCGCCGTACTGCTGCTGTCGATCCGCCGCGGCGTCGGCGCGATCTTCGGCGCCGGCGCCGCGGTCGGTTCGCTGGCCCTGCTCGCCTCCCCCTGGGGTGCGATCTTCGGGTGGGCCGAGCCACTCGTGCTCCTCGCGGCGATCGCGGTCTCCGTCGCCGGGGTCCTGCAACGCTGCCACCAGCCGGCCGGCGACGGCGGCCGGCGGTGGTCACGCCCTTCGCGGACATCGGTCCTGGTCGCGACAGGCGTCGTACTCCTCGCTCTGCTCCCCCTCTGTCTCGACAGGGCCTAGCGCTTGGCCGAGGCGAAGAGGATGACCTGCTTGTCCTTCACCAGGAAGCCGTCCTTGACGAAGTACGTCGGTGGCACCGTCTTCGGTGACGAGGTCGTTGCGTTGGCGGAGACGCGGTACTCCGGGACGGTGTACCCGCGCTGCTGCAGGATCGCCAGCACCTGTGAGACCCGGAGGTTGCGGAACTTCACACCCTGCAAGGCCTCGCCGCGGCCGTCGATCGCTCCGGTGAAGGCGATCTGCTCGCCGGGTCGCGCGGCCCGGGCGATGACGAGGGCCGCCTCACCGGTGTAACTCTTCGGAATCAGGAACTCCGGGACGCACGGGAAGGTGCCCGCCTGCGCACAGCCCGGCGGGTCGTCGGTCTGCTTGATGTTCGGCGAGTCGGGCCCGAACACGGCCGCCGGGCTCAACCCGACCGTCGACGGCGAGCCGGGCATGAGTTCGAGGGTGATGTTCAGGTGGTGCTTCTTGAACTCCTTGTTGTACCGAGCGCTGTCGGCGTACGGGTCGACGACACGAACCCTCAGGTAATCCCCCTCGGCGTTGAACGACAACGCCGCACCCAGCGCCTCCTGCCGGGAGTCGCCCGGCAGCTCGACAACGGTGACCGCCGCGGCCGCGACCACCGTGGCCGCAACGAGCGCCGGCACGAGACGACGCCGGACGGCGCTTTTGCGTGTCCTGACCGGGGCCGGGGAGTTGCCGATCCGGGTCAGCATCTCGGCGCGGCTCTCCTCGCCGACCGAGGCGGCCGGATCGTCGCCGGCGATCGGATCCAGGGTGCGGAGCAGATCGATCGTGTTCATGCGCGTTCTCCTCGGGTGCGAGCGGGCTCACGGCCCGGTGTGGTCTGGCTCATCAGGCGCTCGAGCCGTCGGCGAGCGCGGTGCAGCCGGACGGTCGCCGTACTGCGTGAACAACCGAGAACTGCCGCGAGTTGCGTGGTGTCGAGCCCCTCCCACGCGACCAGGGACAGCAGTTCGCGATCGCGGTCGGACAGCTGCCGGAAGACGTCCGCGGCGTGCCGGACCTCGAGACCGGTCTCGGGATCGGCCGGCACCGAGCGGAGGTCGTCGCGGAGCTTGTCGGCCAGGCCGTGCCGTCGCGTCTCACCCCGGCGGTGATTGGCGAGCACGCGGCGCGCCACGCCGTACAACCACGGCAGCGGGTGACCGCCGGGTATGTCGTCCAGGCGCCGCCAGGCGATCAGGAAGGTCTCGGCCAGCAGATCCGCCGCGTCGGCCCGCACATCAAGCCGCCGCACGAAATATCGAAGCACGTCATCGTGATGCTGGACGAACAACCGCTCGAAGCCCGCCAGCCGGGTCCCCGAGGGAGGATCGTCCATCAGATCCCCCTCCCGGGGCCGTGTCTGTATTCGCGTCATACCCCGTCTCTGTCCGGGATTGCGCGATTCTTACCTCAGCTGGTGACCGTGATCGGGGCGCCGTTGGAGGTCAGGGACCAGTCGGTGGTGTGGAAGGTCTGCGGGTCCACTGTGCCGGTGGTGGTGACGTAGTCGATCATCAGTTGGCGGATCTCGACCTGGCGGTTGTAGACGACCGGGGCGGTCTTGACGTGCGGGAAGTTGCCGCCGCCGGACTGGCGGTAGTTGTTCACGGCGACCACGAACTGCTGGTCGGCGGCCACCGCCGTGCCGTCGTAGGCGAGGTCTGCGATGCGTGCGCCGACCGGCTTGGCGATGTCGATCGTGTAGGTGAGCGGCTTGGTCAGCCCGCCGAGGATGTCGTAGTTGTAGTCCGGCGTGCCGTTCGGCGCGGTCGAGGTCGGGGCGTTGGTGACCTGGTCGGACGGGAACGGACCGGTCCCGGTGACCTGCTTGAAGTACTGCGCGGAGAACTCCAGGTAGTCCTTGATCTGCGCGCCCGTCATCGTCACCCCGAGCAGCGTGTTGTCGAAGACGTACAGCCCGGCCACGTCCCGCACCGAGACGTCCCCGGCCGGGATCGCCGCGGCCCGGTTGAACGGCGCCGCGATCGCCAGCACCGGCAGCGAGGCCTGCGGCGTACCGGCGAGTGTCTTCGACACCGCGTCGGCCTGGACGAAGTTCACGAAGTCGAGCGCCGCGGTGTCCTCCCACGGCGCGGTGGCCGCGGACATCGCCTCCGTGCAGGTGCCGATCTTCGAGTTCACGTACTCGACGACCTTGTCGTGGTCCTTCTGCAGCAGCGCGACGACGCCCGGGTCGGCGGCGACGGAGTTCGCGTTCAGCACCTGGCTGTGCCGGCCGACGACCTTCCACTGGCCGCGGACCTTCTCCAGGTCGAGGTCGAACAGCGACAGCCGCATCCCCCACTTCAGCGGCTCACTCAGCACCACCTGCTCGCCGGTGGTCTTGTTCGTGACGAGCCGCTCGGGGATCTCCAGGTGCGCGTGCCCGACCAGGACCGCGTCGATCCCCGGGACGGTCTCGGCCATCAGCACCGACGCGTTCTCCGGGTACGGCAGCGCGTCGCCGTACGACGAGGACAGGTCCATCCCGGAGTGCACCGCGGCGACCACGACGTCGGCACCGGCCTGCCGGACCCGCGGCGCCCAGATCTTGGCCAGCTCGACGATGCCGCCGAACTTCAGCTTGTTCTCGACGTTCGCCTTGTCCCAGATCGCGATGCCGGGGTTGGTCAGCCCGAGGACGCCGACGGTGATCGGCTTCTCCCCCGGCACGTGCACCCGCTTGAGCGTGTACGGCGGGAACACCGGCAGGCCCGTGGTCCAGTCCTGGGCGTTCGCACCGAGCAGCGGGAAGCGCAGCTGCCGCTGGAACTTGCGGAGGATGTCGAGCCCGTAGTTGAACTCGTGGTTGCCGAGCGCCGCGGCGTCGTACCCGATCCGGTTCATCGCCGCGGCCATCGGGTGGGTGTGGCCGCCGGTGATGGGCTCGATCTTCGCGAAGTAGTACGCCAGCGGGGTGCCCTGGATCGTGTCCCCGGCGTCGAGCAGCAGCGGGCGCGGCGTGTGCCGGTCCGCGGCGATCCGGTCCCGGACCGCGCTGACCAGCGTGGAGATCTTGGCCAGGCCGATGTCGTTGTGCGCGCTGTCGTCGTACTCGGTGTTCTTGAAGTAGTCCCAGTTGAAGACGTTGCCGTGCAGGTCGGTGGTGCCCATCACGGTCAGCCGGACGGTCTTCCCGGACCCGTGCCCCGAGGTGCCGCCGGCGTACGCCGGGACCGCCTGGAAACCGGCCGCGGCCAGCGCTGCCGCGCCGCCGATCACCGTGCGTCGTGTCATCGTGGTCCGCTCACCGCTGTCAGTCATCCGCCCCGCCTCACAGGTCCGCTCGCCGGGATCTCCGGCCCGACAGCACACGATACGGGCGACACACCCCCACCCGGTGTGAGGATGGCCCGGTGCGCGCGAGAACATACCGCCCATGACCAAGCCGCCCGGCAAGTTCCTGCCGTTGGTCGCCACCCTCCTCTGCGGTGCCGTCCTCGCCCAAGCCGCCACACCCTCCGACCACTCCGTCACGTCCGCTGCCGCGCCCGTCACCCAGACGCCGAGCCACGGACTCCAGCCCGGCACCTCCAAGCGAGGCGAGCCGTCGTCGACCAAGCAGGCCACGCAGGCCACGCAGACCACGCAGACCACGCAGACCACGCAACCAGCTGCCAAACCGGCGGTCGCCAAGCCGCCGGCCGACGACTGGAACCTCGCGGCGCACGGGAAGGTGCTCTACCTGACCTTCGACGACGGCCCGCAGCGCGAGTGGACGCCGAAGGTCCTGCAGGTGCTGCGCAAGCACAAGGCGCAGGCGACCTTCTTCGTGCTCGGCATCCAGGTCGCGCAGTACCCGGAGCTGCTCGCGGCCGAGCGCGCCGCGGGGCATAACGTGGGCAACCACACGTGGGACCACAAGACGCTGACCCTGCTGCCGGACGCGAGGGTGCGGCAGGAGATCGCCACCGGCGTGAAGTCCAAGTGCCTGCGCCCGCCGACCGGCGCGACGAACGCGAAGATCGCGGCCATCGCGGCGGCGTACCGGCAGCGGCAGGTGCTCTGGGACGTCGACACGAAGGACTGGGAGAAGCCCGGCGCCGCGCACATCGAGCACGCGATCCTGGCCGGCGCCCGTCCCGGCGCGATCATCTTGATGCACGACGGCGGCGGCAACCGCTCCCAGACCGTCGCCGCCCTCGACCGGGCGCTGACCAAACTCACCAAGCTCGGCTACACGTACCGCGCCCTGCCCTGCTAGCTCACGACGGCGGCGTTGCCGTTGGAGAAGTAGCGGAGGGCCTGGTCGATCGCCTCGACGGGCTGGTCGAGTGACGGTACGCCGTAGAGGCCGCCGTTCTTGACGAACTTGCTGGGCTGCAGCGTGGCCCGTGCGGCCGGTTGGTCGAGGCCGCTGACTCCGGGGCTCGTGGCTGTCACGCCGCGCTGCAGGACGACCCGCAGGACAGGCTGACCGGCCCGGCGCTCGCGTCGGAAGCCGATCACCGCAGGCCACGGCAGTACGACGGGAGCGGGCGCGCCCTCGACGCCGAGCTCCAGCGCGGCCGGCGTCATACGCATCGCGTACGGCGGGAGGTCTGCCCCGGCGTACCAGCGCTGCTGCCGGAACGACTGGATGACGCTGACGAGCGGCAGCAGCAGGGACGCGATCATCAGCAGGCCGATGTACCAGGCGTCGCCGAGCAGGATCATCAGCCACACCGAGAGCACCAGGCCGATCGCGGTCATGATCGCGACGATCGCGCCGCCGATCAGCCGGACCCGGCGGACGACGGCACGGCGGCGCAGCACCTCGTCGCGCCGCAGGCGACCACGAAGCTCTCGTCCATGCCCCGAGCTTCGCAGGCCGGCAGGTCAGCGCAGGTCAGCGCTGGATGCCCGCGGCGCCGTTGGAGAAGTGTTTGAGCGCCTCGTCGATGACGTGCACCGGCTGGTCGAGTGCCTTGACCAGGAACATGCCGGTCGGGCGGAGCAGCGGGTTCGGCTTGACGACGCTCCGGACCGACGGCTGGTCCAGGCCGCGGACGCCGGCGGTCGTCGCGCTCACGCCGCGGGCCAGGGCCAGGTCCAGCGTGTACTGGCCGAGCAGCTTGTGCTGCGTGAAGCCGCGGACGGTCGCCCACGGCAGCACCACAGGGTACGCCGCGCCGTCGCAGGCCAGCTCGAGTCCCTTGGCGGAGATCCGCATCGCCACCGGCGGCAACTCGTTCGTGGCGTACCACTTGGTCCGCTCGGCCTGCACGCGGTACACCAGCACGGTGCTGAGCACCAGCGGGATCATTGCCAGGATCAACAACAGCGCGAACGGCCACATCCCGGACCCGCGGAACGCGACCAGCGCGTAGAGCGCGGCGACGATGCCGACCACGCCCAGCGCGAGCGTCACCCACCCGCCCCGCCGCTCGACGGTCCGCACCACCTCACGCCGGCGCAGCACGGCCTCGCGGTCGACACCGACCACGAACGGCCGTCCGGGATCGTGCGGTGGCTCCTGCACCAGCACCTCCGGACTGTCCTCTGTGACCTGCGAAACCGCGTCCCCGTCCTCACTCACAGGGGACAGAATCCCACATCCCGCTCAGTCCTTGCGGCGACCTGCCCAGGTCCAGGCGTAGACGCCGTCGTCGACGGCCTGGCCGCCCTCGCCCAGTTCGAGCGGCCGGAAGGTGTCGACCATGACCGCGAGTTCCTCGAAACGCTCGGCGCCGAGCGAGGCCTCGATCGCCGACGGCTGCGGGCCGTGCGCGTACCCGCCGGGGTGCAGCGAGATCGACCCGAGCCCGATCCCGGAGCCCTTCCGCGCCTCGTAGTCGCCGCCGCAGTAGAACATCACCTCGTCGGAGTCGACGTTCGAGTGGTAGTACGGCACCGGCACCGACAGCGGGTGGTAGTCGACCTTCCGCGGCACGAAGTTGCAGACCACGAAGTTGTAGCCCTCGAACACCTGGTGCACCGGCGGCGGCTGGTGCACGCGCCCGGTGATCGGCTCGAAGTCGCTGACGTTGAACGTGTACGGGTACAGGCAGCCGTCCCAGCCGACCACGTCGAACGGGTGCGTCGCGTACGTCATCCGCGACCCGACGATCCCGCCGGGCCCGTTCCCGCGGTGCTTGACCAGCACCTCGACGTCGGTGCCCTCCACCACGAGCGGCTCGGAGGCCGGGTGCAGGTCACGCTCGCAGTACGGCGCGTGCTCGAGGAACTGGCCGTACCGGGACAGGTAGCGCTTCGGCGGCGCGATGTGCGAGTTCGCCTCGATGCAGTACGCGTGCACGCCCTCCGGCCCGGGCAGCCAGCGGTGAGTGGTCGCGCGCGGGATGATCACGTAGTCGCCCTGGACCGCGTTCAGGACGCCGAACACGGTCTCAACGGTCGCCGAGCCCTTCTCGACGTACACGCACTCGTCGCCGATCGCGTTGCGGTAGTACGGCGACGGCTGCTCCGCGACGACGTACGAGATCCGGACGTCACCGTTGCCGAGCACGAGCCGCCGGTCCTCCACGGCGTTCGACTTCGACGTGTCCGTGAACAGGTCGTGCAGCTTCAGGTGCCGCGGCGTGAGCGGATGGTTCGCGACGGTGGCGAGGTCGGGCAGGTCCCACACCTGTGAGTCGACGATCGCCGACGGCACGCCGGCGTGGTACAGCAGCGACGAGTCCGACGAGAACCCCTCCTCCCCCATCAGCTCCTCGTAGTACAGCCCGCCGTCCGGCTTCCGGAACTGCGTGTGTCGCTTGGGTGGAACCTCGCCGACCTGCCGGTAGTACGCCATCTCATCCTGCCTATCCGATAATCGAACGCTTGCGTCCGCTTACCGAAAGCATCCGTTAGGCTCTGGAGCATGTCAACCGTCCCTGCCCTGTTCCGGCACCTGGTCGACGACGCGTCGATGTTCCCGCCGGGCAACCTGCCGCTGGCCGAGGCCGTCGCCACGCACCAGGCGCACCGCGCAGCGCCGTACGCCGACCTGGTCGGCCCGTTCGTCTGCACTGACCAGGACCTGATGAAGGTCGCCGAGGCCGCTGCGCGCGCGAAGCCCGGCGCGGTCTCCGGCCCGTTACGGGTGTCGGTGGTGATCTCCGGCGGTGCGGGCGGGATCGAGCCGGCCGTGCGGTGGGGCGATCGCTCCAAGGACGTCGAGGTGACCGCGGTCGAGGTGCGGTTGCGGGACGAGGACGACCTGTCCCGCAACGCGCTCCGCGTGGTCCGGGCGTGCGACGACTGTCTCGACGAGGAGACGGCGTACGTCGAGATCGGCCTGGAGGGCGCCTGGGAACGCGCCCTGGACGTCGTCGCCGACGCCGGCTACGCCGCCAAGCTCCGTACCGGCGGCCTCGACGCGTCACTGTTCCCGTCGGAGGACCAGGTCGCCGCGTTCATCACCGCCTGTCTCGACCGCGAAGTGGCCTTCAAGTGCACCGCCGGGCTCCACAATGCGGTCCGCCATACCGCGGCGGACTCGGGTTTCGAGCACCACGGCTTCCTGAACGTGCTGCTGGCGACCCGCGCCTCGCTGGACGGGGCGTCCGCCGACGAGGTGGCCGCCGTACTGGCTGAGCGACAGGGCGCCGGGCTGGCGGTGCGCGCACGCGAACTCTCCGACGAGCAGGCGGCGAGCACCCGCCGGTGGTTCACGTCGTTCGGCTCGTGCAGCATCGAGGAGCCGCGCACCGACCTGACGACCTTGCGCCTGATGGAGGACTGAATGAGCTGGATCGAGATCCCGGACGGTTCGCCGTTCGGGCCGGACAACCTGCCGCTCGGCGTGTTCCGGCACGGGGACGAGGAGCCGCGGATCGGCGCCGCGATCGGCGACCAGATCATCGACCTCGCGCCGGTCGCGTCCGCGCAGATGCTGGACGGCGCGCAACTGTTCGCCGAGCCGACGCTGAACCCGTTCCTCGCACTCGGCCGCCCGGCCTGGCGGGCCACCCGGAACTGGCTGCTCGACCTGGTCCGGAACCCGAACGACCGGGACGTCGTCGAGCCGCACCTGATCCCGCAGGCCGCAGTCACCATGCAGCTGCCGTTCGAGGTCGGCGACTACGTCGACTTCTACGCCTCCGAGCAGCACGCGTCGAACCTCGGCCGGCTGTTCCGCCCGGACTCCGAGCCGCTGTTGCCGAACTGGAAGCACCTCCCGGTCGGGTACCACGGCCGTGCCGGCACGATCGTTGTCAGCGGCACCGACATCGTCCGGCCGTCCGGTCAGCGCAAGGCGCCGGACGCCGCGGCGCCGACCTTCGGGCCGTCCCAGCGGCTCGACATCGAGGTCGAGCTCGGGTACGTCGTCGGCACGCCGTCGACGCTCGGAAAGCCTGTGTCCGTTGACGATTTCGAGGAGCATGTGTACGGCGTGGTCGTCGTCAACGACTGGTCCGCGCGCGATCTCCAGGCCTGGGAGTACGTCCCGCTCGGCCCGTTCCTCGGCAAGTCCTTCGCCACGTCGATCTCACCCTGGGTCGTCTCCCTCGACGCCCTGGCCGGCTCCGCCGTCCCCCTCCCGCCGCAGGATCCGCCCGTCCTTCCGTATCTGGCCGGCCAGAGTCTGACGAACTTCGACATCACCTTCGAGGTGAGGCTGAACGGCCACCTCGTGAGCACCCCGCCGTACCGCGACATCTACTGGTCCGCCGCGCAGATGCTCGCCCACATGACCGTCAACGGCGCCACCGTCCGCACCGGTGACCTCTACGCCTCCGGCACCGTCAGCGGCGCCGAGAAGAACCAGCGCGGCTCCTTCATCGAGCTGAGCTGGGGCGGTCGCGAGCCGCTGATCGTCGACGGCAAGGAACACACCTTCCTGGAAGACGGCGACGAGGTGACCATCTCCGCCTGGGCGACAACAGCAAGCGGATCCCGCCTCGGCCTCGGCGAGGTCACCGGCCGCATCACCCCCGCCCACACCCCACCAGCCTGACCCCCCGCGCCCCTCCTCACACCACTCCCGCCGACGTCTTTGGGCCCTCACCGACCATCCGCGAGCGGCCGAAACGGTTGGCGCGAGCCCAAAGTGGAGCCTTCGAGCGCAAAAGTGAGGTGAAGATGTTCATTAGTGTTCGTTTCTCTTGACGAAGTTGCGGTTGCGTGCGAACTTTCTCGGCATGAAACGTTCAGTGGGGTGTGGAGTACTGGCTGTAGCGCTGGCCGCCGGTGTGCTGAGCGTGCCCTCCGGGGCGCACGCCGCCGGTGAGTTGACGCTGCGGTCCGCGGAATTGACGGTCACCGTCGGGTCGGACTTCCCGCGGGTGATCAAGTACGTCGACAACGCCTCCGGGCAGTCCCTCGGCGGACAGCCGGACGCGCTCTCGACGGTCACGATCGACGGCACGGCCCGCACCGCGCATCTCGCGGCGGCGCCGACGGTCGACGGCGGGCGCGCGTCGTACACGCTGGCCTTCGACGCCCTGCCCGGTGTCGAACTGGACGCCAGCCTGAGCCTGGCCGGCCGGGTGACGACGTTCGCGATCGACGCGGTGCGCGACACCGACGCGAGCCGCGTGCACACGATCGACATCCCCGACCACGACCTGGTCTCGGTGGCGAGCACGGACACCGACGCGACCACCGCGTTCACCACGCTGGACCCGGACTCGACGCGTACGGCCGACAAGATCACGCCGGTCACCGCGGCCACTCCGGGCGAGGCGGCCGCGACCGGCGCGACGTACGCGTTCGTCAACACCAGCGGCCTGGCGGCGGGCATCGAGTCGAACTCGACGTACGACAAGCCGTCCGGGCGGTCGGTCGACGACGGCGCCCGGTTCTGGCACCGCGCCCGCAAGGCCTCCGACGGCAGCACCCGCGTCGGCGTCTGGAGCGGCCAGTGGACGTACCGCGCCGACACGTCGCCGTACACCGAACCGCTGCCCTGGGCGAAGGTCGTCGTCACCCCCGACGCGAACCAGGACCAGACCGTGGACTGGGAGGACGGCGCGGTCGCGTTCCGCTCGATCATGACCGAGCCGAACGGCGGCGACGAGGTGAAGAACCGGGTGGTCACGCATATCCCGTTCAACTTCGCCAGCCAGGCCACGCACCCGTTCCTGCGCACGCTCGACGACGTCAAGCGGATCTCGCTGGCCACCGACGGCCTCGGCCAGATGGCGATCCTGAAGGGGTACGGCGCCGAGGGCCACGACTCCGCCCATCCGGACTACGGCGGCAACTACAACACCCGAGCCGGCGGCCTCACAGACCTGAACACGCTGCTCACGCAGGGCAAGTCCTGGAACGCGGCGTTCGGCGTCCACGTGAACGCCACCGAGTCCTACCCCGAGGCGAACGCGTTCAGCGAGGAGCTGGTCGACAAGAACGCCAAGGGCTGGAACTGGCTGAACCAGAGCTACTACATCAAGCAGCGCCCGGACCTTGCCTCCGGCAACATCGTGAAGCGGTTCCAGCAGCTCCGCGACGAGACCGACAAGAACCTGCAGGAGCTGTACATCGACGTGTACTACCAGTCCGGCTGGCTCGCCGACGGACTGACCCGGCAGCTCGCCGGTCAGGGCTGGCAGGTCGCGACCGAGTGGGCCGACCGGCACGAGCGGTCGTCGCTGTGGTCGCACTGGGCCAACGACCTGGACTACGGCGGCCCGACCAACAAGGGTCTGAACTCGAAGATCATCCGGTTCGTCCGCAACCACGAGAAGGACGTCTGGAACAGCGACCCGATCCTCGGCCAGTCCGCGATCGTAGAGTTCGAGGGCTGGACCGGTGAGACCGACTGGAACGCGTTCTACACCAACATCTGGCAGCGCAACCTGCCCGCGAAGTTCCTGCAGCAGCAGAAGATCCTGGACTGGAACAGCACCGACATCGCCTTCAGCGGCGGCATCCGCGGTGCGGTGGAGAACGGCAAGCGGACCGTGTACGCCGGGAACGCGAAGGTGCTCGACGGCGACAAGTACCTGCTGCCGTGGGACAACAACAAGAAGCTGTACCACTACAACCCGGCCGGCGGCCGCACCACCTGGCAGCTGCCCGCCGCATTCGCCGGCGTCAGCACCTTCACCGCCTACCAACTGTCGGACACCGGCCGCACCAAGCCGACCACCATCCGCGCCCAGCACGGGACCGTCACGCTCGACGCGATCCCAGGCAAGCCGTACGTGATCTACCCGGTGGCCGCGCCGAGCCCGAAGAACCCTGCCTGGGGTGAGAGCAGCCACGTCCAGGACCCCGGTTTCAACGCCGGCAATCTGGACGCCTGGAACCCCACTGGCGGTACGAAGATCGCCACCCTCGAGAACGGCCAGCACGTGGCCCAGCTCGGTACGAAGGCGTCGTCGATCCGCCAGCGCCTGACCGGCCTGACCCGTGGTCGCACCTACAGCGCGTCCGCCTGGGTGGAGGTCGAGCCGGGGAAGTCACGGACGACGACACTCACCGTGGACGGCGTGCGCAACGAGGTCAGCCGGTCGACCGCGCAGAACATGGTGGCCTCCGACGACAAGCACGACGCGTACTACCAGCGGGCGCGAGTCGTCTTCGAAGCAAAGGGAAGCACCGCTGACCTGACCATCTCCGCAGCTGCCGGCTCGGCGCAGGTGCGCGTGGATGACGTGCGGGTCGTGGAGACCCAGCGTGCCGCGGCAGGGCTGGTCGACGACTTCGAGAGCGTCGATCAGGGCTGGGGCCCGTTCGTGAAGGGTGATGCCGGCGGCGTCACGGATCCGCGGACGGTGCTCGCGCCGAAGCACGCGCCGTACACCCAGGCGGGCTGGAACGGGAAGCTCGTCGACGACGTGCTCGACGGCAACTGGTCGCTCAAGTCGCACGAGGAGAACCAGGGCCTCGTCTACCGGACCGCGCCGTGGACGGTGAACTTCCAGCCGGGCCACAAGTACAAGGTCAGCTTCGACTACGAGAGCGGCCGCGCCGGCCAGTACGCGTGGGTCCAGGGGGTCGACCGGCCCGCGTCCGTCGAGGTGAAGTCCACCCCGATCGGCGAGCAGCGGACCAAGGCGACGTACGGCCAGGAGTTCGTAGCCGGGTGCGGCGGGGACTACTGGGTCGGTCTGCGCAAGCTCACCGACGGCGGCGACCAGGCCGACTTCGTCATCGACAACTTCGCGGTCACCGATCTCGGGTCCACGTCGGAGCCGGCGGACTGCACCTCGGTCGCGGTGTCCGGGCTGACCGGTCTCGTGTCCGGCGAGGCGAACACGGTGACCACCACGTTCACGAACAACGATGTGGTTGCCGCGAACAACATCACGCTCGGCCTCACCGCGCCCGACGGCTGGGCCGTCACCGCGACCACGCCGGCGACGTACGCGACCGTTGCCGCGGGCACCAGCGTCACGACAACCTGGGACGTGACTCCCCCGGCTGGTACGCCGGAGGGCAAGTACCCGCTGACCGCGACCGGTGGTCAGGCGACGATCAGCGCCGAGGCCGTCGTGCTGCCGCCGGGAATCGTTCCGCAGTCGCGGATCACGGTGGTCGACGTGAGCAGCGAGGACGTCGCCACGGGCGGCGCCGCCACGATGGCGCTGGACGGAAACCCCAGCACCATCTGGCATTCCGCCTGGTCGCAGGTCAGTACGCCGGCGGGTTACCCGCACCACATGACGCTCGACCTCGGATCGACGTACCAGGTGAACGGATTCAGCTACCTGCCCCGGCAGAGCGGCACGAACGGGATGTTCAAGGGGTACGAGATCTACGTCAGCGCCGACGGCCAGGACTGGGGTACTCCGGTCGCGACCGGCCAGTTCCCGAACTCCACCGCCGTCCAGAAGCTGGACTTCACGGCCAAGTCAGGCCGATACGTGAAGTTCGTCGGCACGAGCTCGCTCAACGGCGCCGTCTTCGGCTCCGCCGCAGAGTTCAACGTGTACGGCGTTCACTGACGCGGGTCAGGGAACAGCCGCCGGGGTCTGGAGACAGGCAATAGCTTGTCTCCAGACCCCGTGCGTTGTCCTCACCCCGTGGCGCGGGCTACTTGGTGATGGTCACCGAGACCGGCGCGGAGGCGGTGTTCGCCGCGACGACGCGGAACTTGTTCACGCCGACCCGGCCGCTCTGCACCCAGACCGAGTAGGTCGCCCGGCTGGTGACCTTGGTGATGGCCGGGAAGTTGACCCACTTGCCGTTCTCCAGTCGCTGCACCTGGACCACGGTGTTCTTCGCGATGCCGGAGGTCTTGCCGGTGAAGGAGACCTTCGTCCAGGCCTTCGCGGTGGCCTTGTCGGACTTGATCGTGATCGACTTCGCTGCGATCGAGGCGCTGGTGCCGGTGGTGGCGGCGTCGGCCTGCAGGGCGCCGGCGATCCCGAGGCCTCCGGCGGCCAGTGCGAGACCCGCGACGACAGCCGCGGTACGACGGATGAAGTGAGTGCGCATGGTTTCCCCTCGTTTTGTTGGTGTTACGGAGGAGAAGACGCGGCGCCGCGGGCAATGGTTGTTACGGCTCCGTCTCAGGTCCGGCCGGAAGAACGAGCCGGGCGAGCGCGCCGCCGCCGGGCGCCTCGCCGAAGGTCAGCTCGGCGCCGAGCACCTTGGCGTGGCCGGCGGCAATGGTCAGGCCGAGGCCGTGCCCCACACCGCGCTCCGCCACCCCGGACCGGAACCGCCGCGGGCCCTCGGCAATCAACTCCTCGGGATATCCGTTGCCGTGGTCAACGACCTCGACGGTCCGGCCGCTGACCGTGACCTCGACCGGCGGCTTGCCGTGCCGCAGCCCGTTGACGATCAGGTTGGCCAGGATCCGCTCGATCCGCCGGGAGTCGGTCGACACCGTCTCGTCGGGCCCGACCTGGCACACGACCACGCTGTCCGGGGCGAGCGCCTGCTGCATCCGCAACCGGCCGACCGCCGAGCCGACGAACGCACCGAGGCCGACCAGCTCCAGGTCGGCCTGTTCCACGCCGGAGTCGAACCGCGCGATCTCGAGCAGATCCTCGACCAGCCGCCGCAGTACCTTGGCCCGGTCGCGCACCAGCTCACTCGGACGGCCGGGCGGCAGCAGCTCGGCCGCGGTGGTCAGGCCGGTCACCGGCGTCCGCAGGTCGTGGGCGACGTCCGCGGTGAAGCGGCGCTCCGCCTCGAGCTGACCGCGCAGCGAGCTGGCCATCGTGTCGAGGGCGGTCGCCAGCGACTGCACCTCGTCCTTGCCCTTGCCGACGGCTTCCGCCGCGGACGCGTCCAGGTCGCCGGCCGCGATCCGCCGTGCCGTCCCCGCGACCGCGACGATCCGCTTCGACAGGCTGCCGGCCAGGATCACGCTGACCAGCGCGACCAGTGTCACGGTGCCGATCCCGCCGAGGATCAAGGCCTGCTGCAACGCCTTCATCGAGTCGTCGGTGCTCTCGTAGTCCTGCTCGATCGACAGCACCTTGCCGTCCTTGACCGCGACCGCCGCCCACATCTTCGCGTGCGGCGACCCGGTCTTGAACGTGGCGCGCTTGCCTTCGAGCACGGCCTCGCGCAGCTGCGGCGGCAGGTCCGGATCGTCGACCTTCGCCCCGAACACCGGTACGTCGTTGGTGTCGTAGCTCTGCGCCGCGAGCTGGATCCGCTCGTCGGCGAAGCTGCGCGTGCGGTCCAGCCGGGCCGACTGGGCCTGGGTGTAGACCGCGACGCACAGCACCAGGATCGCGAGCGACGAGACCAGCAGGAAGATGAGACCGAGCTTGCCCCGGAGGCCCATCAGGCTCTGAGTTTGTACCCGAAGCCGCGGACGGTTTCGATGCGGTCGGCACCGATCTTGGTCCGCAGCCGCTGCAGGTGGACGTCGACCAGCCGGCCGTCGCCACCCCACTCGTAATCCCAGACCCGCTGCAGCAGCGTCGACCGGCTCAGCACCACACCCGGGTTGTTCGCGAACTCGATCAGCAGCTTGAGCTCGGTCGGCGTCAGCTGGACGGTCTGACCGCCACGCCGCACCTCCAGCGCCTCGCGGTCCAGCTCCAGGTCGCCGAACGACTCCACACCGGAGCCGGCCGCCGGCGCCGGGCGCTCCGGGTCGGAGACCGCGCGCCGCATCACCGCCCGCAGCCGTGCCACCAGGACCTGCGTGTCGAACGGTTTGGTCACGTAGTCGTCCGCGCCCGCTTCCAGGCCGAGTACGACGTCGAGCGCGTCACCGCGGGCCGAGACCATCACGATCGGGACCGTGCTGGTCTCGCGGATCCGTCGGCACACCGAGATCCCGTCCAGCCCGGGCAGCATGATGTCCAGCATCACGACATCCGGGTGGATCTTCTCGAATCGCTCGATCGCCTCCAGGCCGTCCTCGGCCGTGGTCACGTCGTAGCCGTGACGCTCGAGGGTCAGTTGGGTCGCCTCACGAATCACCGCGTCGTCCTCGACCATGAGGATCTGCGCTGCCGGTTCTTCCGGTACCACGAACTTCAGTCTCCCTACTGATCCGTCGAGCTCACCTTGATCATCTGCCGGCCGTTCCAACGGTAGACCTCGACCCGCCGGCCCGACGGGCAGCAGACCGGGTCGTCGATCGTCCAGATCTTCGACTCGACCACCAGGTCACCTTGCGGGCTGGCGTTCACGGTCGGTTGCTCGACGTCCAGGATCCAGACCGGTCGCGGGCCCGAGGGCTCGACGGCGATCAGGAAGATACCGAAGACGAACTTCTCCAGGGTATGGATGAGGATTATCTGTTGGGGTGTACCGCTGTGCAATACATCAACGGTCTTACCCCTGCTGAGGCAACGCGAAATCACGGTGCAATTCGAGAGCACCGACCGCGGGTACCTGCCGAGACGCGGGTCGGCGAGCAGCGCGGCCCGGACTTTGTACAGGTCAACGGCCACTTCCGGGGTCCGCCCGGGGTGCGGGGAGGTGCTGCCGGTACCGAACGCGACCGTCGGCGTCGGGGTGTCCGGCGGGGGCGACTCAGGCCCTTCGACCCGCAGGCCGCCGCCGTTCGCACACGCGGACAGCGCTGCCGTCGCGACCACGGCGGCGACAGCGGGCAGCACGGTACGGCGCCACAGATCCATCGGGCGCCTCCTACCCTGCATCCGGTCCCCCCGCGAATTCGTACACGTCCTCACTTCCATGGTCCTGGCCCGACGTCACAGTCGACGGGCATGGACGTCGAGTGGCCCCGGCAGTTCTATTGCGGTTACGTCACAGTGTCATCCGGCGACGACTTTCCCCGGATTGAGCAGGTTCTTCGGGTCCAGCGCGTTCTTGATCGCGCGGTGGACGTCGAGTGCCACCGGACCGATCTCTTCGGCCAGCCAGGTCCGCTTCAGGACGCCGACGCCGTGCTCACCGGTGATCGTGCCGCCGAGCTCCAGCCCGATCTCCATCACCCGGTCGAACGCGACCTGGGCGCGCTCGGCCTGGGCCGGATCGGTCTGGTCGAAGACGACCGTCGGATGCATGTTGCCGTCGCCGGCGTGCCCGAGGACGCCGATCGTGATGTCCAGCTCCGCGGACAACTGCTCGATCCGGCCGATGAACTCGGCCAGCCGCGAGCGCGGGACGGCGACGTCGTCGATCATCGTCGTACCGAGTTCCTCCAGGGCGGTCAGCGCCGCCCGGCGGCCCTCGAGCAGCAGCTCGCCCTCGGCGTCGTCCTCGGCCTCGATGCACTCCAGCGCGCCGTGGTCGCGGCACAGCTTCGCCACCGCGGCGACATCCGCCGCGCCGGCCTCGCCGCCCGCGTCGGACTGCGCGATCAGCATCGCGGCCGCCTCGTCGGGCAGGTCCATCCGCTTGTACTTGTTGACGGCGCGGATCGTCGTCCGGTCCATGATCTCCAGCAGGCTGAGCGAGACGCCGCTGCGGATGATCTCCAGGATCGCGTTGCCGGCCTCGACGCCGGAGCCGAACAACGCGGCCATCGTCTTCGGCTTGGCCGCGGCCGGGCGGAGCATCAGGGTCGCCTCGGTGATGATGCCGAGGGTGCCCTCGCTGCCGACGATCAGCTTCACCAGGTCGTACCCGGCCACGCCCTTCACGGTCTTCCGGCCGGTCCGCAGCACGCGGCCGTCGGCGAGCACGACCTCTAGGCCGAGCACGTAGTCCGTGGTCACGCCGTACTTGACGCAGCACAGGCCGCCCGAGTTCGTGGACAGGTTGCCGCCGATCGAGCAGAACTCCCAGCTGGACGGGTCCGGCGGGTAGAACAGCCCGTGCTCGCCGACCGCGCGGGAGAGGACCGCGTTGTAGACGCCCGGCTGCGTGACGACGTACCGGTCGACCGGTTCGATCGCCAGGATCCGGTCCATCTTCTCCAGCGAGATCACGATGCAGCCGTCGAGCGCGTTGGCGGCGCCGGACAGGCCGGACCGCGCGCCCTGCGGCACGATCGGCACGTCGTTCTCGTTCGCGATCCGCACCGCCGCCTGGACGTGCGCGGTCTCACGGGCCAGCACGACGGCGAGCGGCATCCCGGCCGGGCAGAACATCGCTCGGTCGTACCGGTAGCTCTCGATCCGGTCCGGATCCGTCACCAGTGCCTCGGGCGGCAGTACCTCACGCAGCTGCTCGACAACCTCGCTCATACTGCGAGCCTAGTTACTACTGCGCGGTACCGTGCACCCCAGTCTCAGCGCGTGCGTTTGGTGACGTTCTCCGAGATCTCCTCGTAGCCGCCGCCGTAGTTGTGGTACTCCCGGCCGATCGCGGCGAACGTGATGCTGCCGCTGGTCGCCTTCACCTTGGGCGTGCGACAGGTGCGCTGCCCCTGGATGACCGAGCCGTTGCCGCCGCTGCTGTCACAGCTGAGCACCCGCCCGTTGTTGCCGCCGCCGTACTGCACCAGGAAGGCGTTGGCCTTCGCGTTGGCGACCAGCGGCGACGCCATGGTGATCTCGGCCCAGTACTGGTAGCAACTGTCGCGGACGAGCCGGACAGTGCCCCAACTGGGCGGCTGATGGTTACGCAGCATCGGCGCCGATGCGATGGACCTCGCGCCCGAGCAGCTGGCGGCCGTGGCCGCCTCGGCCGGGAGGGCGGACAACGCGAGAGCGCCCACGCCGGCCAGGCCGGCGGTGCTGAGCAGAATGCTCAGTGTCTTCATGACGAAACCCTTCCTGAATGCACGCCCCGACGCGCACTCAGGAAGGCACACTACGCGAACGGAGCCTGCCCGGACAGTCATTCCGGTAATCGGACGGCGACACGCCGTGTCCAGTTGCTTTTGGCAAGCTTTTGATCGTCAAACCTGCCTCAGAGGTTGCCGCGGCGCTCCTGTTCGCGCTCGATCGCCTCGAACAGCGCCTTGAAGTTGCCCTTGCCGAAGCCCAGCGAGCCGTGCCGCTCGATCAGCTCGTAGAAGACCGTCGGGCGGTCGCCGATCGGCGCCGTGAAGATCTGCAGCAGGTAGCCGTCCTCGTCGCGGTCGACCAGGATGCCGCGCGACTGCAGCTCCTCGATCGGCACCCGCACCTCGCCGATCCGGGCCCGCAGCTCCGGGTCCTCGTAGTAGGAGTCCGGCGTGTTCAGGAACTCCACGCCGTTGGCCCGCATGATGTCCACGGTGCGCAGGATGTCGTTGGTCGCGAGCGCGATGTGCTGCGCGCCGGCGCCGTCGTAGAACTCCAGGAACTCGTCGATCTGCGACTTCTTCTTCGCCACCGCCGGCTCGTTCAGCGGGAACTTCACCCGGTGGTTGCCGTTGGCGACCACCTTGCTCATCAGCGCCGAGTAGTCGGTGGCGATGTCGTCGCCGATGAACTCCGCCATGTTCACGAAGCCCATCACCTTGTTGTAGAAGGCAACCCACTCGTCCATCTTGCCGAGCTCGACGTTGCCGACCACGTGGTCGACGGCCTGGAACAGCCGCTTCGGGTGCCCCTCGGGCCGGGTCACCCGGGTGCTCGCGGCGACGAAGCCCGGCAGGTACGGGCCGTGGTACCGGCTGCGGTCGATCAGCGTGTGGCGGGTGTCGCCGTACGCCGCGATCGCCGCGCGGCGAATCGTGCCGTGCTCGTCGGAGACGTCGTTCGGCTCCTCGAGCACGACGGCCCCGACCTTGCGGGCGTGCGCGATGCACTTGTCGACGTCCGGCACCTCCAGCGCGAGGTCCGCGACGCCGTCACCGTGCTTGCGGTGGTGGTCGAGCAGCGGGCTCTTCGGGCTCACGCCCCCGGAGATCACGAAGCGGGCCGAGCCGGACTTGAGCACGAACGCCTTGCTGTCCTTGGAGCCGGTCTCGGGGCCGGAGTAGGCGACCAGGTCCATGCCGAACGCGAGCTGGTACCACTTCGCGGTCTGCGTGGCGTTGCCGACCACGAACACCACGGCGTCCATCGCGGTGACCGGGAACGGGTCGGTGCTCTCGTCGTACGGCACCAGGCCGACGAGCTGCTTCAGCTGGTCGAGGTCGAGATCGGCGTCGAGCTCTGCGGGGGTGAGGTCGGTGCTGGTCATCGGCTGCTCCTCCGGATTCGGATCGGTACGCCGAGCCTTGTTCCTGGGAGGCAGGTTGCGCAACAGTTCCTTGTTTCACCGGGCAGTCTGCACACTGATCTGCCGGGATTGCTAGGCTATTTGGTCAGTCTGACTATCTGCGGAGGGTTGCTATGGCGGTGGATGCGCTGGACGCCCGGATCCTCAGGTTGTTCGCCGCCGAGCCGCGCGTCGGCGTACTGGAGGCGTCGCGCCGGCTGGGAGTCGCGCGCGGCACCGTCCAGGCGCGTCTCGACCGGCTGCAGCGTGACGGCGTGGTCCGCGGCTGGGGGCCCGACATCGACACCAGCGCGATCGGTTACCCGGTGACGGCGTTCGCGACCCTGCAGATCGAGCAGGGCTCAGGTCACACCACGGTCGCCGAGGCGCTGGCCCGCATCCCGGAGGTCCTCGAGGTCCACACCATCACCGGCGCCGAGGATCTCTGGTGCCGCATCGTCGCCCGCTCCAACGCCGACCTCCAACGCGTCATCGACCAGGTGGTCATCGTCCGCGGCATCCAACGAGCCTCCACCGTCATCGCCCTGGCGGAACAAATCCCCCACCGAGTCCTCCCCCTGGTGGAAGCAGCCACCACCCCCTGACGTCCGCTCCCCTCACCCCGAACAGCGAACAGCGAACAGCGGACAGCGGACAGCGGACAGCGGACAGCGGACAGCGGACGTTTGAGGGGTTAACCCCGCCAGGTGCCCCTTCGCCCCATCGCATGCGCGCAGGAAACGGGCAATCCAAGTGGTTCACCCCTCAAACGGGCCGCGGCGTGGGGCCGAGCCGGGGCGGCGTGGGCCGAGCCGGGGCGGCGTGGGCCGAGCCGGGGGCGGCGTGGGGCCGGGCCGAGGCGGGCGGCGTGGGGCAGGGCCGGGGCGGGGCGGGGGCCGAGCCGGGGGCGGCGTGGGGCCGAGGCGGGGCCGGGGCCGGGGCGGGTAGGCGGGGCGGGGCCGGGGCCGAGGCGGGGCGGCGTGGGGCCGAGGCGGGGCCGCGTGGGGCAGGGCCGGGGCCGAGCCGGGGGCGGCGTGGGGCCGAGGCGGGGCCGGGGCGGGTAGGCGGGGCGGGGCCGGGGCCGGGGCCGAGGCGGGGCGGCGTGGGGCCGGGCCGAGGCGGCGTGGGGCCGAGGCGGGGCGGCGTGGGGCCGAGGCGGGGCGGCGTGGGGCCGGGCCGGGGCGGGGCCGGGGCCGAGCCGGGGGCGGCGTGGGGCCAGGGCCGGGGCCGGGGCCGGGGCCGGGGCCGGGGCCGGGGCCGGGGCCGGGGCCGGGGCCGGGGCCGGGGCCGGGGCGGGGCCGGGGCCGGGGCGGGGCCGAGGCGGGGCGGCGTGGGCCGGGGCGGGGCCGGGGCCGGTAGGCGGGGCGGTAGGCGGGCCGGTAGGCCAATTACGCGAGGCGCTTGGCTACTTCTACTGCGGCTCGGGCTACTCGGGGGCCGACGAAGTCGCGGTCGAGTTTGCCCAGGACGACTACGCCGATGGAGGCCTCGACGCCGGGGACGCCGAGGACGGGTGACGACACGCCTTGGGCGCCGGCCTGGAGTTCGCCGGAGGTGACGACGAAGGGGCGGCCGGCGGGGTCGGGTTTGCGGCGGCCGGCCAGGATCGCCTTGCCGGCGGCGCCCTGGTCGAGCGCGTGCCGGGAGCCCATCCGGTAGGACACGTGATAGTCGGTCCAGCTCGGCTCGACGACCGCGATCGCGAGCGCCTCCTCACCGTCGGCGACCGTGAGGTGCGCGGTGGCGCCGGTGTCCTCGGCCAGCGAGCGCAGAACCGGCAGCGCGGCGTCCCGCAGCGTCGGCTGCACCCGCCGGCTGTAGTGCAGTACGGCGAGCCCGAGCCGGGCCCGGCCCTCGCTGTCGCGGCGCACCAGCCGGTGCAGCTCGAGCGTGTTCACCAGCCGGTACACGACCGTCCGGCTGACCCGCAGCGCCGCGGCGAGCTCGGTGATCGAGAGCCCGTCGGGGGCGTCCGCGAGCAACTCGAGGACGGTGAGTCCCCGGTCGAGCGTCTGCGAGGTCTCGGCTGGCACCTTGTTAGCGTATCCGTTATTCGGTCGCGGCCCGATGGGCCCGTATCTTGCTGCCGTGCGAAATTACTGGTCGCTGCTCCCCGCCGTCGTCGTGATCGTGGGCCTGATCCTGGTCTATGCCGTTCCGACGATCATCAATCCGCAGTGGACGAGCTCGATCACGGCGCTGTTCCGCACCGCCCCGGTGCCGGACGACGCGACCCCGGAGGAGGCCCGCCGGGCGGCCGGCATTCTCGGCCCGCAGCAGCTGAAATCGCGCCGGATGCTGGCGATCGCGATGGTCGTCGGCGCCGTGGCACTGATCGGTTTCAACATCTCACTGAACCGCGAGGCGGTCGGCTGCTACAAGGCCGCGCGGGCGTTCGGGGCGATCGACGGCCCGGACGACAAGGATCCGTGCATCGACAAGATCTACGGCACCTTCATCGGTGACGGCAGCGGCACCCCGGACGAGGAGAACCCGCAGCCGGCGCAGTACTACCAGCTGATCAAGGGGAAGAAGCCGAAGTACCTGAAGTGGATCCAGAACGCGCCGAAGTACGACGAGGCGGACCTGGTGATCGGCACCGTCGGCAAGTGCGCGTCGGACCTCAAGGTCGAGCAACTCGAGGACAAGATCCGGGTGACGATCGACGTCGACGTGCCCTGCCCGGAGGACAGCAACATGTCGATGACGCCGATCAAGCTGAAGGAGCCGCTCGGCGACCGCAAGCTCGTCACCGTCGACGACAAGCCGATGACCGAGATCAACCCGGACATGGACTCCTGGTTCACGGTGCTGAAGAAGCTCGCGACCGGCGGCTGATCCTCAACTCAGCGCCCGGGTCTGCGAGTCGTAGACCCGGAACGGCCGGTTCCGCGCCAGCAGGATCAGGAGTCCGGTGATACACACCGCGGCACCGCCGAGCAACGCGACGGTCGGACTGGTCAGCGACGCCGTCGTCCCCGCGACGAAGTCCCCCAGCCGCGGCCCGCCGGCCACGACCACGATGAACACCCCCTGCAGCCGCCCGCGCATCGCGTCCGGCGCCGCGGACTGCAGCACCGTGTTCCGGTACGCCGAGCTGACCATGTCGGCCGCCCCGGACATTGCGAGCAGCGCGACGCCCAGCCAGATCGTCCGCGACAGTCCGAAGAGGCCGACGGCGGCGGCGTACACCGTGATCGCCAGCACGATCGCCACGCCCTGACGGCGCACCCGAGTGACCCACCCGGAGAAGATCACGCCGATCAGCGCCCCGATCGCCGGCGCGGCCTGCAGCAGCCCGACGGTCCGGACGCCGCCGCCGAAGAACGCACCGGCCACGGCCGGGAACAGCGCCCGCGGCTGGGCGAACACCATCGCGAGGATGTCGGCGAGGAAGGTGGCCAGCAACGCCGGCGCCGCGCGCAGGAACGTGAACCCTTCGAGCACCGAGCGCAGCCCGGCCCGCCGTACGGCGCCGGTCGGCGGCACCGGCGGGAGCCGGAACAGCGCGTACAGCGCCGCGGTGAACGTGATCACGTCGACCAGGTACGCCGCCGCGAACCCCTGCCAGGCGATCACCGCCGCGCCGAGCAGCGGCCCGGCAGTGAAGCCCAGGTTGAACGCGGCCTGGCTGAGCGTGTTCGCGGCCGGCAGCAGCTCAGGGCGGATCAGCCGCGGGATGATCGCGGACCGCGCCGGGTTGTTGACCGCGAAGCAGGCCGACTGGCAGGCCACGACGGCGTACAGCACCCCGACCTGCTCCCAGTCCAGATGCGACTGCAGCACCAGGACCATCGAGAGCAGCCACAATCCGGTGGACGAGACCAGCGCGAGCGTACGGCGGTCGATCGCATCGGCCATCGCGCCGCCGTACAGCCCGAAGACGATCAGCGGGACCAGTGAGAACAGCCCGACCAGCCCGACCGCGAACGTCGAGTGCGTCAGCGCGTACACCTGGATCGAGACGGTCACCGCCGTCATCTGCTGACCGAGCTGCGACACCGTCGACCCGATCCACAGCCTGCGGAAGTCGGCGGACTCACGCAGCGGACGGATGTCGGTGAGCAGACGCACGGTGACAACTTATGTCACACCGTGAAAAATCAGACAGCCGGGAAGAGCTCGTGGTCGAGCGGTTCGCCGACGGTCAGGCCGACGCCGTCGGTCACCACGTGGCCGGCGCCGGTGTACGTCGCCGCCGCGTCGATGTAGATCGCCACGTGCGCGATCCGCGGGTCGTCGGTGAAGTTCGGTGTCGCGGAGTGCGCCAGGTAGGCGTTGTGGAAGGTGCAGTCGCCGGCCTGCAGCGGGATCGTCAGCCGCTCCTCCCAGCGCAGGTCCGGTGCGGCGCGGAACATGTCCTCGTGATCGGACAGGTCCTGGCTGCGCAGATCCTGGTGATGCTGCGAGCCCGGGATGAACGTCATGCAGCCGCGCTCCACCGGTACGTCGACGAGCGCGACCCAGGCCGACAGCGAGGCCCGCGAACCGGCGTGCGGCCAGTACGGCGCGTCCTGGTGGAACTCGGTCGCCGCGCCGTTGTGCGGCGGCTTGATCAGCAGCTGGTCGTGCCAGATCCGCAGCGGTACGCCGGCCAGCGCGGTCGCCGCCGCGGCGAGTCGCGGATCCAGCGTGAGCTCCCGCAGGACGTCGTTCTGCCGCCAGACATTGACGTACTGGTTGAAGATCTTCGAGTCCTCGAACAGGTCGTCGGCGCCGGCGGTCCACTCGGCCGCGGCGGCGGCGAACCGGGCCGCCTCGTCGCGGCCGATGATGTTCCGGATCCGGACGACGCCGTCGCGGCGGTAGGCGGAAATGATCTCTTCGTCGAGCACCGCGGGTGCCGTAGGGTCGGTCGTGGTCATCGAGGGCTCCTCGGATTCCGTCGTACTGGAAGGTGTTTCCAGGGTCGGGGACCCGCGGCCGTGCCGACAGGACGAGGTTGACCACCAGTTGACCGGAATTCACCTCCTGGGAGGTTGGTCGTGCACAACGTGCTGAGCAGTGAGGTCTTCCCGGACCTGAGGCTGCCGGTCGCCGGCGAGCGGATCGAGCTGGTCGCGGACGTCGCGGTGCACAGCCACGCGTTCTTCGAGATCGCAGTGGTCGTCGCCGGTCGGGGCACGCATGTGTCGGCCGGCGGCGAGGTCCAGCTCGCGCCGGACTCGGTGGTGGTGATCCGCCCGGGCGAGTGGCACGGGTACGTCGACTGCCAGGGCATGGTCGTCCGCAACGCCTATCTGGGGCCGGACGTGTTCGGCCTCCTCTCGGGCGCCCTGATCCCCGCGGCCACGGGCATGCGACCGGCACCGCACCCCGCGGTGCAGCACGCGATGCGTCTGCTGGAGTCCGACCTCGCCGCGCCCTGGACCCTCGAACAGCTCGGGGCAGCCGTCAACCTCGCGCCCGGCTACCTGATCCGCCTCTTCGGCACCTCGGTCGGCATGTCCCCGATGGCGTACCTGAACCGCGTCCGCGCCGAACGCGCCGCCGGCCTCCTGATCGAGACCGAGCTCCCGATCAGCACCATCGGCGCGCTGGTCGGCTGGCACGATCCGAGCCACGCGACCCGCAGATTCCGCTCGACATTCGGACTGAGCCCCTCCCGGTACCGGTCCGCTTTCAGACCGTAAGCGAAGATGTCCTCCATGAGTTCGTCGCTGCGTACGCCTGACCCGAATCCCGGCTGGCTCTCCGAGTTCGCGCTCGCGGAGACCCGCACGCGGGTACCGATCCTGTACGTCGAGGCCGTTCCCGCGCGCGTCGACCCGTCCGGCCGGATCGAGCACATCGGGGTGCTGCTCCGGACGTCCGCCGCGACCGGCGAGATCACCCGCACGCTGGTCTCGGGGCGCGTCCTGCACAACGAGTCGATCCGCGACGCGCTGCAGCGCAACATCGAGAAAGACCTCGGGCCGGCTGCCTTCCCGCGGCTCCCCGCCACGCTGGTCCCGGTCACGGTCGCGGAGTACTTCCCGTTCCCCGGCATGACCCCGCTGCACGACCCGCGCCAGCACGCGGTCGCCCTGGTGTACGTCGTACCGGTCACCGGTGAGTGCAACCCGCGCCAGGACGCGCTCGAGCTCACCTGGCTGACCCCGGAGGAGGCGCTGGCCCCGAGCCTCCTCAACGACATGGAGGGCGGCCGGGGACAGCTGCTCAAGCAGGCCCTCGCCTGGTCCGGCGCCATCGTCTGACGACCGCCCCGCACCACGGCCATCTCAGGGGCCGGCCCCTGAGATGGCCGCTTCGCCTCACCGCATGCGCGGCGTCAACCGGCAAACTCAGGGGTCAGCCCCGGAGGTGTGCAGTTGGCGGGAAGGCGGCCGCTCACCAGGGGAGGCGGCCTTCCTGGGCGTAGACGTGGCCAGTCGGGCCGTCCGGGCCGAGCGTCGCGAGCTCGACCGCGACGGCCGCACCTTGCGCCGGGGTGCGCGCCGCGGTCCAGCCGCCCATGTCGGTCGCGCAGTTGCCCGGGTCGGCGGCGTTCACCAGGATGCCGCTGCCGCGCAGCTCGTTGGCGAGCATGACCGTGACCATGTTCACGGCCGCCTTCGAAGCGTTGTAGCCGAGCGTCAGCACCGTCGACATCCGCGACTCCGGATCGCCGACCTGCTCGAACGACGCCAGCGACGTCGACAGGTTCACGATCCGGGCCGCCTCGGCCTGGTGGAGCAGCGGCAGGAACGCCTGCGTGACCCCCACGAGCCCGACCACATTGGTCTCGAACGCCGATCGCAGGACCGTGGCGCCGATCCGCGAGACCGCGTCGTCGCCCTCGGGAATGATCGCCGCGTTGTTGACCAGGACGTCGAGCCGCCCGTACTCCGCCGCGACCCGCTCGGCCGCAGCCCGCACCGACTCCTCGTCCGTGACCTCAAGCTGGAGGCCGACCACCTCCAGGCCCTCGGCAACCAGTTCCTTCACCGCGAGCTCGCCGCGCTCCAGGTCCCGCGACCCGGCGAGCACGGTGAACTCGGCCTGCCCGAGCTGTCGTGCGATCTCCTTGCCGATGCCTTTGTTGGCGCCCGTGACGAGCGCGATCTTCGTCGTGTTCATGCCGTCAACCCTGAGTTGATCCGGCCGCGCGAGGCAGAGTCGGCCGAGGCTGGGATCGGCGGTCCCTGTTTGGCCGTGCGCGTGCCTGGGATCCTGGGACCATGGATCGCGACGGGCTGGCGGAGTTCCTCCGGGTACGACGGGAGGCGTTGCGCCCCGCCGACGTCGGACTGCCCGCCGGCCTGCGCCGCCGTACGCCCGGGCTCCGCCGGGAAGAGGTGGCAAGCCTCGCGACGATGTCCACGGACTACTACACCCGTCTGGAGCAGGGCCGCGGCCCGCGCCCGTCCCGCGCGGTGCTGACCGGTCTCGCCCGCGCGCTGCGGTTGTCCGCCGACGAGCGCGATCACCTGTTCCGGCTCGCCGGCGAGCAGCCCGGTCCGCCACCCGGCCCGCCGACGGAGGTGCGGACCGGCGTACTGCGGATGCTCGCGCGCCTCGACGTACCGGGGCTGGTGCTGGACGCGAAGTACGACGTCCTCGCGTGGAACCCGCTGGCCGCGGCGCTGATCACGGACTTCTCCGCACTCCCGCCGCGGGACCGGAATCTGCTCCGGCTGCGCTTCCTCACCGACCGGCAGACGGACCTGTTCGGCGAGGAGGCCACCCGGGAGTTCGCCCGTGACGCCGCCGCCGATTTGCGGGCGGCGACCAGCACCTACCCGAACGATTCGGCCATCGCCCGGCTCGTCGACGACCTGCTGGCGGGGAGTCCCGAGTTCGCGGAGATCTGGGCGCGGCACGAGGTCGGGCGGCAGCAGTCGCTGTGCCAGACGATCTTCCATCCCCAGGTCGGGCGGGTCGACGTGATCTGCGAAGTCCTGGTGGTGCCGGAGCGCGACCAGCGCGTGGTGCTGTACACGGCGGAGCCCGGGTCGGCGTCCGAGCAGGCGATCCGGCTGCTCGACGTGATCGGCCTGCAGGAGTTGACAACCAAGCCCTGATCAAGCGACTGTTTGATCCGTTGGTTTCCGACGGAGAGGCTTGCCTGATGCGTAAGTTACTTACGGCTCTGGTCGTGCTGGGGTTGTTCGTCGTCCCGCTGCGGGCCGCCGACGCCGCACCCGGCGCACTGGTGTTCGCGGACGAGTTCGACGGTACGGCGATCGACCGGACGAAGTGGGCCATCCACTCGAACGCCGAAGCCGACCAGTGCCTGGGCAACAAGGGCAACCAGCAGCTCGAGTGGCACACCTGGGACGCACTCGCGGTGAGCGACGGCAAGCTGACGATGACGGCGCGGAAGAACAACCCCGCGACCGGGTACGAGTGGTCCGGCGCCCTGATCACGACCGGGCAGGCCTGCGGGCACGAGCCGTCGCAGTCGTTCGCCGTGAAGACCGGCGACTACGTCGAGACCCGGCTGAAACTCCCGGCGGACAAGGGATTCTGGCCGTCCACGTGGACCTGGAACGGCAATGGCTCGAACGAGCAGGACACGTACGAGTTCTACAGCGACAACCATCGGGCGCTGTATCTCACCAACCACCAGTCCCCCGGCGGCGGCTGCACTTACCAGTCACCGACCGACCTGACCACCGACTGGCACACGATCGCCCAGCAACTCGGCCCCGACGAGACCGTCTGGTATCTCGACGGCAAGGAGATCTGCCGACAGGGCGCGTACACCGCCGGCACCAGTGACGCGCTGATCCTCGACCTGTTCGTGTACGGCAAGATCCCGCCGACGGCCAGCTCGGGGTCGATGCAGATCGACTACGTCCACGTCTACCGCCCGTAAAGGCTGAGGCCCAGCACCTCTTGAGGAGGTGCTGGGCCTCGGGGGAATACCTGTCGTGCCCGGGTGTGGTTACTGCCCGGTGATGGTGAAGGTCGAGCCGGGCTCCTTCAGGATGTCGCCGTCGCGGGAGTTGGTGATCGTGACGTTCGACAGGTTGGCGCTGCCGCGGGCGCCGCCCATCGCGAGGATGCCGGAGCCGTTGTTCGACTTGTCGATCTTCACGTTGCTGATCGCAACGTTCGGCATCTCCCCGCCGCCGGTCTTGAACTGGATGCCGTCGTACGTCGAGTCATGGATCTCGGTGTCCCGGATGGTGACGCCGGGGATCGGGAGGTTCGACGGGAACAGCGTGATCGCGCCGAACTCCTGGTCCTCGTTCCAGAACACCCCGCCGCACCGGTAGAGCGCGTTGTTCGCGATCGTCGTCGTCCCGGAGAACGGCAGCGGATCGTGGTCGGTGGCCAGCATGATGCCCGGGTAGTTCATCGTGTCGTAGACCAGGTTGTTCTCGATCCGGTTGCCGTACCCGCCGTAGATCGCGAGCCCGTTCGCCCGCCACGGCAGCTGGACGGTGTTGTTGGTGAACGCGTTGTCGTGGCCGACGTCCACCGACTGGTCATTGACGTACTTGTTCGCCCACACCGCGAGCGCGTCGTCGCCGGTGGTGCGGAACGACGAGTTGAACACCTTCGAGTTCCGGGTGCCGTTGGAGAAGTTGATGCCGTCGGCGTACGTGTCCCGGATCCGCATCCCGCTGAACTCGAGCCCGTCGGCCGGACCCCACAGCTCCGGGATGTTGTCGTAGTCGCGGCCGACCCAGACCCCGACGTTCGAATGCTCGATCCAGACGTTGCTGATCTTCGTCCCGGTCCCGAAGCGCCCGTTCAGCCCCACTCCGCCCTCGGCGTTCCCGTCACCGCCGCGGATCCGGCCGGATCCGAAGATCGCGATGTCCGACAGCTGCACATTCTTGTCGATGTCGAAACCGAAGTTGCCTTCGTGCGGGTGGTTGATCCCACCCGCGTTCTGCGGCTCGATCAGCGAGTACAGCTGCGAGTACCACATTCCGGCGCCGCGGATCGTCGCGTTGCTGATCCCGACCTGGTTGAACTGACCCCTGTTCTGCGGGTCGTCGGTGAGGATCTTCTTCTCCTGCCGCCACTGGCCTGCAGGAATCCAGACGCAGCTGATCACGCCGTTCTGGTCGTCCGTCACGGCGCGCTGGATGGCGTCCGCGTCGTCGATCCCGTCGTTCGGCACCGCGCCGTACTGCGTGATCGACGTACATCCGGCCGGCTGGGACAGCGCCGGCGCGACCTGCTCGAGGTCGACCAGGTCGATGATGTAGTACGACGCCGTGTCGCCGGTGTCCCGCTGCAGGCGGAACGTGGTGCCGGCCGGGTAGGACTGGTTGAGCAGGGCGTGCGACTCGTCGAACAGGCGGCGGGCGTCGCCGCCGGGGGTGTTGGTGAGACCCTCGGGCGAGTCGGTGTTGCCGTAGAGCCAGCTGTTGTGGCTGCTCAGGTTGAGCTTCTGCTTGAACGTGCCGTTCACGTACAGGCTGATCGTTGCCTGGAGCCCCTGTCCGTCGGCGGAGTCCGGAATCGAGTTGCGGACCACGATCGAGTTGGTCGGCACGGTGGAGGTGAACTCGACGTACTGACCGCTGGAGTTCAGCCGGACCGACTGCCGGCCGGACGACTCGGTGGCGAAGTTGGTGTGCCCGAAGGTCCGCTGCGCGTCGGCGGTCAGCAGGGTGCCGGTGTAGTTGCCCGCCTCGGCCTCGTACGACGTGAACGGTACGGCGGCGCCGCGGCCGACCACCATCGACTTGGTGAAGGTGTTGTTGGTTTCGTTGGTCTCGGCAACGGCGTTGCCCGCATCGGCCGTGGCCGTCAGCGTGGCGCCGCCGTTCGTCGCGGTCCACGTTCCGCTGATCGCGACGTTGGCAGTGGCGCCGGCCGCGATCGACGGCGCGTTGCCGTTGAGGGTGGTCGTGCCGACGACCAAGCGCGCCACACTGGCCGCGGCAGCCGACGTACCGCGGTTGTTCACGGCGACCGTGAACGTGACCTGGGCACCGGGTGCCGGATTGGCCGGGTTGGGCGTGATGCCGGTGACCTGGAGGTCAGGCCCAGCGGCCTGGGCGACTGTCAGCTGGGTCGCTGCTTGGAGCGTGTTGTTGGTGTCGCTCTGCTCGACGACCACGTTGGCCGGGTCGGCGACGGCGGCGACGGTGTAGTTCCCTTGCGCGCGCGTCCCAGCGCTGGCGGTGACCGTGGTGGACGCACCGGCGGCGAGTGCCTGGACGTTCGCCGTTCCGGCGACCGAGCCGCCGAGCAGGAAGTTGAGGCTGCTGGCCGGCGCGGCTGCCGAGCCATTGTTCTTGACGGCCGCGGTCAAGGTGATCGGGGTCGACTCGGTCGGCGCGGCAGGTGACCAGTCGACGTTCGTCACGACGAGGTCCGGGTTGGGCGCCGCCGCACCGAAGATCTGCAGCTCGGCGACCTGGCCGCCGGGAGCGCCGGTGTTGCTGAACAGCTGCAGGCGAAGGTCGGCGTACCGGCCGGTGACCGGGATTGTCACCGTGTTCTGGTTGGCCGACGGGTCGAACTGGTAGTTGGTCCGCGCGACGGCCGACGTGAACGCGGTCGCGGACTGTTCACGGCCGAGGACCTCGATGCTCTGGGTGCGGGGACCCCAGACCGGATCCGGGTTGAGCTTGACGACGACCGAGCTGACGTCGGCGTTCGCGCCGAGCTTGACGGTCAAGGTCGACGGGAAGCCGTTCGACTCCCAGTAGGTGCCGGTGTTGCCGTCGTTGGCGTTGGTCGCGACGAAGCCGAACACCGAGCTCGACGCCTCGATCGCCTTGCCGGCGGCGAGGTCCGTGCCGGTCGGGGGTTCGACCGGCCCGCCACCAGGCCCGGCCAGTGCGAACTCCGACAGTTGCGCGGCCGGCCAGCCGGTGTTCGCGGTGAATGTCAGCCGGACGTAGCGCACCGAGGTGTTGGTGAAATCGATCGTGACGACGTTGGTGCCGCTGAAGGTGTACGCCGTGCTGCTGACGAGTGTGCTGAACGAGGAGCCGTTCGCGCTGCCCGAGACCGTGACGGTCTGGGTGCGCGGCCCCCAGGAGGACGGGAGTTTGAGCGTCACCTGGTTGACGTCCTTCGTGGCGCCCAGATCCGCCTGCAGCCACTGCGGGAAGGCGTTGTTGCTGCTCTCCCAGTAGCTGTTCTGATTTCCGTCGCCGGCGTTGCCGCTCGGGTATTCACCGAGCGAACTGCTGGCGGTCAGGGTCTTGGTCAGGTCGGCGGCCATGGCGGTCGGGACCGACAGCAGACCGGCGGCGACGAGCAGGGCGGCCAGCGGGAGCCGCAGAAGATTCTTCCGATGCATCGGGTGGTCCTCCATCGGGGGCGGTGGGAGGTTCCTGCACTACGGAAATTGCGTGACTCTGACAATTTCTTGCAGTGCGGGTATCCGAAGCTTGCAGCACCGGTCGCAGCACGTCAACACTTCGTCACGACACAACACCCCGCCGCCGGCGAACCGGGGCGGGGTGTCAGGTGCTGGTGATCAGATGCGCCGAGTCAGGCGCGGCGCTGGGTCGCCCAGTCGCGGATCAGCTCGATGCGATCCTTCAGCTGGATCGACGAGGCATGCGCGGCGGCCGGACCGCCGAGCTTGCGGCGCAGGTCGTTGTGGATCACGCCGTGCGGCTGGCCGGTGCGGTGGTGCCAGGCGGCGACCAGACCGTTCAGCTCGCGGCGGAGCAGCGCGATCTGCTCGTGGGTGGCCAGCTCGGTCGGCGTCGGGTCCTCGCGGTCACTCGTGGACCGCGAGGACTTCTTCTGCGCGGCCAGCGACTTCTGCTGGCGCTTGTGCAGCAGCTCCCGCACCTGGTCGGGCTCCAGCAGGCCCGGCAGACCGAGGAAGTCCAGCTCCTCGTCGGACGCGTTCTCGCCGCCGGTCCCGTAGTCACCGCCGTCGAACACCACCCGGTCGAAGCTCGCGTCCGACCCGAGCGCCTCGAAGTTGCCCTCGAGCTCGTCGCTGGCGCCCTCGGCCTGGTTCGCCTGCTTCAGCAGGTCGTCCTCGAGGGCGAAGATGTCGCCGTCCTCGTTCGTGTTCTTCCGGCCGAGGACGTGGTCGCGCTCGACCTCCATCTCGGCCGCGAACCCGAGCAGCCGGGTCACCGAGGGCACGAACACCGACGCCGTCTCGCCGCGCTTGCGGGCCCGCACGAACCGCCCGACGGCCTGCGCGAAGAACAGCGGCGTCGACGTCGGTGTCGCGTACACGCCGACGGCGAGCCGCGGTACGTCGACGCCCTCGGACACCATCCGCACGGCGACCATCCACCGGGAGTTGTCCTCGGAGAACTTCGCGATCTTCTTGCTCGCCGCCTTCTCGTCCGACAGCACGACGGTCGGCGCCTCGCCGGTGAGCTCGCGCAGCGTCTTCGCGTACGCGCGGGCGGTGTTCTGGTCGCCCGAGATCACCAACGCTCCGGCGTCCGGCATGTGCCGGCGTACCTCGGTCAGCCGCTTGTCCGCGGCCGCCAGCACCGCGCCCATCCACTCTCCGGCCGGGTCCAGCGCGGTGCGCAACGCCTGGGCAGTCAGGTCCTTGGTGAGCGGCTCGCCCAGCCGCGCGGCGATCTCGTCACCGGCCTTGGTCCGCCACCGCATCTCACCGGAGTACGACATGAAGATCACCGGGCGAACGACGTGGTCGCGCAGCGCGTGCCCGTACCCGTACGTGTAGTCGGCCTTGCTCCGGGCGACGCCGTCGTGGCCCTCCTCGTACGTCACGAAGGGGATCGGGTTGTCGTCGCTGCGGAACGGCGTCCCGGTCAGGCAGAGCCGGCGGGTCGCGGGCTCGAAGGCCTCGCGGACACCGTCGCCCCAGCTCAGGGCGTCACCGCCGTGGTGCACCTCGTCGAGGATCACCAGGGTCTTGAACCGCTCGGTCCGGACCCGGAACGCCAGCGGGTTCACCGCGACGCCCGCATACGTCACCGCGACGCCCTGGAAGTCCTTGTTGGTCTTGCCGCGGCGCCCGGCGAACGCGGGGTCGATCGAGATCCCCGCCCGGTCCGCGGCATCGGCCCACTGCACCTTGAGGTGCTCGGTCGGCGTCACCACGGTCACCCGCTCGATCTGCCGCCGGTGCAGCAGCTCGGCGGCCACCGTCAGCGCGAATGTCGTCTTGCCCGCGCCCGGTGTCGCCACCGCGAGGAAGTCCCGCGGGTTGTTGTCCAGGTACAGCTGGAGCGCCTCGGCCTGCCAGGCTCGCAGCTTGCTCGCGGTCCCCCACGCTGCGCGATCCGGATAGGCCGGTGGCAGGACAGCAGGGTTGGCCGGCACGTGCGAATCCACAGACAGCTACTCCCCCGAAGGTCGACAGTGTGCCGGGCAGGAAGGTTACCCGAGATCCGTTACGAGATCAGATCGGCAGGCACCACCGTCACGTCGTACGGACTCGTCAGGTGCGCCGCTTCATCGCCGGTCACCTTCGCGACCTGCACAAATGCGCCGTCCTGCAGTTCCCAGGCGATCAGGCTCGGCGTGTCGGGATCCACCACCCAGTACGCCTGGCAACCAGCCGCCTCCAGCCGCGAGAACTTCACCATCAGGTCGAAGCGCCGCGTGCTCGGCGACAACACCTCGACCGCCAGCAAGGGTGCGACCGGCAGATCGTGCTCGCCGAAGTCCTCGCGCGCAGCGACTACCAGATCCGGTTGCAGCACGGTGTCCGTGGCCAGGACCACGTCGACCGGCGCGAACAGCACCAGCAGCTCGGCCGGACAGGCCCGCTTGAGGATGTCGTTGAGGTTGCTGGCGATGATCTGGTGCCGGATGGCCGGGGCCGGGGTCACGAGCAACACCCCGTCGATGAGCTCGTACCGGTGCCCGTCATCGGGCATTCGAGCGAGATCGGCCCTTGTCAGCGGTCCGAAGGGCTGCCAGGGCACCGCTGGTTGGGTCGGGATGGGTTCCACGAGACTCATACTGCCTCCTCTGGTCGGTCACGGCAGAGAAGGTGCCGTGATCTGCCCCTGGATTCCCCGGGATTCCCCGAGCTGTGGAAAAGTTCCTGGTCTGCTGGTGATGCGTCCTACACTCGGGGGTATGAGCACACAGCTGACCCCCGGCGCGGAGACGGTTGTCGACGAGCGGACGCAGACGTCGCCGGCCGAGCCTGGCGATCACGAGCGGTTCTCGCACTACGTGCCGAAGGACAAGCTGACCGAGGCGATGGTGATGGGCACCCCCGTCGTCGCCCTCTGCGGCAAGGTCTGGGTCCCGAGCCGCGACCCGCAGCGCTTCCCGGTCTGCCCGGAGTGCAAGGAGATCTGGGACTCCCTCAACCCCGGCGACGACGACCAGGACGGCGACGAGTAGTCCCCCGGAAGGGGTTAGTTGAGCGTTGGGTCGTCGGGGTAGGTGGCCAGGTAGGCCATCTGGTCGTTCTGACGGCGGAGGACTCGGCGCCAGAGAGTGTCGGGGTCGTGGCCGAAGACGTCCTCGGGGTGGGATTCGACGACGTACCAGGCGCCTTCGGCGATCTCGCCCTCGAGCTGGCCGCTGGACCAGCCGGCGTAGCCGGCGAAGATGCGCATCCGGGTGATCGCGCCCTCCAGCAGCGCCGGTGGTACGTCGAGGTCGATCAACCCGATCCGGCCGAAGCACTCCCGCCAGCCGGGCGGGTCGGTGGTGTCGATGACCTCTGCGACCGCGAGTGCACTGTCGGTGCCGACAGGCCCGCCCATGAACAGCACGCCGGGCTCGTCGACCGCGGACGACCAGTTCGGCAGCACCTGGTCCACGGACAGGTCGGCGGCGCGGTTCACCACCACCCCGAGTGCGCCGTCGTCGTCGTGATCCAGCAGCAGGATCACCGACCGGCGGAAGGGCGGCTCGTCGAGCAACGGGGTCGCCACCAGCAGCGAACCGGTCAGGGTCGAGACCGTCATACCTCCATCATGGCGTACGACGGGTCGCCCGTGACCCCAGCCAAGCGCCCAGCGCGACCCCGGCCAGGTCGGCCAAGGCGTCGAACGGGTCGCCGTCGCGCTGCGGCAGCAGCCAGTGCTGCACCAGCTCGCTGACCACCGCGTTCGCGACGAGAGCTCCGAGCAGCCAGCGCGCCGGCACACCGACCTTGAGACCGGTGAACGCCACCGCCGCGAACAGGAAGCAGTGCGCGATCTTGTCCACCTGCGGCAGCCCGACGTGCGGACCCGCCTCGCGCGGCGCGTAGACGCCGTACAGCTGCAGTGCCACCGCCGCCACGAAGGCGATCCGCCAGGCCCAGACCCGTACCCGCGACCCGGTGGCCGGCCCCGTCAGCGTAGAAGTCACCTGTCCACCGTACTCACAGCGCGGGAGCGTCGTCCGGGTAGCTCTCGTGGGCCGGAGCCTTGCCGCCGGCCGCCTCACGAACGGCGTGGGCCACCATCGTGTGCACCTCCGGGTGGAAGACGCTCGGCACTATGTAGCTGGCGTTCAGCTCGTCGTCGGTCACCACGCCGGCCAGGGCGCGCGCGGCGGCCAGCTCCATCTCCACCGACACCTTGGACGACTGCGCGTCGAGCAGACCGCGGAAGACCCCCGGGAAGACCAGCACGTTGTTGATCTGGTTCGGGTAGTCGCTGCGGCCGGTCGCGACCACGGCGGCGTGCTCGCCGGCCTCGGCCGGGTCGACCTCGGGCACCGGGTTCGCCAGCGCGAACACGATCGCGTCCTCGTTCATGGTGGCGATGTCGGCGCCGGTCAGGATGTTCGGCGCGGAGACGCCGATGAACACGTCCGCGCCGGCCAGCGCACCCTTCAGGTCGCCGCTGTACTTGGCGGCGTTGGTGTTCTCCGCGATCCAGCGCAGCTCCGGCGACAGCCCGTCGCGCTCGGGGTGGATGACGCCGCCGATGTCGGCGACACAGGTGTCCTTCACGCCTGCCGCGAGCAGCAGCTTCAGGATCGCCGTACCGGCGGCGCCCGCGCCGGACAGCACGACCCGCACGTTGCTGATGTCCTTGCCCACCACGCGAAGCGCGTTGTACAGCGCGCCGACGACGACCACCGCCGTACCGTGCTGGTCGTCGTGGAAGACCGGGATGTCGAGCTCCTCACGCAGCCGGGCCTCGATCTCGAAGCAGCGCGGCGCGGAGATGTCCTCGAGGTTGATCCCGGCGAAGCCCGGCGCGATCGCCTTGACGATCGAGACGATCTCGTCCGGGTCCTGGGTGTCCAGGCACAGCGGCCAGGCGTCGATCCCGGCGAACCGCTTGAACAGCGCGGCCTTGCCCTCCATCACCGGCAGCGCGGCCTTCGGGCCGATGTTGCCCAGGCCGAGGACGGCCGAGCCGTCGGTGACGACCGCGACGCTGTTGCGCTTGATGGTCAACCGGCGCGCGTCGTCGGGGTTGTTCGCGATCGCCAGGCAGACCCGCGCGACACCCGGCGTGTAGATCATCGACAGGTCGTCACGGTTGCGGATCGGGTGCTTGGCCTCCATCGAGATCTTGCCGCCGAGGTGCATCAGGAAGGTCCGATCCGAGACCCGGGCGATCTCGACGCCCGGTACGGCGCGCATCGCCTCGACCAGGCGGCCCGCGTGCTCGGTGTCGGCCGCCGCGCAGGTGACGTCGATCCGCAGCCGCTCGTGGCCGGACGCGGTCACGTCGAGCGCGGTGACCAGACCGCCGGCCTGCTCGACCGCGGTCGTCAGCTTGCTCACCGTCGAGCCGCCGGCGGGCACCTCGAGGCGAACGGTGATGGAGTACGAAACACTCGGCAAGGCAGTCACGCGGGTGATCCTCTCACGTCACTGGTCATGCTCCGAGGTTACGTACGTTAAGTGCACGGCGGACCCCTGGGTAATCCATTACTCGCCCGGCATACTGGTCGGTCAGGAAGGGAGCCAGAGTGCCGACTGTCAGCGACGTGGCCGCACGGGCCGGGGTGTCGACGGCGACCGTCTCCCGGGCCCTGAACGGCAAGCCGACGGTCGACCCGGACCTCGCGGCACGGGTACGCCGGGCCGCCGACGAGCTCGGATACCAGCCGAACGGCCCCGCGCGGAACCTGCGCCGCCAGGAGGCCGCGGTGGTCGCGCTGATCATCTCCGACGTGGAGAACCCGTTCTTCACCGCGATCGCCCGCGGGGTGGAGGACGTGGCGCACGAGGTCGGGTACTCGGTCGTGCTGTGCAACTCCGACGAGAGCGCGGAGAAGGAGAGCCGCTACGTCGACATCGCCATCCAGGAACGGGTCGCGGGCGTCATCCTGTCCCCGAGCGGCCCGGCGTCCTCGGTCGCGAAGCTCGCCGCGCGAGGTACGGCGTACGTCGCGGTGGACCGGCCGCTGCCCGGACACGACAGCGACGTCGTGCTGGTCGACACCCGGCTCGCGGCCCGCGAGGCGACCGCACATTTGGTTGCCCAGGGCTACGAACGGATCGGGTGCATCACCGGCCCGGCCGGCGTCCGTACGGCGGACGACCGGCTGGCCGGATACCGCGAGGCGCTGAAGGCCGCCCGGCGGCGCCGGACGACGAAACTCGTCAGGCGCTGCGAGTACAAGGCCGCGGGCGCGCACCGCGCCGCGCTCGACCTGCTCGCACAGCCGGAGCCGCCGGACGCCCTGCTCGTTGCGAACAGCGCGATGGCGGTCGGCGTACTGCAGGCCCTGCAGGAGCGCGGTGTGCGGGCGGGACACGACGTCGGGCTGGTCACGTTCGACGACGCGCCGTGGACGGCACTCGTCGACCCGCCGCTGACGGTCGTCGCGCAACCGGCGTACGAGATCGGCACCGTCGCCGCCCGCCTCCTCCTCGCCCGCATCGCCGACAACACCCGCCCCGCCACCGCCACCACCCTGTCCGCCCGCCTGATCCCCCGCGCCAGCTCCCGCCGCCCCTGACCCCGCCCGGCTCCACTCCGTTTGAGGGGTTCACCTCGCCCGTTGCCCCTTCACCCGCTGCATGCGCGTGGTGAAGGGGTCAGTTGAGAGGTGAACCCCTCAAACGATCGGTGGTCGGGGGGCCGTCAGCCTGTGGGGTTTTCTTCGGCGTAGATCTGGGCCGCGTTGGTGGCGTCGATCAGGCGGGTCGGAAGGATCTGGGACTTCTCGATGGTGCCGCAGTCGACGAGGAGCTTCTTGGCGGCGGCGACGGCTTCCTTGCCGTTGGTCGGGTAGGTGAAGGTGGCGGACAGCCGGCCCTGCTCGACAGCCTTGATGCCGCCGGACGGGATCGGCAGCGCGTCGATGCCGGTGAACTTCATCTCCTTCTCCCGGCCGACCGCCTTCGCGGCCAGGTACGCGCCCTCGGCCATCGGGTCGTTGTGCGAGTAGACGACGTCGATCTTCGGGTTCGCCTTCAGCAGCGCGTCCATCTGGGCCTGGCCCTTCTCCCGCAGCCAGTCACCGCTCGCGGCGGCGATCACCTTGACCTTCGGGTTGCCCTTGATGCCTTCGACGAATCCCTCGTGCCGTTCGGCCTGCGGTGTCGCGCCGGCCAGGCCCTTCAGCTCCACGACGTTGCCGCCCTGCGGCAGCAGCTTCTCGGCGATGTACTTCCCGGCCTCGCGCCCGATCTGCACGTTGTCGCCGCCGATGAACCCGGTGTACGCGTCGCCCTCGACCTTGCGGTCCAGTACGATCACCGGGATGCCCTTGTCGTAGGCCTTCTTCACGACGGCGGTGAGCGGCTTCGCCTCGTTCGGGCTGATGATCAGCAGGTCGATCTGCTGGGTGATGTAGTTCTCCACGTCCGCGACCTGCTTGGCGTTGTCCTGCGCCGCGTCCGCGAACTTCACGTCGAACTGCGGCACCTCCTTGGCCGCGGCCCTGATGTCGTCGTCCATCCGCTGCCGGTACGGCTCGGCGACGTTGGCCTGGCTCATCCCGATCGTGTACTTGCCGTCGGCTCCCTTGCAGGACGTTGACGAGCCCGGCGACGCGGCGCCCGAGGTCCGTTCACTGGTGGTCCCACAGCCGGCCAGCACGAGTGCAGCGACTGCCGCTGCTGCCAACGGAATCTTCACAGAACGCATGACGGAACCTTCCTCACGAGGCGGGGCGGAGTCGCTGCAGCGCGGCGGCGGCAACGATCACCAGTCCCTTGATCAGGAGCTGGATGTTGGAGTCGATGTTGTTCAGGGCAAGGATGTTGTTCAGGACGCCGAGCAGCAGCGCGCCCGCCACCGTCCCGGCCACCGAACCACGGCCGCCCGCCAGGCTGGTGCCGCCGATCACCACCGCGGCGATCGCGTCCAGCTCGTAGCCGATGCCGTCGTTCGGGCTGCCCTGGTTGAGCTGGACGGCGTGCACGATGCCGGCCAGCGAGGCGAGCAGTCCGCAGATCGCGAACACCGCGATCTTCACCCGGACGACCGGTACGCCGGACAGCCGCGCGGCCTTCTCGTTGCCGCCGACGGCGTACAGGTGCCGGGAGAACGCGCTGACCCGGAGGAACACCACCGCGGCGATCGCGACCACCGCGAAGATGATCACCGGGATCGGCACCAGCCCGCCGAAGGTCCGTTCGCCGAGCAGCGCGAACGACGCCGGCGCTTCCTTGGGACCGTCGCCGTACGCGATCGCGACGCCTTGCCCACCGGACCAGATCCGGGCCAGCCCGCGGGCTATCTGCAGGCCGGCGAGGGTGACGATGAAGGACTGGATCCCGATCATCGCGGTCGCGGCGCCTTGCAGGGCGCCGAACACCAGGCCGATCGCGAGCACGAGCACGACGGACGGCAGGAAGCCCCAGTCGTTCTCGACCATCAGGACGGCGGACCCGACCGCGGCGAGCCCGAGGACCGCGCCGACCGACAGGTCGATCCCGCCGATCAGGATCACGAACGTCATGCCGACCGCGATGATCCCGATCTCGGACACGGCGCGGACCACGTTCGCCAGGTTGTCGGCGCTGACGAACAGGATCTCGCCGTTCTTGCGCGGCGAGAAGATGATCGCCGCCACGAAGACCGCGATCAGCCCGAAGACACTCTGGAACCGGAAGAGCGTGGCGGCCAGGCTGCGCTGCTCCACCGGCCCGTCCTGCCCAGGCGCGACGGTTCGGTCCTGTACGTCGGTCATTGCATTCCTCCGACCTCGATTTGTCCCATCGCGGCGGCCAGCAGATCGCCTTCGCCCGAGTCCGCCGTACTGAACGAGGCGACGTCGCGGCCGTCCCGCAGCACGACGACGCGGTCGCAGACGCCGACCAGTTCGGGCAACTCGGACGAGGCGAGCAGTACGCCGAGCCCCTGCGCCGCGAGTTCGCCCAGCAGCCGGTAGATCTCGGCCTTCGCGCCGACGTCGACGCCGCGCGTGGGCTCGTCGAGGAGCAGCAGCTTGGGATCGGTGAGCAGCATCCGCCCGAACACGACCTTCTGCTGGTTGCCGCCGGACAACGTGCCGACCTCGTCCTGCAGGCGCCCGAACTTCAGCCGCAGCCGGTCGGCCGTCCGCACCGACGCGGCCCGCTCCCTGCGGCGCGCGATCACCCCGAGCCGGCCGTACGCCGGGAGGCTCGAGACGACCGTGTTGGCCAGGATCGAGTGGAACAGCACGAGCCCCGACGTCCGCCGGTCCTCCGGGACGAACCCGATGCCGTGGGCCAGCGCCTGCCGCGGCCCGCGCGGGCGGATCGGCTTGCCCTGCAGGAGGATCCGGCCCGTGTGGGTGCCGCCGGGCCCGACGCCGTACAGGTTCTCGAGCAGTTCGGTGCGGCCCGCGCCGAGCAGGCCGGCCAGGCCGACGATCTCGCCGGCGCGGACGGTCAGCGAGATACCGTCGGGGTCGCGGCGGCCGGGCCGCGGGCGGCGGGCCTTCAGCTTCAGGTTCTCGACGCGGAGCAGTTCGTCGCCGGTGGCGCTGTCGGGGGTCGTGAACATGGTCTGCACCGGACGGCCGACCATCGCCTCGACGACCTCCGCGGTACTGAGCTCGCGCGGGTCGAAACTGGTGACGATGCTGCCGTTGCGGAGCACGGTCGCGCGGTCGGCGACCCGGGAGATCTCCTCCATCCGGTGCGAGATGTAGACGATGCCGACGCCGCTCTGCCGGAGCTCGCGGATGACGTCGAACAGCCGCTCGACCTCGGAGCTGGTGAGCGCCGAGGTCGGCTCGTCCATGATCAGCACCCGGGCGTCGAGCGAGATCGCCTTCGCGATCGTGACGAGCTGCTGCTCGCCGACCCGCAAGTCGCCGACCGGCCGCCGCGGATCGAGGCTGACACCGCTGCGGTCGAGCAGTTCGCGGGCCTCGCGTTCCATCCGGCGCCGGTCCACCGTGCGCACCGCGGTCCGCAGCTCGCGGCCGAGGAAGATGTTGTCCGCGACCGACAGGCCCGGGACCAGGTCGAGCTCCTGGTGGATCATCGCGATCCCCGCGGCCTGCGCGTCGGTCGGTCCGCCGAACCGCACCGGCGCGCCGTTGATCGCGATGCTGCCGTCGTACTCGGTCACGTCGCCGGACAGGATCTTCATCAACGTGCTCTTGCCGGCGCCGTTCTCGCCGAGCAGCGCGTGCACCTCCCCGGCGCCGAGCACGAAGTCCACCTCGTGACACGCCCGCACACCGCCGTACCGCTTCCCGATCGCAGTCATCCGCACGAGGTCCGGCACACAACACCTCCGCGATCCGGGCGAGTAATCGATTTCCCGGACGCTAGACCGCGGCCTGCTGACCCGTCAACCCCTCACCACGCCAACGGCCGGAACCGTGACCAAGCTTCCGTGATGCGCCGGTGATCGGGCAGCTGTTCGATCTGGGTGGAAGGTCGGGGCGGACCTCCATCACTCACCAACTCGTCCGGCCGACGCGCGACTCCGCCCGCGGGAGCGTGAGCTCGCACGGGCGGAGACAGTTGGTGAGTGATGGCGGTCCGGGGATCAGCTGCCGGCGACGCTCACCTTTGCGAACAGCGGGCGGCCGCTCGGCGGCATCACGAAGCCCTGGACCCGGGAGCGGACGGCGGCGTTGGACGCGAGCTCGGCGGGGAAGATGCCGACGGCGTCGTCCCAGATCGTCTGGCCGGCCCGCTGGTAGAGCTTCGGGCGGGCCGCCTGGTCGACCGACGAGCGGGCGTCGAGGAGCAGCTTGTCGAGGGCCGGATTGCAGTAGCCGTTGCGCTTCGCGGTGCACACGTACAGGCGGGCCAGGGTGTAGTCGGCATCACCAGTGCCGGTCACGTTGGTCTGCAGGTTCATGTCCCAGTTGAGCTTGCCGAAGTCCTCCAGCCACTGCGCGCGTTCCTTCTCCAGCGGCTTGACCGTGACGCCGATCTTCGCCCAGTCCGAGATCATCGCCTGCGCCAGCGCGCGGATGTTCGGCCCGCCCTCGAGCGGCCACTGCATGGACGTGGTGAAGCCGTTCGGGTACCCGGCATCGGTCAGCAGTTGCTTCGCCTTCGCCGGGTCGTAGGTGTACGGCGACAGCTTCGGCGCGCCGATCACGCCCTGGGCCAGCGGCGCCTGCGCGACCGACGCGAGATCGCCGAACAGGTCCTTCACGGTGCCCTCGAGGTTGAGCGCGTGCCACATCGCCTGCCGCACTCGCTTGTCGGTGAACGGCTTGCGGTTGGAGTTGAACCAGTCGAAGTAGTACGTCCAGCTCGGCGTGGTCGAGTACGTGATCTGCTCGCTGCCCTGCACCGAACCGACCTGGTCCGGCGGGATCTGCGTCAGCACGTCGACCTCGCCGTTCTCCAGCCCGGTGATCCGCCCGGCGACCTCCGGGATGTTCACGAACTCCAGCTTGTTCAGCTTCGGGGCGCCGTCCCAGTACGTCGGGTTCGCGGCGAGCTCGAGCTTCTCGTCGGGCTGGAACGCGGTGACCGTGAACGGCCCGGTCCCGATCGGCTTGTTGAAGAACCCGTCGGTGTCGACCTTGGCGGCCGGCCCGATGAACAGCAGCGTCAGCGAGCTCAGCAACGTGCCGAGCGGTTTGCTGGTCTTCACCGTCACGGTCTGGTCGTCGGTCGCCGCGAACGACGTCACCGTCGAGTACAGCGGTACCAGCGGGCCGTCGAGCTTCTTGTGGCGTTCGTACGACGCGACCACGTCCTTCGCGGTGAACGGCGTACCGTCGGAGAACTTCACGCCGGAGCGGAGCTTGAACACCCACGTCGTCGGGTCCGGGTTCTCCCACGACGTGGCCAGCACCGGCACGATCTTGCCGTCGTCGACGCGGACCAGCGGCTCCATGATCTGCTGGATCGCGGTCTGCACGGCCTCCTCACCGGCGTACTTGTGGGTGTCCAGCGACACCGGGAACATCGCCGGCGCGTACCGCAGGACCTGTTCGCCGCTGCTCGGCTCACTGGCCGGCGAGCAGGCGGCCACCGCGGCCAGTGCGACGGCGCCGAGCGCCGCCGCGAATCGCTTCCTCAGCACAGGGGTTCTCCTCAAAGCGTGTAGGTGGCGACGACCGGATGGTGGTCGGAGGGGGCGCGGCCGTCGTGGAAGAAGTCGACGACCTCACTGGACCGGGCGGCGAGCGGGCCGCGGGCGAAGATCCAGTCGATCGCCTTGGGGGGTGAGGCGAGCGGTGACAACCGGGTCCCGATCGGACCGGTCGCGACCGTCGGCACCACCGGATGGGTCACCGGTGAGTGCCGGCCGAGGGCGGTGAAGCTGTCCAGGAACCCGGCGTTGCCGAGCTCCCACTGCGGTGGGCCGATGTCGTTGATGTCGACGGTGAACAGGCAGGCGTTCTGGCCGGCCAGCCGTTCGAGGGCCTCCCCGATCGCGCGGGCCTGGGCGATCCGGCGGTTGACGTGGTCGGTCCGCTCGTCCGGGTGGCCGGGCCAGGTGAGGTGCGCCGTACTGAAGACCAGCTCGGCTTCGTCCGGCGTGCGGAGCCGGACCCAGAACAAGTGCGCGTCGCGCGACAGGATGCCGACGTCCTCGGCGCCGTGCTCGACGTACGTGAACAGGTCACGCCGCCACCACAGGTTGCTCTGCGTCTCCCAGCCCGCGGTCCCGTCCACGCGGTCGTGATCGGGCAGGACGTCGTCGAGCAGCTTGCGGGTGACCGGCCGGAGCTCCTGTACGGCGAGCAGGTCCGGCGGACGGGTCGTGAACAGGCTCGCGATCGCGTCGCGGCGCTGCTCGAGGTGGAAGTCGGCCCACAGGTTGTAGGTCATCGCCACGAAGGTGAAGGTCATCGGTCCGTCCCGGTCGGCAGGTTGTACGCCGCGAGTCCGTCGAGGCGCAGGATGGTGAGAGAGCAGTTCACGGGCGGGTCCAGCAACAGCTCGGCCCCCGGCTGCAGCTGCAGCGCCGACGCGGCCGCGACCCGGATCGGCCCGCCGTGCGTCACCACCAGCACCCGTCGCACACGCCCGCCGACCCGCGCCCCTGCGTCCGCATCCACCTCGCCGCCCGCACCGTCGTCCGTGGTTGCGTGATCGGCGAGCTCCGTTGCCGCCTCCCACACCCGTGCCCGCAGCTGCGCGAAGGTCTCCCCGCCGCCGCGGGCCACGTCTTCGCCCCGGGCGAAGGCGTCCACGACGTCCGGCTCGTCGGCGTACACGTCGGTGAAGGTCCGTCCGCCCCAGGTGCCGACGTCGATCTCCCGCCATCTCTGGTCGACCCGCACCGGCAGGTGGTCGCAGGTGTCCAGGTACGGCTGCAACGTCTCTTGCACCCGCTGGAGATCGCTCGCGACGATCGCGTCGAACTCGAACGACCGCAGGTACTCCGCGGCCTGCTTCGCCTGTTGCCGGCCGAGCGCGCTCAATCCGGTGCCTTGCTGGCCCTGGTACCGGTGCTCGGCGTTCCAGACCGATTCGCCGTGCCGGAGGAGGACTAGTTCGGTCACGAGGCGGCTCCGGCGAGTTCGGTGGCGAAGTGGCAGGCGGCGGGGTGCGACTCGAGCCGCGTGCTGAGCTCAGGTACGTCGTGCGCGCAGCGGTCCTCGGCCTTCCAGCAGCGGGTCCGGAAGCCGCACCCGGACGGCGGGTCCGCGGGGGACGGGACGTCGCCGCCGATGATGATCTGCTCGCGGGCGGGTTTGTCCCACGGCTTCGGGTCCGGTACGGCGGACAGCAGCGCCTGTGTGTACGGGTGCAGCGGGCGCGTGAACAGCTCGTCCTGGGACGCGGTCTCGACGATCCGCCCGAGGTACATCACCGCGACCCGGTCGGAGATGTGCCGGACGACGGACAGGTCGTGGGCGATGAACAGGTACGCGAGGCCGAGGTCGCGGCGCAGGTCCTCGAGCAGGTTCAGGACCTGGGCCTGGACGGAGACGTCGAGCGCGGAGACCGCCTCGTCGCAGATCACCAGCTTCGGGCGGAGGGCGAGCGCGCGGGCGATGCCGATCCGCTGCCGCTGGCCGCCGGAGAACTGGTGCGGGTACCGCTCGGCGTGGTCGGGGTTGAGCCCGACGCGTTCGAGCAGGTCGCGGACCTCGGCGCGGTGCCGGTTCCGGGGGACGACGTCGGGGTGGATCTGCCAGGCCTCGGCGATGATCTGCTCGACGGTCGCGCGCGGGTTGAGCGACGCGTACGGGTCCTGGAAGATCATCTGCAGCTGGCGGCGGACCCGGCGCATGGATGCCTTGGGCAACGAGGTCAGTTCCTCGCCGTCGAAGACGACGCTTCCCGACCGCGCCTTCTCCAACCCGATGACGGTCCGCGCCACGGTCGACTTCCCCGACCCCGACTCCCCCACCAGCCCCAGCGTCCCGCCGGCCGGGATGTCGAAGGACACCCCGGCGACGGCCTGGATCTGCCCCACGGTCCGCCGCAACACCGAGGACCGCATCGGGAAGGAGGTCTGCAGGTCCCGTACGGACAGCAACGGAGACTCAGTGGGCATGGGTGAGAGCTCCTTCCGGGTGGTGGCACGCGGCGCGGTGGGTGGGACGGCCGGGGAGTTGGCGAAGGTCAGGTTCGATGTCGGCGCACATGGCGTCGGCGTACTGGCAGCGGGGGCGGAAGGAGCAGCCGGAGGGGAGGGACAGGAGGTCTGGTGGGGATCCCTGGATGGGGATCAGGCGGTCGCGGGGCCCGTCGAGGGCGGGGACCGACGCCATCAGGCCCGACGTGTACGGGTGGGCGCTGTGCTCGTAGACCTCGCGGAGCGGGCCCGTCTCGACCACGCGGCCGGCGTACATCAGGACCACCCGGTCGGCGACGTCGGCGACCACGCCGAGGTCGTGGGTGATGAGGACGAGGGACATGCCTTCCTCGGACTGCAACCGGGTGAGGAGCTGCATGATCTGCGCCTGCACGGTGACGTCGAGCGCGGTCGTCGGCTCGTCCGCGATCAGCAGCCGCGGCGACAGCGCGAGCGCCATCGCGATCATCACCCGCTGCCGCATCCCGCCGGAGAACTGGTGCGGGTAGTCGTCCAGCCGCTTCGACGCGGCCGGGATCCCGACCCGCTGCATCAGGTCCAGCGCCGCCGCCCGCGCCTCGCGCCGGGACGCCCCGCGATGCCGCCGGAACATCTCGCCGATCTGCGCGCCCACCCGGAAGACCGGGTTCAGCGAGCTCAGCGGGTCTTGGAAGACCATCGCGATCTCCCGCCCGCGCAGTCCCTTCGCCGCTCCGGGCGCCAGCAGGTCGCGGCCGTCGTACGAGATCGACCCGCCGCACACCCGCCCGGCCGGTTTCGGCACGATCCCCAGCAGGGCCTGGGCGGTCACGCTCTTCCCGCTGCCCGACTCCCCCAGCAGCGCAACGGTCTCGCCGGCATCGACGTCGAACGACGCACCGTCGACCGCGGTCACCACCCCGCCGGCCGTGGCGAACTCGACCCGCAGGTCGCGGACACTCAGCAACGTCATCACAGACTCCTCAGCCGCGGGTCGTACCGGTCCCGGAGCGCGTCGCCGAGCACGCCGAGCGAGATCACCAGGAAGGCCAGCGCGATGCCCGGGATCGTCGAGATCCACCAGGCGTCGGCCAGGTAGTTGCGGCCGTTCGCGATCGTCACGCCCCAGCTGGGCGTCGAGGCCGGGGTCCCGAGACCGAGGAAGCTCAGCGACGCCTCGGCCAGGATCACGTGCCCGATCTCGACCGTCGCGACGACCAGCACCGGCGCGACACAGGCCGGCAGGACGCACCGCGTGACCAGCCGCCAGGTGCCGGCGCCGAGCGTCCGGGACGCGTCGACGAACTCCCGCCGCCGGGTCGCCAGGGCCTGACCGCGGGCGACCCGCGCGAACGTCACCCAGTTCGCCACCGCGAGCACGATCACCACGTTCACCACCGACGGGCCGAGCAGCGCGGCGATGAAGATCGCCAGCAGGATCGACGGAAACGCCAGCTGGATGTCCGCCAGCCGCATCAGGACGCCGTCGAGCCAGCCGCCGAAGTACCCGGCGGCGAGACCGATCGTGACCCCGATCGTCCCGGCCAGCACCAGCGTGGCCAGCCCGACGGCGATCGAGATCCTTGCCCCCTGCAACATCTGCGCGAACAGGTCCTGCCCGACCTGGTCGGTGCCGAAGATCGCGAACGACCCGTCGGACAGCCGCGTGAACGGCGGTTTCAGCCGGTCCGCGGTGCGGGTGCCGACCGGGTCGTACCGGAACAGCCACGGCCCGATCGCCGCGGCCACGACGTACACCGCGATCACCGCGAACCCGAACCGGATCCGGGCCGATCCGGCCCTGGTACGACGGCGCACCGCCACCGGGGCCGGCACGGAAAGCTCGACAGTCAAGGTCAGTCACCCGCCAGACGGACCCGCGGGTCCAAGAAGCCGTACAGGAGGTCGACGAGCAGATTGATCACCACGAAGATCGTTGCCACCAGCAAGATCGAGGCCTGCACGACGCCGTAGTCGCGGCGCCCGATCGAGTCGATCAGCAACCGGCCGACGCCCGGCCACGCGAACACCGTCTCGACGATCACCGTGCCGCCGAGCAGCGCGCCGAACTGCAGCCCGACGACGGTCACGATCGGGATCAGCGCGTTCCGCAACGCGTGCACGAGGACCACGATCCCCTCGCCGAGCCCTTTCGCCCGCGCGGTCTGCACGTAGCCCTCGTGCACGACCTCGAGCAGCCCGCTGCGCGTCAGCCGGACCAGGATCGCCAGGAACGGCAGCGCGAGCGTGATCGTCGGTAGCACCAGGTGCGCCCATGTCCCGGATCCCGCACTCGGCAACATCTTCAGCCCGCGGGCGAACACCAGGATCAACACGATCCCCAGCCAGAACGACGGCGTCGACTGCCCCATCAGCGAGAACACCGAGATCGACCGGTCCACCCAACTGTGCGCGCGGAGTGCGGCAATCACGCCGAGCGGAAGGCCGATCAGCAACGACAGCAGCAACGCGGTGGTCGCGAGCTGGATGGTGGCCGGGACCCGTTGCAGGACAAGGCTCATCGAGTCCGCGTTCAGCCGGAAAGACTCGCCGAAGTCCAGGTGTACGACGTTCGCCAGGTACGTCGCGTACTGCTGGATCAGGGACTGGTCGAGCCCGAGCTGCGCGCGCAGCGCGGCCACCTGCGCCTGGTCGGCGTCCGGCCCGAGCATGATGTACGCCGGGTCGCCGGGGACGAGCCGCAGGACGACGAAGATGATCGTGACGGCGCCCCAGAGGACGAAAAGCGAGAAGAACAACCGCCGGACGACGTACGCCGCCATCAGACGCCGCTCCGCAGCACGGAGACCACGCGCCGCACCTCGTCGACGGACCCCGGCTGGATCAGCTCGGCGCCCAGCGCGCCGGCGCACGAACCGTCCGGCCCTCGCACCGGCACGGCAACCATCCGCGGCAGCGAAGCCACCGGGCGGGCGTTGTGCGCGAACCCGGACACCCGGATCCGCCGCAGGGCGTCGAGCAGATCAGGCGTGCCGGTCACCTGCTCGATCGGAAGCGCGGAGAGGTAGGCCCGCCCGAGCGCGCTCCGCCGCAGCGAGACCGCGTGTCCCGGTCGAACCGGCGAGCGACCGCCGTCCCAGCTCGCAGCCTGGCCGACATCGCCGCTGACGGCCGGGCCGGCGTCGCCGCCCGCCCGCATCCTGCCCACCGCCGCACCGCCGCGCGGCTGCAGCACGCCGTGCGCGCTGCGTGCGTTGGGCGCGCACGCGACGGCACCACGAGTGCCGCCGCCTGCAACGTCGGCGACCTGGAGCACCAGTCCGGCGGTCTTCGGCAGCGGCTTCGCGAGGACGACCAGGCGACCGAGGCGGGCGCCCAGCTCGGCCAGCGAGTGCTCCGGCGACGCCGGGCGTTCCGTCTGCCGAAGGGCGGCGAGGCCGTCCTGGGCGGTGTAGCGATGGTCGTCCACGCGCGTGGCCAGGCCGTGCGCGCAGAAGGTCGCGAGGATGCGGTGAACGGTGCTCTTGTGCAGGCCGACGGTGACGGCCAGCTCTGTGACGCCGTACGGGCGGTCCTCCCGATTGAGCTCGGCCAGGACGGTGAGGGCACGGCTCAGCGACTGCATGGTGCCTCCCAGGGAAGAGGATGCCACCGTGAACGTTAACGGTAGCGTTAATGCACCGTAGAAGCGTGTGATTTGGGTGTCAATAGACCACTGTTGCTGTAGGTGGAACGGCCCGTTGACGGCAATTTCCCGTGAACGTTAACTTCACCGAACATCCAACTTCCTGGGAGGCACTGCGTGACGACATCCGACGTACGCGCCGCGCTACTGTCCGCCGATCCGAAGCTGTCCAAGTTCTCGCCGCTGCCGCGGATCCTGGCCTTCGACGAGTTCGACAGCGGCACGCACGGCTGGACCGAGCTGCTCGGCAACTACAACGGCCGCGGCGACCTCAGCACGGTCGACGACCACATGCGCGACTTCCGGCCGCCGCAACTGTCGGCCTGCAACTTCTTCGACATCGGCACGCACGGCGCGCTCAGCGGCACGTACGCGCTCAAGCTCGCCACCCGCCCGTACAAGGGCCACACGGCGGTCGCGATCCGCCGGCTCACGATGAGCGGCCGCGGCCTCGTCCAGCTCGAGACGTACTTCGCCTTCAAGTCCGAGGCCACCCTCGGCGGCGGCGCCGAGCTGGACAACTTCGGCGACGTCCAGTGGGACGGCAACACGCACCCGTCCGAGGCGCAGTTCGGCGCGTTCACGGTCGCCACCGACCTGTGCGGCGACGGCGGCCTGCGGTACCACACGGTCGCGCGCTACCAGAACACCGATATGGACAACCACTTCACCCGGCGGTGGATGGCGCCGACCGTCCCCGAACCGACGCCGCGCGAGCACTTCGAGGGCAAGGTGAAGTTGGAGTACGCCGCGGACTTCACCGCGCCGAACCCGGAGGACTGGCAGCCGTTCGGCGAGCCGCAGGAGCTCTGCTACAACGAGGTCCCGACCAAGGTGAACTGGCACTACCTGCGCTGGCTGATCGACACCGACAAGCGGCGCAACGTGGAGCTGCAGGTCAACGACCGGGTGATGGACATGCGCGACGTCCCCGTTCCGCCGTACGAGGAACGCTACGAGACGCTCGAGAACCTGCTGAACTTCTACTTCTCGGTGCGCACCCACAGCTCGGTGCGCAACTTCCTCTTCCTCGACTCCGTCCTCATCTCGGTTGATTGGTAGGCCCATGCGACAGTCCATGACGGCGGTGCTGGAACGCGACACCACCTTCGACACCCGGTTCGCCACCGAGCCCTACGAGGTCGCCTGGGCGAGTGAGGCGCGCTGGTTCGTGCAGCACGTCGGCGGCGACGGTACGGCGACGTACGTCACGCAGGTGTCCCCGGACGGGATCACCTGGTGCGACCTCGACGGCGCGGAGCACGTCGTCGAGCCGGGCAAGCTGGTCAGCTGGCCGGCCGCCGGGTTCGGCCACTGGCTGCGGTTGCGCGCTAAGGTCGAGGGCTCGGTGCAGGTACGGATCCACCTGGCCGTGAAGGCGTAAGAGGGGGACGGATGACGGAGGGCCCACGGCCGCGGCCGACGTTGCGGGACATCGCGACGGCGCTCGGCCTGTCGGTGAACACGGTGTCGCGCGCGCTCGGCGACAAGGACAGTGTCAGCGCCAGCACGCGGGCCGCCGTCCAGGCCGAGGCGGCGCGGATCGGGTACGTCCCGAACACGCTCGCGCGGTCGCTTGTGCTCGGCTCGGCGATGACCCTGGGCCTCGTCATCACCAACCCCTCGAACCCGTTCTACGCGCAGCTGATCAGCAGCATCGAACTCCGGGTCCGCGCCCAGGGGTACTCGTTGCTGCTGCTCGTCACCGACGAGAGCGTGGAGAACGAGCAGCGCGCCACCGAGGCGTTGCTGCGCTCCGCGGTCGACGGCGCCGTGGTCGTACCGGTGCAGGCCGAGTGGGACCACTGGCGTCGCGTCCGGGACAGCGGGATCCCGCTGGTGTTCGTCAACCGTGACGTGCCCGAACTCGACTGCGACATGGTCGGCGTCGACTACGAACGCGGGTCGTACGAAGCGACCAGCCACCTGATCGCCGGTGGCGCGCGCAGCCTGCTGCTGCTCGAGGAGGACCTGCCGATCACCACGACGGCGGACCGGATCTCCGGGTTCCGCCGGGCGATGACCGACGCCGGGCTCCCGGTCGCGGACGACCTGGTCCGTACGGTTCCCACCCGCCGGTACGACTCGCTCGCCCTGCCCTGGCAGCCGGAGGAGGCGTACCGGTTCGCGCAGTCGCTGGACCTGCCGGACGGCATCGTCACCGGTAACGACTACTTCGCGCTCGGTCTGCTCCGCGTCCTCGCCGAGCGCGGCCTCGCCGTACCGGGCGACGTCGCGATCACCGGATACGGCGACCACCCGTACGCGGCGTACCTGCAGCCGCCGCTCACCACGGTCCGGCTGCCCGCGGCCGAGGTCGGCACCACCGCGGTCGACCTGCTGCTGCAACGTCTGAAGTCCGGTGTCGAGCGTCCGCGAAAGACGTTGATCCGCCCGGAGCTGGTGGTCCGGGCGTCGACGGGCGGACGCCCAGCACTCACCAACCTCCAGGACCAGCCGAGTCCGGCGCCCAGCTGAGCGGTGGCTCGGCAGGTGGGGCGGGGTTGGTGAGTGGCTCAGGTCCGCCTACTCTTCCAGCCAGGCGCGCACCGAGTCGTTGTGTTCGCCCAACCGGGGTGGCGGGAGGTTGGTCTCGCGCGCGCCGGCGTACGGGTTGTCGTCGAAACGCAGCGGCGGGCCGGGCAGCTGGACGGTGCCGAGCGTCGGGTGCTCGACGTCGATGAGCAGGCCCTGGGAGCGGGTCTGCTCCCACTCGTACACCTGCTGGAAGTCGCGGACCTTGCCGGCCGGAATCCCCTTGTCCGCAAGGCGTTGCAGCCACACATCGGCCGGTGCGCCGGCGAACGCGCCCTCGATCGCCGCCGTCAGCTCGTCGCGGTGCGCCACCCTGGCCGAGTTGGCCGCGAACCGCTCGTCCGCCGGATCGAGTCCGACGATCGGGGCGAACAGCCGCCACAATCCCTCGCTGCCGACCGCGACCTGCACGATGTCGTCCTGGGTGCGGTAGAGCCCGTACGGCGCGATCTGCGCGTGGTGGTTGCCGACCCGCACGGGCAGCTCGTGCGCGACCGTCCACTTCGTGCCGTGGAACGCGTGCACGCCGACGACCGACGCGAGCAGGCTGGTCCGCACCACCCGGCCCTTACCGGTGATCGAGCGCTCGTGGAGCGCGGCCAGGGCGCCGTACGCGCCGTACATCCCGGCCAGCAGGTCGGCGATCGGCGCACCGACCTTGGTCGGCTCGGTCTCGCCGGTGATGCTCATCAGGCCGCCCTCGCCCTGGGCGATCTGGTCGTACCCCGCCCGGCCGCCTTCGGGGCCGTCGTGGCCGAACCCGGTGATCGAGAGGATCACCAGACCGGGGTTCAGCTCGTGCAGCCGCTCGGTGGAGAAGCCGAGCCGGTCCAGGACGCCGGGCCGGAAGTTCTCCAGCAGGATGTCGGCCTTCCGGACCAGCTTGGTCAGGAACTCCTTGCCCGCGTCCGACTTCAGGTCGGCGGTCACCGACTCCTTGTTCCGGTTCGCCGACAGGTAGTACGTCGACTCGCCGTCCACGAACGGCGGACCCCAGCCGCGGCTGTCGTCCCCGCCGTCCGGCGTCTCGACCTTGATCACCCGCGCGCCGAGATCGCCCAGCATCATCGCCGCGTGCGGACCGGCCAGCGCGCGGGTCAGATCGACGACCACAACATCGGAGAGAAGGTTCTGCACGAGGTCGAGAGTAGGCGAGGACGCCGCGGCGGGCCGTGACGCGACTCTCAGGCGATCACCTTGCGCGCCAGGGACGCGAGGCGGTGTGTGACGTCTCTAGGACGCTCCTGCATGAGCATGTGGCCGGCGCCCGGGTAGATCCACAGGCGGGCGCTCGGGAGTTGCGCGGCGATCCGGTTCGCGTGCCGCGGCGGGAGCAGCCGGTCGCGGGTGCCGTGCATGATCTCCACGGGCAGCTCTTCGAGCACCTTCAGCGCGTCCCCGCGGTCGTGCTCGAGCATGGTCTCGAAGAACCCGCCGTACGACGCACCGGGCACCACCGCCAGATCCGCCATGAACAGGTCGACCTCGGCCGGATCCGGCTTCTTCCCGAACACCACCCGCCGCAACGCCGGCCGCTGCAGCCCGGCAGCAAGCACCGCAGCCCGTCGCGCGGCGGCCTGCGCCGCAGCCGCTGCACCACCAGCTCGGGCCCGGGCGCCGGCGACCCGCCCGCGCGTCTCGGCCGCCTCGGCCGCTTGAGCCGCGGCCCCGGCCTCTCGGGCCTCGGCCTCGACCTCTTGGGCTACGGCTCGACGGGCGTCGCGGCGGTCGATGCTCCGGCCCACCGCGTTCAGCACCCGCGGCGCGATCCGGGTGGCCGCGGGGTCGAACCGCGTGGGCAGCCCGAGAGCGCCTTCGGTGAGGTGGCCGCAGGTGGTGCTGACCAAGGCCGCGGCGCGGATCCGGGAACCGAACAGCTCCGGGCGCCGGTCGGCGGCCGCCATCAGCGTCATCCCGCCCATCGAGTGCCCGGCGTACACGACCGGGCCGGCACCGACGACCTCGTCGAGAACGGTGGCCAGGTCGTCGGCGAGCTGATCGAGACGCGTCGTCCCGGCCGGCGCCGCGTCCGACCGTCCGTGGCCGCGGTGGTCGTAGGTGACGACGCGGACGGCGTCCGGTCCGAGGATCTGAGGCAGGCTCTCGACCTGGTTGTGCCACGAACGCGTCGAGCACGTCCATCCGTGCACCAGCAGCACCGTCACCGGTGCGTCGGCCGGCCCGGCGACCTCGACGTTCAGCCGTACTCCGTCCGGAGTCGTGACCCCGGAGCGCTCCAACTGGATCGTCACGCAGTCTCCCGTTCCCGTTCGCCTTCGGCCAGGTGGGCCGCTCGCATCCGCCCGCCGCGGGCGCCGCGCCCGACCAGCCAGGCGATCCCGATCACCTCGAGCAGTCCGACCACCGCGAGCAGCGCGTACCCGGCGTTCCACATCCATCGTGGCACGTCGGTCCGCTCCTCGCGCCGCAGCACCTGCTGCTCGTCGACGAACTCGACCGGCTGCCCGTTCGACACCTGGATCGCGGGCTTCTCGATCGCCGGATCCTCCGGCGCGTACACCCAGCTCGCCACCATGTCCCGCCGGCCCTGGTGCAGCCGGACCATCGACTTCCACTTCCCGTACATCGGCAGCGGGTCCGCCGACCGGTACGTGCCGTCGGCAACCTTCTCCATCGGGTGGAACACCAGCCCGCCGCCCTGCCAGGCCAGCGCCTCGAACCAGCGCGCGCCGTCGGCCGCATCGGCGGGCGTGAGAGTGATCGTGACGTACGCCGTCGGCTCGGCCCCCGTGGCCACCCGCTCCAACGACACGACCCCGGACACACCCGCATCCGCCGTCCGCGGCACGCAGAAGAACACCGTCGCCACGACCGCGACCAGTCCGACCGCGCCCAGTTGATGGGTCCGCCGGACCGCGACCGGGCGGATGTGCTTGATCCCGATCGCCCGCTCCTCGCCGGCCACCTCGGCGTACCGGGTCGCGAGCCAGGCCCCAATTAGGCCGGCGCCGGCGCCGACGACCACGCCGTACCCGATCGCGGACGGCAGCAGCGACGACGGCCAGGCGATCGGCATCCAGACGTGGCTCCAGGCGTACTCCGCGACCACGCCGACGGTCCCGATCAGCAGGCCGGCGACGGCGCCGAGCCGAAAGCGACTCTTGTTGCCGAGGGCAAACGCCACGGCCTCGACGAGCAGCGCCTCGACGACCAGCAGCGGGAAGTGCCCGACGATCTCGCCGAGCGGCTCGGCCACCGCCCAGGCGATCCCGCCGCGGATCAGCAGGTACACAGCCAGCGCGGCGAACGTCGTCCCCGGACCGCGCCGCGCGCGCAGGATCGTGAACGCCATCGCGGCGCCGAACACGATCAGCAGCGGCTGCAGGATCAGCGGGAACTGCGGTACGCCGTAGTTGAACTCGGTGCTGAACAGGTCCCAGGCGATCAGCAGCGCGCCGACCGACACGATTTCCTGGAACATCCGCCGCTTGTTCGGCCCGGCCAGCTGCTCGACCTCGGCGATCGCGAGCAGCCGCGCGAAGATCGAGAACACCACGCCGCCGATCATCAGCAGGTGGGTCGGTCCCCAGAGCGTGACGTCCTCGCCGAACAGCCGGTGCCAGACGTCGTCGAGCGGGAAGCCGACCAGCGCGAACGTGCCGCAGACCGTGACGAGCGCCGCGCTGCACGGGATCCGCCAGCCGCGGGTGAGCTTGATCGTCCGGGCCGGCAGCGGCTTGCCGGCGAGCGCGATCGGCAGCACGCCGGACACGATCACGCCGAGGATGCCGAAGAAGATCGGGTAGTGCGCCGGCGTACCGAACGGGCCGGTGTCACGCCCGCGGTCGATGTGCACCGCGATGTCCCACCAGACCCCGAACGCGCAGGCGAGCAGCGAGACGGCGTGCAGGTACGGCGTCAGCGCGGCCCATCGGGGGACTCCGTCCAGTCTCCCGATGGTGTCCGCGAACCGTCCTACCAGCGTGACGTGGCCGGTGCGTTCGCGCCACAGCAGCACGGCGAGTGCGAGATAGAGCACCGACACGACGCCGGTGACGATCGCGATCTGGTCGAACGTCGCCGTACCGGTGGTCGCCAGCGGGATCGCCATGGAACTCCTTCACGACATGAGGCATGCGCCATGGCGCATGTTACATCTACTATGTAACGTGGAGTCTGGAAGACTGTCAAGGGTGGATGAGGAGCTCACTGTCGACCAGCTCGCCGCCAAGGTGGGCATGACGGTCCGGAACGTGCGTGCCTACGCCGGGCGGGGGCTGATCCCGCCGCCGCGGCTGGTCGGCCGGACGGGGTATTACGGGCACGACCACATCGCCCGGCTGACGCTGGTCCGCGAGCTGCTCGACAAGGGCTACACGCTGGCCGCGGTCGAGCGGATGATGGGCGAACTGCCCGACGGCGCGATGGCGCTCGGCGTGTTCGAGACCCTGGTGAACCCGTGGACGCCGTCGGAGCCGGAGGAGCTGGACGAGTTCCAGCTCGCCGAGCGGGCCGGCGTACCGCACGATCCGGCGGTGATCGAGCAGATCGTCGAGCTCGGGATCGCCGAGCGGCTGGACGACGGCCGGCTGCGGATCCCGAACCCGGACCTGCTGCGCACCGGCCTCGAGGTGATCAAACTCGGCGTCCCGATGCAGGCGATCTTCGAGATGCTGCCCAAGCTCTTCGCACAGGCCGACGCGGTCGCCAAGACGTACGTCGAACTGTTCCGCTCGACCGTCTGGCGCGACTTCACCAACGCCGGCATGCCCGCCGACGGCTGGCCCGAGATCCAGCGCACCCTCGAAGGCATCATCCCCCTGGCCGGCCAGGCCCTGGTCGCCGCCTTCCGCGAAGCCATGGCCCATGAAATCGAAACAGTCGCCTACGAAGAACTCGGCCTCGACCCCAAAGCCCTCCCCTCCACAGGCTGACCGGCACTCACCCGGAGCAGGCGTTCGCCCCGCTCCGCCATGCCGGCGGCGGTGGTCTGGCCTTCGAGGTAGCGTCCGTACCAGTGCACCAGACTGGTCGCCTCGCGCGGCAGTTCGAGCTCCGGTACGGCGCTCAGCTCTGCATCGGTCAGCGGGAAGGCGTCGAGGTACCCGCGCTGGAAGTGGACCACGGTGAGGTTGCGCTCGCCGGGGATGCGGCGACTGAGGCTCGCCAGGATTGGGCGGCCGTCGAGTTCGCCGCGGATCGCGGTTTCGCCGTTCGTGGGCGCCGGCACCGGGACGGCGAAGGACAGCCGGCCCAGTGAGCGCAGTACCGCGTGCTCGTAGACCGGGTCGATCGCGTTGCGGTGAATGCGCAGTACGTACTCGTCGCCGACGTAGAAACCGGTGTTGTTGGTGCCTTCGGTGAGCGGCCGTACATCGTACCCCTGGAGCCCCCAGTGCCTCAGCAGACTGTCCACGCAGGCATCTTTCCCTACCCCGAAAAACTGTCCATGGTCCCCGGTAGCGTCCCTTAGAGAACCCGGACGTGACGGCCGGGGGCGGTTGGGTAGTCGGATAGGTAATCCTCCGCATGTCTGAACCGCGCCTCATCCGGGAGCGTATAGCTACCAGAACAACCCGGCAGGAGGAAGAGGATGCGACAGCAGCAGATCCGTCGGCGGCCCCGCACCATCACCACGCGCCGTCAGACGCAGACCCTCGACCTGCGGACGCCGTCCGGCCGCCGCCTGCCCTTCTGAGAGCCACTGCCATGAAACTCCGACTGCATGTCCACCACGTCCGCACCGGCGGCTGGTGTGCCGACATCGACGACGACAACGACCGGCAGCCCGACGACCCGTACTGGTGCGTCGCCGACTGGCCGACCCTGGAGTCCGCCCTCACCGCCGGCTGCGCGCGCCTGGCCGAGCTGACACTGGCCGGCACGCCGTCCCGCGTCAGCGGCTACTACGAACCGGCCCTGGCCGCCTGAACCAACGGGGACTGAGCCAACGGGGAACGGGGAGGCCCGGCGAACCGCAGGGGGTTTGCCGGGCCTCACTTTTCGTGGATCCGCTCCCGCCGGTCCGCCGACAGGTCGCCGAGGTCGGCGTCCCAGTCGTCCTCCTCGTCGGGAAGGGTCGACTCGTTGCGGCGGGCGATGCGGAGGAAGGCGACGATCAGGAGGATCGGGCCGAGGACCATCGCGGTCTCGGGGATGCCGCCCATGTGCAGGGCGATCATGAGGCCGTCACCAGCGCGATCCCGCCGGCCGTGAGGGCGACCATCGCGGCCAGCATCGGGTACTGCGCCCGGCGCAACTGCCGGCGGCGGAACAACCCGGTCGCGCGATCGTGCGCGGACACCACCCCGAGGACGTGTCCGAGCACGATCGCGCCGATCTGGACCCCCGCGATCAGGCCGGTCCCGAGGAACGCGTAGTCGATCGGCGTCCCGCTCGTGCCGAGCAGGTCCCAGCCGCGCCCGAACGGGTCGCTCGCGAGCAGCCAGCCCGCCTGCCCCTGGAACAGCGCGAACGAAAAGTAGTGCGCGACGGCGTACCCGATCGCGATCGGCAACAGCGAGTGCGCGAACGCTCCTGGCAGTCCGGCCGCCCCGACCGCACCCGGGCGGATCCGCGCCGCGCCGGTCGTGCGCGCGGCCAGCAGGAACAACCCGGTGACGATCGCGACCGTGACGACCAATCCCAGCGTGTACGCCGGAATGTGGGCGATCCCACCCGTCAGCCGCGACCAGACGGACCAGCGAGAGATGCCGTCGAAGGCCGTCGATCCGAGCAGCAGGCACAGCAACCCGACGATCCCCGGCTCCTGCGGCATCGTCGCCAGTGCGGCCAGCGGGTTGCGCAGCTCGAGCCGGCCGTGGCCGTCGCGCCCGAGCGGGCTCAGCCGCGCGAGCACCTCGGCGTACACCTCGAAGCTGTCCCCGGTCCCGAACCAGGCCGGCCCGTAAACGATGCCTGCGGCAACATTCAGCACGGCGTACGTCGTGGCGAAGATCGCGACCACCCGCGGGTCGGATCCCTCCGGGTAGACGAGTTCCAGCCACAGGAACCCGGCCAGTCCGGCAACGGCCGGCCAGTACGCGATCCCGCGGGGCAGCGGCTGGTACGACGTGCGCCGTACGACGCCGGCGATCGTCCGCAACGGGTTCGCGAGCCGCCAGATCGGGCCGCAGAGCAGTGAGAGCGGGATGATCCCGACCCAGATCCACACGTACAGCCAGGTCGGCGCCGGGTTCAGCGATGGGTCGCCGAGCCAGGCGGCGCCGAGCAGCAGCGCCAGCAGCACCAGCCCCACCAACTTGAGGACGACACGCGTCGCCGGGGCGTCGACGATCCGTGTCAGCACGCCGAGCGGCCGCCCCACGGTCCCCTCGAACCGCGGGCGCGACCAGAAGGCAGCGAGCGCGAAGAACGACACCGCGACAGCGGCGCCGGCGGAGTAGATCGCCAGCCACAGCGGCACCGGCAGGTCCCCTCGACCGCCGATCCCGTGCAGCGGCAGCAACTGCACCAGCACGCGCGCCGCCTCCGATCAGTATCAGACCGAGCGAATGTAACACGCACGATGTCACATAGAAAGCGTCTGATACTCGCCGGGATCGAAGTGCCGGGTCAGCTGCCGGAACCGGAAGGTGAACGACGGCCACAGGGTCGTGTTGCGGCCCTCCGAGTCCAGATACCAACTGGTGCAGCCGCCGCGGGTCCAGACCGTGTTCCGCATCGACGAGCGGACCCCGTCGACGAACGCGCGCTGCACGTCCCGCCGTACCTCGACCTCCCGGAGGCCCTGCACGTCCATGGTCTTCAGCGCGTCGAGGATGTACGCGATCTGGGACTCGATCATGAACACCATCGAGCTGTGGCCGAGGCCGGTGTTCGGCCCGATCAGCATGAAGAAGTTCGGGAAGCCGGCGATCGCCGTCCCGAGATGGGCTTCCATGCCGTCGGCCCAGGCCTCGCGCAGCGAGACGCCGTCGCGGCCGTGCACCATGTCCATCACCGGCAGGTCGGTGACCTTGAAACCGGTGCCGTAGATGATTGTGTCGACCTCGCGCTTCACGCCGTCGGTCGTGACGATGCCGGTCGGGGTCACCTCGGCGATCCCGTCGGTGACCACTTCGACGTTCGGCCGGGCGAGCGCCGGGTAGTAGTCGTCGGAGATCAGCACACGCTTGCAGCCGAGGGTGAAGTCCGGCGTCAGCTTGGCCCGCAGCAGCGGGTCGCGGACCTGGTGCGCGAGATGCTTCTCGGCCACCTTCTGCGCCTGCTTCATGATCGCCGGCAGCTTCGTGAACCCGAGCACCATCGACTCGCGACCCCAGTAGATCCCGGCCCGGACAGCCTTCTGCACCAGCGGGAAGCGGCGGTACACAGCCTTCTCGGCCGCGGTGATCTTGCGGTCGGGCCGCGGCATCACCCACGGCGGCGTCCGCTGGAACAGGTGCAGTTCCTCGACCTCGGGCTGGATCGCCGGCACGAACTGGATCGCCGACGCGCCGGTGCCGATCACGGCGACCTTGCGGCCACTGAGGTCCAGGTCGTGGTTCCAGCGCGCGGAGTGGAAGACCTCCCCCTCGAAGTCCTCGATGCCGGGCAGCTTCGGGTACGACGGCTCGGCCAGTGGGCCCATACCGGACAGCAGGATGTCCGCGGTGAACGTCTGCTGGTTCGTGGTGATCTGCCAGCTGCCGTCCTGCCGGCGCGCCGACTCGACGGTGTTGCCGAAGCGGATGTGCGGGCGCACGCCGTACGAGTCGGTGACGGTGCGCAGGTAGTCCTCGATCTCGGGCTGCGGCGAGAATGTCGACGACCAGTCCGGGTTGGGGGCGAACGAGAACGAGTACAGGTGCGACGGCACGTCGCAGCGGCAGCCCGGGTAGGTGTTGTCGCGCCAGGTGCCGCCGACGTCCTCGGCGCGCTCCAGCACGACGAAGTCGTCGTAGCCGGCCTGCTTCAGGCGGACCGCCATCCCGATGCCCGCGAACCCGGTCCCGATCACCACGATCCGATGCCGCTCGCCCATGCCTGGCCTCCGCTCGGCGATAGAACTTACTCGCAGTAAGTTACTCGGAGTCAGTTAGACTGCGCAAGTGACCTCGACCACGGAACGTGCACCGAAACGCCGCCGTGATCGCGCGGCCCGGGAGCGGGAGATCCTCGAGGCCGCCGAGCGGATCTTCGGCGAGCGCGGGTACCAGGGCACATCGATGGACGACGTCGCCGCGCAGGTCGGCGTGTCGAAACCGCTGATCTACCAGTACTACGGCTCGAAGGACGGCCTGTTCCTCGCCTGCCTCGCCCGGCTCCGCGGCCACCTGCTGGACACCGTGGCCGACGCGGTGATGGCCGCCCCCGACGCCGAGGACGCGCTGTACGCCGGGTTCCTGGCCTGGTTCCGCTTCCTCGACGAGCACCCGCAGGCGTGGTCCGTCCTGGTCGACGAAGGAATGCTGAGCGCCGGCCCGGCCGCGGCGGCGACCGACGAGGTCCGCGCGGCGTTCATCGAACTGATCGCCACCATGGTCCGGATGAACCTGCCCGCCGGCCGCGCGGTCGACGACGACGAGGTCCAGATCGTCGCCCAGTCCATCTCCGGCGCCACCGAGCGCCTGGCCATCTGGCGCACCCGCACCCCCACCCCGCCGACCCCCGAGAAGGTCGCCCGCACCCTGCAGGACCTCCTCTGGCAGGGCCTGCACACCCTGAAGTCGAGCTGATGCAGGTCGAGTCCTACCCGGAGGCCGCCGTACCCGCGGGCCTTCGCGCCCAGGTCCACGAGCTACAGAACCAGGCCTGGCCGTCCGATCCCCCGCCACCCGCCCATGCTCCGGTCCACGACCCGGCGCTGCATCCGCTCTCGATGCTTCTCGTCGACGAAGGGCTGGTGGTCGCCGCGCTGGACGTCCTTCGCAAACCGCTCGAGCACAGCGGCACCACTTTTCGCGCCGGCGGCCTCAGCACTGTCGTCACCCGCGAGACACTCCGCGGCCGCGGGTACGGTCACCAACTGGTCGCCGCGGCCCGCGACGTGATGGCCGACCTGCGCCTCGACCTCGGCCTCTTCACCTGCGACCGTGCTCTGCAGCCGTTCTACGAGTCAGCAGGCTGGCAGCATCTTGCCGGCACGGTCTTGATCGGTGGCACGCCCGACGACCCGTTCCCCAGCGACCAGCCCGGCTTCGACAAGGTCACGCTCGCCGCGTTCTTCACCCCCACCGCCCGGCAACTCGCCCCGACATTTCACAACGCCCGCATCGGGCTCTACCCGGGCTCGATCGACAAGCTCTGGTGACTTCAGGCGCTCGACGTGAAGTCGCTCAGGATGTCGGCGACGGATTCCTGGCCGTCCGCGAGGGTGCCGGGGCGGCGGTCGAGGTAGTACGGGATCGCGATGACCACCAGGGAGAGCGCCCAGCCGCGGGCGCGGAGCCAGGTGGCGTCGTCGATCTCGAGGGCATCGCGGTACGCCGCCCGCGACGCGCCCTCGAACAGCCACCACGCGGGCAGTACGTCGCCGGCCGGGTCGGCTGCGCTCGCCGTACCGAAGTCGATCACCGCCGACAGCTTGCCGTTGGCAACCAGTAGGTTGCCGGACATCAGGTCGCCGTGGATCCACCGCGGTACGCCGTCCCAGGTGTCCGCGCCCAGCGACTCCTCCCATGCGGCCGTCAGTAGGCCGGTGTCGAAGTGTTCCTTCAGCTGGTCCAGCGCCTCGCGGAACATCACGTCACGTGGCGCCAACGGCGTACCCCGGGTGAACGGGTCGCCGTCCGGCACCGGCGCGCCGGTCGTGTCCACCTCGCGCAGCGTCCGGACGAAAGCAGCCAGGTCCTGTGCAGCTCGTACGGCGTCGACCGACTCCGGCGCGAACGGTGCCCCAGGCAACCATCGATAGACGCCCCAGGTGAACGGATAGTCCTCGGAGGGCCGCCCGAGCTCCAGCGGCTCCGGGATCGGCAGCGAGACGTACGGCGCCAGCCGCGGCATCCACGCCAGGTCCTTCTCGACCTGCCCCTGGTTCCGCACGGTGCGCGGCAGCCGGACGGCCAGCTCGTCGCCGACGCGGAACGTCACGTTGTCGGTGCCCGATCGCTCGACCACCCGCGCCGGCAACCCGGCCCACCGCGGGAACTGCTCGGCCAGCAACCGCTCCGCCAGCGCGGAGTCGATCGCCACCTCGTCGTCATGCAGCTTCGGCACACCCGTCACGGCGCGACCCTCACACCGGCCACGCCGGACGGTCAACCGATTTCCGGCGGCAGGTCCTAGAGTCTTTACCTCGTGGAGCTTCCTGAGGCGTGGCAGCGCGCCGTCGTACCACCGCTGCCGGCAACCGGGTCGGACATCGTCGACGAGTTCGCACGCACGATCTACGGCCGTACGCCGACGGGTGGTGAGGTGACCGAGCTGGTCCTGCGTTCGCGCGACGACGGTGTGCTCGACGGCGCGGCCGATCGGTTGCGGCACCGCGCGGTGATCGCGTGCCCGCTCGGCAACCTCGAGCTCGACACACTCACCCACCTGCCATCCGGCGCCAGTGACGCGCCCGCCGTCGTGGTGCTCAACTTCAAGGGCAACGACGAAACGATCGAGACCTGGCCGTACGCGAAGGTGACCGCGGCCGGGTACGCCGTACTCACCGTCGACTACCAGCAGATCGAGCCGGACGACCCGGCACCGGCTGCGCCTGGTGTGCGCGGGCTGTTCCCGGCGGAGACCTGGGGCGCGGTCGGGGCCTGGGCGTGGGGCCTGTCCCGCCTGCTCGACATCGCCGGACGCATCCCCGGCCTCGACACCACGGGCGCGGTCGCGCTCGGCCACTCGCGGCTCGGGAAGGCAGCGCTCTGGGCGGGAGCGCAGGACGACCGCTTCGTCGTCACCGCCGCGAACGGCTCCGGCTGCTGCGGCGCGGCCCTGTTCCGGCATCCAGCCGGCGAGGACATCGAGGCGATCACCACGAAGTTCCCGCACTGGTTCGTGCCGTCGTTCGCGGCGTACGCCGGGCACGAGAACGACCTCCCCGTCGACCAGCACCAACTCCTGACAAGCATCGCCCCACGCCGCGTCGCCGTCACCAGCGCCGAGGACGACGCCTGGGCCGACCCGATCGGCGAATACCTGTCCGTCAAGGTCGCCCGCCCATCCTTCGCCCCGACCGACCTCGGCTACCACCTACGCCCCGGCACCCACGACCTCCTCGAGGAGGACTGGCGCTACGTGCTGGACTTCGCGCAGCGCCGGTGAGGCCCCGTCAGTCCCCGAACATCTCGTGGATGGCGGCTTCCTGGTCGTCGGTCAGGTCGGTGTGGATCAGCTTGGCGCGCAGGCCGGTGCGCTGGAAGGTCGCACGGACCTGATCGGTCACCTCGTCGCTGGACAGCAGGAACAACGCCGATGTCCCCGGCGTCACCTGGCGACGGACCTCCTTGATGAAGTCGTCGTCGATCCCGACGTCGATCAGCGATCCGGCGACCGCGCCGGCCGCCGCTCCGATCGCGGCGCCCGCCCACGGCATCAGGAAGATCGTCCCGAACAGCATTCCCCAGAACAGCCCGCCGACCGCGCCTGGTCCCGTCATGTTCCGCACCTGCCGGGTCCGCGGCCGCCGCTTCTCCGGCTGCCAGGACACCGATGCCGCGTCATGGATCCGGATCAGCTTCTGCTTCGCCAGACTCTCCAACGTCCCGATCGCCTGGTTGGCCCCGTCCCAGCTCTCGAACTTCCACACCGTCAACGTCGCCACCACACCGCTCCCCTCACACACACCCAGCGTCTCCCGCCCCTGCCCGTGCACACGGACCCGAACCCCCGCGGGCAGCCCGCCCCGAGTCCGCCGCACACCCAGCCCCCCATGTACGACCACCGCACCACGCACGCCAGCACCCACAGCACCCACCCCGATCGCGTTCCCTTCCTCAACACTCCACTGGACGCTCCCTAACCCCGATCAGTTGCCGCCTGTCCACCCCGATCAAGCAGTCCACCACCACGAACCTCTCGGTGCCAGAGGCTGTCCTTTCCGCGACGCGCTGTCCTTCGGACTCTCACAGGTGTTCGGCTGACGGATGTCATGGGTGGGTCGTGACGAGCGATCCAGGGGTGCGGCGGGGTGTTCCAGCAGGCTTCTGGGTATGACGACAACGACTGCGGTCAGCCTGCGGGGTGTGACCAAGAGGTATGCGGACGTGCAGGCCGTCGCCGGGGTGGATCTGACCATCCGGGCCGGTGAGGTGGTGGCGCTGCTCGGGCCGAACGGGGCGGGCAAGTCGACCACGATCGAGATGCTGCTGGGTCTGGTCAAGCCGGACCAGGGCGCCGTCCAGGTGTACGGCGGTACGCCGACGGACGCGATCGCCAAGGGCCAGGTCGGCGTGATGCTGCAGAGCGGCGGGATCATCGAGGACGCCAAGGTCGGCGAGCTGCTGGAGCTGGTGGCCGGCCTGCACAACGACCCGATGCCGGTACGGGAGGCCCTGGAGCGGGCCGGGATCGCGGACCTCACCAAGCGGACGATGAAGGCCCTGTCCGGCGGCCAGAAGCAGCGGGTGCGGTTCGCGATGGCGATCATCCCGCAGCCGGACCTGATCGTGCTGGACGAGCCGACGACCGGGATGGACGTCGAGTCCCGCCGCGACTTCTGGGCGTCGATGCACGCCGAGACCGCCCGCGGCCGGACGGTCCTGTTCGCGACCCACTACTTGGAGGAGGCGGACTCGTACGCCGATCGCGTGGTGCTGATGCGCAACGGCAAGGTCGTTGCCGACGGCACCGCCGCGCAGATCAAGGCGAGCGTGTCCGGCCGCACCATCCGCGCCACGATCCCGGGCGCCGACCTGGCGGCGCTCGCGTCGCTGCCCGGCGTCCGCAACGTCGAGACCCGCGGTGATGTCGTGCTGCTGCAGTGCGGCGACTCCGACGGCACCCTGCGGCACCTGCTCGAGAACACGAGCGCCCACGACATCGAAGTGACGTCCGCCGACCTCGAGGACGCCGTCCTCGCGATCAGCGCGGCCCAAGAGGAGAGCCTGGCATGAACCGCGACTACCTGATCTTCGACATCCGCCGCACACTGCGGAACCGGCGGGTGCTGATCTTCTCGATCCTGATGCCGCTGGTGCTGTTCCTGATCTTCGGCCTGACGATCCCGCAGGACGCCAACGAAGCCGGGATCTCCGCGATCGCGTACGTGATGGTCAGTATGGCGATGTTCGGCTCGATGTCCGCGGCGATGAGCAGCGGCGGTGTGATCGCCGCCGAGCGCGACGGGGGCTGGAACCGCACGCTGCGGCTCACCCCGCTGAAGCCGCAGGCGTACGTCGTCAACAAAGTGATCCTGAGCCTGCTGCTCGCGATCCCGCCGCTGGTCGTGGTGTTCCTGTGCGGTATGACGTTCGGGCACGTGCACCTGAGCGCCGGCCAGTGGCTGACGGTCGCGCTGGTGTCGTGGCTCGGCGCGCTGCCGTTCGCCGCGATCGGCCTGGTCATCGGGTACATCGCGAAGCCGGACAGCGTCCAGCCGATCACCGGTCTGAGCACGATGCTGATCGCGGCGTTCGGCGGCCTGTGGCTCCCGGTCGACCAGATGCCGTCGGTGATGAAGCACATCGCCCAGCTCACCCCGGCGTACTGGACCGGTCAGACCTCGCGGAGCGCGCTGGCACAAGGCGGGCTGGACACCCACGCGCTGCTGGTGGTGCTCGGCTGGACCGTCGTGCTCGGGCTCATCGGCCTGCGCCGGTTCCGCGCCGACACCGCCCGCGCCTGAGCACCGGGCGATAGCGTGACCACCGTGAAGACACCGCCGACGCTTGTGGAAGCGCTCGCCGAGCGCGGAGGCCGCCCAGGACCTGGGCGGTGGGGCTGGCTCGCGGCCGGGGTCTGGTTGTTCTACCTGTCCCAGCCGTTCGAGGAGATCATCCACCGGCAGGGAACGACCCGGGTCCTCGGTCTGGTCACGCTGTCGCTGTTCGCGCTGTCGTACCTCGGTTTCTTCGGCTGGGTCCGCTGGGTGGGCCTCGGCGCCGGCGGGATGCCGACCTGGCAGCGCCTGCTGTACCTCGGCGGCATGCTGGCCCTCTGCCTGCTGATGCTGCCTGCGGCCGGTCAGCAGGCGCTGACCTGCCTGGTCTACATCTCCGCGGTCGCGATGATGGCCGTCGATCTCCGGATCGCGATCGGCATCGTCGCGCTGCTGCTCGGCGGAGCCGAGTTGTCGATGCGGATCGTGCCGGGCTGGACCGACGACGGCAGCTACGGGTTCGCGATCTTCCTCGGCGCGCTGGCCGTGTTCGGGATGCGGCGGGCGATCCAGCGCAGCCTCGAGCTGAACGCGGCCCGCAAGGACATGGCCGAGCTGGCCGTCCAGGAGGAGCGGAACCGGTTCGCCCGGGACCTGCACGACATCCTCGGCCACTCGCTCACGGTCATCACGGTCAAGGCGGAGCTGGCCGGCAAGCTGATCGCGGCGAACCCGGCACGGGCGGCCGCAGAGGTCGCGGACGTCGAGAGCCTGGCTCGGGCCGCGCTGGCCGACGTGCGGGCGGCGGTGGCCGGGTATCGCGAGCTGAGCCTGGCCGGTGAGCTGGTCTCGGCCCGCGCCGCGCTGCAGGCCGCCGAGATCAGGGCGGACCTGCCGACCACGGTCGACGAGGTTCCCGAGGAGAACCGCGAGCTGTTCGCCTGGGTGGTGCGGGAAGGCGTCACGAACGTCGTACGGCATTCCGGCGCGAAGCGCTGCACGATCCGGATCTCGGCGACGCAGATCGAAGTACTCGACGACGGCAAGGGCCCGACGCCGGGCGGCGGCGCGTCCGGCCACGGGCTGGTCGGGCTGCGCGAACGGGCGGACCAGGCCGGCGCGAGTGTGCAGGTCGGTCAGGCGCCGGGCGGCGGGTTCCGGCTGGCAATGAACGTCGGGCTGTGAGGATGGTGCGGTGAGCATCCGACTGCTGATCGCCGACGACCAGGCTCTGGTACGTGGCGCCCTGGCCGCCCTGCTCGACCTGGAGCCCGACCTGGAGGTGGTGTCCGAGGTCGGTCGCGGCGACGAGGTGATCGACGCGGCGAAGAACGCCCGGCCGGACGTCGCGCTCCTCGACGTGGAGATGCCGGGGCTGGACGGCATCGAGGCGGCCGCCGCGCTGCGCGCCGCCGTACCGGGGGTGCGGGTGCTGATGGTGACCACGTTCGGCCGGCCCGGGTACCTGCGCCGCGCGATGGAGGCCGGGGCTGCCGGGTTCGTCGTCAAGGACACCCCGGCGACGCAGCTCGCGGACGCCGTACGACGCGTTCACCAGGGGCTGCGCGTGGTCGACCCGTCGCTCGCCGCCGAGACCCTGGTGGCGGGGACGAGCCCGTTGACGGGCCGCGAGTCCGACGTACTGCGGGCTGCCCGCGAGGGAGGCACCGTGGCGGACATCGCCAAGGAACTGCATCTGTCCGAGGGAACGGTGCGCAACCATCTCTCGGCCGCTATCGGCAAGACCGGCGCACGGACCCGCGCCGAAGCAGCTCGGATCGCTCTGGACAACGGCTGGTTGTAGCTGGTCTCTACCTCTAGGGTTACCTCAGGGGAGGGATCTGCGATGTCGATCGAGAGTTTCAGCGTTCGGGGGCGGTTGGCGGACACGGGTGAGGGGATCACCGCCGACGAGTTGCAGTTGGCGGCGCGGAATCACGGCATGCCGCTCGAGGGGCTGCGGTACGACCTGACGCCGCCGGGCCTGCATTACGTGCTGGTGCACTACGACATCCCGGCGACGAACGCGGGCGACTGGGTGCTGAGCGTGGACGGATGCGTCGAGCAGCCGTTGTCGTTCGGGCTGACCGAGTTGCGCGCGATGGGCCGCCGGACCGTCCGGGTCACGTTGGAGTGCGCCGGCAACGGCCGGGCGACGCTGCAGCCCCGGCCCATCAGTCAGCCGTGGCTGTCGGAGGCGGTCGGTACGGCGGAGTGGACCGGTGTGCTGCTCGCCGACCTGCTGCGGCTGGCCGGGCTGCGCGCGGACGCCGTGGACGTGGTGTTCACCGGCGCGGACCACGGGGTGGAGCGCGGGGTCGAGCAGGACTACCAGCGCGGCCTGTCGGTGGCGGAGGCGATCGACTCGGGCGCGATCGTCGCGTGGGAGATGAACGGCGGCCCGCTGCCGCCGCAGCACGGGTACCCGCTGCGCCTCGTCGTACCGGGCTGGTACGGGATGGCCAGCGTGAAGTGGCTGCGGTCCATCGAGGTGATCGACCACGCGTTCGACGGCTTCCAGAACTCCGTCGCGTACCGGATCCGGGCCGACGCCGACGACCCGGGCAGCGCGATCACCCGGATCCAGCCGCGCGCACTGCTGATCCCGCCGGGGTTCCCGGACTTCATGAGCCGGCACCGGTTCGTTGCCGCTGGCACCGTTCCGCTGTTCGGCCGGGCCTGGTCCGGATGGGCGCCGATCGAGCGTGTCGAGGTCAGCACCGACGCCGGCGTGAACTGGCACGAGGCGACATTGGATGCCCTCGGCAATGACGAGCTCGCCTGGCGGGCCTTCGCCTACGACTGGGAGGCGACGCCGGGCGAGCACGTGCTCACGGTCCGCGCGTACGACGCCGCCGGGAACGAGCAGCCGATCGAGGCCGAGTGGAACCGCGGCGGCTTCAGCAACAACACCGCCCAGCGGATCACGGTCCTGGTCACCTGAGCCACCGCGTGTCGCTGGCGCGTTCCTGCGGACCGCGGTCACATCCTGGAGACGTACACGGTTCTCACTTCCAGGAGTGGTGCGGTGAACGACAACCAGCTGCACGCGCGGGTCTTCCGGACCGCGGACGAGTGGTACGCCGACGTGGACGACGAGCTCGACCCACAGCCGGACAACCCCCTCTGGTGGGGTGCGTACGAAACCCAGCCCGCGGCACTGGAGGCAGCCTGCGCTCGCCTCGCGGCGTTCCGCCAGGCCTCCTGACCTCAGCCGAACGCGATCGCGACGCCCATCCAGAGGCACAGCAGGCTGATGATGATGCCGAGCGGCCAGGCCCACCAGGGCGTCGACCAGTCGACCGCCGCGGCGATCATGTACGACGGGTCCTCCGGGTCGGCGACCACGTCGATCCGGTCGCCGACCGCGGGCCTCGGGTCGAGATCATTGCCGCCGTCAACCTCGACCGGCACACCGTCGCCCGGCCGGGCCACTTTCACGATCACGTCGTCGTACTTGGACCACTTGTCCTCCTCGACCGAGACGACCACGGCCTGGCGGACGGGACCGTTCGCGACCAGTTGCTGGTTGTCGTTCCCGGCAGCGATCCCCAACGGCACGATCGCCAACGACCCGAGCGCAATCGGCACGCCGACCAGGATCCGCCCCGCCCTGATCAGTCCCTCGGCCCATCCGATCCGGCGCCGGCTCCCGGTCCGGGCCCGGTCCCGGGCATCCGCCAGCGCGCGCTTCAGCAGCCGGTCCCGGCGGGCCTGGCGGCGTTGCTCGAGCCGGTTCCACCACGCGAAGCGCTCGGCGATCCAGCGGGCGGGCAAACAGGCCCCGCCCGCGATCGCCGCGCAGACGAGCGGATTGTCGTACAAGAAGCTCGGCCGGGTCAGCCAGCCGACGAGATACAGGCCGCCGCCGGCCGCGCCGAAGAAGACGAGCAGAAACACCGCCTGCCAGCCGTGCAGGTCGTCGTCAGGCGTGCTCATCGCAACATCATGAGTGATGGACGCCCCACGACGGCCGGCGGTTTCACTCCGGTTCGTTGTGGGAGTCTCCGCCGACGCGGTACGGCGTGGTCACGCCCTCGTACATCAGGTGGGTCATCAGCCCCTCGGAGGCGTGCGGGAGGTTGTGGCAGTGGTCCATCCAGAGGCCGGGATTGTCGGCGACGAAGGCGATCTCGTACGTCTCCTTGTTGCCGACCTCGAGGGTGTCGACCCACCACGGCGAGCCGGTCGCCGCGACACCGTTGCGGGACAGGACGACGGCGTGGTGACCGTGCAGGTGCATCGGGTGCGCCTGGCCGCTGGTGTTGGAGATCTTCATCCGGACCACGTCCCCCTCGGCGACCATGAACATCGGTACGTCGGGGAACTTGTGGCCGTTGATCGTCCACCACAACCCCGGCACGCCGTCGAGGAACCCGGGCCGGCGCCCGATCCGGTACTCGAAGTTGCGGTCCGCCGCGGCCGGATCGAAACCGATCGGTGCCGCCGTCCCGTAGGTCAGCAGATCAACCGTCTCCGCGGGCAGCTCGCCCTTCGCCGGGTCACCCGGACCGATGCCGAGCGACAACGCCGACGTACCGGCCACGAGCCGCATCCCGCCCGCCGGCACCACCGCCTCCAGATCGACGCGGGCACCGGCCGCCAACGGGAACGCCGCGGTGACCGCTGCCGGCCCGTGGACGTCCCGTCCGTCGACCGCGACCACCTTGTACGGCGTCCCGGTCAGGCCGACCCGCAGGATCGCGTTGTCGGTGTTGATCACCCGCACGCGCGCCGTCGTACCCGGCTTCAGGTCGATGTTCGCGGTCCCGGTGCGGCCGTTGATCGTCCGCTTCCCGTCGTACGTGTGGATCGCGGCCACCACCTCACCGGGCGACGGCGGCGCGATCACGATCGAACCGAACAGCCCGCCCTTCACCTCGTCGCTCGACACCTGGTGCGAGTGGTACCAGTACGTCCCGGCCTGCTCCGCCTTGAACCGGTACACGTGCTTCCCGCCCACCGGTACGGCGTCCTGCGTCACCCCGGCGACCCCGTCCTCGGCGTTCGGCACGTCGATCCCGTGCCAGTGCAGCGTCGCGCCGTCCTCGACCGACTCGTTCACCAGCGTGACCTGGACGAGGTCGCCGACGCGTGCCCGGATCAGCGGACCCGGAGAGGCGCCGTTCAGGGTGTACCCGTCGACCGTTTCGCCGGACGCCAGCTGGAACCTCTGCTTCCGCGCGACGAGCGTGACGTCCACGTCCGGCGTCCCCGTCTTCGGTCCGGTCAGGTCCGCCACGCTCGTCCCGCCGTGGTGATGCTCGTGGCCTGACGACGGACCGCCGCCGTAGTCGGCGTACCCCATCTCCGCCGGGTCGTACTCCCCCGGGACCAGGCTGGTCGCCCAGAGGTAGCCGAGCGGTACGAGGACCGCCAGGGTAATCCCCAGAGCGACAAGCCGGCCCCACCGGCGCTTCTTGACGTCAGGCACTGGTCACAGGCTGCTTCGGTACTGCGGCCCGGCGCGCGGCCGCGCTCGCCACACCGGCGATCGCCAGCCCGTTGATGCCGTGCAGCAGGCCGAGCGCCGGCACCCCGAAGGACACCACCGCGAGCAGGAACTGCAGGACCACCAGGCCGACCACGATCCCGGCCAGCACCCGGCCGCGCGGGACGTCGGTCAGGAACGACACGATCAGGAAGGCCAGCGCGAGCAGCGCGATCACCGAACCGGCGATGCTGTGGTAGCTCTGCCCGAAGTTGCTGTAGTCGGCGCCGATCGAGGTGCCGTCGTCGGCGTCCTTCGCGATCGTGAAGCCGGCGAGCGCGATCGAGGCGACCTGCAGGACGACCGCGACCGCGATCAGCAGCCCCAGGACGCGGTACACGTTCCTCATGCGCGCCGCTCCGTCCGCCGCTTCCGCACGAACAGCACGGCCCCCACGATCAGCAGCAACGGCAGCACCGGCGGATGCCCACCGCCGACCACGCAGCCGACGGACGCCAGCACGGCGAACACGCCGAGCAGGGCCAGCAACGGGAACGGGATACGCCCTAGAGGCCCACGCGCAGCCCACGGCGGCCTGCTGCCGGGTCCAGGACCGCTGGTGTGAGCGGCGTCCTCCGGAGCCGTCCACGGCGGCTTGCTCCATCCCCACGGGCCGGCCCAGCCCTCAGTCCCCTCGCCACCGGCAGCCTGGTGGGACCCGGGCAGGTCGGCGAACAACGCCTCCAGATCCGCGCCGGTTCTGGCGCGGAGGGCCTGGTCGACGCGTTCCGAGTGTTCCTCGGCGCTCAGCCGGCCGGCTTCGTAATGCTCGCCCAGACGCTTGACCGCGTCCTCACGCTCACTGTCGCCGATGCGGATCGATCCGCCCGGCCTCTCGTCGCTCATGACACTCCTCGGTGCTCGTGGTCCTTCCAACGGCACCAAGACTGGCTTTCAGACCCCTTTCACCGCGTCGCCCCAGCGGCGACACCTCCGCTACCCCCGGAGGAGCACACTGCACCGCACGACGCAGTACGACGTACTCCCCCGGGCGTAGGACACCCCAGGGTGAACCCTCAGCTGTTCGCGGACAGGATCTGGTTCACGTCGTCGTTCGCCTTCGCGAGCGACGCCGGTTCGGCCTCGAACGACATCACCGCGTCCATCGCCGGTGTCATCACCGCGGTCACGTCGGCCGCGTTCGGGTTGGCCGGGTACGCGAAGACGTCACCCGCCTCGACCGGTTCCAGGAACGGCGTCACGTCCCACCCGCTCTTCGCGAACGCCGCCTTCGCGGCCGGCATGCTCGCCGCCACCGCCGGGAACACCACCCCCGCCTTCGCGACGATGTCCTGCGCGGTCTGCGAGCCGAGGAACTTCACCCAGGCCCAGGACGCGTCCCGCCGGGTGGTCCCGGCCCAGATCGTGTCCGCGAGCCCGTTCATCATCGACATCCGCTTCCCGACCGGACCGAGCGGCAACCGGGCGAGCTTCGTCTTCACCTGCTTCAGCCCGCCGTACGTGCCGAGCATCCAGGACCCGTTCGGCGTGATCGCGTACTTGCCGGCGCCGAACGAGGTGGTCACGTCCACACCGGACTTCGCCTGCGCGTACGTCGGCATGTACCCCTTGGTGATCAGCGAGCGCCACCACCCGATCGTCTCGGTGAACTTCGGGTCGCCGTAGAAGAACTTCGTCCCCCACGGCTCACCCTCGGAGTACTTCCAGCCGTTGCTCGCGGCGTACCAGCTCCAACTGGTCTGACCGTCACCGCCGCCGGCGTCGCCGTACCCGAGTCCGTAGACCTTGACGTTGTCCTTGTCGAAGCCCGGCTGGTCGCCGCGGCGGCCCTTGGAGTCCACCGTCAGCCGGCGGACGACCTGCTCGAAGGTGCCGCCGTCCTGTGGGTTCCACGTCATCGAGTTGAGCTGCTCGGTGCTGATCCCGGCTGCCTCGGTGAACGCGCTGTTGTAGAAGTAGACCTCGGTGTCCCAGTCCTTCGGCAGGCCGTACCGCTTGCCGTCGTTGCCGATCCAGCGGTCCGCCAAGCCCTTCTGGTAGATGCTCAGATCGACGTTGTCGCGGGACACGTAGTCGTCGATCGGCAGCACCTGCCCCTTGTCCGCGAACAGCGGGTACTTCGACGAGTGCCCGGTGAACACGTCCGGTGCGGTGTCCGAGATGAACCCGGTGACCAGCTTCGACCAGTAGTCGTTCCAGCCGTACTGCTCGATCTTCACCGAGTACTGCGGGTTCTGCTCGTGGAACACCTTCGCGCACTCGGTGTACATCGGCAGCTGGGCGGAGTCCCACAGCCAGTAGATGATCTCGCCGTCGCCGCGGGCCGCCGCCCCGTTGTTGCACGCGGCAACCGACGGTACGGCGAGCGCGGCCAGTCCGGCCTTCAGCAGGGTCCTGCGTGAGATGTTCGTCATTTGATCCCCGAGAAGCCGATGGAGTTCGTGATCCGCTTGGCGAACGCCAGGAACAAGATGATCATCGGCAGCGCCGCGATCAGCGTCGCCGCCATCAGGCCCGCCCAGTCCGGGCCGCCCTGCGGCGTCTGCGACCGGAACACGCCCAGCGCGACCGTCAGCACCCGGACGTTCTCCTGCTGGCCGACCAGCAGCGGCCAGAAGTAGTCGTTCCACGAGTTGATGTAGGTCAGGATCGCCAGCGTCGCGATCGGTGCGCCGCTCATCGGGATGATCAGCCCGAAGAAGATCCGCCGGTGCCCGGCGCCGTCGATCATCGCCGCCTCCTCCAGCTCACGGTTGATCCCGAGGAAGAACTGCCGGAGGAAGAAGATCGCGAACGGCGTCATGAACGCGCCCGGCAGGATGATGCCGGCGAAGCTGTTCAGCAGCCCGAGGTTCTTGATCAGCACGAAGTTGGGCAGCGTGGTGAAGATCGGCGGCACCATCAGCGCGGCCAGGAACAGCGCGAACACCTTGTCCCGCCCGGGCCAGCGCAGCCGCGCGAACGCGTACGCCGCCATCGCACTGAAGAACACCTGGCACACCGTGGTGATGGTTGCCACCACCAACGAGTTGCGCAGGTACAGCCAGAAGTTGACCGCGGCGCCGGAGCCGCCCTGGGCCTGCGCCTCCTCGATCGTGGACAGCCCGAGCACGCGCTTGAACGCGCCGAGCGTGGTCTCCACCGGCAGCAGCGAACCCGGGTGGCCTGGCAGCTGGGTGTTGTCGGAGAAGGCCGTGCGCAACATCCAGTAGAACGGGAACAGCGTGACGATCAGCAGGATGAACAGCAGCACCCAGGCGACCGTACGGCCGACGCTCACCTGCCGCCTCATGCGAGATCACTCTCCTTGGCCCGCAGCAGCCGCAGCTGCACCAGGGACACGACGGCGAGGATCGCGAACAGCACCAGCGCCATCGCGGACGCGTACCCGAAGTCGAACCGGGTGAACGCGCGCTCGTAGATGTAGTAGTAGATGACCCGGGTCGCGTTGATCGGACCGCCCTGCGTGGTCACGGCGACCGTGTCGAAGATCTGGAACGAGCCGATCATGGTGACCACCAGGACCATCACCAGGACCGGCCGCAGCAGCGGCAGCGTGATCCGCCAGAACGTCTTCCACTCGGTCGACCCGTCCACCTCGGCGGCTTCGTAGACGTACGCCGGGATCGTCTGCAGCCCCGCGAAGACGAGCAGCGCGGTGTACCCCATGTGCCGCCAGACGTTGATCCCGGCGACCGTCGGGATCGCCCAGTGCGAGTCGCCGAAGAACGCCACCGGGTCGATCCCGAGCCAGCTGAGTCCCTGGTTCACGATGCCGACCTGGAAGTCCAGCATCCAGTACCAGACGAGCGCGACGACGACGTTCGCGACCAGGTACGGCGCCAGGATGACCGCGCGGACCGTGATCGACTTGGTCAGCCGGTACATGACCATCGCGATGCCGACCGCGAGCACGGTCTGCACGCCGATGTTGATCACGACGTACTCGACGGTGACCACGAGCGCGTTCCAGAAGAAGCTGTCGTGGAGCATCCGCTCGTAGTTGGCCAGGCCGTTGAACTTCGGCGCCGACAGCAGGCTGTACTCGGTGAAGCTCAGGTACGCGCCGCGCAGCGTCGGCCAGATGTAGAACACGACGAAGCCGAGCGTGGCCGGAGCGAGGAAGATCATCGCGACCTTGAGGTCGCCCAGGCTGCGCCGCCTCCCCGGCGGCGCCGCCTGTTCCCCGTGACTTCGTTTCCTGGTAGGTGGTGCGTTGGTGGTCGCGGTCACGGGGGATCTCCTACTCTGTCTTCTCTGTCCGGCGATCGGGCGGGCTTACCCGATCCCCCTTTGTTCAGAGCACTGTCACGTCCAGCAAGATCGCGCTCTCGGGCCACTGCGCCGGCATCAGCACACCGACCGAGGCGAGGGCGGCGCCGTTCAGCTCCACGCGTCCACCGTCGGCCGACCAGGCCGCGGAGCGCGACTCGGGCCCGGGTGTCGCGACCTTGCTGATCCGGTACGTCCGCTGCGGATCGAGCCCGGGCAGGCGAACCCGCCCGACGGCCGAGGTCACCGACTGCTTCGTCTGGACGACGCTGAACACGGCACGTGCACCGTCCTGCGCGACGACGCCGTGGACCAGCACGTCCTCGGGGCCACGGTCGGCGCGGACCACACGGCCGGAGTGCAGCAACGGCCGCAGTTCCTTGTGCAGCGCGACCCAGCCCTTGAGCTCCGCACGCTCCTCGGCGGAGGCCGACGCGATGTCCCATTCGATGCCGAAGTGGCCGAACAACGCGGTGATCGCGCGGAACGACAGCGTCTGGGTCCGGCCGGTGGTGTGCGCCCGCGGCGGGCCGACGTGGCAGCCGATCAGCTCCGGCGGCAGCAGGAGCTGGGTGTAGCGCTGGATGGTCTGCCGCTCGAGCGCGTCGTTGCTGTCACTGCCCCAAATCCGGTCGGTGCGCTCCAGGATGCCGAGGTCGACGCGAGCGCCACCGGACGAGCAGGACTCGATCTCGAGCCCCGGGTGCCGGCGCTTCAGCTCGTCGATCAGCCGGTACACGGCCAGGGTCTGCGCGTGGATGCCCGCCGTGCCGGTGTGCTGGTTGCCGCCGTCCACGAAGTCGCGGTTGTGGTCCCACTTCAGGTACGCGATGTCGTACTCGGACAGGATGCTGTCCAGCCGCTCGAGGATGTACTCGTACGCCGCCGGGACGCCGAGGTTCAGGCCCTGCTGGTGGCGTGCGGTCGGCGGCATCCGGTCGCCGGCGGCGAGGATCCACTCCGGGTGCTCGCGAGCCAGGTCGGAGTCCGGGTTCACCATCTCCGGCTCGACCCAGAGCCCGAACTGCAGGCCGAGGCCGGTCACGTGGTCGACCAGCGGGTGCAGGCCCTTCGGCCAGATCCCCTCGTCGACGTACCAGTCACCGAGCCCGGCGTGGTCGTCGCGCCGGCCGCGGAACCAGCCGTCGTCCAGCACGAACCGCTCGGCCCCGACCTCGGCGGCCGCGTCCGCGAGCGCCTTCAGCTTGTCCAGGTCGAGGTCGAAGTAGACCGCTTCCCAGGTGTTCAGGACGACAGGGCGCTCGGTCGCCGGGTGGTTCGGGCGGGCCCGCAGGTAGTCGTGGAAGCGCTGCGAGACCTGGTCGAGGCCGACGCCGTACGAGCCGTAGATCCATGGGGTGCTGTAGGTGCCGTCCGGCGCGATGCGGCCCTCGCCCGGCAGCAGCAGCTCGCCGCCGCCGATCACTCCGTACCCGCTCATGCCGCGCTCGGCGTACGAACGGTGGTTGCCGCTCCACGCGGTGTGCACGCCCCAGATCTCGCCGCTGCGGAAGCCGAAGCTCTCGGTGCCGGCCAGCAGCAGGAGGGTCGCGTCGGCGCCGGTGCGGCCGCGGCGGTTGTCGCGGATGTGCGCGCCCTGCGTGAACGCGTGCCGCTGCGGGTGCCGCTCGCCGATGTGCCGGCCGGTCATGTCGAGCAGCTCTGTCGCCTCGGTCGGCACCGGCAGCGCCAGGTACAGGCCGTCGACCGTGTACGGCGTCGTGCCGGTGTTGGTCAGGTCAGCCTGTGACCTGACCAGGCCGGAGCCGGTCAGCTCGACGGTCAGCAGCAGTCGCAGACCGGCCTTGGCGTCGGCGGCGCCGACCCGCACGGTGTTGCCGGTCTGCGCGACGCTGGTCAGTTCGAAGCTCGCCGAGAAGTCCTGGCCTTCGCGGTGCCCGTTCAGGCCGGGGAGGCCGAACCAGCCGGACGAGTACTCCGGGACGATCGCGATCGGACGGTTCTCGTCCAGGCCGTTGCCGTCCTGGACCGCACCCGCGCCGCGGCGCAGCTCCAGCAGAGCGTTCTCGGTCAGCTCGCCCAGGTCCGCACCCCAGTGCAGGACGGACGGGAGGCCGGGACCGGAGCAGTCCAGCACCAGGCTGACGCCGCCGGCACGGAGCTGCAGAATCTCGATGTTCGACACTGTTGATTCACTCTGCTTTCTGATTGATTTCAGGACGGAACTATTTACCCCGCCGAGCCGGTTGTCAATGCTTCACGAAGTTAAGTAAATAGCTTAGAGCTGACATCGCTGTCAGGACAGCGGCTTTGGCAACCGCTTCCCCAGCCGCGGTCAGGCGGCGCCGAGACTCCGTCTCCGGACGGACCGCAACCAGCCGTCGACCCGGGCGACGTCGGGCGTCGCCGGGAGGACCGTGTGCTGCAGCGCTTCGTCGAGCTCCTCGTGCAGGGTGAGGCGCCAGCGTTCGACCTCGTCCCAGGGCAGCTCGCCGCGCTTGACCGCGAGCAGCCGCTCGCGGTGCGGGCCGACGTCGACGACGAGGGTTGCCTCGAGCAACAACTCGCGAGCGGACAGCAGCAGCCGGATCAGGTGCATGACGTGCTTCCACTTCGGCCTGCCGTCGCGGCGGAAGTCGGTCTCCAGCTTCTTGAACTGGCTGAGCACGTAGCCCGAGTACGTCTGGTAGGCCAGCTGGGACAGGAAGGACCGGCGAAGACTCACGAGTTCCTCGCCCAACGCCGTCTGCTGGACAACGAGCGGAGAATGCAGAACCTCGAGCAGGTTCGGGTTCGACTTCAGCGCGAGCTCACAGAACCGCTCGACCTCCCAGGAGAACCACTCCGGCTCGGGCCCGTCCACATGGGCCGGCGGTTTCGCGAGCGACCAGAACGCCTCGGTCGGAGCGACGTACACACCACGGGTGTCGGTGTCCGAGTCGTCGGTGTCGAGCCCGAAGGCACGCGACCCGACGACCGCGGCATAGATCGTGTGCTCGCGCACCAACCGATCGCCGTCCGGCTGGTCCAGCTCGATCGCCTCGTCCTGGTACGCCGTCCGCAGACTGAGCTGATCGCGCCGCGCCACGGTCTCCCGCCCGTCGACGAGCCGGACTGTGTATCGGCCGTCGGCAGTGATCCCGGCGACCCGCCGGTCGCCCCACGCTGCGCCGAACGGCCCTGGTCGTCGGGTGCCGCGACGCGCAGCACCACCTGCGTACCCACCGGCAGTTGCGGACCCATACCGGCATCGTTCCATCCGCGTGGTTGATCCATTGACAAATTTTTCTGTCAAGTGGAGATTGAAGGCATGCTGCGGTACGTCGAGGAGCCCGACAAGGTGCGGCTGGCGCTGTCGCCGATTCGGCGGCGGCTGCTCGACCTGCTGCGCGAGCCGGCGTCGGCGACCCAGCTCGCGGCCGCGCTCGACCTGCCGCGGCAGCGGGTCAACTACCACCTGCGCGAGCTGGAGAAGGCCGGGCTGGTCGAGCTCGTCGAGGAGCGGCGGCGGCGCGGGTTCACCGAGCGGATCCTGCGCGCGTCGGCCTTGGTGATCGATCCGGCGGTGATGGGGCAGGCGTTCACGCAGGGCCAGGACCAGTACGCCGCCGAGCACCTGGTCGAGGTCGCCGCCGGCACCGTGCGGGACGTGGCGCGGATGCAGAGCGCCGCCGACGCGGACGGGAAGCGGCTGCTGACGTTCACGCTCGAAGCGGAGGTGCGGTTCGCGGAGCCGGGCGACGTCCACCGGTTCACCGACGCGCTGACCGCGGCGATGCAGCGTGTGGTCGAGGAGTTCGACAGCGAGGGCGGGCGGCCGTACCGGTTGATCGCGGGCGGTCATCCCGCGCCCCGCCGTACCGAGGGAGGGACATGAAGATCGTGGTGACGGTGGCCGCGCCGGTGGCGACGGTGTGGGACGCCCTGCGGAACAAGGACAAGATCCGGCACTGGCACGGCTGGGAGTACGAAGGCGGCCTCGACGAGGAGATCGACCTGATCTACTTCACCCGCGCGGTCGAGGACGGGACCACGCTGCGGCTCGGCAACGGCGACGAGTTCGCCGTCGAGGCCGTCGACGGCGGCTCCCGGGTCACGCTCACCCGCGCGCCGCTGGGCGCGGACCCGGACTGGGATGCGTACTACGACGACGTCACCGAAGGCTGGATCACCTTCCTGCACCAGCTCCGCTTCGCCGTCGAGCGCCATCCCGACGATCCCCGGCGCACCCTGTTCTATTCCGGCAACGGCGCCGTGTCCCCGATCGACGAGCTGCACATCCCGGCCGGTGACGCCTTCGAGCTCGACCTGATCGGGGAACGGGTGACGTGCGAGGTCTGGTACCGGTCCGACCACCAGCTCGGCCTCACGGTCGATGCCTGGGGCAACGGCTTGCTGGTGCTCAGCCACATCCCGCCCGGCGACCAGAAGCCGGACGGCGCCACGATGGCGATCCTGTCGCTGTACGGCGACGTGGACCGCGACGCTGTCGACGCCCGCTGGCGTGCCTGGTGGAGCGAGCGCCGGCCGGAGGAGCTGGAGCTCCCGACCGAGCCCTGAACGAGCCCTGACACTGCCGTGACAGCGCGCAAACGTGTCAGCACACTCGGTCTACCGGACAGTGTTACCGGGAAGTATCTTGCCGACAGTGATCGAACGATCACTGAACTCCGGCGAGAGAGGCCTTCCGGTGAAACCATCCAGAAGTCGTCGAGTGTCAGCCGCAATCCTCCTACTGTCCCTGACCGGGCTCGGCCTGGTCGCTCCCCCGGCGCACGCCGACGGCCCCGGCTCCGGGACGCCGTACGTCGTGACCGTCGGGGACTCCTACATCTCGGGTGAGGCCGGCCGCTGGGCCGGGAGCTCGAACGACTCCGAGACGCCGGCCGACGCGCTCGGTTCGCACGCCTACCACGACAACGCGAGCCACACGGCCGAGGTGATCCCGCGGTGCCACCGCAGCCTGTCGGCGGAGGCATACATCGGCGGCGGGGTCGGCGGCCTGAACCTGGCCTGCTCGGGTGCGCGCACCACGACCTCGACCGGCGACTACTTCAAGCCGGGCATCGACTTCTACGACGACGGCGCCGGCCACCAGGGCCAGGCGAAGATGCTGCAGGTCTTCGCGGCGACCCACAACGTGCGGCAGGTCGTCGTCTCGATCGGCGGCAACGACTTCAACTTCGCGTCGATCGTCACCCAGTGCGTGCAGGACTTCCTGCTCTCCCCGTCCTGGAACCCCGACTACTGCCGCGACGACTCGTCGGTGGTCGCGAACTTCACCTCCGCCAACATCACGACGGTCCGCGGCAAGATCGCGACGGCGTTCCAGAACGTCCGGACGGCGATGCGCAACGCGGGGTACGGCGACAGCGCGTGGAGCCTCGTCGTCCAGACGTACCCGTCGCCGATCCCGGCGTCCAGCGGCTTCCGCTACGGGCAGTCGGGCTACACCCGGCAGAGCGTCGGCGGCTGCGGCTTCTGGAACGCGGACGCCGACTGGGCCAACGCCACCGCCCTCGTCACGATCAACAACACTGTCCGCGCCGCGATCGGCCAGTCCGGCCTCGGCAACGCCCGCCTGCTCGAGCTGCAGTCCGCGTTCAACGGCCGCCGGCTCTGCGAGAAGACCGTCGGCCTGTACGAGGAGGTCGGCCTCAGCTCGTGGACCCAGCCGACCGCCGTCGACAGGACCGAATGGATCAACCAGATCCGCACCGTGACGACCGTCGGCTCGAACTACTACATCCAGGAGTCCCTGCACCCGAACTACTGGGCCCAGCTGGCGCTGCGCTCCTGTGTCCGCCAGACCTACAACCAGAACCGCGGCGGCACCTGCACCATCTCCGGCACCGGCCTCGCCAACGGCGAACCCCGGATGACGCTCAACTGACCGGCAGCGACGCAGACACGAAGCGGCCGCCGCACCCCTCGCCCGGGTACGGCGGCCGTTTCAGCTGTTAGGTCAGCTCAGGTTGAGACCCGTGTCGTCGATGACGAACGAGGTCTGCAGCGAGCTGTCCTCGGTGCCCGTGAAGCTGATGGTCACCGTCTGACCGGCGAACGACGAGACGTTGAACGACTTGAGCGAGTAACCGCTCGCCTTGTTCAGGTTCGAGTACGTCGCCAGCGTGGTCGAGCCCACCTTCACCGTGAGCTTGTCGTACTGCGTGGTCGTGGTGGTCTCGGCGGAGTCGATGTGCAGGTAGAACGACAGCGTCGCGCTGCACCCGGCCGGGATCGCCACCGACTGGCTCAGGGTGTCGGTGTGGGTCGTGCCGTAGCCGTCCAGCCACGCCTTCCAGGTGCCGCTGCGGGCCGGCTGGGAGGCCGTGTTGTCGATCACGCCCGCCGACGCCGACCACGGGGCCGCCGTACCGGTCTCGAAGCCCGGGTTGCCGAGCTGCTGGCCGGAGCAGCCACCGGTGCCGCCGATCGTGAAGGTGAACGAGGTGTTGCCGGATCCGCCTGCGCTCGCGGTCGCCGTCACGGTGACGTTGAACGTTCCGCTCGCGGTCGGCGTCCCCGACACGGTGCCGGTGGACGAACCGATCGTGATACCGGCCGGGAGACCGGTCGCGGACCAGGTGTACGGCGCGGTGCCGCCGGACGCGGTCATCGTGAACGACGCGATCGCCGTACCGACCGTGCCGGACTTGTTGCCCGGGTTCGTGACCGTGACGCCGCCGGAGGTGGAGCAGGTCGGGTCACCCGTCTGCGCCGGCACGCTGACCGCGTCCCAGGCCGCCTTCACGGTGTTGAACTCGGCGCAGCTGCCCGGGTACAGGTTCTTGGCCGCGGTCAGCGTCCAGGTCCGGTACTTGAGGTACGAGCTGCTGCTGGTCTTCATCAGCATCGCGTTGTACATGATCCGGATGGCCTTCTGGATGCCGATGCCGGTCACGGTCGAGCTGTTGCAGGTCGGGCTCGTCGGGGAGCCGTTGCTGCCCTGCGAGAGCAGGTAGAACCAGTGGTTGCCCGGACCGGCCGCCGCGTGCACCTCGGTGCCCGGGATCGAGCTCGAGTAGCAGTTCGGGTCGCCGAGCGCGGACGGGTTGTACATGTTGCGGATCGGGCCCTGGCCGACCAGGTTGACCTCTTCACCGACCAGGAAGTCCGGCGGGTCGTACGACGCGCCCTGGTTGCTGTAGTACTCGGTCGCCGCGCCGAACGTGTCCGCGACGAACTCCTGCGTCCCGCTGCCGGAGATCCCGCCCGGCGTGTGGTCGTCGATGCCGTGACCCATCTCGTGCGCCACGACGTCGAGCGAACCGATCCAGCCGCCGGCGGTGTTCTTGCCGATCTGGACCTGCGTGCCGTCGTAGTACGCGTTCTGGTCGTTCAGCCCGACCCGGATCGGCCAGGCGCCGCCGCTACCGTCCATACCGTTGCGGCCGAGCCAGTCGGTCAGCATCTTCTTCTCGGTCTGGGCGGCGAACAGCGCGTCGACGCAGCCGGTCTCCTTGTTGGTCGCCGTACCGTTGCCCCAGTTGTCGTCCGGGCCCGAGAACGTGGTGTTGTTCGCGGCGTCCTGGCAGGACAGGTTGGTGGTGTTGGGGTCCTTCATCGAGTACGTGCTGCCGGACAGGGTGGTGTCCAGGTGCAACGGGTTCGGGCCGCTGTAGACCGCCGTACCGTTGCCGGCCATCACGTGTTCCTTGGTACCGAGCACCTTGCCGCTCTGCGCGTCGACGTACACCGACAGGCTCGACGGCTCGTGGCCGTTACTGCCGGTGACCCGGGACTGCCAGGCGAGCTTCGGCGTACCGTTCAGGGCGTAGACCGCGAGCGTCGGCGTGGTCGACTCCTTGACCTGCTTCAGCTGCTTGTTCGCGGTCTGCTTCGCGGCCGCGGAGGTCACCTTGGCGGTCGTGGACAGCTCCGGTACGGCGGTGGTCTGCGCGACCGAGGTGTACTTCACGGCGCCCTTCGCGTCGGTGACCACGACGAAGTCACCACCGACGACCGGAAGGCCCTTGTACGAACGCTCGTACGGGACGTACTGCAGACCGCTCTGCTCCGAGATCACCGGCTTCGCGACGAACTTGTCGTCCTTCGAGGCGTGCAGGGCGCTCGGCCGCCCGGCCACCAGCGAGGACGCGGAGTCGACCGCGAACGCCTTCGACTCCGCCTGGGTCGGCCGTGGCGGGGGTGCCGCACTCGGGGCCGCGCCGGCGGCCGACGTGCCGAGCCCGGCGAGTGCCGCCGCCGCGAGGCCGGTCAGCCCCAGGACGACAGCAGGTTTGCGGGAACGCTGGAACAAGACCATGGATGTGGTCCCTTCACGATGCGGTGCTGGGCGGGTTGCGCCTCGCCGGACTGCAGTCGGTGCACCACTCCGGCTGGAACCTCCGGCCTACCCATCGACCGGGCCGGCGGAGGACCCCTGTCCATTCAGCCCCGATGGATCGCGCGGAGGGACACTATGTCCGCCACCGCGGCCGGGCAAGGCGCTGTCGTGCCGTTGGCACCCCGATGACAACTGACCGCGTTGTCATGGCTACCAAGCGCTGACAAACCCGCCCGAATCTGAGAATCATCACGGCCGGCCCGGACCGGTGAGCGGCTTGTCGCGGAGGGTGGTCGGGTGGGACTGCCGGTGGTCTGGGGCGGGTGTGAATGGCAGAATCGCGCCGACGGGATGGCTGCCACGGGTGCGACGCGCCGGCGGCGGGACCGATCGCGATCAGACGACGCCGGCTGGGGTGTGAGTGGAAACCGAATTCGTGCTGTCGCTCGGAGAGCAGCAGTGGACGCTGCCGGCCGGGACCGACACGATCACCATCGGCCGCGCCTCGAACGCCGACATCCGGCTGCAGGCCGACGACCAGATCTCCCGCATCCACGCCCGCCTCGACCGCGACGGCAGCACCTGGACCCTGTACGACGAGTCCCGCAACGGCACCGGCCTGAACGGCCGCCGCCTCACCAGCCCGACGCCGCTCACCACCGGTGACAAGATCCACATCGGCCGCTCGGTCCTGACCTTCACGAAGTCCAGCACCCCCTCCCCGCGCACCGACCCCACCCCACCGCCGTCCTCGGCAGCTACGCCGCCTGCCGCGTCCGCCGCAGAACCCTCGGGACCACCGCCTTCGAGGCCGCTGGATCCTGCGCCGCCGTCCTCGGCCTGGATGCCAGCTGCGGCGTCCGCCGAAGAAGCCGCTCCCGCGGAGCCGCCGTCTTCCGCATCGCCGGCCGCTGCACCGCCGTCCTCGGCACCGGTGCCACCTGCCGCGTCCACCGCACCGCCGTCAGCCGCCGACAGCTGGCTCGAGGCAGAGCCGCCCTCGCCCAACAAGTACGGCGCCCCCACGCCGCCGCCCCCTCCCCCCGCGGCCAGCTCGTCCGACCGGGCCAACCACGCCCCGGCCGACCGGTCGGGCGGAGAGGGCAGCGCCTTCGTCCCGACGCAGCAGGCACCCGACGCCGACCGATACCCGCCGGTCGGCGACTCCCATCCTGACCACAGCCCGTTCGCACCGGCGGCCGACCAAGCCCGCACCGACAGCAACCCGTTCGCACGGGAGCGGGCGGGCGACGCCGAAGAGTACGGAGCCGACAGCAACCCGTTCGCACGCGAGCGCGTGGACGACGCGGAGGAGTATGGCGCCGCGGGTGTGGTTCCTGGGTTCGAGCGGTCGGGTGACGGCGGGACGTGGGCGGCGTACCCGTCGGCGGACAGCGCGGAACCGGTCCGGTCCCCCTGGGAGGTTTCCGGCCAGATCGACCACGCCGAGCCGAACTGGAACGAGTCGGCCAGCTGGCCCGACCCCACGCCGCCCGCAGCCGACCGCCGGACCACGCCCGACGCACGAACCGGCACAGACCCAAGAACCGGCACGGACCAGCGAACCGGCACGGACCAGCAGACAGGCACAGACCGCCGGACGGGCGCCGACCGCCGAGGCGCGTCGCGGGACCGCCGCGCAGCTGGAACTGACCGCCGCTCGACCACCCCGCGGCCCGGAACCGAAGGCTACGACGGCTACGGCACCGAACAGCCAAGCAGGCGCCCATCCGAGCAAACAGCTCGCGCGCAGCGGCTGCCCGCCACGGATCGCAGTACGGACGACGACGAGGTCGGGACCGTACGCCTGGCACGGGTGCTCATCGCAGCCGGCGGCGTGATCCTGCTCGGCATCATCGTGAACCTCATCGTCACGTTCCTCGCCGACGGCCCCGACGGAGCACTTCGCTGGCTCGTGCCGCCCGGCATCGCGCTCGTCGTCGCAATGGTCCTCGCACTGCTCGACGCAGCCACACCAACGACCCGCCGCCGAGGCCGCCTGGACGTGTCGGTGCTCGTCGCGATCGCGGTGGTGCTCGCCGGCGTCGGTGTCGGCGGGTTCGCGCTGACGGCCGGTGCGGAGTACGTCGGCGGCTACCTGACCGGCAACGAGTCCGGCGAGGACCGGCTGATCAAACCGGTCGCGAAGGCCGGCTCCGGCATCACGATGACGGTCGAGAACGTCACGTACACGAGCCATTTCACCCGCGTCGAGGTCAAGCTGACCAGCACCGCCAAGGAGGCGGTCAAGATCCCGATCGACGGGACGACGTTCACCGCCGCCGACGGCACCGCCCTGCGCGCCGACCCCGGCAAGAGCTCGTGGCCGAGCCGGATCGCGGCCGGCGGTACGGAGCACGGCACGATCACGTTCAAGGGCCACCTCCCGGACAGCGCCGACGCGGCCGTCCTCACCTTCAAGTCCGGGAGCACCACGTTCGCCGTCCCGGTGGCCCTCAGCCACTGAAGTACATCGATTTTTGATATAGTCGCGTCCGTGCCCGACCTGGACGTCGACCGGCTGACCACGGTCATCGAGGATTTCAACACGATCTTCATCCGCCTGCCGTCGGTGCGACGGCTGAACTTCTCGGCCCTGTCCGTGCTGCACACCCTCGGCCGCCGCGGACCGCTGCGACTCACCGACCTGCTGGCGACGGAGCAGCTGAAGCAGCCCGCGCTGACCAGCCTGGTCGCGAAACTCGAGCAGGACGGGCTCCTGCAGCGCCGGCCCGACCCCGCCGACGGCCGCGCCAGCCTGCTGTCCCTGACCCGCACCGGCCGGGAGCTCGTCCGGTCCCGGCATGCGAACCGGGTCGAGAAGCTGGCCGCCCTGGTCGCGCGGCTCGCCCCCGACGAGCGCGCGGTCCTCGCGGGCTCGATCGACGTACTGCACCGCCTGACCGACCTCGCGGAGGACACCGCATGATTCCCACTCCGATCGCCGTACCCGACGACGTCCTCGACGACCTCCGCCGGCGCCTGCGGGCGACCAAGTGGCCGCGCGACGCGGGGAACGACGACGGTTTCTACGGCGTCCGCCGGACCCGCCTGCAACCGCTCGTCGAGTACTGGGCGGACGGTTTCGACTGGCGTGCGGCCGAGCGGAAGATCAACGCGTACGAGCATTACCGCGTCGATGTCGGCGACGTACCGGTGCACTTCCTGCGCCGGCCGGGCGTCGGCCCGCGGCCGGTCCCGCTGATCCTGAGCCACGGCTGGCCGTGGACGTTCTGGCACTGGTCGAAGGTGATCGACCCGCTCGCCGACCCCGCGTCGTACGGCGGTGACCCGGCCGACGCGTTCGACGTGATCGTCCCGTCGCTGCCCGGGTTCGGCTTCTCGACGCCGACCCGCCCGGACATGAACTTCTGGAAGATCGCCGACGTCTGGCACGAACTCATGACGGGCGTCCTCGGCTTCGGAAAGTACGCCGCGGCGGGCTGCGACGTCGGCGCGCTGGTGACCGGGCAGCTCGGGCACAAGTACGCCGACGAGCTGTACGGGATCCACATCGGATCGGCACTGAAACTCGACTTCTTCAACGGCGACCGCGGATGGGACCTGAGCGGCGGCCGGCCGATCCCGGAGGGGCTGCCGCCGGAGATCCACGCCGGGATCGTCCGGTTCGAGCGCCGCTTCGCCGCGCATCTCGCCGCGCACGTGCTGCACCCGGCCACGCTCGGCTTCGGCCTGGCGGACTCTCCCGCCGGGATGCTGGCGTGGATCATGGAGCGCTGGCTGAGCTGGTCCGAGAGCGACGCCGCGTTCACCGACGACGACCTGCTCACGCACGCGACGATCTTCTGGGCCGGCGACGCGATCGACACCTCGATCCGCACGTACGCGAACAACAACCGCTACCCGTGGACGCCGTCCCACGACCGCACGCCCGCCGTCGAGGCCCCGACCGGCATCACCTTCGTCGGCTACGAGAACCCGCCCGGCGTCAGCACACCCGAGCAGCGCGTGCAGAACTTCCTCGCCAGCGACCGGGCCGCCTGGTACAACCACACGAACATCACCGCCCACCCGAACGGCGGCCACTTCATCCCGTGGGAGGCCCCCACGGAATGGACCGCCGATCTACGCCGTACCTTCGCTCAGGTACGCCGGAAGTAGTACAGGAACGTCAGGAGCCCAGGCAAACATTTGCTTAACGGAAGGTGAACACGAAAGCGCCACAAGGGGGTTCCATAGGCGGCACGAAAAACCGAGAATGGGCCCCCAGAAGGGCTACAGGTCATCATCCTGAGGGGGCACGGATGACCAAGATTCTGGTGATCGATGACGAGCCGGACCTGATCCGGTTCGTCCGGCGGGCGCTTGAGGCCGAGGGGTACCAGGTGCTGGGGTCGGCGGACGGGCTGGGGGGCCTGCGGCTGGCGCTCGAGCACCAGCCGGCGTTGATCGTGCTCGATCTGATGATGCCGCGGATGCACGGCGAGGCGGTGCTGTCGGCCTTGCTCGCGCAGGATCCCGCGTTCCGGATCCTGGTGCTGTCCGCCACGGCGGACATCCAGCTGCGGATCAGCTGCCTGGAGCAGGGCGCGGTCGACTTCCTGGCGAAACCGTTCGCGATCCGCGAGCTGGTCGCGCGGGTCCGTGGCCGGCTCGGCGAGGACGCGAGCAACCGGCGCAAGAACCGGCTCCGCGTCGGTGACATGGTGCTCGACCTGGAGGCCCGGCAGTTGCTGATCGACGGCCGGCCGACGGTCCTGCCGAAACGCGAGTTCCTGCTGCTGCGGCACCTGATGCGCAATCCCGATGTCGTCTGCTCCCGGCAGGAACTGCTGTCGGAGGTCTGGGGCTACGACTTCGACCCGTCCACCAACGTGGTGGACGTCTGCGTCGGCCGGCTGCGCTCGAAGATCCGGCCAGACCTCATCGTGACGGTGCGCAATGTGGGCTATCAGCTCCAGAGCGCCTGACCTGGCGGTGCCGCGGGCCGTCCGGCGCCCGTCGCGGCGGATCGGCCTGCTGATCGACATCGCGGTGGCCGTCGTCGTCGTCGGCATGCTCGGGCTGATGATCATCGAGCCCGGCCTCGAGGCGGGCCCGTTCCACGTCATGTTCCTCGCGGTGGCGATCGCCTACGGCTACCGGATCTGGCCGCCGGTCCCGACCGTGGCCGCGACCACCGCGTTCACTCTGCTGGCCGGCTGGCTGATGGTCATGCAGGCTGCCGAGGGCCACTTGCCGAAAGCCGAGCTCGCCGAGATCCCGTTGATGCCGATGGTGCTGCTGGTGATGATCTGGCACGTCCGGCGCCGGGTCGCGGCGATCGAGGAGATGCAATTGATGGCGGGCCGGCAACTCGAGGCGGTCCAGCGGGAACGCGAGTTCGTCCGGGACACGTCCCATGCGATCCGGACCCCGGTGACGATCGCGCGCGGCCATCTGGAGCTGGTGGCCGCACAGGACCTGGACGAGGAGGTGCGGTCGGACCTGTCGGTCGCGATGCTGCAGCTCGAACGCATGACCGCGCTGTCGAACCGGCTGCTGGCCGTCGCCCGGCTCGACTCCGGTGGCGCACTGTCCGAACAGCCGACCAACCTGAGCAGCCTGGTCCGGGAGCTGGCCTCGAACTGGTCGGCCCAGGAGGACCGCGACTGGCAGGTCGATTGCGAACCGACCGGCTGGATTCCGGCCGACCCGGAGTGGATCGAACTGGCCCTGGACGCCCTGATCGAGAACGCGCTGAACTTCACGCCGGTGGGCGGCGAGATCAGCCTGGGCTGCCGGCGATCCGCCGACCGCTGCGTCGTCGAAGTGGCCGACTCCGGCCCCGGGATCGAGCCGGAAGACCTGCCGCACGTGTTCGAACGGTTCTGGCATCGACCGCCGCCGAACGGCCGGACGGGCACCGGTCTCGGGCTCGCAATGGCACGGTCCGCCGCGCTCGCGCACGGTGGCCGGCTGTCGGCGCGGAACGGCCCGAACGGCGGCGCGCTCTTCGAGCTGGAACTGCCGGCCAACTGACCAGTCGATGACGGCCACGTCATCTTTGTTGCCCCGCCCAGGCGTCCGGTCCCACCCTGCTGGGGGGAACCCGCTGCGTACGCCCGCCGAACCCCGGACGCACCCCACATGCTCCGGGCGCCGCGCCGGGTCCGGTCCACGACATCCCCCTCGTCGTGACCGGAAGACCTGACCGGCCCGGTCACGAGGCGTACGCAGCCGTTCTCCTGCCGTCGGCACGATCAACTACGCCGAACGGGCGATGCGGACCGGCACCAACCGGCCGCAGTCTGTGGTTATGAGGCTTCGTGTCCGGTCGGCCGGCGTGCTCCTGGTGTCGGGAGCCGCACTCGCGTGTCCACTCGTCGCGCGCGCCGTGACGACGACTCTGTACGTCGACCGGACCGTGGCCGGTTGCTCCGACGCCGGCCCGGGTACGTCGACCACGCCGTACTGCACCGTCACCAAGGGGGTGGCGAAACTCGCCGCCGGGTTCACGCTGTACATCGGTGACGGGACCTACAGCGAGACGATCAAACCCGTCGTCTCGGGGACGGCGGACGCGCCGATCACGATCACCGCCTGGCCGGGGCGGCACCCGGTCCTCACGCCGACGAGCTTCGGCGCGAACATCTCCTCGCGCGCCTACCTCACCCTGTCGGGTCTCACCTTCACCGGGACCAAGTACGACGGCGTGTACGTGACCGGCAGTCACGACATCACGGTCAGCGGCAACACCGTCACCGGCGCCGGGCATCCGGTCTCCGGCCAGACGGCGTACGGGATCAGCATCCGCTCGTCCAGCTCGTCGGTTGTCAGCGGCAACGACGTGAACCACAACAACGGCACCGGAATCCTGCTCACGTCAGGGTCGACCGGGATCCTGGTCAGCGGCAACTCGGCCAGCTTCAACGCCGAGGGGTACCGCCGCAACGCCAACGGGATCAACGTGATCAGCGCCGGCAACACCGTGCTGCGCAACGTCACGCACGACAACGAGGACTCCGGTATCCAGTTCTACACCGGCGGCAACGACAACCTGGCGGCGCTGAACGTCACGTACAACAACGGCGACCACGGCATCGACGACCTGAACGTCACCGGTGGCCGGCTGATCGGCAACACCGTGTACCGCAACTGCACGACCGGCATCAACGTCGAGGGCACCTCCGGCAACTACGTGGTCTCGAACAACGTCGCGGTCGACAACGCGGTGTACCCGGCGTACAACGGCATCGCCTGTACGCGGCGGGCCGGGAACATCGGCATCTGGGACTCGGCGCCCGCATCCACGACCGTGGACCACAACCTGGTCTGGCTGACGACGAGCGGGAAGATGTACGCCTTCGGTACGACGTACACCTCGCTGGCGGCCATGCAGGCGGCCACCCACCAGGAGTCACACGGGGTACAGGCCGATCCCCGCTTCGTGTCGGCCGGCTCGTGGAACCTGCACATCGGGCCCGGGTCCGCGGCGATCGACCGCGGCGACTCGGGCGCGTCCGGTGCCCAGTCCACCGACATCGAGGGGCTGGCCAGGGTCGACGATCCGGCGACCGCCAACACCTTCGCGGAGGGGCCGCGGCGCTACGACGACCTCGGCGCCTACGAGTACCAGCCCTGACGTCGGGCCGAAACATGACGTGAAGATGACCGAATCATGACGTCTGCCGCCTGCCCCTGCCTCTTCACCTGGTGACGGCCTGTACTGGTCCCTTAAGACCGGGACGCGTGCTGTGGGGGGCCCGAGCGGGGAGGCCAGGACGGAATGACCGTCCGTTGTCGTCGAGGGCTCGGTGCGTGTGGCCGCGGTGGGCGGTCGGCTCGGTCGGGGGACCTGAGGGGGTCATCGATGAGCGCTGCCGACCCGTCGCCGGCCCGGGGTGGATTTGCCGGCGACCCGGAGCACCTGCTGCGCCTGTGCCACGATCTGCGACAGTACGTCGCCGCAGGTCTGTGTCTGTCCGAACCGACGGCCGAGCTCGACGCGGTACCGGCGCGGCTGGCACTGATCCGTCAGCAGTTCGACGCGATCGCCGAACTCCTGGACGTCGAGCAGGTGCCCGCGCGGCGGATCGGCGGGGTCAACCTGACCCAGCTGGCCGGTGAGTGCGCCGACGTGGTTCGGCTGACGTACCGCGCGCCGGTGATCTTCGACCGGGTCGCGCGGGTCGTGGTCGCCGGGGACCAGGCACTGCTGCGGCGTGCCATCGGCAACCTGCTCGACAACGCCTGCCGCGCGGCCGGCGGCACCGGGCACGTCCACGTCCGCGTCGGTGCCGACGAGTCGGCCGATGGGGAGGCGTACGTCGAGGTGTCCGACGACGGCCCGGGCTTCGGTGACGTCGCCGCCGGAACAGGCCACGGCCTGCGGGTGGTGGCGGCAGCAGCGCGCGCTTTCGACGGCCGGCTGGAGATCAGCAGCGTGCCCGGTCGCGGAACCACCGTCCGGCTCTGTCTGCCCCGTGGGGGGCACCCCACGATGAGGTCGGCATGAGGCTCGCGATCTGTGAGGAGAACTGGCTGTTCGCCTCGGTCGTCGCCTCCGCATTCGAACTGCGGGGCCACGAGGTCGTCACGACCACCGACGATCCGCGCCAGTTGTTCGACGGCACCGGCCGCCGTCCGGACCTGTACGTCCTGGACAGCTCTGCCGTGACCGAACTGCCACACCGCGGCGACCGGACGCCGTACGTGGTACTGCTCACCGATCCGCAGGACGAACAGGCGTGGGACGCCTTCGACACCGGGACGGCGGACGGCGTGGTCAGCAAGACCTGCAGTCTGCGAACGTTGCTCGACGCCACCGAGTCGGTTGCCGACGGCCACCACATTGCGGCCGGGCGGCCGGCCGCGGACCGGCGTAAGCACCAGCCGGTGGTCGACGCCCTGACCGCCCGGGAGCTCGAGGTGCTGCACCTGGTCGTCCAGGGCTACAACACCGAACAGATGGCCCGCGTCCTCGGCGTCAGCAGGCACACCATCCGCACCCACGTCCAACAGGTACTGCGCAAGCTCGGCGTGCACGGCCGCGGCAAGCTCGCCCGCGCGGCCGCCGACGCCGGGCTGGTCGACGTGCAGGAACTGATCGAGGGCGGTCGCCGGTGAGGGAATCGTCCGGGGTGGCGATCCTGCTGGTCGACGACCATCGCGTCTTCGCCGAAGCACTGGCGGGCCTGCTCGCGACCGAACCCGGCATCGGCCACGTCGGCACCGCCTCGAACCTCACCGCCGCACGAAAGCTGCTCGGCTCCGGCCGGCCCGATGTGATCCTGCTCGACCTGTCGCTGGCCGAGGAGTCCGGCTTCGACCTGCTGGCCGAAGTGCTGGCCGAACCCGACCCGCCGGCCGTGATCATGCTGTCCGGCAGCACCGACCCGCGGTTGATCGTGCAGGCCATCGACGCAGGTGCTCGAGGCTGGCTGGCGAAGACCACCCGGCTGCCCACCCTGGTTGCGGCGATCTGGCAGGTCCTCGACGGCCATCTGTACCTCGCGCCCGCGACGCTCGGACCGGTGCTCAGCCATCTCCTGGGCGATCTGCGCCGGCAGCGCGCTGCCGCCGGCTTCGTGGATCGGCTGACACCTCGCGAGCTCGATGTCCTGCGCTGCCTGGTCTCCGGGATGACCAGGGCCGAGGCGGCCGACTACCTGTTCCTGTCCACGAACACGGTCCGGACCCACATCCAGAGCCTGCTCCGCCGGTCGGAGCAGCACTCGGCGCTCGCACTGGTCGCCTTTGCCCGTTCACACGGTGTGACGGGGATCGACGAGAACGACGGGTCCGTAATGACCAACGGGCGCGGATCATCCTCTTGACGTAGAGGTTCTCGTCTCGCAGGCGGGCGCGGGCGCCGGTCACATTTCGTAGCGTCGAGGGACATCAGGGCCCGAGGGGGCCTCGAGGGGGGCATCGGGATGACTACCCGAATCACTGCTGCGGCGCGTCCGCTACCGGCGGCGGAGATCGCCGTACCGTTCGCGGATTGTGACATCACCGCCGAGGCGCAGGCCGCCGTTCTGCGGGTCCTGCAGTCCGGGTGGGTGACCACCGGCCGGGAGGTGGCGGCGTTCGAGACCGAGTTCGCGGCAGTGGTCGGCGCAGAGTTCGCGGTGGCCGTATCGTCGTGCACACAGGGGATCGAGCTGGCGCTGCGGTCACTCGGGCTGCCACGCGGGTCGCTGGTGCTGAGCTCGACGATGACGTTCTGCGGCGCGGTCCAGGCGATCGTGCACGCCGGGCACCAGCCGGTTCTGGTCGACGTCGACCCGGTCACCGGCATGCCGACACCGGCGACGGTGCTAGCCGCCGTACAGGCCTTCGGCCGGCCCGCCGCCCTGACCGTCGTGCACTGGGCCGGCGACGTGGCCGACGTACCGGCGCTCGCCGAGGCGGCCGGTGTGCCGCTCGACCACGTCGTGGTGGACGCCGCGCACGCGCTCGGCACGTACGCCGGCGACGCGCCGATCGGCTCCGGCCCCGGCGCGACCTGCTTCAGTTTCTACGCCACCAAGAACCTCCCGCTCGGCGAGGGCGGGATGATCACCACCGACGACGCGGCGCGCGCCGACTGGCTGCGCGGGGCACGCCTGCACGGGATGACGGCCGACGCCTGGCGGCGCTACCTGCCCGGTGGCAGCTGGCGCTACAACGTCGCCGACGCCGGCCTGAAGGCGAACATGACCGACATCCAGGCGTCGATGGGCCGCGCGCAGCTCAACCACTTCCCGTCCTGGCAGCGGCGGCGCGCCGAGATCGCGGCACAGTACGACGATCGGCTCGCGGGACTGCCCGGTGTCGGGCTTCCGCACCGGCCGGCTCCCGGGGAGGGCACGCACGCCTGGCATCTGTACCCGGTTCGGCTCCGCCTGCACGGCGGGATCGATCGCGACGAGGTGATCGCCGCGCTCTCCGCTCGCGCCATCGGCACCTCGGTGCACTTCATCCCGGTCCATCGACTCGCGTACTTCAGCCAGACGGCCCTGATTCCGTCGGCCGGACTGACCGGGGCGGACGCACTGTTCGACCAGCTGCTGTCGCTGCCGATGTACCCGCGGCTGACCGGGCAACAGGTCGACGCGGTCTGTACGGCGGTCACCGACATCGCGCATCAGGGCATCTCGGGAAAGGGAACGGAATGAGTGAGCCTCTGCTGCTACACGACAGCGACAACGGCCTGTTGCGGACCGTTGTGGTCGGGGCCGGTGAGGCCGGGGTCGCACTGGCTCGCGACCTGCACCGGGTCAGCTCGTTCGGGCTGGAGCCTGTCGGCTTCCTCGACGACGATCCCGGCAAGGCGGGCAGGCGGTACGGCGGGCGGAAGGTGCTCGGCACCCTGGCTGATCTCGAGGAGGTCCTCGAGCGGACCGGGGCCGACGTCGTCGTGGTCGCCATTCCGTCGATGCCGTCGCACGAGGTGAAGCAGCTCGGGCTGCGCGCCGCCGCGCTGGGCGCGACCGTGCTGCACCTGCCGCCGTTCCTCTCCGTGCTGCAGCGTCAGATCGCCGGGACCGACATGCGGGCGCTGCAGATCGGCCCGCTGATCGGGCGGCCGGAGATGCACGTCGTCAGCAGGCACGCCCGGGACGCGATCGCCGGCAAGCGGGTCCTGGTCACCGGCGCCGGCGGTTCGATCGGCAGCGAGCTGTGTCGTCAGGTGTACGGCTTCGGCCCCGAGCAACTGATCATGCTCGACCACGACGAGTCCAACCTGCACCGCACGCAGCTCGAGCTGTGGGGCGAGGCGCTGCTGGACACCGAGAACACCGTGGTCGCGGACATCCGGGACAGCGAGCGGCTGTTCCAGCTGTTCCGTGATCACCGGCCGCAGATCGTGTTCCACGCGGCGGCCCTGAAGCACCTTCCGGTCTTGGAGCAACACCCGTGCGAGGGCGTGAAGTCGAACGTCCGCGGTACCCAGAACCTGGTCGAGGCCGCCGTCGTCCACGACGTCGAACGGTTCGTGCTGATCTCCACCGACAAGGCCGCGAACCCGGCCTCGGTGCTCGGGGCAACCAAGAGGCTGGCCGAGCTGGTGCTGGAGTCGCAGCAGCCGGCCCCGACGGTGCTGACCGCGGTCCGGTTCGGGAACGTGCTGGGCAGCCGAGGCTCGCTGCTGCACGTGGTCCGGGACCAGCTCGCCAGTGGCACACCGGTGACGATCACGCATCCCGACGTCAGCCGGTTCTTCATGACGATCGAGGAAGCGGTCGGGCTGGTCCTGGAGGCGGCGCGGATGTCGCACGGCTCGGCGACGTACGTCCTGGACATGGGCGAGCCGGTGCGGATCGTCGACCTGGTCCACAACTTCGCCGGCCTGCTGAACGTCCGCGACGTCCACGTGAAGTACACCGGTCTGCGGCCGGGCGAGAAACTCACCGAGGAACTGTTCGGCGCCGGCGAGGAAGCCACGCCCACCGATCATCCGCGGATCTCGATGACCGTGGCGCCACCGCCGCCGGCCGGCTTCCGGGCCGGGCTGCAGGAGCTGTACGACGCCGCCGCGCACAACCGGCCCGACGAGGTCTTCCGGCATCTGCGCCGGCTCGTTCCGGAGTACAGCCCGACGCCCGGTCTGGTGTCGGCCTGCGCGCCCTATCCCGACGACTTCTGACCTGCCCACCCGACAACAGACTGTGAGTACAGCATGACCACAGAGGCCAGGCCGCCACTGGACGTCCGCGTCCTCGACGGTACCGTCAATGTCCCCCCGACGGTCTTCGATGACCCCACCCTGCTCCCCGCGGGCCGGGCGACGATCACGGCGCTCGGACATCGGGTCGAGGGCGCGGACCTGGCCGCCCCGCCGGTGGTGCTGCCGGACTTCCACCACAAGTCGAAGATGGAGCTGCCGTCGAGCGTCGCGGTCGCGACCAGCGGCACTGTCCGTCCCGAGCTGACCAGCTCGTCGGTGAACTGCGGGATGGCGCTGATCGCGGTCGACTCCGAGGTCCCCGACGACAAGGCGGTCGACGTCTTCATGCGAGCGGTCCGCGAGCGCTATCCGTACCCGACCCGGGGCACCGCCGAACTCAGCCGCCAGGAGGTCGCCAAGGCGGTCGGCGCCGGGTCCGAGTTCAGTGTGGAGCGCTGGGGCGCACCGGCCGAGGACCTGGAGCGGATCGAGGAGGGCGGCCGGATCGACCTGGAGCGCTACGGCGGCCTCGACCGGCTGCGCGCGGAGCTTCCGGGGATCGCCTTCCAGCTGGCCCGGTACCGCTTCGGAACCATTGGCCCGTCCAACCATTTCGTCGAGCTCCAGCGGGTCGAGGAGATCCTCGACCCGGAGCGGGCCGCCAAGCTCGGAGTGACCGAGGGCCAGCTGACCATCCAATACCACGGCGGCGGCGGGGTCTTCACCGGGGAGATCGGGCGCCTGTTCTTCCGTCGCAAGGACTATCCCGCTCAGATCAAGGCCGTGAACGCGGCACTGAAGCCGTGGTTCCACCTCCGCTCCGCGCGCTCCTTCGCGCAACTGCGCGCACGGCTCGGTCTGTACTTCACCGCCGGCTGCACGCCGCTTCCGCTGGCCAGTGACGAAGGCCGGCGGCTGATGCTCGCGACCGCGGCCGCGATGAACTACGGCTTCGCCTTCCGCACCGCGACGTACGCCGCACTCCGCCGGATCGCGGCCGACTCCTTCGGCGGCGCCACCGGGCGGCTGGTGGTCGACTCGCCGCACAACAGCATCTACGAAGAGCCGGTCGGGGACCGTACCGGCGTCGTCCACCGGCACAACTCCTGCCGTGCCTTCCCGGCCTCGATGATGTCGCCGGGGACGACGTTCGCCGAGACCGGACAGGCCGTGCTGCTGCCCGGTACGCACCGCACCTCCAGCTACCTGGCCGTGGCGGGCGACCGTGCGGCGAGCAGTCTGTACTCCGCCTGTCACGGCGCCGGCACCGTGGTCTCCGACCTGGTGGCGCGCGGCATCTCCGGCGACCACCCGCTGAAGCACAAGACCCGCCGCTACCGATACGACGACGGCGCGCCCACCGATGCCCACCACTTCGACGACCTCGGCGTGAACGCGGCCCTCGACGTCCTCGTCCGCCACGGGCTGGTCAAGCCGGTCGCGCGGATGCGACCTGTCGCAGTTCTGCACTGACGGTTCGGGAGAGAACATGAACAAGCGGCTACGGAGTCTCGCGGCGGCCACGGTCATCAGCATGACCGCGGCGCTGGTGCTGGTCGTGACGAGCAGCCCGGCGAACGCCGTCGGCACCGGCTACTGGGTGAACAACACGGTCACCTGCAGCGACACCGGTACCGGCACCCAGGCGGCGCCGTTCTGCACGATCTCCCAGGGCACCAAGAAGGCCGTGCTCCCGGGCGACACCGTGCATGTTGCTCCGGGCACCTATCGGGAGCAGGTCACGATCAACGCGTCGGGCACCGCCACGGACCCGATCACCGTCGTCGGCGACGCCCCGGGCGTCATCGTGCTCGGCACCCGGTCCCTGGCCGGCGCAGCGCTCTGGACCGCGACCGGTACCACGGCCTGGTCCACGCCGTACGCGCCTCCGTCCGCGCCCAAGCAGGTCTTCGTCGACAACCAACGCCTCGCGACCGCTAGCTCCGCCACCACGACGACGCCGAACAGCTGGTTCTACGACGGGACCGCCAAGGTTCTGTACGTCGACATCGGCGGCGCCAACCCGGGCGACGGGCACCAGGTCGAGGCCGGCGCCCAGTCGTTCGGCGTCACCACCAGCAGCAAGCAGAACGTGGTCGTCAGCAACCTCGAGCTCGACCGCGCGAACCTGGCCGGTGTGCGGTTGCTGTCCTCGTCCGGGATCACCGTCGACCACGTCACCACGTCCCAGTCGGCCGGTAACGGCGTCCTCGTCGACACCTGCCCGAGCAGCTCGATCACGATCCGTTCCGCGGCCGTCGACAACGCGCTGTCCACCGGCATCAAGCTGAACGCGTCCAGCGGCGTGACCGTCACCGCGTCCGGCAGCCACAACAACGGCCTGCACGGGATCGGCCTTGCCACCTCGCCGAACAACCTGCTCACCGGTAACACGACGTACGCGAACGTCTCACTGAATCCGAACGCGACCGCCAACGGCATCGACGTCGACACGAGCTCGCCCGACAACCGTGTGATCGGCAATGTCGCCTACCAGAACCAGGACAGCGGGTTCCAGGTCTACAGCAGCAGCCACCGGGCTCTGGTGGCGCGCAACATCTCCTACGGCAACGGCGACCACGGCTTCGACACGCTGACCTCGACCGGTGTGCAGTACCTGAACAACACGGCGTACGGGAACCGCCGGGACGGCCTCTCGATCGAGGGCACCTCGACCGGCGCCACCGTTGTCAACAACCTCCTGGTCGACAACGGCACCACCGCGACCGAGTACGACCTGTACGTCGACGCCGGTTCGTACTCCGGTCTCACCGCCGACCGCGACATGGCGTACAACCACGTGGTCGCACCGAGTACGAAGGTCAACGGCGTGATCTACAAGACGCTGGCCGCGTTCGCCACCGCGACCGGTCAGGAGGCCCACGGCCTGTCCGTCGACCCGGACTTCGTCAACCCGGCCGGCGCGGACTTCCGGCTGACCGCCGGTTCCGCCGCGGTCGACTCGGCCGACTCGTCGCCGGCGAACTTCGTCGCCGCCGACCAGAGCGGCAACGCACTCGCCGACGACCCGATCGTGCCGGACACCGGCACCGGTACGCCGGCGTACGCCGACCGCGGCCCGCTGGAGTACCAGCCGATCGCGGGTCCGGCCGACTATCCGCCGCACGCGGCCGTGGTGCTCGACCCGAGCGCGGTGAACATGCCGCCGGCGACGCCGGTGACCGCGGATGCGAGCGGTTCGAGCGACGCCGACACCAACGGCATCGCGTCGTACACCTTCGACTTCGGTGACGGCACCGTCGTCGGTCCGCAGGCGACGGCGACCGCGACCCACAAGTACGCGGCGACCGGCACGTTCACCGTCACCACCACGGTCACCGACACCGCGGGGCTGACCGACACCGCGACCGCCCAGGAGGTCGTCAGCCTCCGCCAGGTGCAGACGTACTCCGTCGAGCAGACGAACCCGTCCTGCAGCGACAGCGGACCGGGCACCACCGCCACCCCGTTCTGCACGATCGGCGCGGCCACGAAGAAGATGCTGGCCGGCGACACCGCGCTGGTAGGCGCGGGCCAGTACCGCGAACAGGTCCAGGTCACCGCGAGCGGTGAGGCCGGCGCGCCGATCACGCTGCGGGCGACCTCGCCGTCGGCGGTCATCCTCGGCACGAACGACGTGCCCGACGCGGCCGGCTGGTCCGCGACGTCGACGACGGCGTGGAAGCACGCCTTCACCTCGGTGCCGGCGCAGGTCTTCCTGGACGGGCAACCGTTGGCCAAGGCAACGAGTAGTACGACGACCACCAGCGGCACGTGGTTCTACGACACCCCGACGGCGACGCTGTACGTCGACACCGGCGGGACGAACCCGGCCACCGGGCACACCGTCAGCGCGGGCGCGCGCAGCTTCGGCATCCTGCTCCGCCAGGTCACCGACGTGAACGTCAGCGGCTTCGCGGTCCGGCAGACCAACCTGAGCGGCGTGTACTTCGACACCGTGCAGCGGGTCTCCCTCGACACCGTCGACACCGCCCAGTCCGGCGCCCAGGGCGTGACCGCGGACAACTCCAGCCAGGTCATGCTGAGCGGCATCCAGGCGTCGGCGAACCAGTCCATCGGCATCCGGCTGTTCAGCAGCACCGACAGCACGGTGAAGACCTCGGTCACGCACGACAACAGCTTCCACGGCGTCAGCGTGCAGGGCGGCGCGCGGGACACGGTGACCGGCGTGACGACGTACCGGAACAAGCGGCTCTCGACCCGGATCGCGGCCGGTATCGACGTGTCGTCGGCCGCCCAGAACACCGTTGTCGACGGCAACTTGTCCTACAGCAACGACGACTCGGGCATCGAGTCCTACACCGGCGCGACCGGGACCCTGGTGCGCCGGAACGTGGTCTACGACAACGGCGACCACGGCATCGACGACTTCCAGGCGCCCGGCTCGCAGGTGATCGGCAACACCGTGGTCGGCAACACCACCGCCGGGATCAACTTCGAGGGCGGCTCGACCGGTGCTCTCACCCGGGACAACGTGACGATGGACAACGCCGTCGGCAGCACCCGGACGATCGGCGAGATCCGGGTCGACGAGACATCCAGCCAGGGCACCAGCCTGGACCGGGACCTGGTGTTCCAGAACAACGGCGGACCCCTGTTCGAGTGGACGTCGCAGCCGTACACGACGCTCAGCTCCTACCAGGCCGTCAGCGGGCAGGAACCGACGGGAAAGGCGGCGAACCCGCAGTTCGTCAACCTGGCCGGCCGTGACCTGCATCTGACCGGGACCTCCCCGGCCATCGACGCCGCCGACACGTCGCCGGCCGGCTGGAGCGCGACCGACAAGGACGGCGGCACCCCGGTCGACGACCCGGCCGTCACGAACACCGGTACCGGCCCGGTCACCTTCGCCGATCTCGGTGCCTTCGAGTTCGACGGCCTCGTGATCGTCGTGACCGTCTCCCCGACCGGTGGTTTCGCGCCGCTCGACGTGACGATCGACGCCTCGCACAGCGCCGGCCCCGCGCCGATCACGTCGTACCAGATCGTCTGTGGCAACGGCACGGTGCTGACACAGTCCAGCGGTGTCTGCCACTACGGTGCGGCAGGGACGTTCACGCCGACCGCGACAGTCACCGACTCCACCGGCGCCACCGCCACCTGGACCGGTGCGCCGATCGTGGTGAAGCCGAACGGCGTACCGACAGCACGGATCACGGCCACACCCAATCAGGCGTACGCACCGCAGCAGGTTGTACTGGACGCCTCCGCGTCCTCGGACGCCGACGGCCGGCCGCTGGTCTCCTACTCCTTCGACTGCGGCAACGGGCACACCACAGGTCCGATCACCACACCGACGACGACCTGTGACCACCCGGCCGCCGGCACCTACACCGTCGCAGTGACGGTGACCGACACCGACGGGCTCACCAGCCGGGCGACCACCAAGGTCAGGATCCTGGCCGAGGTGGCACCGACCGCGGCGCTGAACCTGTCGAAGAACAGCATCAAGCGCGGCCAGTCGATCACCGCCGACGCATCCGGCTCGACCGACCCGGACAAGACGCCGATCGCGACCTACCAGTTCAGCTGTGGGACCGGCACCACCCTGCCGGCGCAGACGGCCCCGACCACGACCTGTACCTACCCGGCCGCGGGGACCTTCACCGTGAATGTCGTCGTCACCGATACGGGCGGGCTGACCGGCACCACCACCAAGAGCGTGAAGGTCCAGTGAGGGACGGCACGAGGAAGGCTCAGCTATGACGCTCGAAGAGATGTTCCGCCGGATCGTCCGGGCGCACCTGGCACTGATCCTGGTGTGCATCCTGGTACCGGTTGCCGGTGCCGCGATCCTGGTGGCGAACCGGCCGGACCCGAGCATTGCCTCGATCCGCCTCCAGGTCATCTCCGGCTCACCGAAGTCGGCGACCGAGGCCGAGGGGATGAACAGCCGGGTCCTCGCGGTGGCGACGACGCCGAGTGTGCTCGGTGCGGCGCTGGAGGCTGCGCAGGCGCAGCGGGACGTCGACACGTACGCGGCGACCAACGTGGCCGCGCAGCGGATCGGCGGGTCCTCGATCGTCGAGCTCAGCGTCAGCGACAACGACCCGCTGGTGGCCGGAAGGGTCGTCTCCGAACTCGCTGCCCGGGTCGCGGCGTTCATGAACCAGGGTGACCAGGCAACCTTCCGCAGCACACTGGACGACCTGACCAGCCAGATCGACGCCGCGACCGCACGCCGGGACAAGCTGGTCGCCCAACTGCGGGGCATTGCCGACGTGACCGCCCGCGCCGACCTCGGGGTGCAGATCCAGTCGGCCAACCAGTTGCTGAGCCAACTCAGCAGCCAACGGGCGACCTTGGTCGCGGACAACGCGACCAAGGACCAGGTCGTCATGGTCGGCACCCAGCCCGACATCCGGCGCGAACCGCACTCGATCCTTCCGCAACTCGCGCTGGCACTGCTGCTCGGTCTCGTACTCGGCCTGACCGCGGCGACGGTCCTGGAGACGTTCCGCCCACGGGTCACCGGCATCCGCGCGCTGGCCCGGTTGCTGCAGGCGCCGGTGCTCGGCAAGTCGACCGAGGACATCGAGTCGCTCCGCAACACGATGGCGCTGGCAGCCCGGCGGCAAGGCGTCGACGCGGTCGTGCTGATGGGCGCCGACGACGAAGACGCGGACACCGTGAGCAAGCTGCTGTTCTCGCTGTCCGGACGCACGCACGCCTCGAAGCAGTCGAAGCAACCCGTCGTTCCGGGTGACGGCGGGCCGGTCTTCGACATCGACGGCTTCACCGATGTCCGCTTCACCGGACTGTCGGCCGTCACGCCCGAGGACGAGATGACGGCCGGGGTCGTTGTCGTGTCCAGGGGCACGGTGCTCCTGCGCCGGCTCGACGACCTCGACGACATCCTGAAGGCCGTTCGCTGGCCGGTACTGGGCATCGTGCACGGTCCGGCACCACGCCGCTTCGGCAGGCTGCGGTGACCAGCCGGATGACAACCGCCATGCTCCACACGGCAGGCCAGCGCGTGGCGCTGCACGGACCGGACAGCGCCGTACGCAAGCTGCTCGCGGCCGCGGGCGGGCCCGAGCGACCCGGGCTCGCGGCGGCGGATCCGCCGAACGTCGTCCTCGCGGTCGAGGAGACCCGCCGGCCGTTCCGCACGGACGGGGCGGAGTTGATCACGCGGGGCGTCTGGGCGACACCGGGCGGCGAAGTGGTGCTGACGAACGTCGGCGGATCCGGTTTCGACCAGCGGTGGGCGGTCGACGTCGACGGCCTCCGGGTCGCCAGCCGGTGGCGGCCGTCGTACCAGGAGTCCGTCGCAGCCAGGCTGCTCCCGGCTCGGCAGCGTGCGCTGAACAGCCAGGTCCTGCTGCACTACCCGACGTTGTGGTTCGCGATGCAACAGCGGTTCGCGCCGCTGCACGTCTCGGTCGTCGAGGTCGGTGGTGTCGTCGTCCTGCTGGCCGGACCGGGCGGCGTCGGCAAGTCGACATTGGTCGCGCGCGCCCTGGCCGACGGCTCGCGGGCAACGTGCGACAACCTCGCGGCCTGCGACGGAATGACGGCGTACGGCGTGGCCGAACCGTTGCGGCTGCTGGACGGTACCGGGCGGCGAGCGTTGCACGGGCGGCGCGAACAGCCGTGGACGCACCGGGTCAGGTCGTTGCCGCCGGAGCTCGTCGTCGTCCTGCGGCGCGGGACCCAGGAGTCGCCCACGTTGCGCGAACTCAGCCCCGCGGAGGCGGCTCGCCGGCTCGTCGCGGGCACCTACGCGGCCGGTGAACTGCGCCGGTTCTGGTCGATCGCAGCGCTCGTCGCGACCGCGACGGGATGCGGGCCGGTGCACCCGCCGATCGAGGAGATCGCCGCACGGCTGACGACCCGGCTGCCCGCGGTCGAGCTGCTGCTCGGCCGGGAGCCCGGCGCCGGACTGACCGAACTGCTCCGCCGCCCACTGGCCGCGGTCCGGACCGGGCGGGCCGGTTGATGGGCACCCGGATCGAGGTCGCCCAGATCGTCACCCGCTTCATCGCCGGTGCCGGTGGGGTCGCGCTGCGCGGCGTCCTCCCGCTCGACCCGGACCGCTACCGGGTCACGATCATCACCGGACAAGGCGGCCCACTCACCGACCGGGCCGCGGCCGCCGGAATGCGCGTCCTGATCGAGCCGTCACTGGTCGCACCGCTGTCACCGACCGACGACCGCCGGGCCCTGCGGGAACTGACCGCGTTGTGTGCCGCCGGCAGGTACGACGTCGTCCACACCCACAGCGCGAAGGCCGGGGCGCTCGGCCGGCTCGCCGCGCACCGGGCAGGTGTGCCGCGGATCGTGCACACCTATCACGGCTTTCCGTTCCACCAGTTCCAGAATCCGTTGCGGCGCACGGCGTACATCGCCGTCGAGCGCCGGCTGGCGCGCATCACCGATACGGTGCTCGCGATCGGAACCGGGGTGGCGACCGAGGCGCTGCGGCTCGGGCTCGCCACACCGAGCTCGCTCCGCACGATCACACCCGTCGTGGAGTCGGTCACCGTTCCGCGCACTGACAGCTCGCGTACGGCGGCGCGGGCCGAGCTCGGGGTCGGCGCGACCATCCCGCTGATCGGCACCGTCGGCCGGATCGACTACCAGAAGGCACCGGAACACCTCATCGCCGCGGTCGCCGGGCTGCGGCACACCGACGCGGTCGCGGTCTGGATCGGCTCGGGTCCGGGCGACCGCGAGGCGAAGGACCTGGTCCGCCGCTCGGGTCTGACCGCCCGGTTCGTCTTCGCCGGCGAGCGGTCCGACGTACCGCAACTGCTGCCGGCGTTCGACGTGTTCGCGATGGCCAGCCGGTACGAGGGTCTGCCCTGCGCGGTGGTGGAGGCGATGCGCTGCGGTCTTCCGGTCGTGGCGACCGCAGTCAATTCGGTGCCTGACCTCGTCATCCCCGGCGAGAGCGGGATCTTGGTTCCACCGGGACGTCCGCGCCTGCTGGCCGAAGCAGTCGACGACCTGCTCGGCGACCGCCCGAAGGCCGAGCGGATGGCTCGGCGCGGGCAGGCGTCGGCCGGCAGTACGTACGACGCCGAGAGCCTGGCCGAGGTGCTCGACCAGGTGTACTCCGCCGGACGGCCGGCGGAGCTGGTGGGGTCATGACGAGTCCGGAAACGGCCGAGCGGATCCGGCGGCCGATGTCGCCCTGGCTGCAGCTGTGCCCGCCGGGGACGGTCGAGCACGACCTCCGCCGCGGACCGGTCCGGGCGGATCAGGTGTCCACCGACGGGCCGGTCGTCCTGATCGACCAGCGGCCGCACAGTCGTCGCCGGCTGCGGCGGACAGCGCGTGAGCTCGGGGTCGTGGTGGAGCGCGAGTTCGTCGTACTGCCGACGCTCGACCGGCCGATGGTGGTCGTCGACGACGTCGAGGAGGCGATCAGGCACTTCTGGACCGCGGTGGCCACGGTGCCTCCGGGACTCGCGTTCGCCGTACCGGCGTCCGCACTGCTCGGGCTGGCACGACGCGCACCCTGGCGCTGGACCGGCGCGCTCGCACCGGCCCGCGTCGTCGTCGGGAGGCGGCGATGACCGAAGCTCCGAAGGCGTTCCAGCCGCGCCCCCGGTCGGTGCACGACCTGTTGTTCGCGCCCGGGAGCCGGGGCGTGCTGATCGCGACGTCGAAGGATCCCGACGCCAAGCGGACCTTCGTCGTCACGCCGCCCGCCGGTACTTACGTGGACGGCCCGGCCGGGCCGGTGGCGATCAAGATCCCGGTCACGGTCGCAGCCGCGGGCGCGGTCTCCCGGGAGACCCGGATGCTGATCGCGCTCGGCGAGACGGACCTGGGCGAACTCGCCAGGACCGTTCCGCGCTACCTGGAGACGCTGGACAGCGACGGCCTGCCGGCCGTGGTGACGACGGTACTGCGTGGCGTCCCGATGAGTGTCGCGTACCACCGCTGGCTGCACACTTCGCGGCAGCGTCCGGTGGCCGAGGACTTCGCGCTGGCGGGCGGATGGCTCCGGCACCTGCAGCTGGCGACAGCCGGCGAGCGGTCCCGGATCACCTGGGCGGGCGAGGTCGCCGGCCAGTTGCGTGCCCGCTGGCCGGGGCATCCGAAACTCGAGGCCGCACAGGTCCGGGTCGCGGCCGCGGACCGGCAGCTGCGCGCCCATCGGGTCGCGACCACGGTGGTGCACGGCGACTACTGGTTCGGGAACCTGCTGGTCGACGACGGCCGGATCTCCGGAGTCGTCGACTGGGAGAGCGGCGCGCGCACCGGCTCGCCGCTGCGCGACCTGGTCCGGTTCGCGCTCAGCTACTGCCTCTACCTCGACCGCCATACCCGGCCCGGTCGTGAGGTACGCGGACACCGCGGCCTGCGGCGTACCGGGTTCGGGGCCGGGATCAGGTACGGCCTGCTCGAGGCCGGCTGGCTGCCGGACCTGGTCCGGCTGTACCTGCGCACCGGACTCGAAACTCTCGGCCTGCCGACGATCCTCTGGTACGGCGCCGCGCTGGCCGGGCTGGGTGAGATCGCCGCGAACGCCAACGACGACGAGTTCGCCGCACAGCATCTGGACCTGCTGGCGAGTCTGCCGTACTGGCCGCTCACCGACGGAGCTGAACCGCGATGAGCGCCTCGACCCAGCCACTACGACCGGCCGGCATCGTCGGCTCGCCCGGCACGCCGCGCGGTGACGCGCTCGTGGCGATGATGGGGCTGACGACCTGCCTGCTGCCGTTCCTGGTGCCCGCCGGTCCGGGCAACACGGCCCTGGCGGACGCGGGCATCCTGCTGTGCGTCGTGCTGAGCATGCTGTGGGCGGGCCGGGAACAACTGCCGATCAAGCTGCCGTACGCCACCGGTGTGGCCGGGCTGATCCTCGGCGGCGCGTTCGCGGCGTACGTCTCGGTCGCGCCGGTCGGCACCGGGCTGGTGCTGATCCAGGATCTGCTGCTGTTCGCGTGGTCTGCGGCGCTCGCCCTCGGTCGCCACAATCCGGCGATCGTCCGCGCCGTCACGGTGTCCTGGTGCCACACGGCGACGCTCTACTCGGGCGTCATGGTGCCCGCGTACCTGGTCGGCTTGAACGCGATCACCGGGGTGTCGGCCAAGGACGGTGTGCGTGCGCCGTACACGTTCGGTGATCCCAACCTGGCCGGTAACTACCTGGTCGTCTCGTTGTTCCTGATGGCCGCGTGCAAGCATCCACGGTCCCCCGGCGTCCGCCGGATCGCCTACCTGCTGGTGCTCCTGGCGATCGGGTTCACCGGCTCGAACGGCGCGATGCTCACCCTGCTGGTCGGCCTGGTCCTGGCCGTCGCGGTGACCGCCTACCGCCGCCGGGGCGCGGTCGGCGGCCTTGCCGTCCTCGCGAGCGCAGCTCTCGCCGGCGGGCTGATGGCAGGGTTCGTCATGCCCCGCGTCGACCTCGGTCAGCTCCGTGAACAGGCCGCCGGCAGTGTGCCACTGCTGCGCGACTCGTTCGGGCGCAGCGCGAACTCCAGCGGCGAGCGGGCCACGATCGTCAGCGAGGGCGCGAACCTCTTCCTGCGCGGCGACGCCGCCGGCTACGGGCCGGCCCGGACGAAGGCGACCCTGGAGGCCACGCAGGCGCCGTACGTCAAGGAAGCCCACAACGACTACCTCGCGACGCTGCTGGAACGCGGGGTGATCGGGGCGATCGGTCTGCTGCTGTTCGGCGTCGGCGTGCTCGCGCGCTGCCTGCGGCTGGTCTTCGGGAACCTGCCGAAGGCGTACGCCGAACTCGTGCCGAGACCCTGGCTGCTCGCCGTCATCGGACCGGTGATGGCGACCGCCGCAGGGTTCTACGAGGTTCTGCACTTCCGGCACCTGTGGACCTGGCTCGGTCTCGTCGCGGCGCTCGTCCTCGCGATGCAGGACCAGCACGAGGAGGCCTGATGATCCGTTCCGTCCTGTCCAACACCTCGGCGCGGTTGCTCGCCATCCTCGGGCTCACGCTCGCCACCGTGCTGGTCGCGCGCACCGGCGGACCGTCGGCGGTCGGCGAGTACGCGCTGCTCCGGATGCTGCCCGGCCTGGTCGGGGTGCTGTGCGTCCTCGGCCTGCCCGGGGCCCTCGCCTACTTCCTCGCCGTACCGCGCCGCGACCTGCCGCGGCTCTGGCCGACGTTGATGGCGATCGGAGCCGCCGGAGCGGTTGTCGGTACGGCGCTGTGGGTGGTCGCGTCGCCGCTGCTCGCCAAGGTCTTCTTCCCGCACGAGGCGCCGTGGCTGATCGCGGCCGCGGGGGCGACTGTGGCCACGCAGCTCGCGCTGACGCTCGGCAAGACCGCCCTGCAAGGACTCGAGGACCGGCGCGGCGGTGACGTGGTGATCGCCGCCGAGGAACTCGCGTTCCTGCCCTGTTTCGTGCTCCCGCTGCTCGTCGGCATTGACGGCATCGGTGCGATCATCCTCGGACTCGGGCTCGCCGACCTGGTCGTCGCGGTCGACGCGTGGCGCCGGGTCGGCCGGCGGCTCGGGTGGCGGCGCCTGGGCGTCGCGTGCTGGTGGGGGCGCCCGGACAAGGACCTCGCGCGGCAGGTCGCGTCGTACGGACTGCGGGGTCAGGTAGGCGGCCTGATCACGTTGCTGAACCTCCGCCTCGACGTCGCGATCCTCGGCGCGATCGCCGGACCCGCCGTCCTCGGCGGCTACGCGGTCGCCTCGAAGTACGCCGAACTGCTCCGGCTGCCCGGCACCGCACTGACCTGGGTCTTCTATCCGCGCCTGGCGAAACTCGACGAGCAGCGGGCCGCCGAGCTGGCCCGGCGGCTGATCCGGCCGACTCTGGCCGGCGTCGCGGCCGCCGCGATCCCGGTCGCGATCCTGGCCGGACCGGTGATGCGGCTGCTGTACGGCGCCTCGTTCGCACCCGCGGTCACTCCGGCCCGGATCCTCGTCGCGGGCATGATCCTGGCCGGCGCCTCAGGGGTCGCGAGCGCTTATCTCTACGGTCGCGGTACGCCGGGGCTCAACTCGATCGTGCTCGGCGCCGGGCTCGTCGTCACCGTGGTTCTCGACGTGACGCTGATCCCGCGGCACGGAGCGCTCGGCGCGGCGGTCGCGTCGACCGCGGCGTACCTGTCGACCGATGCTCTGCTGATCGTTCTGCTACTGCGGCTCAGCGCACCGCGGGCCCGCCGCCGCGCGACCCTCGTGATCGGGGAGGGAACACCATGAGAGCTACCGCGATCGCCGCCGGCCTGCTGGTCCTGCTCGTTGGCTGTTCCAACGGTTCGCCGAGCGCTCAGCCGATCACGTCCCCGGACAGCGGACCGCCGATGAGTACGCCGGCGGACCCGACCCAGCCGCCACCCAGCAGCCCGGCGACCGGCGGTGCAGCGGCCGTGCTGCCCGGTGACCGGTACGTCGCGCTCGCCACCGCGCTGCACCAGCGCGGCGTCGCGATCTGGTGGGAGACCGACCTGGTCAAGCGTTGGCTCGACGGGCCGGCCGCCTTCGACGGAGCGGTCGCCCGGCTCGGGCAGCTGGCCGCGGTCCCGGGAACAGCCGGGTTCAAGATCTCCGACGAGATCGGGTACGGCGACGGACTGACCTCTCCGGCGCAGGCCACCAACTTCCTCCGGCAGGCCCGGAGCAGCCTCGCGAAAGTTGCGCCCGGCAAGCAGATCCTGGTCGACGCGGTCGTACCGGAGCTCGGGTGCCTGCCGTGGCGCGGCGGCAACCAGGAAGGATGCGCGCAACGGGTCCGGCTGAAGTACCCAGCGGCCAGTGCGGCGGCGGTCGAGACCTACCTGCGCGGCCATCTGATCGACCGGCTCGACCTGAGCACCGGGCTGCTGAGCCCTGGCACCTACGCAGGCTGGGGCCTGACCCAGCAGGCCGCGCAGGCCGAGATCTGGAGCCGGATCCACGCCCAGGGCTGGGAATCGCTGACCACGCTGCAGTCCCGCAAGGCACTCGCGGCCGCCGACGGCTACCAGGGATCAGCCGCCCAGGCCGCCACCGACACGACCACGTACATCGCCGCGCCCGTCTCGGCCGGCGCGAAGGCCGTGGACATCTGGACCTGGCGTCAGCACTACCAGGGCAAGGTGTTCAGTCTGCTCGCGCCCGACCTCGCCGCCAACCCGCTCTGGACCTCCCTGATCCAGGAACGACGGCACGGCGTGCAGCTGATCACCCACATGACGCCGTCGACGATGCCCACCGATCCCGCCTCGTTCGACCACGAGTGCGATCTGGCGGCCCAGGCGTTCACCGCGGTCTTCGTGGCCGCCGGTACCGGTTAGGAGACAGAATGTCAGCACAGGTTGGTCCGGGCCGCCGATTTCTCGACGTGCTCATCGGGGGGCTGCTGCTGGTGGCAGTGTCGCCAGTCCTGCTGATCGTCGCGGTACTGGTGCTCGTCACCAGCGGCCGGCCGGTGCTGTTCCGTCAGGCCCGCGTGGGCGAGAACGGCCGGTCGTTCACGCTGTACAAGTTCCGGACCATGCATACAGTTGCCTCCGGCCCCGAAGTGACCGCCGCCACCGATGCCCGGATCACACCGCTCGGCGCGTTCCTGCGGCGGACCGCGCTCGACGAGCTGCCCCAGTTGTGGCACGTGGTTCGCGGGCAGATGACGCTGGTCGGTCCGCGGCCGGAAAGCGCGACTCTGGCGGCGCGCTATCCGGACGCGTGCCGGCCGGTACTGCTGGCGCGGCCCGGGCTGACCGGTCCGGCGCAGCTGCGGTACCGCGAGCGTTCCGCCGTACCGCCGGACACCTGGGCGGACGTGGAGCGCTGGTACCTCGACGTACTCGTGCCGCTGCGGGTGGCCGCGGACCGCGAGTACCTGGACCGCCCGACGATTCGCCGGACGCTGTACTACGTCCTGCTCACCGGGCTGTTCGTGGCCGGGCTGGCTGATCTCCAGGTGCCGGTCAGACCGCCTCTTCCACATCCGGCTCCGGCCTCACCAGAACCGGGTCGCAGCGGGCGTTGAGACAGGTCCCGTCGGTCAGGTCGAACTCGAAGTTGTGGCCGAGACAGCGCAGTACGCCGTTCACCACCACGCCCGTCTCGGCCAGGTCCTCACCGGCGTGCGGGCAGTACCTGCTCACCCGCAGCTGCTTGCCACCGACAACGATCGTGGTGGTCTCCTCCGGGTCACGGGCTGCCTCGAACCGCTCGACGGCCCGTAACGCGGCCCGGTCGGCGTGCTTGAGCAGGCCGACCAGGTAGTCGTTGTACCGGTCGGGCTGCCGGCGTGCGGTGAAGCGCATCGACAGCAGCAGCTCCTCCCAGCGGGTCCGGCCGGACACCACGCCGTCGAGCCACCGGCCGTCCATGGTCAGTCGGTAGTCGGCGTGCCCGGCGCCGCCGTCGAGATCGACGACCACCCGGTCCGGTCCGATGTGCGCGTCCCAGACTCCGCCGTGCGGCCCGGACACGTCGAAGCGCAGCGTCATACCGATCCGGGCGAGGAAGTACTCCGACAGCGTGCCGAGTGACTCCAGGTGGGTCTTGAAGCGATCGGCCAACCCGGGCCGCGACACGGGGTTCGCGGCCCGGGCGGCGTCGATGGCCGGCCGGCGCCGGGCGGCGTACTCGGTCAGGTATCGCCGCCGCTCCTCCGGCCCGGCGTCCAGGGCGAAGTCCTTCCAGTGCGCGTCGCGGACCACCGTGAGGTCGTCCAGCCGGATCTGGTCACCCGGCAGCAGACAGACCCCGCGCTGGTCGGGGATCCGGTCCGCGAGCCAGGCCAGTGCCTCGCCCTGGTCCGGGAAGATCCCGCCCGGACGCAGGCCGCTGTTCAGCTCGAACAGTTCGTCGTCGAGGAAGCAGGGCGGACCGGCGTACGGCATCACCAGCCGCGGCTGGACCTGCCGGACCAGCCGGGTGACGGCCTTGAACTTGCCGACCCGCTTGATCGTCGAGATCCGCTCCCGCTCGACCTCGTCGTACTCGTACCGGACCGGGTGCCAGCTCGCGCCCGACATCTGCACGCCCATCACGTCCAGCGGCCCGTCGGCCTCGGCCATCGCACGCCGCGCCTGGGACAGCGAGATCCGGGCGTCGTTGGTGTGCAGCACGCTGCGCTCCCCGAGCTTCAGCAGGACGGCGGCGTCGTGGCTCATCGGGCACTGCTCGGGGATCACCGTCAGCCAGTCGCGCTCGTTCAGCGGGTAGCGCTGCCACGCGTCCAGCACGACCACCCGGGTCCGCCCGATCGCGCGCAACCGGCGCTGCATGATCGTCGACGGATACCGCGGGACCAGCACCGGCACGCTCTCCGGCAGCCCGGCGATCAGATCCAGGTCCAGGTGGTCCAGATGCTCGTGCGACACCACCACCAGATCGACGTCGAGCAACTCCGGCGTGACCAGATGCGAGTTGTCCGGGAACGGGAACCAGGAGCCCAGAAACGCCCCGCCCTCCGACAGCCATGGATCCGCCAGGATCCGCACCCCGCCCCCGTCCACCCGCAACCCGGCATGCCCCAGCGCAGTGACAGTCCCCTCACTCATAACCCCAGCCTCCCGACCCCCCGCACCCCCGGCATCCCCCACCCGCACGAGAACCCCTACGCCATTCAGCGCGCCCGCAACCAGTTCCAGCGCGCGACCTCGTTCACACGGAAGGTGGCGGCACACGTGGTCTACGTGGTCTACGTGGTCTACGTGGCCGCAGACAGCAGAACGCCCAGGTCGGATGTGCTCTGACCTGGGCGTTCTCAAGGGGTGGAGGTGGCGGGAATCGAACCCGCGTCCTTCGGCGTCGTTTCAAGGCTTCTCCGGGCGCAGTCTGGATGTCGCTTTTCTCAGCCCCAGCGTTTGTACAGACATCTCGCTGACAGGCTCAGTCACTGTAAATGTCCCGTGCTAGCCCCGTGACCGGGCTAACAAAGCAAGCTCCCTAGATGAGGCCAGGAGCCGGGGCGGGAGCATCCCCGGGCTGACCGCTTCTTTAAGTGCTCAGGCCGTCAGGCGGCGAGAGCGAAGCTACTGCGCTTAGCGTTGGCAGTTATTGGTTTCCAGAGATCGTTAACGAGATAACCCTGGATCCTCGGCCCGCTTCCCTTGGAACGTACGTCCAAAGTCGAAACCGTTCACCCCCTGTTGAGTTGTCAAACTCCCACCCGAACCGCGGTGGAAGATCCACACTACCAAGTCCAACAGGCTGCCCGCACCCGACATTCCCCTCCGGGGGACCTACTTGATCAGGCGCAGCGTGAACGGGTAGCGGAACTTGCCGCCGGCCGCGGTGGCCAGGCCGCCGATACCGGTGAGCAGGAACCACAGGATGCCCAGGACCGGGAACAGGAACGACAGGAACCCGTGGGTGATGCCGGTGGCGATCCCCAGCAGCGCGAACGCGCCGAACGCGGTCAGCTGGAAGTTCAGCGCCTCGACGGCGTGCCGGCGTACGGCGGGGTTCTTCTGGCCCGCGCTCGCGACGACCAGCGCCGGACCGACGAAGAACGTCGGGTACCCGAGCCAGTGCGCGATCGTGCCCATCCCCCGCCCGTCACCGCGGTACGTCTGCAGCGGCGCCGGCCGGGTGAACGCGGCCGGGGCGTACGTCGGCACCGGGCGGGACACCAGCCCGTCGAACGTGCTGTTCAGCTCGGCCCGGGTCCGCGCCTTGAGTGCCTTGTCCAGCCGGAGGTCGAACTCCATGTGGTCGAGGCGGCCGTCGGCGTACATCTCTTTCAGGATCTCGACGGCCCGGTCGCGCTGCGCCGTCGTCACCAGCAGCTCTGAAGTGGACATGGTTCCACTGTGCGCGCGGGACACCGCGCACCCCATCGGGTTCAGCCCGGAAGCACCCCTGACCCGACCCCGGAAGCCCCGGAACAGCGTCTGACCAGCGCCCGCTCAGCGCACGGACGCGACCTGGCCGACGCAGAGGTCCGCGAGGCGCCTGACACTACCCCCGGCGACGCTCGGACAGGGCGCGCTGCGCCTCGCGGTTGGCCTGGCGCTCGGCGAGGGCGTGACGCTTGTCGTAGTCCTTCTTACCGCGACCGGTGGCGAGCTCGACCTTCGCGTAGCCGTCCTTGAAGTACAGCGACAGCGGGATCAGGGACACGCCCTGCTGCTCGACCTCGCGGATCAGCTTCTGCACCTCGTCCTTGTGCAGCAGCAACTTGCGGGTCCGGCGGGGCTCGTGGTTGGTCCACGTGCCGTGCTTGTACTCCGGGATGTGCATGCCCTGCAGCCAGAGCTCGTTCCCGCGGACGGCGGCGAACGCGTCGACGAGGGAGGCCCGGCCCTGCCGCAAGGACTTGACCTCCGTCCCGGTCAGCACCAGCCCGGCCTCCACCACGTCGTCGATGTGGTAGTCGTGTCGCGCCTTACGGTTCTGCGCGATCGGCTTCTCCCGGCCGGACTGTTTCACCATCCGACCAGTATCCCAGATCGTCTACAGCCACTTCATGGGATTAACCACGCGGCCGTCCTGGTAGACCATGAAGTGCAGGTGGCAGCCGGTGGAGTAGCCCGTCGTCCCGGCGTAGCCGATGATCTCGCCCTTCTTCACGCGTTCACCGACGTGCGCCTTGTACCGCGAGAGGTGGTTGTAGACGGTGGTGATGGACGACCCGTCGATCACACCGTGTGAAACGAACAGCCGGTTCCCGTAGCCGCCGTTGTAGTACTTGTCCGTCACCTTGCCGTCGGCCGCGGCGCGGATCGGCGTACCGCACGGAGCGCGGAAGTCGGTGCCGTCGTGCAGCTTCCAGTAGTGCAGGACCGGGTGGAACCGCATCCCGTACGGCGACGTGATGTAGCTGCTGACGGGATAGCTGAGCCCGCCGTCGCTGTCGCCGCCGCCCGGATTGTCCGGAATCTTCCGCGGCGGGCGGTTCTCCTTGCGCGCCTTCGCCCGCTCCGCCTTCTCGGCCGCGGCCTTGCGCCGGGCCGCGGCGGCCTTCTCGGCCTTCGCCCGTGCGATCAGGAGCTGCTCGACCCGGTTCCGCTCGCGCAGCAGCGAGTTGTACTGCGCCAGCTCGGTGTTCTTCTCCTTCTCGGCGGCCTTGAACGCGGTCAGCTTGACCTTGGCGATCGCGGCGGCCTCGGCCCGGTCGGCCGCGACCTGCTCGGTCAGCTCGGTGACGCGCTTGACCGTCGCCGCCGCCTCGGCCCGGGCGCCCTCGGCGTCCTTCTCCGCGGCCGCGACCTTGACCCGCTTGCTGGCGAGCTGCGCCTGCGCGTTGTTCAGGTTCGTGATCGCGTTGCTCTGGATGCCGAACACGTTCCGCTGGACCTGCATCCCGGTCGCGATGTCGGCCGGCGCGGCGCCGCGCAGCGCGATCGTCAGCCCGACCAGGCCGTTCTGCTGCTGGTACGCCGACCGGACCGCGCGACCCGCCACGGACCGCTTCTCCGCGATCAGCTTCTCGCCGGCCTCCACGTCGGAGACCGCGACCCGCAGCGCCGCCTCGGCCGCGGCGAGCTTGCCCGCGGCCACCGCGTCGGCGGCCTTCGCGGCGGCCAACTGGCCCTGCGCGGCGGCGTACCGGACCTGGACGGCCTGATACTTCACGACGGCTTGGTTGTACGCGGCAACGGACTTGCCGAGCTGGTCGGAGGCGTCGTCGAGATCGGCCTTCTGCTGACCGAGCTGCGCGTCGAGCTGCTTCTTCTTGGCGGCTGGGTCCGGCGGTTTCGCCTCCGCGGACGGAGCGGACGGAACCGCGGCCAGGACACCGGCGGACAGGGACAGGACAAGGCAGCATGCGGCAACCACCGTCTGCCGGCCCGGCGGTCGCGTGCGTGATCGCGGGTACGGCGCTGCGGAGGTGCCGGTGCTGTCGTCTCGCTTGATGCTCCCCCGCTCAGGCGGGTTCGCACCGGGGAAGTGCGGGACCACAGGTCGACCCCTTGCTCTGGATGAAGTTGTGCGGTACGGGAGTGACTGCTGTTACTCCTGTTACTGCACGATAGGTCACCCGGGTCAGACTTTGAGGTATTTCCGCGTTGTCAGGAATGTCGGGATGACGGCCAGGATCACGCCGACCAGCACCATGTAGAGCATGGCGCGGAAGGTCTCGGTCGCGCCGACCCACTGCCAGACGCGGAACGTCTCCTGGGCCCGCTGCATGACGATCAGGTACACCCCGAGCCAGAGCGTGCCGCACGCCAGCACGGCTCCGACCAGCGCGGCCAGCACCGCTTCCAGCAGGAACGGTAGCTGGATATAGAAGTTCGACGCGCCCACCAGGCGCATGATGCCGATCTCCCGTCTCCGGGCGTACGCCGCCAGCCGGATCGTGTTGAAGATCTGCATCAGGGCCGCGGCGAGCAACAGGCCGGCCGCGAAGATCGCGCCGATCTGCAGGCCGTTGAGGGCCTTGAACAACGGGTCGAGGTACTGGCGGAGGTCCTGGACGGTGTCGACGCCGGGAAGGCCGGCGACCGCGCTGACAAGGTTCTGGTAGCGCTGTGGATCCTTCAGCTTGACCCGGAAGGACTCCTGCATCTGGTCCTCGGTGACCGTGCTGACGATCGGCGAGTCCTTGTACAGCTTCTTGAAGGACTCGAAAGCTTCCTTCTTCGACTCCGAGAACACGCCGTCGGGCGCGGTGTCCGGGTTCGTCTGGATGACCTGCTGGATCCGGTTCTTCTGCTCCTGGGTCACCTCGGCGCCCGAGCAGCCGCGGCCGCCGGAGTCCTTGGTGCACAGGAACACCGAGATCTGGATCTTGTCGTACCAGTTGCCCTTCATCAGGCTGACCTGCGAGTTGGCCAGCAGCGCGCTGCCGAACAGCGCCAGCGAGACCCAGATCGTGACGACGACCGCGATCGTCATCGAGAGGTTCCGCTTCAGGCCGATGCCGAGGTCGGAGAGGATGTAGTTCAGGCGCATCTTCAGTCAGTCCCTGTGCTCGGCGATCAGTGCTGGTAGCCGTAGACGCCGCGCGACTCGTCGCGGACGACGTGGCCGTTCTGCAACTCGATCACGCGCTTGCGCATCTGGTCGACGATCGACACGTCGTGGGTGGCCATCACGACCGTCGTCCCGGTCCGGTTGATCCGGTCCAGCAACTTCATGATGCCGACCGACGTGCCCGGGTCGAGGTTTCCGGTGGGCTCGTCGGCGATCAGGATCATCGGCCGGTTCACGAACGCGCGGGCGATCGCGACGCGCTGCTGCTCACCGCCGGACAGCTCGTCCGGGAGCCGGTCCTCCTTGCCGTCCAGACCGACCAGCTCCAGCACCTCGGGCACCGTCTTGCGGATGTGCGAGCGCGGCTTGCCGATCACCTGCAGCGCGAACGCCACGTTCTCGGCGACGGTCTTGTTCGGCAGCAGCCGGAAGTCCTGGAACACGGTGCCGATCTGGCGGCGCATCTGCGGGATCCGCCAGCTCGCGAGCCGGTTCAGGTCCTTGCCGGCCACCATGATGTGACCCTTGGACGTCCGCTGCTCACGCAGCACCAGGCGGAGGAACGTCGACTTGCCGGACCCGGAGGTACCGACCAGGAAGACGAACTCGCCTTTCTCGATATCGACGTTGACGTTCAGCAGAGCGGCCCTGGACTGGCCCTCGTACGTCTTGGACACATTCTCGAAGCGGATCACGGGTTCATCCGGCCGTGGTCGGGAACAGGGAGCGACGCGACGGTAACCACGAAGTGCACCGTACGCCACCGGAGCGGCCGGCGATCAGTCTAGGCGCTCCACGGCGTGCCGCCGACCAGACCTGCCGGTCCGTACACCCCCGTCCGATACCCGGTCCGTTTGAAACGCCCGTACGACGCCTCGCGCTCAGGCGGGTGCTACGGCGGGGGCTCCGTTGCCGTTGTCGGGGCGGGCGTCGGCGATGCGGGCGACGCCGGCGTCGGGTTTGCGGCCCGCGCGGCGGGCGGCCTCGACGTGCAAACGGGCCAGTTCGACGGCCTGGCGGGAGACCTTCACGGTCTTCTTCTCAGCCATGGTCACTGTCTCCCTCGACGACCTCGATGTCCGCGTCCGCGATATCAGCGTACGCGGCCGGGCCGACGCGGTCGATCGCAACGGCGGCGGTCAGCGCGGCGACCAGGTCGTAGTCCTCCGGCTGTAACAGCTCCGACCTCATCAGCGAACGCAGCGTCACCACACCGGCGTCCGTCCCGGCGTCCTCCCCCTCGAGGATCTGCTCCACCGCCCACCGGACCATCCGCATCGTTTCCTCACGATGCCGCCAGGTGTCGAGCTCGCGATCGGACTTCCGCGTCAGGTACGACCCCAGCAGCACGCCTCCGAGAGCGAGCAGCGGACTCAGCACCGTCACCACGACCCCGACAACCGAGATCCAGGTAGGGATCACGGACACCCCTCCCAATTCCGTGGTCTTGATCGGCCGATGATGCTACGAAAGAACCATTCCACCCACCACCGACAACACAGGATGACAAGGAGCAGTGTCACCGTGACGGACGAGCAGGACCGCTACGACGTGTTCGTGCAGGGGACCGTGTTCCTCGACATCGTGATGACCGGGCTCGAGACCGCCCCGACCACCGGGACGGAGATCTTCGCCGAGGGGATGGGGTCGTGCCCGGGCGGGGTGGCGAACTTCGCGATCGCGGCCGCCCGGCTCGGTCTGCGGACCGGGCTCGCGTCGGTGTTCGGCGACGACGCGTACGCCGACTTCTGCTGGCGGACGCTCGCCGACCAGGAGGGTGTGGACCTGTCGCACTCGCGGCGGATCGGGCACTGGCACTCGCCGGTGACGGTGTCGATGTCGATCGACCGGGACCGGGCGATGGTCACGCACGCGCACGAGGCGCCGGGCGACCCGAGCAAACTGGTCGGTCCCGGGCTGAAGACGCGGTCGGCGATCGTCCCGGTGGCCGACGAGTTGCCCGGCTGGACGGTCGAGGCGCGGGAGTCCGGCGCGCTGCTGTTCGGCGACGTCGGGTGGGACCCGACCGACGAATGGTCGCCGGCGGTTCTCGACGTACTCGAAGGTTTCTACTCCTTCACGCCGAACGCGAGCGAGGCGATGGCCTACACCCGCACCGAAACCCCGAAGGCCGCGCTGCACAAGCTGGCCGACCGGGTGCCGCTCGCGGTGGTGACGAACGGCGCGGACGGCGTCCTCGCGATCGACTCCGAGACGGGCGAGGAGGAGCAGGTGCCGGCGCTGCCGGTCCGTTCGTACGACCCGACCGGCGCCGGCGACGTGTTCCTCGCCTCCCTGGTGCTGGGCACCCTCCGCGGCTGGCCGCTCGCCCACCGGCTTGCCTTCGGCAACCTGTGTGCGGGCCTGTCGGTCCAGCACTTCGGCGGCTCGCTGGCGGCGCCCGGCTGGGGCGACATCATCGACTGGGTCCGCGACCACAGCCGTCACCGCCCCGGCGACGTCGACCCCGACGTCCTCCGGCACTACGCCTTCATCGGCGACGTCCTCCCCGCCGGCCCGGTCCCGATCGTCCGCCGCGCCTCAGCCACCATCGCCCGCCTGTCGGACGCCTGAGCCGGCCAGCGTGGCCGCGACCAGGGCCAGCAGGATCGCGCCGCCGACGAAGCCCCAGGACGGCGCGGCCCGCTCGGTCACCAGACCGGCCAGGGCCGCCCCCGCGGCTGAGCCGAGGTTGTTCGCTGTGTTGATCCAGGTGCTCGCCTCGGTCCGCTGGTACGGCGGTGTGACGTCGTCGGCTGCGAGGTAGGCGACCACGAACATCGGCGCAACCGCGACACCGGCGAGCCCCAGCACCACCCCGAGCACGATCAGCCCGGGTGCGAACGAGGCCGCGAGCAGCCCGGCGGCCAGTACGGCGATCAGCCCGCCGAGCTGTGTCGTCCAGGGCCGCGTGTGCGTACGGCGTGCCCACAGCAGCCCACCCGCCACACTGCCCAGTGCGATCGCCGCCTCGACATACCCGGCCGAACCGGGGCGACCGGCCTGCTGGGCGACCCCGGCAACGCAGACATAGGCGACGCTGAGCCCAGAGGCTGCGCCTGTGACGACCACCAGCACCCGCCGCAGGCCCGGGATCGTCAACGGGCCGAGCATCTGCCGGCCCGCCGCGCCGGCAACCGCAACCACAGCCGCAGTCCTTGTAGTGACCGGGCTTGTCACCATCGCCAGCGTGCCGACGAGCATTAGGGCGGCCGAGCAGGCAAGAGCCGCCGGTGCGGACACGACGCTGATCAGGGTGCCGGCGATCAGCGGCCCGGCGAGGAACAGACACTCCTCCGAGACCGCGTCGACGGCGTACGCGCGTTCCTTGAGCGCGGTGCCGTCGGTGAGCAGGCGCCAGTTCGACCGCATCGACGGTCCCAAGGGCGGCGCGAGCAGTCCGGTCGCGCCGATGAGCAGCAGTACGGCGGCGGGCGTCGTACCGGCCGTGGCGACGACGACCAACCCGGCCGAGGAGCCGGCCGCGAGCAGCGGCAGGACACGGCGCTGGCTGTAACGGTCGACGAGACGTGCCTTGAACGGCATCGACAAGGACGCCGCTCCGAAGACGGCGACCGCAGCGCCGGCCGTGGTGAAGGAACCGGTCGACGACCGGACGGTGAAGAGCAGGGACAACGGGAGCAGACCGTACGACAAGCGGCCGAGCAGCGCAGGCACGAACGTGCGCAACGCCGACGGCAACAGCAGGACAGCACGATAGCTCCCGGCACGAGTTGTGCCGGACACGGGAACGCTCCTAGAGACTCACCAGGGAAATGGGCTCGGACCACGCCGGCGCGTGGGAGCGGTCTCTAGTCACGGGGGCAGGACATGGCCGACAGCATATCGTTCTCGGCGGCTGGAAATCACGGCGTTCTGGGCCCGTCCGGTCGTAGGGTCGGTGGGTGGCGCGCGGGCTGTGGGACCGCGCCGGACGGAGGTTCACAAGATGACGATCAGTCGGCGGCAGGTCCTCGGGTTCGGGGCCGGCCTGGCCGCGATGGCGGTGGCGGGATGCGGATCGAACTCCGGGCGGCCGTCGTCCGGTGGGTCGGACGGGTCGAAACCGACGCTCCAGCAGTGGTACCACCAGTACGGCGAGGCGGGCACGCAGCAGGCCGTCGAGCGGTACGCGAAGGCCTACCCGGACGCGACGGTGAGCATCCAGTGGTCGCCGGGCGACTATGACAAGAAGGCGTCGACGGCACTGCTGACCGACCAGGGCCCGGACGTGTTCGAGTACGGGAACGGGCCGACGATCGACATGATCAAGGCCAACCAGGTGGTCGAGCTCACCGACGTCCTGGGTGACGCCAAGGCCGACTTCAACCCGGCGCTGATCGAGCGGATGACGTACCAGGGCAAGCTGTACGGCGTTCCGCAGGTCGTCGACATGCAGCTGCTCGTGTACCGCAAGAGCCTGCTGAGCGCGGCCGGCGTGCAACCGCCGCAGACCGTCGACGAGCTGCTCGAGGCGGCCAAGAAGCTCACCAACGACAAGGTCAAGGGCCTGTTCGTCGGCAACGACGGCGGGGTCGGCATCCTCGGCGGGCCGGCGCTGTGGTCGGCCGGGCTCGACTACCTGACCGCGGACAACCAGTTCGGGTTCGACGCCCCGGCGGCCGTCGAGTCGCTGCGCAAGCTGCGCGAGCTCTGGACCGCGAAGGTGCTGTTGCTCGGAGCCCCGACCGACTGGTCCGACCCGTCCGCGTTCACACAGGGCCTGACCGCGATGCAGTTCACCGGCCTGTGGACGCTGCCCGCGATCGAGAAGGCGCTGCCCGGCGACTACGGCGTACTCCCCTGGCCGAAGCTCAACGCCACCACCGGCAAGCCGAGCGTCCCGGTCGGCGCGTACGGGTCGTGCGTGAACGCGAAGTCGAAGAACGTCGACGCCGCGAGGAAGTACGTGAAGTGGCTCTGGGTCGACCAGACCGACGACCAGCTCGACTTCGCGCAGTCCTACGGCTTCCACATCCCGGCCCGGAAGAGCCTGGTCGAGAAGGCCGAGAAGCTGAAGTCCGGCCCGGCCGCCGACGCGGCCAAGCTGGCGACCGAGAACGGGCACGCGCAGACCCCGATCCTGTGGTCGCCGAAGTCCGGTACGGCCTACACCGACGCGCTGAACCGGATCATCCGCAGCGGCGCCGACCCGGCGGCCGAGATCACGAAGGTGAAGACGGTCGTCGACGCCGAGCTGAAGCGGATCGCCGGCTGATGGAGCTGCGCCCGCTGACCGACGACGACCGCGAGCTGATCGAGCTGGCCCGCCGGACGGTCGACGCGAACACCGACGGACCCGACGGCGTCCACACGATGGGCGCCGCGGTCCGCGGCGTGGACGGCCGGATGTACGCCGGTATCAACCTGTACCACTTCACCGGCGGCCCGTGCGCCGAGCTGGTCGCGCTCGGCCGGGCCCGCGCGGAAGGCGCCCGCGAGCTCACCACGATCGTGGCCGTCGGCAACGAAGGCCGCGGCGTGGTCGGCCCGTGCGGCCGCGACCGCCAGATCCTCGTCGACTACCACCCGACGATCCGCGTCATCCTGCCGACACCCGACGGCCCGGCGTCGGTCCTGGTCACCGACCTGCTGCCCGGCGCCTACCGCTGGACCCCGAACCCGTAGGAGTTGCGATGACGTTCTCGATCGTGGCCTTCGACCCGGACACGCGGTCCTGGGGAATCGCGGTCGCGTCCAAGTTCCTGGCGGTGGGTGCGGTCGTGCCCTGGGGACGGGCCGGCGCCGGCGCGGTCGCCACCCAGGCCACGGCCAACCTCTCCTACGGACCGGACGGCCTGGACCTGCTCGCGAGCGGCGCGACCGCCGACGACGTCGTGGCTCAGCTGACCGGGGCCGACGACGAGCGTGATCATCGCCAGGTCGGCCTCGTCGATGCCGAGGGCCGCGGCGCCACGTTCACGGGACCGTCCTGCCTGGACTGGGCAGGCGGTCAAGCAGGCGACGGGTTCGCGATCCAGGGCAACATCCTGGCCGGTCCGCAGGTGGTCGAGGCGATGGCTGAGGCGTGGCAGGCACACGCCGACCAGGCATTCGAGCGACGACTGGTCACGGCACTGGCGGCCGGCGACCGGGCCGGTGGAGATCGCCGCGGGCGCCAGAGCGCGGCGCTGCGGGTGTGGCGTGCCGGAGCGGCGTACGGCGGAGTCCTGGACACCGCCATCGACCTGCGCGCCGATGACCACCGGACGCCCGTCGAGGAACTGGGGCGGCTCCTCGACCTGCACACGTTGTACTTCGGCAAGCCGGACCCAGGCACCCTGCTGCCACTGGCAGGCGAACTGGCGACCGAGGTAGCTGACTCCCTCGAAACGCTGGGGTATCCGGCCGCCGACCTCGCCGAAGCCCTCGACACCTGGGCGGGCACCGAGAACTTCGAGGAGCGGCTGGTGGACGGCAAGCTCGACCCGGTGGTCCTGGAGCAGCTCCGCCGTCAGGTCGCCGCCGTCAGAACGTCGGAATGACGTCCTTCCCGTACGACGCCAGGGTCTCCTCCTTGGCGTCGTGCTGGAGGTACAGCGCGAATTGGTCGACGCCGAGCTCCTTCAGCTCCTCCAGCCGGGCCAGGTGGTTCTCGACCGGGCCGAGGATGCAGAACCGGTCCACGACCTCGTCCGGCACGAAGTCCGTGTGGGTGTTCCCGGCCCGCCCGTGCTCGGCGTAGTCGTACCCCTTCCGGCCCTCGATGTAGTCGGTGAGCGCCCGCGGGACCGCGCCGGACGCCCCGTAGCGCGCGACGATGTCCGCGACGTGGTTCCCGACCATCCCGCCGAACCAGCGGGTCTGGTCGCGCTGGTGCGCCAGGTCGTCCCCGACGTACGCCGGTGCCGCGACGCAGAACTTGATCGCCATCGGGTCGCGGCCCGCCTGCTCCGCGGAACGCCGTACGGCCGCGATCATCCAGGCCGCGATGTCCGGGTCGGCCAGCTGCAGGATGTACCCGTCGCCGACCTCACCGGTCGCCTTCAAGGCGCGCGGCCCGTACGCCGCGACCCATACCTCGAGGGCGCCGTCGTCGACCCAGGCGAACTTCAGCTCCTGGCCGCGATAGCTGACGGTCTCGCCGCGGGCGAGGGACCGCACCACCTCGACGCACTGCTTCAGCTCGTCGATCGTGCCCGGCTGCGCGCCGAGCGTCCGCAACGCCGAGTCGCCGCGCCCGATCCCGCAGATCGTCCGGTTGCCGAACATCTCGTTCAGCGTGGCGAACTGGGACGCGATCACCGTCCAGTCCCGCGTCCCCGGATTCGTCACCATCGGCCCGACGACCACCCGCTGCGTGGTCGCGAGGATCTGGCTGTAGATCACGAACGGCTCCTGCCAGAGCAGGTGCGAGTCGAACGTCCACACGTACGAGAACCCGGCGTCCTCCGCCTTGCGGGCCAGCTCCACGACCGTGGACGCGGGCGGATCGCACTGGAACACCACACCGAAGTCCACGACATCCCCCTTACATCAGATACGAGGAGAGGCCGCGCTTCAGGAACTTCCCCCGGCCCTTGCGGCCGTGGTAGTTGCCGTCAGCCACGATCACCTCGCCGCGCGAGATCACGGTGCCCACTCGGCCCTTGATCTCGACCCCTTCGTACGCCGAGTGGTCCATGTTCATGTGGTGCGTCGCGACCCCGATCCGCGTCGTACCGTTCGGGTCGTAGATCACCAGGTCGGCGTCCGATCCGGGCTGCACGATCCCCTTGCGCGGGTACAGCCCGAACATCCGGGCCGGTGTGGTCGAGATCGTCTCCACCCAGCGTTCCAGCGACAGCTTCCCGTCCACGACGCCCTGGAAGACCAGGTCGACGCGGTGCTCGACGCCGCCGATCCCGTTCGGGATCTTGGAGAAGTCGCCGAGTCCGAGCTCCTTCTGGTCCTTCATGCAGAACGGGCAGTGGTCGGTCGACACGATCGCCAGGTCGTTGTTCCGCAGGCCCTTCCACAGGTCGCGCTGGTGCGGCTCGTGCTTGCTGCGCAGCGGTGTCGAGCAGACCCACTTCGCGCCCTCGAAGCCGGGCGCGCCGAGCTGGTCCTCGAGCGTCAGGTACAGGTACTGCGGGCAGGTCTCGGCGAACACGTTGCGGCCCTTGTCCCGCGCCGCCGCCACGTGCTCCAGCGCCTGACTGGCCGACAGGTGGACGATGTACAGCGGGCAGTCCTGCGCCACCTCGGCGAGCGCGATCGCCCGGTTGGTGGCCTCGGCCTCGAGCGCGGCCGGGCGGGTGATGCCGTGGTAGATCGGGTCGGTCTCGCCGCGCTGGAGCGCCTGCTGGACCAGAACGTCGATCGCGATGCCGTTCTCCGCGTGCATCATGATCATCGCGCCGTTCTCCCGCGCGGTCTGCATCGCGCGGAGGATCTGCCCGTCGTCGGAGTAGAAGACGCCCGGATAGGCCATGAACAGCTTGAAACTCGTGATGCCCTCGTCGGTGACGAGCTGGTCCATCGCCTTCAGCGCGTCGGCGTCGACGCCGCCGAGGATCATGTGGAACGCGTAGTCGATGTGGCACTCGCCGTCGGCCTTCGCATGCCAGGCGGCGAGGCCGTCCTGCACCACCTCGCCGGTGCGCTGCACGGCGAAGTCGATGATCGTCGTCGTCCCACCGTACGCCGCCGCGCGGGTGCCGGTGTCGAACGTGTCGCTGGCCGCCGTCCCGCCGAACGGCAGCTCCATGTGCGTGTGCGCGTCGATCCCGCCCGGGATCACGTACTTGCCGGAGGCATCGAGCACTTCATCGACCGTGATCGTCGGGCTGAACGACGGATCCAGCACCGCGACGATCTTCTCGCCCTCGACCAGCACGTCCGCGACCCGGGTCCCGGTCGGTCCGACGACGGTTCCACCCTTGACCAGCAACGACATGCCCCTGTCCCCTTCTGTCCCCGCTACGGTTTCGTCAGGTCTCCGTACGCGTCGGGGCGGCGGTCGCGGTAGAACTGCCAGCGGTCGCGGACGGTGTCCAGCAGGCTCAGGTCCAGGTCGCGGACGATCAGTTCCGGATCGTGGTCGTGCCCGACGTCGCCGACGAACTTCCCCTCCGGGTCGACGAAGTACGACGTCCCGTAGAAGTCGTTGTCGCCGAACTCGGACTCGATCCCGACCCGGTTGATCGCACCGATGTAGTACTCGTTGGCGACCGCGGAGGCCGGCTGCTCGAGCTTCCACAGGTACGCCGACAGGCCGCGGCTGGTCGCCGACGGGTTGAACACGATCTTCGCGCCGGCCAGGCCGAGCGCCCGCCAGCCCTCCGGGAAGTGCCGGTCGTAGCAGATGTAAACGCCGATCCGCCCGACCGCGGTGTCGAAGATCGGGTACCCGAGGTTGCCCGGCCGGAAGTAGAACTTCTCCCAGAAGCCCTTCACCTGCGGGATGTGGTTCTTCCGGTACTTGCCCAGATAGGTGCCGTCGGCATCGATGACCGCGGCGGTGTTGTACAGCACGCCCGGCTGCTCCTGCTCGTACACCGGCAGCACCATCACCATGCCGAACTCTTTGGCGAGGGCTGCGAACCGCTCGGTGGTCGGGCCCGGGACGGACTCGGCGTACTCGTAGTACTCGGCGTCCTGCTTCTGGCAGAAGTACGGCCCGTAGAACAACTCCTGGAAACAGATCACCTTCGCACCCGCCGCGGCCGCCTGCCGCGCGTAGTCCTCGTGCGCCTTGATCATGGACTCCTTGTCACCCGTCCACGACGTCTGAACAAGCGCAGCCCTGACAACCTCCGCCACAAGAACCTCCCCAAGTAGCCGAGTCCCCATGCTCCATCCGTCCCGGGTCACCCGTCAACGGATGTCCCCGATCCCGACCCTCATCCCCGCCCGAGCCGGACTCCCCGGGGTAGCCGGCCAGTCACCGCGTCGTACTCCGCCGCCGTCAACTCGAGCCAGGCATCGTCCTCCTGCGCGACGGTCCCGAGCACCGTCGATCCGTCAGCCCGCAGCAGATGCAGATCCTCGGGCAGCCGCGGCCAGACCCAGTCGAAGAGGCTCGACGCGGCCGTCGTGAGCACCTCGAGCGACTCGTCATCCAGCCGGAACAGGTACCGATCCTGGGTCGACCTCCCTACGATCACGGATCCCGGCCACGCCTGCACCTCGTCAGCCCCGAGCAAATGCTCCCCGAGCCTCCGCAGAACCTCGTTCCCCGACTCGTCCATCCGTGTTCGCGGGCCCTTGTCCAGCACCCCGAACACCTCCGCCAACGGCGCCACCGCCCGCAACAACGCGCGATAGTCCTCCCCTACCGCAGGACCGACCAGGTTGTAGGTATGCATCAGCCCCTCGCTCACGAGAACCCGCTCGATCTCCATCATCCTCGAAACCAGGCACGAAACTGCCCCGAACGCCCACCCCGCACCACCCGGGGCCTGACGAAGCTCCGGAAGTTGCGACGGACTTCCTCCGACTCCGGCGTGCAAGCACCGAGTGACGGAGACTAGCTGGTGAGTTTGCGGACGGCGCGGAGAGCGGCGTCGTAGATCTTGCTGTACTCGTCGTGGGTTCGGGACTCGCCGGCTCGGGTTGCGACCTTGGCCACGATGCCGAGGCTCGGTGCTTCCGGGCCCAGGCGGTTCCGGGCGCCGATCTGAAGGCTGATGGCTCCGTTCAGGGACAGCATGGCCGAGTCGACGTCGGGCAGCTTTGCCACGACGCCGGGCGAGAGGCGTTCGCTGACGATGAAGTAGTTCCAGTGGCCCTCGGCGACCAGTTCGGCGAGCCGGGCCGGGTCGACCGGGCACGTGCGGGAGACGTACCGCTCAGGTCCGGGAACGAGCTCATGCAGCACCAGACGGTAAGGACCGAGATCGGCCGGAAGCGCCGCAAGCACCGCTCCGATCTGCTCGGCTCTCAGGTCAGGAAACTCGCTTCTCCTGCCCCGGCCGACCCGGCGCCAGCTCTCCGGACCCAGAACATCCGTCATGGAACGCACATTAGGACACGATCGAAGGCACCTGAGGTCCGCAGACCCGCGATCGCGCGTCTTCCCGCGCCACGGGTCTTGGCCGGCTGTCGCGCCACCGCCGGCAGGACTACTAGCGCTCGGAGATGACTTTCTGGATCTCTTCGACTCTCGGCCGATACTGTCGCCGGCTCTGCATGCGCAGCTCCCGGAGCTGCGGAAGGTCGGCGATCGGGCTCAGATCGCCGTCGAGGATCCTCGTGGAGCCGGACACAAGAAGCTCCTGCAGTTTCGTCAGCGCGCGCAGTGGTTCAGCACTCGAGAAGCTTGCGCCGTCACTCAAATTGAGGACTTCGAGATCACCACACGTTGCGATGTCGTCGAGAACGGTCACCTTCTTGCAGGCCTCGAGATGCAGTTCGCGCAGCATTGACCCACGGACTGCTCCGGTATCCGAGAGCCGTGCCGCGAGATAGACGCCGAGATGCCGAAGACCCGGGAGGCCGCCGAGTCCGTCGAGCGACTTCAAGCGCGGCCGATCCTTGAGCACCAGCGTCTCGAGGTGGCCGGCGGGCGCCAGAACCGATAGGTCGTCCTCCGTGAATCGCGTCGCGAACAGTCGCACAAGGTGAACCGCGAAGCGGAACGTCTGCCTGATCTGGCGCCAGTCCGCCCGGAGCTCGATCAGCTCGGGCAGTCGTTCGAGATCAACGGTCAACGCAGGATCCACAATGAGGCTCAGGCTTCTCAGCGTCGAAGCAAGGCCGTAGACCGGATCCAGCGACTGCAGGCGCCGATCGATGACTACCAGGTTCCGCACCGGCAGGTCGTCGAGGAATCGCAGGTCAGGCACGTCGAATCCGAGGGCATAGTTCAGCACCAGCGTGCCGGCGCCTTGATCGACGAACGCCGCGCCGGCCTCGTCGGACCACGGCCCGGTGACCACCATCTCGATAGTCCCGTCGGGTCGCGGCCCGACCGAGAACCCCTCGTCCATCACCATCGGCAATCCTGGGAATCCCGTCTCACTCCGCGATCCCCTCAGCCGATGAGCCAATGACCTTCAACCGCAGTTGGCCCATCAGGTCCCAGTACACCTCCAGGTCGGACACCTCGAGATTGTCGAGTTCGTCCGCACCGCCGAGGAACAGCGGCACCCGGTAGCCGACGCATTGATCGAAGCGCAACGACGGCCCACATGCAGCGACCCATTCCGAGTGGAAGCCGCGCGCGAGCGCCGCTTCCGGATAGTCCACCAGTTCCTCGTCATGAAAGCGTGACACCGGAACCGGGATCTCGAGTGCCTCGCCGGTCCCGGGCTCGATCATCATCACCTCCGGATCCGCGCTGCGACCACGCTGCCGGTCGACGGCGAACTGACGTCCCAGCCAGTCGAAGCCGAAGCTCTCGAACCGGCCCGTGAACTCCGGGAAGGCGGCGTCCACGAGTTCACCGGCGGCGGCCGCTGACACGTCGGTGTGGATCCGGTACAGACCGTGCTCGAAAGTGCACCCACCGAGTTGAGCGCGAATCCCGTGCGCACCTGTCCCCGCGGCGACAGCAGCTAGGGACTTCGGCGGGCCGGCGGTCACTTCGAAGGCCGCGCTGAACCGCTCCAGCATGTTCTCACTCACCCGTCACATATTGACGTACTAGGTGATGTGCTCTGTAGGTCGAGCGCATCACCGCGCGGACTTACAGAGTCGAGATGCGCGGGGCTTCGGGTAGTACGCGGCCGCCGACGGTTGCGTGGGTTGGTGGGTGCCAGGTGGTGTGGAGGTGGGAGCCGGCGCCTTGGATGACGAGGAGGTCGCGGCGGAGTTGCGCGGTGAGTTGGGTTACGACTGAGCCGGTGGCTTCGTCTTCCTCGACGTTCATGGCGGGGGCGAAGGCTCTGGCTCGGATGATGCCGGCGGGCTCGTCCTGCCAGGACCAGAGGAAGGTGTGGCCGGCGGTGTACGTCGCGGGGTCGGCTGCCAGGACGTCGGCGGGGGTGGCTAGTCGGTGCCACTCCCAGGAACTGCCCCAGGTGGTGTCGGCTCGGACGGCGTAGAGGTCGCCGGAGCGGGTGACGGGGATGGGGCCGGCGGGGACGTGGAGGGTGTCGACGGGGTGGCCGTGGGTGTGGAGCCAGGCGGCGCCGCCGACGGTGGGGTGGCCGGCGAAGGACATCTCGCCGGTGGCGGAGTAGATACGGAGCGTGCCGGTGGCGGCGTCGTCGACGTACACGGTCTCGCTGTAGCCCAGCTCGGCGGCCACGCGCTGCCGGTCGCTCTCACCGACGAGGCGGCCGTCGACGATGCCCAGGGGGTTGCCGAACCGGCCGTCGGGGTCGGTGAAGACCCTGACGACCTCGACCTGGAGGTTCAGGTTCAGAGAACCGCGATCGCGGCGATGATCGCGATCAGCAGCACCGCACCGCCCACGATCGCCAGCATCCGGCCGTTCACCTTGGGTTCGGCGGCGGCCTCGGTCTGGCCCTCGTTGACGAAGGCGCGGAACATCTGCGTGTTCGCGCCCGGGTCCTGCTCGTTCTCCACGTTCTGCGGGACGTTCTGGTCAGCCATGGCCCCAGACCCTACCGGCACCCCGGACCCCAGCCACTCACCAAGGGGCCGGTTTTACCTACCGCTCACGCTGCGTCCCGCTCCGGTCGACGCCCTGCGAACCCGTTGGTGAGTGTCTCAGGTCCGTGTACCATTTGGTACATGCGCTTCGATCACTCGAGTACGATCCAGGCCGCGCCCGAGCGGGTCTGGGAGGTTTTCAGCAACGTCGAGCGGTGGCCCGACTGGACCCCGACCGTCGATTCCGTCGAGCGGCTGGACGCGGGCCGGATCCACGTCGGCGCCCGCACCCGAATCCGTCAGCCCAAACTCCCGGTCGCGGTCTGGGAGGTGACGGAACTGAAGGAGGGTGAGTACTTCGAGTGGGTCTCGAAGGCTCCCGGGATCAAGACCACGGGCGGCCACCGCGTCGTCAGTACGCCGGACGGCACCGTCGCGACCGCGACGATCATCCAGGAAGGCCCACTCGGCTGGCTCTTCGGCCGGCTGTACGCGAAGCTGACCCGCGACTACATCGCCACCGAGACCGCCAAGCTGAAGGAAGTCAGTGAGTCGAGCAACCCTGCTGGCTGACGCTATCGAGCATTTCGCGAAGAACGGGATCGGGGACGCGAGCCTGCGGAGCATCGCGACCTCGATCGGCACCAGTCATCGGATGCTGATCTACCACTTCGGCTCCCGCGAGGGCCTGCTCGCCGAAGTGGTGCGGACCGTCGAGCAGCAGCAGCGCGACCTGCTGGCCGCGCTGTCGGACCTCCCGATCGAGGAGCAGGCCGAGGAGTTCTGGCGCCGTGTCACCGAGGCCGCGCTCGTGTACGGCCCGCTGTTCTTCGAGCTCAGCGCCCACGCGATGCAGGACCTGCCGCACACCAAGCCCCTCAAGGCCGACCTGATCAACGTCTGGCTGCCGCCGTTGATCGAGCTCTGCGTCCGCGCCGGCATCCCGCCGGAGCAGGCCCCGGCGTACGCGCGGCTCGGTCTGGCCGCCTCGCGCGGCCTGCTGTTCGACCTGCTGCTGACCGGTGATCGCGCGGGCGTCGACGAGGCGTCAGCGCTACTCAACCGGCTGTTCACTCTCCCGGTTCGGTAGGCCGCTCGATCCGGCCGGCCACGATCGGCAGCCGCGAGTCCCGCAGTACGGCGACGAACGCGAACGGCCGGTCCAACGTGACCTCCAGCCGGCGCTCCTGCGACGTGATCATCGCGGCCCGCGTCATCGCCATCGCGGTCACCGCCGCGGCCTCGAAACCGGTCGCGAAGAACCGCGCGAGCACCTTCTGTTTCGCCTGCCCGAGCTGCAGCGGCGTCGGGCTGAGCGCACTGAAATGCCCGCGCGCGCCCGGATCCGACGCGATCGCCGTCAAACCGAACAACTCCTGGGACGCCAGCAGATCATGCTCGACCTCGATGCTGAACGACGGCAACGACACCTTCACGTCGGGCCGCGCCGCCGTCGTCTTCCCGATCGTCAGCCCGGGACCGGGCCGGTCCTGGCCGATCAGCTGACTGCCCGGTACGCCGTCGCCCGGCCGGGCCGCCGCCTCGAGCAGCGCGGGCAGCGCGTCCTCCCCGATCCCCAGCAGTACGTCGACATCCGCCTCGCCGCGCACCGTGACCACGGTCAGCTCGCCGTACCGCCGTACCGAATCGAGGTCGGTGTCCGTGCGCTCCAGCCAATGCCACGAACCGGCCCACGGACCGCCGGCGATGCGCCGGACCTGCTCGGTGAACGGGCGCACCCAGGTGGTCCGCAACAGCAGCGCCGACGCCAGCACCAGCATCAGGTCGCCGTCGATGTCGAGCGGCATCTCCCGGATCAGGTCGTCGGTGTGGTCGGCGGCCCAGGCGTCGAGTTTCGCCTTGTCGACCGTCGGATTGCCGGTCAGCAGGCCGACGAGCGGCGCCGGCAGCACGCTGTCGAACGTCTCCGCCAGCTTCAGGTCCTCACTGACCCACACGCCGAGTGCGGCGTTCAGATCGGCGGAGTCCTCGATGGTCTCGACCAGCCGGATCGCGTCGGTCGCCGCGGTCGCCGGATCCACCCCGGCCGCGGCGGCGAGCTCGGAGCGCCCGGGCTCGTCCGCTCCGGTCGCGAGCAGGGCCAGCAACGGCCACAGGCCGAGCCCGGCCACCACCGTGTTCTCGGCCGGCAAGGTCCGGGCCCAGCGGGTGGTGAGGTCGTTGACTGCGCGCACCACATCGGCATCCATACCTCAACACTGCCACACACCTGATACATGACGGTGATTTTCATTTCCAATGGATTTCTGCCAGCATTCCGCCCATGACAACGACCGAGCAGGAGACGCCGGAGGCCCAGGAGGCTCAAGAGGCGAAGGAGCCGTCCGGGTCGTCGATCGTGTTCACCGGCACGCTGGTGCTGCTGGTCGGGCTCGCGCTGTTCGGGCGGCGGCTGTTCAACGCGTGGTTCGCCGACGACGGGATCCGCACGTGGGCGACGATGTTCGTCGGCGTGACGGTGCAGGCGCTGCCGTTCCTGGTGCTCGGTGTGCTGCTGTCGGCGGCCCTCACGGCGTTCGTGCCCACGTCGTTCTTCGCGCGAGTGCTCCCGAAACGGCCCGCCCTCGCCGTACCGGTGGCCGGCGCGTCCGGCGTTGTGCTCCCCGGCTGCGAGTGCGCGTCGGTGCCGGTATCGGCGGCGTTGATGACCCGCGGTGTCACCCCGGCCGCGGCGATCGCGTTCCTGTTGTCGGCGCCGGCCATCAACCCGGTCGTGCTGGCGTCGACGGCGGTGGCGTTCCCCGGCCAGCCGAAGGTCGTGGTCGCCCGCGCGGTCACGTCGCTCGCGGTCTCGATGATCCTCGGCTGGCTGTGGTTGCTGACCGGCAAGGGCGGGTCGTGGCTGAAGATGCCGAAGAACCGGCACGCGCACGACGACGGCAAGTTCGAGGTGTTCCGGTCCGCGATGCTGCACGACTTCCTGCACGCCGGCGGGTTCCTGGTGATCGGCGCGGCCGCCGCGGCCACGCTGAACGTCGTCGTACCGCGCGCCTGGCTCGACCACGTCGCGGGGAACCTGCTGCTCTCGGTGCTGATCCTCGGGCTGCTCGCGGTTCTGCTGGCGATCTGTTCCGAGGCGGACGCGTTCGTCGCGGCGAGCCTGACCCAGTTCTCGCTGACCGCGCGACTCGCGTTCATGGTCGTCGGCCCGATCGTCGACGTGAAACTGATCGCCCTCCAGACCGGAACCTTCGGCCCGAAGTTCGCCGTCCGGTTCGCCCCGGCCACCTTCGTGGTCGCAATCCTTGCCAGCCTGCTCGCCGGATGGTGGTTGTTGTGAAGCGCAACGTTGCCGGGTTGGTGATCGTGTTCGTGGGGGCCGCGATGGTGCAGCTCGCGACCTCCGGGACGTATCTGCGGTATGTGAAGCCCGGGATGCGGTGGATGCTGTTCGCGGCCGGGCTGATCCTGATCGCGCTGGCGGTGACCGACGTCCTCGTGCGGACCCGCGCGGCGCACGACCACGCGCTGCCGCGGGCCGCGTGGTTGTTGCTGGTCCCGGTGTTCGCGTTGCTCGTCGTCGATCCGCCCGCGCTCGGCGCGGACGCGGCGCGACGGCAGTCACCGGTCGCCGCGAAACCGGTCGCCCCGCAGGGAAACGCGTACTGGGACGGGTCGGCAGGCCCCAAGCCGATCGCGGTGCGCGACTACGCCGTCTGGGCGGTGTGGGAGAAGGAGACGATGAAGGGCAAGTCGTTCCAGCTGACCGGCTTCGTCACCCCGGCGAAGAACGGCGTCTGGTACGTGACGCGCATCGGCCTGACCTGCTGCGTCGCGGACGGTACGGCGTTCATGGTCGAGGCCCGCGGCCAGGCCGCGCCCGCGAAGAACCAGTGGGTGACCGTCACCGGCGAGTGGGCGGAGCCGACGCGACGAGTCGACGGCGACGTCGCCGCGCTCACCATCACGACGGTCAAGCCGGTGACCGCTCCAGCCAACCCCTACGAGTAGTTCACCCAGCCCGCGACCGCCGGCACGCCGGTCGGCCGGTGTACGGCGAGGAAGCCGAACGGCCGCTCAAGGTTCACGTACAGCGCCTTCGCGCCGAACGCCGCGGAGCCCGCGGCCATCGGCATCGCGGTGACCGCGGCCGCCTCGAACCCGGTGGCCGAGAACCGTGCGAGCACGGCCTGTTTCGCCTGGCCGATCGCCAGCGGCTGCGGACTCAACCCCGGGAAATGTCCTGTCCGTGTGTCGGATGCCGCGCTCAACCCGAACACCGAGGCATGCTCCAGCAGGTCATGCTCCGCCGCGATCTCGAAGTACGGCATCGACAGCGCGACGACCGGCTGCATCGACTCGATCACCTCGACACCGGGCGCCGACCGCTCCGCCGCCAGCACCTCGGTCCCGCTCAGCCCGTCGCCGTCGAGCTCCAGGGCCGCGCCGAGCACCGCAGCCCGCCCGCCGTCACCGATGACCAGCCGTACGTCGAACTCCCCGGTCCCGCGCACCGTCACCACGGTCAGCGGACCCGTCGCGGTGTCGTACACCTGAAGGCTGTCGAGGTCCGGATCCGCCCGGCTCAGCCAGCGCCGATCGTTGCGCGGGTACTCCTCGAACGGCAGCGCCCATTCCGTCTTCAGCACCAGCGCCGACGCGAGCACCAGCAACACGTCAGGGGTGAGCTGGACCGGCATCCGGCGCAGCAACCCGTCCGTCCGCTCGACCACCCACGCGTCCAGGGCAGCGCGATCGGTCAGGGTCCCGCGGACCTCCGGCGGCAGGAACCGGTCCACGCCCGGCTGCAGTTCGATCTCCGGACGCGTCCACAGCCCCAAGGCCATCCGCAGATCGGGCGCCTCCAGCAGACCGCCGTACCGACCGCCGGCGGCGTCGGCCAGCTCGGTGTGGGCCGGTTCGTCCGCGACCTCGGCCAGCATCGCGAGCAGCGGCTGGACGCCGAGCCCGGAGATCACGGTGCTGTCCTCGCCGGGCAGTTCGGCGATCCATCGTGCGGTCAGGCGACCGACTTGAGACGCGTCCACTCACACATCCTGGCGCACCAGCGTTTCATCTCCATGAAGCGCACAGTCGAGCCCAAGGTCCTGTACTTCGGTACCCCGGTCGTCCTGATCAGCTCCGCCAACCCCGACGGCACCACGAATCTCGCCCCGATGTCGTCGGCCTGGTGGCTCGGCTACACCGCGATGCTCGGGATGGGGACGAGCGCACAGACGGTGAAGAACCTGACCGAGCGGCCGGAGCTGGTGCTGAACCTGGTCGACCCCGCGATGGTCGCGGCGCTCGATCGCATCGCGCTGCTGACCGGGTCCGCGGAGATGTCCGACGCGAAGCGGGCCCGCGGGTACCGGCACGAGCCCGACAAGTTCGCGGCCGGCGGGCTGACCCGCGAGCCGAGCGAGCTGTCCGGCCTCGACTCGGTCCTGGAGAGCCCGATCAACCTGGAGGGCCGCATCGAGAACATCACCGGCATCGGCGGACCGGACTCGCGGCTGTGTGCGCTGGAGATGACCGTCGAGCGGGTCCGGGTGCGCGAGGACCTGCTGATGAGCAATGAGCGCTACATCGACCCGCTGCGCTGGGATCCGCTGATCATGAAGTTCACCGAGTACTTCGCGGGCGGCGCACCGGCGTACCCGTCGTCACTTGCTCGGGGCTGGCAGATGCCGCCGATGGCCGTCGGTACGAACAGCTGACCGCGGCGCGGGCCGTCGGACGATCGTGCACGCCATGCCCCCGATGACGAGCACCGCGGCGATCGCCTGCTGCGGACCGACGGCCTCACCCCGCAGGACCCACGCCGCGGACATGCCGACGACGGGCACCAACAGCGAGAACGGCGCGACCGTGCTGGCGGCGTACTGCCGGAGCAGGTAACCCCAGACACCGAAACCGAACAGGGTGGCTCCGAAGGCGAGGTAGGCGATCGCGCCGATGCCGCTCAGGTCGATGGTGCGGAGTGCCTCGACGTCGGCGCGCGGGCCTTCGGTGAGCAGCGAGAGGATCAGCAGCGGGACGACGGCGACCGCGCTGATCCACACCATGAAGCGCAGCATGTCCGGCGGCTTGGCGTACCGGGTGATCGTGTTCGAGATGCTCCAGGACGCGCCGGCGACGATCACCAGGACGAGTGCGCCGAGCGGGGCGGACAGCTTGCGGTCGAGGACGATCAGGACGATCCCGGCGCAGGCGATCGCGATGCCGACGAGGTGTGCGGGCCGCGGGCGTTCCCGCAGGACGGTGATCGCGATCAGGACCGTGAAGATCACCTGACTCTGCAGCACCAGCGACGCCAGGCCCGCCGGTACGCCGTGGTCCATCGCGATGAACAGCAGCCCGAACTTCGCCACGCCCAGCGCGAGTCCGACGCCCACGACGTACCGCCAGGGGACGCGCGGTCCGCCGAGCACGAAGATCGCCGGGACGGCGACGAAGAAGAACCGCAACGCGGACAGCAGCAGCGGCGGAACGCCTTCCAGACCGACCTCGATCACCACGAAATTGATGCCCCAGACAACGACGGCGGCCAGGGCTAGGAGCAGGTCACGAGGCTTCATGCCGTCCAGTCTCGGCCGGAGTACACTTAAGGACCAGCACCGATTACTACCGCTATCGATGTAGGAGAGCTACATGATTGATCTCGGGCGGCTCCGCGCACTGCACGCCGTGGCGCAGTACGGATCGGTCAACCGGGCGGCCGAGGTGCTCGGCTACACGCCGTCGGCGGTGTCGCAGCAGCTGGCGAAACTGGAGCGGGAGACCAGGACGACACTGATCGAGCGTCAGGGCCGCGGGATCGTGCTGACCGACGCGGCCCGGCAGTTGGCGTCGACCGCCGCGCGGATCCTCGAGCTGGTCGAGGACGCCGAGCTGACCCTGGAGGAGCAACGCGGTCAGGCGATCGGGACGCTCGGCATCGCCGCGTTCCCGACCGCGGCCCGCGGATTGCTGCCGCCGGCTCTGGCCCGGCTGGTCGACGATCACCCGCAACTGGACGTGCGGGTGCTCGAGACCGATCCGTTCGAGGCCGTGGCGGCGGTGAACCGCGGCGAGATCGACATCGCGATCGTCCACGACTGGCACAACACCCCACTCGCGCTGCCGGAAGGGCTGTCACGGGTGAAGCTCGGCACGGACCCGGCCGACGTCCTGGTGCCGGCGACGCATCGCCTGGCAGGCAAGGAGTTCGTCCGCGCGGAGGACCTCGTCGGCGAGCGCTGGATCTGCCAGCCCGTCGGGTCGATCTGCTACGAGTGGCTGATCCGGACGATGCGCCGCGCGGGCGTGGAGCCGGAGGTTGCGTACTCGGTCGCGGAGTACCAGACCCAGTTGGCGATGCTCGACCGCGGCCTCGGTATCGGCCTGCTCCCCCGCCTCGGCCGCGGACCGGTCCCCGACGGCGTGGTCGTCGTACCACTGCAGCCTGCCCCGAGCCGCCGTCTGTACGCCGTATGGCGCACCACGACCTCGCGCCGACCGGCGATCACCGTCACGCTCGCGACGCTGAAGGCCGCCTGGCCCGACCGGGACACCGCCTGATCGGTTGTGATCACTTTGCGCAACCGGTTGACAGCGTTCCGCGTCGACCGCTACGTTCTCGTGAACTATTAGGAAACCTTCCTAATCATCCTCCCCGACGCCCCCTCGGAGGACGTTCATGATCCACTCACTTCTGGCCGGTGCCCTGCTGGCTGCTTCGGCCCTGCTACCTGTCTCCACACCGGCCGCCGACACCCCGGTCGGCCGCAACGGCCAGCTGCACGTCTGCGGCACCAAGCTCTGCAACGAGCGCAACGAGCCCGTCCAGCTGCGCGGAATGAGCACGCACGGCCTGCAGTGGTACGCCAACTGCCTGAAGACCGCCTCGCTGGACGCCCTGGCGAACGACTGGAACGCCGACATCCTGCGGATTTCGATGTACGTGCAGGAAGGCGGCTACGAGACCGACCCGGCGAAGTACACCAATCTTGTGAACACGCTCATCGAGGAGGCGACCGAGCGCGGCCTGTACGCGCTGGTCGACTGGCACCAGCTCGACCCCGGCGACCCGAACGAGAACCTCGACCTGGCGAAGCGGTTCTTCACCCAGATCGCCGAGCGGCACAAGGACAAGTTCAACATCATCTACGACATCGCCAACGAGCCGAACGGCGTCAGCTGGGCCGGCATCAAGTCGTACGCCGAGCAGATGGTGCCGGTGATCCGGGCCAAGGACCCCGACGGCGTGATCTTCGTCGGCACCCACGGCTGGGCCTCGCTCGGGGTCTCCGACGGCGGCAGCGAGGCCGACGTCATCAACAACCCGGTCAACGCGTCCAACCTGATGTACACGTTCCACTTCTACGCCGCCTCGCACAAGCAGGAGTACTTCGACGCTCTGTCACGCGCCGCGGACCGGATCCCGTTGTTCGTCACGGAGTTCGGCACCCAGACCTACACCGGTGACGGCGGCAACGACTTCACCTGGTCGCAGAAGTACCTGGACTTCCTGGAGAGCAAGCAGATCGGCTGGACGAACTGGAACTTCTCCGACGACTTCCGCTCCGGCGCGGTCTTCAAGGAAGGCACCTGCGACGGCGACGACTTCGCCGGGACGGCGATGCTCAAACCGGCCGGCGTCTGGATCCGCGACCACATCCGCAACCGCCCGTCGGCCACGGCGACGATCGATGTCAGCACCTCCGCGCAGCTCACCGCCGCGCTGACCAGCGCCAAGCCCGGCGACACCATCAAGCTCGCCGACGGCACCTACACCGGCAACTTCAAGACCACGGTCGACGGCACGTCCGCAGCGCCGATCACGCTGACCGGCTCCGCGAACGCCGTACTGAAGGCCGGCGGCGGCTACGGCCTGCACCTGAACGGCGCGTCGTACTGGACCGTGCGCGGCCTCACCGTGACCGGCGGCCAGAAAGGCATCATGATCGACAGCGCCACCCGCGTGACGATCGACGGTGTCACCGTGCACGGGCTGGACATGGAGGGCGTGCACTTCCGCAACAGCAGCACGTACGGCGTGATCAAGAACTCGCGCATCTACGACACCGGCAACGACGGTCGCGGGATGGGCGAGGGCGTGTACGTCGGCAGCGCGGGCGGCACCTCCGACAAGTCCGACCACGTGCAGATCCTCGGCAACACGATCGGCCCGGACGTCGGCGGCGAGGCGGTCGACCTGAAGGAAGGGACGACCGGCGGACTCGTGTCCGGCAACAGCTTCGACGGCCGCGGCCTCACCGGCGCGAACTACGACGACAGCTGGATCGATGTCAAAGGCAACAACTATGTCATCGAGAACAACACCGGCAAGAACACCACGAACAACGGCTACGAGACGCACACCCAGCAGTCCGGGTGGGGCTGCGGGACGGTGTTCCGCGGCAACACCTCCGACCTGACCGGCGCGACCGGCAGCGGCCGGTACGCGTTCAACATCACCAACTACAACGCGAGCAGCTGCAAGGTCACCGTCGACCGCAGCAACACGATGACCGGCGGAAAGGCCCTGACCAACCCAGGCATCCCGGTCACCTGACAAAGCTCCCCGGCCGCCCTGCCCGGCGGCCGGGGCCCCGGCCCGGCTGGCCCGCCCCGTCAGCCGGGCCGCACGCCGACGATCCGGCGGAGTTTGGTCTCGGTCTCGTCGTCGAGGGCGGTGTAGACGGTGGCCCGGAGAGGGCCGAGCTGGGACAGCCAGAGGTTGATCGGCTCGATGCGCAGGATGCCGTGGCCGTCGACCTCGAGCATCTTCGTGCGGGTGCTGGGCGCGGCCACGTCGTACCGCTCCCAGAGCTCCGCGAAGTACGGCGAGCTGTTCAGCAGGCCGTGGATCAGCTCCTGCCAGAGCGCGTCGCCGAGGTGGTCGGCGGACGCGGCGCGGAAGGCCGCGACCATGTGGTGCTTGGTCGTTGCCCCGTCGACGAAACTGCACTTCCACTCGTCGGACACGAAGTTCAGCCAGAGCATGTTCCGCTCGTCGACCGGCACCTGGTCGAGGTCGAGGACCACCCGGCAGTACGCCGTGTTGAAGGCGAGGATGTCGTACCGCTCGTTCAGCACGACCGCCGGGTACGGCGACACCGCGTCGAGGGTCTTCTGCACCGACGGAGGCAGTGCCGAGCACACGCCCTGCGTCGGCCCGAACCGCAACCCGGCCAGCCGGAACAGGTGACTGCGCTCCTGCCGGTCGAACCGCAGAGCCGTCGCGATCGCGTCCAGGACCTGCGCGGACACGTTGATGTCCCGGCCCTGCTCGAGCCACGTGTACCAGGTGACGCCGACCCCGGCGAGCAGCGCGACCTCCTCGCGCCGCAGCCCCGGCGTCCGGCGCCGGCCGCCGGGTGCGAACCCGACCTCGTCCGGCCGGATCCGTTCCCGCCGGCTGCGCAGGAACACGCCGAGTTCGCGGCGCTGGGCCGTTGCCGTTGTGTCGGAGGCGACTGTCATGCTTCCATCATGGACACCGGCCCAACCGGGTGCCAGGTGCTGTGAGTAATAGGATAAGCAGACTCTCACTACCAGGCTCGGAGGTCCGTCAGGCTGGACGCATGACAGACCAGCTCCAAGCCACCACTGTCCCGGTCGCCGCCCGATCACGGGCCGCGACAGGGCTCGGACCGGTGGCCCTCACCAGCCTGCTCTTCGGCTCGCTCCTGCCGATGCTCTCGTTCTTCATGGTCAACGTCTCGCTGCCGGCGATCGCGACGGACCTGCACGCGAACGCCGGCCAGCTCCAGCTCGTGGTCGGCTGCTACGGCATCGCGGTGGCCACGCTGCTCGTCGTCGGCGGGCGGCTCGGCGACAGCTTCGGGCGCCGGCGGCTGTTCCTGATCGGTCTCACCGGCTTCACCGTGTCCGCGCTGATCTGTGCGGTCGCGCCGACCATCGGCGTACTGCTGGCGGCTCGCATCGTGCAGGGCGTGTCCGGAGCCGCGATCACGCCGCAGGTGCTCGCGTCGATCACCAGCCTGCTCACCGGCGAGCGCCGGTCCCGCGGAATGGCCATGTTCGGGGTGGCCAACGGGATCGGTGCGGCGCTCGGCCAGATCCTGGGCGGCGTCCTGATCGAGGCCGACCTGTTCGGCCTCGGTTGGCGCGCGGTGTTCCTCGTCTTCGTCCCGGTGGGCGTCGTTGCGATCGCCACCGCGCTCCGCGTGCTCCCGGAAAGCAAGGCGGAGCAGGCGCATCGCGTCGATCTCGTCGGTGCCGCACTGCTCGCGCTCACCCTGGTACTGCTGCTCCTGCCGCTCACCGAAGGCAGGCCGCTCGGCTGGCCGCTGTGGACCTGGCTGAGCCTGGCTGCGGTGATTCCGGCGACCGCGCTCCTCGGCGTACACCAGCACCGCGCCGAGCGGTCCGGTCACGCCCCGCTGATCCCGCCGACGGTACTGCGCCTGCGCGCGATGCGGATCGGCCTGCTGCTGGCCGTCGGCTTCTTCAGCACGTTCGGCGGTTTCATGTTCTGTTTCGCGCTCGCGACGCAGGGCGAAGCACACATGACTCCGCTGGAGGGCGGGCTCAGTCTGCTGCCGCTGGCGATCGGCTTCCTGATCACCTCGATCTACGCACCACGCCTGCAGCAGCGGTACGGCGCTGGGCTCATCCTGCGCGGCTGGATCATTCAGGCGGTCGGGTATGCCCTGCTCGGCGTCGTTGCGCTGACGCTGTGGCCGCACGTCACCCCGATCACCATCGGCGCTCCGCTGCTGGTCGGCGGCATCGGCGCAGGACTCGTCATGGTGCCCCTGATCGGCGTCGTCGTCGGGCAGGTTCCTCCGGCCCAAGCAGGCCTCGGCTCCGGCATCCTCCTGACCAGCCAGCAGACCTGCCTCGCACTAGGCGCAGCCACCGTCGGCACGGCGTACTTGTCCCTTGCCGGCACCTCCTGGGGCCAGGGCGGCGCACTGGCGGCGGTAGCCATCGGAATCGCAGCAATCTCCCTGCTGATGACCCCGATCACGCACCAGCTGCGGACCAGTGGGAAGGGCGCGTAAGAGCTCCCGGGAGCTTCGTGAACTGGTCGCCGCGGGCGGCGTTGACCTGGGACTGGGTGAGAAAGAGGGCACCTGTCAGGTCGGCGCCGCTCAGGTCGGTGTCCCGGAGGTCGGCGCCTATCAGGTCAGCCTGGCGTAAGTCGGCATCGCGGAGGTCGGCGCCGATCAAGTAGGCGCCGCGCAGGTTGGCCTTCGCAAGGTCGGCGCGACGAAGGCGGGCTCCGATCAGGTCCGCGCCGCGGCGGTCCTTCCGCTTCGGTTGCTTGCCGCGGACGTGCTGACTTGTCGTCAGGAGCAGCTCGTTGACCACGGCTCGCTCGGCCGCCACGTCGACGGCCGTGAGGTCCGCCGTACGGCACACGGCCTCGACCCTGTCGATCGCCGGCTGGGCGTCCGCGGTGTATTCGAGCGCTTCGGTGAGATACCAGAGCAGCTCGTGCAGCTGGCGAAGGATCGGGAGCGCGGCGAACATCTCCGGCCCCGGCTTCCCCATCCGCCGCGAGATCACCTGCCCCGCACCGAAGCAGTCGTAGACCGTGCAGCCCGCGAATCCCTCGGCCCGCAACCTGCTGTGGATCGTGCAGCGGTGGTCGTCGCTCAGGTTCGGGCAGGCCTCACCGGCGGACTTGTCGATCGCGAAGTCCGCCGACTTGGTGAAGGTCAGCGCGATGCAGCACAGGCCGAAGCAGCTACCGCAGTCCGCCTGGAGCTCAGTTCTGCTCAGCAACCGTCTGGCCGGTGCGGCGCCAGCGGATGCCGGCCTCGATGAACTCGTCGATCTCACCGTCGAACACCCCGGAGGTGTTGCCCGACTCGTACTGCGTCCGCAGGTCCTTCACCATCTGGTACGGGTGCAGGACGTACGAGCGCATCTGGTCGCCCCACGAGCCGGCCACGTCGCCGCGCAGCGCGTCCAGCTGAGCCCGCTCCTCGGCCTTCTTCAGCGCGAGCAGCTTGGCCTTCAGGATGACCATCGCGCTGGCCTTGTTCTGCAGCTGGGACTTCTCGTTCTGGCAGGAGACCACGGTGCCGGTCGGGATGTGCGTGATCCGGACCGCGGAGTCGGTGGTGTTGACGCTCTGACCACCCGGACCGGACGACCGGTACACGTCGATCCGCAGCTCTTCTTCCGGTACGTCGATCTCGTCGGTCTGCTCCAGCACCGGGACCACCTCGACGGCCGCGAACGACGTCTGCCGGCGGCCCTGGTTGTCGAACGGCGAGATCCGCACCAGGCGGTGCGTCCCGGACTCGACACTCAGCGTGCCGTACGCGTACGGCGCCTTGACCGCGAACGTGGTCGACTTGATACCGGCCTCTTCGGCGTACGACGTGTCGTAGACGTCGGTCGGGTAGCCGTGCCGCTCCGCCCAGCGCAGGTACATCCGCTGCAGCATCTCGGCGAAGTCCGCCGCGTCGACACCGCCCGCGCCGGAACGGATCGTGACGAGGGCCTCGCGCTCGTCGTACTCACCGGACAGCAGGGTGCGGACCTCGAGGGACTGGATCGACTTGGCGACCGACCCCAGCTCCTTCTCGGCCTCGGCCAGGCTGTCCGCGTCGTTCTCCTCGCGGCCCAGCTCGATCAGCACACCGAGGTCGTCGAGCCGGCCGCGCAGGGCGGTCACCCGCTCGACGTCGGCCTGCAGGCTGGACAGTCGCGACGTCACCTTCTGCGCGTTCGCCTGGTCGTCCCAGAGGTCGGGCGCAGCGACCTGCTCGCCGAGCTCGTCGATCTCCTTGCGCAGCGCAGGGAGATCCATCACTTTCTCGATCGAGGTCATCGTCGCGTCGAGCTGCTTCAGCTCCGCGTCAAAATCCAGTCCAGCCACAACTAAGCAGCTTAGCTTAGAGGGTGGCTGGGGGTCCTGCGCCGTCGCGAGCAGGTGCTCGGCGGAGTGCCTCGGCGAGCGGGAGCGGAGGGGTCGATGTGGTTTCATCGTTCCCTTCGCTCCCGCTCGGCGAGGTGCCCGCCGAGTGCCGCGCAGTAGGCGCAGGACCCCCAGCCGCCCTCCTAGGCGAGCCCACGACGAAGAACGGCGAAGACTTGGGCGATCGCCTGCTCCAGCGCGGCCTGGGCCTGGTCGAGCTCCACCGAGGACGCGTCGTCGGGCAGCACCGCCATCAATCGCTCCTCGAGAACCTTCTGCGCGGCGGCGTACAGGGCCGCGACCAGACGGTTGCGCAGGTGGTCCGGCGACCGCTCGTCCAGCGCCTCGGTCAGGGTCACTTCCAGCTGGTCGGCGTTGAGTCTGCGCCGGGCCTTCAGCGCCGCACTGTCGTCGATCGTGCGCACGAACTGCTTCCAGGTGGCCAGGTGCCCGACCGCGAGCCGGTCCCGCGTCTCCTTCAAGTACTGCGCCTCGAGCACGTCGACCGGATCCGCTGCCGGCGGCGCCTCGCGGATCGCGCGCGCCGGCCCCGCCCACCAACCCGGCTCGTCGAAGAACAGGTCCTCCTTCGCCGGGAAGTGGTTGAACACCGTCTGTACGGCGACATCCGCGGCCCGCGCCACCTCGACCACCGTGACCGCGTCGAAGCCGCGCTCAAGGAACAGCGTGGTGGCCACATCCGAGATGGCCTGCCGCGTCTGCTGCTTCTTGCGTTCCCGCCGCCCGAGCTCCATTGCCGGAACTGTAGCCGGTCTGCTTTACTGATTCCATTGTTGTAGTCACTACATTTTTGGAGCACATCCAATGACTGTTCTCGTCACCGGCGGCCGCGGCGCGATCGCCCGTGCCGTCACCGCCGGCCTGATCGCGGCCGGGCAGGACGTCCGCGTCGCCAGCCGCGAGCCCTCCGCCCTCCCGTCCGCCGTCGCGTACGACCCTTCGGACCCCGCCCCGGCGCTGCGCGACATCAGCCAGGTCTTCCTGTACTCCGACCCGTCGACGGCGCCCGCCTTCGTGGCCGCAGCCGAGGCCGCCGGCGTGAAGCAGGTCGTCCTGCTGTCGTCGTTGTCGTCTCTGGGTGGACCCGACGACCCGCACGCGAAGACCGAGCAGGTCGTGGCGAACGCGTCGTACGCGACCACCCGGCTGCAGCCCGGCGCTTTCATGAGCAACGCGAAGTACTGGGCGTACCAGGTGCGGGCGACCGGTCAGATCCGGCTGCCCTACCTGGACGCCGAGGAGGCGCCGATCCACGAGCAGGACATCGCCGACGCCGCGCTCCGCGTGCTGCTCGACGGCCCGGGCAACGGCCACGACGGCCACGGGTATCCGATGACCGGACCGGAGTCGATGACGCGCCGGCACCAGATCGGGCTCGTCTCCGAGGTCACCGGCGTCCCGATCGAGGCAGTCGATCTGACTCCCGACGAGGCCCGCGCCGAGATGCAGATGCGGGACGAAGGACAGCGCGAAACCCTGCTGGCCTACTGGGCCTCCCGCGTCGGCTCGCCCGCCACGATCGAGCCCGGCGTCGAACTCCTCACCGGCCACACTGCAAGGACCTTCACCACCTGGCTCAACGACAACCCAGGCCTCTTCACCTGACCCGCGGCCGGGTGGGGCTCAGCGGATCGGGACGATGGCGGCGGCTTCGGAGGCGACATCCGCCGAGCCCGGGAAGCCGGGCGGGCGGAACGGGAGTTCGGCGGTGGAGGTGAGCCGCACCGTCACCGTCGTCCCCTCGACGTCCACGGACCAGTCGAGATCGTCGAACCTGTTGCTCGCAGCAACATCATCGAGGTAGTCCGCGGTCAGCTGTCGTGCCTGGTCCGGATCGATCGCGGCATTGCCGCCCGCGCCCGGCTGGGCGTACACCGCGGCGAGACCGTTCGCGGCCGCGAGCACCGCACCGTCGGCCGTGGCGTCGAGGTCGCGACGGACCAGGAACGCCTTCGAGATGTCCGTCACCACGACGATCATCATCAGCACGACCACGGTGAACCCGACGATCAGGACGGTCATCTGCCCGTCCTCGCCCCGCCGGCCGCGCCTCATCCGTCCCCCTTGGCCTGGCGGTAGTTTCCGAACGACTCGGTGTGCGAGGCGCTGATCCGGATCGCCGGCGGTTCGCCGCCGAGCGCGTCCGGGATCAGCGGCAGCCGAACCTTGGTCTCCAGAGTCACCGTCACGGTCGACCCCGGCTGCAGGCAGACCGGGTCGCAGGAGATCGTGAGCTCGTCCGAGCCGAGCTCCATACCCTGGTCCTTCATCGCCAGCTGCGCGGCGTCGAACGCGCGAGCCCGGGCCTCCTCCTCGGACACACCGTCCGGCACGATCACGAAGGCCCGCCCGGCGGCGCGGGTCGCCGCGGTCGCGCCGTACGACGCCCGCTGGACGTCGAACACGCCGAGCATCATGTACACCAGCGGAACCATCAGCAGGATCGCCAGCCAGGAGAACTCCACGACGGCGCTCCCGCGCTCGTCCCGGCGGCGGCTCACTCGCCCGTCTCCTTCACGGCATGTCCCTCGACGGTGAACGAGATCCCCGGTCCCCACAGCCCGAGCGGCGGCATGTGCGCGTGGACGGTCACCTCGACCCCGGGCTGTCCGTCGATCTCGGTCTCCTCCGCGGACACCGAGTCGACGAGTCCGTCGGTCACCACGCCGTCGATCAGTTCCCGGGTGCGTGCCTCTCCGTCCGCGGGCGCCCGGTTGAGTACGGCCGCATAGTGCGCACCTTCGGACGCGGCGGCGGTCACGGTGTTGCGCACATACAGGAACAGGCCGACCTGCAGGATGCCGAGGAACAGCGGGACCAGGATCGTCGAGACCAGAACGAAGTCGACGACCGCCGATCCCCGCTCACCACGAGCCCTCGGCATCTACTTGTTGGAGACCGACGACAACGCATCCTTGAGCATCGCGACGAGCTGGTCCTTGGCGAGCGTCCAGATCGCGACGACCAGGCCGGCCGTCATCACGGTGATCAGCACCCAGCCAGGCACATCGCCGCGCTCCTTGTCGGCCGGACGCGGCTTCAGCAGCAACGTCAGGTACAGCCTCGTCAGGTACAGGGACATGACCTCTCCTCAGTTCATCCGGCGATCAGCCGGATTCCGACAGCGCCCGGGTAGAAGGCGAAAGCGATGGTCACCGGCAGGACCAGGAAGATCACCGGGATCATCATGGCGACCTCACGGCGGGCGCCGGACTCGATCAGTTCGCGGCGCCCGGCCTCCCGGATGTCACCGGCCTGCGCGCGCAGGACGTCGGCCAGCGGGGTGCCGCGCTCGAGCGCCACCGCCAGCCCGTCCGCGAAGCGCGAGAGCGCCAGCAACCCCGTCCGGTCCGCGAGCGCGTCGAGCGCGCGGACCAGTGTCTCTCCGGCCCTGGTCTCCGCCAGGACGCGTTTCAGCTCCTCGGCCAGCTCGCCACGGCATGCCCGGGACACCCGGTCGAGCGCGGCCGCGGGGCCTTCGCCGGCAGCAACCGACAACGCCAGCAGCTCGGCCACGGTCGGCAGCTCGGCGAGCAGCCGGCGCTCGCGACGGCGGACCTGCGAGGTCAGATAGGTGTCGCGGGCAAGCACTCCGACCACCCCGAGGATCAGGCACATCACCAGCAGACCGACCGGATTGCCGAGGCCGAACGCGACCGAGACGATCGAGATCACCAGACCGCCGCCGAAGGCCAGCGTCCCCCAGAGCAGCTGCTCGATCCGGAACTCCTCGACCGTCCGCTCCAGCCCGGCCCGCTGCAGCCGCCGGCGGATCGTGCCCGCACCGCCGAGGATCCGCTCGAGCCGTTGCGCGGCCGACCGCAGCGACGGCCCGAACAGCCGCAGGATCGCGTAGAACGGCGACCGTGAGTCCACCACGCCGACGAACACGTCCGGCGCGCCGAGATCCCGCAGGTACGGCGAGATCCGCTCGTCCACCGACGGCTTGCGCAGGAACGGCAACCGCAGCACGACGACCAGCAGGCCGACGCCGAGCAGCGCGCCGAGGAAACCACCGACCAGCACCGGGTTCATCGCAGCACCCGCTCCGGCTCGGGCAGCCGGCCGATCCGCAGCATCAACCGGTACGCGATCACGCAGACGATCGCACCGGCGCCGATGACCACCGCACCCAAGGGCGTGTTGTACCGCTGGATCACGTCGCCCTGGAACGACAGCAACGCCAGCACCAGCCAGGGCGCCGCGACCGCGACCCGCGCGCCGTTGACGGACCACGACTGCCGGGACTCCAGCTCGGACCGGGTCCGCGCGTCGTCGCGCAGGAACGTCGACAACGACCGCAGCAGCCGGCCGAGGTCGCCGCCACCGACCTCGCGCGCGATCCGCAGCGCCTCGACGACACGGTCACCGACCGGATCGGCCAGCCGCGCCTTCAACCGGTCCAGCGATTCCGCGAACCGCCCGGTCGACGCGTAGTCCGCCCCGAACCGGCGGAACGGCTCCCGCAGCGGCAGCGGTCCCCGCTCGCCGACCTGAGCCAAGGCCTCGGACAACGACAGGCCCGCGCGGACCGCGGAGGCGATGTTGTCCACCACGTCCGGCCACAGCTCGCGGAACTCGGCGATCCGCCGCCGGGCACGAGAACGCACCAGCGCGATCGGCAACCAGCCCGCCATCACCCCGAACACCACCCCGACGGGCAGTGCCTTGGACACCAGGAACATCAGCAGGAAGGCCGCCAGTCCGGTGATCGCACACGCGCCGATGAACGCGCCCGGCGTCAGGCCCTCGATCCCGGCACTCGCGAGCAGCTCCCGGCTCCTGCCGCGCAGCCGGCCGTCCGCGCCGGGCACCGCCTCGGCCGGCGCCACGAACGCCGCGATGATCAGCAGCAGACCGACGCCGAAGAACATCCCGATCAGCAGCCCCATCAGCCGGCCGCCCCGCGTGGCAGCTCGGTGAGCAGCCCGGCCACGTTGTACCCCGCCTGCTGGAAACGCTCCGGATGCGGCAGATGCCCCTCGGCGCGGCGCAGGTAACCGTCGTACATGCCGAAGAGGGTCTCGGTCTCGATCGCCTGCTCCTCGACCCGTCCGGTGACGGCCACGATCTCCCGCACCCGCCGGTGTCCGTCGGCCGCGATGCCGAGGTGCACGACCAGATCGACGCAGCCGGCCACTGTCGGCAGCACGAACCGGGAGCCGATGTTCTCACCGGCCAGCAGCGGCAGCGTGCACATCTTGGTCAGCGCCTCGCGCGCCGAGTTCGCATGGATGGTGCACATGCCGGGGAGGCCGCTGTTCAGCGCGAGCAGCAGGTCGAGGCACTCCTCGCCGCGCACCTCGCCGACGATCACCCGGGACGGCCGCATCCGCAGCGACTCCTTCACCAGGTCACGCAGCCGCACCTCGCCGGTGCCTTCCAGACCGGCCTGCCGGGTCTGCATCGACACCCAGTCGGGGATCGGCAGCTTGATCTCGAAGACCTCCTCGCAGCTGATCACCCGCTCGCTGCCGGGGATCGAACCGGCCAGGGCGTTCAGCATCGTGGTCTTGCCGGCCTGCGTGCCGCCGGAGACCAGCACATTGAGGCCGACGGCAACGGATGCCTCGAGCACCGCGGCAGCGTGCGGCGTCAGCGAGCCGAGCTGGACCAGGTCGCTGATCCGGGTCGCGCGGACGGTGAACTTGCGGATGTTGATCGCCGCATACCGCTGGGTGATGCCGCCGAGGACGATGTGGACGCGGCTTCCGTCCGGCAGCCGGGCGTCGGTGAACGGCTGCGAGACGTCGATCCGGCGGCCGGTGGTCTTCAGCATCCGCTCGACCAGGTCGCCGACCTCCTCCTCGGTCAGCACGGTCGTGGTCAGCTCGTGCCGGCCCTCGCGGGCGATGAAGACCCGGCTGGGCTCGTTGATCCAGATCTCCTCGACCGACGGGTCGTCCAGATAACGCTGCAGCGGCCCGAAACCGGCGACGCGGTCGTGCACCTCTCGGCTGACCGCCTCCACGTCGCCGATCGGCGGCACCACGCCGGTCAGGCTGCGCTCGTCGTACTCCCGGACGACGGTGGCGACGATCGCGTTCACCGCGGCCGGGTCGCGGAGCGGGTCGATGCCTTCGCGGCGCACCACGTCGCGCACCTGGGCGTCGATCAGCTCGACGGCACCGCTCCAGCTCGCGCGATGCGTGTCGAGCCTGTCCGCTGTCATCGATCTCCCCGTGTGTGTCCCGTCTGGCGACCATGCTCGGTCACCCTGCGCGACCATCCTTGCAACGGTGGGGCACCGGGCGCCACTCGCGCCCGGCTGTCCTGTGGATAACCGTGACACGCCGATGGCTCACCGACCGTATCGATCGGGTCACGGGCAGGTCCAGGAAATTGCACCTTGTTGCAGTTCCGCCGGTAACAGAACCGCGACTCACGGCGTCGAACCGGGTGAGAGGACCTCGGGAGGGTGGGCTCTGACACGGTCGACGGAGGATTTCGAGGAGTTCGCCAGAAGTTCCCCGGGACTCAGCGGTGAACCAGCGTGTGCTCGAACGAGTAGCGGCTCGCCCGGTACAGATGCGAGCCGTACTCGACCGGCTGGCCGTGGTCGTCATACGTGATCCGCGTCGTCGCCAGCAGCGGTGAGCCGGGCTCCTCGGACAGCAGCCGCGCCTGCTCGGACGTTGCCGGTATCGCGGAGATGGTCTGGTGCGCCACCTTGAGCCGGACGCCCTCGGCACGCAGCAACTGGTAGAGCCCGCGCTCGGCGAGCGTGGCCGGATCGGTGTCCAGCATGTCCGGCGGCAGCCAGTTGCGCATCAGTGCGAGCGGTTCGCCATCCGCGCGCCGCAGTCGCTCCAGCCGCAGTACCCGGTCGCCCTGCTCGCACTGGAGCGCGGTGGCGACCTCTGCGGTCGCGGGCGAGATACCGAAGCGCAGGACCTCCGTTTCAGGCTTGCGGTGCGCTGCGGTGAGGTCGTCGTACAGGCTGGTCAGTTCGAGCGAACGACGGACCTGCCCGGAGTTGCCGACCACCTGGGTGCCGACGCCGCGCTTACGGACCAGGAGGCCCTGGTCGACCAGACGGGCGATCGCCTGGCGGACGGTGGGCCGGCTCAGCCCGTACGCCTCGGCCAGGTCCACCTCGTTGCTCAGCCGGGACCCGACGGGCAGGTCACCACCCTGGATGGCCGCCTCCAGCTGCTGCGCCAGCTGCACGTGCAACGGCGTACGGCTGTTCCGATCGACCTGGACCTGGACGGTGCTCATGGGGTCATCCTGAAGGCTGGACCGGAATCCGTCGACCCACCACCGGGATTTGATCAGACCTGCCGGATCGATGAACGTTGGGTGAACCGAGTCCGGATCACGGGCACGCGGTGTCCGGCGGCTGCGATCGTCAGGCAATATGGCACGTTCGCCGTCGGGACCTGGGACTACCCTTACCGGCGGAACACGCCCCTCGGACGCTCCCGCCGTACCGGATCCGGAACGGCTGATCATCGAAGGAGAAGGCATGGAACCGCTGCGGATCGGCATCCTCGGTGCCGCCCGGATCTCGGGCCGGGCCATCGTCGAGCCGGCCAAGCTGACCGGCGCCCGGCTGGTCGCGGTCGCCGCTCGCGACGCCGGCCGGGCCGAGGCCTTTGCCGCCGAGCACGGCGTCGAACGGGTCCATGCGTCGTACCAGCAACTGCTGGACGATCCGGAGATCGAAGCGATCTACAACCCGCTGGCCAATGGACTGCATGGCCCGTGGAACCTGCGGGCCCTTGCTGCAGGCAAGCATGTGCTGACCGAGAAGCCCTCGGCCGCCAACGCCACCGAAGCCCTGCAGGTCCGCGACGCGGTGCACTCGTCCGGGCTGGTGTTCATGGAGGCGTTCCACTACGCGTACCACCCGGTGATGCGGCGGCTGCAGGAGCTGATCGCCAAGGGCGAGCTGGGCGACCTGCAGCACGTCGAGGCGACGATGGTGATGCCTCCGCCGCCGGAGAACGACCCGCGCTGGTCGCTGCCGCTGGCCGGCGGCGCCGTGATGGACGTCGGCTGCTACGCGCTGCACGCGCAGCGGATGTTCGCGCAGTACGCCGGGGGCGCGCCGCGGCTGATCGGCGCCCGGGCCGGCGAGCGCAAGCGGATGCCCGGTGTCGACGAATGGCTGAACGCCGACCTGGAGTTCCCGAGCGGCGCGACCGGCGCGGTGCGGACCAGCATGGCGGCCGAGGACGTCGAGTTCAGCCTCAAGGTCGTCGGCAGCCGGGGCGAGGCGTTCGCCCCGTTCTTCGTGCTCCCGCAGAACGACGACCGCGTGATCGTGACGACCAAGGAGGACACCTGGGTCGAGCACCTCGGCACGCGGACGTCGTACACGTATCAGCTGGAGGCGTTCGCGAGCGCCGTCCGCAACGGCGCTCCGCTGCTCACCGACGCCGACGACGCGCTGGCCACGATGGAGCTCATCGACGCCTGTTATGTCGCAGCCGGCATGGAGCCGCGACCGGTCTCCACGATCTGATCGCCGCGGCCGGCGACCGCATGCGCGAACGCCTGGATGAACGGGTGCGGACGCCTGCCGTCGCCGGCCAGCTCCGGCTGGAACAGCGTCGCCAGGTAGAACGGGTGGCCGGGCAGCTCGGCGATGCGCGGTGCGCCCTCGTCGTCGTACCCGCTGAAGACCATGCCGTGCTCACGGAGCAGGTCGAGCTTGCTGCTGTCCAGGCCGTAGGAGCAGTGGTACCGCTCCATCGAGCGCTCCACCCCCAGTAGCCCGGCCGCACGGGTTTCTGCCTGTACCCGGACCGCGCCCTCGTGCCCGTCGAGTGAGCACTGCAGCGGCACGATGAGGAGGTCGTCGGCATCCGGCGTGCTCTCCCCGTGCTGTACGCCGGTGGCGCCGCAGACGTCGCGCGCGAACTCGAGCATCGCGTGCTGGAACCCGCCACAGGTGCCGAGGAACGGGATGCCGCGCTCGCGGGCGATCCGGACCGCGGTGAGCGCGCCGGCTTCGCTCCGGTACGGGCTGCCGGGCAGCAGCCACACGCCGTCGAAGCCTTCCAGCGCGTCGTCCACCTCGTCGGTCGGGACCCAATACACGTCGAGGTCCAAGTGGTCGCGCTGCTCGAGCGCTGCGAGCAGACCGGGAATGCGGGCGTGCGAGCGGACGTGCGGCGAGCGGTCACCGACCAGGGCGAGACGACCGGAGTATGCGTTCATGCCTCCATCCTCAGGTCGGCGCGTGCATCAGCGCCAACGATGATCTCTGCATGCTCGATCAGCGATACTGATGGGCGTGGATCCTCATCTGCTGCGGACGTTCGTCACCGTCGCCGAGTGCGGATCGTTCTCGGCTGCCGCCACGCGACTCGGCTACACGCAGAGCGCTGTATCGCAGCACATCGCCGCGCTGGAAAGCGATCTCGGTACGCCGCTGCTCCGCCGGCGGCCCGTGGAGCCGACACCGGCGGGTGAGCGCCTGCTCGAACACACCGGCCCGATCCTGCTCCGGCTCGACGCCGCCCGCGTGGACGTCCGCCGTACGGTCGCGGATCCACCCAGCACCCTCACACTCGCCGCCTCACCCCTGGCTGCTGGGTCCCTCGGAGCCGTGTTGGCCGAGGTACGACGCGCATACCCCGGCACCGAGACCTCGCTGACCGTCTGCGGCCGCGAGGAAGTCGCCACCGGCGTCGCTGCCGGCACCTTCACCCTCGGCCTGACCGACGGCATAGCCACCCCCACCGACCCCCTCCACCTGACCAACGCGATCCAACTCCGCACCACCCCCATAGCCCACGAGCCCTTGGCGGTAGCCCTCCCTCACAACCACCCCCTAGCCACCCGCACCACACAACCTGCCCCGCACCCCAACCGGGCCTCAGCCAGCCGGCCCGACGTCGTCTCGTCCCGAGTGCGGCGCGGAGTGTCGCTTGGGGATTTGGCGGATGCCCGGTGGATCGACGCGCCTGACCTGGCCGCGCCGCTTCCGGCCTTGCGCGCCGCCGCCGGGTCCGACGCGCTCCACCCGGCCTTCACCTACAACGGCACCGACCTCCACACACTGCTGAAGCTCATCGCCGCCGGGCACGGCCTCGCGGTCCTCCCCCAGTCAGCGGTGACACCAGACCTCGCAGCCGTCCCACTCACGACTCCGCGCCTGGTCCACCGCATCGAACTCCTCCACGGCCACCTCACCGAACCAGCAGGCGAAGCCCTGGCCCGCGCTCTCTCAGCGTCCGACCAGCTCAGTCGTGGGTCGGGAAGCCGAGGTTGATGCCGCCATGGGACGGGTCCAGCCAGCGTGACGTGACGACCTTGCCGCGGGTGAAGAAGTGCACGCCCTCGATGCCATGCGCGTGCGTGTCACCGAACAGCGAGTTCTTCCAGCCGCCGAACGAGTAATACGCCATCGGCACCGGGATCGGGACGTTGATCCCGACCATCCCGACCTCGACCTCGTTCTGGAACCGTCGCGCCGCGCCACCGTCGTTGGTGAAGATCGCGGTCCCGTTCCCGTACGGGTTCGAGTTCACCAGGTCGAGCGCATCGTCGTACGACGACGTCCGCAGCACCGACAGCACCGGCCCGAAGATCTCGTCGGTATAGATCGGCATGTCCGGCGTGACCTTGTCGAACAGCGTCGGCCCCAGCCAGAACCCATCGGCCGCACCGTCGAAGTCGCCCGCGCGTCCGTCGACGACCAGCTCCGCACCGGCCTCGACCCCGGCCGCGACGTACCCCGCGACCTTGTCGCGGTGCTCGCCCGTCACCAGCGGACCCATGTCGCAGCCGCGCGTCCCGTCGCCGGTCTTCAGCTTGCCCATCCGCTCCTTGATCTTGCCGATCAGCTCGTCCGCGATCGGCTCGACCGCGACCAGCGCGGAGATCGCCATGCAGCGCTCACCGGCCGACCCGAAGCCGGCGTTCACGGCGGCGTCCGCGGCGAGGTCGAGATCCGCGTCCGGCAGCACGATCATGTGGTTCTTCGCGCCGCCGAGCGCCTGCACCCGCTTGCCGTTGCGGGTGGCGTTCTCGTAGACGTACTTCGCGATCGGCGTCGACCCGACGAACGACACCGACTTGATGTCGGGGTGCTCGAGCAGCCGGTCGACCGCTTCCTTGTCGCCGTGCACGACGTTCACCACGCCGTCCGGCAGGCCGGCCTCCTTCCACAGCTCGGCCATCGCGTTCGCCGCCGACGGGTCCTTCTCGGACGGCTTGATCACCACGCTGTTGCCACAGGCGACCGCGATCGGGACGAACCACATCGGCACCATCGCCGGGAAGTTGAACGGGGAGATCACCGCGCAGACACCGAGCGGCTGCCGGATCGAGTACACGTCGACCTTCGTCGAGACGCCCTCGCTGTACCCGCCCTTGAGCAGATGCGGGATCCCGCAGGCGAACTCGATCACCTCGAGCCCGCGGGTCACCTCGCCGAGCGCGTCGGACAGCACCTTGCCGTGCTCGGCGGTGATCAGCTGCGCGATCCGGTCCTTGTCCCGGTTGACCAGCTCGCGGTATGCGAACAAGGTCTGTGCGCGCTTCGTCAACGACGTCTGGGCCCAGGCCCTCGACGCCTCGTGAGCGACCTTGACGACCTCGTCGACCGTGCCTGCCGAGGCCAGGTCCAGCTCGCCGGTGACCTGGCCGGTCGCCGGGTTGTAGACCTTGCTGGTCCGCTCGGCCACGCCGGTCCACGAGCTGCCGCCGACGAGGTGGGTGATGCGCTTGCTGTCAGTACTCACGATGTTTCCTCACTGCCGGGGGTGTTTCAGAATGCTGTCTCTGCTGCGGGCGACTCAGCCCAGAATCTTGGCGCGGTCGGCGAGCACGACGTCGACGGGTTTACCGGTGCTCAACGACTCCAGACCGGCCTCGCACACGGCGGCCGCCGCGTAGCCGTCCCAAGCACTCGGCCCGCCGGTCTCGCCGCGCGCGGTGGCGTCGATCCAGCGCTGCACCTCGATGTCGTAGGCCTGCTCGAACCGGATCCGGAAGTCGGCCGGCATCGCGCCGCCCCACCGCGCGCCGGCCCGGGTGAAGACGCCGGACCCGAGGCCGATCGTCGCGCTTCCACGCTCGGCGACCGCCTCGCACCGGACCTCGTACCCGACCTGGAAGTTCACGAACACCTCCACGTCGGCCATCGCCCCGTTCGCCATCTCGAACACGGCCAGCTGCGGATCGAGCACGCCCTCGGCGACCAGACTCGTCGGCGCCGGGGTGTGCACGGTGATCCGGGTGATCTCCTCGCCGAACAGCCACCGGGCGATGTCCACCTCGTGCACCATCGAGTCCCGGACAATCATCTCGCTGCGGAACGTCGGCGCGGCCGACTTGTTCCGGTGCACGTTGTGCAGCAGCAGGGTCCGGCCCAGGTCACCCGAGTCGAGCAGCTCCTTCAGAGCGGAGTACTCAGGGTCGAAGCGGCGCATGAACCCGACCTGGATCAGCTGCCGGCCGAGCTTGTGCTCGGCCTCGACGACGCGCAACGCGGACGCCGCGTCCATCGTCAGCGGCTTCTCGCACAACACCGGTTTCGCGTGCTCCAGGCAGGCGAACAGCTGCTCCGCGTGCGCGAACCCCGGCGATGCCAGGATCACCGCGTCGATGTCGTCGGCCGCGATCAGGTCCATCGGATCCTCGACGACGCGCACGGTCTCCGCGTACGCCGTACCGCCCGCGTGCCTGGCACTGCTCTCGCGGGACTTCCCGCCGGCTGAGCCGTCCGACAACCGGGCGGCCAGCGCCTCCGCACGCGCCTGATCCGCGTCGGACACCGCGACCAGGCGTGCTCCGGCCGTCTTCCGCGCGATCCGCTCGGCATGGTCGGCGCCCATCACCCCCACGCCGACGATGCCGATCCGCAGCTCGTTCATGTCCCCGCCTGCCCCTTCTCCTCGTCGTCGGCCGCCGCCGCGTCCGTCGGCCGCCCCGCCTCCCCGTCAGCCGGTGCGACGACTACTCCAGGATCGATCTCCCGGAGCTCGTGACTCAATGCCTCGAGCTCGGAACCACCGGCCATCTCGGTCGTCAGCTGCTCCAGCGTGATGTCGGCCCGATGCGTGTCGAGCGCGACCCGGCCGAGCTTCAGTACGACGAAGTGGTTGCCGACCAGGTACGCGTGGTGCGGGTTGTGGGTGATGAAGATGACCCCGATCCCCGCGTCGCGCGCCCGCACGATGTACTTCAGCACCACGCCCGACTGGTTCACGCCGAGCGCCGCGGTGGGCTCGTCGAGGATCAGCACCTTGGCTCCGAAATGGATCGCGCGGGCGATCGCCACGCACTGCCGCTGGCCGCCGGACAGCTTGCCGACCGGCTGCTCGAGATCGGGGATCGAGATCCCCATCTTGGTCAGCTCCTCCTGCGCGATCCGCTTCATCCTCGCCGCGTCCAGCTGCCGGAACGGTCCCTTGGTGATCTCGTTACCGAGGAAGAAGTTCCGCCAGACCGACATCAGCGGCGCCAGCGCGAGGTCCTGGTAGACGGTCGCGATACCGCTGTCCAGCGACTCCCGCGGCGAACCGAAGTGCCGCTCCTCGCCGTTCACCGACATCCGGCCGGAGGTGTAGTCGTGCAGCCCGGCGACGATCTTGATCAGCGTCGACTTGCCCGCGCCGTTGTCACCCAGCACGCAGGTGATCTCACCTTGCCGGACCGAGAGCGACACCCCGCGCAACGCCTGGATGTTGCCGTAACTCTTGCCGACGTCCTCGAGCAGCACGATCGGCGTGTTCGGGCTGGTCGCGGCATCGTCGGCGAAGGACTCCGTGGTGGTCATCGTGCCTCCGCCCGGTTCTTGACGACGAGATTGACGATGGTTGCCAGCAGCAACATGGCGCCCAGGAACGCCTTGAACCAGTCCGGGTTCCAGCCGGCGTACACCACACCGAGCTGCACCATGCCGAAGATCAGCGCGCCGACGGCCGCGCCCACGACGGACCCGTACCCACCGGTGAGCAGACAGCCGCCGACGACCGCCGCGATGATGTACAGGAACTCCTTGCCGACGCCCTCACCGGACTGCACCACGCCGTTCTGCACGAACAGCAGTTGCATCCCGGCGAACCAGGCGAAGAACCCGACCGTCATGAACAGGCCGATCTTGACCTTCTTCACCGGTACGCCGACGGCCCGGGCGGCCGCCGCGTCACCGCCGGCAGCGAAGATCCAGTTGCCGATCTGGGTCTTCTGCAGCATCCAGGCCGCGATCGCGACGAAGACGATCCACCAGACGACGATGATCTTGATCGTCACGCCGCCGATCTTGAACTCCGACGCGAACACCGCCTTCGCCGCGTCGAACCCGTCCATGTCACTGATCGAGTTCGACGCGACGGCGCCGGAGGTCGCCCGGGTGACCGCGATGTTCAGGCCCTGCAGGATGAAGAACGTGCCCAGCGTCACCAGGAAGCTGGGCAGGCCCGTCCGCATCAGCAGCCAGCCGTTGAACAGCCCGATCGCCAGCGAGAACGCCAGGGCGACGACGATGCCGACCCACACGTTCACACTGAACTGGTAGGCGAACAGGCCCGCGGTCAGGCCCGATGTCGTCACCGCGACACCGGCCGAGAGGTCGAACTCGCCGCCGATCATCAGCAGCGAGACCGGCACCGCCATCACACCGATCAGCGCGGCCTGGTACAGGATCGTGCCTGTGTTGTTGATGTCGCGGAACGGCGGCGCTGTGATCAGGAAGAACACCAGGATCACGGCCGCGCCGACGAGCGATCCGATCTCCGGCCGGCTGAGCAGCCGGGCGGCGAGGGACCGGGCGGAGACGCGGTCGTCCGCCGAGACGGGTGAGGTGATGGTCGATGCCATGGCGCTACCTCAGCGCGTCCCGGCTTCGGCGAACTTCTGCACGGCCGCGATGTTCGACTTGTCGATGAACGCCGGTCCGGTCAGGGTCGCCTCGCCGCCGCCGATGGTGTTGCCGTTGGTCCGGTAGAGCCAGATCGCGTCGATCGCCAGGTAGCCCTGCAGGTACGGCTGCTGGTCGACGGCGAACTGCACGGTCCCGTCGGCGACGGCCTTGGCCATCTCCTTGCTCATGTCGAAGCTGCCGACCTTCGCCGACGAGCCTGCGTCCTTGGCCGCCTGAACCGCGGTCAGTGCGATGCCCGCGTTCAGCGCGACGACGTAGTCGGCCGTCTTGTCCGCCTGCAGTTTCGACGTCAGGGTGGCCTGCGTACCGGGCTGGTCGGTGCCGTTGACGTTGACGTTCTCGACGTTGCCGAACTTGTCCTTGATGCCCTGGCAGCGGGCCTCCAGGCTGACATTGCCCTGCTCGTGGATGACGCAGATGACCTTCTTCGCCCCGAGCTGCTTGAGCTTCTCACCCGTCGCCTGGCCGGCGATCCGCTCGTCCTGGCCGAAGTACCCGAGCGCGCCGGTGGTCTTCCACTGGTCCAGCCCGCCGTTCAGGATCGTCACCGGGATGCCGGCCGCGATCGCCTTCTTCACGTTCGGGATCACGGCGTCGGGCTTGTTCAGCGTCACGGCGATGCCGTCGACCTTGGAGTCGATCGCGGTCTGCACCAGGTTCGCCTGGGCAGCACCGTCCGGGTCGGCGGAGTACTGCAGCTCGATGTTGTCCTTCTTCGCGGCCGCCTCGGCCCCGCGCCGGACGATGTCCCAGAAGGTGTCGCCAGGACCCGAGTGGGTGATCAGGGCAACCTTCATCCGCGGCGTGTCCGCGACGTTGCCGCCGCTGCCGCCGGAGCTCTCCTCTTTCTGCTTACCCCCGGAGGAGCTGCACGCGGCCAGAGCCGCGGCGAGCGCGACGGCCGCGACCCCCGCCATCGCCTTCTTCTGCCACCGAACCATGACTTGGTACCAGCCTTTCAGGTGTTCCGCGGCCACTCCGCGGACTTGCGTGGGACCCGAGAGTGTCACACTCCCGCGGCCGTCATCTCGATCCGCCACCCCCACATCCAGTGAGATACGCCAACGTCCGCGTCGCGATCGGCAGCGGTACGTCGGGCGGGCACGGGTACATGTCCTGCTCGACGATCGCGAACACGTCGGCGTCGAGCCCGGCCAGCGCGTCCAGCACCGGCGGCAGCTCGGGGACGCCTTTCGGCGGCTCGCACATCACGCCCCGCCGTACCGCTTCGTCGAAGCTCAGCCCGTCGACCTCGGCCAGGACCTTCGGATCCACCTGCTTGAGGTGGACGTAACCGATCCGGTCCGGGTACTTCCGGATCAACTCGAGGTTGTCGCCGCCGCAGTAGCTGATGTGGCCGGTGTCGAGGCACAGATTCACGTAGGCGCTGTCGGTCTGCTCGAGGAGGCGCTCGACGGTGTCCTGCGTGTCGACATGCCCGTCCGCGTGCGGGTGGTATTGCGTCCGCAGCCCGAACTCCTCCGCCAGCCGGCGGCCCAGCTCCGTCACGGCCTGCCCGTGTCGCGCCTGCCCGTCGCGGTCCAGCCGCTCCTCGACGATCTCGCCGTCGTCGCCGCGCCACATCGACGGCATCACGACGAGATGCTGCGCACCCATCGCGGCCGTCAGCTCGGCGGTCTTCACGACGTCGCGCCAGGTCGCGTCCCAGCCGTCGGCGCGGTGCAACTGCTCGAACGTCGTACCCGCCGTCATCGTGAGGCCGCGCTTGTCGAGCTCGTCCTTCAGCCGGACCGGATCGGTCGGCAGGTAACCGTACGGACCGAGCTCGATGCGCGTGTAGCCGGCCGCGGCGACCTCGTCGAGGAATCGGCTCCACGGGGTCTGCTGCGGGTCGTCGGCGAACCACACTCCCCACGAGTCCGGCGCCGTACCGATGTCGATTCTGCCCATCAGCGGTCTCCCTCGACCGGAGCCAGGTACACCCTCTGGGCCTTCTTGCTCTCCTCGTAGGACGCGCTCGCGGCCTGCGTCGACTGCAGCTCCGACACCTCGCTGACCGGGACGTCCCACCAGGAGTCGCTGTCCGGACCGCCGATCAGCGGGTCCGTGGTGACGTGGATCGCGATCGGTCCCGTGGCCGCCTTCGCGGTCTGGATGGCCTTCTCCAGGTCGGGCCGGCTGTGGACCTCGATCACCTCGACACCGAAGCTGCGCACGTTGGCCGCGAGGTCGATCGGCAGGTAGTCGCCGTCGAGCCTGCCGTCACCGGTGCGCTTGCGGTACGCCGTCCCGAACCGCTGCGAGCCGAGGGACTCCGACAGCGCGCCGATCGACGCGAAGCCATGGTTCTGCACGAGAACCACGATGATCTTCAGGTTCTCCTGGACGGCCGTGGCCAGTTCGCTCGACATCATCAGGTACGACCCGTCGCCGACCAGGACGAACACGTCGCGATCCGGCGCGCCGAGCCGCACACCGAGCCCGCCGGCGATCTCGTATCCCATGCAGGAGAAGCCATATTCGACGTGGTATCCCTTCGGGTCGCGCGGCCGCCACAGCTTGTGGAGGTCACCCGGCATCGAGCCGGCCGCGCAGACAACCACATCAGACGCCGCCGACAATTCGTTGACGGCGCCGATCACCTCGCCCTGGGTCAGCAGTCCTTCGGCCAGTTTCCCGGTCACCTCGGCGGAGGGCCGGAAGACTGCGTCCACAGTTCCGTTCCAGTTCCTTGTGAGTTCCTGGGACTCGGCGGTGTACTTGGCATCCACGGACCACTCGCCGAGCGCGGATCCCAACGAAACAAGGGCTTCCCGCGCATCGGCCACCACCGGGAGGCCGGCATGTTTGTCACCGTCGAAGCGCGCCACATTGATGTTCAGGAAGCGGACCCGCGGATTCTGGAAGGCGGTCCGCGACGCCGTCGTGAAGTCGCTGTAGCGGGTGCCGATCCCGATCACGACGTCGGCGTCCCGGGCGAGCGCGTTGGCCGCCGTGGTCCCGGTCGACCCCACCGCCCCCACCGCCTGCGGGTGGTCGTATCGCAGAGATCCCTTCCCTGCTTGGGTTTCCGACACCGGGATACCGGTCCGCTCGGCGAACTCACGCAGCGCCTCCTCGGCGCCGGAGTAGTGCACACCGCCACCGGCGACGATCAGCGGTCGTTGCGCGGACCGTAGGAGATCTGCCGCCTTGTCGACAATTGATGCCTCGGGCAAGGGGCGCGCGACGTACCAGGTGCGCTCGGCGAAGAGCTCCTCCGGCCAGTCGTACGCCTCGGCCTGGACGTCCTGCGGCAGCGCCAGCGTCACCGCGCCGGTCTCGACCGGGTCGGTCAGCACGCGCATCGCGTTCATCAGCGCCGACGGCAACTGTTCGGGGCGCCAGATCCGGTCGAAGTACTTCGACACCGGACGGAAGGCGTCGTTCACCGACACGTCACCGGCACCGAAGTTCTCCAGCTCCTGCAGCACGGGTGTTGCCACCCGGGTCGCGAACACATCGGAAGGGAGGATCAGCACCGGCAACCGGTTGATCGTCGCCAGAGCCGCGCCGGTCACCATGTTGGTCGAGCCCGGACCCACGCTTGCCGTGCAGGCGTAGGTCTGGAGCCGGTCACGGGTGCGGGCGAAGGCAGCTGCGGTGTGCACCATGGCCTGCTCGTTGCGGGCCAGGATGTACGGCAACGCCTTCGGGTCCTCGAGTTCGGACTGCAGCAACGCCTGGCCGAGCCCCGCAACGTTGCCGTGGCCGAAGATGCCCAGCGAGCCGGCGATCAGCCGCTGCCGGCCACCGTCCCGCTCCGAGTACTGGACGCTCAGGAATCGCACCAGCGCCTGCGCGACCGTGAGACGCACCGTCATGAGTTTTCTCCTGTTTGTCCGAAAGGCAGGCGCGGATCGATATGTTGGGAGTTCCACAACTCGCGGACCCATGCGTGCTGCGGGTCGTCGGTGATCAGCCACTGGCGTTCGGCGCCGGGGCCGGCCATCACGTTCAGGTAGTACATGTCGTAGCCCGGCGGCGCCATGGCCGGACCGTGCCAGCCGTGCGGGACGAGGACGACGTCGCCGCTGCGGACCTCGGCCAGCACGTCGATCGGTCGCTCCTCGGTGCCGTAGACCCGCTGGTAGCCGATCGGATCGTTGCCCTTGACACCTTCCGGCACGTCGTCGGACAGCTGCAGCTCGAAGTAGTAGATCTCCTCGAGCTCGCTCTCCTTCCCCGGCCTGTGCTCGTCGTGCTTGTGCGGCGGGTAGGACGACCAGTTCCCGGCCGGCGTGATCACCTCGCAGGCGATGATCGAGTCCGCGTCGAGCACCCCCGGCGTACCGAAGTTGCGGACCTGCCGGGACGCGACCCCGGCGCCCCGCAGTTCGGTCTCGACCTCTTCGACACCGATCCGCCGGAACGGCCGGTCCGTCGCCGCCTTCGCATGCGGCAACGCGATCCGCGCACCGCCGGCACTGACCACGGCGAAGGTCGAATTGCGTGGCACGTAGGCCAGATCCGTCGCGCTTGCGAACACGTCGGCCCGACCACCCAGCGGGACAGCCTCGCCGTCGACGATCACCTCCGCCGAGCCACTCAACGGAAGGACGATGTATTCACAGTCCCCGGTCTCGATCTCGACCGACTGCCCCGGCAGCAGATTCCGCACCAGCAGCCCGCTGTGATGCCATTCCGCCTCGCCCGGCCGCACCGCGAGCTCGAAGCCGTCGCTCGCCGCGGTCCCGGCCGGCCGAACCCATTCAGTCATCCCAACTGTCCTTCCTCGGAACCTCAGCTGTCCGGGTCATGCGGTGTCGCCGTGCACCAGCGCGGCGGCCTGGTCGACGGCCGTGGCCACGTCACCGTCCGGCGGGAACAGCAGCGCACGTCCGACCACGAGTCCACGGACCGACGGCAGTTCGAGCGCCTTGCCCCACGAGGCGTAGGTCGCCTCCGGCGCGGCGGTCGGATCACCACCGAGCAGGAGCGTCGGCATCGTCGTCGCCTCCATCACGCGATCGAGTTCGTCCACGACCGGCAACTTCAGCCAGGTGTAGGCACTCGTCGCGCCGAGACCGGACGCGATCTGGATCGACTTGATGACCGAGTCGGGATCGAGCAGGTTCGTGACCCGCCCGTCCTCGCCGCGCGTCGACCAGAACGGCTCGACCATCGCCATCAACTTGTGCTCGGCCAGCCCGGTCACCGCTGCCGCGCTGCTCTCCAGCGTCGCCACAGTCCCTGGGTCGTCGAGATCGATCCGTGTCAGCATCTTCCCGCCGTCGAGCCGCCGCGCGGCGATCTCGTCAGCAGTCCGGTAGGCCGTGAACCGGTCGTCCAACTCGAATGCCGCACCCTGCAACCCGCCCCGGTTCATCGACCCGATGACGACCTTGCCTTCCAGCGCACCGAGCAGGAGCAGGTCCTCCAACACATCCGGGGTAGCCAGCACACCATCCACCCCCGGCCGCTGCAACGCGATCATCAACCGAGCAATCAGATCCGCCCGGCTCCCCATCGCCATCCGATCCCCACGCACTCCCAGCGCCCCCCGCGCCGGATGATCCGCAGCCACGATCAACAGCCGCCCGTCATCCCCCACCAACGCCCGGGTCCGCCGCTGCAACCACCCCTCAGCCACCCGCTCCGGATGCCGAACCCGAATCTCAGTCAACTCCCCCAACCGCTCCCCAAACTCTTTCCACTCATCCCCCCACCGACCAGAACCACCGGCCGAACCATCCACACCACCAGCGGCGCTCGCGGCACCGGCAGCAGCGACGACACCGGACGACCGACTCATGGCGCCGCCCAACTCTCCGGCACCATCGCCCCCCGCACGTGCGCCATCGCCCTTCCCGCCAACCCGCCCCGCAAACTCGCCACCGGTCTGCCCCGCGACACGCCCACCCGCGCCGCGACCTGGCAGCTCACCGACCGCGTCCCCCACGTCCTCCGCAGGCTGCTCGCCGACACCACGGACATCCCCAGCCGCCGAGGCACCCTCAACCCCAGTCTCCGCAGCTCCGCCCGACACCTCAGCGCTCGCTTCACCCGCGCCAACGACGCGGCCCGCACCAACCGCACCGGCTCCTGCTCCGACGCCCGCAGCACCAACCGCCCCGGCCACCCCGCCGCCCGCATTCGCGGAATCAGGCAGACCGGCCGCACCGGCACCACGCGAGGTACCCACGGCACCAGCGGCACCGCCCACACCGGTTGTGCTTGCGGATCCCGGTTCCCCGGCATCCGATCCGCCGACCGTCCCGACCAACACATCGGGGACACCGCCCGTACCCGCGGTGCCTGCTGTTCCCGCTTCGCCGGCGTCCGTTGCGCCGACCGACCCGACCAACACATCGGGGACACCGCCCATACCGGCAGTGCCTGCGACTCCCGGTTCGCGGGCATTCGTTGCGTCACCCGAGCTGACTGGAGCGTCGGGACCATCCGCCGAGTAGTCTGCGCCTGGGTCGACACCTCTCTTGGTCGCCGGAGCTCCTGCTCCAGCTCCAGGCTCCGGCGTGCCAGCGTGCGCGGAGACGGCCGGCTGGTCGGCAGTCTCGTCGTCGGTTGCAGGGGCGTCAGACGACGACGCTTGCTGCTGGCCGTCTGACGCGACCGATTGCTCAACCAGCGGGTGACTTGCCGTGTCGGCTTCCTCGACGGACACGCTTTCCACACGCCCGTTTGCCGGTTCCGGATCAAGTCGGGCTCCCGTACGCCCGTTGGCCAGTTCCGGATCGCGCGTCGGAGCGCTCGATGGCACCTGGGCGTCGGCGTTCGCACCATGCGCGGCTCGCGGCGCGCCGGACGGCTGGCCTGCCTGTGGAGAAGGCACGGTTGCCCGTTGCTCACCGCGTACTGTCACGCCGCTCAACTGGTGACCAAGCGACGTTCCCGCCGAGCCCCGCGCCAGGCCATCTCGGACAGCAACACCTGCAGCCTGTGCACGCACACTCTCGTCGCGAATGTCCTGCGCATGCTCAACCTGCTCGCGCGCAGCCTGCTCGTGCGTGCTTGGGTCGTGCGGGCTTGGGTTGTTGAGGTCCGGCTGGGCCTGTTCGCCTGGGGTTCGGTTGTCCGCGGCCTGTTCGCTTGTGGCCTGTCCAGGGTGGGTCTGTTCGTTTGTGGGCCCGTCGTGGGCGGGTGGGGTGGTGGCGGGGAGGTTCAGGTTTCCGATGGCGGTGGTTTGGCCGTCGGGGGTTGCCTGTCCTCGGGAGGTGTCGAGCATTATCGTCAGGTCGTTGGGACCGGGTGTGTCTGGGCGGCGTACAGCGACCGTTGGGTCGTTCAGGCCTGCGGTTGGCGTGTCGGCGTACTGCCGCGCTGACGGCTCTGGAGACGCACTTCCGGTCACGCGAGCGCTGTGCGTCGCGGGAGCGTTCGGGGCTCCGGGAGAGTTCGAGGTCGCGCCCTGGGTGGTACGGCTGCCGTGGCCGGCGGGTCCGCCGGGGGTCGCATGGGAGCCGTGAGGCGACGAGCCTGAGATGACCGTCGGGTCGTCAGGGCCGGCCGACTCTGGGCTGCGTGCGGTCACCGTCGGGTCACCGGGGTTGGCAGCCTCAGGACGGCGCGCAATCACCGTTGCGTCGTCGGGCCCGGAGGTCTCGGGGCGACGTGGGATCACCGTCGGGTCGCCGGGGTTGGTTGCCTCAGGACGACGCGCGATGACCGTCGGGTCGTCCGCGCCGACGGCGTCAGGGCGGCGTGCGATCAGCGTTGGGTCGTTTGAACCTACGCGTGGGCGAACCGTCGGATCGTTCGACGTGACATGCTCACGGGCTCTCGGAGCGTTCGAGCCTGTGTAACCAAGGACGGTCGGATCGTCCGTCCCGCCGTACTCAGCAGGCGGCCTGCTGTTCCCAGCAGCCCTCGGGTCCTCCGACCCAGGGCGCCCAGCAGTCCTCCGGTCATCCGACTCGGCGTACCCAGGAGCGTTCGGATCGTCCGATCCCACGTGGCCAGGAACCGTCGGGTCGTCCGAGCCGCTGTACCCAGCACTCCTCCGGTCGTCCGGCCCGGCGTGCCCGGCAGCCCTCCGGTTGTCCGGGCCGGGGTGGCCCGCACCTCGGCGGTCTTCTGACGCGCTGTGGCCGGTTGGGGTGATGGTGGTGGGGTCGTTGGGGGCGGGGGTGAGGGTGGTGGCGTCCGGGTCTGCTTGGGGGCGGTGGATGGGGAGGGGGCGGGCGTGTTCGGTGTAGGGGTCTTCGTCGTGGGGGGTCATGATTCGGCTCCCAGGTGGGAGAGGACTTCTTCGGTGGTGGGCATGGCGGTGGAGCATTCGAGGCGGGAGGCGACGATCGCGCCGGCGGTGTTCGCGAAGCGGATGATCTTTTCGAGGGGCCAGCCGGAGAGGAGGCCGTGGCAGAGTGCGCCGCCGAAGCCGTCGCCGGCGCCGAGGCCGTTGACGACCTCGACCGGGTACGGCGGGACCTCGACGCGCTCGTCGCGGGTACGGGCGAGGGTGCCGCGGGGGCCCTGCTTGACCACGGCCAGCTCGAGGCCGCGGTCGAGGAGGGCCTGGGCGGCCTTGTCGGGGTCGGTCTCGCCGACGGCGACCTCGCACTCCTCACGGTTGCCGACGGCAACGGTGCAGTACTCCAATGCACGCGACACCTGCTCGTGGGCTTCGGTCGGGTCCGCCCAGAACATCGGGCGGTAGTCGAGGTCCAGCACCGTGATCGGACGCCGGCCGCGGGCCTCCCAGGCGGCGAAGTGCGCGGAGCGGGACGGTTCGGCGGACAGGCCGGTGACCGTGGACCAGTAGATGCGTGCGTCGCGGATCGCGTCCAGGTCGAGTTCCGACGGGTTGATGACCAGGTCGGGCGCCTTCGGGAACCGGTAGAAGTACAGCGGGAAGTTGTCCGGCGGGAAGATCTCGCAGAACGTGATCGGCGTCGGCAGCCCGTCGACCGGGGTGACGAAGCGGTCGTCGACCCCGAGTTCGCCGAGCGTGCGGTGGATGAACGTGCCGAACGGGTCGTTCCCCGTCCGGCTGATCACCGCCGTCTTGTGCCCGTGCCGTGCCGCCGCCACCGCCACGTTCGTCGCGCTCCCGCCGAGGAACTTGCCGAACGAGGTGACGTCTTCCAGATGCGTCTCGATCTGCAGCGGGTACAGGTCGACCCCGATGCGCCCGATCGTCAGTACGTCGTCCACCATCAGACCTTCCCATCCCCACGGGTCCCGCAGACAGTCGTGCGGACAGTCGTGCGGACAGTCGTGCGGACAGTCATGCGAGCCCCGCCGCGATCGACCGCAGGTGCGCGATACTCGCTCGTACGTCGACCACGGGCCCCTCGTCCGCTGGGCGGTCCTCGAGGATCGTGTCCTGCTCCAGCACGTACCAGCCGTCGTACCCGGACTTCTCCAGTGTGCCGACGATCGTGGCGATGTCGATGTCGCCGGCGCCCAGCGGCCGGTACATCCCGCCGCGTACGGCGTCGGTGTACGTGACCTCGCCGGACTGCACCCGCTTGGCCCAGGCGGCGTCGACGTCCTTCAGGTGCGTGTGCCGGATCCGGGCGGTGTGGTCGACGGCCAGCGCCACCGGATCGACCCCGCCGATCAGCAGGTGCCCGGTGTCCAGCGTCAGGCCGATCGACGACCCCTGCAGCACCTGGGCGACGTCGGCGGTGTTCTCGACCATCGTCCCGACGTGCGGATGGACGGTCGCGAGCACACCACGGGAGGCTGCCAGCGCGGACAGCTTGTCCAGGTTGGCGAGCAGCGTGTTCCACCCGGCGGTGTCCAGCACCGGGCGGTCGTCGTACCCGTCCTGGCCGGTCGCCGCGGCGAGAACCAGCGTCCCGGCACCAGCCGCGACGAAGCCCTCGAGCGCGGCGGCCACCTCCGGAGCCGGGTCGTGGGACGGGTCGTGCAAGACGACCGGCACGAAGCCGCCGACGGCCCGAAGACCGGCGTCCGCCAGCGTCTTCGCCTTGTCGGACGGGTCGTCGGGCAGGAAACCGTCCGGGCCGAACTCGGTCGCGGCCAGCCCGACCGCGCGCATCTCGGCGAGCACCGTCTCGGCGTCGTACTGCCAACCCCAGCCCGGCACCTCGCACACGCCCCACGAGATCGGGGCCCCGGCGATCCGCGCAGCAAGCTCAGTCATGTCGAAGAAACCCTTCACAGCGTGACGATGCGGTTCTCGTGGCGGGACAGTTCACAGGCGTCGGCGATCCGGAAGGCCGCGAGCGCGTCCCGGACCGTACACGGCACCTCGCGGGTGCCGGCGACGACCTCGGTGAAGGCGGTCAGCTCGGCGACGTACGCGGGCTGGAACCGGTCCATGAAGGTCATGTGCGGCGGCCCCTCCGGGAACCCGACACCCGGCTCGGCCGAGCGGAGCGCGGTGTGCGAGTCCAGGCCGACCGCGATCGAGCCGAGGCTGCCGTGCAGTTCCATCCGTACGTCGTGCCCGGCGCCGTTGTACCGCGTGCCGCTGACCGCGACGAACGTGCTGTCGTCGAGGGTCAGCAGCGCCGCCGCCGAGTCCACGTCGCCGTACTCACCGAAGAACGTCTCGCCGCGGTTCGCGCCCGTGGCGTAGACGCTGACGACCTCGCGGCCGGTGACGTACCGGATGATGTCGAAGTCGTGCACGGTGCAGTCGCGGAAGAAGCCGCCGCTCTGCGGGATGTACTCGCGGTGCGGCGGGAAGGCGTCGTTCGTGTTCGCGCGGATGTGGTGCACGAACCCGAGCTCACCCGACGCCACGGCCGCCCGCGCCGCCTGGTACCCGGCGTCGAAGCGGCGCTGGAAACCGATGTGTACCGGCACCGTGGACGCCTCGACCAGCCCGAGCACCCGCTCGGTCTCGGCCAGGTCCAGCGCGACCGGCTTCTCGCAGAACGTCGGTACGCCGGCCGCGAGCCCCGCCTCGATCAGCGACGCGTGCGCGGACGTCGCCGCCGCGATCACGAACCCGTCGACACCGGAGGCGAGCAGCGCCGGTACGTCGGCGGCGGATTCGACGCCGAGCTCCTTCGCGACCACCTGGGCCCGGCCGGGATCCACGTCGGCGACGACCACCTGATCCACCGCCGGCAAACCCTTCAGCGTCGCGGTGTGGAACGCCCCGATCCGCCCGACCCCGACCAACCCGATCCGCATCCGCGCTGCCCCTCTCGAGAACGGCGCGCCACAGTCCCCGCGGCGCGCTGGTTGCTCGTCAGCTTTCCGGCAGCGTGGCCCGGGTGTCAATACTTTGTTAACACATTCTCACGTCGGCACATTTGCAGGTAACATCCGCTCATGACCGCCGTGCTCCCGATCCAGCTCGATCGGAGCAGCCCTGTGCCGCTGTACCACCAGCTGGCCGAGCAACTGACGGCCGCGATCACGGAGGGGCGGCTGCGGCCGGGCGATCCGTTCGAGAACGAAATCGGCATGTCCGACCGGCTGAGCCTGTCCCGCCCGACGGTACGGCGGGCGATCTCGGAGCTGGTCAACCAGGGGCTGCTGGTCCGGCGCCGCGGAATCGGCACCACGGTCGCGAACCAGATGGTGCACCGCAAGGCCGAGCTGACCAGCCTGTACGACGACCTCGCCCGAGAGGGCCGGACACCGCGGACCGAGGTGTTGGCACTGGATTGCGCGGCGCAGGACGACCGCGCTGCCGCCGTCCTCGAGGTCCCGCTCGGTACGCCGCTGGTCGCGATCGTCCGGCTCCGGTACGCCGACGACCTGCCGCTCGCGATCATGCGCAACTGGTTGCCTCCGGCCCTCAACGACCTGAGCCTCGACGAGCTGACCAGCGACGGGCTGTACGCCGTACTGCGCGCCCGCGGCATCCGCCCCACCGTCGCGCGGCAGCGCATCGGCGCCCGCAACGCGACCGCCGAGGAACGCCGTACCCTGCACATGTCCAAGGCGGAGCCGCTCATCACGATGACCCGCTCCGCCTACGCCGCCGACGGAACCCCGGTCGAATACGGCAGCCACTGCTACCGCGCGGACCAGTATTCCGTCGACGTCGTGGTGTCCGAACGCTAAGCCTGGCTGGCGATCAAGGTTCGGACCAGGCGGAGGCCGACCGAGAGGTGGGCCAGTTCGGGGCCTTCGGTCTCGACGATTTCCTCGAGCATCGTGGCGGCGCGGGCGAGGGCGGTGGCGTTCTGGTCCTGCCAGGTGACGACACGTTCCTCGGGGCCGGCCGACGGGTCGGTGTTGGCCAGGACCTGGCGGGTGAGGCGGGCATGGACCGCGTGCAGGTCGTCGCGGAGAGCCGCGCGGGCCATGGTCTGCCAGCGGTCGGTCCGGGGCAGGCCGATGATCCGCTCCAGGAAACGGCCCAGCTGGAGCCGCTCGCCGAGCGCGAAGTGCACCTTGGCGACCTCGAAGATGTCGATGTCGTCCCGCGACGCCGTCTCCACGATCCCGAGACCGGCGTACGCCGGCGGCAGCACGGCGATCCGGGTCGCGAACTCGTCCGAGACGCCCTTCTGCACCAGGGCCTCGCGCCGCTGCTCGAACAGCGCCAGCTCACGCCCGCGCAGCACGTCTGGCAGCGCTGACGTCAGCTTCGCGATCCCCGGACCGAAGAACTCGATGAGCTCCTCGATGTCGACCGGAGGCCGGCGGTTGCTGACCAGCCAGCGGGTCGCGCGCTCGACCAGCGTCCGGGTTTCCAGCCGCATGTGCGTCTGCGTCCCGGCGTCGACCACGTTGTCCAGCTCGGAGTTCCGCGACAGCAGCTCGGGCTGGGCGAAGATCCGCGAGGCGGCCAGGTTCGCCCGGACGACGTCCTCGACGGTTCCGCCGGTCTCCAGCGAAAGCCGGTGGTACGCCGTGATGCCGGAGGTGTTCACGAACTCGTTGACAACCTGCGTCGTGATGATCTCGCGACGCAGCTGGTGGGCCTGGATCTGGTCGGTGAACCGCTCCTGGATCGCCTTCGGGAAGTAGCTGGCGAGCTTGTGCTTCAGGTACGCGTCGTCGGGCAGCGAGGTCTTGAGCAGCTCGGCCTCCAGCACGATCTTGGTGTACGCGATCAGCACCGACAGCTCCGGCGACGTCAACCCGCGGCCCTCGGCCTTGCGCCGCTTGAACTCCGTCACGCTCGGCAGGAACTCCAGCTCGCGGTCGAGCAGGCCCTGCTTCTCCAGCCGCCGCACCCAGTCCTGGTGGACGTGCATGAGCGCGGCCGCCTGCGCACTGGCGTTGGCCAGCGCGATGTTCTGCCGGTAGTTGCTCTTCAGCACCAGCGCGCCGACCTCGTCGGTCATCGACGCGATGATGTCGTTGCGCTGCTTCTCGGTCAGGTCCCCGTCGGCGACCACGGTGTCGAGCAGGATCTTGATGTTCACCTCGTGGTCGGAGGTGTCCACGCCGGCCACGTTGTCGATGAAGTCGGTGTTGATCCGGCCGCCGGCCGCGGCGTACTCGATCCGGCCGAGCTGGGTGCAGCCGAGGTTGCCGCCCTCACCGACCGCGCGGGCGCGCAGCTCGGACCCGTTGACCCGGATCGCGTCGTTCGCCTTGTCGCCGACGTCGGCGTTCGACTCGGCGGTGGACTTCACGTACGTGCCGATGCCGCCGTTCCAGAACAGGTCGACCGGCGCCTTCAGGATCGCGTTCATCAGCTCGGCCGGCGTCGCCGTCGGTGCGCTGCCCTCGATCCCGAGGACCGCACGGACCTCGGCCGAGATCGGGATCGCCTTGTCGGTGCGCGGGAACACGCCGCCGCCGGCGGAGATCAGCGACGCGTCGTAGTCCGCCCACGACGACCGCGGCAGGCCGAACAGCCGCCGCCGTTCCGCGAACGAGGCCGCCGCGTCCGGCGCCGGGTCGAGGAAGATGTGCCGGTGGTCGAACGCCGCGACCAGCCGGATGTGCTCGGACAGCAGCATCCCGTTGCCGAACACGTCGCCGGACATGTCGCCGACGCCGACGACCGTGAAGTCCTCGCGCTGGCAGTCGTGGCCCATCTCGCGGAAGTGCCGCTTGACCGACTCCCACGCGCCGCGGGCGGTGATGCCCATCGCCTTGTGGTCGTACCCGACCGAGCCGCCGGACGCGAACGCGTCGCCGAGCCAGAACCCGTACTCCTTCGCGACGCCGTTCGCGATGTCCGAGAACGTCGCCGTCCCCTTGTCCGCGGCGACGACCAGGTACGCGTCGTCACCGTCGTACCGGACCACGTCACGCGGCGGAACGATGTCCCCGGCAACGATGTTGTCGGTGATGTCGAGCAGCCCGGAGATGAAGGTCTTGTACGACGCGATGCCCTCGGCCAGCCACGCGTCCCGGTCCGCGGCCGGGTCGGGCAGCTGCTTGGCGTAGAACCCGCCCTTGGCGCCGACCGGCACGATCACCGAGTTCTTCACCATCTGCGCCTTCACCAGGCCGAGCACCTCGGTGCGGAAGTCCTCGCGCCGGTCCGACCAGCGCAGACCGCCGCGCGCGACCGCGCCGAACCGCAGGTGCACGCCTTCGACCCGCGGCGAGTACACGAAGATCTCGTACGCCGGCCGCGGCTGCGGCAGCTCCGGAATCGCCTTCGGCTCCAGCTTCAGCGAGATGTACGACCGCGGCTGCCCGTCGGCGCCCGGCTGGAAGTAGTTGGTCCGCAGAGTCGCCTTCATCACGGTCAGGTACGACCGCAGGATGCGGTCCTCGTCCAGGCTCTGCACCGTGTCCAGCGCGGCCAGGATCTCCTTCTCCAGCTGGTCCGTGAGCATGCTCCGGTCCGGGTCGTCGGCCGGGCCGCGTGCCGGGTCGAAGCTGGTCTCGAACAGCTGCACCAGCAGGCGCGCCACGTCCACGTGGTTCAGGAACGTGTTCTCGATGTAGTCCTGGCTGAACGGTGTACCGCCCTGGCGGATGTAGCGCTGGTACGCGCGCAGGATCGACACCTGCCGCCAACTGAGGTTGCCGCGCAGCACCAGCGCGTTCAGCTTGTCGGACTCTGCCCGGCCGTCCCACACCGCCCGGAACGTGTCGGAGAACAGCGTCCGCAGCTCTTCACGCTCGTCGGTGTCCTCCGGCGCGCGCAGGCCGAAGTCGTAGATGTAGGCCATCGTGCCGTCGGCGCGACGGATCTCGTACGGGCGCTCGTCGACTACCTCGACGCCCATCGCGCTCAGGTGCGGCAGGACCTGCGACAGCGACAGCGGCGACCCGCTGCGGTACACCTTGAAGCGCCGCTCGTCCTCCCACTCCTCGTCGAGCGGGGTGTAGAGCGACATGGCCAGACCATTCGCGGCCGGCAGCCCTTCCAGGACGTGTACGTCGTTGACCGCGACGCGCGCGTCGAAGTCCTCCTTGTACGCCTCCGGGAACGCGCCGGCGTACCGGCGGGACAGCTTGGTGACCGCGCCGTCGCCGCCCTGCGCGTGCAGCGCCGCGGTGAAGTCGTCCTCCCACGCCCGGGTCGCCTCGACGACCTGCTGCTCCAGCAGCTCCGCGTCGTACTCGCCGACGGTCTCGCCCTGCTTCATCCGCACCACGAAGTGCACGCGGGCCAGCACCGACTCGGTGACGTACGCGGCGTACGTCACGGTCTCGGCGCCGATCGCGTCCTGCAGGATCTGCTGCATCTTCAGCCGGACGGCGGTGGTGTACCGGTCGCGCGGTAGGTACACCAGGCAGGACAGATACCGGTTGTAGACGTCACGCCGGACGAACAGCTTGACCGCGCGCCGCTCCTGCAGGTGCAGCACCGACTGGACGATCGGCAGCAGGTCCTCCACCGGCGCCTGCAGCAGCTCGTCACGCGGGTAGGTCTCCAGCACGTCGAGCAGACCCTTGCCGCTGTGGCTGTTCGGGTCGAAGCCGGTCTGGCGGAACAGCTCCAGCGCCTTGCGCCGCAGCACCGGGACCTGCATGACGCTCTCGGTGTACGCCGTCGACGACAGCAGGCCGATGAACCGGCACTCGCGGACCGGGTCGCCGTTCGCGTCGAACTGCTTGATGCCGACGTAGTCCAGGTAAGTCGACCGGTGCACCGTGGAGCGGGAGTTCGCCTTGGTCAGGATCAGCAGCTTCCGCTCCTGCGCCTTGGCGCTGACCTCGGGCGGCAGCTTGCCGGAGCCCGGCTTCGGGTCCGGCCGGAGGATGCCCAGCCCGGTCCCGGGGCTGCCGCGCAGGATCCCCTGCTGCCCCTCCATGGTGAAGTCGTACTCGCGGTAGCCGAGGAAGGTGAAGTGCTCGTCGGCCAGCCACTCGAGCAGCTCCCGCGCCTCCTCCACCTCGCTCTCGGAGACCGGCAGCTCGGCGGCGTCCAGGCCGGCGGCGATGCTGACCGCCTTCTCGTGCATCTTCGGCCAGTCCTCGACCGCCTCGCGGACGTCGTTCAGGACCCGCTGCAGCGCCTGCTCGAGGACGCGGTGCTCGGCGACGTCCGCGATCCGCTCGATCTCCAGGTGCATCCAGCTCTCGCGGACCAGGTCGTGCCCGTCCGCGGTCGCGGTGTCGTCCAGGACCTCCTGCAGGGTGCCGGCGACGTCGCGCCGGACCACGAACTGCGGGTGGATCAGCAGCTGGAGCTCGAGATTGCGCTCGGTGATCGCGATCGAGGCGCTGTCCACCAGGAACGGCATGTCGTCGATGACGATCTCGACCACGGTCCGGCCGTTCGCGGACCAGCCGTGCTCCTCCAGCGTCGGCGTGAAGACGTGCACCTTCGCCGTGCCCTGCGGGCGCGACATCGCGGACTTGTAGTGGTGCCGCGCGGCGCCCAGGCAGTCGTTCGGCTGGCGCTCGGCGACGTCCTCGGCGGCGACGTGCCGGTAGTACTGCTCGAGGAACGTCTTCAGCTTGCCCGGGTCGGCCGACTTGTCGTGCCCATGGGTGCCCGCGGCCACCGCCTTGGCGAGCACATCGGCCTTCTGGACGTCCAGCTTGCTCTGCATTCCCCACCGTCTCCACACGTGACGTCGGCGTCGCTCTCGCCGGACCGCACGACGTTGTGCGGTCACTCAGAGATTAGTCCACTCCTGTCACTGGTGTGGTGTCGGGACGGGCCTGTCATCGATTCGCGAGGCGCAGTGCGAGAGCCGGGCAGGCGAGGACTGCGCGGCGCGCGTCCGGGAGCTCACCGGCGGTGATTTCGCGGCCGCGGAGGACCGGGAATCCCCACTCGTCGAGGACGATGTCGTCCGGCAGCAGGCCGGCGCACAGGCCGTGCCCGTCGCACCTGGTCCAGTCGATCTCCACCTTGTTCACCGGCTTGTTCACGGGGTTGTTCATCGCGTACCTCCGAGGACTCCCAGCACCGGCCGGCCACATCCCTGACCCGACAGATGACGCCGTACGTCGTCGGCGAAAACCTCCAGCGCCGATGTGAGAAACCTCGCAGTGCCGTCCGGGTGCGCACAGGCTCCCCGGCCCGGGACCAGACCCAGATGCCGCTGGGCGTCGTGCCAGCCTCGCGGGTCGCCCACCGTCAGCCTGGCGAAGTCGTCGACCAGCGAAGCCAGACCGAAGACACATGGACCGCACTGGCCGGCTGACTGACCTCTCAACCATTCAGCGACCCGCGTGACCTCACCGAGCGGGCAGGTGCTGGAGCCGAGCGCCAAGATGATGCCGGCCGACACCTCCGGCCGTTGCAGCATCACGCCCTCGGTCTGCGCGAGCCAGCGGCCGTGGTATCCACCCAGCAGGACAGGTCCGGGCTCTGCTCCGGCGTACTGCAGGACTGTGTCGAGTGGGACGCCAGTGGGTGTCTCGATCACGCCAGGCCGCTGGACCGCTCCGTCGATCGTCAGCAACTGGGTACCGGGCTCGCTCGTCAGACCGGTGCTGCTGAACCCGCGGGAGCCGAGCCGCGCGAGTACGGCGAGCTGTGCGAACGTCTCGACGTTCGACAGGAACGTCGGGCGCCGGTGGTATCCCTTCCGCGTCGGCAGCACCCGGCGACCCGGCGGTACTGCCTTGCCGCCCTCCAGTGCGCTCAGCACCGCGCGGGCCTCGCCTGCGACGAAGCGCCCCGGAGTCTCTCGCACCTCGATCGCCAGGCGATCGTCGCGCTCCATCAGCGCCTCACGCAGGGACATGGCCGCGGCGCTGTCATGTACGGCGATCAGCACGTGGGGAGCCCGCAGCGCGTGCGCCAGGCCGACGGCGCCATCCAGAACGAGATGTGGCGACCGTGTGAGGAGCAGCCGATCCTTCCGGCTCACCGGTTCGCTCTCGGAGCCGTTGACCACGACGGCCTCCACACCGCGAGCAGGAAGGTCCTGCAGCTTCAGCGCGACCGGAAACGCCGCTCCGCCGCGGCCCCTGAGTCCTACCGCTTCGCAGAGCCGCACATAGTCGTCGCGGGTGAGCTCGGGCTGCGGGCCATGCGTCATAACGTGACGCTGAAGGTCCAAGCGACCCTGCTCGAGTCCGGCGAGGACCCTTGCCTCACCGATCACCCTCGTGTCTTCTACCGTGATCATTGGATCCTCCAAGCTCGTGTGGGTGTCGCGTTGAGGCGGTACGCGCCTGCGGTGGCAACGGCGACCAGGCAGCCGAGCGTGATGCCGAGCATCCACGGCGTACTGCGGTCGGTACCTGCCAGCAGGGCGTGGCCGATGGAGAGCAGCCACCCGACCGACGCGGCGATGTGGAGCTTGCGCCAGTGCTTCGCGAACGGCGCGGAGACAGCCAACCGGCCACGGGCTGCTCCGACAAGTGACGCCAGTACCAGGCTGTAAAGAGCAAGCGCACCGACGACCATGGCGAACGGCCGGTATCCGGCGCCGAACGGCCAGACCAGAACGGTCGGACTGATGTTCACGTAGCTGTCGGCGATCACCGCGACGACATGGGTCGCCAGCAGGACCAGTCCGGTCACAGCCGCCGACCTGTGCACGTACTGCAGCCAGAAGCGGGGCTCGGCTCGCCGTACGACCGGCATCATCATTCCGAGCACGGCGGACAGCGTGAACATCACCATCGTGACCACGCCGGCCGCGCGGGCCAGGTACCACAGCGTCATCAGGCGGCCCTGCTCGCGGTCGGCCACCCAGACAGCTCGGTGACCTGGCCGTCGTCAGCGATCAACCGTGCCGGGTGCCCGGCCAGCTTGAGCCGCCCGACAGCTGCCTCGCCAGTGGCGATGAGAGCAGTGCTGAATGTGTTCGCGCGTACGGCGGTCGGCGCCCAGACGGACGCGGTCCGGTACAGACCGTCCGCGGGTCGACCGGTGCGCGGGTCGATCACGTGGTGGCCGTAGCCGGTCGGGGTCTGCCAACGCCGTACCGTCCTGGTCGACGTGGTCAGCCCGCCGTGGGCGAGCGTGACGAGTACCCCCTGGTCGCCGGCACGTTCCGCCACGGTGACGACCCACGGCTTCGCCGGTTCGCCCGCCGCACGGAGGTCGCCGCCGATCTCGACGAGGACGGCGCAGCCGTAGCGCTTGCTGATCACGTTCGCCGCCCGGTCCGCGGTCCAGGCCTTGGCGGTGGCACCGAGGTCGAGGGCGCAGTCCTTCGGTACGCCGAGCAGCGCGAGCTTCCGGTTCAGGCGGACCTCCTGCCAGCCGACGACCGGCTTCGGGTCCCCGGCCGGCTGCGGGAAGCGCCGTCGTACCGCCTCGATGTCGGCGTCGTACCCGGCCGCGATCACCGCCGGGCCGACGGTCGGATCGACCGCGCCGCCGCTCATCTGGGCCGCGACCAGGCCGACGTCGACCAGGTCGACGAGCAGCCGCGACACCGGTACGAGCGCGCCGGCGCGGGTGTTGACGACCGACAGCTCGGAGTCCGGGCGGAACCGGCTCGCAGCCTTGTCGACGCGGTCCATCAGCGCCTTGAGCTCACCGCAGGCCGCACCGAGTACGGCGGGGTCGTCGACGGTCAGCCGGACCGTGCAACTCCACGCGGTCCAGGTACGGGAGGCGGTCATGACCCGTTGCTCCCGCCCTGCGAGGTCGCGCCGGAGCCGGCCGAGCCGAGCCCGCTCGAGCTGCTGCTGTCGTCCGAGCCCGAACTGGAGCTGGAGCTCGAGGAGTCCGAGTTGCTCGACGACGCCGTCGTCCCGGTGCTGCCGCTGCCGGAGTGCTTCGACGACACGACCGCGACCGAGATCCCGGTCGCGCCGACGCCGAGGACGGCGGTGGCTATCGCGGCCGCGGACGCACGGTGCAGCCAGCGCCGGCGGTTGGGTTGAGATCCGTGTGTGGTGACCATGCAGCAAGCCTCGGTCGAGGCTGTTCAGCCGCACTCCAAGAGAAGATCAAGCCACCGTCAAGTTCTCCTGAAAGCTCTCTGAGAGCACCTCTCAGGAGCGTGCCTCCAGCGGGCAGTCGTCCTCGCAGTGCTTGCCGATCGTGCCGACGACCTCGTCCGACACCTCGCCGAGGATCGCGAACCGCTCCGGCCCGAACACGTCGACGAAGAACTCCCGGACCCGCGCGGCGTGCGCCGGCGCACACTCCTTGATCGCCGCCAGCCCTTCCTCGGTGATGACGATCTCCGGGTACCGCGAGTCGCAGGCCTCCTTGCGGATCAGGCCGCGCTTCTCCATCCGGGTCAGGTGATGGGACAGCCGGCTCTTCTCCCACTGGGTCGAACGGCTGAGCTCGAACGCGCGCATCCGGCCGGCCTCCGACTCGGACAGGTTCACCAGGATCTCGAAATCCGATCCGGACAGGCCGAACTCGCGCTGGAGGTGCCGCTCCAGATGCGTCTCCAGCGTCCGCTTCATCAGCAGGTAGCTGCGCCACGACTTCTGCTCGGCGTCGTCCAGCCAGGGTCCTTTGCTGCTCACATCGACCATCCTACCCGGCTGGGTTGACACATCAACCCAAGGCGCTACATTGGTCGGATTGACGCATCAACCTAACTCTCTGAGGAGTGGATATGAGCAAGCTGATCGCGGTCGTCGGAGCCACCGGGGCCCAGGGCGGCGCGCTGGCGCGCGCGATCCTGGCCGATCCGTCCGGCGAGTTCGCCGTCCGCGCGCTGACCCGCAACCCGGACTCCGGCGCCGCGCAGGACCTCGCCGCCGCGGGCGCCGAGGTGGTCGCCGCCGACCTCGACGACGAGGCGAGCATCCGGGCCGCGTTCGACGGTGCGTACGGCGCTTTCGTGGTGACGAACTACTGGGCTCCGCTGACCCCCGAGGAGGAGGCGGTCCGGACCCGCGCCGAGATGGAGCTCGCCCAGGCCGAAACCGCCGCGCGGGCCGCCCGCGACGCCGGCGTACAGCACCTGGTCTGGTCGACGCTCGAGGACACCCGGCTGTTCTTCGCCGGGCGCGACGACGTCCCGAGCCTCGACGACGGGCGCTACAAGGTCCCGCACTTCGACGCGAAGGGCGAGGCCGACGAGCTGTTCACCAAGTACGGCGTACCCACGACGTTCCTGCGGACCACGTTCTACTTCGACGCGTTCACCACGACAATGCCGCCGACCCGGAACGCCGACGGCGTACTGACCATCACCTTCCCGATGGGCGACCAGCGACTGTCCGGCGTCGCCTCCGACGACATCGGCCGCAGCGCCCTCGCCGTCTTCAAGCACCCCGACCTGGTCGGCGAGACCGTCAGCGTCGCCGGCGACCACCTGACCGGCGACGAGTACGCCGCGGCCCTCACCGACGCCATCGGCGAGCAGGTCGTCTACCACGCACCCACCGTGGAGGAGTACCGCACGTATCCGTTCCCGATGGCCGTGGAGATGGCCAACATGTTCCAGTTCTACGCCGAGAACCACGACGAGTTCACCGGCGACCGCAACCTCGCCAAGGTCCGCGAACTGAACCCCGAGCTGCAGTCCTTCGCAACGTGGGTCACCAAGCACCGGGACGAGCTCAAAGCCTCGCAAAACTGAGGAAGTCGAGCACAAGAGATAACGGCCCGAGCGACACGTCTCGGGCTGCCATCATCGTTCGGTCACTCTCATCGGTTCACATGGTTGACCACCATTTGCACCACTTCACGGAACAGAGACGGAACAGATCGCCGCCCGGACCAGGCTGGTTGCACGATGCGGAGGTTCTACCGCAACCCGACTGCCATGCCGATCAGCGGCGGGGCAACTTCGCCATTGCCTGCCCCGAACAGCTGGCCCTGGCCTACTCCCGCCACCTCTACAACGCCGCGATGCCGTTCCCGCTGGTCACAGAGAAGGCGACGCCAGCGTCGCGGCAGGCATTCCTGATCGACACATTCAACGGCTCGCGTGCCACACTCACTCTGAGCCTTCAGCGCGCCAACCTCGCGGCCTGCACCACGAGCACGGTGCTCGTGACCGACACTCCTGCTCTCACACGGCGACGGAACGAAAGGCGAGGACAGGCATGCGACATCAGCTGCGACGAAACCCCGGTGAACTCCGGCCGGGTCCTCCCAGGCACCGACCTCACTCGCGACGGCGCGACGGAATGATCCCGGCAGAGACCTGGACGCCTTACACGAACTCAACCCACAATGTCCTTCGAGCGCATGACTAGCCGCGCCCACGGCCAGCAGTGCGTCGGAGCCCCCGAGCAGATCAACGGCGCGTTCGCCCGGCTCGTCGAGCAACCCTCGTCGTCCCATTTTGGCCTGCTCACCAGGTGTTGCAGCCCATCCGGCGGCTCGCAGCCGTGCGCTCGGCCGGATCCAGCAGCTCTTCAACGCCAGACCTGACATCACCTACCTCATCAGATCACGCGCTAGGCGGGGGCAACTGTGCGAACCCGCCGTGCTGTGCGCCCTCCAGCCAGCCAGCAGACCTAACGTCACACGACTCCAACTGCCGTCGCTAGGCGACCTTCCTGCGGGTTGCCGGCGGCAGGTCTGGCTGCACATCACGTGCACTCGTAGAGGCGCCCGAGGCGCTCAGGGCGACCGCGGTTGTAACCAGGGATGCATGGCTGAACGCCTGGGGTGTGTTGCCGAGGTGATTTCCGGTGACCGGATCGTATTCCTCACTCAGCAGGCCGACATCGTTGCGAAGTCCGAGGAGACGCTCGAACAGCGCAGCAGCGTCGTCGGTGCGGCCGATGCCGTGCAGTGCATCGGCGAGCCAGAAGGAGGTAGCCAGGAAGGTACCCTCACCTCCGGGTACGCCGTCGATGTTGTCCACGCCGTCATCGACCAGGTAGCGCCGCACGAGACCGTGACAAGTGAGGTCGCGCTCGATCGCGTCGACGGTTGCGATCACCCGGTCGTCGTGCCATGGAAGGAAGCCGTACCGTGGCATCAGCAGGATGGACGCGTCGAGCTTGGCGGATCCGTAGGACTGGGTGAACGCCTTCAGTCCGACGTGGTAGCCCCGCTCGACGATCTCCCGTGCGACGGTACGACGCAAACACGACAGTCTCGCGAGTTGGTGCGGCTTCTCGATCCCGAGGTGCTTGTGACCTCGGATTGCCCGGTCGATACCGACCCAGGTGAGCAGCTTGGAGTGCAAGAAGTGCCGCCGCGGACCTCGGACCTCCCAGAGTCCGTGGTCAGGCTCTCGCCAGTGGGCCTGGATCTGGTCCAACAGCGCCTGTTCCAAGGTGGCCTGATCCGGGTGATTAGGCACACCCGAGTCCCGGACCTCTGCAAGGATGTCAAGCACTTCGCCCCAGACGTCGTTCTGCTGCTGCTTTGCTGCCTCGTTGCCTATCCGGACCGGCGCAGAACCGGCATGTCCCGGAAGCCAGCCGAGGATCTCTTCCGGTAGGTGGCTAGCGCCGTCAATGGCATACATGATCTGCGGTTCCGAGGGGTTGTCGAGCACAGTGCGGACGAGCCAGTCGCGCCAGGCGACGACTTCGTCGACGTGGCCCGTGGCGAGGAATGCCCGCAAGGTGAAGGTAGCGTCGCGCAACCATGAGTACCGGTAGTCCCAGTTGCGGGAGCCACCGATCGTCTCCGGCAGCGAGGTAGTGGCAGCAGCCAGAATGCTGCCTGTCGGAGCGAAGGTGAGTGCCTTGAGGATCATCAGGGACTGCTTGACCTCGCTCGTCCAGGGGCCGCTGTAGGTGGATCGATTGACCCACTTGGTCCAAAACCCCGCGGTAGCGGCTACAGCGGTGTCCGCGCTCTGAATCGGTCGCTGAACATCGCTTGCAGGCATGTAGCTGAAGGTGAAACAGATCCGCTGACCTGGGCTGACGACGAAGTGCCCCATCCAGGACGCGTCGACAAGACAGAGGTCGACGTCGGACGTCAGGCTCAGCGCGTGACCGCCGCTCACCGCAACCAGTTGCTTTTTCGAGCGGCGAAAGGTCGGCGGACGCTGCCCGTACCCCATTCGTGGTGCGATCCGCGTGCGCATCGCGACAGTGCCGGAGATACCCTCGACAACCCGCACTATGGTTGGGGTTTCAGCGCCCGGAACCATGAGGTCGGTGACCCTGACCAGTCCCTCGGCCGTGGTCCAGTCCGTCTCGAGGATCAGGGTGTCGGTACGGTACCGGCGCTGGCTGGACCGGTGACTTGCAGCAGGCGCGAGGGTCCATTGACCGTGCCGTGAATCTCCGAGAAGAGCGGCATAGATAGCGGGCGAGTCGAAGCGAGGCACGCTCAGCCAGTCAATCGCTCCATCGGAGCCAACCAGAGCAGCCGTGCGCAGATCGCCGATCAGAGCGTAGTCCTGAATTTGCTGACTCATTGTCGTCCCCTCTTCTTTCAAGTCGGGTCCTGGTCGCAAGAGTCGATGACCGGCGACATCTTTCGCGCCCGTACCGAGCACCGGGGCTGCCCCGGGGTCGACATCGCTGCAACTGACCAGGGTTTCGTCCGCAAGGTGAACGACGACCTTTTGGCTCACCTCGAACCTGCAAACCCTGGGGCGAGGCGCGGGATCGGCCCAGTGCAAGCCCTCGTGCTCGGCACGGGCGCAACGGATCCTTCAGGCGCACAGACTTCATGTCAGAACCAAACCGGTGCTACCCCAGGACCGAGGAGTTCCGACATGGCTCTCGCGCCCGAGCAACTGCCGAGCAACGCGGCTATGCGACCGTTCAGGATCGACGTTCCTGACTTGGTCTGCGGATTACGGACGGCCCATCCCCGATGCGGCCGAGCCTGCGCATCGTGAAACAAGACCGGTGGGCGGGCGTTCCGACACAGTCAGCGCCCGTCCGCCGTACCAGCCCTGGAGGCTGCCTCCGAAAGTCGCGGCACCGACGACCAGCCCGGGCTTGGGACGATGTCGAGACGCTCTACGCCAAAGCAGGATCTATCGTCACGTCTACCGGGCTGACTCACCATCGGCCCAATGCGGAGGACTTGCCCCAGGAGGTCTTCGTACTTGTGTCGCCGACCCCCAACACCTCGCCCATGCCGGCTGCCGACCACGATCTGGAATATCGGACCTTGGACGCCGGCGTGCGCTCGGCAAGCGACTCACTTGCCTCCCGCCACCTAGCAGGCATTCCCGTCCACGATCTCGACGATCGGACGTATGCCGAGGCGCTGCACCCCACGGAGTCCGGGTGCACGATGGTAGCCGGCCGTCTGCACCGCGCCCGCGCACCACTACGCATAGCGCTCGCCCACCGACCGGTGATCCAGCCCTCGATGAACGGATACAGCGCGACCAGGGTGACGAACGCCGGCGGGACGATCAGGGCCGGGATCAGCAGGTTCCAGCTGATCGTGATGCCCCAGAACGTCGACTCGAAGCCCGGGAAGATCCGGACCGAGCCTTCCAGCCAGCCCATGTACCAGTCCGGCTGCGAGCCCGCGGTCACCTCGGCCGGGTTGTACGGCCCGTACAGCCAGACCGGGTTGATCTGCATCAGTGCGCCCATCAGCGCGGTAATGCCGAACACCACGAAGAAGAAGCCGCCGGCCTTGGCCGTGTACACCGGGAACAGCGGGTAGCCGACCACGTTCTTCTGCGTCCGGCCGGGACCGGCGTACTGCGTGTGCTTGTGGTACACGACCAAGAACAGGTGCACCGTGACGAGCGCCAGGATGATGCCCGGTATCAGCAGCACATGGACGATGAAGAACCGGGAGACGAAGTCGTCGCCGGGGAACTCACCGCCGAAGAT